>NZ_JBRFVF010000004.1:250669-368501 GCF_052950715.1 Citrobacter sp. VF227
CCATCTGCCAGGGGACACTGACGGGAACGTCATCCGCCAGTAACTTCTCACCAAATACATAGGTAAGCTTTTTGCCATGAGTGATTTTTATATACTCATTATAATCTTTATGCGTGACCTTATATTTTCCGATCATAAAGTCACTCAGTCTGACCTTATGCAGGTATTTATCATCCTGGTTCGAGCTGAAGGGCAGCTTTTCCCAAATCAGCGGACCGAAGTCCCCCATTAAAAACTCACCTCCCGCAACCGGGACCATATTATCCAGCGAGCGTTTCACCAGCGCCTGGGTGAGTTGCTGGTTTTCCGCACTGGTGCTGTTATCACAGCCATTACAAAATGCTATTGTTACTAATAGCGCGGCGCAGTATTGCTTATTCATTTTGATATCCTTAATTAAACCGTTCTGGTCTGTCCATTATCACTCATGGGGTCATATGTCTGCTGCTGGTCAATCAACGCTAAATACCGATCCATTAATTCATCGGGTATAGGTTTAAACGGTTTTTCTGGTGAAACCCTCTCCGGAAGATTGTTATATAACTCAGGTAGCTTCTTACCGTAATGGGTAAAAAATACAGAATCATTCTCACCGTCGGAAAGGAATGTAATTACCGTCTGTTCATTTTTATTACGGTCACCTTTTCCCTTGCCAGGACTTTTAGTAACATGCTGCATAACATTGTCGTAATCGGCTTTACTCTGCACCCATTTCAACGCCAGGAAGATGGCCTGCTTACGGCGTTTCATTGGCCCTAATTTCCAGGAATTAAACGTGAGTGGGTTATTGTTTTGGTTTCGCGGGTCGAGAGGGCCCGCCCAATTGATATCCATTAACTGTGCAATCAGTGCGCCTTTGGTTTCCGGTGGCGAGTATTTAAACTGGTCCGGGTTATTCAGCACACTTTCCATCAGCTTAACCCGGTTATTTTCCTCTATTAGATCATTTCCTAATTGGGTAATGATATCCATTGCCTCATCAGCCATAGCGACCGCCGCCTGGACACCACGGGCCGCCATAATTAAGGGGATGGCGCACAATGCCTGAAAGGCGTCTAATTCCATCATGTCGGCTAACTTCTGATAATCAACGTTGCGCAGCATGTACATAAAGCTTTTCATAAAGGCAAAATAGCAGCCGCCATCAACCTCAAACCCCAGACTCCCCTTTGCTCCGGCTCCCCAGCAAAATGCCGCTTTGCAATAAATACGAAAACGCCCCTGGATGTAGGTAACGTAAAAAACCGCGCTTCCCCCAGCCCCCGCCTGTAGCGATACGCCCATTTCCAGCTTCGCAATTGCCGCAAATTTCCGTTCTTTACTAACGATGGTTTTATCGTCCGTCTTCTCGACGTTAGCGGGAGGCGTGTCGTCAGGATGTGGGTCGAACCATTCTATGGCGCCGCTGATATTGCCCCCGAACTGGGCACCCACAAAAGCGCCAATTTCCCCGCCGCCCTGCGCTTCAGGTGCTTCCGGCATATGTAAATTAATTTTTCGTTTGCCCGGCAACGGCGGCGGGGGAAGCTCCGCTGGACGGCCTTTAATACCGTAACCTTTGCCCATTTCACCACTCCAGTCGAGCGTCACGCCAACCTCAACGGCCACACTGGCTCCGACACTGCCGGACAACACCATTTTCAGGGCAAAACGTAGCGCCCCCATATTACAGATACCGCCTGGCGTTTGCGGTGTATCGGCTTTCGCCGGAAACAGCAGACTGATGCCTAACCTGTCCGGAACATATAAAGTGCTTTCTGCTTTCGCTTCACCTAACGCAAAACTGGCGTGCCCCTCTAATTTCCCTTCTACCTTACCCTGAAGTGGATTAAATTCCGCGGATAACCCTGCGCCATGGCTGAATCGCATGAGCTGGGCCTGAGCGCTAATATCAACATACTGATGATAGACGGACTCATCAGCATTCCCCCCCTTCGGCCAGGACAGCGATTTATTCATCTCTTTTGCCCAATCGCTGACAATAATGTTGCTATCTTCACAAATATCAAATTTGAATTTAACAGAGGCCTCTTTCAGCTGTTTTTTAAGTTCCTGGGGGTCTATTTTTGCCTGGCGCACCGTTTTATTAACAGCTTTACCATTCTCATCTTGTACGGTGATAGTTTTGTCATGGTACTTAATAAAGCTGGCTTCACCTGTTTTTTTATCAACATTACTCAGCTTATATCTGCGCCAACCTTCTTTGATCTTATCAGAACGAATATAAGTTTTCTTGAATCCAGTGACAGAGCTTTTATTAAGGGGAATTAACTCCATGATGTCAATGGCATTCTCCTTCATTTTTTCATCCAAAAGTTCCCCTTCAGGGGCATTGGCCGTGAGAGTCATTAATTCCTGACGAAATGCTTTGTTGGCTTTATTGAGTGCGGCGTATGCTTCTGTTACCTTACTCTGAAGTTGTCTTTCTGGTACGGTATTAGCCTGTAAAATTGCCGCATAATTGGCTTCATCAAGATCTTTCTGTGCCTGTAACTGTTTTTCCAATAATCCTGATAAAAAGTAGTGCTCTTCCTGAATTGTTTTTTCAGCGCCTGCATCAACACAGAGTATGGTCGCGCTGCTTGGGTGGAGATAAAGTTCTGGATCGTACTTACCTTTAACAACTTTTCCAGAGCCTTGCGCAGAAGTTTTAGTTTGTTCTTCACCTGTTGCCATAAACACCTCCCTGTTTATAGTTTAAAGATCAAAGTAATTCGATATCTAAAGATTCAGGCTGTGCGGTATATACGGTAATGGTTTTGCCTTCAGCATCCGTGACCCCCTCATATACGTTTCCCTCTCCTGTTTTAATTCGATAAGGTACGAAAGGCATAATCTCTCCGGAATCCTCATCTTTGGCGATAAAGAAATCATTAAACCCTTTCGGTAGATCTGGTTTTGGCAGGTCATAATCAGCAGCCATTAATTTCTGCACGCTGATAGATTTGAGCAGAATATTTTTCGGACAGCCGATCTCCACATTACCGCAGCTGAGTCTGATATAAGCTCCGCCGCAGTTCAGCACCAGTTCGTCGGCTGCCGTCACTAACACTTTGCCCTCCACGCTTGTGATGGAAATGTCCTTTTTCGCCACCGCGTCTATGCCGTCATCCTGAGCCTGTATCTCAACCTTCCCTTTTGCAGCAAATAAACGTATACCCAGCTTCAGGGCCAGCAGACTGATGGCTTCCCCCGCCACGGCAGTAAATTTCTTCATCACGCTGATATCGGTATTTCCCCCCGCGACCAGCCCCACGCTTTCACTGCCGGACGACAGACGCACCGACTTCGGACTGCTGATGCTGATGTGCTCCGGGGCATTGAGCACAATCCCGGGCTGAGTAAGATTGTTTAACGCTGTATTCAGTGCCTTTGCTGTATCTGAATCTGCCGGCCAGGCCTGTGCGATATCGGCAGCATTCGCCAGGGCATCACTCACAGACAGCGCCTGAGCCATTTGCGCGGCAGCATTTTTCATCTCCAGCATCGTGCCTGCAGCCTCACACTGCCTGTCCGAGGTGATAAAAACCCCTTTCCCGCCGCGTACCGCCACCCAGTCGTCCGTGCGCAGCTCAGCTCCCTCGCCCCGCAGCGCACGCTGTGCATCCACGTTATGCCCCAGGTTCAGCTGCGTCTTGCCGCCGTACTCGGTGCTGAGCTTGACGTGCTCCTCGCCCCGTTTGTCTTCCATGCGCAGCTTATTATTCGCGGGTGTGCGAATGACGTTGCGGGTGTGGTTTGCCTGTGTCACGTGGTCCGGATGCCGGGAGTCGTGCAGCGCATGCGCGATATAGGGGCGGTCCGGGTCCCCTTCATGGAACGCCACCGCCACTTCTGTGCCCTGTATCAGCGGGAAGTGAATCCCATAAGTGTCGCCGCCGTAGGGTCTGGCCAGGCGCAGCAGCATACTCTCGTAACCCTGCTGTTTGCTGTCCTGGTCGGCATCGAACTTCACCCGGTACAGCCCCTCCGCCGTCTGATGCGCGTAGATGTCCCCGCTCTTCGGGCTGCTGACCCGTGCCGTCAGCGTGCCGCTAACCTTTGGTCTCGCCTTCAGTGCCGGACGCCAGCACTGCGTCTCACTGTACGGCACCGCCGCCAGCGACACTTTCAGCGCATCTTTCCTGCTGCCGCTGAACCCCGCCCGGACCACCACCACCGGCTGCTGCAGCACGCCCGGCAGCGTCGACGGCACGCTGTTGTCGGTTATCGTCAGCACCTGTCCCGGACGTAACCCCGCATCCGTGCTGAAACCCGTTATCAGCGTCTGCTCCGCCAGAAAACGCTCGTGGTCCAGTCGCGCCCAGAAGTTCCCGGTTTCCACCGCCGGATCGAATGCATCCCCGGTTTCAAGATGGCGCGGTTTGTAGTGATACACCTCGCCATAGCGCATTTCCTCGCCTTCGCCGCCGGTGATATCCGCCCTCGCCGACTGCAGCACCTTCTGCGCTTCGCGGTGGTTATAGTCTTTTGTCGTCACTCCCGCCGGTGCCACCTGGTGCAGGATGTTCAGCCCCCAGACGGAATCCGCCCCGCTGTCGCTCATTCCTGACGGGCTGTTCAGCGTCAGCCGTTTATCAAACTCATAGGCACTCTGCTGGTCTGCAAAATGCACCACTTCCGTCCGGGTATCCGGCTGCAGCGTGAAGAAGTAAAATATCCCCACTTCCGCCAGCAGACGCTCAATGAACGCCAGGTCGCTCTCCTGGTACTGATTTATCTGCTCACGCTTCGGATAACTCTGCGTCAGCGTGAAGTCATACTCCCAGCCGTGCAGGGCGTGTTCCTGCAGGATTTCACCCACCACTTCCGGGACCGATTTGTTTATGAAAAAACGGTGCGTGCGGAACTGTTTATCCAGCAGGGAGAGATAAGGCTCAATGATGATTTCATGGCTGACCTGGTCGCGCGACTCCGTCAGACGCCGGAAATGAGTCACGACGCCGTGGACGAATTTCACGGGCAGGGCATGCAGTAATTCCCCGCCTTTCATGGTCAGCAAAGCCGGCTGGTTCAGGAACATACCGGCAGTCAGCTCTGAAGCGCTGCAGGTAAAACGGACTGAATAATGGTAACGGACGCTTAACTGCTCCAGCCCCTCAAAACGTTCCACATCCAGTTCATGCGGGCATGAAGAAACCGATAAACTGTAGCGGTTAAGCGTGGGCCCTGATGTTATTTCCATATTCATAGCGTTAACTCCGTTTAATAAAGAGAATTCCATCTAACATACTTAATTAGCACATCAAAAATTATTAATACCTGATGTTAATAAAACATCTCAGCACACTCACTCATTCCCATCCAACCGTTTTCCTGCGCAGTGTGAATTCCTTTGGCATGTTCCAATAAACAAAAAGTCATTATTTATACAAATGAATATTATAATCAAATGAAGCCGTAGTATTTTGTTCTGGAGCTGGTAATATGTAAGCTACAGCCACTCCTATAAGCCTTAGCTATAAATTTCTCGATACGGCTTACCAAGTTTCTTCACTAATATCCCCACATCAATATTCATCTAATATAACCCCGCCAGCACGACCAGTTCTTCAAGTACATGGTTCTCCCATCATGACCCATTGGGTATCTTCTGGTGGAGATAATGTCCGGTTCCGCTCTGAAACACAACCCGATAAGATTACCAGTGGAGCGAAAAATAAATATTTCCATATCATCTACCAATCCCTCGACAAAGTTTTAATCCATAAACAGATAGTTAACTTAAAACGGTTGAAATGAAAAAAGAGAACTATACTTATGACAATATAATCGATTTATCTGTCCTTCATCATTTTATAAATTGCTTCAATACGTCAATGTCAGGGAAGGTCTCTGTTTTCGGAACAGTCGTACCGTCAGGATAAATCAACGTCCCGTAAACTCCTTTCTCTTTCTTTTTCGGGCCTATGCTCCGGACTAATTTATCTGAATGTAACAGGGGATAAAATATAATAGAATTGATATTTAATGCGGAGTACCGCTCGTTCATTTCGCCATCATATATCCATATGTTTTTTTCATAACCACCAATAAAACCCTCACTTAAATATGGAAAATAATCTTTTGAAATTAAACCATCGCTGTTGATTCTTTGATGACCACCACCTTGATTCACCGCAAGGTAATCAAATGCCAGCCTGATGCGTTTTAACACCGACTCCGTACCCTGGCCAAACTGTACGGTATTTTTGTATTGCAACCGTATATCAGCCACAGACAGGTGCCATTGACAACGCCCCCCGCCTTGCCGGGCAAGTTTCACATCAAAGAAATTCTCTGTACTATCTTTTGGGGATAACGGAAATTCCATTGAGTTATACCCGGGAACTTCATAAGCTTCTCCGGATGAATTATGTCGGGTGCGTTTACATATTTCTGAACGATAAATTACCTTCAATGGGAGCACGAGCAGTTCGGCAGGTATTTTTACGCCCACTGTAACCCATTGGGTATCTTCTGGTGGAGATAATGTCCGGTTCCGCTCTGAAACGCAACCCGATAAGATAATCACCAAGGTTAAAATAAAATATTTCTCAATCATAGTTCAAACTCCTCAAGGTTAAGTGGTTTTATATATTCCAGAGCTTCATTTCCTCCCTTAACCCCACGCGTCATATCCAGCGTCGATGCGACTACATCATGAATTTCAATGAAAGCACTATTTCTTGTAAACTCTTCCACTGGGGAACTATTTTCATACGTTTTCATTTGCTTTAAAAATCTCTCTCTTTTTATTTTCCTCATCATGATCAACGTTGGCTGAGTACATTCTTTAAGTTGGTTATTAAGATAACTCAAATATTGATCTGGCATGGAATGTCTGCCAAGGTTCGTTGCATGATCTAAATCAGGGTTAGTATAGGGAGGAAACCAGTCTTCTTTATCTATCTTTGTTAATAACTGCGTAAATCTTTTTTGTGCTTCATTCGCCTTTTGGCTGGCCTCTAAAATAAGTTCAGGAACCAAATACAATCTGGTCTCAACAGGAAGTCGTTTACGGATCCTGCGGCATGAAGAAGGGTTGTTGGGTACTTTACACTCCTTCCATTCCGTCGTTTGGGTGGTGTTAAAAAATACGGCAATACTTCCATGATGCCAAAAACATTCCCAAAACTTCAACCCTAGCGCTTGAGGCATGAGTTCTATTACCGACCAGAAAAAACCCAGCGTGCCACCTACCGGCCCCCATAAGTCATAAAACCAGTTATCGAGATTCGCATCAGGCGGAACGCTTGGGACGGTGTCAGCATCATTAACATGACGGAAATGGGTGAGATTTTTTAAAAATTTAACGGCAGAAGCGGTCAACGTCCGGGGCATACCATACGTATATAGCAAAGGATTAAGATCTCTTATTTCTGCGCTGTGAATCAGCCCAAGCGAACCTCCCAGACTATGTCCGCAGATAAATAGCTCCAATGTTTTTCCATCATCCGTAATCTGCTTAAATATCTTAGAATAGTTTTTCTTCGCAATCTGGTATGCCTGTAAAAAACCACCGTGAATCTTTCCTTCAGGAACAATATCAAAACACTCTACCGGCATAAAACTTGCATCTGTCCATAAATCACTGAGCTTACTCATCTCTGTACCACGCCAGGCCACAATCGCCTGCGTTTTCGTCGTAACATAAAATAGCTGAGTTTCCCCTTCCTCTTCATCTGCCGTATCCATAAAAATGTGTTTAGAATGCCGTTCACGAAAAGGAACATCGGTGACAATAGCAGGGAATCGATGTTTGCCATCTTCAAAAACAGGAACAGATGACAGATCCAGACATTGAATACAAAAGAATCCATACACCGAATTACGATCAGTTTCGGAGTCATAACTGTAAGCCAAATCGGCCATAATGCCCAGGTTATAAGCATTGGTCAGAGAGTAACTCGCGGTATGATGCAAAATTAGTGTCCATGCACGGAATGGACAAATTTCGATCATCGTACGTTTATTAAGGTCCGCCACATGAACGGTAACGCCTTTATACGTTTTATCCAAAGGGAAATGAAAATCTGGTAGAACAATTTCATTCCATTTATCTAGTTTTGGTCTGACATTGCAAAGTTGTCCAACCCTGATATATTGGTATCCATAGTTATTCTCAGAGGAGAGTTTTTTTACCTCTGAATTAAAGCCTTCTCTTTCAAATCGTAAGGCTCGGTTCTCCATCTCATCAACCAAAGGCTGAGACTGGACTTTTAATGTCAAAGGTAATGGATGTATATCTTTAATCTTTATTATTCCATTGGCATCACTATAGCCAGTATAGCGTGGAATCAAACCGCACCTTGTAGCATCATTTTCGGCAAACCACTCCATATTGGCTACGGCATCACCTAATTCGTCCACTAACTGGAACTCTACCCAATCAAATGCCTCATGTTCTATAAAAAAATCAGGGTATTTGCACTGAGTAGATGTTGTCACTTCTGTCATAATTAGAATTCCTTTTCGTTTATTTCAGTTAAGAATATCTGCGATGAGATAAACATAATCTGTCGAATACACAGCCAGATGACAGGGATGAATTAAAATTCCTGTCATTTATAATTTCATTGTGTAAATAACGAATATGACATCCTAGTCATAACTCTTGAGGCGGAGATATTTTTCGTATAATTCTTTCGCTCGCTGACTATCTTTTTCAACAAAAAAGCCATTATTGTACATATCACTCAAATATTTTGCTGCATTCGCGCAGCCCTTTTCCAGGGCACTTTGGAGATAAGGATAGGCTGATTTATAATCTCGATCGAGATAATAAAAATCACCGACATAGCATTGTGCAGACCCTTCTCCTTGATCTGCTGCCTTTTTCAGCCATACTTTAGCTTCCGGTTTATTTACTGGAACGCCTTGTCCATATAAATACATTGTGCCAACCATTCCCTGACAAGCCAGAATAGTCTGTTCTGTTTTTCTTTCTGTACCAGATTGGATATCATGCAAGGCACACTTTTTAAACCAGGGAAGAGCATTTTTATAATCTTGTTTCTCAAAATAAAGCCTGCCTACTGTACCTTCAGCAAGAGGATCACCATCACTTGCCGCAAGTTTATACCTCTTTAAAGACTCATTATAATTTGCCCGAACACCATAACCATATTGATACATAAAGCCAAGATTACCCTGAGCCTTATGATCACCTGACTCAGACATTGCCTCTAGCATTCTTACATCATAACTCTTACACGATACAATAAAAAAAATAGAAAGAAGTGCAACAAAAGATCTATTAACATTATTATAGTTCATACTCTCACCTCATAAACCACATTTTATGAATTACCTTTTTTTACTTGTTCTATTTTTAGTTTTGTTGGGGTTGCGGTATATATTGGCAGTGTTTTGCCGTATTGATCTGACACACCTTCATAAATATCTCCTTCACCTGTGGTAATCCGATATTGAGAAAAAGGAATTGGCTTACCTGTTTCTTTATTTTTAACAGTAAAACCTTCACAAAAACCGCGGGGTAATTCCTCCACAGGAGTATTCAGACTCGTGGCTCCCAGTTTCTGCACATTTACCGACTTCAGCAGGATATTCTTCGGGCATCCCAGTTCGATATTCCCCCCTTTCAGCCGGATATACGCCCCGCCACAGCTCAGTAACAGCTCCTCGCTGGCGTTCACGGTGATTTTTCCCTCTGTACTGCTCACCGTGATATCTTTCTTCGCCGTCACACCCATTTCATCGTCCTGGGCCTGAATATCCACTTTTCCCTTTGCCGCATACAGCTGCATTCCCTGTTCCTGTGCGTACAGACTCACCGTATCGCTCGCCGCCACCGTAAATGACCTGCCGGTACTGATGTCCGTATTGTGCCCCGACATGATCCCCACGCTGTCCGTTCCCGAGGACACCCGTACGGCCTTCGCACTCATCATCCCTACGCCCGCTGGCGCATGCAGAATAAGACCCGGCTGAGCCAGTTCCTCCAGCGCATCATTCAGCGCCTGCTGGCTCGCTGTGTCTCCCGCCGTTGCCTTTGCCGTCTCCGCTGACCGCTGCAGGCTCCTTGCCAGTGACAACGCCTGTTCAAGCTGACGTATCACACCGTCCATCTCCAGCATCCGGTCCACGGCTTCCGCCTGCATCTCTGCGGTTATCAGAACCCCTTTCCCGCCGCGTACCGCCACCCAGTCATCCGTGCGCAACTCGGCCCCCTCGCCCCGCAGCGCACGCTGTGCATCCACGTTATGCCCCAGGTTCAGCTGCGTCTTGCCGCCGTACTCGGTGCTGAGCTTGACGTGCTCCTCGCCCCGTTTGTCTTCCATGCGCAGCTTGTTGTTCGCGGGCGTGCGGATGACGTTGCGGGTGTGGTTTGCCTGTGTCACGTGGTCCGGATGCCGGGAGTCGTGCAGCGCGTGGGCGATATAGGGTCGGTCCGGGTCCCCTTCATGGAACGCCACCGCCACTTCTGTGCCCTGTATCAGCGGGAAGTGAATCCCGTAAGTGTCGCCTCCGTAGGGTCTGGCCAGACGAACTGGCATGCTCTCGTAACCCTGCTGTTTATCATCGCGATCCGCATCAAACTTAACCCAATAAAGCCCGCTCTGATTTAAATGAGCATATTGATCATTCTTTTTCGGGCTTGAAACACGTGCCATTAGCGTGCCGCTAATCACTGGCCGAGGTTTTAGCGGTGGTCTCCAGCAGCGGGTTTCACTGTAAACGGTCGCCATCAACACCACCTGTAGCGCTTCCTTTCGGCTTGCGCTGAATGAAACCGCCGTAACCAGCAAGTTGTTACGCACACTGGCAGGAAGCGTTGGGACAGATGTGGATTCCGTAATATTCAGGACCTGAGCCGGGCTGAGGCTAACATCGGTCGATAATCCCGTGATTGTCGCTTGTGAGGAGAGGTAACGTTCATGTTCCAGACGCGCCCAAAAATTCCCTGTCTCAGGCGATGGCGAAACCTTATCACCCGTTTCAAGATGACGTGGACGATAGTGGTAAACATCCCCGTAAGTCACCCCGTCACCTTCACCGTAAGTCATATCAGTTTGTGCAGAAAATAATATTTTCTGAGCCTGGCGATGGTTATAGTCCCCGGCAGTAACCGATGCCTGCACCGTAGACTGTTGGAACTGAATATCCCAGACTGAGTCGATGCCATTGTCATTCATTCCGGAAGGGCTATTCAGCGATAATGTTTTGCCAAACTCCCATGCGCTTTGTTTGTCAGCAAAATAGATGACCTCAGTGCCAGCATCAGGTTGAAGCCTGAAGAAGAAGAAAATTCCAACTTCAGAAAGCAGACGTTCAATAAAAACCAGATCGCTCTCTTGATACTGTTTAATTTGTTCTCTTTTGGGATATTCCATTACCAAATCAAAATTATACTCCCAGTCTTTTAAACCATGTTCTTGTAAAATTTTAGTAACAACTTCAGGAACTGACATATTAATAAAGAAGCGGTGTGTGCGGAATTGGTTTTTCAACAACGCGACAAAAGGTTCAATGATTATCTGATAGATTGCCTGGTCTTTTGAACCACTGATACGATGGAAAGATGTCACAATACCATGTACCATTTTGCGGGCAGTTAACTCACTTAACTTCCCCATTCCCATGGTCAATGCCGTTGATTTTCCAAGTATCGATTCGGCCGCAATGTCTTTATCCTGGCTGGAAAAATGTACTACATATCGATACAGCGAACTCATTTCCTCTGTACCATTAAAGTTAATAACATCCAGCACTGACTTGCATGAAGGGATATACAATTGATAACGATTCAACGTATTTTCAGATATAAATGACATCCCACCGCCAAGTGATTCATCCATTCCCATATATTTAACCCCTGTAATTTTATAAAGAGTCACTTCCAGAACGAAAACTTACCCTCAACGCATTATCTTTATTAAACTGACTAAATCTTTTTTCTTGTTAGTGACAATGGAAAAAGTAAATCGACGGTTGTCATTTGATATCCAAAGCTCTTCTCTTCCATTATCAATATAATCATAGTGATGAAAGCCAAGACCTGTCAGATAATCACGAATAATGCCCGCATCACCACCGTAAAAAATAATAAGATTTGTTTCCCGTGTACTTCCATCAGGAGAAATATATTCAAAGTAATAATTATTTGATATCCTTGGAGCCTGCTTGATGTCCACATCAGTATAGAAATAGTAATCAAAAAAATCGTTTTCCCGATATTCTAATTTATCTGGCCAAGGTATTAACAGCGGTGACAAGGAAATAAAAACAATCGTCACCAGTATTATTTTACAGTAGTTCATTACCATTCACCTTGACAAGAATGAATAATAACCGCCATCCCCGGTGATAATTTCTACCCGACCCGAAGTGAAATCACTCCACGGTTGCACCCATGTCATAAATGAAGGCAGGCTTCCTTTATAGGGTTTATGGACAGCACAGTTATCCAGGGGATCTGGAAACAGTAATGGTAAAAATCCTTTATTCTTATATTTACCTATCGGCCCATAAAAATCCCATCTACTCAGTGCCCGCTCTTTACTGACTAAGCTCAGTCTTGACTGGTAGTTTGAGGGAAGGATTGCCCGGTAGAAGCCTAAAAGATCGGATGTAAGATCCTCACCGCTAAATCCACTGTCGGTATACCAACTAAAACACCAATTAGATTGCAAACTTTCAAACAAGCGCGCCGTCATCATCATCATAGCTAACGCAACGCTGCTTTTCTCACATGCAGATAAACCTTGTTTGATACGCCACTTAACAAATTTTCCTGTACCAAACTGGCGATGATATACAAACATCTTTTGGCTATAGGTGACTTCATAATAACCATCACGACTTGATTCACCTCGTTTTATATCTAACAGTAGGTTTTTAATATCGCTTCCCTGCGCATGGCCTATATCTATCCATCCCAATATTTCGCTATAAACGAGCCCCGTTTTACGATCCGATGTCCACTCGTAAGGTTCAATAATATCGTTACGTTTACTCATCATTAAATTCCAGCATAATTCCCTCTTCATCACGCCAACTTAAAGTAAGTTGCTGAGGTTTTTGCTGCCGGGAAAGATACGTTAACAACTGCTGGCTAAGCACAGGCAAGATTTGTTGGTTGAGCAGACTATCAATATTCCTCGCCCCCGTATCCGGTAGCAGACAAGCGGCTGTCAGGGCATCAAAAAGGTTCTCGGATATCGTCGTGGTGATACCGTAGTGGCGCTGCAATCGCTGGCTAACCTGATCCAGCTTCATTTGTACAATCGTACGTAACGCTGGTTCACCGAGCGGGTGGTAGATAATCGTCTGGAAGCGAGCCAGTAGTGCTGGCTGAAAATGGTCGCGCAAAAGTGGGCGCAGCAGTTCGTGCAACTCAGACTCTGTGGTTTCCGGCTGTTCTTCCAGCAGTTGCATCACTGCGTCGCCGCCAAGATTGGAGGTCATCAGAATAACGGTATTGCGAAAATCAATTTCACGACCTTCGCCGTCACGCATGAAGCCACGGTCAAATACCTGGTAAAACAGGTTCATGACATCACGATGCGCTTTTTCTACTTCATCCAGCAGCACCACGCTATAGGGACGTTTTCGCACGGCTTCGGTCAGGATCCCTCCCTGACCATAACCCACATATCCCGGAGGCGAGCCCTTGAGCTGACTCACGGTGTGCGGCTCCTGATATTCAGACAGATTAATAGTGATCAGCGATTTTTCACCGCCAAACAGAATGTCGGCCAGGGCCAGTGCCGTCTCCGTTTTGCCGGTTCCACTTGGTCCGGTAAGCAGAAACACACCCTGCGGGCCGTTTTCCGGCGTAAGACCCGTTTTTGATGCGCGCAGTCGTTGCGCGATGGCATTAAGCGCATAATCCTGTCCGACAACGCGTTTTCCCATCTGAGTTTCAAGCGTCAGCAAGTCTGCCTGGGAGTCCTTCATTAGTGAAGACAACGGTATACCGGTCCAGTCGGCGATCACCGTTGCGACAGTGCGCGCGTCTACCTCCGGAAACAGTAAAGGATGCCCCTGCTGAAGCACACTAAGCTGCTGCTGCAATTCAACCGTTTCCGCCTGACGGGAAATATCACGGCGGCTGGCCAGCAGTTGCTCGGTGAGCGATAATTCCTGGCCATACTGGGTTTCGCGTTCATCCAGCTCGACAAGCAGACGATTTTCCTGCTGTTCAATGCTCGCCAGCCTTTCACCATGCTGACCATTTCCTAGCGCGAGATCGGCAAGCAACGCCTGCTTTTCAATTTCAAGCGCGGTGATCTCCGACCTCAAACGCGTCAGTGGTTCCGGAACGGTATCAAGGCTCATCCGCACTCTTGCACCTGCGGTGTCCAGCAGGTCGACGGCTTTGTCCGGCAACTGCCGCCCGGTAAGGTAGCGGCGGGAGAGCGTAACAGCGGTTTTAACCGCGTCGTCTGTGATGTGAACGCCATGGTGTTCCGCATAGTGTGATTTCAGACCGCGCAGCATCAAACAAGCAGTGTCATCATCCGGCTCATCCACTTTAACCATCTGAAAACGCCGCTCCAGCGCAGCATCACGCTCAAAATACTGTTTATATTCGCTCCATGTGGTCGCCGCGATGGTTCGTAATTCACCTCTGGCCAGAGCGGGTTTTAGCAGATTGGCTGCGTCAGCGCCCCCCGCCTGATTACCGGCCCCAATGATGGTGTGTGCTTCATCGATAAAGAGCAGAATCGGTATTGGCGATTGTTGAACGGCATCAATGATATTTTTCAACCGCTGCTCAAACTCACCTTTCACCCCTGCGCCAGCTTGTAACAGCCCAAGATCCAGCGTGCGTAACGTCACCGCTTTCAGGCTATCCGGCACGTTACCTTCCGCAATACGCAGCGCCAGCCCCTCCACCAGAGCGGTCTTGCCGACGCCGGGTTCTCCGACCAGAATGGGATTGTTTTTTCGCCGACGGGACAGCACATCCACCATTTGACGAATTTCATTATCGCGACCAAATACCGGGTCGATATCGCCGGCACGCGCTTTCGCAGTGACGTCCTGCGTAAATTTATCGAGCACGCCTTGTAATGCTGGCGACAACGTCGACTGAGCCAGGCCAGGACGCGATTCATCATCAGGAGAAATCTGCGCCAGAGCGGCTT
The DNA here is from genome assembly GCF_052950715.1 of Citrobacter sp. VF227. Lineage (NCBI taxonomy): Bacteria > Pseudomonadati > Pseudomonadota > Gammaproteobacteria > Enterobacterales > Enterobacteriaceae > Citrobacter > Citrobacter sp. VF227. The sequence goes on from NZ_JBRFVF010000004.1 coordinate 265,765, forward strand.
CCTGCTGTCTTTCCGGCCGCTCATCCGACTGGACATTTAATAGCGGCAGGAGGCGTTCCAGTTGAGTATGTCCGGCGCTCAGAAGAGGCCACAGGCCATCACACTTCAGTAGTGAAGGCTTGCCTACCAGTGCCATCAGCAGATGCACACCCCGTATCTGCGAATTTTCATCCGTTGCGGCGCAAAGCCACGCTTGTTGCATTAAAGAAAGAAGCGCATCAGACAACTGTGGACGGCTTTTCACGGAACGAGGCTGATCATCCAGATGCGCCAGCAGCGACTGCCAGAGATTGTCGATATCCCATTCATAGCGACGAGCGATGACGGTAATATCGCCCTCCCCCTGCTCAAGCAACTTCAGTAACCAGTGTTCAGGCGTGATTTCTGCATGCGCGCGCGTCTGGCATAACGATGCTGCCGCTTCAAGCGCCTGAGCACAGTAAGGATTGAGACGACGTAATAACACTGCTGACTGGTGTTCCATTTGGTTCCTGACTCCCTGTATTCAGGCACGCTACCGCCCGTAGCCTTAATCCAATGCCCATAAGGTAATAAGTGACGTTGATACTCTCTGCCTAACCCTCACGCCGGACGCTCAGCAGAGGGCATAAAAAAACGGATGAGGAAATCCTCATCCGTTAGTGCATTACGCGGTGGTACGCTCGTTCCAGGCGTCAGAATGGATAATGTTGCCATCCTTATACGTCCAGACGATCTTCTCGTAGCGCAGTTCAATCTGCTCCAGGTGGTTGTGCTTCTCTTTAGCCGGATCCTTGATGTCGTACATCACTGGGTTTACTTTCACCACTTTCACGTTGTGCAGCGTGGTGTTGAAGTATTCCACTTCCTGACCCGCATCATTAATGCGATACCATTTGAACTCTGCCTGGCGCAGGGTCTGACCGGTCGTTACAGCCTTGTACAGATACGGGCTGGAGGCGTCGATTTCCTTCGTGAAAAGGAATGGGGTATGGATACGCGTCCCGGTCAACTTACCGGTGTTGTTATCGGTAGGGATGTACAGGTTATGTTCCTGAGCCACTACTTCGATACTGCCCACACGGTCTTTCACGTCAACAGAGCCTTTGATATCCGCACCGCCGTCGTCTTTCAGCCAAAGGTAGACTGGAATTGCCATAACTCTTTCTCCATTTTTACTTCGCTAATGCGTCACCGCCTTCCGGTGACGGTTCCTTCATTCCCGGTACCCGACAGGCATCAGCCTGCGGAACCAGACTGATCTCTACACGGCGGTTGGCAGCCCGACCCTCCAGCGTATCGTTGGTTTTGTAGGGATGTGATTCACCGTAACCCTGAACGGCAAAGCAGCTCTCTGCGACGTCACCGGTATCACGCATCCAGTCGCGAACAGATTCCGCACGTTTGAGAGAGAGCTGCTGATTAGATTTATCGTCACCCACATCATCGGTATGCCCGGCAATGACTATCAGCCAACCGGGTCTGGCTTTGATATTGACCAAAGCTCGAATGAGTACTTTTGTTGAACCCGCTTTTAGCGCCCATTTGCCCGTATCAAACAGCGACATGCTGTCGAGACGCACGGTTTGCGGGGAGGTCGCTTTTGGTTTTTCAGGTGGCAACCAGTCGCTGATTGCGGCCTGCAAAGGTGGGATCAATCTCATCCCCTGGTACAATCCCATTGAAAGAGAAAGGGGTTCGCCGCGCTGATACCAGCGATCAAGCCGCTGCGCATCCCGACGAAGCTGATCCTGGGCCTGAATCTTTGGCTCGACAGGATTGCCGCTAAGATGGCGGTATAACGTCAGATGATCGTTTGTGACCCTGATGAGATGCTGGTTATTGATAAAGCTGCATGCCATCGCCAGTCCGACAAAAATGCCGCATAGCAGACCACTTATACCCACCGTTCGTTGCAATGCTGTCAGCGCCCGGCGGCGGGATAAAAAAGGCAATGCTAAATCAGGAAAAGGCAGCAGCTCGGACCCTGCAGAAGCCGCAGGAGAAATCGTTGTCTGATCGGTAATATGCCGTTGCCACAGATTATTTTCACAGACCGCTAATGAGGTGAAACACGCAACCCGTAAAGCAGAGAAAAGTGGCGGAACATGGCGCCCTGCGTCGCCTTGTACCCTCTTCAGCCAACCCAGTAAGGTATCTAACCATACGGCATGTGTAAGATGAGAATGGCGAGCCGAGTGCTCTTGCAATGAGAAAGGAACACAATCATCTAATCCTGTAGCCGACTGCACTTCAGCATCCTGAGGAGTGCGAATAAACCAACGTACAGTCTCATTGCATTGAGGAGAATTCAGCCAACAACACAGCCAAAATGGCGGTATACCTGATAACCAACGCCGACTCTGGGTCACCACCCGCCGCCAACTGAGTAGCATGTGCTTAAGCGCATCTTCATCATTATGCCATTCCGGGATTAACGCCAGCATCACGGAAACGCGCATAAGAAGCCCCGGACGCTGCACAGCTATCCGACGAACCAGAGCACTATAATGCTCCGGGGATTGAACAGATAAATACCACCCCTGTGAACTCTCGCAGGAATCGCCACGTCCGGCAAATAAGGGGGCAGTATCGCCACATACCAGCACAACAGGCCCACTGAAACTCTCTGGAGGGAGCGGAATGTCATGAGCAGAATGCGCAGACGTCAACCGACCATACTGGCGCCAGCCATAAATGATTCCAGGAATGGAAAGCAGTAAAATAAAGACGGTAAGACCACTGCGAACACTCGCACTTAACGGACTGAATCCCCAGACCAGCAACAAAGCCAGCACGGTCGCCAGTACATAGTTCACGATCCCTCGCAACTGAGCCATGTCTTAACCCTGCCCAATAAGCTGAGCAATCTGCCCTTGTAAGACATGAGAAAATGTGAGCCATAAAGCACCTAACGCCAGCGCGCCGACAAGCCATGCCAGCCACCAGCGGCGCTTACCGCCAGAGAAGCCGGAAGCCCGCATGATGACTGGCGCATCGTGCTTTAATTTAAAAGGCATCGCCTGAGTCGCCAGCGCTTCAAGAACATCTTCACGACGTTCGTCACCTTGCTCACGATAGCGCCCCACAAAACCGAGTGTGATTGCGCGATAAAAACAGGTTAATACGGCGGTGTCAGGAACGGGCTCGCGCAGAACGGTACGGATGCGCTCCCAAAGTTCTTCCCCGGCATTGGTGGTGTTGAAATAGCGGGCCTGTAAAGGTGTCGCAAGCCAGGTGATATAACCGCTATCCTGACGGTTGCGGTTCAACACGCTTTCATCCAGTAATGCACATTGCGTATAGAGCATGTGCTCAACGCTGTGTTCGCTGTATCCCATGTCACGCAATGCTTCACGTGCAGAATCAATCCATTGGCAGGCCCGGCGATAGAAAGCAGCACCATCGTCGACTTCCGACCCATCGCGTAATTGGCTTACAGCAAGCCAGGTTGGCCAGAACACCTGATCAATATCCTTATTCATTTATTTCAATCCCTTAATACTGCAAATAGCTCAAGTTGAATCTCTCCCAACGTTCCCGGCACATAGAAAGCGCAATTACCGGCGTCCAGCATGGACTGGGCGGCTGGATGATTAATCTCAAGAGCAAAATATTGATTTTCCAGTCGTAGTGGGATAGCGGCGGGTACATGCGTCAGCGGTTTTAATGGAATGCCGCTGAGTGCCACATTGACGACATCTGACACATCAGCCCGACTCCCGGCTTTACACAGTTGTGGAAACTGTGTCAGGAGGACATGCGCTGGAAGAGCCGAACGAACGGACAGATAAAAATCAGCGCCTTCACGCAGTCGGGCATCCGACAGAGCGCCATACCAGAACTGTCGCTCCTGCGTCAGTTCAATCGCGACAACGCGAGATGGCAGGCTGGCTTCCAGTAGTTCCACCAGCAGTGCAAACAGTGGCGGGAATACCTGCTGCGGATTTGCGTGCTGGTATGGAGGTACAACGCTGACATCATTTTCTAATGAAAAGGTCAGCAGGCTGCCGGCTAACCGCGCCAGCTCACGCCACAAAAGCTCGGGGTGACGGCCTGGGTTTTGCAGCATTTCTTTCAGAACAGGCTCCGAGCTATTAAGCGCATTCAGCAGCCAAAATAATGAAACGTCTGCTACCGCAAAATCCGCCATTCGTTCATTACTTTCACGGCGCAAGGCCATCAGGCGGCGACAACGGGCCTGGATACGGTGTACCAAATCACCGAGCGAATTGATTAATGAGGGGCTCGCTGAGAGTGAAAGCGAGGGGGGTAAAAAATCGCGTGCCAGCTCCCATTGCCCCTGAGCATTACGAATAAGGCAAGCTACCGGACAGGTCAGATAAGCGCTGTTATCGTCGTGGGCATACCGAAGGGTAATAGCATGCCGCAGCACCGCCATATCAGTCCTTTCCTGGCCTGCAAGATCCTGCACTGGCAGCCATTCCTGCTGCCAGCGACACGGGCGGCTAACGCCGTTGCCTGATGAAAGATTACCGCCATTAGCCGAAAGCAGTGGCAATGCCAGCACGATATCAACGCTGTTGTAACCAGCAAGGTGCGATAAATCACACGCCGGAGGCAGGTTATCTGAAATACCTGTATCCACTAACGTTCCGTCAGGAAAGCGCACCACCAGATTAACGGGATTCAAACGGGAAACCGTTAGCGCACTTTCGTCAAACTCCGCGCTGATGACACCCCATGGTGAGGAAAGTGACATGTGTGCCACTACGTCAGCGACATAGGCATCCCAACGTGTCTGCTGCTGAAACTGCTGGGGAGCCAGAAAGGCCCCCTCGCTCCATAACGGACGGTAGATCTTCATCGCACCTCCTGTGCGCTGCGTCGTTAAGATTTCGACTTAGGCATTTGTGAAACTAACGACAGACTGACGTCCATACCTTCAACCTGGAAATGCGGAATGGCATACAGGCGCACACGGAAGAAACCGGGGTTATCCTCAATATCCTCTACCACGACACGCCCATCACGCAGCGGGTGTGATGCCTGCAAGTCATCGCCAGGATCGGTCATTTCGGTTACCAGACTGCGCAGCCAGTTATTAAGTTCAAGCTCAAGCAGACGGCGATCTTTAGTCGTGCCAATATTTTCCCGCTGCAGGATTTTCAGGTAGTGAGCGATACGAGAAAGCAGGAAGATATATGGCAGACGTGAGTTAATCCGGCTGTTAGCCGTCGCTTCCGGAGTATCAAACTGCGCAGGTTTTTGAGCCGAGTTAGCAGAAAAGAAGCAGGCGTAATCACGATTTTTATAATATGAAAGCGGAATAAAGCCGAGATTAGCGAATTCAAACTCACGGGTTTCCGGAATCATTACCTCAGACGGGATTTTCACCTGATTACCTGTACCCAGATCGTACAAATGGATAGGCAAATCTTTAACCGCACCGCCCGCCTGTGGCCCACGGATCTGGACGCACCAGCCATTCTTGATAAAACTTTTCACCATGTTCACAGCGAAAGAGAAAGAGGCGCTGGTCCACAGATATTTTTCGTGATCCGGCCCCTTAACTTCTTCAACATAGTTAAAACTACGTACCGGCACGGTATCAGGGCCATACGGCAGACGCCCCAGTACACGCGGCATAGTCAGCCCGATATAGCGTGAATCGTCGCTATCACGAAATGCTTTCCACTTGATGTATTCAGCACGTTCGAAATAATCATTGATATCTTTTATGGCCGCGACTTCTTCCATATTTTCTTTCAGGAAGAATTTAGGCCCCACGGAACCAATAAACGGCATATGACAGGCAGCCGAGACGCCAGAAATATTGCGCAGCAGTGCAATATCCTGCGGGCTGTTATCAAATTCGTACGCTGAAATCATTGCCGCAATGGGTTCGCCGCCTGGTTGGTCATATTCTTCAATATAAACATGACGGTATAACCCACTCTGAATAAGCTCCGGCGCGTCGTCAAAATCATCACGTAGCGCATCCTTGCTGATATCCATCATTTCTACACGGACATTTCGGCGAAAATCGATGCCGGTAATCATCGAATGCAAACCACGCCAGAGCGATTCTTGTTTTTGAAATTCTACATGATGCATAACTTCATTAACCTGGTCGCTAATCTGCTTATCCAGGCGAGCAATCTGCTCATCGAGCAGCGTTTTATCCAGACGTTCCAGGGGCTGCGCAGCATCCGCCAGACATGAGACCAGAACCTGAATCGCAGCGGTCACGCGTTCAGCCGGCGCGGCATCAGATAGCGCTTCATCGCTCTGCCACGCATCGATATTTTTTAATGTCGAAACCGGGGCAAGATTAATTTTGTCAAAGAGAGACTGATAAACGCTGCGTTCACTGGTCGTGGTGGTCGCGACTGAAGAAGTATGTTCCTGAACAGACATCAGCATATTCCTTTTATGATCCTTTACTATTCCTGCCGATTAAGCGGAGGAAACCCTGTATAGCGTTAAATCTCTTTCGGCATCATGGTTGCCAGTTCTTCACGCAGTTCCTGACTCAGGGCTGGATCTTTAAGGATGATTTCCAGCTCGCGACGAAAAGCGGCGTTATCGAGTAAGTTAGATTTCAGGTCACGCAATAAGTTACGCATAGCTAACAAAACGCGTAATTGTGGGATATTCCTTGCGACCTGTTCGGGTTCAAAATCGCGGATATTTTTAAAGGTAAGGTTAATATCGTCTTTTCTGTCATCGCCAGCCAACGTATTTTTAACACTCAGATTAACTACTGGTGAGAACTTAGCCAACACATCGTTAAAATTATTCTTATTAATATCAACCTTTTCGCGCTCCGATAATGGTCGTTGTTCTCTACCATTACTGAAATCCCCCACGGTCAAAAGCTTTAACGGCAATTCAACCTTTTTTTGCACGCCTCCGGTATGTAAATCTAACTTAATATTAACGCGTGCCGTCGGCACTTCACTCTGAAAACTGTCACCCATACGTCCCTCTCAGACCGGCGATTCCTGCCGATGTTTTGCATTTCCTGACGGAGCACTTTTCCAATTGCTCAACGTGTTTCTTACAACGTCATTTCTGTGGGCAGTCAACAATGACCGTTAATGACAATTAATGATTATAATTAGTATGTCGATGTAATCCGATATATTCCACGCGGGAAAACATGATCGGCATCACTAATCAACCAAATAACATATTAGTGATATTTATTTAAAATCAAAATCAATAAAACATTTATTTAATACAAGCAGCAGGAATTAATCATCGTTAAAAGCATTCATCAACCAAATGCATTTAAGCTATAAAACATTACCCAAGAAAATACTTATGAATTTATATATACACTACGTAACTTATTTAAATATAATCAGCACCAAGTTAACTGTAAATTAAAAAAGCCGGAGATAGACTCCGGCTTTCGTATTGCAATCAGAAACATGCCAAAAGATTACTCTTCCTTTACCACAATCAGCGGTTCGATATCGCTCTCTTTTTTAATCACCAGCGACTCATCGCCGCGCAAGCAGGTCCCGCCGTAGTTACCGCCTACGGTGAAAGTACAAACCTGAATATATTTACCGGCAATGTTTGGCAGACACCAAAGCTGCTGGTAAATGTTCTTCTGCTCGGCAAACTTACCGCTGGTTTTATCCAGCAATTCTTCCTGATGACTCACCAGATCGATGTTGCTGCCACAGCGTCCTGCAATAGGTTTCACCGCATAACCGGTTTGCGCCAGCTCTTCATTAACCGTGAAATCGGTATCAAGCAAATAGCGGTGATGCGGAAAAAGCTGCCAGAGGATCGGCAAAATCGCTTTGTTGCCTGGGATCACCGTCCAAAGAGGTTCGAAGACCAGCACTTCCGGGCGCAGCAGCACGTCGATTAAACGCACTTCCTGATTGGTATGCCCGGTACGAATTGGCACCGCGGCGTACTCCGTTTCGCTAACCTCTCGCACCTGCTCTATCGCAGTTTCCCACGCCCAGGTTTTCCAGACACAGTTCACCAGGCGACCGTCACCGTCAATCAGTTGACCGGCATCATCCCAACGTAGCTCATCGAGGCCATGCAGAATTTTGCTGTCAAACCCAGCCTGACGCAGCGCCTGCTGCATAAACTGTGCATGGTAATTTTCCTCTATATCTTTGTCCTGCATGATGTGGACAAAAGGACGCGCGCGGCTGTGCTTCCAGGCACCCGCCAGTTCGTTGATCAACCCTTCAGCCGGGTTGTGTCCCTGCCCTGTGTAGCCCCGCTCAGCCCATCTTTCGAGGATCAAACCGGCTTCGGTATGGCACGATGCGGAATCGGCGTTGTACTCATACACCTTCAGCCCGCGTTCATCCATACAGAAATCCATACGCCCCGTAATCATATGATGCCGACGACGCTGCCAGGAAAGGCGCAGTCGCGGCCAGAGGATTTTCGGAATATCGAACAGCGCCAACAGGTTGTCGTCTTTCAGTACCTTGTCGGTCGCGTGCAGGTACATCAGGTGCAACTCGTTCGTGGCTTTGATCAGCTCCTGCTCGGCACTCTCGGTAATGGTGAAGTACTGATGCGGATCCTGATTAATGACGTGGCCGTTGGCCAGCACGTAGGCTTTTTGCAGCGGATCCTGCTCATCCAGCCATTTACCGTCAAACTGTCCGTTATCTTCCAGTCGCGCACCGCCAATTTTCAGCGAGTCATTGGCGATTTCCGGCTGCGGCAGGCTGTAACGAGTATCCTCGGTCTGGATCATCCAGCCAAGGATGGTGGTGTCGTCAAAGGTATCCCGCAGAGTGTAGCAACCGTTTTCAACCACCATCTCCAGTTCGCGGGTCCACTGCTGTCCGGGAGGCAGCGACGTATGGAGCACGTTCTGTTCGGCAATACGGATTTTGTTTTCCAGCAACTGGGTGACGACCGCCACATGGCCGGTATCTTTAAATTCGCCGCCTTTTTGCCAGATAAGCAACGCGCCTGCTACCGGTGCGCGGGGTGAACCATTGGGAAATGCCTGTAACGGCAGGATATTGTCATTCACCACTTCACGCAGGAAGCGTAAGGAGAAGATCTCCCAGGCCATGCCTACATCGGTGAAGACCACACCATAGTTAAGGAAGAGAAAGCGGCGTGCGAACTCTACGCACTGCCATTTGTGGCCCATGTATTCGTCGTCGATATAGCTGCGAAATGCCGCATCATCGTCGTAGTCCCGTGGGCCAAGGGAGCTGTAATCTGAAGAGTAGATTGCTACGCCGCCTGGGGCGTAGCCCAATAATGTCCCGAATGGGGCATCCTGACTGGTCGTTCCTTTGCTCATGCACCTTACCTCAAAACAATACAGCCTGAGCAGGTTGGCGTGAATTTTTCGCTCTGATTGCCTGCTCTGCGACACTAACCGGACAGAGGTCGACATCATCATACACCTCAACGCAGCGGCTGGCGCTCAGAGGCGAAAAATTCACAGCAGGATCTACGCCTGGGTAAGGATTACCGGCACGCTTTTATAGGCCGGAGTCAAACTTTGTGTATCCACCGCGTCCAACGAGAGCAGGACATTCGCTTCAGGCAGATACGCGCCAATTGAGCCCTCCGCCATGTTGTAAATCACCACCGTTAAACCGCACATGATGCGATCCGCACACGGCTGACCGTTGTCGTCCAGCGCCTGAACGTTAACCACATCACCCTGGCTCAGACCACGAGCCGCCGCTTCCTGGGCGCTTAAAAACACCACATCCCGACGACCAGTAATGCCACGATAGCGATCGTTCAGACCATAAATCGTGGTGTTGTACTGATCGTGGCTGCGTAGCGTCGCCAGCACAAGCGCAGCAGCAGGCTGGTTCTCCCGCTCTACCGCCCGCTGATGGCTGACGATAAAGTTGGCTTTGCCATTTACCGTTCGCCATTCACGGCGCGATGCAGGGGTATCCATACGAAACCCGCCCGGTTCAGCAATACGGGCGTTGTAGTCGTGGAACGCCGGGATCACGGCTTCAATGGCATTACGGATCAGCGCGTAGTCCCCGGTCAACGCTTCCCAGTTTACCGGCGAAAGCGGCAGCGTGGCGCGCGCCATGCCCGCCACAATCGCGGGCTCTGATTTTAGCCAGCGGGAAGCCGGTTTCAGCGCGCCACAGGACGCGTGAACCATCGACATCGAGTCTTCGACGGTCACCGACTGAATGCCCGTCGCCTGCATGTCGCGCTCGGTTCTGCCCAACGCGGGGAGCAGGTAGTTATGTTTTGCCAGCAGCAAATGCGATCTGTTAAGTTTGGTCGCAACGTGAACCTGCAGATCCAACTTTTTCATCGCCGCAAAGGTACGCTGCGGCTGCGGCATCGCCACCGCCAGATTACCACCCATGCAGATAAGCGCTTTTACGTCTCCGCGCTCAATGGCGCGAATACTCTCCACGCTGGAGCGGCCATGTTTGCGCGGAACGCGGATAGAGAAATGCGTCTCAAGGCGTTGCAGGAATTCTTCGGACGCCGCTTCGTTAATACCCACGGAACGATCGCCCTGCACGTTAGAGTGACCGCGCAACGGGCAGATCCCCGCCCCCGGCTTACCTATATTGCCTTTCAGCAGCAGCAGGTTTACCAGTTGCTGGACGTTCTCAGTGCCGTTTTTATGCTGGGTGATGCCCAGACCATAACAAACGATAGTGGCACTGGATTTACTGTAGCTGTGCGCCAGATCTTCCATCTGACTGCGCGTCAGGCCTGAGTCCTGTTCCAGTTCCGCCCAGCTACGCTGGCGTAAGTCATCATACAACGCGGCATATCCGGCAGTGTGATCATCGATAAACGCATGATCGAGCGTCGGTTGTTGATCCAGTAAGATCCGTGCCTCATCCATTTCGATCAGCGCCTTCATGATGCCTTTGAGCAGCGAGGCGTCACCGCCCATTTTTACCTGGTAGTAGTCGTGGCTCAGCGCCGTCGCCTGACCGGTGAACATCTCTTTCGGACTTTGCGGGAAGCTAAAGCGCTCAAGCCCCCTTTCGTTCAGCGGATTAATGGAGATAATTTTAGCCCCGCGTTTGGCAACGTCGCGTAAGGTGGTCAGCATGCGCGGATGGTTAGTGCCTGGGTTATGCCCGATACAAATCACCAGATCGCAGTGGTCAAAATCCTCAAGTTCAACGGTCCCTTTTCCAAGGCCGATAGCCGGCGTTAGCCCTGCGCTGGTCGGTCCGTGGCACATGTTTGAGCAATCAGGGAAGTTGCTGCTGCCATATTCGCGGGCAAACAGTTGATACAGGAACGCCGCCTCATTTGACGTTCTGCCGGAGGTGTAAAACTCAACCTGCTGGGCTGAATCATAACTGTGCAGACGCTCGCCGATTTCCTGAAATGCGATATCCCAATCCACCGCTCGCCAGGTATCTGATGCGGCATCGTATTTCATGGGATGCGTCAAACGACCGATATTTTCCAGCTCATAATCGCTGTAGTGCCAGAGTGCGGAAACCGGGTGACGGCTGAAAAATTCCGGTGACGCTTTCTTGTTGGTTGTCTCCCAGGAGACCGCCTTAACGCCATTTTCGCACAACTCCATTGGCGCCCGATGCTCTGGGTCCGGCCACGCACAGCCTGGACAGTCGAACCCTTTAACCTGGTTCATTTTGAACATCGCGATAATGTCGCGGGCGACAGCCTTTTGCGAAAACAGCGAAGCAGTAACGGCTTTTACCGCGCCCCACCCACCCGCCGGGCCCTGATAACCGCTTACTCCTGGAACACCTTTTTTCATTATTACTGCTTATTCACCACCAATTTTTGATGGTGAATACGGTAGCAATTTCCGTGCAACATTGATTTCCTCTTCATGGAGTACGGGCCAGGTACAATGAACGGGTTAGATTTATCTTCCCCTTTCAGCACAAAACGGCATAAAGTCCCAATCTGTTAAATTGAGTTCTACCTGGCTGCTACACTGCATCAAACAACCACTCAGAAGGCAGATCACTATGTCAGACAATACCTATCAGCCCGCGAAAGTCTGGACGTGGGAAAAATCGAACGGCGGCGCGTTCGCCAATATCAACCGCCCTGTTTCCGGCGCCACCCACGAGAAAACGCTGCCGGTTGGCAAACATCCGCTGCAGCTCTATTCGTTGGGAACGCCAAATGGGCAGAAAGTGACGATTATGCTGGAGGAGTTGTTAGCACAGGGCGTGAAGGGCGCGGAATACGATGCCTGGCTCATCCGCATTGGCGATGGCGATCAGTTTTCCAGCGGTTTTGTGGAGGTGAATCCGAACTCGAAGATCCCGGCGCTACGCGATCACTCGCAAAACCCACCGGTTCGCGTATTCGAATCTGGCGCAATCCTACTCTATCTGGCGGAAAAATATGGTTATTTCCTGCCGCAGGATTTGGCTAAGCGTACAGAAACGCTGAACTGGTTGTTCTGGTTACAAGGCGCTGCCCCGTTCCTTGGCGGTGGCTTTGGTCACTTCTATAATTATGCGCCGGTTAAAATTGAATACGCGATTAATCGCTTCACCATGGAAGCCAAGCGCTTACTCGACGTGTTGGATAAACAGCTAGCGCAGCATCAGTTTGTCGCCGGAGATGAATACACCATTGCCGATATGGCGGTCTGGCCATGGTTTGGTAATGTGGTTCTGGGCAACGTGTACGACGCGGCAGAGTTCCTTGACGCCGGAAGCTACAAGCACGTACAGCGCTGGGCAAAAGAGGTGGCAGCGCGTCCGGCGGTTAAACGTGGTCGGATTGTAAACCGCACTAACGGACCGCTGAACGAGCAGCTTCATGAGCGCCATGACGCCAGCGACTTCGACACCAGCACCGAAGATAAGCGCCAGGGCTAACGCAAGATGCCGGATGGCGGCATAAATGCCTTATCGGGCCTACATCTAAGGCATAGGCCCGATAAGCGCAGCACTATGAGGCACAAACCGGTTGTCACGCGCTGGTGACGTCGTACTCCATGCGGCGAAGTGCGTCTAACGTGGCTTTAGCTTCATCTTCATCAATGATGCTCATGGCGAACCCTACGTGCACCAGCACCCATTGCCCGACCAGCTCAGCCGTATCACCTTCACAAATCAGGGCAATATTGACATCACGTTTGATGCCGCACACTTCAACCTGCGCAAGTTGGTGAATATCTTCACCAACGGCCAGAACCTGACCAGGGACTCCAATACACATATCTGACTCCGCCCCATAGCAACCTATGGGTTATTCGACTTCAATACTTTTCACTTTCAGTGAATCGCCCGCATCAACTCGCAGACGATCCCCCTGACAATGTGGGCACTGCGCATCATGCTGGGTGATTTCCACAACCTGACTGCAATCCCAGCACCATGCCTGGGCTGGCTTGTAATCAATATGCAGCTCACACCCTTGCGCCAGCGTCCCCTGACAGACGATGTCGAAACTGAAACGCACGGCGCTCTCTTCAACGCAGGAGAGCGCCCCGATTTCCAGCCAAACGCCGGTTACTCGTTTGACACCGTGCTGCTCTGCCTGCTGTTGAACAATCTCAACCGCGCTCTGACAAAGGGACAGCTCATGCATTTTCGCAGTTCCGACGACCCAGCAGCAGCGCGCGGCGATTGAGCTGCGGCGCATTTGGATCGCTCACCGGCAGCGATAACAGCATTCGCGCGCAATCGTCAGTCAAGCGTACGCCTTCCTGCGCCGACATATTGTGCGAAAGCGGTGACATCAGTGAACAGGAAAGGTATTGCGATACGCCCTCCAGTTCACCAACGGTAAAGGTCATCTCGCCATACGGCAGACGCAGCCCGATTTTTTCGCTGACTTTACGTACCGGCCAGATCTGGTCTGGTCCAGGGAAAATCAGTGCGCTGAGCATCCAGGGTGTGATAACACACCCCGTCCACTGCCCTTCAAACAGCGTAAAATCAGAGACATATACCGGCATGTTCGGATGCAGAAAAGAAAGATCGTGCATCGAGCGCCGGGCAACCTCTTCAAACGCTGCCTGAATCTGCATCTTCGGGGCCGTCTGAAAACCGACAAACTCCTCAGACATGAGCCGCCTCCCGAGGGATCGCTTCAACGCCTGATTCGCGAAGCGCGGCAAGAACCTGCTCAAGCGCAGGTTCAATCATCGCTTCGACCGTTGGCGTTAGCCCGATATGCGGCTCCAGCGATTCCGGAATAATGCCGACTAACGTCAGCTTTTTCGGAAACTCGCCGGTGAAACGCAGGGCCGACAAAACGTCGGCCAGGCCAAGCTGGTGCGGTGAGATTTTGTTGGTAAACAACGCCGGGATCTCTTCATCCCGCAGGACCATCATCGTTCCTGGCGTGTTTTTCTTCGACACAATAGCGTCAGCAATGATCAGATGATCTCTGTTCGCCATATCGCCGAGAAGCTCCATCCCAGCTGTACCACCGTCCAGAACATCAACAAAGTCTGGCAGGATGTACCGTTGCTCTAATGCCTCAACGATACGTACCCCGATGGCTTCGTCGGTCAGCAAAATATTGCCGACCCCTAAGACTAATATCCGCATTACAGAACCTTAACTGAGACCACTTCGTTCCCGTCAACGTCCACCACATGCACCGCACATGACATACAAGGGTCGAAGGAGTGAATGGTACGAACCACTTCCAGCGGTTTGTTTGGATCGGCAATCGGCGTTCCTACCAGCGAGCGCTCATACGGTCCCACTTCATCATTAAAGTTACGTGGGCCAGAGTTCCAGGTTGACGGTACAACCGCCTGGTAGTTGCTGATAATGCCATCTTTAATCACCATCCAGTGAGACAGCATACCGCGCGGCGCTTCGAGGAAACCAACACCTTTGAATTCGCCCGTTGCCGGAATATCCGGTTTCACGAAGGTGGTGTGGTCGCCTTTACCGATGTTCACGATCAGCGCGTTGTACTGATCCTGCAGAACGTTCTGCAGTTCACAGCAGTGAACGGTACGACCAATAATACGGCCCAGCGTAGAGTGCAACTGCGACGCTTCGATAGTTTTACCGGTCAGCTTGGTGTAAATCGCGATGATTTCATTCAGCTTGGCATGAGTAGACTCGCGTTTAGCCGCCAGTTTACACAACATGTTGGCCAGCGGCCCCACTTCAACCGTTTTACCGTAGAAGGTCGGCGCTTTAACCCAGGAGTACTTACCGTCATCTGACCAACCGGTGTAATCAGGAACCGTTGTACCTTCCCACGGAGCCTGCGGCGCTTCGTCTTTGTACCACGCGTGTTTCGCACTCTCCTGAATCCCTTTGATCAGGTACTCATCGGAGTGAGAGGTGATCGGACGATAGGTCGACAGATCTTCATTGGTGATGTAACCCCCCGGGAACAGGAAGCTGCCGTTTTTACCGTCAGTCGGGAATTCCGGTGCGCTCAGATAGTTAACCGCACCCTGACCACGTTCCAGCCACTCAGGATAGAACGCCGCAATAACCGCAGTATCTACCTTGTAAACCTGCTCAACGAAGTCGCTCAGCTTATCAATGAAAGACTTGATGTACATCAGGCGTTCAAGGTTCAGCACGCCAAGACCGTCGAGGTTAATTGGGTTAGCAACCCCCCCTACTGCCAGGTTCTGGATGTGCGGCGTTTTACCGCCCAACAGCGCCACAACGCGGTTGGCATCACGCTGGCATTCCAGTGCCTGCAGGTAGTGAGCGACCGCAATCAGGTTCACTTCCGGCGGCAGTTGCATTGCCGGGTGACCCCAGCAACCGTTGGCAAAAATACCTAACTGACCGCTGGCAACAAGGTCTTTAATCTTGTTCTGAACCTTAGTGAACTCTTCTGCGCTGTTCAGGTGCCAGGAGGACACACCGTTCAGCATGGCAGACGCTTTCGCTGGATCGGCCTTCAGCGCAGAGGTGATATCCACCCAGTCCAGCGCTGAGAGCTGATAGAAGTGAACAATATGGTCATGCGTGGTGTGCGCGGCCAGAATGATGTTACGGATATACTGTGCGTTTACCGGAACATCAATATTCAGCGCGCTTTCTGCAGCACGAACGGAAGAGATAGCGTGAGTGGTCGTACAAACGCCACAGATACGCTGCACAATCATCCAGGCATCGCGCGGATCGCGGTTTTTCACAATCTCTTCCATGCCGCGCCACATGGTACCGGAAGCCCATGCTTTAGATACCACGCCATTTTCGATTTCGCAGTCGATGCGTAAATGACCCTCAATACGGGTTACCGGATCAATAGTAATTCTCTGGCTCATGCTTTGCTCGCCTCATGACGATTTTGATCGTTTTGTTTTAAAGGAGGAAGTATCGGCAGTAGACGAATGAGTACGATGTATGCACAAATCTCAATAGCCACAAAACCAATAGAAATCAACAGTTCTTCCCAGGTCGGGAAGTAGTGGTAGCCACCACCAGGATTGAACGCCACCAGCGAATAAGACAGACGCCATGTCGCACAACCCAGCAATGCGCTCAGCGCAGACAGATACAGCATGCGCGAGTCGTTACGCAGCTTAGTGACGCGCAGCACCACCAGCGGGAAGACCATCAGCACGACCTCAAGCCAGAACATGGCTGAGTAGAAATCGCCTACAAACGCATACGACAGCTTGTCGCGATAGATCAGTTCGCCAAAGCGCAGAACCACGAAAATCGCCAACAGCACGCTGATGGTGTTCGTCAGCTTGATGAACAAACTTTTCTCGTCAGGGCCGTTACCTTTCAGACCAGCTTGTACCAACGAGCCTTCAAAGATGACGATCGAGAAGCCCATAATAAAGGCGGTTAATACCGAGAAAAGCGGCAACATTTCATAAGCTTGCCAAAGCGGATGTACTTTATAACCCGCAGAAATCATCAATGAACCCATTGAAGACTGGTGCATGGTTGGCAGCAGCGCGCCGAGGGCAATAATAAAGAACATCACTTTATTCAAACGCTTGAGAGAAACTTTCCACCCCAGACGTTCAAACAGAGCCGGAGCAAATTCCAGCGCCATGATGCCGATATAGATGGTCATACAGACCGCCGTTTCGAACAGTACCGAGTTCACGTTGAAGTGACCCGGAATGTAGAAATACGGCAGATTCCAGTAACGACCGACGTCAATGGTGATCGACAGACCGCCCAGCGAGTAGCCAAACAGGCTCGCCAGCAGCGCCGGACGTACCAGCGGATGGTATTGTCCTCTGTTGAAAACATACACCGCCCACGCCAGCGCCCAACCGCCGCACGCAAAGCCAGTACCAATCAACAGGTCAAATGCAATCCATACCCCCCATGGGAAACCGCCGTTCAGATCGGAGACTGAACCCAATCCGAAGACCAGACGTTTCACGATCAGGAGCATGCACAGGACGATAAGCGGCCCAAAAATAATGACCGGTTTGCTGATTATTTTTCCGCCCAGCGGTTTAGGATCATGACTCATGATCGTCTCCTCCATCGTGATGGTCGTTTTTCGTGTTACGACGAACCAGCACGGTTAAGCCCGCCAGCGCAGCCAGGGGTAGTATCATGCCCTTGTACAGGGAATGTTGAACATGTTCGGAACGCGCACCGGTTGAAAGATCATCCAGTTTCGGCAGATCCAAATCCTCGTAAGGAACACCCGTCAGCACCATAACCTGCGTACCCCCCCCCTCATTCTCACCGTACAGATGGGGGTAATACTTCGGTACCGTATGCAGGTAGGTATCGCCTGCTTTCACCGTTTGACGCGGATAGTGGTATTCGCTGCCAGGCTTCAGCGCGAGACGTTTTTTCGCCTCAGCCATCAGCTCTTCACGGGTACCAAAAATCACCGCACCGGCAGGACACACTTCAACACAACCCGGTAAACCGCCTTTGTCCAGACGCTCAACGCCTTTCTGGTTACAGAGTTCACATTTGTGAAGCGCACCAAACGGGTTGTTGTAGTCGTACTTAGGCACGTTGTACGGGCAGGCAACCATGCAGTAACGACAGCCTGTACAGACATCTTTGTCATAGTGGACGATGCCGGTTTTCGGATCTTTCTTCAGCGCGGAGACCGGGCAAACGGAGACGCAGTTCGGATCGACACAGTGCATGCACTGTTTCTTAATATATGCGTAGCCATTTTCTTCCTGGTCTTTGTTCACACCTGTTCCGCTACGCCACACCTGGATGATGTTATTGGTATACGGAGACAGTTTGTCGTTGTTCGACCAGGTCTGCTCGCCTTCCGGGTTACGCGCCGGGAAGTTGATATCCTGACACTTGGTGACACAGGCCTGGCAGCCTACGCACAGCGTCGAGTCATAGAGCATCCCCAAAGAACCAGGGATCGGCGGACGGTTTTCTGCAGCCGCATGGCTGATGGACGGCGCGGCGCCCAACAGCAATGCCCCGCTGGAGGCTGCTTTAATAAAGTTACGTCTGTTCACGGTTATTCTCCCCGTGAGTCAGCGTTATCTTTCTTCTGCTGACGCCCCAGTTCACGAACCGCCATCACGCTGACACCGGCAACCAGTCCTACTACGCCGCCAAGCAGCCCAATCGCTCCGGCAGAAACATTGCCGCCTTCTTTCATATTGACGTCAGGTTTCTCGGAACGTGGCGTTTGGTTTTCTACATGAGCAAGCTGGTGAATACCTTTATGGAAACCGACGCCTTCTTCGTTACAGCCGTAGCAAGGGTGACCGATAGCCACCGGCCACACGCCACCAACATCGCAGAATTGCAGCGTTGAACAGTTACCGTAGGTTTCTGGTCCTTTACAGCCCAGATGGTAGAGGCACCAACCTTCACGGTGGCCTTCATCGCCAAACTCTTTCGCAAAACGGCCAGCATCGAAGTGCGGGCGACGTTCGCAGTGTTCGTGAATCAAACGGCCATAGGCGAATGTCGGACGGTTTTTGGTATCCAGCTTCGGCGGCTTACCGTAAGTGATGATATGCGCGACCGTTGCAAGGAAGTTATGTGGGTTCGGCGGACAGCCGGGGATGTTGATAATGGTTTTGCCTGGCAGAACTTCCTGCAAGCCGACTGCACCCGTTGGGTTAACGCCAGCGGCAGCAACACCACCCCACGCGGCGCAAGAGCCGATGGCAATGATAGCGGCAGCGCCTTCAGCGGCCCGGCGGATGTGATCCACGATCGGCTCACCGGCAACCATGCAGTAAATACCATTATCTTTTAGTGGGATAGAACCATCTACAACCAAAACATATTGCCCTTTGTACTTCTCCAGAGCGTTATGTTTATTCTCTTCAACCTGGTGGCCGAAGGCGGCAGAGAGTACCTCATGGTATTCGAGAGAGATGGTCTCCAGAACGAGGTTTTCCACTGTAGGGTGTGTCGCGCGAAGCAGCGATTCAGTACAACCCGTACACTCCTGAGCACCAATCCAGATAACTGGTGGGCGCTGAGGACGAGAAACTGATTCGGCCATTTCTGCGGCGGCTTTGCTACTGAGCCCCATGGTAGCGGCCAGTGCTGCACAAAGCTTCATGAAATCACGGCGATTGATGCCGTTCGAATTGATGAGAGAGTTATCTCCAGTCATTTTATAGTTATTCCGTTGCGAAGACCTGGCTTTTTATTTTGCACCATTCGCATGTTGCATATTGCGATCGGCGCGCCATTTACCACACTTTTTATATGGTTATGTGCGATATATTACTTCGACGGAGCAACAAAACGAAGGTGTTGGTCAATAGTGTAATTAATTAAAGCAACGGAATACCCCTTTCGGATCAAGCTTCGAGCCGATAGCCAGCCATGAAAAACCGAATTGTCGTACTGGACTGGTTCTCTTTAAAGAAATCCATCACCATCTCTTTATCCAGGCCATAGCGGCGCGTGAGGATGCCCGCCTCCCACGCGCTAAGCTGCCGATCGCCCGTTTTTTCAAACATACGATGTGAAAATCCCAGTATAAAGCCACGTTTATAATCAGCACAAAAATTGGCCACCATACGGGCGCTATCCGCGCTTGACGCGTTTAATCCGGCCATCAGACCTTTTCCAAAATGATTGTCCATGCGTAACCCCCAATCGCTATATAATAAATTATATAGCGATTTTTTAAGCAAAGGCCAGAGGTTTCACGTACTTTTTTGCGCCTGCTTAAAAGGACACCCACTCGTCCGTTTTGGCGGCCGCAGACGTTTTGCTGTCTGCTGAAGGGGAAGTGGTATTCGCAGCAGCGTATTGCACATCATTCGCTGACAGGCGGAACTGTTGCACCGAGCGTTGCAGCTCTTCCGTTTGTCGTTCCAGCGCCACAGCCGCGGCAGAGACTTGCTCAACCAATGCAGCGTTCTGTTGCGTGACGCTATCCATCTGGGTGATCGCCACACTCACCTGCGAGATGCCCTTGTTCTGTTCTTCCGAGGCAGAGGCAATTTGTTTCATGATAACGGTCACTTCGGTGGCACCGCGGAGAATTGCCTCCATGGTTAATCCCGTCTCTTTAACCAGACGAGCGCCCTGATCGACACGACGCGACGATTCGCCAATCAGCGTCTCAATTTCTTTCGCCGCTCCGGCGCTCCGGCTGGCAAGGTTACGTACTTCACCAGCAACGACGGCAAAACCACGTCCCTGCTCGCCCGCTCTGGCAGCTTCAACTGCGGCGTTAAGCGCCAGAATGTTGGTCTGGAAAGCAATACTGTTAATAACAGACGTAATTTCGGCGATCTGTTTCGAGCTGGCGGCAATGCCATCCATCGTCTCAACCACTTCAGAAACCAGCGTGCTGCCTTTACCTGCCGTCTCTGTCGCCGTATCGGCAAGCTGGCTGGCCTCACGCGCATTTTCGGCGTTAAGTTTTACCGTGGCGGTCAGTTGCTCCATGCTGGCAGCGGTCTCTTCCAGCGCCGCAGCCTGCTCTTCAGTACGTGAGGAGAGATCGTTATTACCGGTGGAAATTTCCGTAGCTCCTCGCCAGATGTTGTCACTACCTGAACGAATGGTACTGACGGCTTCGCGCAGGCTGTCCTGCATCGCGCATAGTAACGGCACCAGTTGGCCCACGCAGTTACGCCCAAAATCTTCAATAGGATGGCTGAGATCGCCCTGCGCAATCTGTTGGAACTGCTGACGGATGCGTCCCAGAGGTTTCACCATCATGGCGACGAGGTAACGGTCGGTAAAGAACAGTAGGGCAATACCGAAGATCACGGCAGTAATAATTAACGTCCGGATGATAGACGTTTTGCCATCGACCATAACACGGGTGGTATCAAGCCGCTCTCCTGCCGTGGCGTTAAAACGTTCGGCACTGGCGCCAAATTCACGGCTCAGCGCTGGCGTTATGGTGCTGGCATGTTCCGCAAAGGCCGTGAGCGTGCCCTGCTTTGCCAGCTGCATTTGCGGGATCACGCCATTGTCCAGCAGCGCCTGCCACTTCGTCAGTACCGCCGCGGCAACTTCCGGATCCATGGGGCCTGGAGACAATGTTTTCATCTCCTGGAGTTTTTTGCTCATGTTCTCAAGGGACTGCTGCGCCGGCGCAAAATCAGGCGTTCCGCCACTCATTTTGACGTCCATGGCGCGACTTAACCGCGTAACGAAGCGAAAGTACTGATCGTTCCCCTGACTGAGCACCGTCATCTGATGGACGAGATGACGGTCAATATCATTGCCTTCAGATATTTTTGATAAAGAATGAAGACTGAATAAACCCACGCCCGACCAGAGCAGGCAAAAAAGTCCTAGTATTGCCAACATGACAATACGAATAGTGAAGTTTTTCAGCAAACGCATAATAATTTCCTTGCCGTTGATGAGGAATTCGCCATCAGGCGATACTTATCCTTGTTATCGGCAGGCAACAGAGAAGATATAATGCGTTCTTTATTTTTTTACTTTCTTAAGTACATTCAATATCTATTTACACTATATCAACATGAATGCTAATGAAATTAGCTAGCATTACTATTCAGATGATTAGCCTGAATCATTTAATAATCCTTTGTTTTATATCGTAAATATTCATTAAACCATGTAAGAGTGCGTTTCCAGGATAAATCAGCAGCAGTCTTATCATAACGTGGTGTCGAATCATTATGAAAACCATGATTAACGCCGGGATAGATATATGCCTCATAGACTCTCTTATTGGCCTTGAGTGCCTCCTCATAAGCAGGCCCCCTCATTAATTTGGATACCGTCATAGTAATCGAGCAACTCTTATGGAAAGTCTTTCGCAGTTAAACGCGGCATGGCAGCGCTCCTGATTGATGTTTTTATACGCAAAACACAGTGGTCTGTTTTTACCCAGTTTTTCATCCCAGTGTGACCTGGTGAACGGGATCTTCAGCGGGAACCCGCTAGAATAGAAACGTTGTTTCGAAATTCACCTGCACTAAGGAGATCTCATGGCCTGGTTTGCCAATCCTGAACGTTACGAGCAGATGCTCTATCGTTACTGTGGGCGCAGCGGTTTGCGTTTACCCGCGCTATCGCTGGGTTTATGGCACAGTTTTGGGCACGTTCAGGCGCTGGATTCACAGCGCGCCCTGCTGCGTAAAGCATTTGATTTAGGCATCACGCATTTTGATTTAGCCAATAACTATGGACCGCCTCCGGGCAGCGCAGAAGAGAATTTTGGCCGATTACTGCGCGAGGATTTTGCACAATATCGTGATGAGCTGATCATCTCCAGCAAAGCAGGCTATGACATGTGGCCAGGTCCATACGGTTCTGGCGGTTCGCGCAAATACCTGCTCGCCAGCCTCGACCAGAGCCTGAAACGCATGGGCCTCGACTATGTCGATATCTTCTACTCACACCGCGTTGACGAAAATACGCCAATGGAAGAGACCGCCTCAGCCCTGGCCCATGCGGTGCAAAGCGGTAAAGCGCTGTATGTCGGTATCTCATCCTATTCCCCGGAGCGTACGCAGAAAATGGCCGAGCTGATGCGGGAGTGGAAAATTCCGTTGCTGATCCACCAGCCTTCTTACAACCTGCTTAACCGCTGGGTAGACAGTAGCGGTTTGCTGGATACACTGGAATCCAACGGCATGGGCTGTATCGCATTTACGCCGTTGGCCCAGGGGCTGCTGACGGGGAAATACCTCAACGGCATTCCGGAAGGTTCACGCATGCAACGTGAAGGGAAAAAAGCCCGTGGGCTGACGGAAAACATGCTGACGGAAGAAAATCTTACCAGCCTGCGTTTGCTCAATGAGATGGCGCAACAGCGAGGACAGTCGATGGCGCAAATGGCCTTAAGCTGGCTGCTGAAAGACAACCGGGTGACTTCGGTATTAATTGGCGCCAGCCGGCCGGAGCAACTGGAGGAAAACGTTCAGGCGTTGGCGAACCTGACGTTCAGTGCCGAAGAACTGGCGCAGATCGATAAGCACGTCGCAGACGGTAAGCTGAACCTGTGGCAGGCCTCATCGGACAAATAGCTGTTTATCACTCCGTGCCGGAAGGTGCCGTTAACCTCCCCGGCACGTAATGCAGACCCGACAGTCCCCTCACACTTCTTCCGCGTTGATCTCCGGGCGTTGATACTCCGGCCAGACCAGCGCGACAAGTGCAGGATAAGCCTCAAGACTGAACTCCCTGAAGCACTGACGCAGGTTGAGCACGTCCAGGTCAGCATGCGGGACCTTCTCACCGCTCAAACAGCGTTTTTTAATATTGTCGTAATATTTATACACCGCAGAGTTGAGGTCGCTGCAACGCCGCTGTGCATCAAATAATCCAGGAATCTCATTCAACTCCACCATTGTCATCCGTTTGATCGTGGAGTGGATAAAATCGATATATTCGTGATTAACGCGCCAATACCAGACTGGGGTAATCGAATTCATCAATACCGAGAAATGGTCCTCGCCTTCTTCTTTACTCAGCATTTCCGGCTGGTTTTCAGAATGTCCATTTTCTGCATATCGGTTTTTATTTGCACTGCGCATTAAAAAAAGTACCCCGCAGGTCAGCAATAGCAGGGTTATAACAGAATAAAATATACTGTTCATATACTGGCTCCATTTTTTTTGATTTTAAAATTACGCCATGCTATTGTCAACGCGGCCTGATTTATTTAAAACAACATATCATTGGCATCAAAGGATATTTCAACATGCTTCCCGAGCATCTTGTTCCCTCGCATTTTCACTTATCCAGTCCATCTACCAATACTGAACCCGTAGATAATAGTGAAAATTTGAATCAGGGAAAGAGAACGTTAAGCGATTACGAACCCGATATTTTGATTAGTGCTACAGCTACCGGTCAGGCACGCAATATGTTATTTGAAGAGTGTGATCGTCATTTAAAAGAGCGTTTGTTTCGTGCCGCGAAAATTGAGTCATTCACTCGCTTGCTCAATTCACTACAAGCAGAAGGCGACATTAACGCTCAAGAATTAAGTAAAATTTTGTCCACAAAAACAGCTATCATAAATGAGCAAGGTAATAAAATTTGGCTTAATTTAATCACACATGAAACCAGCGATCCTATTTTTTATTCTCTGGAAAAGAAATAAAATGAAAGATATTGAGGATAATAATGTTTATTTGGCTTTAGATGACCATAAAAGCGATGAGTTTGTCTTAAAGCAAAATTTAGCCGTGTTGATTGCCAATAAAAACGCGACGCTGGAAAGCGTCGCTCAGGAGATTGTTTCTATCCCCGCCGCGCTGGTACGAATGAAATGGCAAAATCGCCGTGAGATTTATGCGCTACAAGCTAAAGAAGAGATCTACGGCGCCGCCATTGAGGCCATTATGGAGCAGCAACCGGAACTGCGGGACAAAATAATGACCCGGCTGGAAAGCGCATATCAGCATATTCTCAGGCGAGAAACAGCCACCCTTCGCCTGACGCGTAAACTGTCTGAAGGCAACTACGAGCCAACCAGGATAACGACAGTCGCCCTGGATGAAGACAGATAAGGGCGAGTGGAGAACGTTGAATCAGGAGCTGCAGGCCGGGTAAGGCGCCCCCCCCACCCGGCAATGAAGATTACTTCGCTTTTACAGTCTCTTCACCAACCAGACCAATCTTCAGGAACCCCGCCTGATGCAAAGCATCCATAACCTTCATCATGGTTTCATAATCGACGGTTTTATCCGCACGGAAGAAGATCGTAGTGTCTTTCTTGCCATCAGTCAGCGTATTTAACTCGCTAATCATGGTATCGTCCGTCACCTGGTTGTTGCCAATAAACATACTCTTATCGGCTTTCACAGACAGGTAAACCGGTTTTTCCGGACGCGGTTGCGGTGTGCTGGTGGAAGCAGGGAGATTCACCTTCACATCCACCGTTGCCAACGGCGCAGCCACCATAAAGATGATCAATAAAACCAACATAACGTCGATAAACGGCGTCACGTTTATTTCATGCATTTCACCGTTATCGTCCAGGTTTTCATTAAAGCTCATTGCCATGGAACATTATCCTACACGTAATTTCTGCGCAGCACGTACCGGATGCGCGGATGCGCTAGCGTTCAGGTCGAGATCGCGACTTTGCAGCAACAGCACCTGCGCCGCGACATCGCCCAGCATCGCTTTATAGCTGCCAATCTGACGTGCGAAAACGTTATAGATAACAACTGCAGGAATTGCTGCAACCAGACCAATCGCGGTGGCTAACAGCGCTTCTGCGATACCCGGCGCAACAACGGCCAGGTTGGTCGTTTGGGTTTGCGCGATCCCGATGAAGCTATTCATGATGCCCCATACCGTACCGAACAGCCCCACGAACGGAGAGATAGCCCCAATGGTCG
Source organism: Citrobacter sp. VF227 (assembly GCF_052950715.1). Lineage (NCBI taxonomy): Bacteria > Pseudomonadati > Pseudomonadota > Gammaproteobacteria > Enterobacterales > Enterobacteriaceae > Citrobacter > Citrobacter sp. VF227. Next base: position 291,389 of record NZ_JBRFVF010000004.1, read on the forward strand.
CCAGGTATCCGTTACCGCGCCCCATATGACGCCCTACCGCCGCGACGCGACGCTCCAGACGGAAACCAGTACGTTCTTTAATACCTTCGTTGTCGTCGCTACCTTCAGACAGTTCCAGCTCATTCTGCGCCTCGTTAATCAACAGCGCGCCCAGGCTTTTGCCATCGAATCCTGCGGCAATCTCACTTGCCTGGTCTAAAGAGCGAGCATCCACCAGCAGTTGCTGCTCGCGCTTAAGGCGGCGTTTCTGAGTAAAGAACTCAAGGCTCTTACTAAAGAAAATTGCCCAGGTGACCACTGACGCCAAAATCAGCCCAATCATCACGCACTTAACCACGATATCGGCGTGCTGATACATACCCCAGACGGAAAGGTCCGTCTGCATCAAATTATTACCCACTCTGTATCTCCAGGACGCAAGTCACAAAATCTGTGCGTAATGATATCAAAACGACGTCGAATTGATAGTCGTTCTCATTACTATTTACATAGTGCCGCACCTTTGGTTTCTTTTCCTTGCGCTTACGCAGTAAAAAAGTCACCAGACGCAGTTTGAGATTATTTTCTACTGTATGCCTGTTCTGCGGGATGCGTCATCTTTGATTCATGGTAGTTTAGACATCCAGACGTATAAAAACAGGTCAAACAACATGGCAGATAAACAACTTGAAACCAAACTTGTGCATGCAGGGCGCAGTAAAAAGTACACGCTGGGCTCGGTAAATAGCGTGATCCAGCGCGCTTCTTCGCTGGTTTTTGATACCTTAGAGGCCAAAAAACAGGCTACCCATAACCGGGCTAACGGCGCACTTTTTTACGGACGTCGCGGAACCCTGACGCATTTCTCCCTGCAGGAGGCGATGTGTGAACTGGAAGGCGGAGCAGGTTGCGCCTTATTCCCCTGCGGCGCGGCAGCCGTGGCAAACACCATCCTCGCTTTTGTGGAGCAAGGCGATCATGTGCTGATGACCAACACCGCCTATGAACCCAGCCAGGATTTCTGCACAAAAATTCTCGGCAAGCTTGGCGTGTCCACCGGCTGGTTCGATCCGCTGGTTGGCGCCGATATAGTGAAGCACATGCAGCCGAACACCAAAGTCGTATTTTTGGAATCGCCCGGCTCTGTCACCATGGAAGTGCATGATGTTCCGGCTATTGTTGCCGCCGTCAGAAGCGTTGCACCTGACGCGATCATCATGATTGATAACACCTGGGCTGCCGGGGTGCTGTTCAAAGCGCTGGATTTTGGCATCGATGTTTCTATTCAGGCTGGCACCAAATATCTGATTGGTCATTCCGATGGCATGGTCGGCACGGCGGTATCCAATGCCCGCTGCTGGGATCAACTGCGCGAAAATGCGTATCTGATGGGACAAATGTTGGATGCCGATACTGCCTATATGACCAGCCGTGGACTGCGTACGCTGAGCGTACGCCTGCGTCAGCATCATGAAAGCAGCGTAAAGGTTGCCGAATGGCTGGCCAGCCATCCGCAGGTCGCCCGCGTGAACCACCCAGCGCTGCCCGGCAGTAAGGGTCACGAATTCTGGAAGCGTGATTTCACCGGCAGCAGCGGTCTGTTCTCGTTCGTATTGAATAAGAAACTCAATCATGAGGAGCTGAGCGCGTATATGGATCACTTCAACCTGTTCAGCATGGCTTACTCCTGGGGCGGCTTTGAGTCGTTGATTCTCGCTAATCAGCCGGAGCACATTGCGGCAATTCGTCCACAAGGCGAGGTGGACTTCAGTGGAACGCTCATCCGTCTGCATATCGGTTTAGAGAATGTTGACGATCTGATTGCCGATTTAGCCGCAGGATTTGCCCGAATCGAGTAAAATTGCCATAGATGGACATATATGCAGACACTTCTGGTGGAAAAGTCTGCAATTGTTGCGTCCGGGATCAAGGCATCCCGGACAATTCAGGAGTACAATCCACACATAAACGCTGTTCCACAGGAAAGTCCATGGTAGTCATTCAAGATATTGTCTCCGCGCTCTGGCAACACGATTTTGCCGCGCTGGCGGATCCACACGTTGTGAGCGTGGTGTACTTCGTTATGTTCGCCACACTGTTTTTAGAAAATGGTCTGCTGCCCGCCTCCTTTTTACCCGGAGACAGCCTGTTATTGCTGGCAGGTGCACTGATCGCTCAGGACGTGATGAGTTTTTTACCTACCATAGCTATTCTGACCGCCGCAGCCAGTCTGGGCTGCTGGCTGAGCTACATTCAGGGACGATGGCTGGGCAACACGCGGACGGTAAAAGGCTGGCTGGCGCAATTACCTGAAAAGTATCATCAGCGTGCCACTTGTATGTTTGATCAACATGGGTTGATGGCGCTGCTGGCCGGACGCTTTCTGGCATTCGTTCGTACCCTGCTGCCAACAATGGCGGGTATTTCAGGGCTTCCTAATCGTCGATTCCAGTTTTTTAACTGGCTGAGCGGACTGCTGTGGGTCACGGTCGTCACCGGCTTCGGCTATGCGCTAAGCATGATCCCGTTCGTCAAACGCCATGAAGATCAGGTGATGACCTTTTTAATGATCCTGCCGATTGCCCTGTTAACCGCAGGTCTGTTGGGAACGCTGTTCGTGGTGATTAAAAAAAAATACTGTAGCGCCTGAATCGCATCCGTAGGCCGGATACTCTCCGGCATTTCGCCTTATAGCACGCAGCTTTAAGGCGTACGGTGTACCTGTCAGGCCGACAAGAAGTCAACTCCCCTGCATCATTCTTATTCTGGCCGCATCCTCTCCCGGCGTTACGCCAAAGAAACGTTTAAACTCACGACTGAATTGCGATGCGCTCTCATAGCCGACACGCATGGCGGCCGCGCTGGCCTTCATTCCGTCGTGGATCATCATCATCCGTGCTTTATGCAGCCGATAACTCTTGAGATATTGCAGCGGCGATGTGCTGGTCACCGCTTTAAAATTATGATGAAACGCCGACACGCTCATGTTCGCTTCTGCCGCCAGCTGTTCTACATTGAGGTTTTCGGTGTATTTGGTTTCAATTCGCTTCAACACCCGGCTTATCAAACTGAAATGCGTCTGGCGACTAACCAGCGCGAGTAACGCGCCGCCACGCGGCCCGGTCAGCACATGGTAGAGGATCTCGCGAATGATCTGTTTTCCCAGAATACGCGCATCCAGCGGCCGCTCCATCACATCCAGCAGACGCTCAGCGGCACAGAGAATTTCGTCAGAGAGCGTCGCGGAGTTGATCCCGCTGGCCGCCATGGCGGGCTGGAACAGCTCGTCTTCCCCAATGTCCATCAACAGCTCCTGCAATTGCAGAATATCGACATTCAGGTAAATACCGGCCAGTGGAACCTCCGGCGTCGCATACGTTTCACATTCAAAGGGTAAAGGTACTGTCAGCAACAGATATTCGTTGGCGTCATAACGAAATACGCGTTCATTGATATAACCAATTTTATGCCCCGAAAAGAGAAATATGATGCCAGGCTGATACATCACCGGTGTACGCGCCGCCGGCTCAGTACCGTGGAGCAGACGAACATCTGGCAGCAGTTCGCTGAGTTTATTTTCATTATTTTTCAACTGCTTAATTTTATCTGTCAGCAGAAGGCAGATCTCATCACGGTTCATAGAGCACCAGTTCATCATCGGTTTGTAACCCTGCCATAATGCGCAGATTTATACTTTTTCTCCAGTCGTCTGTAGAAATGGGCAAGACATCGGCAGAAATGAGCATTGAGAGCTACGCGACTGACGACCACAATGTTCATCATCCGGCAGATACTCTCCTGCCCTCTTTTTTACCCACATAAGGGAACGAGCAATGAACAATTTTAATCTCCATACCCCAACCCGCATTCTGTTTGGTAAAGGCGCAATTGCACAGTTGCGCGATCAAATCCCTCAGGACGCTCGCGTACTGGTTACCTACGGCGGCGGCAGCGTGAAAAAAACCGGCGTTCTGGCACAGGTTCAGGACGCGCTAAAAGGTCTGGACGTGATTGAGTTTGGCGGTATTGAGCCGAACCCGTCTTATGAAACGCTAATGAACGCGGTAAAAATCGTACGTGATGAGAAAGTGACGTTCCTGCTGGCGGTGGGCGGTGGTTCAGTGCTGGATGGCACCAAATTCATCGCGGCTGCGGCACAGTACGCGGACGGCGTTGATCCATGGCGTATTCTGGAAACCCACGGTAATGACGTAAAAAGCGCCATCCCGATGGGCTCCGTATTAACCCTGCCAGCTACCGGCTCTGAATCTAATTCCGGTGCGGTAATTTCACGTAAAACCACTGGCGATAAACTGGCCTTTATGACCCCGTTTGTGCAGCCGGTATTTGCCGTGCTGGATCCGGTTTACACCTATACACTGCCGCCGCGTCAGGTTGCTAACGGTGTCGTGGATGCGTTCGTTCATACCGTTGAGCAGTATGTGACCTATCCGGTCGACGGGAAAATTCAGGATCGCTTTGCCGAAGGCATTCTGTTGACGCTTATCGAAGAAGGCCCGAAAGCATTGCAGGAGCCGGAAAATTACAACGTCCGTGCAAACGTCATGTGGGCGGCAACCCAGGCACTCAACGGCCTGATTGGTGCAGGCGTACCGCAGGACTGGGCAACGCATATGCTGGGTCACGAACTGACCGCAATGCATGGTCTCGATCATGCCCAAACGTTGGCCATCGTTCTGCCTGCGCTGTGGAATGAAAAACGCGATGCCAAGCGCGCCAAACTGCTGCAGTATGCTGAACGCGTGTGGAATATCACCGAAGGACGCGATGACCAGCGCATCGATGCCGCCATTGCAGCAACCCGCGCTTTCTTCGAGCAAATGGGCGTACCGACTCGCCTGTCTGACTACGGTCTGGACGGCAGTTCTATCCCGGCGTTACTGGAAAAACTGGAAGCCCATGGGAATACGAAACTGGGAGAACATCAGGACATTACGCTCGACGTCAGCCGTCGGATTTACGAAGCTGCCCGCTAAGGTTTTTTGACCTCCACCTTTCGTTTTTGGGTATTTATACCAGGCTTAAGTCACACCTATGTCACCGGAGTATGTTCCGGTGACAGACATTAAGGGGGGAATTATGACCACTCCAACCATTATAAAACTACAGGATGGCAACGTCATGCCACAACTGGGCCTGGGGGTCTGGAAGGCAAGCAACGAAGAAGTCATCACCGCCATTCATAAAGCGCTGGAAGTGGGGTATCGCTCAATCGATACCGCGGCAGCGTACAAAAATGAAGAAGGTGTCGGCAAAGCAATACGCGATGCAGGCGTGCCGCGGGAAGCGTTATTCATTACCACTAAGCTGTGGAATGATGACCAGAAACGCCCCCGGGAAGCCTTACTCGAAAGCATGGAGAAACTCCAGCTTGATTACCTCGATCTGTATCTGATGCATTGGCCCGTTCCGGCGATCGACCACTACGTTGAAGCGTGGGAAAGCATGATAGACCTGCAAAAAGAAGGGCTGATTAAGAGCATCGGCGTGTGCAACTTTCAGATAAACCATCTCCAGCGGCTAATGGATGAAACCGGCGTACCTCCGGTGATTAATCAGATAGAACTTCACCCGCTCATGCAACAACGCCAACTGCACGCCTGGAACGCCACACATAAAATCCAGACCGAATCCTGGAGTCCACTGGCGCAGGGCGGCAAAGATGTCTTCGATCAAAAGATAATCCGTGACCTCGCAGAGAAATATGGCAAATCACCCGCGCAGATTGTCATCCGCTGGCATCTGGATAGCGGCCTGGTGGTGATTCCGAAATCGGTCACCCCTGCGCGTATCGTAGAAAACTTTAACGTCTGGGACTTCCGCCTGGATAAAGATGAATTAGGCGAAATCGCGAAACTCGATCAGGGTAAACGTCTGGGACCCGATCCAGACCAGTTCGGCGGTTAACCCCTTCCTTCCAGCCCGACACTCTCGTCGGGCCTTTTCTGATTTGAAATATCAGGAAACAATTCACACACATATATTGATGTATTTCTTGCAATCCCTGGAGCAGCATTACGCAACATAACCTGTTAATTATTCAGTAAATATATTCATGATATGAATATATTTATAACACCTATAGGTGCGTAACCGTGACTGAGAAAAAAAGCAATAGTGTCAAATGGCTCCCATTGATTCTTATAACACTCATTTCCGCTGGACTGTGGCAGCTTACCCCGCCGACAGGGCTAAGTACGCCAGCCTGGCATTCAGCAATTATCTTCGTCGCCACCATCGCCTCTATCGTGGCGAAAGTGTTACCCATCGGCGCAGTCGGCATTATTGGAATTACGGTTTTTGCACTCGCCTATGCTGCCGGAGATAAAACCGCCAGCGGCGCTATCACCACAGCGCTAAGCGAACTGAACAGTTCGCTTATCTGGCTTATCGTCGTCGCTTTTATGATTGCCCGCGGGTTTATCAAAACAGGCCTCGGACGACGTATTGCGCTGCAGATGATCCGTTTGCTTGGCAAACGCACTCTCGGACTCGCCTACGGTCTGGCCTTTGCCGATCTGATCCTATCCCCCGCAATGCCGAGCAATACGGCACGCTGCGGCGGCGTCATCTACCCCATTGCCGACTCCCTGGCGCGCAGTTTTCATTCGAATCCGGAAGATGAGTCCCGCAGTAAAATCGGTACCTTTCTTATCACCTGTATTGGCAACGTCAACGACGTCACTGCCGCACTATTTATGACCGGCTACACTGGCAATCTGTTAGCGGTGAAGCTGGCGGCCAATGCGGGCGTCACGCTGACCTGGGGCGGCTGGTTCATGGCGGCGCTGCTGCCTTGCCTGGTCTCCTTACTGCTGGTTCCATTGCTGGTCTACTGGATTGTACGCCCGGAAATTAAACACACACCAGATGCCCCGAATCTGGCGCGTAAAGAGCTGGTGGAAATGGGTCGGATGTCTCGTGGGGAATGGCTGATGCTGGCTACCGTCGGCGTGCTGCTGGTGCTGTGGATTTTTGGCGATACGTTAGGCGTCGACGCCACCACTGCCTCGTTCGTGGGACTGTCTATTTTATTACTAAGCGGTGTTCTGAGCTGGGAAGACGTCAAAAGTGAAAAAGGCGCTTGGGACACACTGATTTGGTTTGCCGCGCTGCTGATGATGGCAAACCAGCTGAAAAAACTGGGTTTTACCACCTGGTTTGGCAATCTGATCGGTGACAGCCTGAGCAGCACCATGCACGGTACCAGTTGGGTAATCGTCCTGCTGCTGCTGAACGCCGCCTATTTCTATACTCACTACTTTTTTGCCAGCGGCAATGCACAGATTGCCGCGCTGTACGCCGTTTTCCTCGGCGTAGGTCTGCATTTGAACATCCCCGCTGCCCCCACGGCGCTAATGCTGGCCTTCACCAGCAGTTTGTACTGCTCGCTCACCCAGTACACCCACGCTCGCGGTCCAATCCTGTTTGGCGCCGGGTACGTTCCAACGGGCGTCTGGTGGCGCACAGGCTTTATCATCAGCCTGTTTAACCAGGCGGTGTTTATCACCGTGGGGTTGATGTGGTGGAAGGTATTGGGTCTGTACTAAACTGACTGCGTCCTGACGACATACCTTACTGCGGAGAAAAGGAATGACCTGTATTTTCTGTCAAATAGTTGAAGGCAAAGCCCCCTGCCATAAGGTCTGGGAAGACGAGCACCATCTGGCTTTTCTGTCTATTTTCCCGAACACTGACGGTTTTACCGTGGTGATCCCGAAAAAGCATTACCCCAGCTATGCCTTCGATATGCCGCCGCAGGCGTTGGCTGACCTGATGATGGCAACCCAAAAAGTGGCTAAGAAACTGGATAAGGCTTTCCCGGATGTCAGTCGTACGGGGATGTTCTTCGAAGGTTTCGGCGTAGACCATGTGCACAGCAAATTAAGCCCTATGCACGGTACTGGCGACCTCCCCCACTGGAAACCGATTGAGTCGCGGCAGACCAAATTTTTCGAGCAGTATGAAGGCTATCTGTCATCACACGACCACGAACGAGCGGATGATGCAAAACTGGCCGCATTAGCGGCCAGAATTCGTGAGGCATAACGTTGGATGTGATTGCCGGGTAAAGCATTTGTACCTTATCCGGCATTCAATCTGGCATTAACGCCCCGCAACTTTGCCGCGTTTTTTGTTCGCGGCAGGCGTCTGGCGCTGATGAGCCACTGGCGTATGCTTGGTCAACGCAGGACGGGTATGACGGTTCTGGCGACGTGCTTCACGCATCTCTTCCAGCGTAGGCGCCGGAACCAGACATTCACGACGACCGCCGATCAGATGCTTTTTACCCATGTCTTCCAGCGCCTGGCGGATTAACGGCCAGTTAGCTGGATCGTGGTAACGCAGCAGGGCTTTATGCAAACGGCGCTGCTTATCGCCTTTCGGCACCACCACGTCTTCACTCTTATAACCAATTTTACCCAGCGGGTTTTTCCCGGTGTAATACATGGTTGTGGAGTTCGCCAGCGGCGATGGATAGAAGTTCTGCACCTGATCCAGACGGAAACGACGTTGTTTCAGCCACAGCGCCAGATTCACCATATCCTCGTCACGCGTACCCGGGTGCGCGGAGATGAAGTATGGGATCAGGTATTGCTCTTTACCCGCCTGTTTAGAGTAGGTATCGAACAGCTCCTTAAAGCGATCGTAGCTGCCCATCCCCGGCTTCATCATCTTCGACAGCGGGCCTTCTTCAGTATGCTCTGGCGCAATCTTCAGATAGCCGCCAACGTGGTGGGTCGCCAGCTCTTTGATATAGCGCGGATCTTCAACCGCGATGTCATAGCGCACACCGGAAGCAATGAGGATCTTTTTAATGCCTTTCAAATCACGCGCCCGGCGATAAAGGTTAATCGTCGGTTCGTGGTTGGTATCCATATGCGGACAGATATCCGGGTAAACGCAGGACAGACGACGGCAGGTCTGCTCAGCACGCGGTGACTTACAGCGCAACATATACATGTTCGCCGTTGGACCACCGAGATCGGAAATCACGCCGGTAAAGCCCGGAACGGTGTCGCGAATGGCTTCGATCTCATTGATTATCGAATCTTCAGAGCGGCTCTGGATGATGCGGCCTTCGTGCTCAGTGATCGAACAGAACGAACAGCCGCCAAAGCAGCCACGCATAATGTTGATCGAGAAACGGATCATCTCGTAGGCCGGAATGCGGCTATCGCCATACGCCGGGTGCGGCACGCGCTTGTACGGCAGCGCAAAGACGCTGTCCATCTCTTCGGTAGAAAGCGGAATAGCTGGCGGGTTAATCCAGATGTAGCGATCGCCATGCTTTTGCATCAGCGCACGCGCGCAGCCTGGGTTGGTTTCGTGGTGCAGGATACGCGACGCATGCGCATACAGCACTTTGTCACCCTTCACTTTTTCGAAAGAGGGCAGCAGCACGTAGGTTTTTTCCCACGGTTTCGGGCGCGGCGGCTGTACCGTTACCGCTTTCGCTTCCTGCTTTTTCGGGGCGACCGGTTTGTTGTCGGCACACGGCAGATCTTCGCCGTACGGATGCGGGATCGGGTCAATTTTGCCCGGCGTGTCGAGGCGCGTGGAATCCACCCCACTCCAGCCCGGTAGTGCTTCTTTAACCATAATCGCAGTGTTACGCACGTCGCGGATCTGATCGATGGTTTCCCCCATCGCCAGACGATGCGCCACTTCCACCAGCGGGCGCTCACCGTTACCAAACATCAGCATGTCGGCTTTTGAATCCACCAGCACGGAGCGACGAACGGTATCAGACCAGTAGTCGTAGTGCGCGGTACGGCGCAGACTGGCCTCAATACCACCGAGAATAACCGGCACATCTTTCCATGCTTCTTTACAGCGCTGGGTATAGACCAGCGTGGCACGGTCCGGGCGTTTGCCCGCCACGTTGTCTGGCGTATAGGCATCGTCATGGCGCAGTCGGCGATCGGCCGTATAACGGTTGATCATCGAGTCCATATTGCCTGCGGTTACACCAAAGAACAGGTTCGGTTTACCCAAACGCATAAAATCGTCTTTGTTGTTCCACTCCGGCTGGGCGATAATCCCAACACGAAAGCCCTGAGCTTCCAGCATACGGCCGCAAATTGCCATGCCAAAGCTGGGGTGATCGACGTAGGCATCGCCGGTAACCAGAATGATGTCGCAGCTATCCCAGCCAAGTTGGTCCATTTCGTCGCGTGACATCGGCAAAAACGGTGCCGGGCCAAAACAGGCAGCCCAGTACTGCGGCCAGGAGAAAAGGTCTCTGTCCGGCTGGATCAGGGATATTGCGCTCATAGTGCTTCCAAAAATGGTAAAAAAATAATCAAAGGCCGGGGATTATACGCTGTATGTCGGCAAGAAATGAAGTGGAGTCTGAACCAGACGAGTAGAAAGATTTATAAATTGTTAAATTTTACGCAGCCCATTTTGATCCATCATTATTAACGCCATGCCGACCAGCTGAGGTCACTCTTTTTTGGCGGGGGATTTTTCATTGCGACTCAACGATTCACTGCATATTTCCCAGTTACGGGTGGTTGTTCACCTGTGCGGATTTCTGGTTCTTCTCTACAGCTTCTCCATGCTGCCACCGATGACCATTGCTTTGTTAAACAAAGAGCGGAGCTTTTTCGCTTTTTTCAGCACGTTTATGACCTTCTTTACCCTCGGCGGCGGCGCATGGCTGGCAACCAAGCATGCGGGTATTCAACTACGAACCCGGGATGGCTTCGTCATTATCGTTCTGTTCTGGCTGCTGTTTTCGTTTATCAGCGCGATGCCGATGTGGATGGACGACGGCTTAAATCTCTCTTTTGCCGATGCCCTGTTTGAAGGGGTTTCCGGTATAACCACCACGGGTGCAACGGTGATTCACGACGTCAGCGCGTTGCCGAAATCGTATCTCTACTATCGGGCCCAGCTCAATTTTATTGGCGGGCTGGGGGTTATTGTCCTCGCCGTGGCGGTATTACCGCTTTTGGGTATCGGCGGCATGAAGCTGTATCAGTCTGAAATGCCGGGGCCCTTTAAAGAAGAACGCCTCACGCCAAGACTTGCCGATACTGCACGTACGCTGTGGCTGACCTATGTCATTTTGGGTCTAATCTGTACTCTGGCCTACTGGGCAGCCGGGATGTCGTTTTTCGACGCCTTGTGCCATGGGCTGTCGACGGTCTCCCTCGGCGGTTTTTCCACGCGCAGTGAGAGTATCGGCTTCTATGACAGCCATGCGATTGAGCTGGTCGCTGGGGTGTTTTCCCTGTTGTCTGCTTTTAACTTCACCCTCTGGTACGTGGCTATTGCGAAACGTACCTTCAAACCCTTTCGTCGCAATGCCGAACTGCGTTTCTTTCTGCTTATTGCGCTGGTTGTCACCGTGATCGCCACCTGGCAGGTCTGGCGGGCGGGCATGTATGGGATAACGGACAGTCTGGTGCATGCCTTTTTTCTCGCCAGCTCCATGCTGACGGATAATGGCCTGTCCACGGCGGATTACGCGCAGTGGCCCTCGCATACCATCTTTATGCTGCTCAGCGCCAGTTTCTTCGGCGGTTGCGTGGGCTCGACCTGCGGTGGGATTAAGGTGCTGCGCTTTTTAATTATGTTCAAGCAGTGCCGTCAGGAGCTACACCAACTCGCACATCCTCGCGCTTTACTGAATATCAAAGTGGGTAATAGCGTGGTAAGCGACCGCGTGGTGCGTTCGGTATGGAGCTTCTTCTTTCTTTACGTTTTGTTCACCAGCTTTTTTATCTGGGCGCTCAATCTGATGGGCTACGATCTTTTCTCCTCTTTTGCCACCGTCGCCGCCTGCATCAACAACATGGGTCTGGGATTTGGCGTCACCGCAACGACATTTGGTACTTTGAACGATGAAGCAAAACTGCTGATGTGCGCGGCCATGATCCTGGGGCGTCTGGAGATTTACCCCATTCTAATCCTGTTCTCGCGCATGTTCTGGCGGGCGTAACGGAAACCCCGGCGCATTACGGCGCCGGGTTCACCAACATCTGTCCGATCGAACCACGGTCCGCCATTTCCAGCGTCTGACTGTTAAAGTAAAACGGGAAATGGGCCCAGGAAGGTTGTCCGTAGTAGACCAGTAATTCAACCTGGCCGTCGACCCAAACGGTATCTTTCCAGCCTCTGTCTTCCGGGAACGGCATCGCGCCATTCACATTACGGATCAGGAACGAGACGCCTTCAATATGGAAAGACTGGGGCATATCCGCCCGCACAGTCCAACGCTCCCAGGAGCCTTGCTGAGCGGTAATATCCATGCGATTGACGTCCCACAGCTGACCATTGATACCAGGATCATCATCCAGGCTGATGTCACGACTGCGAATCGGCGAACCGCTGAGGATTTCCGTTGGCAACAGGCGCATTGGCAGGCTGTCGGTCACCAGCGGCAGGAGGCCAGTCGGACGCAGCGTCAATACCAGCGTGGAGATAAGAATACTGGAAGGCTCAAAGAATCCGCGGATCCTGTCGACAATGCTGGCCGCCTCACCGCAGGTGATAGAGACCTCATTACCGTTAGTCATATCCACCAGAATTTCACGGCGCTCGCCAGGCCCCAGCGAGAGCTGCTTCACCGAAACGGGCGCAGGTAAAAAGCCCTGATCGCTGGAAATCACATGCAGCGCACGGCCATCGCTCATTTGCAACTGGTAACGGCGCGAGTTTGAGGCGTTGAGCAAGCGCAAGCGCACCCAGCCGCGAGAAACCTCGACATACGGACTTTGCACCCCGTTGACCAACAGCGTATCCCCAACAAAACCACCGCTGCCGGGTTCGCTGTATTCCGGCGCACCAAAGTTGTCCAGACGCTTGTCCTGGATAATGATCGGAAAATCATCCACCCCGTAGTGATTGGGGATAGACAGCGATTTACTCACTTCATCCTCAACCAGCCACATCCCGGCAAGGCCATTATAGACCTGCTGGGCTGTACGATTTGGTGTATTAGCGTGATACCACAACGTGGCGGCATTCTGCCGAATCGGCAGCACTGGCGCCCAATCCGCATTAGGAGACATCATGCGTGCCGGGCCGCCCATTAGCGGGCCAGGTACCTGTAAACCGGCGACAGTCATCGAGACATTTTCAGTCAAACGGTTGCTGTAGATAAGCTTGACGTCATCCCCTTTCCAGACGCGGATTGTCGGTCCCAGGTAGCGACCGTTAATTCCCCAGACAGGTGCGCGCGTGCCTTGCGTGAAGGACCAGTGCGCGCGCTGCAGCGTCATAAATAGCGGCTGCCCCCGACGGGACTCCAGCAGCGGAGGTACGGGTAACGGTTGTTGCTGACCGGCAGCATTAGCCTTCAGCGGAACAGCACCTGCACACAGTGCGATCCCCGATGCCTGAATGAACTGACGCCGACTGAATGACATATAAACTCCATGAAAAACTGGCGATTAACACACAGGAAATCTTTTCCTGTAAAAAACCCGAATAGCACGGATTAAACCTTACCGGCGGCTTCCCGTTCAGCAACTTCTTTATCGAGTTCTGCGATTTTTTGTTCCATCAGCGTACGGCAATGCGCTGCCAGTTCACGAACCTGATCTTTCCCAAAGTGGCTAATATCCACCGGCGGCAACATCTCGACAATCGCCAGACCATTATTGAGGCGATTTAAATTTATCTTGTTCGAGGTTGTTGAAACGCACACCGGAATAACCGGGACACCTGCCGCAATCGCCGCGTGAAACGCACCGGTTTTAAACGGCAACAAACCGCGACCGCGGCTGCGTGTTCCTTCCGGGAACATCCAGATAGAAATGCGACGTTTTTTGAAATGGTTAACCACGGCTGCAATGGTGCTGTGCGCTTTTGCGCGGTTGTTTCTGTCAATCAGCAGGTTACCGGTTAGCCAGTAAAGTTGGCCAAAGAACGGGATCCACAGCAGGCTTTTTTTACCTACCGTTACCGTCGGCGGCTGAACGATATTCGCAGCGGTAACCATGTCGTAGTTGTTCTGATGGTTACAAATATAGATAGCATTACCATAGTTCTGCGCGTCTGCCGGCATGCGGCATTCGACCTTCAGACCATAAAGGGGAGCCAGGCGGCCAAACATGTGGCCAAACGTGGCGACGTGTTTAGGATTTCGCGGGCTGAACAGACAGTATATGCACCCGAAGATACAGACCAGAACGCAGTAAATAACAGTAATGATGACACGAAAAATATATAGCATAACAACCTCTAAAGGCCTAAGAACCTGGCGTTTTACGTCACCGGATGCACAACTCGGCATCAGGTTAGGGCTTTGTTAAGAACGGCTCTTAAGGAAAAGCGTATTGTTAATCGCAACGCTCGAATAAACAACGGTTTCACGGGAATTTTTAACGTTGGCTCTCCCTGCGCGAAAACAGGGAGAGCTGGACGGTAGCGTTATTCTTCGCTGTCGCCGTGACTGGCGCGTCGAGGCGAATCAATGTCAATGCGATCGATACGCTGCAGGCCGCGCATTAGCGTACCGCGACGACCACGCTCGCCGGTAACTTTTTGCAACTCTTCAGGACGCAGTTTAATTTTGCGCTTGCCGACGTGGATAGTCAGCGTGCTTTGCGGCGGTAACACATAGAGCAGCGCCAGACCATCTTCGCCTTTTGCCGCTTCCGCTGCGGGGATATTAATGATCTTGTTCCCTTTGCCCTTCGACAACTGCGGTAAATCGCTTACCGGGAACATCAACATGCGACCGGCCTGAGTAATCGCCAGCAGCATATCGGTTTCATCTTCAATCACTACCGGCTGCATAACGCGCGCATTTTCTGGCAGCGTAATCAATGCTTTACCCGCACGGTTACGTGCTACCAGGTCATTGAAGGTGCAGACAAAACCATAGCCCGCGTCGGATGCCATCAGCAGTTTCTGGTCGTCGCCTTCCATCAGCATGTGCTCAACCGTCGCGCCTGGCGGCAGCGTGAGCTTCCCGGTCAACGGCTCACCCTGACCACGCGCCGACGGCAGCGTAATCGGGTCGATGGCGTAGCTGCGTCCGGTCGAGTCAACGAACACTACCGGTTGGTTGCTCTTACCCTTCACCGCCGACTTAAAGCTGTCGCCCGCTTTATAGCTTAATCCTGGCGCATCGATGTCGTGGCCTTTCGCGCTACGCACCCAGCCACTCTGGGACAGCACAATAGTCACCGGCTCAGACGGCAGCATGTCATGCTCGCTCATCGCCTTCGCTTCTTCACGCTCCTGCAGCGGAGAACGACGATCGTCACCATAGGCCTCGGCGTCAGCCTGCAGCTCTTTCTTCAGCAGGTTACTCATTTTACGCTCGGAGGCCAGAATGCCCTGCAACTGATCGCGCTCTTT
Source organism: Citrobacter sp. VF227 (assembly GCF_052950715.1). Taxonomy (NCBI): domain Bacteria; kingdom Pseudomonadati; phylum Pseudomonadota; class Gammaproteobacteria; order Enterobacterales; family Enterobacteriaceae; genus Citrobacter; species Citrobacter sp. VF227. The sequence continues at coordinate 306,713 of NZ_JBRFVF010000004.1, forward strand.
CGCCAGCTCATCCTGCTCACCGCGGATTTTCATCTCTTCGAGTTTGGCAAGATGGCGTAATTTCAGCTCGAGGATGGCTTCAGCCTGGGTTTCAGAAATGCCAAACCGCGACATCAGCTCTGGCTTTGGTTCATCCTCATGACGAATAATTTCGATCACTTCATCAATGTTGAGGAACGCCACCAGCAAACCTTCGAGGATGTGCAGGCGTTTAAGCACTTTTTCCAGACGATAGTTGAGGCGACGACGCACGGTATCGCGGCGGAACGCCAGCCATTCAGTGAGGATCTCCAACAGGTTTTTCACCGCCGGACGCCCATCAAGCCCGATCATGTTCAGGTTGATGCGGTAACTTTTTTCCAGATCGGTGGTCGCAAACAGGTGGTTCATCACCTGTTCCATATCCACGCGATTGGAGCGTGGGACAATCACCAGACGGGTCGGGTTTTCGTGATCCGATTCGTCGCGCAAGTCGTCGACCATCGGCAGCTTTTTATTGCGCATTTGAGCGGCGATCTGCTCCAGCACTTTAGCCCCGGAAACCTGATGCGGCAGCGCGGAAATCACCACCGCGCCGTCTTCTTTCGACCATACCGCACGCATACGTACGGAGCCGCGTCCGTTTTCGTAAATCTTACGAATCTCCGCACGCGACGTAATGATCTCTGCTTCGGTCGGATAATCCGGCCCCTGCACGATATCCAACAATTGATCCAGCGTCGTTTTCGGCTGCTCAATCAGGGTGATCGCTGCTTTAGCCACTTCACGCAGGTTGTGCGGCGGAATGTCCGTCGCCATACCAACGGCGATACCGGTAGTGCCGTTTAACAGAATATTCGGCAGACGCGCAGGCAACATCTTCGGCTCCTGCATGGTGCCATCGAAGTTAGGCACCCAATCCGACGTGCCCTGGCCGAGTTCACCCAGCAGGACTTCCGCATATTTAGACAGGCGGGATTCGGTATAACGCATTGCCGCGAAGGATTTCGGATCGTCCGGTGCCCCCCAGTTCCCCTGCCCGTCAACCAGCGGATAACGGTAAGAAAACGGCTGCGCCATCAGCACCATCGCTTCATAGCAAGCACTGTCGCCGTGGGGGTGGTATTTACCCAGTACGTCACCGACGGTACGGGCGGACTTTTTAAATTTGGCGCTGGCATTCAGCCCCAGCTCGGACATCGCGTACACGATGCGACGCTGAACGGGTTTCAAACCATCGCCGATAAACGGCAACGCCCTGTCCATGATGACGTACATGGAGTAGTTCAGATAGGCGTTTTCCGTGAATTCATGCAGCGCCAGGCGCTCTGCCATATCGCTCATTAATCGTGGTTCCTCAACTTTGTACCCCTTTATTGAAGGGCAATATTGCCGCAGATACTACCCTATCTGGCGTGTTGAGTCACAAAGAAAAGGGCCACGAATGCGGCCCTGATGAGGATTATTTGGCAACTTTGGTAATCTGTTTCACGTCTATTTCAACGGAGTTCCAGTCTTTATCCACTTCACCCTGGATTTCAACCACATCCTGCGGCGTGACGGTTACGCCGTTCCAACGCTTGTGGTCGATATCGACATTCACTGTGCCAGTCGCATCTTTAAACACATACAGGTCGTCGGAAATGCGCTCTACAATGTTCCCGCGCAGGGTAACCCAGGTGTCATCACGCAGCGATTTGGCGCTTTCTACCGTCGTGCTGCTGCCGTTAGGGCCAACAAAGCCGCCGTTTTGGCTTTGTGTAGTCGTTGTCGGTCCAGAGAAGCCGCCCTGCTGCGCGGCCAGAACAGGTGCGGAACACAGTGCCATTACGGCAACCATTGCAGCTAATTTTTTCATCGTCATGTCTCCCTTTCATGTTGGTTTACGACTATTAAATAAGTTAATCCTTAACAAGTTCTTAAGGCAAAAAAAGATACTTTTTTGCTGTACAGAGGCTGTAGCCACAGGTTTACTTGACGGTAATGAGAGTGACCGCAGGGAAGAGCATATGCGTATTTTACTGGTAGAAGATGACACGTTGATTGGCGACGGCCTGAAAACAGGTCTGAGTAAAATGGGTTTCAGCATCGACTGGTTTACTGAGGGTCGTCAGGGAAAAGAAGCGCTCTACAGCGCCCCTTATGATGCGGTGATCCTCGACCTGACGCTGCCAGGCATAGATGGGCGGGACATCTTGCGCGAATGGCGAGCCAACGGGAAGCAAGAGCCGGTGCTGATTCTGACCGCCCGTGACGCGCTGGCGGAACGCGTGGAAGGTCTGCGCCTCGGCGCGGATGACTATCTGTGTAAACCCTTTGCGCTGATCGAAGTTGCCGCAAGGCTGGAGGCGTTGGTGCGCCGTGCCAGCGGCCAGGCCACCAGCGAACTGCGCCACGGTCAGGTGACGCTTAACCCCGGCGCGCTGGTCGCCACGTTCGCAGATGAGCCATTATCACTCAAGCCAAAAGAGTTCGCACTGCTGGAACTACTGATGCGCAACAAAGGGCGCGTACTCCCCCGCAAACATATTGAAGAAAAACTGTATAACTGGGATGAAAACGTCTCCAGTAATGCGGTTGAGGTACACGTCCATCACCTACGCCGTAAGCTCGGCAGCGACTTTATCCGTACCGTGCATGGCATTGGTTATACCCTGGGTGACGCATGAAACTCACACAACGCCTCAGCCTGCGCATCAGGCTAACACTGATTTTTCTGATTCTTGCATCTGCGACCTGGGCCGTTTCCAGCTTTGTGGCCTGGAAGCAGACCACCGATAATGTCGATGAGCTGTTTGATACGCAGTTGATGCTGTTCGCCAAGCGTCTCAGCACGCTGGATATCAGCGACGTTACTACGTCTCATAATATGGCCCGCACGCCGAAGAAGCTGAAGCACGGCCATATTGATGATGACGCGCTGGCGTTTGCCATCTATTCCACCGACGGCAAAATGGTCTTGCACGATGGCGATAAAGGCCAGGATATTCCCTACAGCTACAGCCGGGAAGGCTTTAGTGATGGCCAACTCAATGGCGACAACGATCCGTGGCGCTTTCTGTGGCTAAATTCCGCAGACGGTAAATACCGCATCGTGGTGGGTCAGGAATGGGAGTATCGGGAGGATATGGCGCTGTCGATCGTCACCGCTCAGCTAACGCCCTGGCTGATTGCGCTGCCGCTCATGTTGCTGATCCTGGTGGTCATGCTGAGCCGCGAACTCAGGCCGTTAAAAAAACTGGCGCAGGCTCTGCGCTGGCGTTCACCGGAATCGGAAGAGCCGCTCGACCCGAAAGGTGTGCCAAGCGAAGTACGCCCACTGGTTGAATCGCTCAATCAACTTTTTACACGTATTCATACCACCATGGTACGCGAGCGGCGCTTTACCTCAGATGCCGCCCACGAACTGCGCAGCCCGTTGACCGCGCTGAAAGTACAGACCGAAGTGGTGCAGCTGTCCGACGATGATCCGCAGGCACGACAAAAAGCGTTAATGCAGATGCAAACGGGAATTGACCGCGCCACGCGTCTGGTCGATCAGCTACTGACGCTTTCGCGCCTCGACTCCCTCGATAATCTTCAGGATGTGGCGGAAATCTCGCTGGAGCAGCTCCTGCAATCTGCAGTGATGGACATCTACCATCCGGCGCAGCAGGCCCACATTGATGTGCGTTTGCAGATTAACGCGCACGACATTACACGCACCGGGCAACCACTGTTGCTCAGCCTGATGGTCCGCAATCTCCTGGATAATGCGGTTCGCTACAGCCCGCGGGGAAGCATTGTGGAAGTGACGCTCAACGCCCGAAATTTCAGCATTAAAGATAACGGGCCAGGCGTTGCGCCGGAAGTCCTGACGCACATCGGTGAACGCTTTTATCGTCCCCCGGGACAAAGCGTGACCGGCAGCGGCCTCGGCCTGTCAATCGTCCGTCGTATTGCGACGCTGCATGGAATGTCAGCCTCGTTTAGCAATGCGCCGGAAGGTGGGTTTGAAGCGAAAGTCAGTTGGTAATTGCATTATTGTTGCTCACGTAGCAAAAGACTTTGCACATTTTGCTAATTTCACCGCAGTGCTGGTAGGGGTAAAATCGCCCTCAAACGTTATTCTTTGAGGACACAACATGAGCAACATTCTGATTATCAATGGTGCGAAAAAATTCGGCCATTCCAATGGCCAACTAAATGACACCCTGACCGAGGTCGCGGACGGCTTCCTGCGCGACCTCGGGCATGATGTTAAAGTCGTACGCGCAGACAGCGACTATGACGCACAAACAGAAGTGCAGAATTTTGTTTGGGCAGATACGGTTATCTGGCAAATGCCTGGCTGGTGGATGGGCGCGCCGTGGACGGTGAAAAAATACATTGATGATGTATTCACCGCAGGGCACGGCACGCTGTACGCCAGCGATGGCCGCACACGTTCAGATGCGTCTAAAAAATACGGATCCGGCGGGCTGATTCAGGGCAAAACCTACATGCTGTCTCTGACCTGGAACGCACCGATGGAAGCCTTCACTGAAAAAGACCAGTTCTTCCATGGCGTTGGCGTTGATGGCGTTTATCTCCCGTTCCATAAAGCAAACCAGTTCCTGGGAATGGAAGCGCTGCCGACCTTTATCACCAATGACGTGATTAAAATGCCAGACGTCCCGCGTTATATCGCAGAATATCGCAAGCATCTGAACGAAATTTTTGGTTAACTGGTAACCTGGAATTAGAAGGAGTTAACCATGCTTACCGTTATTGCAGAAATCCGTACACGTCCAGGTCAACATCACCGCCAGGCGGTACTTGACCAGTTCGCTAAAATCGTTCCGACCGTACTGAAAGAAGAAGGTTGTCACGGCTACGCGCCGATGGTCGATCATGCTGCTGGCGTCAGTTTTCAGACCACGGCACCGGACTCAATCGTGATGGTTGAACAGTGGGAAAGCATTGCGCACCTTGAAGCGCATTTGCAAACACCGCATATGAAAGCCTATAGCGAAGCAGTGAAAGGCGATGTGCTGGACATGAATATCCGTATTCTGGAGTCAGGCATTTAAGATTGCCGAGTTGCCGGATGAGGCGTTTTAGGCCACCATCCGGCATTCAACCGCAGCGCCACCGGGCACTCCTTACCAGTAGAGCTTCCAGCTCTGAGTGAAGCGCATTAACGCTTCAACGTAGAAATAATCCCCCCAACTTGCACACTCATCGACCCCTTTGTTGCTCGACAGGTGATACACCGAGTGTTTCAGTAGCCCGTTCCCCTGTTCATCTTTACCCATCAGATAATGCCTGGTCAGCGAAGACATGATCCCCATCGCCCACTGTTGATAGCGCTCGCGATCCGGATCGGTCACCGGCAGATGTTTAATCAGCTCCAGCAGACCACAGACGGTAATCGCCGCCGAAGATGAATCGCGCAGCGCATCGGTTCCGACTAATGCCAGATCCCAGTGGCAAACGGCATCTTCCGGCAGGCGATTAAGAAAGTAGTTGGCCAGCTTTTTCGACAACTGCACCATTTGTTTATCGCCAGTGTAAATATAGCTCAGCAGAAAACCATAAATCCCCCATGCCTGCCCACGCGACCAGCAAGAATCATCAGCATAGCCCTGCTGGGTATTACCGTAACGCGGCGCGCCGGTTTGCACGTCCATATAGTAGGTGTGGAAGGTCGACGCATCCTGGCGGATCAGATGTTTGGCTGCCTGCGCAACGTGGGCCTTCGCCGCATTCGCAAAACGCGGATCGCCCGTTTGCTCACTCGCCCAGTACAGCAGCGGCAGATTCATATTGCAGTCAATGATCATCCGTCCGGCCTGATCGGGATCGCGAAGATCGCCCCACGCCTGGATGATCTGCGCCTTTTCATGAAAACGCTCCAACAGCGCTTCAGCCGCCATCAGGGAAAAACCTCGAGCATCGCGATTGCCCGTCAACCGCCAGGCCGCCACACAGGAAAGCGTGTAGAGGAATCCCAGGTCGTGGGTGTTGGTATCGTGGCGTCCGGCAATACGCAGGCCAAACGAACGCACATGGTTCTCCGCCATCTCACGAAATTTGCTCTCACCACTCATTTCCCACGCCAGCCATAACTGCCCGGTCCAGAAGCTGGTCGTCCATTCCACATTCTCTGTCAGTGGGTAATAACCTTGCACACAGGTTTCGGCAGGGAATTGTTCACCGAATTCCGTTAAATGACGGCTAATCAATTCGAGGACATGTTCTCGGGCGCAACTTATTTGATCCTGAAAACTGCCGGGATTAACCGGACTGCCAGGAAATGTGCGCAACGATTCCTCAACAATATGATTTAACATATTTCGGTTCCTTATGACGTAAATTATTTTGCAGGGTTATTTTCAGCAATATCGAGAGCGATATTTTTGCCTCGTTTACTCTGACAGGTAGATAAAGTAAATGCCGATATCAATGTAAAAGTCAGCGCCACAATGCCCATAATGATATATGTCTTCTCAAAGCCTATCCGGTCGTACATTAATCCGGCGGGAGAGGAAACCACCACGTTACCGACATACAGCATGGCCTGATAACCCAGTAAATACATGGTCGCATTGACACGTTTATCAAAATGCTCGGCAATATATTTAAAGACAGAAACCAGTAATAAACAGATCTCCAGACCGTATAGTGGCTTCAGCACAGAAATGAGCAGGTGGGAGTCGCACAGGCCTGAGATAACCAGTCGTGCGCCCACCAGCGTCCCAACAATCAGCAGGCCACGCTTCGCACCAACATAATTGACGAATAGCGGAATGACCATGTACATGAAAAATTCCATTCCCGATTGTACGGTGCCCAGATAACCAAAGACGGCGTTCCCTTCATGTACATCGGCAAAGAAAGTAACGAAGTACCGGGAGAACTGCTGCTCCGCGATAAACATCATCCACGCCACGCCCGCAACGTACAGGCAGAATGCCCAAAATTTGCGATTACGCAGCAGGGCGTAAACATCCGCGGGTGCGATCTTCTCTTTGGTTAGCACCTCCGAGGCATTGGCCGCATTGACATTGACTTTCAGACTCACCAGAACAACCAGCATCACCACTGACGCCAGGCTGCCGAGCATAAAGTTATAGGCCGGTGAGAGGTTAAACAGCAGGCCAGAGAACGATGACGCCACCGCCCAGCCAAGCGACCCCCACATACGGATCTGCCCAAACTCCATGCCGTTCAGACGGCTGTAGCGGTCAGAATAAGATTCACAGGCAGCCACCCCGGCATACCATGCAAAGCTCAAGTAAATCGCGCCAACAATAATACCCAGCATGGTATTGGAGAGTAATAATGGCTGATAGACATAAATAAAAAACGGTGCCATTAACGCTGACATCACCACGACGAAATAGAGCAGATATTTACTCATACCTATTTTATCGAGGATATAGCCATAAATAGGTTTCAGAATAACCGAGAATATACCATTCACAGCAAATACGGTGCCGATCACCGTACCGCTCAACTGCGCCTTTTGCCCCAACCAGATAGCCAACAAGCCAATACTTGCGGACCAGGTAAAGAAATAGAGGAATATAAAACTGCTTATTTTATAATATTCAGTCCGATTTCCCGTTGAATTATTTTTCATACCACCCTCGCTATAAAAAGAACGACAACTGGCGTGCATTTTCAGGCTGCTGAATAACAACCTGGTTATTGTTGATAGATAGCTGCGGAACGGTGGCGTACTGTCTTTGCTGCCCGCTGGCGCTCACGGCGCAGCAAAGCCAGCTTTGGCCCTGCGGGATTTCGCTGGTCAACACAGGAATCGACGCGCATTCCGGGAACATGATGCTACTGTTCGGTGGCGTGACCACGCTATCTGGCTGACGAAATATGGACGGCGACAGATCAACGATAACGCTGGTTCCGTTGCATGCCGCAAGGAGACATCCACGCTCACGTAACCGAGGCTCGGCTTTCATCACCGCAAATCCTCCCTCCACCGTTTGCAGCGTTCGCGCACTGTTAATACGGTGCAGGCGAAGATGCCATTCGCCAAACGGAATCAGCCAGGTCTCAATCATGACGTCATGCCAGGGAGACCAGCGGGACCAGATATAATTCTCATCGACCTGAACCTCGTCGCACTGACGGCGGCCACGATAGTAGCCATCACCATCCGCCAACAGCAGCATAGAGTCACAGGCTGCATGCTTGATGCCGTAACGGCCACGCTCAATGGTGAAACCAAAGCGGCTGGAGTAAGCAAATTTGGTGTATTTGGCTTCGGTATTAACGTAGTTGTTCAGTTCAAGCTGGCCTGAGGTCAGCATCATGACATGCTCAGAATGCTCACTATGCTGCAGGATCTGCGCAGCATGGGGGATAACGCATTTTTCAGCGAGTCGCGGTAGCGCCAGCTCTTCAGCCTGCCAGAATGGATGATCCTCCGGCAGTGCAAGAATCAAAAAGACCTTCAATGCCCAATAAGGCGATCCCGGCGAGTTGTAGTCTTCACACATCGCCAGATTCGGGTAGGCAAACCCCAGCGTCAGAATGCCATCGCGATCGAAAATCGGCTGCTTCTGCCACCAGCGCAAATGACGCAGGATCACTCCTTTGATTATGCCTGGCGAAAAAACATCCAGTTCGGCAAACGCCACCGCGCTCCAGAAGGCAACCATGGCAAAACGGTAGGTCAGGCTGCGACCAAATGGCACCGATGCGCCGTCAGCGGCGGACAGGTAAATAAAATCTTCTGCAAACAAGCGCGAACGTTCACGCAGAACGACAGCGCGTTCGGTATCATCCGGGCTGAGGGTGGCATACAACAGGCCGTAGAAGTGAAAAGCCATTGAGATGTAGTAATCTTTCGGTCGACCGGGACCATCGGAATACCAACCGTCGCCAAGATAGTAGGCTTCCATCAACTCAAAGCGGCGATCGATAGCCGCCTGATCGTAAGGCAGACCCGCACGCTTGAAACCAAGCTGAACGATAATCGCAAAATAGTTCCAGTTGCTGTCCGGCATTTGCGAGTCGGTTATCTGATTCAGCCAGCGGTGCAGATTCTCGCGTTCGCTCAGGGAGAAATGCTCCGTTAATTGCGTCTGTAACAATGCCAGACCCAGGCCATAAGCCGCCATCTCAACCAGACGCTGATCGTAAGGACCGGTATCTCCCCAGTAATGTGGGCTTTGTGGGTCAGTACCGAGTTTTATCGCCTGAATGTACTTTTCGGCAAACGGCACTTTAGCCCCGCCAGCCATCAGCGGAAATAGCCCCCACAACGCCCGGGAAAGCCCTTCCATACTGGCAATATCCGCGCTGTAGTGAGCACAGGTATTGCCAAGAGAAAACTGAGCCTGCCCCGCCGGAAACTGCCGAACCAGCGCACGTAAAATGGCGTTAACCGCACACATTACGTCTTTGCGTGATGACAATGGATTTGATTTTTCTTCAGTTGCTGACCACATACTCTGCCCCTCTGAATTAAGTGGCTAAAGAATAGTGAATCGCAGACCAGCAGAAATGTTACGTCAATCACACCACCAGAATTAAAGTAAAACAGCTATTGAGAAAATTTAAAAATAGGGTTTATAAATTACCATTAGGCGGCAAAAATTTAAATTTATTGCACTATGACTTTATCCTCACCGCAAGAACGTCTGGAGCTGATCGCCCTCAATGATGCGGTTGCGTCGTTCAGTCGTTTATTCGCTAATACCGTGCGTTATCACCACTGGCATCAGTGTCTGGAAGTGCTGTATGTGGAAGAAGGCTTTGGCGTGGTCACGGTTGACCATAAGCAGTTCACCATGCGACCGGGACGCATGTTCTTTTTCCCACCGTTTACTCTACACAAGATCTGGGTCGATGAGCAGGCACGGGATAGTTATCGGCGTACCATCATTCATCTCGATCAACATGCGGTGCTGAAGGTGCTTCGCGACTTGCCACACACTCAGCAGCATCTGCAAAATCTGAGCATTCGCGGCAGTGAAGCATGGGTCGTCGACGCGGCGGATGTTCATCCGCATGTTGATTTTCTCTTCAGCCGTTATGAAAAAATGGTCACTCAGAAACCGCTAAATACAGAACAGGTTGCTTGTTTGTTAGTCAACTTACTCGGCCTGTTACCCGACGATAATGGCAATATGCCGGAAATTAGCAGCGGTATTGCCAGTCAGGTGATGTTCTGGCTGGATGAGCATTACACTCACAAATTTAGTCTGGCAGCGCTGGCGCAGGAGCTGAATAAATCAAAAAGCTATGTTTCCCGACGCTTCCAGATGGAAACGGGCGAGAGCATTCTTGACTATCTCAATACGCTGCGACTGCGAAAAGCCTGTGAAGCGCTGTTACACAGTGAAATCAGCGTGCGGGAAGTTGCTCAAAAGGTGGGATTTTCGGAGGTAACGTACTTTATCAGCGCCTTCGGCAAAGGCATTGGCGAGACGCCGTTGCAGTATCGCAAGCGGCATAAACAATAACGCCGGAAAGCACATTGCTTTTCCGGCATTCAACGGTCAATTAACCTTCAAGATCCGCCAGGTCGCCCTTCTCCTGCAACCAGTTACGACGATCTTCAGAACGCTTCTTGGTCAGCAGCATATCCATCATGGCGTTGGTACGCTGATCGTCTTCATCATCGATGATGAGCTGTACCAGGCGACGGGTGTTCGGATCCAGCGTCGTTTCGCGCAGCTGCATCGGGTTCATTTCACCCAGACCTTTAAAGCGCTGGACGTTCGGCTTGCCTTTCTTGCGCTTTAACTGCTCCAGTACGCCCGCTTTCTCTTCTTCCGTTAGCGCGTAATACACCTCTTTACCCAGGTCGATACGGTATAAAGGCGGAAGCGCCACGTAAACGTGTCCGTGTTTCACCAGCGTACGGAAATGCTTCACAAACAATGCGCACAGCAGCGTGGCAATATGCAGGCCATCGGAGTCCGCATCCGCCAGAATACAGATCTTACCGTAGCGCAGCTGGCTCAGATCGTCGCTGTCCGGATCGATGCCGATCGCCACCGAAATATCGTGAACTTCCTGTGAGGCCAGCACTTCATCGGAAGAGACTTCCCAGGTGTTAAGGATCTTACCTTTAAGCGGCATGATCGCCTGATATTCACGATCGCGCGCCTGTTTGGCCGAGCCACCCGCCGAGTCACCTTCGACGAGGAACAATTCAGTGCGATTGAGATCCTGTGCGGTACAGTCCGCCAGTTTCCCCGGCAACGCCGGACCGCTGGTCAGCTTTTTACGTACCACTTTTTTCGCCGCGCGCAGACGACGCTGGGCGCTGGAAATCGCCATCTCAGCCAGCAGCTCGGCTGACTGCACGTTCTGGTTCAGCCACAGGCTAAAGGCATCTTTCACCACGCCAGAAACAAACGCCGCACACTGACGTGAAGACAGACGTTCTTTGGTTTGACCGGCAAACTGTGGATCCTGCATTTTCACAGACAAAACGTACGCGCAGCGATCCCAGATATCTTCCGCCGACAGCTTCACGCCGCGCGGCAGGATATTGCGGTATTCGCAGAACTCGCGCATCGCATCCAGCAGGCCCTGACGCAGGCCGTTGACGTGCGTCCCGCCCTGCATGGTTGGGATCAGGTTCACATAGCTTTCGGTCAGCAGCTCGCCGCCTTCCGGCAGCCAGAGCAGCGCCCAGTCCACGGTTTCTGTTTCACCGCTGAAATTACCGATAAACGGTTTTTCCGGCAGCGTCGGCAGGCCATTCACCGCTTCGCTCAGATAGTCATTCAGACCATCCTGGTAGCACCAGCGCTGTTCGCTGTTGTTGACCTCATCCTTAAAGGTGATCTCAACGCCCGGGCACAGTACCGCTTTGGCTTTCAGTACGTGCGTTAAGCGCGAAACGGAAAAGCGCGGGCTGTCAAAGAAGCTTTCATCCGGCCAGAAGTGCACGCTGGTTCCGGTATTGCGTTTACCGCAGGTACCGACTACCTGTAAATCCTGCACCTTATCACCGTTCTCAAACGCGATGTTGTACACCTGCCCGTCGCGGCGCACGTTCACTTCGACACGCTTCGACAGGGCGTTGACCACGGAGATCCCTACCCCATGCAGGCCACCAGAGAACTGGTAGTTCTTATTGGAGAACTTACCACCCGCGTGCAGACGACAGAGGATCAGCTCTACCGCCGGAACGCCTTCTTCAGGGTGAATGTCTACCGGCATGCCGCGGCCATCATCAATGACTTCCAGAGACTGGTCGGCATGTAAGATCACGTCCACGCGTTTCGCGTGGCCCGCCAGTGCTTCATCCACACTGTTATCAATCACTTCCTGTCCAAGATGGTTCGGACGGGTTGTATCGGTGTACATCCCTGGGCGACGGCGTACCGGCTCAAGCCCAGTGAGTACCTCAATGGCATCAGCGTTATAAGTTTGCGTCATGGTTTAAATAAGCAATTCGAATTGATCGTCAGAAACTGTGCAGTCCAAGGAAATCGACAATCGGGTTGAAATAATCTTCGAAGCCCGTGAATGCGTGGTTTCCGCCCTCAATAACTGTCTGACGGCAGGAGGCGTAATACGCCACCGCCTGGCGGTAGTCCAACACTTCATCGCCCGTTTGTTGAAGCAGCCAGATCAAATCCGGCGCTTCCAGCGGGTCAATCTGCATGACTTTAAGATCGTAAATATGGCGTGACTCTAGCACATATTGCTGCCCCGTGTAGGGGTTCTCGTTTTGACCGAGATAGTCGACCAGTAGTTCATAAGGCCGTACAGCGGGGTTCACCACCACGGCTGGCAGCATAAAACATTGCGACAGCCAGGTGGCGTAATAGCCGCCCAACGAGGAGCCGACAATACCCAACGACTCTCCGCCATGTTCAAGAATGATCGATTCCAGCATCTCTGCAGCCTGGGCCGGATACGGTGGTAACTGCGGCACGATCATCTCTACGTGCGGATGATGCTCCGCCAGCCAGTTTTTCAGTAAGCACGCCTTCGCCGAACGAGGAGAACTGTTAAATCCGTGAAGATAGAGAAGCGTAGACATCAGTAGCCTTCTGAAGCGGTATCAGGGTGGAAACGATTACCCTGCAGACGGCGAACCTGAGTCTGCAACGTCCCGTCAGCAAAAAGCTCCAACGTCCGCCAGCCGGGGCTGATGGTATCTAACGTGAAGTTGGAACAATGCGGCTTAAACTGCACGCAGGTCGACGGCGTCGCCATCAGACGGCGTCCGTTCCAGTCCAGGTCCAGTTCCTGATGAATATGCCCGCACAACAGATATTTCACGCGCGGATAGTTCACCAGTACGTTATCCAGCTCCGCGGCATTACGCAGGCTATGCTGATCGAGCCAGCTGCAGCCCGCGGGCAGAGGATGGTGATGCAGAAGCAGCAAGGTATTGCGCTCAGGCGCATCGGCAAGTTTACGTTCCAACCATTCGAGCTGAAATTCGCTTAATTCACCGTGGGGAACGCCGAACACCTGGCTGTCGAGCAATAATATTTGCCACTGTTCGCCGATGAAAACGCGCTTGGCCGGAGAAATGCCCGCGTCCTGAAGCGCGCTGTACATTGCCGGCTGAAAATCATGATTACCCGGTAACCAAACGCAGGGCGCACGAAAGCTTGCGATGCCCTCAGCAAAATGCTGATAAGCCGCAGCGGATTGATCCTGCGCCAAATCCCCCGTCGCGACGATCAGATCGTACTCAGGCGACTCTGCATGTATGGCATCCAGTACGGATTGATAGCTGTCCCAGGTGTTCACACCCAGCAGCGTTTCATGCTTTTCGGCAAACAGGTGAGTGTCTGTAATTTGTAAGATCCTGACTCTGGCCTCACCAGCCAAAGGAAGGGTTAACAGGCTTTCCAAATGGTGTCCTTAGGTTTCACGACGCTAATAAACCGGAATCGCCATCGCTCCATGTGCTAAACAGTACCGTAACCAGTCGGCCAGAAACTGATTAATTTGATGCTTTTCGTCGCGTTGATGCAACTTTTTATTTGGATAATCATACCGCGCTTTGAAGCGAAAGATCTGCTGACTTGAACACACTTCAGCCACCCTCGCGTCATGATACAGGCGCACGGTTAATGACGGCAGGCTCCAGTAAGTGACAGCCGGTGCCGTTTGTTCGATCGTGACAAGCGTAGTGTATCGGGTCGATTCCACGATCGTTAACCGATATTGTGCGTTTGCTACCTGATAGCTCACTGTTTCACCGGCTGCGTCATTACGCGGCAGCAGGCGGCGCAATTGCGAATAATTGGTTTCGCACAGGCGCATCATTTCAGGGAAGTCAGGTGTGTAACGCTTCATTTTTTCCACTCAGTTTTTAACTCTTGATAGTGCAGCTGTAACCATTGCAAGGCGATGACAGAAGCCGCGTTGTCGATTCTCCCCTCTTCTACCCATTGATAAGCCTGCTCCCGGCTCACCACATGAACACGAATATCTTCGTTTTCATCAGCCAGACCATGAATTCCGCTCGCGGTCGTGGCGTCCACTTCGCCAACTAAAATAGACAGGCGCTCACTGGTACCACCTGGGCTTGCCAGATAGCTCAGAACGGGTTTCGTGCGTTTAACTTCCAGCCCGGCTTCTTCCATCGCTTCACGACGGGCCACATCCTCAACGGTTTCGCCCTCTTCGATCATGCCGGCCACCATTTCCAGTAGCCACGGGCTTTCGCTGGTATCAAACGCCGCAATACGGATCTGCTCGACCAGTACAACTTCGTCCCGCTCAGGGTCAAAGGGTAGCAAGACTGCCGCGTGTCCGCGCTCAAAAATTTCGCGCTTTACTTCACCGCTCATACCGCCGTTAAACAGGCGATGACGGAACCGATAAAGATCCAGTGAAAAAAAACCGCGGTATAGCGTTTCTCGTGCAATAATTTCTACATCATTTTTAGTGAAAGTCATTGGCAAGTTGTCTGGTTTACGCATTGTTCTGTCCTGAAACCAATAGTGATTAAAATGTGAATTTCAAGGTAGTTTGACTGATGTTTGAACGCCCTTGTGTTAAATTGATGCAAATTAACGCCGTATGGCACGTAACGCCAACTTTTTGCAGTGGCAGATTCTGCTAGAATCAGCAAATATTTTTATAATTTGATCAGCGCTAAATACTGCTTCACAACAAGGAATGCAAATGAAGAAATTGCTCCCCATCCTTATCGGCCTGAGCCTGTCGGGGTTCAGTACTTTGAGCCAGGCAGAAAACCTGATGCAGGTTTATCAGCAAGCACGCCTGAGCAACCCGGAATTGCGTAAATCGGCCGCCGATCGCGATGCTGCATTCGAAAAAATTAACGAAGCGCGTAGCCCATTACTGCCGCAACTGGGTTTAGGTGCCGATTACACCTACAGCAATGGCTACCGTGATGCAAACGGCGTCAACTCCAACGCTACCAGCGCGTCATTACAATTGACTCAGACGCTGTTCGACATGTCTAAATGGCGTGCCCTGACGCTGCAAGAAAAATCAGCGGGCATCCAGGACGTGACGTACCAGACCGATCAGCAAACGCTGATCCTGAATACCGCCACCGCTTATTTTAACGTACTGAACGCGATTGACGTGCTGTCGTACACCCAGGCACAGAAAGATGCGGTTTATCGTCAGTTAGATCAGACCACTCAGCGTTTTAACGTTGGCCTGGTCGCCATCACTGACGTACAAAACGCCCGCTCACAATACGATACCGTATTAGCGAATGAAGTGACTGCACGTAACAATCTGGATAACGCGGTAGAACAGCTGCGTCAGGTGACCGGTAACTACTACCCGGAACTGGCTTCGCTGAACGTTGATGGCTTTAAAACCAACAAACCGCAGGCGGTGAATGCGCTACTGAAAGAAGCGGAAAACCGCAACCTGACCTTATTGCAGGCACGTTTGAGCCAGGATCTGGCGCGCGAACAGATTCGTCAGGCGCAGGACGGTCATTTACCAACGCTGGATTTAACCGCCTCTACCGGCGTGTCTGACACCTCTTATAGTGGATCTAAAACCCGTGGTGCAGCCGGCTCCCAGTATGACGACAGCAACATGGGTCAGAACAAAATCGGCCTGAGCTTCTCGCTGCCACTGTACCAGGGCGGAATGGTTAACTCGCAGGTGAAACAAGCGCAGTACAACTTTGTTGGCGCGAGTGAACAACTGGAAAGCGCGCACCGTAGCGTGGTGCAGACCGTTCGTTCTTCATTCAACAACATTAATGCCTCCATTAGTAGCATTAACGCGTACAAACAAGCGGTTGTCTCTGCCCAAAGCTCATTGGATGCGATGGAAGCCGGTTATTCCGTAGGTACACGTACCATTGTAGATGTGTTGGATGCCACCACCACGCTGTACAACGCCAAACAACAATTGGCTAATGCGCGTTATACCTATCTTATCAACCAGCTAAACGTCAAATCTGCGCTCGGTACGCTGAACGAGCAGGATCTGGTGGCGCTGAACAATACGCTGGGTAAACCGGTATCCACAACGCCGGATACCGTGGCACCGCAAAATCCTCAACAAGATGCCGCCGTGAATGACTATAACGGCACTGGCAATCTGCCTGCGGCTCAGCCGACGGCTGCACGTTCAACCAGCAGCAACGGTAACAACCCGTTCCGTAATTGATGCTGAAGACGGGGCTTCGGCCCCGTCTGAACGTAAGGCAACGTAAAGATCCGCCTCTTCCTGCGCATTCTCGCCTCTTCCCGCTTCAATTTCGACCAGTCATCCTCTATCCTGAGCATTATTTACTGTGTTTACCACTGGGTCCTGGAAGACAAAAATGAAACGGACAAAATCGATACATCACGCCTCGTTCCGCAAAAGCTGGAGCGCGCGCCACCTGACTCCTGTCGCCCTGGCAGTTACCGCAGTGTTTATGCTCGCGGGCTGTGAAAAGAGTGACGAAACGGTTTCGCTTTATCAAAATGCGGACGACTGCTCTGCGGCTAATCCGGGTAAAAGCGCTGAATGTACCACCGCGTTTAACAACGCGCTGAAAGAAGCCGAACGCACCGCGCCAAAATACGCCACTCGCGAAGACTGTATTGCTGAATTCGGCGAAGGCCAGTGCCAGCAGGCACCTGCGCAAGCAGGCATGGCGCCGACCGGTGAAGGCCAGGCTCAGGCGCAGAACCAAAGCAGCGGCAGCTTCTGGATGCCGCTGATGGCCGGCTACATGATGGGCCGACTGATGGGCGGCGGAATGGGCGCTCAGCAACCGCTGTTCAGCTCGAAAAACCCAGCCAGCCCTGCATACGGCAAATATACTGACGCCAGCGGCAAAAACTACGGTGCAGCAACGCCGGGTCGCACCATGACCGTACCCAAAACTGCCATGGCGCCGAAACCAGCCACCACCTCTACCGTAACCCGCGGCGGATTTGGTGAATCAGTCGCTAAACAAAGCACCATGCAGCGTAGCGCAAGCGGTACTACCACACGTTCAATGGGTGGCTGATCGTCATGGAAAGAGTCAGTATTGTCGAGCGCCCGGACTGGCGCGATAAGGCCACCGAATACGGTTTCAACTTTCACACCATGTACGGCGAGCCGTACTGGTGTGAAGACGCATACTATAAGCTGACGCTTGCTCAGGTCGAAAAGCTGGAAGAGGTCACCGCTGAGCTGCATCAGATGTGCCTCAAGGTGGTTGAAAAGGTCATTGCCAGCGACGAGCTGATGACCAAATTTCGCATTCCGAAGCATACCTGGGGCTTTGTCCGTCAGTCCTGGCTGACACAGCAACCGTCGCTCTATTCCCGCCTCGATCTGGCGTGGGATGGAACCGGTGAACCTAAGCTTTTAGAAAACAACGCCGATACGCCCACCTCGCTGTACGAAGCTGCATTTTTCCAATGGATTTGGCTGGAAGATCAGCTCAATGCAGGCAATTTGCCGGAAGGCAGCGATCAGTTCAATAGTCTGCAGGAAAAGCTGATCGAGCGCTTCACCGCACTGCGTGAGCAATATGGTTTTCAGTTGCTACATCTGACCTGTTGTCGCGATACCGTTGAAGATCGCGGAACGATCCAGTATCTGCAGGATTGCGCTGCCGAAGCAGAAATCGCCACTGAATTCCTTTATGTTGAAGATATTGGTCTTGGTGAAAAAGGTCAGTTCACGGATTTAGAGGATCAGGTGATTGCCAACCTGTTTAAGCTCTATCCGTGGGAATTTATGCTGCGCGAGATGTTCTCCACTAAGCTGGAAGATGCCGGCGTCCGCTGGCTGGAACCGGCCTGGAAGAGCATTATCTCCAACAAAGCGTTGTTACCGCTGCTGTGGAAAATGTTCCCGAACCATCCGAATCTTCTGCCGGCGTACTTCGCCGAAGACGACTATCCGCAGATGGAGAAATTCGTCGTGAAACCGATCTTCTCGCGTGAAGGCGCTAACGTGTCGATCGTTGAGAACGGTAAAACGATCGAAGCGGTGGAAGGTCCGTACGGTGAAGAGGGAATGATCGTGCAGCAGTTCCATCAGCTACCGAAGTTCGGCGACAGCTACATGCTGATCGGCAGTTGGCTAATCAACGATCAACCTGCAGGTATCGGCATTCGCGAAGACCGCGCGCTGATCACACAGGATCTTTCCCGTTTCTATCCGCATATTTTTGTCGAGTAATTCGCTGTGCCCGGTATCGCTAATGCTTACCGGGCCTACGTTTTTATCCCACCTGCACTGACAACATACTCAGGCTACCCATCTCAATCCCATCAACAGGAATAGTCACTGGCTCTTTGCCATCCCACGCGCCGAGTACATACAGCAGCGGCAGATAGTGGTCCGCCGTTGGATTCGACAGCGATCCACCTTCATGATCGAGATAGTTCACCAGCGGGTGCTGTTCAACCGGTCCCTGCCATGTCAGGTTTGCCTTAACATAATCGTTGAATGAGGTCGCCCACGGATACGGTGTATTCTCGCCGTGCCAGCGTGCTGTGCGCAGGTTATGCACCACGTTACCGCTGGCCACCAGCATAATACCTTCATCGCGCAGCGCTGCCAGCTTACGACCCATTTCGAAATGCCAGGCCGGCGGTTTTGTACTATCAATGCTTAACTGCACCATCGGGATGTCGGCATTCGGGTACATCTTGATCAGCACGCCCCATGAACCGTGGTCAAAACCCCACGCCTCTTTGTCTAACGCGACGGGCACAGGAGCAAGTAAATCAACCAGGTGCTGCGCAAGTTCTGGCGAGCCCGGTGCCGGGTAATGTGTGTCATACAGCGCCTGCGGAAAACCACCGAAATCGTGGATCGTTTTAGGTGCTTCCATCGCGGTTACACCAGTGCCGCGCGTAAACCAGTGCGCTGAGACTACCACGATGGCTTTCGGACGTGGCAACGTTTCCCCCAGTTGCTGCCAGGCACGGGTATAAACGTTATCTTCCAGAACATTCATCGGGCTGCCGTGGCCCAAAAACAATGCTGGCATACGAGTTGAAGACATGATGATATCCTTACTGAGGGAGTCATTTTGATACCATCACAATACGCTTATTCGGTTGATGAAGAACTCAGATAACCATGATGAAGATCATCAGTTATTTTGACGATCTGGCCCGAAAGGTAGATTGATAAGGAGTTTGATTTGTCGATGTCAGTACCTTTACTTCTGACTTTACTGGCAGGTGCCGCTACGTTTATTGGCGCATTTCTCGGTGTGTTAGGGCAAAAGCCCTCCAACCGCGTTCTCGCCTTTTCTTTAGGCTTCGCCGCCGGGATAATGTTACTGATCTCCCTGATGGAGATGCTACCCGCCGCTCTGGCTGCTGAAGGCATGTCCCCAGTTTTGGGCTACGGGATGTTTATCTTTGGCTTGCTGGGCTATTTTGGCCTGGATCGTCTATTGCCACACGCCCACCCTCAGGATCTGGTACAGAAAACAAAGCAACCTCTACCCAGCTCCATTAAACGTACCGCTATTTTACTTACGCTCGGCATTAGCCTGCACAATTTCCCGGAAGGGATTGCGACTTTTGTTACCGCCAGCAGCAACCTCGAACTGGGGTTTGGCATTGCGCTTGCTGTCGCATTACATAATATACCTGAAGGTTTAGCCGTTGCCGGGCCCGTTTATGCCGCCACGGGTTCAAAACGTACCGCGATATTCTGGGCAGGGATCTCGGGAATGGCGGAAATACTGGGCGGCGTGCTGGCGTGGTTAATTCTTGGTAGTCTGATTTCACCGGTGGTAATGGCGGCAATAATGGCGGCGGTCGCCGGAATCATGGTGGCGCTGTCAGTCGATGAATTGATGCCACTGGCAAAAGAGATCGACCCAAATAATAATCCCAGCTATGGGGTCCTGTGCGGAATGTCGGTGATGGGATTAAGTCTCGTCATCCTCCAGTCCATGGGAATCGGATAATCCAGAGGGCGGATGCCACCCTGCTATTTTACAGCATCCGCTCATCCATAGCAGAACGTGAAGGACTATTCCTGTTCCTTAATCACGCTGTTATCTTCTCCAGAACGACGGAAGAGTTTGTTTCGTGCCTCAAGCAATGCGTCTCTGTCCTGTCGGAATGCCCGACAATAACGCTTCATATGGCAATAATAACCCAATGCAACGAGTGCAATTAATACGATCCAATACCAGGCAATAAACATTCTTTTACCCTTAACATTTAACATCATTAAACATTTAACGTTAAAATTTTACATAAGCTTATTCTGACATACCCCTATAGTGGCATATTTCAGAAACAAATATATGATTTCGATCATATAAACCAGCAGCTATGCCAATAGCGAAAACAGTTATAAAAAATAAAACTCTGTCGACGAGATCACACTAAGCAATAATAAACATTGTCCTTAAAATACCTCACTCATACTATCCAGAAAACAATAAAAATTAGATCTTGTAAAATAATACACTTCATCAATATTTATATACCCATAATAAAAGTGACATCAGTAGTACCTTTTTCATTTTTAGCCATACCTTAAAAACATAATATATTCATTGAGATTATTTTTATAGGTAATATAAGGAGATATATCCATGTTTAGGCAATATCGAAAAACACTTCTCGCAGGCACTCTGGCACTGACGTTTGGATTAACAGTTGGAAATTCCTTTGCCGCGGGTTTTCAATCCGCCAACCCGCAAGGAATCTGGGCGCAATAGTCGTTGATCTTTATGGAAACGCCCCACTTACCGCACTGGTTGAATTAGACAGTCACGTTATTTCAGATGTTAAAGTCACCGTTCATGGCAAAGGCGAGAAAGGAGTTCCTGTTACTTATACTGTTGGCAAAGAATCATTAGCAACCTATGACGGCGTGCCTATTTTTGGTCTTTATCAAAAGTTTGCTAATAAGGTCACCGTTGAATATAAAGAAAATGGCAAAGCCATGAAGGATGATTATGTGGTGCAAACGTCCGCCATCGTTAATCACTACATGGATAATCGTTCTGTTTCCGATTTACAGCAAACGAAAGTTATTAAGGTAGCGCCTGGTTTTGAAGATCGTCTCTATCTGGTGAATACCCATATCTTCACGGCACAAGGGGCGGAATTCCACTGGCATGGCGAAAAAGATAAAAATGCCGGCATTCTGGATGCGGGTCCTGCGGGCGGGCATTACCCTTTGACATTGCCCCCTTCACCTTTATCGTCGATACGGAAGGTGAATATCGTTGGTGGCTGGATCAAGATACCTTTTACAATGGCCATGACATGGATATCAATAAGCGCGGTTACTTGATGGGTATCCGGGAAACGCCGCGCGGCACCTTCACAGCCGTTCAGGGTCAGCATTGGTACGAATTCGATATGATGGGGCAGATTCTGGCCGATCATAAGCTACCGCGCGGCTTCCTCGACGCGTCGCATGAATCGCTCGAAACAATCAACGACACCATGTTGCTTCGCGCGGGCAAACGCGATTATCGCAAAGAAGATGGCATCCATGTGCAAACTATCCGCGATCAGATAATTGAAGTAGACAAGTCAGGTCGTGTGGTTGACGTATGGGATCTGACAAAAATACTCGATCCGATGCGTGATGCGCTTCTGGGCGCACTGGACGCAAGCGCGGTAGCGTCAACGTTGACCTCGCTCATGCCGGTCAACAGGCGAAACTGGAGCCAGATACTCCTTACGGTGACGCCCTCGGAGTGGGTGCGGGTCGTAACTGGCGCACGTTAACTCCATTGCCTATGATGCCAAAGATGACTCCATTATTATCTCTTCCCGCCATCAGGGCGTCGTCAAAATCGGTCGTGATAAACAGGTGAAATGGATCCTCGCTCCGTCGAAAGGCAGAAATAAGGCGCTGGCAAGCAAGCTGTTAAAACCGATTGATAGTAAAGGCAATGCGCTAAAATGTGACGAAAACGGCAAGTGTGAAAACACCGATTTCGATTTTACTTATACACAGCACACCGCATGGCTCTCGAGCAAAGGAACATTAACCATCTTTGACAACGGCGATGGTCGTGGGCTCGAACAACCGGCATTGCCGACGATGAAATACTCTCGTTTCGTCGAATATAAAGTTGACGAGAAAAAAGGTACCGTTCAGCAAATCTGGGAATACGGCAAAGAGCGCAGTTACGATTTCTATAGTCCCATCACCTCGGTTATCGAATATCAGAAAGACCGTGACACTATGGTACGCAAACGTGATTTATCGATCTATACCAACAGTCTGAAGGCTGGTATCTGCTTCCACCGTGGCATTTTATGAACATGGCACAGGCTTGCTTACTGGCCTTTGGCCTATGTTTGCTGCTGTTGGTGATAATGAGCTGTGCCTGGGCTTTAAAAATGACCAGAATCAAATAATTAGAATGCTAATACTAAAGCAGAGGTCTGCATCCAGACTTCTGCTTTTCTCACATTAGCTATACAATTCAATTGGTATTACCCCTTTCGAATTAAAAACATTCCAAATTTATCTTCTCTTAACATCAATGATAATTTTTCCATATTGATATATTCTGATTTTAAGAAAAATAGTGCATTCAGCTCACAGTTTTAAAGAAATATCTTTCTGCTTCTGGTACAAGAAAACATAATAAAACCTCACACATTCCGATTTTTAGCACTAAAGCAAATATAATATTAAATTTATATATATTTAAATTTAATTAGTGGCGGGGCAAATTCTGAATTCAGTGCAAGCACGAACATCCAGGGAATACCTGATGATATAATTTTAAAAAAGGCGGCGTGCTTTGACTTGTATATCAAGGATATTTTCACCACTAAAGGAATGTATATGAAATCAGTAAATAAGGCGTTATTGGCTCTTACTATTGCCACATTAACCTCCAGCTATGCCTTCGCCGATGTTGACGGCGGTAGCGGCAAAATCACCTTCACCGGTACCGTTATCAACGCGCCATGCGCTATTCAACCTGACGATATTGATAAGCAGGTCGAATTGGGTGAAGTGCCTGCCTCCTACATTAATACTAACGGGCATTCTGATGCGGTAGATTCAAGCCTGCATTTGATCAATTGCAATCTGCCAAACTCGAACAATGGCAGCGACGTACCCGTGAGTAAAGTCGAAGTCACCTTCAACAGCGACAGCGTTACAACGGAAGACACCAGCCTGTTGAGCAATACCTTCGCCAGCGGCGCGCAGAATGTTGGCGTACGTCTGTTGGACAAATCAAGTACAAATATTACTCTGGGAACAGCCAAAAGCATTGATTTAATCTCCACCTCCGCAACCCAAATCCTTCCCTTTATGGCCTATATGCAAAAAATTGGCTCAACGGATGTCACCGTAGGTGCTGTCGCCGCAACGGCAACCTACAGACTCACTTATAAGTAGTCACGCAATGGTGGCCGGATGGCCACCATTTAACACTTGTAACGCTTGGGTATAGGTAAGGATTGCCATGAATACCTGCAAGATTGCGGCCTGCGGATGTGGGTTGCTGTTGTCATTTTCAGCTATGGCCGTCGAATTCAACCTGAACGTGCTGGATAAATCCATGCGTAACAGTGTTGATCTCTCGCTATTAAAAGATGATTCCGCAATAGCGCCAGGGAGCTACTTTGTTACCGTCGCTGTGAATAAAAACCAAATATCATCAGGCCGCCAGTTGACCTGGAAAAAACATGGCGAGAGCGTTGCCGTCTGTATTCCTTCTGACCTCGCCAGGCAACTGGGGTTGAAAGAAAAGATTTTAAATTCACTGCCAGTACACCACGATTGCATAGATTTTGCCGAATACAACGATATTGCCTTCAACTTAGATATGGCAAATCAACGCCTGGATATCAGTGTCCCCCAGGTTTTATTGGCATGGAAGTCAGAAAGCTGGATGCCCCCCTCAAGCTGGGATCATGGTGTGAACGGTCTGCTGTTCGACTACAACCTATTCGCCAGCACCTATCGCCCCGACACAGGTGGAAGCACAGAAAATCTAAACTCCTATGGCACCGCGGGCCTGAACATGGGTGCCTGGCGCTTACGCAGTGATTATCAGGTCAGCCAAAATCGCAGCGACGAAAATATCCAAACGACGCGAAGTATTTCGCGTACCTATCTTTTTCGCCCCCTCCCTACAATAGGAGCGAAACTCACGCTGGGCGAGACAGATTTAAGCTCCAATATCTTTGATGGCTTTTCCTATAATGGCGCATCTCTGGCCAGCGACGACCGTATGCTGCCGTGGGAATTACGTGGTTATGCCCCACAAATCAGCGGCATCGCGCAAACCAATGCCACAGTCACCGTTAGCCATTCCGGTCGCGTAATTTATCAAACCAAAGTTGCCCCTGGTCCCTTTGTTATTACCGATCTCAATCAATCGGTACAGGGAACGCTGGACGTGAAAATCACCGAAGAAGACGGCCGAACCAATACATTTCAGGTTTCTGCAGCCTCCACACCTTTCCTGACCCGCGAAGGGCAAGTTCGCTACAAAATCGCCGCGGGTCGTGCACGCCCGGACATCTCGCATCACGTGATTGATGACTCCTTCGTGAGTAGCGAAGCTTCATGGGGAATGCTGTCGAACACATCTCTCTATGGCGGGATCCTCGCTGCGGGCAACGATTATCGCTCAGCGGCAGTGGGTATTGGACAAAACATGCTTTGGCTGGGCGCGCTCTCATTTGACGTTACGCACTCCCGCAGTACTTTCGAGGACGGTCATGAAGAAAGTGGTCTCAGCTATCGTCTGAACTACAGTAAACGTTTTGATGCAACGAACAGCCAGATCTCACTCGCCGCCTACCGTTTTTCCGAACGTGAATTTCATAGTTATGCCAACTTTGTCGCCCATCAGTACAATGAAGCTGATACTCAGGACGAAAAGCAGACCGTAAGCATCGCCTTCAATCAGCCAATTGATCCTCTGCGGATGAATCTGTACGTCAGCGCACTGCGTCAGCAATGGTGGGATGGCGACAGCTCCACTACCGCATCGGTTACCGCCGGGTTTAATTTCGATATTGGCGACTGGAAAGGTTTATCACTGTCAACATCCTTCAGCACAACGCACTACGAGGAGAGTGATAACGATAAGCAAGTTTACGTTTCGCTCTCCGCTCCCTTCGACTTTGGTCGACGGTTGAATTATGACATGCGTAACAGTAGCAATACGACTAACACGCTCTCATGGAATGATTCATCCGATCCGCATAATACCTGGGGTGTATCCGCAGGAACCGCAACCGACAGGCCACATAACGGCGCGCAGTTCAGAGGCAACTACCAGCATGTCACCCCCGCTGGCGAACTACAGTTCTCCGGAAGCTACGCGGCCAGCGACTATACTTCCGCCAGCGCAAGCTGGAGCGGTTCAATGACCGCAACAGGCAGCGGCATCGCGTTGCATCGTCGTAGCTTTGGCAATGAGCCCAGGGTCATGGTCGGGGCCGATGGCGTGGCCGACATTCCTGTACAGGGAGATAGCAACCGCACCAACAGTTTGGGCTATGCGGTGGTGCCAATGGTTTCCAGCTACCAGCCCTCAACCATCGCGGTCAATATGAACGATCTGCCTGACGGCGTGACCGTTGATGAAACGATCACCCGCCAAACCTGGACCGAAGGTGCCATTGGCTACAAAGGGCTGATATCCCGCGCTGGCAAAAATATTACCGTCGGCATCAGAATGGAAAATGGCGACTTCCCGCCGCTCGGCGCGATCGTGCGGCAGATTGAAAGCAATACCGAAGTGGGAATGGTCAGCGAAGATGGCCATGCGTGGCTTGGTGGTGTCGACAGTAGGCAGCAATTTACCGTGCAGTGGGGTGACAAACAGACCTGCACCATCGCATTACCGGACTCGCTGGATATCTCCATGCAAGGTCTGATTTTACCTTGTCATTAATTAAGGATGAAAAATGACATTATTCAAAGGATTAACAATAGTACTACTCGCCTTATCACTCACCTGCCAGGCGGCAATTCAGCCCGACAGAACGCGGATAATATTTAACGGCAACGAAAAAGCCAGCAGCCTGAAGCTCGAAAATCAGAGCAAGCAGTTGCCTTATCTGGCTTACTCATGGATTGAAGATGAAAAAGGAAATAAAGATGACACCTTTTTAGTTGCTCTACCACCAATCCAGCGGTTAAATCCCGGCGCAATTTCACAAGTGAGGATCGTTAAGCAGGATAAAGCGCGTTCACTGCCTCAGGATCGGGAATCGTTGTTTTATTTTAATGTCCGGGAAATTCCACCTGAGCCAGAAAATAAAGGTAGCAATGTCGTAGTACAAATGGCATTGCAATCCCGCATGAAATTGTTCTGGCGACCCGCCGCATTAAAGAAAAAACCGGGAGTCGAAGTCGAACATCAGCTTAAAATAAGTCAGCAGGGAAATACGCTGTTGGTCAATAATCCTACCGCCTACTACATTACGTTGGCTTTTTTTGGCAAAGACAGCAAAAGCCAATTGTCGGGCTTTAGCAGTAAGATGATTCCCCCTTTTTCCTCTGCCACATTAAATGCCGGCGGTTATAACGGAAATACATTCGCACTGGGATATATGGATGATTATGGCGGACTGCGCATGCTGAACGTGAAATGCTATGGTCAGTGCGATCTTATCGTGCCGGAGGCCAGAAAATGATCCGCACGCTACGGTTATTTCTGTTGTTAATATTCATCGTTATCCCTTTTCGTTCCGCGCTGGCGGTTCACTGCTATCTGGGAGCCTCCGGTGGTCCTGTTGAAGGTTATACCGCTATCGAGCCGTTTGCAGTCCCTAACAACGCTAAACCCGGGGACAAAATCTGGGAAAGCAACGATATAAAAATCCCCGTCTACTGCGATAACGCAACCTCCGAAAATGCTTATAGCAGCGAAAACGTCTACGCATGGGTAAACCCCTACACCTCAGTCAACGATACCTATTATCAACTGGGCGTCACCTATGAAGGCATTGATTATGACGCCACGCAAGGTGCGGTCAGCATTGATACGCACCAGTGCATTGATAATCAGAAGCTTAAGATCTATACCCCAGCGCAAATCAGAGCCAGTGGTTGGGAGCACTACCTTTGCTCAGGAAACGCGGACGATACGCACTACTCGAGAACGTTTGTGGCCCGTATGCGTCTGTACGTAAAAATCATATCCATGCCTCCCCACGACTACACCAGCAGTATCGGCGATTATATTCTGGTGCAGTTTGATGGCGTTGGCGGTATTAACGTTAGCCCGGATGCTGCCAATCTCAAATATCATGTTACGGGATTAGATCAAATCCGCGTACTGGACTGCAGCGTAAAATTCAACATTTTTCCGGAAAACCAAACCATCGATTTTGGCACCTTTAATAATATGGAAATTAACGCCAAAACCTTGACCAAAAGCTTTTCCATTAAGACAACCAAGAATCAGGGTGCAGAAAGCGGGTGTACCGACACGTTTAAAGTTTCGTCCTCATTTTATACGACAGAAGAATTGGCTGAGGATGATAAATCGTTAAGAATCGGTAATGGTTTGCAGTTAAAAATACGCAATATGGAAGATAATACCTTATCCACCTTTAACGCATACTCTGAATATGCCGAGTTTGACACAGAATTACTGACCAGAGAGAAAAGCTATCAGGCTGAATTAAGTCAGGTCACCGGCGACACCGTGAAGACTGGGCCATTTGAAACAGTAGTTTTATTTAAAATTAACTACAACTAAGCGTAAAAAAGCCGATGGCGTTGCATCGGCTTTTTGCTATTTCACCAGTTCGTCTTACAATTAGCTGGCTTTACGCTCGTGCGCTTGACGATAAGCCACTAAATCTTCGATAGTGACTACAGCCATATTGTGCTTGCCGGCAAACTCAATGCACTGTGGCGCACGCGCCATGGTGCCATCATCATTAGTCAATTCGCACAGCACACCTGCCGGTTTAAACCCTGCCAGCGTCATCAGGTCGATGGTCGCTTCAGTATGACCACCGCGGGTTAACACGCCACCAGCCTGAGCACGCAGCGGGAACACGTGCCCCGGACGGTTCAGGTCGGACGGTTTTGCACCCTCTTTAACTGCCGCGCGAACCGTTGTAACACGGTCTGCAGCGGAAACGCCGGTGGTCACGCCTTCAGCGGCTTCAATGGTCACGGTAAAGCCGGTACCGTAAGCACTGGTGTTATTTTCAACCATCATTGGCAGATCGAGCTGTTTACGGCGGTCTTCGGTGATGCACAGGCAAACAATACCGCTTCCGTGACGGATGGTCAGCGCCATCTGTTCAACGGTCATGGTCTCTGCCGGGAAAATCATATCGCCTTCGTTTTCACGATCTTCGTCGTCAAGCACCATCACACCGCGTCCTTCACGCAGCGCAGACAGCGCATGTTCAACACGTTCGAAAGGCGTACCAAAAGAGGAAAGTAGCGTCTGATTCATGGTAAAAAAACCTCACTAAAATTATGGTTACCAGAATCAGGGCAGTCTTAGGAGTACCGTCTAAGCGGCAAAAAATAACGTGAGCGGGTCCATGCCCGACTGGATCGTTACTCTCTCCCATCCGGACTTTAACCGTCGGCCCCGGAATTACACCGGATCTGCTGACCTTTGAGTTTGCACTCAAAGCGCTCGCGGGCTTTCAACATCAGTTGATTTACCGCCGGTGGGGAATTTCGCCCCGCCCTGAGAATAAGCGCGTTAACTATAACGCTATTGATTACCTTCATCAACGCCTTTGCTCGGCTTAGCTTCACACAATTCTGGTTTATGCTTGTGCCAGTTCGCACTACAATATGCAGCAACACGTACCAGTTCAGGGAAACCACAATGATTGACCCGAAAAAAATTGAGCAGATTGCTCGTCAGGTTCATGAGTCGATGCCGAAAGGGATCCGCGAGTTTGGCGAAGACGTTGAGAAGAAAATTCGTCAAACGCTTCAGTCACAGCTGACCCGTCTGGATCTGGTAAGCCGTGAAGAGTTTGATGTACAGACTCAGGTTTTGCTGCGTACCCGTGAAAAGCTGGCGCTGCTTGAGCAACGTCTGACCGAGCTGGAATCGCGTGAAACAACGGCAGAAACTAAGCCTGCCCCCGCGATCCCGTCAGTCGATCCGCAAGAGTAAAAACGACAACGGGCCGCAAGGCCCGTTTTCTGTTAGTGTTCCAGTTCCAGCTTCCTGGCCTCCGTCGCCTGCTGGCAGTACAGCGCATAGCGTTTGCAAAACCAGCTACGGTGTTCTTCATCCATATTCCCAGTTATCGCCTGGATATCAACGGGATGGCCCTCAGCCTGCATCCTGGCAAAACTGCGGGCCAGGAAATCGAAATTGTTCATTGAATACATACTACTGTTCATGAGCATACCCTCCAGTTATTGAATATCTGCTAAGGCCATATGCTTTTTCTGATTTCAGTATTTCCCTGGATGCGAAGTTATTCTGCACATATTGTGCGCAAAAAAACCAC
Organism: Citrobacter sp. VF227; assembly: GCF_052950715.1. NCBI lineage: Bacteria > Pseudomonadati > Pseudomonadota > Gammaproteobacteria > Enterobacterales > Enterobacteriaceae > Citrobacter > Citrobacter sp. VF227. The sequence continues at coordinate 336,532 of NZ_JBRFVF010000004.1, forward strand.
CAGCTTCACAGTTTCCTACGAAATCTAAGAGGGGGGATGTGCCTCTTTTCGGATTCAAGCCAAGGAGAACGCATGTTATTGTAACGTCATGTAAAAGTAAGAGGTAAAACCATTACTTTTGACACTATCAGGGAACGCGGTCGCAGGAGGAAGAAAGTTGGTTTTATTCACGGATTATAACGCCCCCTACCTGTTTGCTATTTCATTTGTCCTGCTGATTGGCTTACTGGAAGTCATCTCTCTTATTTTCGGGCATTTCCTTTCGGGTGCGCTTGATGCGCATCTTGAACATTACGATGCCCTGACTTCCGGCAATATCGGCCAGGCGCTGCACTATTTGAATATCGGACGTATTCCCGCACTTATCGTGCTGTGTTTACTCGCAGGGTTCTTCGGACTCTTCGGCATCCTTCTTCAACATGGTTCGATCACGCTATGGCAAGTACCGCTCAGCAACCTACTGCTTGCTCCGGTGAGTTTTATTCTTGCCGTCTTTGCCGTGCATTACAGCGGAAAAATCATTGCTCCCTGGCTGCCGAGGGATGAAACCACCGCCCTCGCAGAAGATGAGTTTATCGGCTGCATGGCGATTATTACCGGACATTCCGCAAGTGCAGGAACCCCCTGCGAAGGCAAATTTACCGATAAGTTCGGGCAGACTCACTATGTGCTGCTGGAGCCTGAAGCAGGCCAAGAATTCAAAAAAGGAGACAAGGTGCTGATTATCTGCCGACTCTCCGCAACGCGTTACCTGGCCGAGCTAAACCCCTGGCCAAATGTTTTGTAATTTTTACTTTAAGGGAATAACACAATGGATGATGTTTTTGGCATGTTACCTTCATGGATGTTTACCGCCATTGTGGCGGTGGTCGTCTTATTAATTATCGGGATTATCTTTGCCCGCCTGTATCGCCGCGCGTCTGCTGAACAGGCGTTTGTACGTACCGGACTTGGCGGGCAAAAAGTGGTGATGAGCGGCGGCGCAATTGTCATGCCCATCTTCCACGAAATTATTCCTATCAACATGAACACCCTCAAACTTGAGGTGAGCCGTTCGACTGTCGACAGCCTCATCACCAAAGACCGTATGCGCGTGGATGTCGTCGTCGCCTTTTTCGTGCGTGTAAAACCGTCTGTTGAAGGAATTGCTACCGCCGCACAGACGCTGGGACAGCGAACGCTGTCACCAGAGGATTTACGTGTGCTAATAGAAGATAAGTTTGTCGATGCCCTGCGTGCCACTGCGTCGCAGATGACCATGCATGAACTGCAGGATACGCGTGAAAACTTCGTTCAGGGCGTACAAAATACCGTCGCGGAAGACCTGTCCAAAAACGGCCTGGAACTCGAGAGCGTTTCACTCACCAACTTTAACCAGACCGAAAAAGTCCATTTCAACCCGAATAACGCCTTTGATGCCGAGGGTCTGACCAAGCTGACCCAGGAAACAGAACGCCGTCGCCGCGAACGTAACGAAGTCGAGCAGGACGTTGAAGTTGCGGTGCGCGAGAAAAACCGTGATGCGCTGGCGCGCAAGCTGGAGATCGAGCAGCAGGAAGCCTTCATGACGCTTGAGCAGGAGCAGCAGGTGAAGACCCGCACGGCCGAGCAAAACGCCAAAATTGCCGCATTCGAAGCTGAACGTCATCGTGAAGCTGAGCAGACACGCATTCTTGCCGAACGCCAGATTCAGGAAACGGAAATCGAGCGCGAACAGGCGGTGCGATCAAGAAAAGTCGAGGCCGAGCGTGAAGTTCGCATCAAAGAGATCGAACAGCAGCAGGCAACGGAGATCGCCAACCAAACCAAGTCCATCGCCATTGCCGCCAAGTCCGAACAGCAGTCTCAGGCCGAAGCGCGTGCTAACGATGCCCTGGCCGAAGCGGTTCGCGCCCAGCAGAACGTAGAAACCACCCGCCAGACCGCAGAAGCGGATCGAGCCAAACAGGTTGCGCTGATCGCCGCTGCGCAGGATGCAGAAACCCAGGCGGTTGAACTGACCGTCCGGGCAAAAGCCGAAAAAGAAGCCGCAGAATTGCAGGCGGCAGCAATTGTTGAACTGGCCGAAGCGACGCGGAAAAAAGGTCTGGCGGAAGCCGAAGCCCAGCGTACGCTCAACGATGCCATCAACGTGCTTTCCGACGAACAGACCAGCCTGAAATTTAAGCTGGCTCTGCTGCAGTCTCTGCCAGCGGTTATTGAGAAATCCGTTGAGCCAATGAAGTCTATCGACGGAATCAAGATTATTCAGGTTGATGGCCTGAATCGTGGCGGCGCCGTCGGTGAAGTAAGCGCAGGTAACGTAAGCAGTGGAAATTTGGCTGAGCAGGCATTATCAGCAGCTCTTGCCTATCGTACACAAGCGCCGCTGATTGATTCGCTGTTAAATGAAATTGGCTTATCCGGCGGTTCACTGTCGGCACTGGCCGAGCCGCTGAAATCTGTGGAAAGCAACGCTGTGACTCAGGAATAAACCGTAATAATGCCGGATAGTGTCGCTATCCGGCTATCAGGTCAGAGCTCACTTATCGCTGTCTTTCTGGATCTTCTTGATGATATTGGTCGTTGAGCAGCCATCTTCGAAGTTCAGCACCAGCACTTCACCGCCGTTTGCCCATACCTCTTTACTACCCGCAATATCTTCCGGCTTATAGTCGCCGCCTTTAACCAGCAGATCCGGCAGGATGCCGGCGATCAGACGCTGCGGTGTATCTTCTTCAAACGAGACCACCCAGTCGACGGATTCCAGCGCGCCCAACACGATCATGCGCTGTTCCAGCGGGTTGACTGGACGCGTTTCGCCTTTCAGACGTTTGGTCGATGCATCGCTGTTTACCGCCACGATCAGGCGATCGCCCAGCTTGCGCGCATTCGCCAGATAAGAAACGTGGCCCGCATGCAGGATGTCGAACACGCCGTTGGTCATCACCACTTTCTCACCACGCTTGCGCGCGCTGGCAACGGCCTGTTTCAGCTCAGATTCGTTCATCACGCCAAAACCAGTATCAGCCCGGCCACGCACAGCGTTTTCGAGTTCAATCGGAGAAACGGTGGAGGTTCCCAGTTTACCGACCACAACACCGGCTGCAGCGTTAGCAAAATAGCACGCCTCTTCCAGTGAATTACCCGCCGCCAGCGTCGCCGCCAGCACACCGATTACCGTATCGCCCGCACCGGTCACGTCATACACTTCCTGCGCCTGTGTCGGCATATGCAGTGGCGATTTGCCCGGTTGCAGCAACGTCATACCCTGTTCTGAACGGGTAACCAGCAGTGCGGAAAGGTCGAAATCAGCAATCAATTTCATGCCGCGCTCAACCAGTTCATCTTCGCTTTTGCATTTACCGACTACCGCTTCAAACTCAGACAGGTTGGGCGTCAGCAGCGTTGCGCCGCGGTAGCGTTCAAAATCGGTCCCTTTCGGATCGATAAGTACCGGCACGCCAGCCTTACGCGCCAGCGCAATCATCTGCTGCACGCTTGCCAGCGCGCCTTTGGCGTAATCGGAGAGCACCAGAGCGCCAATAGAGCCCAGCGCCTGATTAATACGCTCGTGCAGCGGTTGCGGATCCACGCCTTCAAAACCCTCTTCGAAATCCAGGCGAATCAACTGCTGGTTGCGGGAGAGCACGCGCAGTTTGGTGATTGTCGGATGCGTCGGCACGGAAACGAAATCGCATTTTACGTTCACATCCGCCAGTGTTTTGCTCAGCGCCCGCGCCGCGTCGTCAATACCGGTCAAACCCACCAGACGGGAATTTGCACCCAGAGAGGCAATGTTCATCGCCACGTTTGCTGCGCCACCGGGACGTTCTTCGATGGTATCGACCTTCACCACCGGAACCGGCGCTTCAGGTGAAATACGGTTGGTAGGACCGTACCAGTAGCGATCCAGCATCACATCACCGACAACCATGACTCCTGCACGTTCAAACTCTGGCAGCGTTACTTTCATTCCTGTCTCCTGAGAGATTCTCTGAGGGTCTTAAAATTTGCGCGCGATAATAGCACACTTCACTCGGCAACCAGCCACTTCTGCCAGCTGTCATGCACCAGCGTACGTTCAGCGTTGAAGTGTTCCGGCGCTACATGGCCTGGAAGTTCCTGCAACGCAAGATGGTGCAGTTCGTCGCGCAGCGTTGTATAAGCGCGGGTAAGTGCCAGCGCTTCCTGCTCATCCATAATGTCGTTTTGTGCCAGTAATTCCAGAATGCGCACGTTATCCGACCAGCGCGTCAGCTTCGGTTTTTCATGCGCATAGCGCAGCACTAAATATTGCGTAATAAACTCAATGTCGGTAATGCCACCTTCGTCAGCTTTAATATCAAAGCGATCGCGATGCTTATTGCCCAAATGGGCGCGCATTTTCTCACGCATTTCACGCACGTCGGTCTGCAAGGTTTTTCCATCACGGACGAGGGTCATGATATCGCGACGAATCGCATCAAACTGAGAGGTCAACTGCGGGTCGCCGTATACCACGCGAGCACGCACCAGCGCCTGATGCTCCCACGTCCACGCTTCGTTGCGTTGGTAATCGGCGAAAGCGTCGATTGATGTCACCAGCATTCCCGCCGCGCCGGATGGACGCAGCCGCGCATCCACTTCGTACAAAATACCAGACGAGGTGCGGGTGCTGAAAAGGTGCATAATGCGCTGCGACAAACGCAGATAGAACTGTCGCCCGTCAATCTCACGCTCACCGTCCGTCATTACGTCCATCGGACAATCATGCAGGAAGATCAAATCAAGATCCGAACTGTAGCCAAGTTCCCAGCCGCCCAGTTTGCCATAGCCAACGACGGCAAAACCGCGCCCCTCACGCTCGTCAAGATGGGTAGGTTGCCCGTAGCGGGCGACCATTTGCGTCCACGCCTGCTGGACTACCGCATCGATCATGGCTTCCGCCAGCCAGGTTAAGTGGTCGCTCACCTTCATCACTGGCAGCGTACCGGCAATATCAGCCGCGGCAATTCGCAAAAGCTGCGTTTGCTTAAACTGTCGCAGCGCTTCCAGTTGCTGTTCTTCGTCATCTTCCGGTACGCGCAGCAAATACTGGCGCAGCTCATCACGGTAGGCATCCGTCGCGGTGGGTTGATACAGGGTGTTCGGATCCAGCAGTTCATCGAGCAACAGCGGATACCGCGCCAGCTGGCTGGCAATCATCGGCGAGGCGGCACAGAGTGAAATCAGGTGCTTAAGCGCTCCCGGGAATTCGCTCAGCAGCTCCAGATAGGTGGTGCGGGTCACAATGCCGACCAGCAGCGGAGTGATGCGCGACAGCGGTATTGAGGCGTCGTCACGCGTACAGACATCGCTCAACAGATGCGGCATTAAATGATCCAGCACCTGGCGTCCACGTGGGCCAATAGTGCGTTTATCCAGCTCTTTGCGGAAATCAGCAATCAGAGACAGCACGCGCCGGCGATCGTCATCTGCCAGATGCGTCAGCACCGGCGTGGTATCATCTTCCTGTAATGCGTCCTGCCACAGTTCGCGCCACTGCTCAGAGAGCGACTCTTCCTGGGTTTCAGCTTCGTCATCGCCAATCAGCTCGTTGAATACCCGGCGCACATTGTCCATATGATTGACCAGCACATCGGTTAACTGCTGCCAGTCATCAACGTTCATCCCCCACGCCAGTCGCGCACGATTCAGTTCATCGCCCGGCAGCGTCTGGGTCTGCTCATCATTGATACTTTGCAGCAGATTTTCCAGGCGGCGCAAATAGAGATAGGCTGCGCGCAGTTGTTCCGCGTCGGTATCAGACAGCAGGTGCAATTCATTGATGGCGCTGAGCGTCGGTAACAGCGATCGGGATTGCAGAGACGGCTCGCGCCCACCGCGAATAAGCTGGAATACCTGCACGATAAATTCGATTTCACGAATACCGCCCGCCCCCAGCTTAATGTTGTCTTTCAGGCCTCGGCGGCGCACTTCACGGGCAATCATCCCTTTCATGTTTCGCAGAGACTGGATCACGCTGAAATCAATATAGCGGCGGAAGACAAATGGCCGCAGCATCGCGCGAAGTTCACTGACGTAGGTACCGTCGGAATCGCCCATAATGCGGGCTTTGACCATCGCATAACGTTCCCAGTCGCGCCCTTGTTCCTGGTAATAATCTTCCAACGCAGAGAAACTCAGCACCAGCGGGCCGCTGTCGCCAAACGGGCGTAAACGCATGTCCACCCGATAGACAAAACCATCCATTGTGGGCTGATCCAGCACCTTGATGAGCCGCTGCCCCATGCGAGTAAAGAACTGCGCGTTATCCAGCTCGCGACGCCCGCCCTGCGTACTGCCGTGCTCCGGCCAGGCAAAAATCAGGTCAATATCAGAAGAAAAATTCAGCTCGCCGCCGCCGAGTTTTCCCATACCTAAAATCAGCAGCGGCTGCGCAACACCTTCAGGATTACAGGGCGTTCCCCACTCGCGACAGCAGGCGGCGTATAACCAGTCACGCGCGGCGACGATCAACGTTTCAGCCAGATGACTTAGCTGCTGCAAAATACTCTCTTCGGTCACCAGCGACAGTGTCTGCGCCCAGGCGATACGCACCATGATACGACGGCGAAACAAGCGCAGCTCACGCATCAGCGTGTTTTCGTCGCTGACATCGACCAATGCTTGCTGTAACCACTCGGCATAATGTTGCCATTCATCCGCCTGAGGTGGCGTACTTTCCAGCTCAGACAGCCATTCGGGATGGGCAATCATGCTGTCGCGGACAAAATCACTGAATGTAAGCACTGACTTCGCCTGCACGCTAAGCGAGGACTCAGAGATTGCTGCTGGCAGCCGCTCAACAACGGTCGGCCAGTACTGCTGTAACGGTGAAGAGAGCTGCTTCATGTATGGGACATCCTTTGCGTATTGAGGCCTCAACCCTAATTATCGTTTTCCGCTGTGCAGCCAGAACGGTTCCAGCGCGATCGCCTCGTTGCGGAAGTGTTCAATTTCAATATATTGGTTGGCCGCAATGGCGTGACGTAAGCCCTGCCAGTTGGCGATCCATTCCGATGCGACATTTTCGTCGTAGTATCCCGCCAGCATCAGCATGCTATCAATATTGCGCGTCAGGCGCGGCAGCTGATCGACGTACTTATCGCCCAACGGCTGAGCGAAAGTGGTTTTCAGTTCAGCGGCATGGCGTGAGAGATGCGTATCCGAGAAACGCTTAAAGGAGTCGGCAATTTTACCCTGCGCCTTCGCATCAAGGAACGGCTGCCACCCTTTGGTCACCAGCCATTCGGTTAACGCCAGTTTGGCCATCGCCGTTTGGGTGCTGTAAACCGCCGAAACGGCAGACACATCAGACGCGATGATCGCTTCCGACTGGGTCAACAAATCACGTAAGTGAGCGCTCGCTTTTCGTGGCACGCAGCCACCAAACAGCATCAGAATGTGGCGTACCAGCCCCATTGCAGCCAAAACCTCGGCTTTCGCCCCTTTGACGCCGCGTACCCACAGCTCTTCATGGTACTGCCACTGTGATAATGCCAGCTCCAGCGCCGCTTCCATCCCCTGCTCAATACTCGCCTTCGCCGGAACCTGCAAAATGCGCGTCGGTTTGAGTTCACGCGGCGCATTCCCCTGAGCCAGATGATAGCCGCGCGCCGCTTTGCTCAGGCTGCCCTGGCGTAGACCGGCTTGCGAAACCAGCTGGTTTGCCAGCTTCAGTACCGCCCGGGTATCGCCGCTTAGCAGCTCAAGTTCAAGCTCACAGAGAGGTTCAGCACATTCGCCCGCTTTTACTTCCCCGAGATCGAGGGCGATTTCAATACGGCTGCCGTCAACATCCAGGCACCATTTCTCACGATAAAAATCGGTGCTGAACAGTGGTTGCACCTGAGAGGCAAGTTCAGCAGGCAGTTCGCCATCTGGCCAGACTTCCGTTGGGAACAAGGCGAGATCCAGCTCAGGCACGCTCAGCGCAACGTTAAATTCCGGTCGCTGATGCAGGCCGCCCGTCACGCGTCCGGCAATTTTCATGGTCATTTCGTAATGACCGTTTTCACCGCGAATACGCAGCCCCATATCGTGATTACGCAACCACGCATCCGGCGTTTCGTAGTAAATATTCAGCAACTGGCTGGGCGCATGATGCTCTCCCCCCAGCGTATTCAGACATTCACGCAGCGCATCTACAGCGTCACTATTGACGATAAATTTTAATTCGATTTCCTGGGCCATGGTCTTGTACTTATGGGTTATGTCACAGTTGAGAAAACTGACTGCGAACTAAGTTCGTTCTTTATGGTCAGTAGATAGTATTTTGCGCCAAATTGCCATGCAACGAGCAATTTGACGGGCGTAAAAGTTTCGGGTGGTGGCAAAAAGGACACAGATGATTCCGATTGATGTCGAATGCTTTGCGTAGAGACACTGATGCCACTACTATCGTTCCACTTTCTATGACAATAACGACAGCCTGATGCCAAAATTACGCCTGATTGGATTAACTTTACTCGCACTTAGCGCCACTGCAGTCTCTCATGCCGAAGAAAAGCGCTATGTCTCTGACGAACTGAACACCTGGGTCCGCAGCGGTCCGGGAGATAATTATCGCCTCGTGGGTACGGTTAACGCCGGCGAGGAAGTCACGCTATTACAGACCGATGCCAACACCAACTACGCCCAGGTGAAAGACAGCACCGGACGTACCGCCTGGATCCCACTGAAAGAGCTGAACAGTACGCCGAGCCTGCGTACCCGCGTTCCCGACCTGGAAAACCAGGTTAAGACCTTGACCGATAAGCTCAATAATATCGATACCACATGGAATCAGCGTACCGCCGACATGCAGCAAAAGGTAGCACAAAGCGACAGCGTGATTGACGGGCTGAAACAAGAAAACCAGAAGCTGAAGAACGAACTTATCGTGGCGCAAAAGAAGGTGAGCGCAGCCAACCTTCAGCTTGATGACAAGCAGCGTACTATCATCATGCAATGGTTTATGTATGGCGGCGGCGTGCTGGGTCTTGGTCTGCTGCTCGGTCTGGTTCTGCCACACATGATCCCAAGCCGTAAACGCAAAGATCGCTGGATGAACTGAATCGCCTTCTCCGCCACACTGACATATGATTAAGGAATGTTTTTTTCAAAAGGAAAGTGGCGTGAAGATTTATCTGGTCGGTGGTGCAGTTCGGGATGCGTTATTAGGGCTACCGATTAAAGATAAAGATTGGGTCGTAGTCGGCGCCACGCCGCAAGGAATGCTCAACGCGGGTTACCAGCAGGTAGGTCGCGATTTTCCCGTGTTTCTGCACCCGCAAACCCGGGAAGAGTATGCGCTGGCACGTACTGAACGTAAATCAGGCTCAGGATATACCGGATTCACCTGCTACGCCGCGCCAGATGTGACGCTGGAGGCCGATCTTCAGCGTCGCGACCTGACCATCAACGCAATGGCCCGCGATGACGACGGGGAGATTATCGACCCGTATAATGGACTCGACGATCTGGAAAACCGCCTGCTGCGCCATGTTTCCCCTGCTTTTAGCGAAGATCCGCTACGCGTGTTGCGCGTGGCGCGCTTTGCTGCCCGTTATGCACACCTCGGCTTTCGTATTGCCGACGAAACCATGACGCTGATGCGCGAGATGAACGCCGCTGGCGAGCTGGAACACCTGACGCCAGAGCGCGTGTGGAAAGAAACGGAATGCGCCTTAACCACCCGTAATCCACACGTTTTTTTTCAGGTCCTGCGCGACTGTGGCGCACTGCGCGTTCTGTTTCCTGAAGTGGATGCCCTGTTCGGCGTCCCTGCGCCCGCGCAATGGCACCCGGAAATTGATACCGGCATTCACACGCTGATGACGCTGTCGATGGCAGCCATGTTAAGCCCGGAGGTCGACGTGCGTTTCGCCACGCTGTGCCACGATCTTGGCAAAGCATTAACGCCTAAAGCGCTATGGCCGCGCCATCACGGCCACGGTCCGGCGGGCGTTAAGCTGGTCGAGCAACTGTGTCAGCGCCTGCGCGTGCCGAATGACATCCGTGATTTAGCCAAACTGGTGGCTGAGTTCCACGACCTGATTCATACCTTCCCGATCCTGCAGCCGAAAACCATCGTTAAGCTGTTTGATTCCATCGATGCCTGGCGTAAACCGCAGCGCGTGGAGCAAATCGCCCTGACCAGCGAGGCCGACGTGCGTGGGCGAACCGGTTTTGAAGCGGCGGATTACCCGCAAGGCAGGTTGTTGCGCGAGGCCTGGCAGGTTGCGCAGGCGGTACCCACGAAAGATGTCGTGGAAGCGGGATTCAAAGGTCAGGCAATTCGTGAAGAACTGACCCGACGTCGCATCGCAGCGGTGGCTAACTGGAAGGAGAAGCGGTGTCCTAAACCCACCGCCTGAACGGATATCACCCCCAGGCCGGATAAGGCGGAACGCCGCCATCCGGCACCAGGTTAGTCATCAGAAGAACACGACGTAAACGGCAGCGGCCACAATAAAGCGGTAAATCGCAAACGGAATGAACGAAATGCGCTTAATCAGCTGCAGGAAGGTTTTGATCGCGACCAGCGCCACAATAAATGCCGTCACGAAGCCAACTGCAAACATCGGTATATCTGATGCGCTGAGGAACGACCAGCTTTTGTAAAGATCCAGCGCCGTGGCGCCCATCATCATCGGTACCGCCAGCAGGAATGAAAACTCAGAAGCCGCGTAACGGCTCACGCCCATCAGCATACCGCCAGAAATCGTCGCACCGGAACGAGAAAAGCCCGGCCACAGCGCCAGACACTGAAAACAGCCAATCATAAACGCCTGGCGATAGGTCATATCATCCAGACCCGGCGCGCGCGGCTCTTTCGGCTTCAGGCATTCTGCGGCAATCAGCAGCACGCCCCCAACCACCAGCGCATACATCACGTTGATCGGGTTAAACAGCGACTTGATGGTGTCGTGGAACACCAGTCCCAGTACAACGGCCGGAATCATCCCCAACAGGATATGCCCCAGCGTCAGCCGACCTTTGCCTGTCCCTTCATGTGGGTCCTTGCCGAAGTGAATGCCGATCAGGCCAAACAAACGTCGCCAGAACATCACCACCACTGCCAGAATAGACCCCAACTGGATCACCACCTCGAATGTTTTTGCGGTATCACCCTCAAAACCCAACAGGTGGCCAACAATAATCATATGGCCGGTACTGGAAACGGGTAAAAATTCCGTCAATCCTTCGACCACACCCAAAATTGCCGCCACCAGCAGCGAGTGCATATCACTCATTAATAAACCCCTAGATAGAGAAACCACGGCAAAAAAGAGCCGACGAAAGGACTCTTTTATACCCGTTTGATTTAGAAATTATTAAATTAATTATTTTCTTTCAGATTATTGCCACGCTCAATGACGACCCCGACGTTTGCCGCACGGGCTACCGCACCAGGTTTACTGAGTTTGATCCGCACCCATGGTGAATTAAAGCGGCTAAGTAGCATATCCGCCACCTCTTCCGCCACACGTTCTACCAGCGCAAAACGCCCACCTTCCACATGGTTAACAACCGTTTGTGCAATATCAGCATAGCTCAGGCAATCAGCCACATCATCGCTTTTAGCCGCTTTGCGGTTATCCCACGCCATTTCGATATCGAACACCAACTGCTGTTCAATCGTTTGTTCCCAGTCGTAAACACCGATAGTGGTGATTACGGAAAGTTGCTCTATAAATACAATATCCATCACGACCTGCCTGCTTTTTGGCTAACCCGGATACCACTTCCGGCGAAATGTGCGTATTATCCACAGAAGTAGCGTTTTACACGACATTTTCAAAACGGAACAGCTTATGAGTGCAATCGCGCCTGGAATGATTATCTTCGCGTACCTCTGTGGCTCAATTTCCAGTGCTATTCTGGTATGCCGCCTTGCTGGATTGCCGGACCCGCGGGACAGTGGTTCTGGGAATCCGGGCGCGACGAATGTATTGCGAATCGGTGGCAAGGGAGCCGCCGTCGCGGTGCTGATTTTCGACGTCCTGAAAGGTATGTTACCCGTCTGGGGTGCCTATGCGCTAGGCATCAGCCCCTTCTGGCTGGGATTGATCGCAATCGCCGCCTGTCTGGGACACATTTGGCCGGTATTCTTCGGTTTTAAAGGTGGGAAAGGCGTTGCCACCGCCTTTGGCGCAATTGCGCCGATTGGCTGGGATTTAACCGGCGTGATGGCCGGAACCTGGCTGTTAACCGTCCTGTTAAGCGGCTATTCGTCGTTAGGCGCTATTGTCAGCGCGCTGATTGCCCCTTTTTACGTCTGGTGGTTCAATCCCCAGTTCACTTTCCCGGTGTCCATGTTGTCGTGCTTAATTCTGCTTCGTCACCATGACAACATTCAGCGCCTGTGGCGTCGTCAGGAACCGAAGATCTGGACCAAGTTGAAGAAAAAACGCGAAAAAGACCCCGAGTGATTTTATTGTCGGATAGTGACGCGTCGGCGTCTTATCCGGCCTCGGGGATGTGATACCCTTCTACCGGCTTGCCTAATCGACGCTGACACCACGTCGCCAGAAACTCCACGCACACGCGAAGCTTCACGCTGCGATACAGCGGCTCCTGATAAACCGCCCAGATATTGGCGCTTTGCGCATAGTCCGGCAGCACCCGCACCAGTTCCCCGCTAGCCAGAAATGGCTGCAGGTCCCATTCGGAACGCAACATAATCCCTTTTCCCTGCAGCGCCCACTGCAGCACAATCTCACCACTGTTAGAAGAAAGATGTCCCGCCACCTTAACCGACTTTTTCTCCTGGCCGTTATCCAGTTCCCACACCCCGTGAGTCATATCCCGTTCTTTGGTGACCAGGCAATCATGTCGAATTAATTCTGGTAACGTCATCGGCTCACCGTATTTCTGTAAATACGTCGGTGCCGCGCATAATATCCTTTTGTTTTTCGTTAACAAATGCGCAATATAATAATCAGGAATCTCATCATTGATGCGAATATCCAAATCGATATTATCCTGCGCCAAATCAATTTGCCGATCGTAAAGTTCGAAATGTACCTGTAATTCAGGATAGCTGTGCATCAATTCTGTAATTGCCGGTGCAATATAACTGCGCCCAAAACCAAAGCTACAGCCGATACGAATCATCCCTGCCGGACGCGTTTTGAGTTGCGTAACGTCATCGACCAAATGCTGATAGCTTGCGAGGATCGCCTGCGCGTGTTCATAGCAACGTTGACCACTCTCCGTTAGCGCCACGCCGCGTGCCGAGCGGCTTAGCAACGTAGCCCCTAGCGTAGACTCAAGGATCTGAATGCGCTTCGTCACAAACGCAGGCGTCTGGCCCAGCGTCGCGGCGGCGGCGCTAAAGCTGCCGCTATGAACAATTTCAACCAGCACCTGCAGGTCTTTCGCCAGGGGATACGTGTTCAGCATGATCGGTAATCCGTAATGTGATTAACCGCAGTGTAATTCTCTCATGCGTATTAAACCCTGCTCTGCCGCAATTTTTATTGCCTTATCTGGACATCATTCACGAACTGCTAATTGGATATTCACAGTGCCAAATAATATAAATCCACATTTTTAGTGTTAGTTTTTGGCGGAGAGTTTATTTCCAGATAAATAAAAGAACTGGAGTTAATAAGATGAGCAATCAAAATAACCAACATGCGATAACTACGCTGACGAACATTGTCGCCGACTTTACCGCCATGATTTCTACCCGCATGCCTGACGACGTTGTGGATAAATTAAAGCAACTGCGTGAAGGCGAAACCTCGCCGATGGGTAAAATCATCTACCACACCATGTTTGACAACATGCAGAAAGCTATCGACCTGAACCGCCCTGCCTGTCAGGACACCGGAGAGATTATGTTCTTCGTGAAGGTCGGTTCCCGTTTTCCGCTCCTCGGCGAACTGCAAAGCATTCTGAAACAGGCCGTTGAAGACGCTACGGTAAAAGCGCCGCTGCGCCATAACGCGGTTGAGATTTTTGACGAAGTGAATACCGGAAAAAATACCGGTACGGGCGTGCCGTGGGTCACCTGGGACATCATCCCTGATAATGATGACGCGGAAATCGAAGTCTACATGGCAGGCGGCGGCTGTACGCTGCCAGGGCGCTCAAAAGTGTTAATGCCTTCTGAAGGCTATGAAGGCGTGGTGAAATTTGTCTTCGAAAATATCTCCACGCTGGCTGTTAACGCCTGTCCGCCGGTATTGGTAGGTGTGGGTATAGCCACCTCTGTAGAAACCGCTGCCGTGCTTTCTCGTAAAGCGGTGCTACGCCCTATCGGATCACGCCATCCAAACCCAAAAGCGGCTGAGCTGGAACTGCGTCTGGAAGAAGGGCTTAACCGTCTGGGCATTGGGCCGCAAGGGTTGACCGGGAATAGCTCGGTGATGGGCGTACATGTCGAATCCGCCGCGCGCCACCCGTCGACTATCGGCGTTGCCGTCTCTACCGGCTGCTGGGCGCACCGTCGCGGCACGCTGTTGGTTCATGCCGACCTCTCCTTCGAAAACCTGTCTCACACCCGGAGCGCGTTATGAAAAAGATCCTCACAACCCCGATCAAAGCCGAAGATCTGGCAGACATTCGCGTTGGCGATGTCATTTACCTGAGCGGCACGCTGGTGACCTGCCGTGACGTTTGCCACCGCCGCCTGATCGAATTGAAGCGCCCGATTCCTTATGACCTGAACGGCAAAGCCATTTTCCATGCGGGCCCGATCGTCCGTAAGAACGGTGATAAATGGGAGATGGTCTCCGTTGGCCCAACTACCAGCATGCGTATGGAAGCGTTTGAGAAAGACTTTATCGAGCAGACGGGCGTCAAGCTGGTGGTCGGCAAGGGCGGCATGGGACCGCTGACGGAAGAAGGCTGTAAGCAGTTCAAAGCGCTGCACGTCATCTTCCCCGCAGGCTGTGCGGTCGTGGCGGCAACTCAGGTTGAAGAAATTGAAGAGGTACACTGGACCGAACTCGGCATGCCGGAATCTCTATGGGTATGCCGGGTAAAAGAGTTTGGCCCGCTGATCGTTTCCATCGATACCCACGGCAATAACCTGATTGCCGAAAACAAAAAGCTGTTCGCTGAACGTCGCGATCCTATCGTCGATGAAATCTGCGAGCACGTGCACTACATCAAATAACCCTCCCGGAGGGGCGTAACGCCTCTCCCTCTTCGCAGGGGTACAACAATGGCACCTTTAGCTGGTTGGTGGCGATACCTGGCTCCGCTGGTGGTCATCGCCATTATTGCTGTTCTTCCCGTCCCCACCGGTCTTGAGAGTCATACATGGCTCTATTTTGCCGTCTTTACCGGTGTGATTGTCGGGCTTATTCTGGAACCTGTACCGGGCGCGGTAGTGGCGATGATTGGCATTTCGATCATCGCCGTCCTTTCACCGTGGCTGCTGTTCAGCCCGGAGCAACTCGCGCAGGACGGTTTTAAATTTACCGCCAAATCACTGTCGTGGGCGGTATCTGGCTTTTCAAACTCGGTTATCTGGCTGATCTTCGCGGCCTTTATGTTTGGTACCGGCTATGAGAAAACCGGACTCGGTCGGCGTATCGCGCTGATGCTGGTGAAAAAGATGGGGCACCGGACGCTGTTTCTCGGCTATGCGGTGATGTTCTCTGAGCTTATCCTCGCCCCCGTCACACCTTCCAACTCCGCGCGCGGAGCCGGAATAATCTACCCGATTATCCGCAACCTGCCGCCGCTGTATAACTCACAGCCCAATAGTACCAGTTCACGCTCCATTGGCTCATACATCATGTGGATGGGCATTGTCGCCGACTGCGTCACCAGCGCCATTTTCTTAACGGCGATGGCACCGAACCTGCTGTTGATCGGCCTGATGAAAGGTGCGTCCCACACGGCGCTGAGCTGGGGCGACTGGTTCTTAGGCATGCTGCCGCTGAGCATTTTGCTGGTGTTGACCGTGCCGTGGTTGGCGTATGTGTTGTACCCACCGGTACTGAAATCCGGCGATCAGGTTCCACGCTGGGCGGATACAGAGCTAAAAGCGATGGGACCGCTCTGCGCTCGCGAGAAAAAGATGCTGGTGCTGATGGTCGGCGCGCTGGTACTGTGGATCTTCGGCGGCGATTTTATTGACGCCGCGATGGTCGGATACAGCGTAGTGGCCTTGATGCTGGTTTTGCGCATCATCAGTTGGGATGACATCGTCAGTAATAAAGCCGCGTGGAACGTCTTTTTCTGGCTGGCCTCGCTGATCACGCTCGCCACCGGACTGAACAACACCGGCTTTATCTCCTGGTTTGGCAAACTGCTGGCGGGAGGACTGAGCGGCTATTCGCCGATGATGGTGATGGTGGCGCTCATCGTGGTGTTCTACCTGCTACGCTACTTCTTTGCCAGCGCCACGGCGTATACCTCTGCCCTGGCGCCAATGATGATTGCCGCCGCGCTGGCGATGCCGGAAATCCCATTACCGGTCTTCTGCCTGATGGTTGGTGCCGCCATTGGTCTGGGCAGCATTCTGACCCCTTACGCCACCGGTCCTAGCCCTATCTACTACGGCAGCGGCTATTTGCCGACGGTGGATTACTGGCGGCTCGGCGCTATTTTTGGCCTGATTTTTCTCGTTCTGCTGGTGATCACCGGTCTGGTCTGGATGCCCCTCGTTTTACTGTAAAACCCTGGTGGGGCGGCGTATTGTCGCCCCTTAATCCATAAGCTTCTCATATGATCGATTTCCCGATGCGCTGAGGCATACTTTTTTGTATGCAAACACCCTCATGCTGATAAGAGAAACGCTCTGGACACGGTTGCGCACGAGACACTCACAAGGGGCTGGCAGGCCGAACTGGATCTGCATTTTACCCGCACTGGGCACAAAACGGTGCTCGCCTCGGCGCGTCATCATGGTCCATTGACGGTTCAGCGTCCGTTTTACCCGGAAGAGGACGTCTGTCACCTCTATTTGCTTCATCCACCGGCGGGGATCGTTGGCGGAGATGAGCTTCATATTGCCGTCACACTCGACGAAAACAGCCATGCGTTAATCACCCAGCCCGGCGCGGGCAAGTTTTATCGCAGTCGTGGGCCACAAGCGTTGCTGCACCAGCATTTCACGCTCGCTTCGAATGCCACGCTGGAGTGGCTGCCGCAGGATACGATCCTCTTTCCCGGCGCCAACGCTGTTATTCAGTCCGTCTTTCACATCGCATCAGAGAGTCGCTTGCTGGCCTGGGATCTACTGTGTCTCGGGCGACCGGTTATGCAAGAAATCTTCAGCCACGGCGTGCTGCAAAACCGTCTGGAAGTGTGGCGGGATGGCCAGCCGCTGCTGATAGAACGCTTGCAGTTGCAGGAGGGAGACCTGAGTGGCGTTGCGCATCATCCCTGGGTCGGCACGTTGCTGTGTTATCCGGCCAGCGAACACATGCTGGAGGGCACGCGCGAACGGCTTACATCACTTGGCGATTACGCCGGAGCAACGCTTAATGACTCGCTGCTGACAATCCGCTTTCTTGCCGACGACAACCTGATTGTACAGCGCGTTATGCGTGACATCTGGCAATTCCTGCGCCCGCTGCTGACACATAAAACGCCTGTACTACCGCGAATCTGGCAAACCTAAGAGAACCCTTATGGAACTGACTCCCAGAGAAAAAGATAAGTTGTTGCTGTTTACCGCCGCACTGGTAGCGGAACGTCGTCTGGCCCGCGGGCTGAAGCTGAACTACCCGGAATCGGTGGCGCTGATTAGCGCTTTCATCATGGAAGGCGCGCGCGACGGGCAAACCGTGGCCGCACTGATGGAAGACGGACGTCACGTGCTGCGTCGCGATCAGGTGATGGAAGGCGTACCGGAAATGATCCCGGATATTCAGGTTGAAGCCACGTTTCCGGACGGCTCGAAGCTGGTCACCGTCCACAACCCGATCGTCTAAGGAGCGGTAATGATCCCAGGTGAATATCAAATCGTAAAAGGCAATATCACGCTCAACCAAGGGCGGGAGACCTGCACGATCGTGGTGGAAAATCATGGCGACAGACCCATCCAGGTGGGATCGCACTATCACTTTTCTGAAGTGAACCCGGCGCTGCGCTTTGACAGACTGGCCGCTCGCGGCTTTCGTCTGAACATTGCGGCGGGCACGGCGGTACGTTTTGAGCCGGGACAAAAACGCGAAGTCGAACTGGTGCGCGTCGCTGGCGCACAAAGGATCGTCGGGTTTCGCAGCGAAGTGATAGGCGCGCTGGAGGCAGATAATGAGTGAAATTTCCCGGCAGGCGTACGCCGACATGTTTGGCCCAACCACCGGCGATAAGGTGCGACTGGCGGATACTGACCTGTGGATCGAGGTGGAAAAAGACTTCACCACCTACGGCGAAGAGGTCAAATTCGGCGGCGGCAAAGTGATCCGCGACGGTATGGGTCAGGGACAAATGTGCGCGCAAGCGTGTGTGGATCTGGTAATAACCAACGCGTTGATCGTCGATCACTGGGGGATCGTGAAAGCGGATATCGGCATCAAAGCTGGCAGGATCTTCGCCATCGGCAAAGCGGGCAACCCTGATATTCAGCCCAACGTCACGATCCCGATAGGTGTGGGAACTGAAGTCATCGCCGGGGAGGGTAAGATCGTCACCGCGGGCGGCGTGGATACGCATATTCACTGGATCTGCCCGCAGCAGGCGCAAGAAGCGCTGGTTTCCGGCGTGACGACGATGGTAGGCGGCGGCACCGGACCGGCCGCCGGAACTCACGCCACCACCTGTACGCCGGGTCCGTGGTACATCGCGCGCATGCTGCAGGCGGCAGACGCGTTGCCGGTTAATATTGGTTTGCTGGGCAAGGGTAACGGCTCAAACCCTGACGCCCTGCGCGAGCAAATCACGGCCGGTGCCATTGGCCTGAAGATCCACGAAGACTGGGGCGCCACACCTGCCGCTATCGACTGCGCGCTGACCGTGGCCGACGAGATGGACATCCAGGTGGCACTCCACAGCGACACGCTCAATGAATCCGGTTTCGTGGAAGATACGCTGGCGGCGATTGGCGATCGTACCATTCATACCTTCCATACCGAAGGCGCGGGCGGCGGTCATGCGCCGGATATCATTACCGCCTGCGCACATCCGAATATCCTGCCCTCCTCCACGAATCCGACATTGCCTTATACCATCAACACCATCGACGAGCATCTCGATATGCTGATGGTTTGTCACCATCTCGATCCGGATATCGCCGAAGACGTGGCCTTTGCCGAATCACGCATTCGCCGGGAAACGATCGCTGCCGAAGATGTGCTGCATGACATTGGCGCGTTTTCCCTGACCTCGTCCGATTCACAGGCAATGGGGCGCGTGGGCGAAGTGATCCTGCGCACCTGGCAGGTGGCACACCGTATGAAGGCGCAGCGTGGCCCACTGGCTGAAGAAACCGGCGACAACGACAACCTGCGCGTTAAACGCTACGTCGCCAAATACACCATCAATCCGGCGCTAACCCACGGTATCGCCCATGAAGTCGGCTCCGTTGAACCTGGCAAACTGGCCGATCTGGTGCTGTGGTCACCGGCATTCTTTGGCGTAAAACCGGCGACGATCGTTAAAGGCGGGATGATCGCCTGTGCGCCGATGGGCGACATCAATGCCTCGATTCCCACCCCGCAGCCGGTACATTACCGCATGATGTTTGGCGCACTTGGTGCGGCGCGGCATCACACCCGGTTGACCTTTATTTCTCAGGCCGCTGACGCGCAAAACATCCCGCAGCAGCTCAACCTGCAAAGCGCCATCGCCGTTGTCAAAGGGTGCAGAACGGTGAAAAAGGCCGACATGATCCACAACGACCTGCAACCCAATATCACTGTCGATGCTCAGACCTACGAGGTGCGTATTGATGGCGAACTGATTACCAGCGAACCGGCAAACGTTTTGCCGATGGCGCAACGCTATTTTCTGTTTTGAGGAGTGACGATGATCTACCTGACCCAACGCCTTGACCACGCCCACCGCGTCACCGCAAGCGTCACGCTACCCATTGATATGCGCGTAAAAAGTCGCGCCAGAGTAGCGCTGAACGACGGTCGCGAAGCCGGGCTGATGCTACCGCGCGGTTTGCTGTTACGCGGTGGCGACCTGCTGGCCACCGAAGATGGCAGCGAGGTGATCGAAGTGATCGCCGCGCCGGAGTCGGTTTCCGTGGTGCACTGCGTCGATCCTTTCCTGCTCGCCAAAGCCTGTTATCACCTCGGCAATCGCCACGTTCCGCTGCAAATTCTGCCCGATGAGCTGCGCTACCACCACGATCACGTGCTGGACGCCATGCTGCGCCAGTTCAACCTCGAGGTGACGTTCGCTCAGCTACCGTTTGAACCGGAAGCAGGCGCTTATGCCAGTGAATCCCACGGGCATCATCACGGGCATGCACACTGATGCATAACACCCAACAGCTACGTCTGATGCAGCTCGCCAGCAGCGCGCTCCCGGTGGGGTCGTTTACCTGGTCCCAGGGCCTGGAATGGGCGGTGGAAATCGGCTGGGTGAAAAGCGTCGATGACTTCTCTGACTGGCAAATTCAGCAGATGGAGCAGAACTTTTTTACCGTCGACCTACCGCTGCTGGCGAGGCTGTATCGCGCCTGCGAGCAGGGCGATCTCACCGCAGCGCGCCGCTGGACCGCTTACCTGTTGGCCTGCCGGGAAACCCGCGAACTGCGGGATGAAGAACGCTGTCGGGGCGCAGCGTTTACGCGACTGGTCACCGATTGGGAAGCAGATTGCTCGCGGGAGTGGCGAACGCTCTTTGTCGACAGCCAGCTTTGCGGCATGGCCTGGCTGGGTGTGCGCTGGAAAATCCCCCTGACCGAACTGGCGTTAAGCCTCGGCTACAGCTGGATTGAGAGCGCAGTGATGGCTGGCGTCAAACTGGTTCCCTTTGGTCAACAGGCAGCCCAGCGTTTGATTATTGCGCTATGCGATCGCTATGCGCAGGGCCTGGCACAGGCGCTGGCGTGTCCTGATGCCAGTCTCGGCTCCGCAACGCCGCTGGCTGCAATCGCATCTGCCCGGCATGAAACGCAATATTCCCGATTATTCCGCTCCTGAGGAGAAAAAATGAGTAACAGCAAGCATCCCCTGCGCGTAGGCGTTGGCGGCCCGGTCGGTTCGGGCAAAACGGCGCTGCTGGAAGCGTTATGTAAAACCATGCGCAGCAGCTATCAACTGGCAGTAGTCACCAACGATATCTACACCAAAGAAGATCAGCGCATTCTCACCGAAGCGGGCGCACTGGAGCCAGACAGGATCGTCGGTGTGGAAACCGGCGGCTGCCCGCATACCGCTATCCGCGAAGATGCATCGATGAATCTGGCTGCCGTAGAGGCATTAAGCGAGAAATTCGGCAATCTGGATCTGATTTTTGTAGAAAGCGGCGGCGATAACCTGAGCGCCACCTTCAGTCCGGAATTAGCAGATCTGACGATCTATGTGATCGACGTTGCCGAAGGCGAGAAGATCCCACGCAAAGGTGGTCCGGGGATCACTAAATCCGATTTTCTGGTGATCAATAAAACCGATTTGGCCCCATACGTCGGTGCCTCGCTGGAGGTGATGGAACGCGATACCCTGCGTATGCGCGGCGAGCGTCCGTGGACGTTCAGTAATTTAAAATCCGGAGAGGGTCTGGAAAAAATTATCGCGTTTCTTGAAGAGAAAGGGATGCTGCGGATGTAGTGCAGTTTATCACCGGGGGGCAGCCCACGGTTTTGTCTGCCCGGTAAGCGAAGCCGCCACCGGGCAAAAAATCACGCCGCCGGTAATTCCGCCAGCGGCCAGCGTGGACGCACGGTCACGCCAAGATCTGCCGTTGCGCCCGCTTTAAAACGCACCATGCCCGCGTAGGCGATCATCGCCCCATTATCAGTACAAAATTCCGGACGCGCGTAAAATACTTCACCACGACGTTTTTGCATCATCTCGGCCAATTTTGCGCGTAGCGTACGGTTTGCGCTCACGCCCCCTGCCATCACCAGACGTTTAAAACCGGTTTGATCCAGCGCGCGTTTGCACTTGATCATCAGCGTATCAACTACTGCATCTTCAAACGCACGAGCGATATCTGCGCGCGTCTGATCGTCATTTTCGTTATTACGAATGGTATTCGCGGCAAAGGTTTTCAGGCCGGAGAAGCTGAAATCCAGCCCCGGACGGTCGGTCATCGGGCGCGGAAAGACAAAACGTTTTTCAACGCCTTGCGAGGCAAGCTTTGACAGCATTGGGCCGCCTGGATAATCCAGCCCCAGCAGCTTGGCCGTTTTATCGAACGCTTCGCCAGCGGCATCATCAATCGATTCGCCCAGCAATTCATACTGACCGATACCGGTGACGCTAATCAGTTGCGTATGTCCGCCGGAAACCAGCAGCGCGACGAACGGAAAAGCAGGAGGATTATCTTCCAGCATCGGTGCCAGCAGATGCCCTTCCATATGGTGTACAGGAATTGCCGGCACGTCCCAGGCGAACGCCAGGGAGCGTCCTACGGTAGCGCCGACCAACAGCGCGCCAACCAGACCAGGACCTGCGGTATACGCCACCGCATCAATCTCTGTTGCCGTCAGTCCCGCCTCTTTCAGCGCGGCCTGGATCAGCGGTACGGTTTTACGTACGTGATCGCGCGAGGCCAGTTCTGGCACTACGCCGCCGTAGTCAGCGTGTAATTTCACCTGACTATACAATTGGTTGGCTAAAAGACCTTTTTCATCGTCGTAAATGGCGATGCCGGTTTCATCGCAGGATGTTTCAATACCCAGTACACGCATGACTTGTTTTACCTCGCTTTATTACCGCGCAGTGTAGGACCAATGCGGGTTGATGTAAAACTTTGTTCGCCCCAAGTGTTTCGCTCGTGTATACTCCTTGTCCTTATAAAAGTCCCTTTCAAAATCGCGTCGGTGCTTTACAAAGCAGCAGCAATTGCAGTAAAATTCCGCACCATTTTGAAATAAGCTGGCGTTGATGCCAGCGGCAAACCGAATTTATTAAAGGTGAGAGTTACATGCCGGTAATTAAAGTACGTGAAAACGAGCCGTTCGACGTAGCACTGCGTCGCTTCAAGCGTTCATGCGAAAAAGCAGGTGTTCTGGCGGAAGTTCGTCGTCGTGAGTTCTATGAAAAACCGACTACCGAACGTAAGCGCGCTAAAGCTTCTGCTGTGAAACGTCACGCGAAGAAACTGGCTCGCGAAAACGCACGCCGTACTCGTCTGTACTAATCTATTGAGAGCCAAAGCTCTCAATTCAGACTGAGTTGTAGTTGTAAGGCCGTGCTTCCGGAAGGAATGCGCGGCTTGTTTTCGTTTATACATCAGCAATTACACAAAATCATTCACACTGTATCAAGGCGGCAAGCGAGTGAATCCCCGGAGCTTACTTAAGTAAGTGACAGGGGTGAGCGAGTGCAGTCAACGCAGAGACAGTTTGAAGGATGAAGTGTAATAACGGGGCATATGGCTGGACGAATCCCACGTGTATTTATCAATGACCTGCTGGCAAGAACCGACATCGTCGATCTCATCGACGCGCGGGTAAAGCTGAAAAAGCAGGGCAAAAATTATCACGCGTGCTGTCCGTTCCATAACGAAAAAACCCCCTCTTTCACTGTAAACGGTGAAAAACAGTTTTATCACTGCTTTGGGTGTGGCGCGCATGGCAACGCCGTCGACTTTCTCATGAACTATGACAAGCTCGAGTTTGTGGAAACCGTCGAAGAACTGGCCGCAATGCACAACCTTGAAGTGCCTTATGAAGCCGGAACAGGTCTTAGCCAGATAGAGCGTCACCAGCGTCAGAATCTCTATCAGCTAATGGAAGGGTTAAATGATTTTTATCAGCAATCCTTCGCCCAACCCATCGCCGAGCCAGCACGCCAGTATCTGGAGCAACGCGGTCTGAGTGCCGAGATTGTCCAGCAGTTTGCTATTGGTTTTGCGCCGCCGGGATGGGATAACGCCTTAAAACGTTTCGGCGGAAATGTCGACAACAGGAAGCTGCTGCTCGATGCCGGAATGCTGGTCAATAACGACCAGGGAAGAACCTACGACCGTTTCCGCAATCGCGTGATGTTCCCGATTCGCGATAAACGAGGCCGGGTGATTGGTTTTGGTGGCCGCGTACTCGGTAACGATACGCCAAAATACCTCAACTCCCCGGAAACCGATATTTTCCATAAAGGCCGTCAGTTGTATGGCCTTTATGAAGCCCAGCAGCACAACGCTGAACCACCGCGTCTGCTGGTTGTCGAAGGGTATATGGATGTTGTCGCGCTGGCGCAATACGGTATCAACTACGCCGTCGCCTCGCTGGGTACGTCGACCACGGCGGACCACATTCATATGTTATTCCGTGCGACAAACAACGTGATTTGCTGTTACGACGGTGACCGCGCCGGCCGCGACGCCGCATGGCGTGCGCTGGAAACCGCGATGCCGTACATGACCGAC
This sequence comes from Citrobacter sp. VF227, assembly GCF_052950715.1. Lineage (NCBI taxonomy): Bacteria > Pseudomonadati > Pseudomonadota > Gammaproteobacteria > Enterobacterales > Enterobacteriaceae > Citrobacter > Citrobacter sp. VF227. Next base: position 360,976 of record NZ_JBRFVF010000004.1, read on the forward strand.
GGTCGTCAGCTACGCTTTATGTTCCTGCCCGAAGGTGAAGATCCGGACACGCTGGTACGTAAAGAGGGTAAAGAGGCCTTTGAAGCACGGATGGAGCACGCACAACCGCTCTCCGTCTTCTTATTTAACAGTCTCTTACCGCAGGTTGATCTCAGTTCACCGGACGGCAGCACGCAGCTCGCCGCGCTGGCCCTGCCGCTGATAAGCCAAGTGCCAGGTGACGCGCACCGGATTCAGCTGCGCCAGACGCTGGGACTGAAGCTGGGCATCTTTGACGATGCGGCGCTTGATCGTTTAATGCCAAAACAGGCAGAAAGTGGCGTGGTACGCCCGCCTCAGCAGATAAAACAGACGCCTATGCGTATACTTATAGGACTACTGGTGCAAAACCCAAATCTGGCACCACTTGTACCACCTATGCATGGGCTGGCTCAGGCAAAGCTACCGGGGCTCAACCTGTTCAGCGAACTGGTCAACCTGTGTGTGGCGCAACCCAGCCTGACAACGGGTCAACTGTTAGAGAATTATCGCGGAGCAAGTGAATACGCAACACTTGAAAAACTCTCAACCTGGAACGATATAAAGGATGAGAATGTTGAAAAAATGTTCACCGACACGCTAAACCGAATTTTTGATTCAATGCTTGAACAGCGACAGGAAGAGTTGATAGCTCGCGATCGCACGCACGGTTTGAGCAGTGAAGAGCGCAGGGAGTTCTGGGAAATCAGACAGGCCCTGGAAAAAAAATGAATTTAACGGCTTAACTGCCGAATACCTATCGGGAAGCCCCCGACAGCCGCACGGAGAGGCAGCGGCAAAATATAAGTATGCCCTCGTTTTGCCGTTGGCGGTTTTACCGCCCAACACCAATCAAACGAATTAAGTGTGGATACCGTCTTATGGAGCAAAACCCGCAGTCACAGCTGAAGCTTCTTGTCCAACGTGGTAAGGAGCAAGGCTATCTGACCTATGCCGAGGTCAATGACCATCTGCCGGAAGATATCGTCGATTCAGATCAAATCGAAGACATCATCCAAATGATCAATGACATGGGTATTCAGGTGATGGAAGAAGCACCTGATGCCGATGATCTGCTGCTTGCTGAAACCTCCAACAGCACCGATGAAGACGCAGAAGAAGCGGCTGCCCAGGTTCTGTCCAGCGTTGAGTCTGAAATAGGTCGTACAACGGACCCGGTCCGTATGTACATGCGTGAAATGGGTACCGTTGAACTGTTAACCCGTGAAGGCGAAATCGACATCGCTAAACGCATCGAAGACGGGATTAACCAGGTTCAATGCTCTGTTGCCGAATACCCGGAAGCCATCACCTACCTGCTTGAGCAATACGATCGCGTAGAAGCAGAAGAAGCACGTCTTTCCGATCTGATCACCGGCTTTGTCGATCCGAACGCGGAAGAAGACATGGCGCCAACGGCGACACACGTCGGTTCTGAACTCTCTCAGGAAGAGATGGACGACGATGAAGACGAAGATGAAGAAGAGGACGACGACAGCAGCGATGATGACAACAGCATCGACCCTGAATTAGCGCGTGAGAAATTCGGTGAACTGCGTACTCAGTACGAAATCACTCGCGACACTATCAAAGCGAAAGGCCGCAGCCATGCAGCCGCGCAGGAAGAAATTCAGAAGCTGTCTGAAGTGTTCAAACAGTTCCGCCTGGTGCCGAAGCAGTTCGACTACCTGGTAAACAGCATGCGCGTCATGATGGACCGCGTGCGTACTCAGGAACGTCTGATCATGAAGCTCTGCGTTGAGCAGTGCAAAATGCCGAAGAAAAACTTCATCACTCTGTTCACTGGCAATGAAACCAGCGAAACCTGGTTCAACGCAGCAATCGCGATGAACAAGCCGTGGTCTGAAAAACTGCACGATGTGGCAGATGACGTTCAGCGCGGCCTGCAGAAACTGCAGCAGATTGAAGAAGAAACTGGCCTGACCATCGAGCAGGTTAAAGATATCAACCGTCGTATGTCCATCGGTGAAGCGAAAGCCCGCCGTGCGAAAAAAGAGATGGTTGAAGCGAACTTACGTCTGGTTATCTCTATCGCCAAGAAATACACCAACCGTGGTCTGCAGTTCCTGGATCTGATTCAGGAAGGCAACATCGGTCTGATGAAAGCGGTTGATAAGTTTGAATACCGTCGTGGTTATAAGTTCTCCACCTATGCAACCTGGTGGATCCGTCAGGCGATCACCCGTTCTATCGCGGATCAGGCGCGTACCATTCGTATCCCGGTGCATATGATTGAGACCATTAACAAGCTCAACCGTATTTCCCGTCAGATGCTGCAAGAGATGGGCCGCGAGCCGACGCCGGAAGAGCTGGCTGAACGCATGCTGATGCCGGAAGACAAGATCCGTAAAGTGCTGAAGATCGCTAAAGAGCCTATCTCCATGGAAACGCCGATCGGCGATGATGAAGATTCGCATCTGGGTGATTTCATCGAGGATACCACCCTCGAGCTGCCGCTGGACTCTGCGACTACCGAGAGCCTGCGTGCCGCAACGCACGACGTTCTTGCTGGCCTGACCGCTCGTGAAGCGAAAGTTCTGCGTATGCGTTTTGGTATCGATATGAACACCGACCACACGCTGGAAGAAGTCGGTAAACAGTTCGACGTTACCCGCGAACGTATCCGTCAGATCGAAGCGAAAGCGCTGCGTAAACTGCGCCACCCGAGCCGCTCTGAAGTACTGCGTAGCTTCCTCGACGATTAATCTCGCCGCTTAAGCATAAACGCCACCGCAAGGTGGCGTTTTTCTTTATAGTCCCCGCCTGAGCAGGGCGTCGTTCACTTCCCGATACGCTTCCACCAGTTTATCCAGCGTGATCCGGCTTAACCCGCTGGGATTCGGCAATACCCATATTTGCGTCGCGCCAATGGTCAACGTCTGTTTCCCCCACTGTGCCCCACGCTGGCTAAGGCCCTGCTCAAATGCCTGCTTACCGAGGATTGCGAGTGCGGCGGGCTGATACTCTTCTATTTTCTCAATGAGCAGACGACCGCCGTTACGCATCTCCAGGAGCTTGACTTCATTTGCTTGCACCGTCGGCCTGTCGACAAATTTCGTCACGCCGCAGCGGAAGTCCAGCAGGTGTTGCGCCTCTTCTGGCCTAAGCTGGCGATCGGTAAATCCCGCCTGATGAATGACTTTCCAGAAGCGATTCGCGGGATGCGCAAAGGGAAATCCTGTACCCGCAGAAGAGAGCCCCGGATTGATGCCACAAAATACCACCCGCAGCCCCGGTGCCAGTATGTCCTTAACCATAATTACTCCGAACAATACATCAGAGGAACAAGTATAACGGACTGAAAATACATTGTTTATAAAAACAGCATCCGTACGCTTATGTCTGGATTGCAACGCGGAGTTACTTTATAATCCATCGCCACGGCCCCTTAGCTCAGTGGTTAGAGCAGGCGACTCATAATCGCTTGGTCGCTGGTTCAAGTCCAGCAGGGGCCACCAAATAAAACAAGGAGTTAGATGAAAAATCGTCTAACTCCTTTTTCTTTGAATGCAATTTGGGTCAGGTAATGGGTCAGGTAAGGATTTGCTTCCTTCCCTCCTTATCTCTCAGCCAGCGTTCTCGGATATTGTCGCGCGATGATGTCATTAAGCTTATCGACCAGTTCTGACCGCTTAAAGGTGATGTGCGCTGTTCCCTTCTGAAAGTACTTAATCGTAAACATCTCATCTTCATAGCGCGTGCTGTGCCTGTTCTCATGAATATGATCGCCCAGGCGACGGGTAACGTCAGCCCGGTTGTCGGGGACAGGTTTTCCATCCAGCAGCATCAGCATGCGCTCAAGGTCAGCCAGGCGGTCACGTTGCCAGCCCCAGTTCAGACCAAAGCCCCACCTGTCGAATTTGACCAGCCCGGTAACGATAATTTTCGTGCCAAACTTGCAAGGGCTGTTCGTTTTGAAATCCCAGCTCAGCCCTTTAAACACGTTTATCACCCCGCGCTCAAACACCTCTCCTTTATTCTGATGCAGTTGCTCAAACGTACTGAGTATATTGGCCTCACTGACAGCCGGAATATCGTCCTTTTCCAGGCTCAGGTTCCACTGCTCACGAGCTGCAGCATCCATAAGGCTCAGCATCCCCGACTTCTTCATTAAATCCCGCCATATATCGCGATCGAGATTGCGGGTAATGGCTTTCATTGCCGTTTCTCTTTTCTCCATCAGCCAGCAGCCGCAGCGAAAATCCTGCTTCATGGCCCAGTCCAGCGCGGTTTTCCCGCCGATACTGCGGGTCAGCGTCGAAATATCATCAAGTTGCTGGATCATCGATTCAATCTGTTTTAGTGCTGTATTACGTACGGTGACGATACGTTCAATGCTGGTGGAGCAAATCACGTCAGTATGACCGGTAAAAACGTTGGGGTCGGTAGTGATAAGTTCTGACATTGTTTTTTCCTTTATATAAAGAAAAACGCCAGCGAGTAATGGCTGGCGTGTATTTGTGGACAATGAATACGGCCCGGTGGCTAACTGGCTTACCAATCAAAGGTGCCGAAATCCGGCAACAATTGACCGGAAGCCTCAAGGTGAATGATGCCCACGTCATAGCGGCGAATGAGCGTCATCACCAGCCGGCGACAGGCTTTTGACAGCCCTAGGCGTTTCAGACGCAATACCGGATACGACCACGCTGCAAGGCGGATCAGGTAACCGGATCCGGTGAAATGGATCCATTCAGACTCACCAAAATCGGTCGTCTGATGCGACAGGGCATACAGCAGTGCATTGTCTTCCTCCGTGATATGTGCGGTACTGCAGCAGATCCCCGGTAATGTTGTTAACGGAAACAATGGTGATCCAGCGGTTGCCTTGCCTGGGTCATCGGCGATCCGCAGTGTGCCGCCGTTGTCGCAGACCACATTGATCAGGTCAGTGAGTTCGATCCCGTCGATATCCACGCTAATTCGGCCCAGGTTAAGGGCCAGCACGTTGATGGAGTCGGCTTCCACGGTGAGAGACAGCTTCATCCTGCCATCCTGCTGTAATTGCCGGTGGTTATGTCGGTCACCGCTCTGTAGCCCGTGCGGGCCATCAGCCCGGTCGCCTTACGCGCCCGCAGAATATCGATACTGCTGAGAAACGGTGATGAGGTTTCAGCGCTGAAGCCGCTGCGGTCAGTGCGCACAAGGTCGTATTTTTCGACAATAAAATTGACGGCATCACACAGGGAGATACCGGCGTCAATGTGTTCCTGAATAACACCATCGTTACCAAACGGGGTGTCGTTGAGCGTGAGACCGTAATGACGGTCGAGCAGATGCGTCAGCAGGGTTTGCCAGACGGTCACCGGCGACGGACGTGACGGTGCCGTCCGCCGGGAAGATGCAGACATGATGTACATAAATTTTTTCTCTTTGTCAGGGTTTTAAGTGAAAGAAAGGTGTGGCGGGGTTTATGACGTTACTGATAGTGTCGGATAAATCGCTATATAGATATAGCCATGCGATCCGAGTGAATCGGCCTCGCAGGTCAGTCCCTTTGCATACAACGTGACCCGGTGCGGGTGGCGGGGAGTGAGTTCTCCGGTAGTGAGCATCAGTTCCATCTGCTTCATCAGCAGCGGAAACGCCTGGTCCAGATGGCGTAAATCCGCGTCACTGAAGGTCCCGGTAATACTGGCGCGGTCAGCCAGGTAGTGAAGGCGGTTGCCTTCCTGCACCAGTCGTGCGCCAAAGCACGGGGTAATACTGTGCTGCAGACCCCAGCGCGGGGCATCCATCTTGTCATGTGTGGTGTGGTCGATGTCTGGCATGGTTAAGCCTCACTTAAAAGTGGATTAAGCCGTGTTTCAGTATGAGGGGGTCAGCCGAAACGCTGACCGGTGTCGGTGAAGGTGTATTCGTTTGCCAGAATGGCCTCATCCACCGCAGCCGGTGAGGTCAGCCAGTCGTACTGGTTCTGAAGCAGGCAGTACAACCAGTGGGCTAGGTCATACAGTGCTTCGCTGAGGGCCGTTACTGTATCTTCAGTGATGTCCTGAGCAACAGGACCATGACGGGTAACAGTGATATCCATGCTGTACTCATGGTAATAACGGCCCCGGTGCTGAATATCCGCCTGAAGCTGCCAGAAGTGACACTGCTGGACAGCCTGCAGTTCGTCGGCGATACGGTGAAGTTCTTCGTCGTGCGGGGCATGCTCCCGGATGTTCCGGGCGGCCTGCGACTGGTAGCGATAGTGCCCCTCGAAACAGGCCCCGTCACCCTGACTGCAGAAACCGGAAAACCAGATACAGGCTTTTTCACGATGTCTTCCACCGGCTGTGGTGACGGTACGGGTCCTGAGCCTCACCCCGAGGATGCTGCAAATCAGTGCGAAGTTGTCGTAAATATCGCTGTACCAGTCATACTCCGGCCCCCCTTCGTTGTACCAGTCGCGGGCTTTCTCGCGGGCAGGCTCTGAGAGTTCATCCAGCGTATAAACGGTGGTTGAGATAATTCTGCTCACCGGTATTCTCCTTTATTCAGTTCAGCGTGACGCAGCGCAGGACGACATACGGGCCGTTGCGGTCCTGACGGCGCTCTGCGAACACGGCCAGCACACCGCGGATATCCTGCACCTCCCGACCGGCATAGTGACAGATACTGCCTGACCACTGATACCGGCCAGTACAGAAGCTAAACAACCTGGACTGCGGATACTGGCGGTATAGCGTCATCGCCTGACGTTTGGGGATGATTTTCACAGGCTTACTCCTTACAACCAGCCGCGTTCAGCAAATGAAATGATATCCATCCCACCGACAACCAGATGGTCCGGCAGACGAATATCCACCAGGTCCAGAGCTTGTTTAAGACGTTCCGTGAGGCGCCGGTCAGCCTGACCGGGTTCGGCCATGCCGGATGGATGACAGTGGGCGACTATGACCGCTGCGGCGTTGTATTTCAGCGCAGCCTTTACTACTTCGCGGGGATGGACCTCCGTGTGGCTGAGAGTGCCGGTGAACAGCGTCTCGTGGGTAATGAGGCGGTGCTGGTTGTCGAGGTACAGCGCCATAAACACCTCCCTTTCTTCCCCGGAGAGGTTCAGACGCAGCCAGTCGCGGGAGGCATGCACGGAAGTAAATGCCGCGCCGGGTTCGCGTAACTGGCTCTCCAGCAGGGCTAAGGCCTCCCGGATGGTCTGCTGCTCTGCCGGAGGGAGTGCCCGGGCAAACAGCGGAAGTTGTTGTTCCACAGAGGCCTCCCTCAGTCGATGATGTACATGATGGCGCGGCATTCAGGATGCGCCAGCGCGTAGTCCCGCAGGCGGTAATAATGCGCGGCCATGGCATCGCATTCAGTGCGACAGGCATGGTGGCTGTACTCCAGCAGGCAGGCGGCAATCCCGGCGGCTTCCGCGCTCATGTCCGCGCCGTTGCCGTTCATGTCATTAAACAGCGTCCATTTATCCTCATTACCGTCTTCCGGCTCCGGGGCCATAAACGCGCCGCCGTTGCTCAGCGTGTAGAACTGCCAGACACCGCCGC
>NZ_JBRFVF010000005.1:0-317652 GCF_052950715.1 Citrobacter sp. VF227
TGTGCTCACGAGTCTGCGGCATCGGGCCGTCAGTCGCAGCAACAACCAGGATCGCGCCGTCCATCTGCGCAGCACCGGTGATCATGTTTTTAACATAGTCGGCGTGGCCCGGGCAGTCTACGTGTGCATAGTGGCGAGTCGGGGTGTCATATTCAACGTGAGAAGTGTTGATGGTGATACCACGAGCTTTTTCTTCCGGCGCGTTATCGATCTGATCGAATGCACGCGCAGCACCGCCGTAGGTTTTAGCCAGTACGGTAGTGATTGCAGCGGTCAGGGTAGTTTTACCGTGGTCAACGTGGCCGATGGTGCCGACGTTAACGTGCGGTTTTGTACGTTCAAATTTTTCTTTAGACACGGCTATATTCCTTACTATAGTGCTCTCCCCTATGGAGAGAGCACGGGACTTAGGTTTTAATCCTGTGGCTTATTTACCACGGGCTTCAATAACGGCCTGAGCAACGTTGTTCGGCGCATCGTCGTACTTCAGGAACTCCATGGAGTAAGAAGCACGGCCTTTGGTCAGAGAACGCAGCTGGGTTGCATATCCGAACATTTCAGACAGCGGAACTTCAGCATGGATAACAACGCCAGTGACGTTGGATTCCTGACCACGAAGCATACCACGACGGCGGCTCAAGTCACCGATTACGTCACCGGTGTTCTCTTCCGGAGTCTCTACTTCAACCTTCATGATAGGTTCAAGCAGAACTGGTTTCGCTTTCTTAAAGCCATCTTTGAAGGCGATAGAAGCGGCCAGTTTAAACGCCAGCTCAGAGGAGTCAACGTCATGGTAAGAACCGAAGTGCAGACGCACGCCCAGATCAACAACCGGGTAACCAGCCAGCGGGCCAGATTTCAGCTGTTCCTGGATGCCTTTATCAACGGCCGGGATGTATTCGCCAGGAATTACACCACCTTTGATGTCGTTGATGAACTCGTAGCCTTTCGGGTTTGAACCCGGCTCCAGCGGGTACATGTCGATAACAACATGACCGTACTGACCGCGACCACCAGACTGCTTAGCGTGTTTACCTTCGATATCGGTAACTTTCGCGCGAATCGCTTCACGGTAAGCAACCTGAGGTTTACCGACGTTCGCTTCAACGTTGAATTCACGCTTCATGCGGTCAACGATGATATCGAGGTGCAGCTCACCCATACCAGCGATAATGGTCTGGTTAGATTCTTCGTCAGTCCAAACGCGGAATGACGGGTCTTCTTTAGCCAGACGGCCCAGAGCCAGACCCATTTTTTCCTGGTCAGCTTTGGTTTTCGGTTCTACCGCGATGGAAATTACCGGCTCAGGGAATTCCATACGTTCCAGAATGATCGGGTGATCCGGGTCACACAGAGTGTCACCAGTGGTCACGTCTTTCAGACCGATAGCAGCAGCGATATCGCCCGCGCGAACTTCTTTGATCTCTTCACGTTTGTTAGCGTGCATCTGTACGATACGGCCAAAACGTTCGCGTGCAGTTTTCACTGAGTTCAGGATGGTGTCACCGGAGTTAACCACACCAGAGTACACGCGGAAGAAGGTCAGGTTACCCACGAACGGGTCAGTAGCGATTTTGAATGCCAGTGCAGCAAACGGTTCGTCATCGCTAGCATGACGCTCAGCCGGAGTATCTTTACCGTCGTCCAGAATACCGTTGATCGCAGGTACGTCGATTGGGGATGGCAGGTAATCAATTACCGCATCCAGCATCGCCTGAACACCTTTGTTCTTGAACGCAGAACCACAGGTTACCAGGATGATTTCGTTGTTCAGAACGCGCTGACGCAGAGCTTTTTTGATCTCTTCTTCAGTCAGTTCTTCGCCACCCAGGTATTTCTCCATCAGCTCTTCTGAAGCTTCTGCAGCGGACTCGATCAGGTTCTGGTGCCATTCTTCAGCCAGTTCCTGCATGTCAGCCGGGATATCTTCATAAGTGAAGGTTACGCCTGCGTCTTCTTCGTTCCAGTTGATGGCTTTCATTTTCACCAGGTCAACAACACCGGTGAACGCTTCTTCAGCGCCAATTGCCAGCTGCAGCGGAACAGGGTTCGCGCCCAGACGGGTTTTGATCTGACCAACAACTTTCAGGAAGTTCGCACCCATACGGTCCATTTTGTTAACGAACGCAATGCGTGGAACTTTATATTTGTTTGCCTGACGCCATACGGTTTCAGACTGAGGCTGAACACCACCAACTGCGCAGTAAACCATTACTGCACCATCAAGCACACGCATGGAACGTTCTACTTCGATAGTGAAGTCAACGTGCCCCGGGGTGTCGATGATGTTTACGCGATGCGGTTCATACTGCTTAGCCATACCAGACCAGAATGCAGTAGTCGCTGCGGAGGTGATAGTAATACCACGCTCCTGCTCCTGTTCCATCCAGTCCATGGTGGCTGCGCCGTCATGAACTTCACCGATTTTATGGTTTACACCGGTGTAGAACAGAATACGTTCGGTAGTAGTGGTTTTACCGGCGTCGATGTGCGCACTGATACCGATGTTACGGTAGCGCGCGATGGGTGTTGTACGAGCCATTTGATTCCTCGTTTATCTTTTAGGCGTTCAATTTAAGTAGCCCAAAGCGGGCTGCTTACTAGAAGCGCCCGCCTGGTGACTAAAACTCCGAAGGGATTACCAACGGTAGTGTGCGAACGCCTTGTTGGCTTCTGCCATACGGTGAACGTCTTCACGTTTCTTAACTGCAGTACCTTTGTTTTCTGCAGCATCAGAAAGTTCGTTCGCCAGGCGCAGAGCCATGGATTTATCACCGCGTTTACGAGCAGCTTCAACGATCCAACGCATTGCCAGGGCATTACGACGAACCGGACGGACTTCAACTGGAACCTGATAAGTAGAACCACCAACGCGGCGAGACTTAACTTCGACAGTCGGACGCACGTTTTCAAGGGCTACTTCAAAAGCTTCCAGGCCATCTTTACCAGAACGCTGAGCCAGGGTCTCCAGCGCGCTGTATACGATGGTTTCTGCAGTAGATTTTTTACCATCTACCATCAGGATATTTACAAATTTAGCCAGCAGCTCTGATCCGAACTTAGGATCCGGCAGAATTTTACGCTGACCAATGACGCGACGACGTGGCATGGGAATACTCCGTTGTTAATTCAGGATTGTCCAAAACTCTACGAGTTTAGTTTGACATTAATATAAAACGTTTGGCCTTACTTAACGGAGAACCATTAAGCCTTAGGACGTTTCACGCCATACTTGGAGCGTGATTGCTTACGGTCTTTAACGCCGGAGCAGTCAAGCGCACCGCGAACGGTGTGGTAACGAACACCCGGGAGGTCTTTTACACGACCGCCACGGATCAGGATCACGGAGTGTTCCTGCAGGTTGTGACCTTCACCACCGATGTAGGAAGTCACTTCAAAACCGTTGGTCAAACGCACACGGCATACTTTACGCAGTGCGGAGTTTGGTTTTTTAGGAGTGGTAGTATATACACGAGTACATACGCCACGTTTCTGCGGGCATGCTTCCAGTGCAGGCACGTTGCTCTTTGCAACTTTGCGTGCGCGTGGTTTGCGTACCAGCTGGTTAACTGTTGCCATTAAATAGCTCCTGGTTGTAGCTTTCGCTTCGTAAACACGTAATAAAACGACCTCATACAATATGAGGACGCAGAATTTTAGGTCGGTGTCGAAAAGGTGTCAAGAAATATACAACGATCCCACAATTACCAGGACATCTGGCTGGGATGCTTCACCGTAAGTCTGACGAAGTCAGTATAGCTAACCCTGACGACACTGTCTGAAATTTGACCATCTAAGCCGCGAGCCTTAATGTCTTCTTCCAATACATAGACCTTAATGGTGGCATTTTGCAGACTTTCAAGGAAACGACTTCCTTCTATTGCCGCAGTCACGCCATCCTGAAGCAATAAAAGTTCATCGTCTTTATCAATCAAACGAAGAAGAGAGGAGAAATCGGTAAGCCACGCGGAGCGATGTAATGTGTGCAGCATGAGTATCTCAAAACCTTAAAATGACGTCATAGTTGCCTAATTCACGGCGCAAATCTTCCGGTTCTAACGCTGTTGCATCGACCACAAAATTAACACCCTGCTGTAGGCCCCGCTCGCGTAATGAGGCGGCACAAAGCCAACATTGCTCGATATCGTACAACCCTAACAACTTGAAGGTTGCGATATAGTCACGTGCCAGCACAACGTCCGGCTGCTGACCCTGTAGGATTTGAAAAACGCCATCGCCGATGAAAAATACGCCGAGGTCTTCCGTTAAGGCCGATGTCGCCAGTAAGGCATCTAACCCTTCGCGACCAGAGGCACTGCCGTGTGGCACGGTAGAAAAGACAAAAGCAACACGTTTCATTAAAACTGCACCACGCGATCGCAGGTCAGGGATGCCTCAGCCAGCGAACCCAGCCCGCTGAGGTTAAAACCTGATTGTAAATTAGACCCTGCCAGTCCCAGCCGCTTCGCTTCGGTTTCATCAACAACGCCGCGACGCAATGCTGCCGCCACGCAGATATTCAGCGTTACACCATGCTGCTGGTTTAGCTGTTGCCATGCTCGCACCAGATCATATTCATCACTGGCGGGCGATGTCAGGAAGTTGGCGTTATACACACCTTCACGATAGAAAAAGACACTGCATAGCTCATGCCCTTCTTCGAGTAGCGCATGAGCAAATTGCAATGCACTGCTCGCCTGCTGCGTGCCATAAGCCGGCCCCGTCACCATGATGGTAAAGCGCATTACTTGTCTTGCCCCTGGAAATCGCCGCTTTTGAACTGACGAATATAGAGGTAGACCGTGTGCTTGGAGATGTTCAGCCGATCGGCAACCTGGTTGATGGCATCTTTAATATCGAAGATACCTTTCTCATATAGATTCAGGACGATTTGGCGATTCTTGGCATTGTTGGAAACATTGCGATCGGCATTCACTTCTTCGATTGTGAATTCCAGTGTTTGGGTAACCAGGTCTTCTACCGAAGAAGCGAAGTTGACGGCAGAACCTACTTCCGGCGTTTCCGGTGGGATAAAGGTATTCATTATCTGCGAGAATGGAACATCAAGGTTCATGTTGATGCACAGCAGACCAATCACGCGATGCTCACGGTTGCGAATGGCAATCGTCAGCGATTTCATCAAGACACCGCTTTTCGCACGAGTGAAGTAACACTTCGACACGCTGCTATCCGCACCCGTCATATCATGCAGCATGCGCAACGCAAGATCGGTAATTGGCGAGCCAATTTTGCGGCCCGTGTGTTCACCGTTAGCAATGCGGATGGCCGAGCATTTCAAATCCTGCAAAGAGTGCAATACGATTTCACAATGGGAACCAATGAGCATCGCCAACCCGTCCACTACCGCTTCGTAGGATTTAAGGATATCGAAGTCGGTTTGATCGAAAGGACGTTGATCCAGTAAATCTAGCTCACTGGTTTCGTTGGTTAAAAGCGACCTGGACATGAAAAAAAGCACTCCTTTTCAGGAGCCTGTCGTTATGTTGTCAGGGCAGGCTCATCACTATTATAGGGGCATCTAAAGTAATACAGCGCACAAGGCGCTTTCCAGTATTAATTATATCCTGTCGATAATAAAAAACCGCCGCCCTGTGGGCGGCGGTTTCTGTTCTCTTATTTTTTGCTGCTATCTGCAGCTTTATCAGCCGGTGCAGCTTCTGGCTGCGCATCGGCTTTCGGTGCCGGTTTGATGTCTAACAGTTCAACATCAAAGACCAGCGTAGAGTTGGCCGGAATCCCCGGAACACCGGTTTTACCGTAAGCCAGATCCGGTGGAATAACCAACTGGATTTTACCGCCTTTCTTGATGTTTTTCAGGCCTTCGGTCCAGCCCGGGATAACGCCGTCAAGACGGAAAGAGAGCGGCTCACCGCGGGTATAAGAGTTATCAAACTCTTTACCATCAATCAGCGTACCTTTGTAGTTTACGACTACAGTATCGCTGTCTTTCGGGGCAGCACCGGTACCTTCTTTCTCTACTTTGTAGACCAGGCCAGTAGCAGAGGTTTTAACACCTTTCTCTTTAGCAAATTTCTCGCGGTAAACTTTACCTTTGGCTTCGTTGTCAGCCGCGTCTTTTTCCATTTTCGCCTGAGCGGAACTCTTCACGCGCGCTTCAAACGTCTGCAGAGTTTGTTCGATTTCCTGGTCAGACAGTTTGCTCTTGTCTGCAAATGCATCCTGAACGCCAGCGATCAGCTGGTCTTTGTCCAGTTTAATGCCCAGTTTTTCCTGCTCTTTCAGAGAGTTTTCCATATAACGACCCAGGGACGCACCCAGCGCGTAAGCGGCTTTTTGATCGTCATTCTTGAATGCGGCTTTGCTGTCAGCAGTAGCGGCTGGCTTGGCTGCATCAGTAGCAGCTGGTTTTGCTGTATCGGCAGCGAAAGTAAGCGGGGCATGCAGAGCAACAGCCATTGTGGTCGCCAGCAGCGTGACTTTAAACAGTGATTTCATCCATCTCTCCAGGGCCGGGGCATCTCACCCCAGGGTTAACTAACATAAAAATGTACTATAAAGCGTTGCTGAACAAATCAACATACAGGCACGCCCTATTATCACCACTTTTCAGACTCTTTTTGTTTAAATTAGTTTCGTGACCGAAGATTGTGTGCTGTGCAAACAGGCAAAGTTAAGTAGAATTCGCCGCAGTCCGCGATCTGCCGGCAATAACAAAAGAGGTGAATCATGCAGGATACAACGCTGGAAACCCGCCTGGCTGAGCTAGAGAGTCGCCTGGCATTTCAGGAGATAACCATTGAAGAGCTCAACGTCACGGTGACCGCGCATGAACTGGAGATGGCCAAACTGCGCGATCATCTGCGTCTATTGACGGAGAAGCTCAAAGCAACGCAGCCGTCCCACATAGCGTCACAGTCTGAAGAGACCCCGCCGCCACATTATTGAGACGTAAAAAAAGCGGGATATTCCCGCTTTTTTTGTGCCCGATGGCGCTAACGCTTATCGAGCCTCATATATACCCAAAGGATTTCAAATCACAGCCAACGTCTCTGTGGGTTGAAAAACGCTGGATATTAGTGGCAACCGCAGCCGCCGCCGTTACCTTTACCGCCACCGCCGCAGCAGCCTTCGCCGCCGTGCTCGTGACCATGGTCGTGACCGTGACCACCGCAGCAACCGTCATGACCGTGGTCATGATCGTGGTCGTGGCCGTGCGCACCGTGAACGTGACCATGGGCCAGTTCTTCTTCGGTCGCTTCGCGGATCGCGACAACTTCGACGTTGAATTTCAGGTTCTGGCCAGCCAGCATGTGGTTACCGTCAACCACAACGTGGTCGTCTTCCACTTCGGTAATTTCTACCGGTACCGGGCCCTGGTCAGTTTCAGCCAGGAAACGCATGCCAACCTGCAGTTCGTCAACGCCCATAAAGACGTCTTTAGGAACGCGCTGCACCAGGTTTTCGTCGTACTGACCGTATGCGTCGTTTGCGCCAACAGCAACATCGAATTTGTCGCCAACTTCGTGACCATCCAGCGCTGTTTCCAGGCCAGAGATCAGGGAACCGTGACCATGCAGGTAGTCCAGCGGTGCACTCACCGGAGACTCATCAACCAACACACCGTCTTCTGTACGTACCTGATAGGCCAGGCTGACCACCAGGTCCTTTGCTACTTTCATGATATCTCCTGAGCATGGAAAGAATAGTGGCGCAGATTGTAGCGGAATTCTGCACCCGTGTACCCTCTAGCTTAAAAAAAGCTGCGCCATATCGCTAGTCCGGATGAAAAATCCCGATCACTTGCTCTTCTTTGCGAACGTGCTCGCGCGCCTCTTTATCGGCTTCCCGCATCTGATGACCACACTTAACACACTCAACAATATCGATATTATTTTCACGCCACATCGCCAGTGAATCTTGTGCCTGGCAGGACGGACATTTTGCGCCTGCAATAAAACGTTTACGAATTGCCATGGTTACCTCTACTCAAATTCATCCCAGCCATCCAGCTGACGTCGCTCTTGCTGCATCTCGCGTTGAAAAATCTCCTCCAGCTCGCGCCGGGCTTCCCTGGCCCGAGAGATTTGTACCGTATCCGTGTGCATGGGGATCAGTTCCCGCAGCATGCGCATATCCAGCCGCCGAAAATGCAACTGGGCGCGCTGAGCCTGATGCGGATGCATCCCCAGAGTAACCAGCGTTTTACGCCCCAACTCCAGCGCGCTGGAGAACGTTTCGCGGGAAAACTGCGTCACACCTGCCTGTAATAACTCATGCGCTTCGACACGTCCGCGCGCGCGCGCAAGAATATGCAAATGCGGAAAGTACTGTTGGCACAATTCCACCAACTTCATCGTATCTTCCGGTTCGTTACAGGTAATGACAATCGATTGGGCTGCTTCTGCACCAGCTGAGCGTAAAAGCTCCACCTGCGTGGCATCACCGTAATAGACCTTATAGCCATATTTGCGCATCAGATTTACAGCGCTAATATCCCGTTCCAGAACGGTAATACGCATCTTATTGGCCATCAACAGGCGTCCAATGACCTGACCAAAGCGCCCAAACCCCACCACAATCACCTGCGGTTTATCGTCTTCTACCCAAGGTTTTTCATCTTCTTCATCCGGGCCGTTAAACTGGCGGGAGAGCCATTTATCAATCAGCTTCATCACCAAAGGCGTCGTCATCATCGACAGTGTGACGGTCACCAGCAACAATGCCATTTGGTCGCTCTGAAACAGCCGTTGCGAGGATGCCGTTGAAAACAGGACGAAGGCGAACTCCCCGCCCTGACTTAACACTCCGGCAAATTGCATCCGTTCTGAGCTTCTCACGCCATTAAGGCGCGCCAGCACATACAGCACCAGCATTTTTACGACCACCAGCACGATCACGCTCGCCGCCACCCACAAAATATGGGTATAGAGCACGCCAAGGTTAAGCGACATGCCTACGGAGATGAAAAACAGGCCGAGCAACAGTCCCTTGAACGGATCGATTGCCGTTTCCAGTTCATGTCGGTATTCGCTTTCTGCCAGCAGCACGCCAGCAATAAACGTTCCCAGCGCCATCGACAGCCCCAGCGCATCCATAAATAAAGCAGAACCCAGCACCAACAGCAGCGTGGCAGCGGTGAACACTTCCCGCACGCCGGAATCCGCAATAAAGCGAAAAACCGGACGCAACAAATAGCGCCCGCCAATCAGCATGCCGGCAAAGGCCAGCACCTTCATTCCCACTTTGATCCAGTCAAAATGTTCGTCAGCAGACCCCGCCAGCAGCGGGACCAGTGCCAACGCGGGGATTACCGCCAGATCCTGAAACAGCAGCACCGAAAAACCCAACTGCCCAGACTCACTGCGGTTCATGCCTTTCTCACGCATCAACTGTAGCGCCATCGCGGTCGATGACATCGCCAGACCAATGCCGCCAACCACTGCCGCCTGCCAGGAGAATGTGGTGAGCATCAGTAACCCCGCCAGCACCACCGCGCTCAGCATCACCTGCGCGGCGCCGACGCCAAAAATAGAGCGCCGCAGTTGCCAAAGCTTCGCCGGGTTCAGTTCCAGCCCAATGATGAACATCAGAAAAACCACGCCCAGTTCGGAAAAGTGCAGGATTTCATCCACATCGCTGATGAACCCTAATCCCCACGGGCCGATAGCAATACCCGCCAGCAAGTACCCTAACACTGGCCCGATACCTAACCTGGACGCCAACGGTACTGCCGCCACCGCCGCGAAAAGAAACAACACACCCGCTGTCAATAAATCAGAACCTTCCATCAGCGGCCTCCCACAGGTATCGGATTCGCCAGCCAGTCACCGTACGCTTTCGCATGGCTGTCCAGCTCCTGTTTCGTTTGCCGTCTGGCCCAGTAGACAATAATAGGGCTCATCCAGTGCATGCGGCACATACCGGCTGTTAGCTCAAAAGGGCGCAGCACATCGCTCATTGGATAACGGTTTAACGCGTCATAGCGGTAGGCGCTTTCCGGTTCCCCGGTAGTGATAACGCTCCGCCAGTACTTTCCCGCCAGTTGATTCCCTCCGGGACCGCTGGCAAATCCGCGGCTCAGTACGCGATCAAGCCATTCTTTTAACAGCGCTGGACAGCTATAGGTGTAAAGCGGATGCTGAAAAACAATGACATCATGCTCACGCAGCAGCGCCTGCTCATGCGGAATGTCGATAAAAAAGTCAGGATAGTGCGCGTAAAGGTCGTGCACGGTAACATTGCTGAGCTGCATGGCCGGTTTAAGCAGAACCCGGTTCGCGACCGAGTCCTGAGATTCCGGATGGGCATACAGCAGCAAGACTTTCGCTGGCTGGAACATCATCCCCCTCCCGGTTTTGTCTTTTGTCTATTTTCGACGTTTTGGGCTACCATTGCGCCTCGGTGCGGCAAATGCCCCGCACATTACATTATCATAATGATAAATTAACATAGTCTGAACATACGGCGCCTTATGATTGTTTTCTCATCGTTACAAATTCGTCGCGGCGTGCGCGTCTTGCTGGACAATGCCACGGCCACCATTAATCCAGGGCAGAAAGTTGGCCTGGTCGGTAAAAATGGCTGCGGTAAATCTACCTTACTGGCATTGCTGAAAAATGAACTCAGCGCCGACGCCGGAGGATTTACCTATCCGGGAAACTGGCAGCTCGCGTGGGTGAATCAGGAAACGCCTGCGTTGCCACAGCCCGCGCTGGAGTACGTAATCGACGGCGACCGCGAATATCGTCAACTGGAAGCGCAGTTGAACGATGCCAACGAACGTAACGATGGACACGCCATTGCCACCGTCCATGGAAAACTGGATGCCATTGACGCCTGGACCGTGCGTTCACGCGCCGCCAGTCTGCTGCATGGCCTCGGCTTCTCCAACGAACAGCTTGAACATCCAGTCAGCGACTTCTCCGGTGGCTGGCGTATGCGTCTCAATCTGGCACAGGCGCTGATTTGCCGTTCGGACCTGCTGCTGCTCGATGAACCGACCAACCACCTCGATCTCGACGCGGTCATTTGGCTGGAAAGATGGCTGAAAAGCTATCAGGGTACGCTGATTTTGATCTCCCACGACCGCGACTTCCTCGATCCGGTGGTGGATAAAATTATCCATATCGAACAACAAACCATGTTCGAGTACACCGGCAACTACAGCGCGTTTGAAATCCAGCGTGCGACCCGCCTCGCGCAGCAACAGGCGATGTACGAAAGCCAGCAGGAGCGTGTAGCGCATCTGCAAAGCTATATCGATCGTTTCCGAGCTAAAGCCACCAAAGCAAAGCAGGCGCAGAGCCGTATCAAAATGCTGGAACGCATGGAGCTGATTGCCCCTGCGCACGTGGACAATCCGTTCCACTTTAGCTTCCGTGAGCCGGAAAGCCTGCCAAACCCGCTGTTGAAGATGGAAAAAGTCAGCGCTGGCTACGGCGAACGCGTCATTCTCGATTCGATCAAACTGAATCTGGTGCCGGGATCCCGCATCGGCCTGCTCGGTCGTAACGGTGCGGGTAAATCTACGCTGATTAAGCTGCTGGCCGGCGAACTGGCCCCAATCAGCGGCGAGATTGGCCTGGCGAAAGGCATCAAGCTGGGCTACTTCGCGCAGCACCAGCTGGAGTTTTTACGCGCCGATGAATCGCCTATCCAGCACCTGGCTCGCATGGCACCACAGGAGCTGGAGCAGAAACTTCGAGACTACCTCGGCGGATTCGGCTTCCAGGGCGATAAGGTCAGCGAAGAGACCCGTCGTTTCTCCGGTGGTGAAAAAGCACGCCTGGTACTGGCGTTGATCGTCTGGCAGCGCCCGAATCTGCTGCTGCTCGATGAACCGACCAACCACCTGGATTTGGATATGCGCCAGGCGCTGACCGAAGCGCTGATCGATTTCGAAGGCGCGCTGGTCGTGGTCTCGCACGACCGTCACCTGATTCGCTCTACCACCGACGACCTGTATCTGGTGCATGACAAGAAAGTCGAGCCGTTTGACGGTGATCTGGAGGATTATCAGCAGTGGCTGAGCGATGTGCAAAAACAGGAAAGCCAGGGCGACGAACCGGCGAAAGAGAGCGTTAACAGCGCCCAGGCGCGTAAAGACCAGAAGCGTCGCGAGGCTGAACTACGCACTCTGACGCAGCCGTTGCGTAAAGAGATTACCCGTCTGGAAAAAGAGATGGAGAAGCTGCACGCACAGCTGGCGCAGGCAGAAGAGAAACTCGGCGACAGCGAACTGTACGACCAAAGCCGCAAGGCTGAACTCACGGCATGCTTGCAGCAACAAGCCAGCGCGAAATCCGGGCTCGAAGAGTGCGAAATGGCCTGGCTGGACGCGCAGGAACAGCTTGAGCAGATGCTGGCAGAATAAGCGCAAAATCACATATTGGCTAACCCGCATGCGCTGCGCGCGGTATAGTTATTCTTTCCGAATATTAATTGCTCTGGTGTTATGGTTGAAATCACGTCCACAGAAATGACTCCACCTACCGAAGATTCGCGAGATTTCCGTCCAATGCGCGGTATCAGTAACCGCCATCTGCAGACGATGCTGCCGCGTTTAATTCGCCGCAAGGTGAAGTTCGATGCCCACTGGCAGCGTCTGGAATTGCCAGACGGTGATTTTGTCGATCTGGCGTGGAGTGAAGATCCGCAGCAGGCGAAACACAAACCGCGCCTGGTGGTTTTTCACGGCCTGGAAGGCAGCCTGAACAGCCCCTACGCACATGGCCTGATTGAAGCAGCACAAAAGCGCGGCTGGCTGGGTGTGGTGATGCATTTTCGCGGCTGCAGCGGCGAACCAAATCGTCTGAACCGCATTTATCACTCCGGTGAAACAGAAGACGGCACCTGGTTTTTACACTGGCTGGAGCGTGAGTTCGGTCGTGTGCCGACCGCAGCGGTAGGCTATTCGCTTGGTGGAAACATGCTGGCCTGCCTGCTGGCAAAAGAAGGCACCGAGATTCCAATTGATGCTGCTGTTATCGTCTCTGCCCCTTTCGTGCTGGAAGCCTGTAGTTACCACATGGACAAGGGATTCTCCCGGGTCTATCAGCGCTACCTGCTTAATCTGTTGAAAGCCAATGCCTCGCGTAAGCTTGAGGCTTATCCTGGCTCACTGCCGGTGAGCCTGGCCCAGTTGAAATCTCTACGTCGCATTCGCGATTTTGACGATCTGATCACCGCCAAAATTCACGGTTTCGCCGATGCGATAGACTATTACCGTCAGTGTAGCGCCATGCCATTGCTTAATCAGATCGCCAAACCGACGCTGATTATCCATGCCAAGGATGATCCGTTTATGGATCATCATGTGATCCCTGAGCCGGAAAACCTGCCCTCGCAGGTGGAGTATCAGCTTACTGAACACGGCGGCCATGTCGGATTCATTGGCGGTACGATACGCCATCCGGAGATGTGGCTGGAATCCAGAATCCCGGACTGGCTGACAACGTATCTGGAGACTTCATCATGATTATTCCCTGGCAAGACATCTCCCCGGACGCGCTGGACAATCTGCTTGAAAGCTTTGTCTTGCGCGAAGGCACCGATTATGGTGAACATGAACGCTCGCTCGAACAAAAAGTCGCCGACGTCAAACGCCAACTACAATCAGGTGAAGCCGTGCTGGTGTGGTCCGAATTGCATGAAACGGTCAACATTATGCCGAGGAAGCAGATTCGCGAGTAATCCGTAGCCGCCGGCCGACTTTACTATAATTACAACCATTTCATGGAGTTGTTATGTCTGCCAAACATCCGGTGATTGCGGTAACAGGATCCAGCGGCGCGGGGACCACCACCACCAGCCTCGCGTTTCGTAAAATATTCGCGCAGTTAAATCTGCGCGCCGCCGAGGTGGAAGGCGACAGTTTTCATCGCTATACCCGCCCGGAAATGGACATGGCGATTCGCAAAGCGCGCGATGCCGGGCGGCATATCAGCTATTTCGGCCCCGAAGCTAACGACTTCGGTCTGCTGGAGCAAACCTTCATTGAATACGGTCAGACGGGCAAAGGTCAGTCGCGTAAATATCTGCACACCTACGATGAGGCCGTACCGTGGAATCAGGTTCCGGGGACATTTACGCCCTGGCAGCCGCTGCCTGAACCGACGGATGTCCTGTTCTATGAGGGACTTCACGGCGGCGTTGTCACCCCGCAGCAAAATGTGGCCCGGCATGTCGATCTGTTGGTTGGTGTGGTGCCGATCGTGAACCTGGAGTGGATCCAGAAGCTGACCCGCGATACCAGCGAGCGTGGACACTCGCGTGAAGCGGTGATGGACTCGGTGGTGCGTTCAATGGACGATTATATCAATTACATCACGCCGCAGTTTTCTCGTACGCATATCAACTTTCAGCGCGTACCGACTGTAGATACCTCTAACCCCTTTGCCGCCAAGAGTATTCCGTCACTCGATGAAAGCTTTGTCGTGATTCATTTTCGTAATCTGGAAGGGATCGATTTCCCATGGCTACTGGCCATGCTGCAGGGCTCATTCATTTCTCATATCAATACATTGGTTGTTCCGGGCGGGAAAATGGGTCTGGCGATGGAATTGATTATGCTGCCGCTAGTCCAGCGACTGATGGAAGGTAAAAAGATAGAGTAAGGTGTTTTTTTGCCGGATGGCGGATAATGCCTTATCCGGCCTACGCGTTTAAATCCTGTAGGCCTGATAAGTATATCGCCATCAGGCATAACATCACGAAGCGGCAACCACTTCATAGGAGTGGGTAATGTTCACCGCCTTTTCCAGCATCAGCGCCACGGAGCAATATTTTTCCGCCGAAAGATCGACCGCGCGAGCGACGGACGCATCTTTCAGATCGTTACCCGTTACAACGAAATGCAGGTTGATGTGGGTAAACAGGCGTGGCGCTTCATCACGACGCTCGGAGGTCAGCTTCACTTCGCAGTTGGTCACATCCTGACGACCCTTTTGCAGGATCGACACCACATCAATTGCGCTGCAACCGCCCGCAGCCATTAAGACCATTTCCATCGGGCTCGGCGCTTTATCACCGGAGTTACCGTCCATCAAAATCTGGTGGCCAGAGGCGGACTCACCGAGGAAGGTTAACCCTTCAACCCACTTAACACGTGCTTGCATATTTTATTACTCCGATGCATCAATTTTCCTGACAGATTACGCGCACACAACAAATCTCGCAACGGAAGGCGACCTGCGTCATGCTGAAGCGAGACACCAGGAGACACACGGCGAAAGCTATGCTAAAACAGTCAGGATGCTACAGTAATACATTGACGTACTGCATGTATGCAGAGGACATCACATTACAGGCCGTCGCACGTATTGACAGCCCCCTTCCCAGGTAGCGGGAAGCACATTTTTGCAAACCCAGAGGCAGGTAATATTTTGGCTCTGGAGACAGCTTATAACAGAGGATAACCGCGCATGGTGCTTGGCAAACCGCAAACAGACCCGACTCTCGAATGGTTCTTGTCTCATTGCCATATTCATAAGTACCCATCGAAGAGCACGCTGATTCACCAGGGTGAAAAAGCGGAAACGTTGTACTACATCGTTAAAGGCTCAGTGGCAGTGCTGATCAAAGATGAAGAAGGGAAAGAAATGATCCTTTCTTATCTGAATCAGGGCGATTTTATTGGTGAATTAGGCCTCTTCGAAGAAGGTCAGGAACGCAGCGCCTGGGTCCGTGCTAAAACTGCATGTGAAGTCGCTGAGATTTCGTACAAAAAATTTCGCCAATTAATCCAGGTCAATCCAGATATTCTGATGCGCCTGTCCTCTCAGATGGCTCGCCGTCTGCAGGTCACGTCTGAAAAAGTTGGCAACCTTGCCTTCCTCGACGTTACCGGTCGTATCGCGCAGACTCTGCTGAATCTGGCGAAACAGCCTGACGCGATGACCCACCCGGACGGCATGCAGATTAAAATCACCCGCCAGGAAATCGGCCAGATCGTTGGCTGTTCCCGTGAGACCGTTGGTCGTATTCTGAAGATGCTGGAAGATCAGAATCTGATCTCCGCACACGGTAAGACCATCGTCGTCTACGGCACACGTTAACCCCATCGAAGTGGCGCGTTACCCCGTAATGCGCCACTTTTGTTTGCACCGATGTGGCGAAGACTGATATATCACCCTGAGATCAACTACGCACTACGACAGACGCTGGTGCTATGTTTACCTGTGGCCGTCGGTCTGATCATCGGGCAGCTTCATCTGGGGCTCCTCTTCTCCCTCGTCCCTGCCTGCTGCAATATTGCCGGTCTTGATACCCCGCATAAGCGCTTTTTCAAACGCTTAGTGATTGGTGCGTCTTTGTTTGCCGGATGCAGTCTGATCATGCAGATACTGCTGGCACAGACTATACCGCTGCCGCTGATCCTCACTGGCCTGACGCTGATTCTTGGTGTAACCGCTGAATTAGGCCCTCTGCATGCACGACTACTACCTGCCTCGCTTATCGCGGCAATTTTCACGCTCAGCCTGGCCGGGAACATGCCCGTCTGGGAGCCACTGCTGATCTACGCGTTGGGTACATTGTGGTACGGCCTGTTCAACTGGTTCTGGTTCTGGATGTGGCGTGAGCAGCCGCTGCGTGAGTCGCTCAGCTTGTTGTATCGTGAATTAGCCGATTACTGTGAGGCCAAATACAGCCTCCTGACTCAGCATGCCGATCCGGAAAAAGCGCTACCCCCCCTGCTTGTGCGCCAACAAAAAGCGGTAGATTTGATTACCCAGTGCTATCAGCAAATGCATATGCTGTCGGCACATCGCAACAACGATTATAAGCGCCTGCTACGTGCCTTTCAGGAGGCGCTCGATTTACAGGAACATATTTCCGTCAGCCTCCACCAGCCGGAAGAGGTGCAAAAGCTGGTCGAACGTAGCCACGCCGAACAGGTGATCCGCTGGAACGCGCGCACCGTCGCCGAACGCCTTCGCGTTCTGGCCGATGACATTTTGTATCACCGCTTGCCAACACGTTTTTCAATGGATAAACAAATTGGCACGCTGGAGAAAATTGCCAACCAACATCCGGACAATCCGGTAGGACAATTTTGTTACTGGCACTTCAGCCGTATTGCCCGCGTGCTACGCACCCAGCGCCCACTGTATGCCCGGGATTTAATGGCTGACAAGCAGCGTCGGCTGCCGCTGATCCCTGCCCTGAAAAGCTATCTGTCGTTGAAATCCCCGGCGCTGCGTAATGCCGGACGCATCAGCGTCATGTTGAGCATTGCCAGCCTGATGGGCAGCGCCTTACACCTGCCAAAACCCTATTGGATTTTGATGACAATCCTGTTCGTCACGCAAAATGGCTACGGGGCGACCCGGGTACGTATTTTACACCGTTCAGTAGGGACGCTCGTTGGCCTGGTGATCGCTGGCGTCACACTGCACTTTCATATTCAGGAGAGTTACACGCTGGCAGGCATGCTGCTGATAACCCTGGTGAGTTATCTGACCATCCGTAAAAACTACGGCTGGGCTACCGTCGGCTTTACGGTCACCGCGGTATACACCCTGCAGTTGCTGACACTGAACGGGGAACAGTTTATCGTGCCGCGGTTTATCGATACGGTCACTGGTTGCCTAATCGCCTTTGGCGGGATGCTCTGGCTATGGCCGCAGTGGCAGAGCGGCCTGCTGCGTAAAAACGCCCACGATGCGTTAGAAGCCGATCAGGAAGCCATCCGCCTGATCCTTAGCAACGATCCGCAGGCCACACCGCTGGCGTATCAACGCATGCGGGTCAACCAGGCGCATAACACGTTGTTCAACTCACTTAACCAGGCGATGCAGGAGCCAGGATTCAACTCGCACTATCTGGCGGACATGAAACTGTGGGTTACGCATAGCCAGTTCATCGTCGAACACATCAACGCGATGACCACGCTGGCAAGGGAACATACGATGCTGACGCCGGATTTGGCGCAGCGGTATCTGGAGTCCTGTGAAATTGCGATCCAGCGCTGTCAGCAACGGCTGGAATATGACGGCCCAGGAAGCTCCGGCGATGTAAATATTCTCGAGGCGCCAGAGATGCTGTCCCACGGGCCTTTAAGTACCCTTGAGCAGCATCTACAGCGGATATTAGGGCATCTGAACACCATGCATACCATTTCGTCGGTAGCATGGCGTCAGCGACCGCATCACGGGATCTGGCTGAGCCGCCGGTTGCGGGATATGAAGGGTTAAGATCGACTGCCAGATGCGCTACGCTTATCCGGCCTAAGATCGTCAAGCCACCACTTTCGCCACGGCCTGCGCGAAGCGCTGCATCCCTTCATCGATATCGGTCTGCTCCACCACCAGCGACGGCGCGAAACGCATCACGTCCGGTCCGGCGTTCAGTACCATCACGCCTTCATTCGCCGCGGCGTACAAGAAATCACGCGCCCGGCCTTTAAACTGCGGCTTCAGTTCGGCGCCAATCAGCAGTCCCATACCGCGAATGTCGCTGAAAATGTCAAACTGCTGGTCAATTTTCTGCAAATGCTGAACAAACGCCTGGCGTTTGGCCTGAATACCTTCCAGCACTTCCGGCGTGTTGATGATATCAAACGCAGCTCCCGCAACCGCACAGGCCAGCGGATTACCGCCATAAGTGGAACCATGCGAGCCCACGTGGAACGCCGAGGCAATCTCCTGGGTAGTCAGTACCGCACTCACCGGGAAGCCGCCGCCGAGCGCCTTGGCACTGGTCAGGATATCCGGCGTCACGCCGTAGTGCATATAGGCAAACAGTGAGCCAGTACGCCCCATCCCGCTCTGTACTTCATCAAATACCAACAGCGCCTGGTGCTGATCACAGAGCTCACGCAAGCCTTGCAGGAATGCCGGCGTTGCCGCAGTAACGCCACCCTCGCCCTGAATAGGCTCGATCACCACCGCGCAGGTGTGATCGTCCATCACCGCTTTGACCGCATGCAGATCGTTAAACGGGACATGGATGATATCTGCCGGTTTGGGTCCAAAGCCGTCGGAATATTTCGGTTGCCCGCCAACGGATACGGTAAACAGCGAACGACCGTGAAACGCGTTGTGGAAGGCAATAATCTTGGTTTTGAACGGGCTATGGCGCACGCAGGCATAGTGGCGCGCCAGCTTAAAGGCGGTTTCGTTAGCTTCGGTACCGGAGTTCATGAACAGTACGCGCTCGGCGAAGGTCGCATCAATGAGTTTACGACCTAAGCGTAACGCCGGTTCGTTGGTGAAAACATTGCTGGTATGCCACAGGGTTTCGCCCTGGGTGGTTAACGCCTCAACCAGCGCCGGATGGCAATGCCCTAACGCGGTAACTGCAATACCGCCTGCGAAATCAACATACTCTTTACCCTGTTGATCCCACACTCGACTCCCTTTCCCTTTTACCGGGATAAACTCAGCCGGTGCATAAATCGGCAGAATCACTTCATCGAATGTCGCGCGTGTAATTGCAGTTTGTTCAGTTGCCATGTCATTACCACCCTGTTAAGCAGAAATGCTAGTGAAATTATAATCACAAAATATGAATAAAAAATCACTGAATAGCAACCACAAATCACCGGTTGAGAAAATTAGCCAGCAGCTGATGCCCCTGTTCGCTGAGAATGCTCTCCGGGTGAAACTGCACCCCCTCCATATCCCACTCCCGGTGACGAATACCCATGATCTCCTGCGTTTCACTCCAGGCGGTCACCTCAAAGCAGTCAGGAAGGGTTTCGGGAGCGACCACCAGAGAATGGTAGCGCGTTACCGTTAATGGATTGGCGAGTCCCTGAAAAACACCCTGCTCGTTATGCGAAATAGGCGACGTTTTACCGTGCATCACTCTAGCCGCCCGCACCACGGTCGCGCCAAAGGCCTGCGCCATCGCCTGGTGCCCCAGACAAACCCCCAGCAGAGGGATCTTCCCCGCGAAATAGCGAATAACATCCAGCGAAATACCGGCGTCATCCGGCGTACAAGGTCCCGGGGAAATGACGATTTTTTGCGGATTCAGCGCATCGATTTGCGACAGCGTCAGCTCGTCGTTGCGCCTGACAAGGACATCAGCCCCCAGTTCACAGAAGTATTGATACAGGTTCCAGGTAAATGAATCATAGTTATCGATAAGCAGAATCATGGCGGCTCCGGTACATAAGAACCGCGCTATTCTACTCAGTTTCCGGGACTACGCTTACCACTTTACGAAATATCACCCGCAGCGCAGACAGGTCTCCCATCGCCCCGCCCTGATTAGCCCGGTTCCATTCTTCAACCTGGATGCCATCCCAGCTCAACATATACCCGGCATGAATCGCTAACTGTTCAAAGAAAATACGCTGCGCCAGACCGCTGCCAATACGAAACGGATGCAGTACGTTGATTTCACAATAGTAGTGCGCAAGTCGGTCGACAAACTTGTCTTCCGATAACCCCACCAGCCAGGACTCGTCTTCCAGGTCCTGCATCAGCGCATTGCCCTCTTTCTCGATATAAGCGAAATGGCAAAAGCGGGTATCACCCTGGTAAATATCGACTTCTCGCAGATGTCCCGCCCAGTCAAAAATATCCTGATAGAGTTGGCGATGAATAGCGCACAGATGCGGCAAACCCCGTTTAAGCGGGCCCAATTCGATAGTGGCTGCGCGCAGCGCCGTCAACTCATAAGCGGCCTGCGCCAGACGCTGCGCCTGGTGAATACCCAGGCGGTTACGCATGACATTCAGGCCCGGATACAAGTAGGGGTCACGTCCATCACCGAATTTATCGCTCATAGTGCCTCCTCAACGCTTCAAGACGCGCCAGCGCGTCTTCAGCGCTCAGGGTAACCTGTGGAATATCCACGCCTTCCAGCCGCCGACTGGCCTGGAAATTGGCGTTTCGCCGTTGTTCCCAGACCCTGGACTTTTGTTTATCGGTGAGTTTTTTCACGTGACCTCCCTGAATGAGCCGACACTTGCCACAAGTATAAGCAGCAATTTCGGGTTACGCAGAGAAGCGAGAGAACGCGGGCAAGCATTGCCCGCGCAAAATACGATTACGGCAGGACTTTGGCAGACAGGATAACAATCGGTTTTGACGGAACATTCTGGTAAGGACCCACATCATGGGTCTGAACCTGAGAGATCTTATCCGCGACATCCATCCCTTTCACAACTTTACCGAAAACAGCGTAGCCAAAGTCGCGCTGGCCGTGATCGAGGAAAGCGTTGTCTGCAATGTTGATAAAGAACTGGCTGGTCGCGCTGTCTTTATCCGCAGTACGCGCCATGGCAATCGTGCCACGGGTGTTACGCAGTCCGTTATCGGCTTCGTTCTTGATTGGCGGGTTAGGTTTCTTCTGCTGCATCTGCTCGGTAAAACCACCGCCCTGCACCATAAAACCAGGGATCACACGGTGGAACGTGGTGTTGTTATAGAAACCACTGTTGACATAATCGACAAAGTTTTGCACTGAAACCGGGGCTTTCTGACTGTTCAGCTCCAGCTCAATGTTACCGGCAGAAGTTGTCAGCAGGACATGCGGGTCCCCTTTTGCTGCCAGTGCTGCGGGAGAGAGAGCAGAAAGGGCGAGAACAGCTGCAACAGCCGCCAGAGTCGATTTGAGCATGAGAATTCCTTAACAAGAGCAGAAATGAAGCAAGTGAATTGATTCTAAAGAGCCTTCAAGGACAAGGCCATCCCTTTACCTAATTTTACGTACCTGAAACAAATGTAACCTTACTGCTGCATCACTCAATGTGATTCATATCACATACAAAAATGTAATAAATAAAGTCATTACCAATAAATATTTAAATACATCACAAAATCGCCTAAAATCTGCCCGCTCACGGCGCAGTCAATGCGCCTTACACTTCTATACAGGCCAGTCATGACTAACAGCAATCGCATCAAGCTCACATGGATTAGCTTTCTCTCCTACGCCCTGACAGGTGCGTTGGTAATTGTCACCGGGATGGTGATGGGAAACATCGCAGACTATTTCCATTTGCCCGTTTCCAGTATGAGTAATACCTTCACCTTCCTGAATGCAGGCATTCTGATCTCTATCTTTCTGAATGCATGGTTGATGGAAATTGTGCCACTGAAAACTCAGTTGCGCTTTGGCTTTATCCTGATGGTCCTGGCTGTCGCCGGACTGATGCTCAGCCATAGCCTGGCCTTGTTCTCTGCTGCCATGTTTGTACTGGGTGTGGTGAGTGGTATCACCATGTCGATTGGTACATTCCTGGTGACCCAGATGTACGAAGGTCGCCAGCGCGGTTCCCGCCTGCTGTTTACTGACTCATTCTTCAGCATGGCGGGGATGATTTTCCCGATGGTAGCAGCGTATCTGTTAGCACGCAGTATTGAATGGTATTGGGTCTATGCCTGCATCGGCCTGGTCTACGTCGCCATTTTCCTGCTGACCTTTGGCTGCGAATTCCCGGCGCTGGGTAAACACGCGCAACAACCGGACGCCCCGGTAGTGAAAGAAAAATGGGGTATTGGCGTGCTGTTCCTGGCGATCGCCGCGCTATGTTACATCCTCGGTCAGTTGGGCTTTATCTCCTGGGTACCGGAATACGCCAAAAGTCTGGGAATGAGCCTGAACGATGCGGGTAAACTGGTCAGCGATTTCTGGATGTCTTACATGGTTGGTATGTGGGCATTTAGCTTTATCCTGCGATTCTTCGATCTGCAGCGCATCCTGACTGTACTGGCAGGTCTGGCCACCGTTCTGATGTATCTGTTCATCACCGGTACGCCGGAACATATGCCGTGGTTCATCCTGACGCTGGGCTTCTTCTCCAGCGCGATTTATACCACCATTATTACCCTCGGCTCACAGCAGACGAAGGTCGCCTCACCAAAACTGGTTAACTTCGTTCTGACCTGTGGCACCATCGGTACAATGCTCACCTTCGTGGTCACCGGTCCTATTGTGGCGCACAGCGGCCCGCTGGCGGCATTGCAGACGGCTAACGGTTTGTATGCTGTTGTATTCGTGATGTGCTTTATTCTTGGGTTCGTCACGCGTCATCGCCAGCATAACGCGCCAGTCACGCATTAATCTCAACGCCGGATAGTATCTGCGCTGTCCGGCACATTCTCGCCCCCTCTTCCTTTCGCTGGTCATGTAGGCCAACTCTTACAAAAACCCTTTAATTTGTATGCTTTTTATACAAACACGAAAAGCCAGTTAATTCCGTAACTTATAAAAATGCAGTTAAATCAGCCATATACCTCTTAAGGAGTATATAAAGGCGAATTTGATTTGCATCAATAAGCGGGGTTGCTGAATCGTTAAGGTAGGCGGTAATAGAAAAGAAATCGAGGCAAAAATGAGCAAAGTCAGACTCGCTATTATCGGTAATGGTATGGTCGGCCATCGCTTTATTGAGGATCTTCTTGATAAATCCGACGCTGCCAATTTTGATATTACCGTCTTCTGTGAAGAACCCCGCAAAGCGTACGACCGTGTACACCTGTCTTCCTACTTCTCCCACCACACCGCCGAAGAGCTTTCTCTGGTGCGTGAAGGATTCTACGAGAAGCACGGCGTTAAGGTGTTAGTGGGCGAGCGCGCAATTACTATCAACCGCCAGGAGAAGGTGATCCACTCCAGCGCAGGTCGTACGGTCTATTACGATAAGCTGATCATGGCAACGGGCTCTTACCCGTGGATCCCACCGATTAAAGGTTCGGAAACCCAGGACTGTTTCGTTTACCGGACCATTGAAGACCTCAACGCTATTGAGTCTTGCGCGCGTCGTAGTAAGCGCGGCGCCGTCGTCGGTGGTGGCCTGCTGGGTCTGGAAGCCGCTGGTGCTCTGAAAAACCTCGGCGTTGAAACTCACGTCATTGAATTCGCACCGATGCTGATGGCTGAACAGCTGGATCATATGGGTGGCGAGCAGTTACGTCGCAAAATTGAAAGCATGGGCGTGCGTGTGCACACCAGCAAAAATACCAAAGAGATCGTTCAGGAAGGCACCGAAGCACGCAAAACCATGCGTTTTGCCGACGGTAGCGAACTGGAAGTTGATTTCATCGTCTTCTCCACCGGTATTCGCCCACGCGACAAACTGGCGACTCAGTGCGGCCTGGACGTCGCGCCGCGCGGCGGGATCGTGATTAACGATTCTTGCCAGACCTCTGACCCGGATATCTACGCCATCGGCGAATGCGCCAGCTGGAACAACCGCGTGTATGGTCTGGTGGCCCCAGGCTACAAAATGGCGCAGGTTGCCGTTGACCATATTCTCGAAACCGAAAACGCCTTTGAAGGCGCGGATCTGAGCGCCAAGCTGAAGCTCCTCGGCGTAGATGTTGGCGGGATTGGCGATGCGCATGCGCGCACGCCGGGCGCCCGTAGCTACGTCTATCTCGACGAAAGCAAAGAAGTCTACAAACGCCTCATCGTTAGCGAAGATAACAAAACCCTGCTCGGCGCGGTTCTGGTGGGCGACACCAGCGATTACGGCAATTTGCTGCAACTGGTGCTGAACGCCATCGAACTGCCAGAAAATCCGGATTCACTGATTCTGCCAGCACACGCAGGCAGTGGTAAGCCGTCTATCGGCGTGGATAAACTGCCGGACAGCGCGCAGATTTGCTCCTGCTTTGATGTCACTAAAGGCATGCTGGTTGCCGCTATCAACAAAGGCTGCCACACCGTGGCGGCGCTTAAAGCAGAAACCAAAGCCGGTACCGGCTGCGGCGGGTGTATCCCGCTGGTAACGCAGGTTCTGAACGCCGAACTGGCGAAACAGGGGATCGAAGTTAACAACAATCTGTGTGAACATTTCCCGTACTCACGTCAGGAACTGTTCCATCTGATCCGTGTAGAAGGTATTAAAACCTTCGAAGAACTGCTGGCAAAACACGGGAAAGGCTACGGCTGTGAAGTGTGCAAACCGACCGTAGGTTCCCTGCTGGCGTCATGCTGGAATGAGTACATCCTCAAACCACAGCACACACCGCTGCAGGACACCAACGACAACTTCCTGGCAAACATCCAGAAAGACGGTACCTACTCCGTGATCCCGCGCTCTGCGGGCGGTGAAATTACCCCGGAAGGCCTGGTTGCCGTGGGTCGTATCGCGCGTGAATTTAACCTGTACACCAAAATCACCGGTTCTCAGCGTATCGGCCTGTTCGGCGCGCAGAAAGATGACCTGCCGGAAATCTGGCGCCAGCTGATTGAAGCGGGCTTTGAAACCGGCCATGCGTACGCCAAAGCACTGCGTATGGCGAAAACCTGCGTCGGTAGCACCTGGTGTCGTTATGGCGTCGGCGATAGCGTCGGCTTCGGCGTGGAACTGGAAAATCGCTACAAAGGTATTCGTACCCCGCACAAAATGAAATTCGGCGTCTCCGGCTGTACCCGCGAATGTGCGGAAGCTCAGGGCAAAGACGTGGGTATTATCGCCACTGAGAAAGGCTGGAATCTGTACGTTTGCGGTAACGGTGGGATGAAACCTCGCCATGCGGATCTGCTGGCAGCGGATATCGATCGCGAAACGCTGCTCAAGTACCTTGACCGTTTCATGATGTTCTATATCCGTACCGCCGATAAACTGACCCGTACCGCGCCATGGTTAGATAATCTGGAAGGCGGTATCGAGTATCTGAAATCAGTCATCATCGACGACAAACTGGGTCTGAACCAGCACCTGGAAGAAGAGATGGCCCGTCTGCGTGAGGCGGTGGTCTGCGAGTGGACGGAGACTGTTAACACCCCATCCGCACAGGTTCGCTTCAAACACTTTATCAACAGCGATCAACGCGATCCGAATGTCCAGGTTGTGCCTGAACGTGAACAACATCGTCCGGCCACGCCATACGAGCGTATCCCGGTCACTCTGGTGGAGGAAAACGCATGAGCCAGTGGAAAAACATCTGCAAAATCGATGACATTCTGCCTGCAACAGGCGTCTGCGCCCTGTTAGGTAGCGAGCAGGTTGCGATTTTCCGCCCATATCACAGCGACCAGGTGTATGCGATCAGCAACATTGACCCGTTTTTTGAGTCGAGCGTGTTGTCTCGTGGGCTGATTGCGGAGCATCAGGGCGAATTGTGGGTCGCCAGCCCGCTGAAAAAACAGCGCTTTCGTTTAAGCGACGGACTGTGCATGGAAGACGAACAGTTCTCCGTGAAACATTACGAAGCCCGCGTGAAAGACGGCACGGTACAACTGCGCGGTTAATTAATTTTTGGGAGGCGCAACGCCTCCCCTTTTTTGTATTTTTTTCATTGTAATTGTTATCACCAAATCATTTGTGCTGCATCGCGGCAGCAACTGAGCAACCCCCCAGGAGCATAGTTCACTATGTGACTGGGGTGAGCGAGGGCAGCCAACAAAGAGGCAGTGCAAAGGATGAAGTGAGAAAAGGATAATCAAATGTTTACTGACACTATCAATAAGTGTGCGGCCAATGCTGCGCGCATCGCACGCCTGTCGGCTAATAACCCACTCGGATTCTGGGTCAGCTCCGCCATGGCAGGAGCCTATGTTGGCCTTGGCATCATCCTTATTTTTACGCTCGGTAATCTGCTTGACCCGTCTGTGCGTCCGCTGGTGATGGGTGCAACCTTTGGTATTGCATTGACGTTGGTGATTATTGCCGGTTCCGAACTGTTCACAGGCCATACAATGTTCCTGACACTTGGCGTAAAAGCGGGCACCATCAGCCACGGTCAGATGTGGGCCATTTTGCCGCAAACCTGGCTGGGAAATCTGGTGGGTTCCGTGTTTGTCGCCCTGCTGTACAGTTGGGGTGGCGGTAGCCTGCTGCCGGTCGATACCAGCATTGTACATACGGTTGCACTGGCAAAAGCCACCGCGCCTGCAACGGTGCTTTTCTTTAAAGGCGCACTGTGTAACTGGTTGGTTTGTCTGGCTATCTGGATGGCAATCCGTACCGAAGGTACAGCAAAGTTCCTCGCAATCTGGTGGTGTTTGCTGGCATTTATCGCTTCCGGCTATGAGCACTCGGTTGCCAACATGACACTGTTTGCCCTCTCCTGGTTCGGTCATCACAGCGAGGCGTATACCTTGTCAGGAATTGGTCATAACTTGCTGTGGGTGACACTCGGTAATACTTTGTCCGGTGTCGTATTCATGGGATTGGGTTATTGGTATGCTACGCCAAAATCGGAGCGTCCGGCTCCGGCAAAAATCAACCAGCCAGAGGCGGCTGCTAATAATTAATTAAGGGGTAATGTCGTGGACCATTTGCCTATATTTTGTCAACTACGTGACCGCGACTGCCTGATCGTCGGCGGTGGTGATGTCGCAGAACGCAAAGCGCGGTTACTGCTGGAAGCGGGCGCCCGTTTAACGGTTAATGCGCTGGCGTTTATTCCGCAGTTTACCGTATGGGCAGATGAAGGCATGCTGACGCTGGTTGAGGGACCGTTCGATGAGTCCCTGCTCGACACCTGCTGGCTGGCTATTGCCGCCACCGATGACGACGCCGTCAACCAAAGCGTCAGTACTGCTGCGGAGTCACGCCGCATCTTCTGCAACGTGGTCGATGCGCCAAAAGCAGCCAGTTTTATCATGCCCTCCATTATCGATCGCTCGCCGCTGATGGTGGCGGTTTCCTCCGGCGGTACATCGCCGGTGCTTGCCCGTCTGCTGCGTGAAAGACTCGAATCCTTACTGCCTCAGCATCTGGGTCAGGTCGCGCAGTATGCAGGCAAGTTGCGTTCCCGGGTGAAAAAACAATTTGCCAGTATGGGTGAACGTCGCCGCTTCTGGGAAAAATTGTTCGTTAATGACCGACTGGCACAGTCGCTGGCGAACAGCGATCAGAAGGCCGTCGAGGAAACCACCGAGCAGTTGCTCAGCGAACCGCTGGACCATCGTGGTGAAGTGGTGCTGGTTGGCGCCGGTCCTGGCGATGCCGGGCTATTGACACTGAAAGGGTTACAGCAGATCCAGCAAGCGGATGTCGTGGTTTATGACCGTCTGGTTTCCGACGACATCATGAATCTCGTACGCCGCGATGCTGACCGGGTGTTTGTCGGTAAACGCGCGGGCTACCACTGCGTCCCGCAGGACGAGATTAACCAGATCCTGCTGCGTGAGGCGCAACAGGGCAAACGCGTCGTGCGACTGAAAGGTGGCGACCCGTTCATCTTTGGCCGCGGCGGTGAAGAGCTGGAAACCTTGTGCCACGCCGGTATTCCATTCTCCGTTGTGCCAGGGATTACCGCAGCATCCGGTTGTTCTGCCTATTCCGGCATTCCGCTGACCCATCGTGATTACGCCCAGAGTGTACGTCTGGTCACCGGACACCTGAAAACCGGCGGAGAACTGGACTGGGAAAACCTGGCGGCCGAGAAACAGACGCTGGTGTTCTATATGGGACTGAACCAGGCCGCAACCATCCAGGAAAAATTGATCGAGTTTGGCATGCAGCCTGATATGACCGTCGCGCTGGTAGAAAACGGGACTTCCGTGAAGCAACGCGTCGTCAACGGGGTACTGACGCAGCTCGGTGAGCTGGCACAACAGGTTGAAAGTCCGGCGCTGATTATTGTCGGTCGCGTGGTTGGACTGCGTGATAAACTCAACTGGTTCTCAAACCATTAATTGAACGTTAAATAGATGCCCTTAATATCAGGGCATCTATTTATGATTCATAAGAATCAATATTTAATCTACACAATATATCATTCATAGCATTCATCATTTCATTAATTACAGATACATTTCATAGTATTTTAATCCATTAAAAATATATTCCACACAAACATTACTATGTCCTTATTCGGACTATTTAAAATTTTCCTTAGTTGATATCTTAATCGACGAGAAATGGATTTCATCCATTTAAAAAACAGATATCTTACAAGGATTTTATCATGTTTAAATTTGCAAAAATCACCATCGTGGCAGGTGTACTGGCTACGCTGACTGCATGTACTGGTCATATCGAAAACAAAAAAAATAACTGTAGCTACGATTACTTACTGCATCCGGCTATTTCAATTTCTAAAATTATTGGTGGTTGCGGCCCGGCTGCAGATCAGTAATAGAAGCGATTGCGCAGATACAAAAAAACCGGGAACTCCCCGGTTTTTCCATTTATAGATTAGATACTCATTCACACATCATCGCATTCACGCTCTCGCGCAAAATACGTAGTACGGTCTCTTCTCCACTGCGATTTGGATTAATGCGAATCGCATAATCACCCAACGACGGATTTGCTTCACGAAATGTCCCGGAAAGGCGATAGAACAGCGGCGGGATCTCATACTTCGACTCCGCTCCCACCGGGTACGGTAGCGCGCCTCTTTCTTGCGCCACCTTCAGCACGCGGGCGGCAATCGGCTGGTGAAACTCCACGATCAGTACCTTCGACTGGGCATTGGCAATAACAGCCTGTTTCACCTCGGGTAGCACTCCGCTATTGAGCATCGTTAGCAGCCGTTCAGTTACCCCAGCCTGTACCGCATGCATTACAGGGGCGAAAACCAGGCCACGCAGCACTTCCAGTGCTTGCCCCCCCTGGATCTGGCTGCCACCGGAATAGAGGCTGGTACGGATTTTAGCGATAACCTCCGCCTTGCCGACAACCGCCCCTACGCCTTCCGGACCGAAGAGCTTAAAGCAGGAAAAGGTGGACAGCGTCGCCCCTCGTTCACAACCAATTCCGTCTACTTTCATCACCGCGTAGTTATCATCGGTTAACGTCGGTACGCCGCATTGCGTTATTTCCGCCAACACATCCGCTAAAACGTAACGGTCCTGCGGTTGCTGCCGCGTATGCTGTACCAGCGCGGCGTCAGGGCGATACTGCGTAATAGCCCGCATGATTGCCGAGGGGCAGTTGAAATCAGCCCTGACCAGGGTGATGCCCATCTGCTCGATGATCACCTGTGTTGTCGGATACACAGGCGCGTCGTGAACCAGCAGTCGCTGCCCAGGTTTGAGGAGTGCAGCCAGCCCGGCGCGAATAGCCCCGGTGCCTGCGCCCTGGACCAGGGCAGCGGCCTCAGCATGAAAAGCCTCGGCCAACACCTTTTCCACACGCTGCGTGACCCGGGGCTGATTCAGCCCCGGAGCCAGTCCCAAATCTCCGCCGGACAGAAAATCAGCACCCGGAAAGTGACGGCAGATCACATCCACCAACGCAAACTGCTTCTGCTGTGCCTGCGCAATCGTCAGGCTTTGCAGAGGGAACGTCTTCATGTTTTACACCTCCTCAGGCCGGAACAAACAGACCAAACCAGTAGAGAATATTCAGCACAATACCGGTGATCATTACTGCCACGACCGGGGCTGCCATCTTCTGAACCGGACGCCCTATCGATTCGTTGAGGAAGTAGATCGCCACCGCAATCGAGAAACCGGTGTAGCCAGCCATCTTGATGGCGGCAAAAATCGAGCCTACCAACAGCGCCATTTCCATCAGCATATTCATCGCATTACGAATATTGTCCGACGCGTTACGCACTGATGGATAACGCCCCAGCCATTTGCCAATTGAGCGTAGCAGCAGCACTTCTGCGGAAATCACGATAGCGCCAAGGATTGCCGCTATCCACGGGTTCGGAGCCAGATAGCCAACGGAATAAACAAAGGTGAAGCCCGCTACCGCGTATACACCGGTTGCCAGCGCGGTGGTGGCAATCAACGGCACAAAACCCAACCCACGCATAAATTCTGCCAGCGCCGCCTGGTTAACCAGCGTCTGCGATTGCTCCGGCGTAATCCCCGCCGAATAGGCTTTTTCCAGCGTAAAAATTGAAACTTCGCTACCAGCGAAAATCTTCATACTGGCGACGGCGGCAATCAGTGCACCGACAATCGCGATGTACGGCAGGTTTTTAATAATCCGCGAGGTTCGTTCTTCAAAGACCGATAGCCCGCTGCCATCCATCTCTTCATCGCCACGGTGGCGAATATCATGCGTAATGGCAATCACCAGCAGCATCATCATCCCCACAAAAATCTCAATCGATTCCGGGTTCAGATGCGGGAAGTAACGCACCACCACGACGCGGGTCATCAGCACCACCACCGCCGCGATAATGCTGTGTTTCCAGCCAAACTGGTAGAAAATCGCGACCAGCGGGAAAAGTGCGAATGCGGAAACGACCGGAGAACTCAGCTCGCCAAGGCTACCCAGTACATCAACCGGCAACGCTGTGAGCAGATGGTTCACCGGCAGCAGGCAGGTCAGAATCAGTACGCCCCAGATAGCACCCAGACCGAACGCCAACAGGCTGTTCATTGCCAGCACGCCGAGAATATCCGTCGGCAGGAACAGCAGCCAGGCGTTAAGTAAGCCGGTTTTCAGAGTAAAGGAGATCCCAACCGACGCGACAAAGCCAATACTCAGACCAAACGCGATACTTCCCGCCTCGCGGCGATTCATGTACCCCTCGATCAGCTGCGGCAGAATCGGACGGATGCCGTCATGAAAGACAGCCGCCGAACGATGCGCCAGAAGTGACGTCATGCCGGTCAGGCAGGCCACCACCACAATCTGAATATACAGATCCATAGTCATGCCTTTTATTTCAGATGGTTAACCAGCATCGGAATCGCATGTTCAACATGTTCGACGGAGAGACCAAATGCCACTTTCCCTTCCGCGACCATTTTTGCGATCTGTTCGTCTTTCGCCTTAATACCCGGCTTGGCGATAGTGCAGCTTTTGTTGTAGCCAATCACCGCGATGGCAATCGACAGCGCAGCCCCCGCGCCGGTGTTACACGCACCGATGTAGTAATCCAACTGTCCGGATTTCACCTTCATTGCCGCCTCCATATCGTTATGAATGGAGACTTCAAAACAGCCCGGAGCGGCAGTTTCGATAGTTTTTTTAATCTGCTCACGCTGTAAGCCAGCAACGCCAATCTTTTTCATGATTCTGTCCTTATTGGAAAAATTTTGAAGGGTTATCATGTAACATCGTGTCCACATCGGCCTGACTGAATCCTGACTGGCGCAGCTGTGGGATAAAGGTGGTTAACAGGTAGTCGTAGCCATTACCGCCATTGGCTTTTAAATGCGAGCGGCGGGTAATGTCCATAGAGAGCATGACGTGGCTAAGCAGTCCGCGATCGCGTATCGCATGCAGCATGGCGATGCGTTTCTCATCCGGGTAATAGTTGTTTTTACCGATGGTATCGAACTGCACATACGCGCCGAGATCAATCATGCGATAGATGTTGTCGAGGTTATCTTTCAAATCACAATGACCCACGGTCACACGGGAAAGGTCAACGCCGTGCGCCTTCAGCAGAGCCAGCTGTTCCAACCCCATCGTGCTAAAAGAGGTATGGGTCGAGATAGGGCGTCCGGTTTCGCGATGTGCCCGCGCTGCAGCGATAAACACCTTCTCTTCAAGCGGCGTAATTACCCCTTCGCTGGAGCCGATTTCCGCGATAATTCCGGCTTTCAATTCAGTGCCATCAATACCGACGACAATCTCATCGACCATCTCCTGCGCGAGCTGCTCTACGCTGCAGGTTGCGACATGTTCAGGGAAAAACGCATCCTGGTAATAGCCTGTACAGGCCATAACGTTAATTCCGGTATCACGCATCAGTGAGAGCATGAATTGCGGATTACGTCCCATATAGCGGTTGGTCATCTCAATAATGTTGCTGACGCCTGACGTCCGGAGATCCTTCATCTCCTGACAGATGAGATCGTACTGATCTAACCGGCAGTCGAGGTTATTCTTGAACCCGGAGAGATCGATATGCAGATGCTCGTGGACCCAGGTGTAGCCCGTCGGATCAAAATTCATAAGGTGTCTCCTGAAAGCCGTAAAGCCGAAAGAAAAGAGCTGCCGTTTTGCGGTCGCTGCGCGCCAAAAAACTCGCACACCGTCGCGCCAACATCGGATAACGTCGCCCGGATGCCTAATTGCGCAGGCTCCAGGCCCTGTTGATACACCAGAACTGGCACAACTTCCCGGGTATGATGGCTGTGCCCAATGGTCGGATCGTTGCCGTGATCGGCCATGACCACCAGACAGTCATTGGGATCCATGGCAGCCAGAAGGCGCGAAAGATTAAGATCGACAAGCTGTAATCGTTCGGCATACCGCGCGACGTCTTCAGCGTGCCCGGCAAGATCGGTTTCCTGAATGTTGGTACAGATAAATACCGTCGACTCAGCGTTAAATTCGTTAAGGGTGATATCCATGATCTGCTGGCTATCCACCAGGTTTTGCCAGTTGCGCCCGTGCGGATTGCCAACGATATCCGCCACTTTACCGACCAGCACGGTAGGGATCCCGGCGTCATGCAGTTTTTGCGGTACCTGTACCTGCTCATCTACGCCAAAGCCCATATGCCTGACCTGAAAGCCGTTTTCATACGCGCCAGAACGTGGGGCATTAATGCCAACAAAGCGCCCTTCCATCGTTTCGGCGGCATCCAGAATGCGCTGGCTGTTCGCAAGCTGGCCGCCAAAGGTTATGACGCGCCCGACCTGAACCTGTTCACGCACTATGCGGCCAATCTTTAGCACCTCATCAAACGCAATGGCGGACAGGTTGGCAGTGACGTTGTAGACCTGACCTAAATCAGCCTCGAGGTTATCGCCCACCGCAACCGCATTGTTGACCCACAGAAACGCCAGCTCGCTACCACGGCGTTCCACCTGCCAGCCCGCCAATTTCAGCGCTTGCTCAACGCCATCGATGACGTCGTTAAATGGCATCCGCAGCGGCGCCTGAGGCCATGTGCCTAAAATTTCCTGATGCCCCATGAAGGTATCGCCACCTTCATGCTGCAACTGTGCAACGCCCCAGACTGCCGATTCCGAAGGATTCATCACGCCTGGCGTATAACCCAACGCGTTAATCAATCCCAACTTTTCCAGCGTAGGTAGCCGTAACTGCGGGAATTCACTCAGGATATGTCCACAAGTATTCGCCCCGGCATCCTGAGGTCTAACCCGCGCAACGTCTTTCATTGCGCCGACGCCAAAACTGTCGATTACCAACACCACGAATCGGGCCATTAGTCCTCCAGAATATTGCCGAGACTGTCATAACGCGCGACGATTTCAGCCACGCCACGCTGGATACCCGACACCAACACCACGTCGCTGCGCGTCACGAAGATCTGGGTGCGAAAACAGAAGATCACTGCGCTGCTCACCGGAAACTCACCGGCTACGGGCAGGTAGTAATCGATACTGCTGTCGTCAACGGGTTTTAGCTTCGCGGCTATGGGGGCGTCATTTTCCGGCGTAAAGACCAGTGCGTTTTGCGCATGACCGCGACGGTAATAGCCCCCGCCGTAGCAATAACTGTCCCCGCGAAACGTGTGCGAGACCTCGCTCAGCCACAGCATCGCAATACGTTCAGGCTGGTCGCCCTTTTGATTGGCAGGGATGGTGCCTGTCAGCGCATGACCCGGCTCGGCGTGGGTGACGCCATATTCCGCCAGTAGGGGTAATGATGTGCAGCTACTGGCTGACGGCGCATTAAGCTGATCAATAGTAATTCCGGCTTGGGCCAACTGACGCCGGGCACTCACCAGCGTGTGCAGATTAGGCGTCGGCATCGTCTGCGCGGAGTTTTCATCCCATAACAGGCACGGGAAATGGGTGAGGCCGCTCAGGCGCAGGCCCGGCAGTCTGCGGATTTCATTGACCACATCCGTCAGATATATCAGCGGAAAGCCGCTTTCTTGCCCCGGATAGAGAAAATCATCCTTGTCATACACCTTCAGCATCACGTTTTGCTGGCAACCGGCCTTCACCGCCGCCGCCGAAACTTCGCGCGCTTTCTCCAGCGAAAACAACGTAATGACCTCGGTTCCTTGTGCGACAGCCTGATTGACCTGTCGCGAAGGGATCTGCACCAGATGTCCCTGATGCGCCACCGGCAACCCGGCACGGCGCATGACGCGACTCTCCTTGTAATCGACAACCACGATGCCTTCATAGCCAAGCTGCAATAGTTTCTCCGCCAGCCATGGATTGCGTCCAACCTGTTTGGTCATCAGGTACAGCGAGATGCCATACTGCCTGGCGACGTCCAGCAGGCGTTTGCCATTATCAATAACCTGGTCAACATCAATAACCCAACTGTCAGGCGCGATCTTTCCCTGCTGCCACAGCGCGACAGCGGCGGAGATTAGCGCGGGGTTCTGGCGTTTCAATGCGTCTATAAACATTTCTCTGCCTCGTTTCTAATCCTTCAGCTAAATATTCATTTTTTTGAATATTTAGGATGCAATACGCTATTTCCCCATTGATTTCAGACGTCTTCGTGTGCCGCCATCCACAATCCATACAAGTTCGCCAGCATGTAGCCTTCTTCATTCACATGTAGCGTCACCGTGAATTCTTTCAGCAATGCCTGATGGACCAGTAAAATAGTCGGCCAGAGATGAGATTGCGCCAGTTCCTCCAGCAGCTCACCATCCAGCGCTTCAATCACCTCGCCCTGGCGACTGCGCATGAGCGCACTCGCCATATGCGTCATCGCCATGGTTCCTTGCTCGCTGTGAATCGGCAAACGCCATTCTTCGTCCAGCCGCCTGACGACCTGCAGCATGCCGCTGCAAATATCCTTGTCGATAACACCTGCTTCACACAGCAGGTTCAACCTGTTTTCCATGTCGTTCGCCTTCACTTAATAACTGGGTTCCTGTTCACCGTTCGCCACACGTTGTTGGTGGGCGAGCAGTGCCTCTTTATTAACAACCGCCCGCAGTAACTGTTGCATCGGATAATCCTCTGCCCGGGTCAGCACCACCGCCTCCGTGGCCTGTAGAAAGCGCGGATCGTTGGTGAGCGGCGTGGCTTCTAATCCCAGTACCGCCAATTCGGCCTCTGCTACCACGTTCCAGATCACCGCATCGACATCTCCTTTCGCGATGCGCTGCAAACTCTCGTGGTAAGGCATATCGATCAGTTCAACGTCACGATCGCCAAAACAGGCCTCGGTCATGATTTTCTGATCCGCCGAGCGATTATCGAGCCCGACCCGTTTTACCGCGGCACATTCGCCTTTGCGACAAATCAGTTGATGTTCGCCGACGTAGGTATGCGGCCCCAGCGCCAACGTGATGCGCAGCCCGTCCTGGGCAAGATAACTTTCCGCAGCCAGGCGAGAAACCACCGCCATGTCGTAAACGCCGTTTAGCAGGCATTCCACGCGAATATCGGCCCCACGCATGTGTGCGTAATAAAACGGGATCCCATCAAACTGTGCCTTAAGCCCACTCGCCAGCCCTTCATATAAACGGGTGTAGGGTAGCGGCATCGCACAGACCACAGTATTGATATCCACATGCGTCAACAGCGTGCGGTTATCCATCTCTACCAGGTAACTACCATTACGCCCACGACGCTCAATACGGATCGCGCCTGACGATTCCAGTGTTTTTAGCGCGGCCTGCGTTAATCCCACCGACGAGCGGCATTCGCTCGCCAGTTCATCAATGGTTTTCAAACGGTTACCACACTTTTCACCGAGCAGGTAACGGGCCAGGGTTGTCAGTACAACCCCTTCCTTCTTAATAAATGTCCGACTCATTATATATTTTCAGTAAATTGAATATTTATATCTTCATTAAAATGAAAATATAGCGCAACAAGGAAATATGCAAACGGCGAGGTGCTTCACAGTTTTTGCTATTCACAAACAAACAGGCGAAAAAAAACCGGGTATACCCCGGTTTCTTCAGAACTGCAGCGCGTATTACGGCTTGGCGACAAAACCAATGGCTTCATAAACGGCTTTCAGCGTAACAGACGCACGGGCGCTGGCTTTTTCAGCACCGTCTTTCATCACTTTCTGCAGGAAAGCTTCATCGTTACGGAAACGGTGATAACGCTCCTGAAGCTCAGTTAGCATGCCGGAAACAGCCTCAGCAACTTCGCCTTTCAGATGGCCATACATTTTGCCTTCGAAGTGTTTTTCCAGCTCCGGAATGCTCTGGCCAGTGACGGCAGAGAGGATATCCAGCAGGTTGGAAACGCCCGCTTTTTCTTTCACATCGTAACGAACAACTGGCGGCTCTTCCGAGTCGGTCATCGCACGTTTGATTTTTTTGACGACAGATTTCGGGTCTTCCAGCAGGCCGATAACGTTGTTGCGGTTGTCATCAGATTTTGACATCTTCTTCGTCGGCTCCAGCAGCGACATCACACGCGCGCCGGATTTAGGAAT
This sequence comes from Citrobacter sp. VF227, assembly GCF_052950715.1. NCBI lineage: Bacteria > Pseudomonadati > Pseudomonadota > Gammaproteobacteria > Enterobacterales > Enterobacteriaceae > Citrobacter > Citrobacter sp. VF227. Next base: position 37,100 of record NZ_JBRFVF010000005.1, read on the forward strand.
GAACGGCTCCGGCACTTTGAAGATGTCGCCATACAGGGCGTTGAAGCGCTGGGCGATGTCGCGGCTCAGCTCCAGATGCTGTTTCTGATCTTCGCCAACCGGGACCTGGTTGGTCTGATACAGCAGGATGTCTGCCGCCATCAGTACCGGATAATCAAACAGCCCGGCGTTAATGTTCTCCGCATAACGTGCGGATTTATCTTTGAACTGGGTCATACGGCTCAGCTCACCGAAATAGGTGTAGCAGTTCAGCGCCCAACCTAACTGTGCGTGTTCCGGCACATGAGACTGGACGAAAATAGTGCTTTTTTCAGGATCGATACCGCATGCCAGGTATAGCGCCAGCGTATCCAGCGTTGCTTTACGCAACTGCTGAGCGTCCTGACGAACGGTGATAGCATGTTGGTCAACGATGCAGTAGATGCAATGGTAGTCATCCTGCATGCTCACCCACTGACGCAGCGCACCCATATAGTTGCCAATGGTCAATTCACCTGAGGGCTGTGCGCCACTAAAAACGATGGGCTTAGTCATTTTTTGATTCCTGATTTTCGCTATGCGGAAGCCCGAGAGCGGGCAGTAGTTCATTAATACGGTCGTAAATAACGTCGGGCAGGCTCAGCGCGATCGACTCGCCGTAGTTGTAGCCATAGGTCAGGCCAACGGACGGACAACCAGCAGCTTTTGCCGCCTGAATATCATTGCGTGAATCCCCTACGAAGAGCATTTGCTCAGGCTTGATGCCAAGCTTACTTGCCACCAGCAGCAGCGGATCCGGATGGGGTTTTTTATTCTGCACGTCGTCGCCACCGATGACCACGCTAAAGTATTTGGCGATATCTAACGCCTCAAGCAATGGCGCGACAAACGGGGTCGGTTTGTTAGTCACCAGACCCAGCGGCAATCCTTTCGCATGCAGCGCGCCCAACGTATCGGCTACATCAGGGAACAGGAATGTCCCCTCTTCTGCGACATCGCCGTAGTATCTGTCGAACAGCTTGCGCAAAATCCGCACCTGTTCCTCGGCGGGAATATCATCATCAACGGGTGGTTTACCCATTGTTTTACGTAATGTCGCGCGCTCCTGACGAGACCACGCCAGCGCGCGCTCCATTAGTACATCTGCACCGTTACCAATCCAGGTGATAACGCGTTCTTCACCGGCCACCGGCAGTTCCAGCGCATACAGCGCCATATCCACCGCTGCGGCTAATCCCGGCGCGCTGTCGACCAGCGTGCCGTCGAGGTCAAATGCAGCGCCCCGAATATCCTGAAACTTATCCATGACTTACCTTCGCCAGTTCATTGCGCATTTCATCAATGACTTTTTTGTAGTCTGGTTGGTCGAAAATAGCAGAGCCTGCGACAAACATATCTGCACCCGCCGCCGCGATCTCACCGATGTTGTTCACCTTGACGCCGCCGTCCACTTCCAGACGGATATCGTAGCCAGACTCATCAATACGGCGACGTACTTCACGCAGCTTATCCAGCGTTTGTGGGATGAAAGACTGCCCGCCAAAACCTGGGTTAACGGACATCAGCAGGATCACGTCGAGCTTATCCATGACGTAGTCCAGATAGCTCAGCGGCGTTGCCGGGTTGAATACCAGGCCCGCTTTACAGCCATGTTCTTTGATCAGCTGTAAAGTGCGATCGACATGCTCGGAGGCTTCCGGGTGAAAAGTAATGATGCTGGCGCCGGCTGCGGCGAAGTCCGGGACAATACGATCGACCGGTTTCACCATCAGGTGAACATCAATCGGGGCGGTAATGCCATATTTACGCAACGATTTCAGCACCATCGGGCCGATGGTCAGGTTCGGTACGTAATGATTGTCCATGACATCGAAGTGCACGACGTCGGCTCCGGCAGTCAGCGCTCTCGCGGTGTCCTCACCCAGGCGGGCAAAATCAGCCGACAGAATTGAGGGGGCGATCAAATACTGTTTCATCCGCTTCTCCTTGAGAATTATTTCTTCGCAGGCGTTACAACTCCTGGTTTATACAGTGCCAGCAGTTCATTCACCTTTTTACGCGTGCCGCCATTGCTGCTAATGCTGCGCCGCACTTTGACCTGAAAATGTTTCGCCGCGCTGTACCATTCACGGGTATCGGGCGTGTCATGATTCGAAATTAACACCGGGATCTGCTTACTGACCAGCTTTTCTGCCATCTGGGCCAGATGCGCCTGCTCTTTCGGGCTAAAGCTATTGGTATGATACGCGGTGAAATTTGCCGTCGCCGAAAGTGGTGCATAAGGCGGGTCACAATAGACCACAGAGTTACTGTCTGCTCGATCCATACACTCTTCATAAGAGAGGCAATGGAACTCCGCATTCTGCGCTTTTTCAGCAAAATGGTACAACTCGGCTTCCGGGAAGTAAGGTTTTTTATAACGACCAAACGGTACGTTAAACTCGCCGCGCAGGTTGTAACGGCATAATCCGTTGTAACCAAAGCGGTTCAGATACAAGAACAGCACTGCACGGCGGAACGGATCCTGGCTGGCATTAAATTCTTCTCTGAACCGATAGTACACCTCAGCCTGATTGGTTTCAGGCATAAACAGCTCGCGTGAAGCCTGCACATACTCATCGGTACGCGTCTTCACGATGTTATAGAGACTGATGAGGTCGCTGTTGATATCGGCAAGAATATAACGAGAAAAGTCGGTGTTGAGAAACACCGACCCGGCACCCACGAAGGGTTCAATCAGGCACTCACCCTGAGGTAAATGCCGTTTGATATCATCAAGCAGGGGATATTTCCCCCCTGCCCATTTCAAAAAAGCGCGATTTTTTTTCATGCTGACTAACTAATTACACCTTCTCCGGCTGTGGAGAAAGCTCCGACAGCATCCTGCGCTTTAGTCTTTGTCCCGCAATTGGGCGAAACAGCAAACCATTGCAGAACATATCCTATCTTACTTCAAATCGGCCTGAACCTGGTGCAGCGGTTTTGCCCACGGGTTTTTCGCCTGAATATCGGCGGGTAACGTAGACACTGCACGTTTCGCATCTTCTTTAGAGGCATAAACGCCCGTCACCAGAACATACCACGGTTGACCGTTACGCGTCGTCTGGTACACCACGTAGTTCTTCAGGTTTTCTTTCTTCGCCCAACCGTTCAGGTTGTCGTAGTTAGAAGAACTGCTGAGCTGCAGCGTGTAATGGCTGGACGGCGCAGCTTTTAACGCGCCGACATTTCCAGCACTTTTCGCTCCGCCAGCAACAGGTGTTGACGTTGTTGCCGTCGCGGTTGGCGCAGGCGTTGCAGTCTGGGCTGGCGTCGTCGCCGCGGTTGCTTTCGGCGTAGCGGTTACCACTGGCGCTTTAGTTGTGGTCGTCGGTGCAGTTGCGGTTGGTTTTGCCTGAACAACAGGTTTCGGCTCTGCCGGCGTTGTTTTCACCGTGGTTTGCGGCTTGCTCTTCGGCTCAATAACAGCCTGTTTACGTTCCTGGCGCGTAGCAGCAGGACGTTCAGTCGTTTCCGTTTTCGCAGTCTGGCGCGCAGCATTACCATTACGAACGGGAGCTACGGTCGCAGGTTCGGTCGGCAGCGTAGAGTTAACTACAACATTATTAACCTGCTCCTGACCCTGCGGTTGCGTCAAAGCGTTGTTCAGATCGCCCTGCACTTCAACACGCTGTTGGCCTTCGGTTGCCGCAGGTGTCTGACCTTGAGTCGGCGTGGAGGAAATCGGTGGCAGGGAAACATCCTGCTGGGTATTGCCCGCAGTTTGCTCAGCGCCCGCTGCAGGCGTAGTCGTACTCGCCTGATCCGTTGCATTGCTGCCAGAAAGGTCGATGCTCTTCTCACCAGATGCTGCCTGCTCATTGGAAGAAGATGATGAGGGGGCTTTCAGCGCAGAACCGATACCGATAATCAGCAGCAGGAGCACCAGAACACCGACCCCCATCATCATATACTGACGTGAGGCAGGCTTACTGGCGGCTTTCTTACGCTTGCGCGGACGGCGTTCTACACGCTCTTCATCCACGTTATCGTCTTCAGATTCATACTCTTCTTCAATGTCCCGCTCTTCTTCACGCTCTTTACGTGCGCGCGCAGGACGGCGATCGTCAGCATCCAGATCAACATCATCAAAATTGATTTGCGGCTCATTATCGCGTTCAGACGATTGACGAGAACGACCAGTACGACGATCGCTGGGATCGGGTTTCAGCTCGTCTTCTGGTTTGAATTCATCCATTTAACACCCCACTCAAAGGTTAATGCTTACGACTTTGCACATAACCTGAAGCTAAAAGACCTACGTTTCGCAACGTAAGCCAGACCTTTCTTGTTGTTACGCCAGCTGGCAATCAGCAATAGCGTTAAGAACCACCTCGTGCGACACTCCGCCGCGCACTTCACTCTTCCCTATAGCCTGCGGAAGCACTAAACGAATCTCTCCCGCTAACACTTTTTTATCTCGCAGCATGTGCGGCAGATAAGCCTCGGTAGACATCTCACGCGGCCCATTAACCGGTAAACCCGCGCGTTGCAGCAGCGTTATGATGCGCTGCGTATCAGCACAGGTAAACTGACCCAGGCGTTCCGAGGTACGGGCAGCCATTACCATACCTGCTGCGACTGCTTCACCATGTAACCAATTGCCATAACCCATTTCAGCTTCAATTGCATGGCCAAACGTATGCCCCAGATTCAGTAAAGCACGTAAGCCCATTTCTCGCTCGTCTGCTGCAACAACTTCTGCTTTCAGCTCACAACAACGACGAATACAGTACGCCATTGCCGGACCGTCCAGGCGCAACAACGCATCCAGATTGTCTTCCAGCCAGTTGAAAAACTTACCGTCAAGAATGATGCCGTATTTGATCACTTCCGCCAGGCCCGATGCCAGCTCACGCGCAGGAAGCGTTTTCAGACAATCGAGATCCACCACCACAGAGGCCGGTTGGTAAAACGCGCCAATCATGTTTTTACCGAGGGGATGGTTTACGGCGGTTTTGCCGCCAACGGAAGAGTCGACCTGCGACAACAGGGTTGTTGGGACTTGAATAAAACGAACACCGCGCTGATAGCTGGCAGCCGCAAAACCGGTCAGATCGCCAATCACGCCGCCGCCAAGTGCGACTAACGTGGTATCACGACCATGTGGTTTTTGCAGTAACGCAGTGAAAACCGTATCCAGAACCGTCAGGCTTTTATACTGCTCGCCATCGGGGAGGATAACGCTATCAACGTTAACACCCGCCTGTTCAAGTACGCCGCGAACCTTATCGAGATAAAGGGGAGCCAGGGTTTCGTTGGTCACCAACATAACCTGATCGCCCGATTTCAGCGGTAAGAATGAAGCTGGCTCATTAAACAAACCAGCCGCGATAGTGATAGGGTAACTACGTTCCCCGAGAGTGACTGTGATCCTCTCCATTACGCGACATCCACCTTAGTTACTTGTACCCGCAGACGAGTGTGTATTCAGCCAGAATTAGTTGCTTTCCAACATATGAATAATCTGGTTTGCTACGACTTTTGCGCTCTGATCGTCGGTGCGAATGGTCACGTCAGCAATCTCTTCATACAAAGGATTACGTTCGTCAGCCAACGCTTCCAGAACTTCACGAGGCGGTGATTCTACCTGCAGCAGCGGGCGTTTCTTGTCACGTTGAGTACGCGCAAGTTGTTTTTCAATTGTCGTTTCAAGATAGACCACGACGCCACGCGCGGAGAGACGGTTACGTGTTTCACGTGATTTTACAGAGCCACCGCCAGTTGCCAGCACAATACCCTGTTTTTCCGTCAACTCGTTGATGACTTTTTCTTCGCGATCACGGAAGCCGTCTTCACCTTCTACATCGAAGACCCAGCCCACATCAGCTCCGGTTCGTTTCTCAATCTCTTGATCAGAATCGTAAAATTCCATATTGAGTTGTTGAGCTAACTGGCGCCCAATAGTGCTTTTTCCGGCACCCATAGGCCCAACCAGAAAGATATTGCGTTTCTCTGCCATTTTTTCGGTACTACTAAGACTATTCGTTAATGGTAAACCCGCTTCGCAGACACCCAGCGCAGCAGGACATGAACTGAAACCTCATAAGATATTGCGAGAGTCAGACTGAAAATTATCTCAATACTCAAGCGGGTTTGGCAACTGAATAAATCACCAAACCTTACGCATTTCTGGTCGTGGCAGGCATGCTACCCTGCAAACATCAGACCTGGCGACGTATCGCGCAGCCAAATGACACGAAATAAGCCTATGACACACCACCGGAAAGGCAAAGCGTATTCATTGCCGCATAAGTAAAGAAAAGTACCGACGCTCAAATCGGTACTCCTTGTATGCTAAATACTCCCGCACGTCAAATCCCTGAAACGTGTTCAGTGCAAAAACAACGGCTTTTCATGCATAAGTTATTCCGTTAAAACCAGTCTGGGCGTAATAAACACCACTAATTCGCGCCGTTCGTCTTCTTTTCCATCATGGCGAAAGAGAGAGCCAAGCCAGGGAATATCGCCTAACAGCGGCACGCTGTCGGCAGCGGATTTATTTTTGTGTGAAAAAATCCCGCCCAGGGCAATCGTTTCGCCGCTTTTTACCTCGACCTGCGTTTCAATTTCCTGCTTATCTATAGCCAGAACTTCGCCATCCGCCTGTTGTAACACCTGCCCGGGAACATTCTGGCTGATATGCAGTTTCAGCCTGATTCGTCCTTTCTGCAACACGGTAGGCGTTACCTCCATCCCCAATACAGCTTCTTTAAACTCGACGGATGTCGCGCCGCTTTCACCGCTGGAGACCTGATATGGGATTTCGCTACCCTGCTTAATACTGGCAGGTTGCAGGTGAGAAGCCAGTAAACGTGGACTGGCGATGATATCCAACTGCTGTTTTTGCTCCAGCGCAGACAGTTCCAGTTCGAGTAAACGACCGTTAATGCGGCCAATGTTAAATCCTACACGGGTTGTAGCGGTGGCGACAGAGAGATCGCTGGCAAGCGTTGTAACATTACCCACCGTACCGAGTTGCTGTGCGTCAGCCAGCGACCACTTAACCCCCAGCTCACGCAAACTTTTTTCATTAATTGTGACGATATGCGCCGCCAGCTCAACCTGTGCAACCGGCAGATCCATTTGCGCCACCCACTTTTCCAGTGCGTTAAGCGCAACGCGATTATCACGCAGCAGTAAACGGTTGGTTCGTTTATCCACCGTCATGCTGCCTTTGGCGCTAAGCAGCTTTTCTCCGGCCTTGGCCAGCTCGGATGCATCGGCATAGTGCAAAATGATGCTGCGATGTTCCAGTGGTAAACTGGCCTGAGTCCGTGCCTGCTCATTTTCCTGGCGGGCCGCATTTTCACTCTGCCATTGAACAGAATGCACATGCAGAATATTGCCCTCCTGGCGTAATACCAGCCCGGCGCTTTTCACTACCGTTTGCAATGCCTGCTTCCAGGGCACATTCGTCAGATGCAGTGACAGCACACCGCTAACATCCGGTGAAACCACCAGGTTTTTCTGTTCTTGTTCAGCTAATGCCTGCAATACCTGCACAACCGGCACTTCATCGACCACCAGCGTCACGTTTTGTGATTTCCCCGCCAGCACGCTGGGAATCACGACCATTACCATTATCACTATCCACGCCATCCTTCGCTTCATTTACCGCTCCTTGTCGTTGCCACTGCCACTGTGGTGGCTCGCAGTTTTTCCCTATGTCGAGGGTTATGCTCTGAGCTGTTATCTGTGCCACTTTCCAACCGTTTTTCAGTACCTCATTTCGCTCCACTCGCCGCCATTTGTGTTGGTTATCCTGCACGATGCCGATGGGTCGTGTGTCCTGGCTCACCATTCCCTGAAAACGCCATGCTGACAGTTCAGCAATTTGGCAGTGGTCTTCCGGCGGCAGGAAGGGATTACGCATACCGGTGAGCACCAGTACGCTTACGCATGCCAACAACCAGCGTTTAACCGTCATTCAGGCGCTCCAGTTGTAGCGTTAGCAGCAATTCAGCTCCTTCCTGGCTGAGAGAAAATTGGCTAACGTTCATTCCCTGCTCCGCCAGTTGGACAAACATCAGCGGGATGGCATCCCAGGCTGGCTTGAGCGTCATCTCTCCACCCTGAGCGGAGGGCTGCCAGTGGAGAAGACGTGTGTGCAGAGTCTGAAACAGCAGCGGAGAGAACGGAATCAGCGGCTCTTCAGGAGCTTCTGATGATGTCGCCAGCAAATATAGATTTCGCCATTGTGTCTGAATGGCCGCACGTTGCTGGTTGAGCGCCTCTTGATGCATCACCCGTTTCTGCGCGACGGGATGAAGACAGAGCAAGACGGCGATAAGCAGTCCCAGCAGCCAGCCACACCAGCAAATGAGCCGAAAGCGCGGCGACTGTGCTAACCAGCTATCACAGAGCGTTATCATGCGCACCGCTCCGCGTTAGTCGATAGTGGAATTGCCAGCGTCCCTGCGCATCCTGCTGCGTTTCCCCTGGGCTGTTCAACTGAAACCGCGACGGCTGGCGTAATTGCGCTTCCAGCGTCTTTAGCGCCGCAAAATTCAGCGTGTTTCCCGTCAGCTCCAGCGTCTCCTGCTGCCAGGTGATTTTTGTAAACCACGCCTGCTCTGGCAGTAATTCCGCTAGCCCTTGCAAAACCAGCTGCCAGCTTCGGGTCTGCTCACGCTGCCTGTTTCGTTCTTTTACCTGCAGCCATCGTTGCTGGCGATGCTTCATGCGCGGCTTTAGCGCCATTAAGGCCTCGCCTCGCGTCTTTTCGGCATCAGCCAGCAACAATTCAATCCGGATTTCTATGTAAAAAACGCTGCAATAGCGCAACAACACGCCAATGCTAAGCACTAGCGAAGCGCTAAATAAAACGCCCCAGAAACGCAGGCAGGCGCGTCGTCGCGTCTGGCGCCAGGGGAGGAGGTTGATGGTCGCTATCATTAGCACACGCCTCCCATAGCGAGTCCCAAAGCAATGGCGAAACGATGGCTTTGCGTGGGAATGGGCGGCTGGCGCACGGATACCACGCTTAACGGATCGAAGCCGTCGGGGTCACATAGCGCAATGGCTGTCGTGGGAAGAGACAATGTCGCGGCAAGCTCGTCGATACTGCCAATATCACCCGTTGATTTACGTCCCCATGCCGAATGGGTAGCCCACAGCCACTGGGCGTCATCACGCCATACCAAACACTGTTGATGTTCTGGCAAATAGGGAATAAATCGCTGTAACGCACTGGCATCCGGGGTAATCGCCGTAACCTGCACTTTCAGCGTTTGAATAAGCGTCAGCAGTGTTGAAATCTCTTTGCTTTGCGCGGCAGTGACGTTAAACACCGGGCTCAATGCGTCTTCGCTATAATCGAAATGCAGCGCATCTGGTGCCATATCCAATTCACGCGCCATCGAACCGGATAACCATGCGGTTTGCTCCGGCTCGCGTAATGTCATATCCGGACGAGGGTACTTTTTTTGTAAAGTCCTGTTGGCGGGAAAGGAAAGATGAATATGGTGTCGGCGAGGAAGCTCACGGCTCCACGGCAGTAGCGCAGCGACAAGCTGTTCAGGCTCGCGAATGTGGCCATCGACGATAACCTGAGGCGTCAGCGGTATGCGCCACCAGCGTTGTAGAAACCAACCGGATGCGTCGCGAACAGCGGCGACTGCCAGCGCTTCATGTTGCTGAATATGCAGACCAATTTTCCAGATATTGAAAGCCATTGCTGATGATCTCCGTATCACCCGTTGCTTTAACGGGTATATCAATGCGTCTGGCTTGCCTTTATACTACCGCGCGTTTGTTTATAAACTGCCCAAATGCCACTAAATGGGAAATCTCCAGTGAAGTTCGTAAAGTATTTATTAATCCTTGCAGTATGTTGCATCCTGCTGGGAGCAGGCTCGATTTATGGCCTTTATCGCTATATTGAGCCGCAATTACCTGACGTCGCGACGCTCAAAGACGTGCGTTTACAGATCCCGATGCAGGTTTACAGCGCTGACGGCGAGCTGATCGCGCAATATGGCGAGAAACGTCGAATCCCGGTCACGCTGGATCAGATGCCGCCAGTAATGGTTAAAGCCTTTATCGCCACAGAAGACAGCCGTTTTTATGATCACCATGGGGTAGACCCGGTGGGGATCTTCCGTGCGGCCAGTGTCGCGTTGTTCTCTGGGCACGCGTCGCAAGGGGCGAGCACCATTACCCAACAGTTGGCGAGAAACTTCTTCCTCAGCCCAGAACGTACGCTGATGCGTAAGATCAAAGAGGTGTTCCTGGCGATCCGCATTGAACAACTGCTGAGTAAAGATGAGATCCTCGAGCTGTATCTGAACAAGATTTACCTGGGGTATCGCGCCTATGGCGTGGGTGCTGCCGCGCAGGTCTATTTCGGTAAGACCGTTGATCAGCTTAGCTTAAGTGAAATTGCTGTGATTGCCGGTCTGCCAAAAGCGCCGTCAACCTTCAACCCACTCTATTCGATGGACCGGGCAACCGCTCGACGTAACGTCGTGCTGTCGCGCATGTTGAGCGAAAACTACATCACGCAGGCCCAGTACGATCAGGCGCGTAATGAAGCGATTGACGCCAACTATCACGCGCCGGAAATCGCTTTCTCTGCACCGTATCTGTCTGAGATGGTGCGCCAGGAGATGTATAACCGTTATGGCGAGAAAGCCTATGAAGACGGGTATCGCATTACCACCACCATTACGCGTAAAGTACAGCAGGCAGCTCAGCAGGCAGTACGTAACAACGTGATGGATTACGACATGCGTCACGGCTACCGCGGCCCGTCGAACGTGCTGTGGAAAGTGGGCGAAAGCAGTTGGGACAGTAAAAAAATCACCGATACGCTGAAAGCGTTGCCGACTTATGGACCGCTATTACCGGCGGTTGTTACCAGCGCCAATCCGCAGGAAGCCATTGCCGCGCTAGCGGATGGTACGTCAGTGTCATTACGGATGGATGGCATGCGTTGGGCGCGTCCTTACCGCTCGGATACCCAGCAAGGCCCAACGCCGCGTAAAGTGACCGATGTGGTACAAACCGGACAGCAAATCTGGGTACGCCAGGTTGGCAATGCCTGGTGGCTGGCGCAAGTGCCGGATGTCAACTCCGCACTGGTCTCCATCAATCCGCAAAACGGCGCGGTGCTGGCACTGGTTGGTGGTTTTGACTTCAACCAAAGCAAGTTTAACCGTGCCACCCAGGCGTTACGCCAGGTAGGTTCTAACATCAAACCTTTCCTGTATACCGCCGCGATGGATAAAGGTCTGACGCTGGCGAGCATGCTCAATGACGTGCCGATCTCCCGCTGGGATGCTGGTGCCGGTTCTGACTGGCAGCCGAAGAACTCACCGCCGCAGTATGCTGGTCCTATCCGCTTACGTCAGGGTCTGGGCCAGTCGAAAAACGTGGTGATGGTACGCGCCATGCGCGCAATGGGCGTGGATTACGCGGCAGAGTATCTGCAACGTTTCGGCTTCCCGGCGCAGAACATTGTGCACACTGAGTCGCTCGCGCTGGGTTCTGCCTCGTTCACGCCGTTACAGGTGGCGCGCGGTTACGCGGTGATGTCTAACGGCGGCTTCCTGGTCGATCCGTATTTCATCAGCAAGATCGAAAGCGATATGGGCGGCGTGATCTTCGAGGCGAAGCCAAAAATTGCCTGCCCGGAATGTGATATTCCAGTGATTTATGGTGACACCCAGAAATCTAACGTTTTGGAAAACAATAACGTAGAAGATGTCGCCGTCTCGCAGGAACAGCAGAATGCCGCCGTGCCAATGCCGCAGCTTGAGCAAGCTAACCAGGCGCTGGTCGCGCAAAGCGGAACGCAGGAGTATGCGCCTCACGTGATCAACACGCCGCTGGCCTTCCTGATTAAAAGCGCGCTGAACACCAATATCTTTGGTGAGCCAGGCTGGATGGGAACCGGTTGGCGTGCAGGTCGCGATCTACAGCGCCATGATATCGGCGGGAAAACCGGGACCACCAACAGCTCTAAAGATGCGTGGTTCTCCGGCTACGGGCCGGGGGTGGTGACATCGGTCTGGATCGGATTTGACGACCATCGCCGCAACCTTGGTCACACAACGGCCTCCGGGGCGATCAAAGACCAAATCTCCGGTTACGAAGGCGGCGCGAAGAGTGCGCAGCCTGCATGGGATGCCTACATGAAATCCGTGCTGGAAGGTGTGCCTGAGCAGCCGCTGACGCCGCCTCCGGGCATCGTGACGGTCAATATCGATCGCAGCACCGGTCAACTGGCAAGCGGTGGTAACAGCCGCGCAGAGTATTTCATTGAAGGCACTCAGCCGACGCAGCAGGCAGTGCATGAGGTGGGGACGACCATTATCGATAATGGTGAGACGCACGAACTGTTCTGATCAAAAAAGGCGCTTAGGCGCCTTTTTTATTATTCACATACTCGCTGTAGGCCGGAGCAGGCGTTAGCCGAGTTCCGGCAATCGCAATTAAAGCCGCCCCTGCCCTTTCAGCCATTCGCGCACGAGGAACAGCGCACTCACATTACGCGCTTCGTGAAAATCAGGATCTTCCAGCAGATCCATCAAATGCGCCAGCGGCCAGCGCACTTGCGGTAATGGCTCAGGCTCATCGCCCTCCAGTGATTCAGGATATAAGTCCTCTGCCACCACAATGTTCATCTTGCTGGAGAAATAGGACGGCGCCATGCTGAGTTTCTTCAAAAACGTCAGATCTTTTGCGCCAAACCCTACTTCTTCTTTTAGTTCCCGATTTGCCGCTTCATAGACGCTTTCGCCAGGGTCAATTAACCCCTTAGAAAAACCCAGTTCATAAGATTCGGTGCCAACCGCGTATTCACGGATGAGGATCAGGTGATCGTCCACAATCGGCACAATCATTACCGCTTCACGCGTGGAAGGGCGCATACGTTCATAAACGCGGCGGACGCCATTGCTGAACTCAAGGTCCACGCTTTCGACTTTAAACAGCCGGGATTGGGCGACGGTTTCCACTTTTAAAATCGTGGGTTTCTGTAATGATTTGCTCATTGTGAGGATCTTTGCTGTGAAATCTGGGGTTATTGTGCGACATGCCGCAAGGTTTCGGCAATGTGAATTGCCGTTTATTTACATTTATGTAACGTACTAAAAGTTAATCCTTATTTCAAATTAAAAGTCAATAGGTTGAAATAACTCCAGGAATTTGCTGATATTCCATTTTTAGTGATTTTGCTATGATTCGCATTTACTGGGCTGTACTTAAAGATGCTCAAGTTCGACTCCACACTTGCCGATAGCCAACCACAGAATCACGAATATTGAACAGGGTGCGACTGACCACGCCTGACAGACTAAGTAAGATGGGGAAAGCATGAGCACCATTCTGATTTTTTTAGCTGCTTTGCTGGCCTGCTCATTGCTTGCAGGATGGCTACTCAGAACAAAAACCAGGCGGAAAAATTTTCCTTTGAGCAACGTCTTCTCAGACGCCTCAGAACGTAAACTTACGCCAGAAGAGCGCAGTGCAGTCGAAAATTATCTCGAAAGCCTTAGTCAAATTCAGCAGGTACCCGGCCCAACGGGTGCCAGCTCCGCGCCAGTATCGCTAACGCTGAATGCCCAAAGTAATAGCGTCATCGTGCTTACGCACGCGATTACACGTTACGGCATTACCACCGACGATCCTAACAAATGGCGTTACTATCTTGATTCCGTTGAGGTACATCTTCCCCCCTTCTGGGAACAATACATCAATGACGAAAACAGCGTTGAGCTAATCCACACCAATACGATACCGCTGGTTATCTCTCTGAACGGCCATACGCTGCAGGAATATATGCAGGAAGCGCGTGGCTATGCGCTACAGCACACCGCCTCTACCCAAGCGTCCATTCGTGGTGAAGAAAGCGAGCAGATTGAACTGCTGAATATTCGCCAGGAAACTCATGAAGAATATGCGCTCAGTCGTCCGTCTGGACTGCGCGAAGCGTTGTTAATTGCCGCATCATTCCTGTTGTTCTTCTTCTGTTTGATAATCCCGGATACGTTTGTTCCGTGGACGGTCGGTGGCGCCGTGCTGCTGCTGGCTGCGGGTCTGTGGGGGCTTTTCGCCCCGCCGTCGAAAACCGCCCTGCGGGAAATTCATTGTCTGCGCGGGACTCCGCGTCGCTGGGGGCTGTTTGGCGAAAACGATCAGGAGCAAATTAATAATATCTCGTTGGGCATTATTGATCTGATTTATCCACGTCACTGGCAGCCTTACATTGCGCAGGATCTCGGCCAGCAAACAGATATCGATATTTATCTCGATCGCCACGTTGTCCGCCAGGGACGCTTTTTATCCCTGCATGACGAAGTCAAAAACTTCCCGTTACAGCACTGGTTACGCAATGCCGTCATCGCAGGCGGCTCGTTGCTGGTACTGCTGATGCTGCTTGTTTGGATCCCGCTGGATATGCCGATAAAGCTTACGCTTTCCTGGATGAAGGGGGCGCAAACTATCGAAGCCACCAGCGTTAAACAACTTGAAAACGCAGGCGTTCGTGTGGGTGACACGCTGCAACTGAGCGGTACGGGTATGTGTAACATTCATACCCAGGGGAGCTGGAATGCTCAGCCTTCCACACCGTTTACGCCTTTCGATTGCACGCAAATTATCTGGAATGACGCGCGCGCATTACCGCTGCCCGAATCCGAGCTGGTGAATAAAGCCATCGCGCTGACACAGGCCGTGAACCGACAACTGCATCCCAAAGCGGATGATGACTCTCGCGTTAGCGCATCGTTACGCTCTGCAATCCAAAAATCCGGCATGGTGTTACTGGACGACTTTGGCGAGATAGTCCTGAAAACGGCCGATCTTTGCGCGGCCAAAGATGAATGTGTACGATTAAAAAATGCGCTGGTGAACCTGGGTAACAGTAAAGACTGGGCGGCGCTAGTGAAACGGGCGAACGCAGGTAAACTGGATGGCGTGAACGTGCTGCTGCGTCCGGTAAGCGCGGAGTCGTTGGATAATCTGGTGAATACCTCTACGGCACCGTTTATTTCTCGCGAGACAGCGCGAGCGGCCCAGGCGCTGAATAGCCCTGCGCCCGGCGGTTTCCTGATTATCAGCGACGAAGGCAGCGATCTGGTCGATCAACCGTGGCCGACGACTTCGCTATATGACTATCCCCCACAGGAACAGTGGAACGCCTTCCAGCGACTGGCGCAGATGCTGATGCAGACGCCGTTTCGTGCGGAGGGGATCGTCACCAATATTTCGACCGACGCCAATGGAACCCAGCACATTGGCCTTCACCGTATCCCGGACCGTTCAGGATTATGGCGCTACCTTGGCACAACGCTGCTGATGTTCTCGATGCTCGGATGCGCTATCTACAACAGCATACAGGCATTCAGACGCTACCAGCGTCATCGCACCCGCATCGCGGAAATTCAGAGCTACTACGAAAGCTGCCTGAATCCTACGCTGATTGACGACACGGAAAGCCTGATTCGATAACACGCTCGCGCGACAGGATATGCTACTCTGTCGCGCATCATGTTTTCTTCTGGGGAGTTTCCATGCAGATCAATATTGCCTGGCAGGATGTCGACACCGTGTTGTTAGATATGGACGGCACGTTGCTCGACCTGGCATTCGATAACTATTTCTGGCAAAAACTGGTGCCTGAAACCTATGGCGCGAAGCAGGGTATCTCTCCCCAGGAAGCCCAGGCCTATATTCGTCAGCAGTATCACGCCGTGCAGCATACGCTGAACTGGTATTGCCTGGATTACTGGAGCGAATGCCTGGATCTGGATATTTGCGCGATGACAACGGAACAGGGACCACGCGCCGTTTTACGTGAAGATACCGTACCGTTTCTTGATGCCTTAAAAGCCAGCGGCAAGCGTCGTATTTTGCTCACCAACGCGCATCCGCATAACCTGGCGGTGAAGCTGGAGCACACCGGTCTGGCCTCACACCTTGATTTATTACTTTCCACCCACACATTTGGTTATCCCAAAGAGGATCAGCGGTTATGGCACGCTGTGGCTGAAGAAACGGGAATGAGTGCAGAGAAGACGCTGTTTATTGACGACAGCGAACCCATTCTCGATGCCGCTGCTCTGTACGGTATTCGTTACTGCCTCGGCGTAACCAATCCCGATTCTGGCATTGCGGAAAAACAGTATGCACGCCACCCGTCACTGAATGACTACCGCCGACTGATCCCCTCACTGATGTGAAGGAGACGCCATGAAAGAAAAGCCCCCTGTTGAAGTCAGGCTGGATAAATGGCTGTGGGCTGCTCGCTTTTACAAAACGCGTGCGCTAGCCCGCGAAATGGTTGAAGGCGGTAAGGTGCATTACAACGGCCAACGCAGCAAGCCGAGCAAGATTGTCGAGCTGAACGCCACCCTCACCCTGCGCCAGGGAAATGACGAACGAACGGTCATTATCAAGGCTATTACCGAGCAGCGTCGCCCGGCCACGGAAGCCGTTACGCTGTATGAAGAAACCGCGGAAAGCGTGGAAAAACGCGAAAAAGTGGCACTGGCGCGTAAACTTAACGCGTTAACCATGCCGCACCCGGACAGGCGACCGGACAAGAAAGAGCGCCGCGACCTGTTACGATTTAAACATGGCGACAGCGAGTGACTGTCACCTGCAAGAGAGATGATTATGCCGCAACATGACCAATTACATCGTTATCTGTTTGAAAACTTTGCCGTGCGCGGCGAGCTGGTGACCGTTTCGGAAACCCTGCAACAGATCCTCGAAAACCATACTTATCCGCAGCCAGTCAAAAACGTGCTGGCCGAGCTGCTGGTCGCCACCAGCCTGCTTACCGCCACGCTGAAGTTTGCTGGTGATATCACTGTACAGCTGCAGGGCGACGGTCCGCTGAGCCTGGCCGTCATTAACGGCAACAACAACCAACAAATGCGCGGCGTGGCCCGCATGCAGGGCGATATCCCTGAAGACGCAGATCTGAAAACGCTGGTGGGTAATGGCTACCTGGTGATCACCATAACCCCGGAAGAAGGCGAGCGCTATCAGGGCGTGGTCGGTCTGGAAGGTGACACGCTAGCTGCCTGCCTGGAAGACTACTTCATGCGTTCTGAACAGCTGCCAACGCGTCTGTTTATCCGCACTGGCGACGTCGATGGCAAACCCGCGGCTGGCGGAATGCTGTTGCAGGTCATGCCGGCGCAAAACGCACAAACCGATGATTTCAACCATCTGGCTACGCTGACCGAAACCATCAAAACTGAAGAGCTGTTGACACTGCCGGCCAACGAAGTGCTGTGGCGCTTGTACCACGAAGAAGAGGTTACCCTCTACGATCCGCAGGACGTTGAGTTCAAATGCACCTGCTCACGCGAACGCTGCGCTGGCGCACTGAAAACGCTACCGGACGAAGAAGTAGACAGCATTCTGGCGGAAGAAGGCGAGATTGATATGCACTGCGATTACTGCGGTAGCCACTATCTGTTTAACGCCATGGACATTGCTGAGATCCGCAGCAACGCCTCCCCGGCAGACCCGCAGGTACATTAATCTTCTTATCCGGCCTACAGGTAAACGGTTGTAGGCCGGATAAGACGTACGCCTCGCCACCCGGCAAAAAACCTATCCGCAACAAGCTCACTCGTTGTAATAATTCATCGGTAACCGGGTGCCATCAATAGTGATATCCCGCCAGACTCTGGGAGCTGAATCCAGTTGATGATTCACCACCGCCTTGAGCAATTTATCTTTATTGAACCCTTCTGGTAGCTGAGCGGACGCGATGAGAACCCATTTATCCTCCTTCCTGCCGAAGACCAGTGTTTCGCCATCGTCAAAGGCATACAGCACCTGCTCAGGTTGACCATCCGCATTGAGGTCCTGATCGACCAGCACGCATGCGTCCTGTTCAACGCAGGAAGTAATACGATAGCGTTGTCCTTTGATAAACGTCCAGAAGGTATCATCGGGTTTCTTGCTCCCCGGTGCGATCATGACTTTCGGCGCTAACTGAGTGGTAGTCAGGTTCTGAATAGGATCGCGATCCTCCTGAAGAATGGCGTTTAAGTCACGTTTACGCTTGCTATCCTTATTGAATGCCTCATCTTTTTGTAACGCTTCCAGCGCCGCACGCCCCGGCTTCCCGCTGCGATTCAACATATACAGGCTAACCTGATCTGCTTTGATTTTCCCGCTGTAGTAGCGCTCCATATGGCTGTTGACGCTAATGCGCCAGGCATCAATCACTGGCGACGTGAGCAGAACCAGTAACCCTAATGCCAGTAACGAAACGCCGAGAATGACCTTTCCCTGAATCTCAAGTGGGTTGCGTCCCCGGCGTAAAATGCTCACCAGATAGCCAAACGACCAGACCAACAGTACGCAGACCACCAATACGCCATGCAGACGCTCAGGGGTCCAACCGTACTGCTGAATTCGCACCCACAGTGACCAGCCGGCAATCAGCGTATAGATAGGTGCGACAGCCAGAGCACATTTGATGAGATAGCGTAACGCGCCAGGATAAGGTAGAGCTTCCTTTTGTGGCTCGCGCACCATGGCCATGAGCAGCAGCAGGCTAAACGTCAGCGTTGACATCAGCCCCGCCGCTGAAACCCGCTGCGAAATAGCCTCCAGCCCGGTGAAAGGCAAAGTCAGCATAAACATCAGCGCGAGTAGCGCTATCAGAGGTAGCAAACCCGTGGCGATTAACGTCAGCAGCTTTTGTACCGCCGCAACCAGACGCGACTGCGTACGCGCCAGTACGACCGCCAACGCGGTAATCAGGCCTAATACAATGTAGGCAAACCAGTCGGTATCAAAAAAAAGCGTTTCAAAAAAGGTAATGCCGACGAGTTTAAACATCTCGCTCCACAGCAGGAGCACCATCCAGAACAACCCGTTGGAAATGAACACAATCAGCAGCGTCAACGCGTTAAGCCACAATTGCGTATAAAATTGCGCATAGCGCGTCTGCTGGCGGGACGCGCGAAGCGAGTACTGAATCCACGGCAACGCCAGCATTGCCATCAACAACAAGCGCCAGCCGTAGAGAAAAAAGGTTTCCTGCTGCCGCCACTTATCTCCACCCTCAACTTGCCACTTCAGCCAGACGCTCATCGCCAGCACCGCCACAAAAATCAACGCCATCCAGTACCACAGCGCACGTTGTTTGAACGAGACAACGGTGAGTAAAAGCGCCGAGGAGAAAGCAATCGTCGCGGGCATGCCACAAAACAACCAGCCGTCGTTATGCGGCGCCAGATAGGTTATCAGCAGGTAGCACAACATTCCCTGTAACAGGCCAATTGATATCATGCCCCAGCGAGTGGTACGTGAAAGTTCAACACTATCCATGTCGTCATCCAGAATGAAGAGAAAAGGTAATTATCGCATCAACTTCACAATTTTGAGCATTGGCAGGCTAATTTCAGACTAAAACGACGGGAAGTGAATCGATATTGTTTATGTATGAGTTACGTTATTTTCTTACGTGAATGCGATTACACTCACAAGATTCCCGCCAAAAACACTCTTCATTAACGTTTTAAGAACATTTTCCACAACAAAAAAGGGTTTCCTGCCATAATATCCGCCTCTTTGTGACAGGAGTCGCAGCGTATTCGGTTACCCGTGATTTTCCCGGATGCGTAAATCTATGAGCCTTGTCGCGGTTAGCAATCCCTAAAAAACCTTACTATTCCAGGTAATACATATTGGCTAAGGAGCAGTGAAATGCGTGTGAACAACAGTTTAACCCCGCAAGATCTCAAGGCTTATGGTATCAATGACGTTCAGGATATCGTTTACAATCCAGACTACGACACGCTTTTCCAGGAGGAACTCGATCCTTCCCTGCAAGGTTATGAGCGTGGCGTGTTAACGAACCTGGGCGCCGTTGCCGTTGATACCGGTATCTTTACCGGACGTTCGCCAAAGGATAAGTACATTGTCCGTGACGACACTACGCGCGACACGCTCTGGTGGTCCGACAAAGGTAAAGGTAAGAACGACAACAAACCGCTCTCCCCGGAAACCTGGCAGCATCTGAAAGGATTAGTCACCCAGCAGCTTTCCGGCAAGCGCCTGTTTATCATTGATGCCTTCTGCGGCGCTAACGCCGATACCCGTCTTTCCGTACGCTTCATTACCGAAGTGGCCTGGCAGGCGCATTTTGTCAAAAACATGTTCATCCGCCCAAGCGACGAAGAGCTGGTTGATTTCAAACCGGATTTCATCGTGATGAACGGCGCTAAGTGCACCAACCCACAATGGAAAGAGCAGGGTCTGAACTCTGAAAACTTCGTGGCTTTCAACCTGACTGAGCGTATTCAGCTGATTGGCGGCACCTGGTACGGCGGCGAAATGAAGAAAGGGATGTTCTCCGTAATGAACTACCTGCTGCCGCTGCAAGGCATTGCCTCCATGCACTGCTCGGCAAACGTCGGGGAAAAAGGTGATGTGGCGGTCTTCTTTGGCTTGTCCGGCACCGGTAAAACCACACTGTCCACCGACCCGAAACGCCGCCTGATTGGCGATGACGAACACGGCTGGGATGACGACGGCGTGTTTAACTTTGAAGGCGGTTGCTACGCGAAGACCATCAAGCTGTCTAAAGACGCCGAGCCGGAAATTTACAACGCGATCCGTCGTGACGCACTACTGGAAAACGTCACCGTGCGAGAAGATGGTTCCATCGACTTCGACGACGGTTCCAAGACCGAAAACACCCGTGTGTCCTACCCGATTTATCACATCGATAATATCGTTAAGCCGGTCTCAAAAGCGGGTCATGCCACTAAAGTAATCTTTCTGACCGCCGATGCGTTTGGCGTACTGCCACCGGTTTCTCGCCTGACGGCGGACCAAACCCAGTACCACTTCCTGTCTGGCTTCACCGCCAAACTGGCCGGTACCGAACGTGGCGTCACCGAACCCACCCCAACCTTCTCCGCCTGCTTTGGCGCAGCTTTCCTGTCGCTGCACCCAACACAGTACGCAGAAGTACTGGTAAAACGCATGCAAGCGGCAGGTGCGCAGGCATATCTGGTTAACACTGGCTGGAACGGTACTGGTAAGCGTATCTCTATCAAAGATACTCGCGCGATTATCGATGCCATTCTGAACGGCTCGCTGGATGATGCGGAAACGTTCCGTCTGCCGATGTTTGACCTCGCTATCCCGACCGAGCTGCCTGGCGTGGATACGCGCATTCTCGATCCGCGTAATACCTACGCGTCTCCGGAACAATGGCAAGAAAAAGCCAACGCGCTGGCGAAACTTTTTATCGAAAACTTCGAGAAATACACCGACACCCCTGCGGGTGAAGCACTGGTTAGCGCCGGACCGAAGCTGTAACAAAAAGTGCCGGATGGCGGTTGCCACATATCCGGCCTACCGCAACAAAAAGGGAGGCATTTCGCCTCCCTTTCTTATACGTCTTTCGAGATACCCTGCGCGCGAGTGAAAGGAACCGGAAGCCAGGCGCGAATTGACAACCCGCCCCGTTCACTGGTGCCAATCTCCAGCATGCCATTATGGTTATCGACAATACGTTGCACAATCGCCAGACCCAGCCCCGTGCCGCTGGTACTACGCGCACTGTCGCCACGGACAAATGGCTGGAACAGATGTTTACGCTGCTCCGGCTTGATGCCCGGGCCATCATCTTCCACCTGGAACCAGGCGCGATGCGTCTCCGTACCGCTACTGACCTTAATCCAGCCGTTGCCGTAGCGGGCGGCGTTAACCACCATATTGGCAACCGCACGCTTGATCGACAGCGGGTGCATTTTCACCTGAATGCTGCCCGGCTGCAGCGCCGTTTCGATTTCACGTTCATAACCGCTTTCCGCCGCGACCACTTCGCCTAACACCGAGTTCAGATCCGCCATCTCCATCGGCATCTCCTGACCGGTGCGCAGGTAATCGATAAACTGCTCGATAATGGCGTTACACTCTTCAATGTCCTTATTGATGGACTCCGCGAGATAACCGTCCTCTTCGCCCATCATCTCCGTCGCCAGACGAATACGCGTCAGCGGAGTACGTAAATCGTGGCTCACACCCGCCATTAACAGCGTACGGTCATCGGCCAGTTGCTTCACACCTGCGGCCATATGGTTAAAGGCTCGGGTTACGGAGCGCACCTCTGAGGCGCCATACTCGCGCAACGGCGGTGGAATGATACCTTTCCCCACTTGCAGTGCCGCATGTTCAAGATCCACCAACGGTCGGTTCTGAATACGAATGAACAGCCACGCCCCGCCAATAGCCAGCAGCATAATCGCCAGCGTATAGCGGAATAGCGGTGAGAAATCACCCTGATGGATTTCCGTAAGCGGTACGCGAACCCAGATATTGGGCGACAGCCAGGTTTTCAGCCACACGACAGGCGAGCTTTTGTTTACTTCAACGCGCACTTCCGTCGGGCCACCCAATTGCTGCGCCATCTGATGGCTTAAGAATTCATAGTGTTGCGCCCAACGCAGCCCGGCTTCTTCAGCGGCCTCGTTGGAATAGAGGGAAATACCCAGCTCACGATAAATTTCCCGGCGGAATGCGGGCGGCACCACCAGTTGCGTACCGTCCTCCAGCTGTAGTTTATCGGTCATCAGCATACGAACTTCGTAGGCCAGGACTTTATTAAACTGCTGGAGGCTCGGCAGAATCGCGAAGTTCAGCACTACCAGGTAGGTCGTCACCAGGCTGGCAAACAGCAAGGTGACGATAAGCAATAACGTGCGGGCAAATGAACTTCGTGGCGAGAAGCGCATTCGCCTCATGCTTTAGAACCGTCCGGAACAAAGACGTAGCCCAGACCCCATACGGTCTGAATATAGCGCGGATGCGCCGGATCTTCTTCCACCATTCGACGCAGACGAGAAATCTGGACGTCGATGGAACGCTCCATCGCCGAGTATTCACGACCTCGGGCCAGGTTCATTAACTTGTCGCGGGACAGCGGCTCACGCGGATGGCTGACTAGTGCTTTCAGCACCGCAAACTCACCGCTGGTGAGCGGCATAGGCTCATCTTCACGGAACATTTCACGCGTACCGAGGTTCAGTTTGAACTTACCAAACGCAATAACCGCTTCTTCCTGGGAAGGCGCTCCCGGCAGTTCGTTCGCCTGACGACGCAGTACAGCGCGAATACGCGCCAGCAGTTCACGCGGGTTAAACGGTTTCGGAATGTAATCGTCAGCGCCGATTTCCAGTCCTACAATACGGTCCACTTCTTCGCCCTTCGCCGTAACCATAATGATCGGCATCGGGTTGCTTTGGCTGCGCAGGCGACGGCAAATAGACAGGCCATCTTCTCCCGGCAGCATTAAATCCAGCACCATCAGGTGGAAAGACTCACGGGTCAGCAGACGATCCATCTGCTCAGCGTTTGCGACGCTTCGAACCTGGAAGCCCTGCTCGGTCAGATAACGCTCCAGAAGCGCACGTAAGCGCATGTCGTCATCGACCACCAGAATCTTATAGTTCTCTTGCATTGTTATTACTCCCAAAGGTTCGCAACAATTAAGTGTATATTCTTAAGAAAGCTCACGTGAGTCACCAGCGAATTCTGGTATTAATTCCAGGCTAAATTGTTACAAAGCATATTAAACAGCAGCTTAAGTATACAATGTTTCTCGCAATACATTATTTATTCTGTTGATATGCTCACGTAATACTAATTGTGCGCATCATCACAGAGTCGAAGGTAAAACAATAAGATGAAAACGCCCCTGATAACCCGTGAAGGGTATGAAAAACTCAAACAAGAGCTGAATTATCTCTGGCGTGAAGAGCGCCCGGAAGTCACCAAAAAGGTTACCTGGGCTGCAAGTCTGGGTGACCGCAGCGAAAATGCCGACTACCAGTATAATAAAAAGCGCCTGCGTGAGATCGATCGCCGCGTCCGATATTTGACGAAGTGCATGGAGAATCTGAAAATCGTCGATTACTCCCCACAGCAGGAGGGTAAAGTCTTCTTTGGCGCATGGGTTGAGATTGAAAATGACGATGGCGACATCCGCAAATTCCGCATTGTCGGTTACGACGAGATCTTCGGCCGGAAAGATTACATCTCTATCGACTCGCCAATGGCGCGGGCGCTGCTGAAAAAAGAGGTCGGCGATCTGGCTGTGGTAAACACTCCAGGCGGAGAAGCCAGCTGGTACGTGAACGAGATTGAATACGTTAAGTGAGACCGGAACAATCCGAAGCCCCGGTAGATGACTGGCATTTTTGCCAGTCAATCCGTATAACTATCCCCTGATTTTTTATCCTATAGACGAAGCTATCCATGATGAATGATTCTTTCTGCCGCATTATCGCAGGTGAAATTCAGGCTCGTGCTGAACAGGTAGAAGCTGCCGTTCGCCTGCTTGACGAAGGGAACACCGTGCCGTTTATCGCACGTTATCGTAAGGAAATCACCGGCGGTCTGGATGATACGCAACTGCGTAATCTGGAAACCCGTCTGGGATATCTGCGTGAACTGGAAGACCGCCGTCAGGCAATCCTGAAATCTATCGGCGAGCAAGGCAAACTGACCGACGATCTGGCGAAAGCGATCAACGGCACGTTAAGTAAGACCGAACTCGAAGATCTCTATCTGCCGTACAAACCTAAGCGTCGCACCCGTGGGCAAATCGCCATTGAAGCAGGCCTTGAGCCGCTGGCTGACCTGCTGTGGAACGAACCGTCCCACGACCCGGAAACCGAAGCCGCAAAGTATCTCAACGCCGAAAACGGCGTGGCGGATACCAAAGCCGCCCTCGACGGCGCACGCTATATTCTGATGGAACGCTTTGCTGAAGACGCTGCACTGCTGGCGAAAGTACGTGATTACTTGTGGAAAAACGCCCATCTGGTCTCCACTGTGGTAAGCGGCAAAGAAGAGGAAGGCGCGAAGTTCCGCGACTACTTCGATCATCACGAACCGATCTCTACCGTGCCATCCCACCGTGCGCTGGCCATGTTCCGTGGCCGTAACGAAGGTGTGCTACAGCTTTCGCTGAATGCCGATCCGCAATTCGATGAGCCGCCAAAAGAAAGCCACGGCG
The DNA here is from genome assembly GCF_052950715.1 of Citrobacter sp. VF227. Classification (NCBI taxonomy): domain Bacteria; kingdom Pseudomonadati; phylum Pseudomonadota; class Gammaproteobacteria; order Enterobacterales; family Enterobacteriaceae; genus Citrobacter; species Citrobacter sp. VF227. The sequence continues at coordinate 62,130 of NZ_JBRFVF010000005.1, forward strand.
AACAGATTATCCAGGACCACCTGGGATTACGCCTGAACAACGCACCTGCCGACAGCTGGCGTAAAGGCGTGGTCAGTTGGACCTGGCGTATTAAGGTGCTGATGCACCTCGAAACCGAGCTGATGGGCACCGTGCGTGAGCGCGCCGAAGACGAAGCTATTAACGTCTTCGCCCGTAACCTGCACGATCTGCTGATGGCCGCGCCTGCGGGTCTGCGTGCCACCATGGGACTTGATCCCGGCCTGCGTACCGGCGTGAAGGTGGCAGTTGTTGACGGCACCGGCAAGCTGGTCGCGACCGACACCATTTATCCACACACAGGTCAGGCCGCCAAAGCTGCCGTTGCTGTGGCGACGCTGTGCGAAAAATACCACGTTGAGCTGGTAGCGATTGGTAACGGCACGGCGTCACGCGAAACCGAGCGTTTCTTCCTCGACATGCAGAAACAGTTCCCGAAAGTCACCGCGCAGAAAGTGATCGTCAGCGAAGCCGGGGCATCGGTTTACTCAGCTTCCGAGCTGGCGGCGCAGGAGTTCCCGGATCTCGACGTTTCATTGCGTGGCGCGGTGTCCATCGCCCGTCGTCTGCAGGATCCACTTGCAGAGTTGGTGAAAATCGATCCTAAATCGATCGGCGTGGGCCAATATCAGCACGACGTTAGCCAGACGCAGCTGGCACGTAAGCTGGATGCGGTGGTGGAAGACTGCGTGAACGCCGTCGGCGTCGATCTCAATACCGCCTCCGTACCGTTGTTAACCCGCGTTGCCGGTCTGACGCGCATGATGGCGCAAAACATTGTCGCCTGGCGCGATGAGAACGGTCAGTTCCAGAACCGTCAGCAGTTGCTGAAAGTCAGCCGTCTGGGGCCTAAAGCCTTTGAACAATGCGCGGGCTTCCTGCGTATCAATCATGGCGATAACCCACTGGATGCCTCCACCGTTCACCCGGAAGCCTACCCGATTGTGGAACGAATTCTGGCCGCCACCGAGCAATCGTTGCGTGACCTGATGGGCAATAGCAACGAACTGCGCAATCTGAAAGCTGCCGATTTTACCGATGAACGTTTCGGGGTGCCGACCGTCACCGACATCATTAAAGAGCTGGAAAAACCGGGCCGCGACCCGCGTCCTGAATTTAAAACCGCACAGTTTGCTGATGGCGTAGAAACCATGAATGACCTGCTGCCGGGGATGATTCTGGAAGGGGCAGTCACCAACGTCACCAACTTCGGCGCGTTTGTTGATATTGGTGTTCATCAGGACGGTCTGGTGCATATCTCTTCATTGTCGAATAAGTTCGTCGACGATCCGCACACCGTGGTGAAAGCGGGCGATATTGTGAAGGTGAAAGTGCTGGAAGTTGACCTGCAACGCAAGCGTATCGCGCTGACCATGCGTTTGGACGAGCAACCGGGTGAAACCAATGCGCGTCGCGGCGGTGGGAACAACGATCGCGCTCAGGCTAATCGCTCGGCCCCCAAAGCCGCGAAACCTCGCGGTCGTGACGCACAGCCTGCGGGCAACAGCGCCATGATGGATGCGCTGGCGGCGGCAATGGGTAAAAAACGCTAAGTTTGGATCGTGTGCCGGATGGCGGTGTAAACCTCTGTCCGGCATATTTAATATATTATTTTCTCTTCCCTACTTATATTTATCATTTCGTTAACAAATAAAACCTTAATTACACATTAAGAAAGTCAATAATGACACTGCAGAAACATTCATTCCAAAGCGGAATAAATGTTGAGAAATATCAAAATTGGCTCAAATTATTGTTCAATTCTACATTCCGTCACATTTATTCTATTGATGATAGAAACCATTCTCATTATCATTGTTCTGTTGATTATTTACTCTTTCCTTACGTTGGCTAATCATCTGGTCTCATGCCGCCCTGTCGCCCCATGAGGTAATCATCCAGTTAGCGAGATATAAGTAGGTCCCTATGCAATTCACTCCTGACAGTGCGTGGAAAATTACCGGTTTTGCCCGTGAAATCAGCCCGGCTTATCGTCAGAAACTGTTGTCACTTGGCATGCTGCCCGGCTCCTCCTTCAACGTGGTACGCGTCGCCCCGCTCGGCGATCCTATCCATATCGAAACGCGTCGTGTAAGTCTGGTATTGCGTAAGAAAGATCTGGCGTTATTAGAAGTGGAAGCGGTTTCCTGTTAATACAGTGAGTCTATAAAAATGAAAAAACTAACCATTGGTTTAATTGGTAATCCTAATTCCGGCAAGACAACCTTATTCAACCAGCTCACCGGCGCGCGCCAGCGTGTAGGTAACTGGGCTGGCGTTACCGTTGAGCGTAAAGAAGGTCATTTCGCCACAACGGACCATCAGGTCACGCTGGTGGATTTACCCGGCACCTATTCTCTGACGACAATCTCATCTCAGACTTCTCTCGATGAGCAGATTGCCTGTCACTATATTTTGAGCGGCGACGCAGATCTGTTGATCAACGTGGTCGATGCGTCAAACCTTGAACGCAATCTCTACCTGACGTTGCAACTGCTTGAGCTGGGCATCCCCTGCATCGTCGCGTTGAATATGCTGGATATCGCTGAAAAGCAGCAAATCCGTATCGATATAGACGCCCTCTCAGCGCGTCTTGGCTGCCCGGTGGTTCCGCTGGTTTCCACCCGCGCCCGCGGCATAGAAGCGCTGAAGCTGGCGATCGACCGCTACAAAGAAAACGACACCGTCGAGCTGGTCCATTATGCCCAGCCGCTGCTGCAGGAAGCGGACTCTCTCGCCGACGCGATGGCCAAAGATATGCCGCTACAACAGCGCCGCTGGCTGGGCCTGCAGATGCTGGAAGGCGATATCTACAGCCGCGCCTACGCGGGTGATGCCGCGCAAAATCTCGATGCCTCCATCGCACGCCTGAGCGAAACAATGGACGATCCGGCGCTGCATATCGCCGATGCGCGCTATCAGTGCATTGCCGCTATCTGCGATACCGTAAGCAATACCTTGACGGCAGAGCCAAGCCGATTCACCACAGCAGTAGATAAAATCGTTCTCAACCGCTTCCTCGGGCTGCCGATTTTCCTGTTCGTGATGTACCTGATGTTCCTGCTCGCCATTAACATTGGCGGCGCGCTGCAACCGTTGTTTGACGTCGGCTCCGTTGCGCTCTTTATCCATGGTATTCAGTGGATTGGCTACACGCTGCACTTCCCGGACTGGCTCACTATCTTCCTGGCCCAGGGGCTTGGCGGCGGGATTAACACCGTGCTGCCGCTGGTACCGCAAATCGGCATGATGTACCTGTTCCTCTCCTTCCTTGAAGACTCCGGTTACATGGCGCGCGCCGCGTTTGTGATGGACCGTCTGATGCAGGCGCTGGGACTGCCGGGCAAGTCGTTCGTCCCGCTGATCGTCGGCTTTGGCTGTAACGTACCGTCAGTGATGGGCGCACGTACGCTGGACGCCCCGCGTGAGCGTCTGATGACCATCATGATGGCGCCGTTTATGTCCTGCGGCGCACGTCTGGCGATTTTCGCCGTCTTTGCCGCGGCGTTCTTTGGTCAGAACGGCGCACTGGCGGTCTTCTCGCTGTACGTACTGGGTATCGTGATGGCGGTGTTGACGGGCCTGATGCTCAAACACACCATTATGCGTGGTGAAGCAACGCCGTTCGTGATGGAGCTGCCGGTATACCACGTGCCGCACATCAAGAGTCTGATCATTCAGACCTGGCAACGCCTGAAAGGCTTCGTTCTGCGTGCGGGTAAAGTCATCATCATCGTCAGCATTTTCCTCAGCGCGTTTAACAGTTTCTCACTGAGCGGGAAAATCGTCGATAACATCAACGACTCTGCTCTGGCCTCCGTTAGCCGTGTTATTACTCCCGTGTTTAAACCGATTGGCGTTCACGAAGATAACTGGCAGGCAACCGTAGGTTTGTTCACCGGCGCGATGGCAAAAGAAGTGGTCGTTGGTACGCTGAACACGCTCTATACCGCAGAAAACATTCAGGAAGAAGAGTTCAATCCGGCAGATTTCCACCTCGGTGACGAGCTGCTCGGCGCAGTGGATGAAACCTGGCAAAGCCTGAAAGACACCTTCAGCCTGAGCGTACTGGCTAACCCTATCGAAGCCAGCAAGGGCGACGGTGAAATGGCTACCGGCGCAATGGGCGTGATGGGCGAGAAATTTGGCAGCGCCGCCGCCGCGTACAGCTACCTGATCTTTGTTTTGCTGTATGTGCCGTGCATTTCAGTTATGGGCGCTATCGCACGTGAATCCAGCCGTGGCTGGATGGGCTTCTCGATTCTGTGGGGCCTGAATATCGCCTACTCTCTGTCGACGCTGTTTTATCAGACGGTCAGCTACAAAGAGCACCCGACCTACAGTCTGGTGTGCATTTTAGCGGTCATCCTGTTTAACATCGTGTTACTGGGCCTGCTGCGTCGAGCTCGTAGCCGCGTAGACCTCGCCCTGCTGGCAACCAACAGAACGGCGAGTTCCTGCTGTTCCAGCACAACTGGCGATTGCCACTAAGGTTATCGACAATGGCATCACTAATTCAGGTTCGTGATTTATTGGCTTTGCGGGGGCGCATGGAGGCAACACAAATTAGCCACACGCTACATACCCCACAGCCTATGATTGACGCCATGCTGAATCAGTTAGAAAAAATGGGCAAAGCGGTGCGGATTCAGGAGGATGCCGACGGGTGTCTTTCCGGAAGCTGCAAAAGTTGCCCGGAAGGTAAAGCCTGCCTGCGCGAATGGTGGGCCTTGCGTTAATTTGCTGCTCCTGCCGGATGGCGCTACGCTAATCCGGCCTACAAATAACTGCAAATGTTCAGGCCGGATAACTCGTTTATGCAGATATCCGTTACTTTAGAAACAATTCAGTTTCTGTTTTAACGCCACCAGCGCTGCGCAAAACTCGGCAGGATGCGAGATAAACGGTGCATGCGCCGCTTTGGCAAACACCAACGACTCGCTCTGTGGCCACAGGGCATCGAGCATCGGGACGACTTTGCGCGGAACCAGTCCATCGAGATAGCCGTACAACCGCAGGAAAGGCATTTCCACCGAGCACAATGGCTCACGCAAATCGACCGTTTTCAGGATCTCCAGCCCGCCATTAAGTACCTCAACATCCGGCATGGGTAAAGCCAGTACCGTTTTCTTCAGCGCTCGCGCATCCTGACGGGCGGTTTCCGTGCCCATCGTTTGCAACGCCAAAAAACGCTCCACCGTACGCTTGAAATCTTCACTCAGTTGCTGCTGGAAACCGGCCAGCACTTCTGGCTTGATGCCCGGCCACTCCTCACGCGCGCTAAAGCAAGGGGATGACGCCACGGTCACCAACGCCTGAACACGCTCAGAATGAGTTAACGCCACCTGGCTTGCAACCAACCCCCCCAGACTCCAGCCGAGCCAGATAGCGTTCTCCGGCGCCTGTTTTAATACCCGCTCAGCCATCTCTTCCAGCGACATCGCGCCGAAACCCTGGCTGCGGCCAAATCCCGGTAAGTCGACAAGATGCAGCGTGAAATGCGAGCTCAGTTCCTCGCTTATGCAATGCCACACTTGCGCATTCAGTCCCCATCCGTGCAGCAGCACAAGATGGCAATTTCCCGAACCCTGGGTCTGCCACCAGATGTCATTCATCAGTTATTGTTCTCTTTTAGCCTAACAGGATGTTTCTATGCTAACAGTACCGGGATTGTGCTGGCTATGCCGAATGCCCCTGACGTTAGGGCATTGGGGGATCTGTTCAGTCTGCGCACGGGCAACGCGTCAGCACGTCAGCCTTTGCCCTCAATGCGGACTCCCTGCCGCCCACGCCGTCGTTCCCTGCGGACGTTGCTTGCAAAAACCCCCACCGTGGCAGCGCCTGGTCACCATCAGCGACTATCTTCCGCCGTTGAGCGGACTTATCCACCAGTTCAAGTTTTCGCGACGCAGTGAAATGGCCTCCGCCCTTTCACGTTTGCTGTTGCTGGAGGTATTACAGGCCCGGCGCGTCAGCGGTCTTCCCCTGCCAGACAGGCTCGTCAGCGTCCCGCTCTGGCAACGACGGCACTGGCGCAGGGGGTTTAATCAGAGCGAATTGCTGTGTCGCCCACTGGCGCACTGGCTGGGTTGCGACTGGGACAGCCGGACCATCTCGCGGGTTCGGGCAACCGCCACGCAGCACCATCTCAGCGCCCGATTGCGTAAACGTAACCTGAAAAACGCCTTTCGCCTTGAATTGCCGGTGCAGGGACTCCATATGGTTATTGTGGATGATGTCGTCACTACCGGAAGTACCGTCGCGGAAATCGCGCAGCTGCTTTTACGCAACGGCGCCGCGACTGTCCAGGTATGGTGCCTGTGTCGAACCTTGTAGAGCCTCGATGATGGGCGTATTATAACCAAGTAAAATAGTCAACTATTAGGCCATTACTATGATCCATATTTCCGATGCTGCACAAGCGCACTTTGCCAAACTGCTGGCAAATCAGGAAGAAGGGACACAAATCCGCGTATTTGTGATTAATCCCGGCACGCCTAACGCTGAATGCGGCGTTTCTTATTGTCCGCCGGACGCCGTGGAAGCAACCGACACCGCCATTAAATTTGACCTGCTGACCGCATATGTTGATGAACTGAGCGCACCGTATCTGGAAGATGCAGAAATCGATTTCGTTACCGACCAGTTAGGTTCCCAGCTGACGCTGAAGGCACCAAACGCCAAAATGCGTAAAGTGGCCGATGATGCACCGCTGATGGAACGCGTGGAGTACATGCTGCAATCACAGATCAATCCACAGCTGGCAGGCCATGGCGGTCGCGTCTCACTGATGGAAATCACCGATGAAGGCTACGCCATTCTGCAGTTTGGCGGCGGCTGTAACGGCTGTTCAATGGTCGATGTGACGCTGAAAGAAGGTATCGAGAAGCAGCTGCTGGCTGAATTCCCTGAACTGAAAGGCGTTCGCGATTTAACCGAACACCAGCGTGGCGAACACTCTTACTACTAAGCCCGTCTGTATTTGCCCGGTAGCCTAATCCCTGCCGGGTCGAAAATTCTTCGCATATCTCCTGCAACAATCTTCCTCATAATTTGACCAGCCTCTCATAATTTAAATTTTGCCTGCCCAGGTGATTTTCAAGCGCCATATGTTACCCGTATCATTCGTATCAGCACCTAACACACACATAATAGTCCGCTAAACTGATTAGTTTTGCAGGCAACCAGCATTGGTGCTGAGAATACTCTGTTCCCGGTCGGGACAATCGGAATTTGTCATCTAAACACTGACGTTACCCATAACAAAGTTAAGGCCAGGTAAATCATGCCATTAGTCATCGTTGCTATCGGTGTAATCTTGTTACTCCTCCTGATGATCCGTTTCAAAATGAACGGTTTCATCGCTCTCGTCCTGGTGGCGCTTGCTGTCGGATTGATGCAAGGGATGCCACTGGATAAAGTCATCGGTTCGATTAAAGCCGGCGTCGGCGGAACCCTTGGCAGCCTCGCCCTGATTATGGGTTTTGGCGCCATGCTGGGCAAAATGCTGGCGGACTGCGGCGGCGCACAGCGCATCGCAACCACCCTGATTGCTAAATTCGGCAAAAAACATATTCAGTGGGCGGTGGTATTAACCGGCTTCACCGTTGGTTTTGCCTTGTTCTACGAAGTTGGTTTCGTACTGATGCTGCCGCTGGTGTTCACCATTGCCGCAGCTGCCAACATCCCGCTGTTGTACGTTGGCGTGCCGATGGCTGCGGCGCTGTCCGTAACGCACGGCTTCCTGCCACCGCACCCGGGTCCGACGGCTATCGCCACTATTTTCCATGCAGATATGGGCAAAACCCTGCTGTTTGGTACGATTCTGGCAATCCCGACCGTTATTCTCGCCGGTCCGGTATACGCACGTTTCCTGAAAGGTATCGACAAGCCGATCCCGGAAGGTCTGTACAGCGCAAAAACCTTCACTGAAGAAGAGATGCCTGGCTTTGGCGTCAGCGTCTGGACCTCTCTGGTACCGGTGATCCTGATGGCGATGCGTGCCGTGGCGGAGATGATTCTGCCGAAAGGTCATGCTTTCCTGACGGTTGCAGAATTCCTCGGTGACCCGGTTATGGCAACGCTTATCGCGGTGCTGATTGCGATGTTCACGTTTGGTCTGAACCGTGGACGTTCGATGGATCAGATTAACGACACGCTGGTGTCCTCAATCAAAATCATTGCGATGATGCTGTTGATCATCGGCGGCGGCGGTGCCTTCAAACAGGTCCTGGTTGATAGCGGCGTGGACAAATACATTGCATCAATGATGCACGGCTCTAACGTGTCTCCACTGCTGATGGCATGGTCTATCGCGGCGGTCCTGCGTATCGCACTGGGTTCTGCAACTGTTGCAGCAATCACCGCAGGCGGGATTGTGGCACCACTGATTGCAACGACCGGCGTAAGCCCTGAGCTAATGGTTATTGCGGTGGGTTCCGGTTCGGTCATCTTCTCCCACGTGAACGATCCAGGCTTCTGGCTGTTCAAGGAGTACTTCAACCTGACTATCGGTGAAACCATCAAGTCATGGTCAATGCTGGAAACCATTATCTCCGTCTGCGGCCTGGTAGGGTGTCTGCTGCTGGGTATGGTAGTTTAACAACACACGTTTCAGACAAAAAAAGCCGGGGAATCCCCGGCTTTTTTACTTCTTCTTCGCGGCCACTTTTCGCCGCTTATCCAAATCCTTAATCAGCTTGTTCACTCTCTCATCGGCAAACATCTGCTCCAGCATGGCGGTGAGCTTACGCCGCCAGTTTTTGTACTGGTCGCTGGTCCCCGGAATGTTGACCGGTTCAGCCATATCCAACCAGTCTTCCGGTTGTAGGCCCAGCAGCGCACTGTTGCTGTCAGCGATGTAGCGTTGCATGCCGCGATTAAGAATCGGCGTCATCGACATCAGTGACGCCTTGTGACCAGCACGTTTTGGCAAACAGCCGTACTTGTGCAACGCGTCCAGCAGCCCCTGCTTCGCCAGTTCTCGGTCCTGATACAACCCACGCAGCACAACCTCATCCGGGTACAGGCCCAGCGCCTTACCCAGCGTCAGATCGCCGCTATCCCAATAACCTTTAAGCGTAGGAAGGTCATGCGTCGCCGCGACTGCCATTGATTGTTCCGGGTACGCTTTCGGCGCACGGAAGTTTTTCTCATGGTCATTCTCAAAATAAAGCACTTTATAGGAGTACACGCCGCTGTCGCGCAGCTTGCTGACGATTTCTACCGGCACGGTGCCCAGATCCTCACCAATTACCATGCAATGATGACGTTTACTTTCCAGCGCCAGAATTGAAAGCAGGTCATCGACCGGATAGTGCACGTAAGCGCCGTGATCGGCAGTTTCACCGTAGGGGATCCACCACAGACGCAGCATCGACATAACATGGTCGATACGCAGCGCGCCGCAGTTCTGCATATTGGCGCGCAGCAGTTCGATAAACGGTTCGTAGGCGCGTGCCGTGATGATGTGCGGATCCATCGGCGGCAGCCCCCAGTTTTGCCCGAGCGGACCGAGAATATCCGGCGGAGCGCCAACCGAGGCTTTCAGGCAATACAGCTCGCGGTCGCACCAGGTTTCCGCCCCGCCTTCGGCCACACCAACCGCCAGATCGCGATACAGTCCAATCGGCATCGCAAAACTTTGGCTGGTTTTCCAGCAGTCAGCAAACTGGGTATACGCCAACCACTGTAACCACAGATAGAAATCCACATCGTCACGATGTGCTTCGCAGAAGCGTTTTACTTCCGGTGAGTCCACCGTCTGGAGTGCCTGCGGCCACACCGGCCAGCCCCAGCGCAATGCATCCTCTTGCACCTGATGCGCATGCAGCGCGTCAAAGGCTGCCTGCCAGTACAGGCTATCTCCCTCCCGAGTGACAAACTGGCGAAATGCCGCCATCTGCTCATCGTCACGTGCAGAGAAATTTTTCCATGCCATACGTAACGCGGTCATCTTCAGGACGGTAACGGTAGAGTAATCAACCCATTCACTATCGCGCGCGCGTTGCAGCGCTTGCTGAGTCGCGGGTTTCTGCCACCAGGCCTGCGCCTCTTTACTCAGGCGGAAATCATCTACTGCGTTAACATCAATATAAATAACGTTCAGCCAGCGACGTGACGACGGGCTGTACGGGCTGGCGCTCTCCGGGTTCGCCGGGTACAGCGCATGAATCGGATTGAGCCCGATAAACGCGCCGCCGCGTTGCGCCACATCCACCAGCATGGCGCGCAAATCGCCAAAGTCGCCAATCCCCCAGTTTTTTTCTGAACGCAAGGTGTAGAGCTGAACGCATGCGCCCCACAGCTTCTGCCCGGCTAACAGCGCCTGCGGTTCATAACAGCGTTTTGGCGCCACGATGACGCGACAATGGCTACGCAGCTCACCCTGGGTCAAGGTCAGCGTGTGATATCCCTCCGGCAGCCTGGCCGGAAGGTTGAAAGATTTACCACCGACGGCATGCCCTTTGTGCTGCACGCCCTCTTCGGTAGTCAGCAGCCAGGTAAACTCTCCGCTTCCCTCAACCGCCAGCGGCATTTTCTTACCGGCGGTATAAACCATGACATTCGGCACTGGGGTCACCGCCACCGGAGTGGCGGCGGTGGTGCGATGCATGGCGTCAAGCAAACGCCGCTTGGTTTCGGTACCAATAGACTGCGGTTTACCGTGGGCATTAATGTAATTGGGGCTGATCCCCGCCGCCAGCGCGGCATTATCCAGACGTTTGCTTTCCATCGCGATTCCTTAACGTTTCGCCTGCCAGATACGCGCCTGATAATCGCGGATGGAGCGATCTGAACTGAACATGCCGCAACGGGCAGTATTCAGAATCGCCGCCCGGGTCCAGGCTTCCTGGTCACGATACAACACGTCAACCTGCTTCTGCGCTTCAACGTAAGCCGCGAAGTCTGCCATCACCAGATACGGATCACCGCCCTGCTTGCCGATACTGTGCAGCATCTGGTCAAAAGCATGTTTGTCGCCGTCGCTGTATTTCCCGCTTTCCAGCTCTTTCAGGACCGCATCCAGTACTTTGTCTTTCTTACGCCATTTCACCGGATCGTAACCTTTGGCCTTGAGCGCCTTCACCTCTTCCACAGTATGACCAAAGATAAAGATATTCTCGTCGCCCACTTTTTCGGCGATTTCGACGTTTGCACCATCCAGCGTACCGACGGTTAAGGCACCGTTCAGCGCCAGCTTCATGTTGCCGGTGCCGGAAGCCTCTTTCCCTGCTGTTGAGATCTGCTCGGAGATATCCGCCGCCGGGATCAGCATTTCCGCCGCCGAGACACAATAATCCGGCAGGAACACGACTTTCAGCTTGTCACCCACTTGCGGGTCGTTATTGATGGTTTCCGCCACCTTATTGATGGCGAAGATGATATTTTTCGCCAGGTAGTAACCCGGCGCGGCTTTCGCGCCAAACAGGAATACGCGCGGCACGCGATCGGCCTGCGGGTTCTCACGAATTTCTTTGTACAACGCCAGAATATGCAGCAGGTTCAGGTGCTGACGCTTGTACTCATGCAGGCGTTTGATCTGAATATCAAAAATCGCGTTAGTCGTTATTTCAATACCGGTACGCGCTTTAATAAACTTCACCAGACGCGCTTTGTTCGCCAGCTTGATGTCACGATACTGCTGACGGAACTTCGCGTCGTCGGCGTATTTTTCCAGATTAATCAGCTGGTCGAGATCGTTGGCCCACTCTTTTTTCAGCGATTTATCCAACAGCGCGGCAAGCGCCGGGTTGCACTGCTTAATCCAGCGACGTGGGGTAATCCCATTAGTGACGTTGTGGAATTTGTTCGGCCACAGTTGGTGATATTCCGGGAACAGATCTTTCACCACCAGATCGGAGTGCAGTGCCGCCACACCGTTAACCGCAAAGCCGCTGACCACACACATGTTGGCCATGCGCACCTGTTTGTTATGTACCACCGCCAGCTTCGCCCAGACTTCAGCATCACCCGGCCAGGTTTTATCGACCAACATCTTAAAGCGGTCGTTAATCTCTTTGATGATTTGCATATGGCGCGGCAGTAGCGCTTTCACCAGCTTCTCGTCCCAGCACTCCAGCGCCTCTGGCATCAGAGTATGGTTGGTATAAGCAAAGGTTTTGCTGGTGATGGCCCACGCATCGTCCCAGCTCATCTGGTGCTCATCAATCAGTACACGCAACAGCTCGGGAATAGCGATGGTCGGGTGAGTATCGTTGAGCTGGATAACTTCAAAATCAGCCAGCTCATGAAGTTTACGCCCAGCCAGATGATGGCGGCGCAGAATATCGGCTACGGAGCAGGCGCACTGGAAGTACTGCTGCATCAGGCGCAGCTTTTTACCTGCCGTGTGGTTGTCGTTAGGATACAGCACTTTGGTCAGTTTTTCGGCGTCGATACCCTGCTGCTCTGCGCGCAGGAAATCACCGTCGTTGAATTTTGTCAGGTTAAACGGATGCGCGTGGCTGGCCTGCCACAAACGCAGCGGCTGCGCCACGCCATTACGGTAGCCGAGAACCGGTAGATCCCAAGCCTGACCGGTGATGATGAATCCCGGCTCCCAGTGGCCTTGTTTGCTGACCTTGCCGCCAATCCCTACCTGCACATCCAGCGCTTCGTTGTGACGGAACCACGGATAGCTGTCGCGATGCCAGTCGTCCGGGGCTTCCATCTGCTGCCCATCGGCAAAGGACTGACGGAACAGGCCGTATTGATAGTTGAGGCCATAACCCGTCGCCGACTGGCCGACAGTCGCCATCGAATCGAGGAAGCAGGCTGCCAGACGCCCCAACCCACCGTTACCCAACGCCGGATCGATCTCTTCTTCAAGCAGATCGGTCAGGTTGACGTCATGCGCTTTAAGCTCATCGCTCACCCCCTGATACCAGCCGAGGTTGAGTAAGTTGTTGCCGGTCAGACGGCCAATCAAAAACTCCATCGAGATGTAGTTAACATGACGCTGGTTTTTTGCCGGCTTAGCCGCAGGCTGGGCGCTGAGTAACTCAGCCAACGCCCCACTCACTGCCTGCCACCACTGGCGCGACGTCATTTCTTGAGCCGACAGTAAACCGAAGCGCTGCCACTGACGCGTCAGGGCAGCCTGAAATTGATCTTTGTTGAAAGTAGGCTGTGACATAGGGGTTCCAGATCCTTAGGTAATAAAACAACGTTATCGCTAGTTTGCCTGGCTCGTTGTTGACATTCCTCATCCTGGCACGGATTAGGCAGGGAGGAGGAGCGGGGATGAGCATAAAAGTGTGATCGACACCGCTTAAAGGGAAGCGTAATCACCCATGTGCCACGGCGTCCCCCTTATTACCGGGCAATTAATCGACAATATCAAATAGAGGGGTGACGATGGGAAACAATGTGTAAACAGAGAAATAGTTTCTAACCTGAAACACCTGTGATGAATAAGATGATTCACATAAAAATTTTAAATCGGCCACAAAATTCGGATATTTTTATTAACCCGCCGAATAACCTTGCAAAGAGATGGGGTTTTTACGCATCGTAAAAATCGCGACGGATCCAGTCACCACGCCTGTTGCGACTCTTTAAAGTAATTATTGCAATAGATGTATAGATTTGTGACATAGTGCAAAATCAGACACACAAAAAGGCCGCTTAGCTTGCATAAAACATTAATCTGGCCGACCTTATACCCATTAATTACGAAGCGCAAAAAAAATCATTCTTCCCCCATGTTCACACAGTGAAGTGACAAACATATGTTGATTCCGTCTAAATTAAGTCGTCCGGTTCGACTCGACCATACGGTGGTCCGCGAGCGCCTGTTGGCTAAACTTTCCGGCGTGAATAATTTCAGGCTTGCCCTGATAACAAGTCCCGCTGGCTATGGAAAAACGACGCTGGTCTCACAATGGGCAGCGGGGAAGAACGACTTAGGCTGGTACTCACTGGATGAAGGCGATAATCAGCAAGAACGTTTTGCCAGCTATCTGATCGCCGCTATTCAGCAGGCAACCGGTGGACACTGCACCACCAGCGAAGCGATGGTGCAAAAGCGCCAATACGCCAGTCTGACGTCACTGTTTGCACAGCTATTTATTGAACTGGCCGAGTGGCATCGCCCACTCTACCTGGTGGTGGACGATTATCATCTGATCTCCAACCCAGCTATCCACGAAGCGATGCGTTTCTTCCTGCGTCACCAGCCTGAAAATCTCACGCTGGTCGTGTTGTCGCGCAATCTCCCACAGTTGGGCATTGCCAACCTGCGAGTACGCGATCAGTTGCTGGAGATAGGCAGCCAGCAACTGGCGTTTAACCACCAGGAAGCCAAACAATTTTTCGATCGCCGTTTGTCTTCTCCTATCGAAGCAGCGGAAAGCAGTCGAATGTGCGACGACGTTGCGGGCTGGGCCACGGCGTTACAGCTGATTGCCCTCTCCGCCCGCCAGAACAACCATTCTGCACACCAGTCCGCACGCCGCCTCGCGGGGATAAACGCCAGCCATTTGTCCGATTATCTGGTTGATGAAGTGCTGGACAGCGTTGACCTCGGCACCCGTCACTTCCTGCTGAAAAGCGCCATTCTGCGCTCCATGAACGACGCGCTGATCGTCCGGGTTACCGGGGAAGAAAATGGCCAGATGCGGCTGGAGGAGATCGAACGCCAGGGATTATTTCTGCAGCGGATGGATGACGTCGGTGAATGGTTCAGCTATCACCCGCTGTTTGGCAGCTTTTTACGTCAACGCTGTCAGTGGGAACTGGCGAGCGAACTGCCCGAAATACACCGCGCGGCTGCTGAAAGCTGGATGGCGCAAGGTTTTCCCAGCGAAGCTATCCACCATGCGCTGGCGGCAGGCGATGCCCATATGCTGCGCGATATCCTGCTTAACCATGCGTGGGGACTGTTTAACCACAGTGAGCTGACGCTACTGGAAGAATCCCTGAAAGCGCTGCCATGGGAAAGCCTGCTGGAAAATCCGCGTCTGGTTCTGCTGCAAGCGTGGCTGATGCAAAGCCAGCACCGCTACAGCGAGGTGAATACCCTGCTGGCACGCGCTGAGCAGGAAATGAAAGGCGACATGGAGCCGACGCTGCATGCCGAATTTAACGCCCTGCGAGCGCAGGTCGCGATTAACGACGGAAATCCTGATGAAGCCGAGCGTCTGGCGAAACTGGCACTGGATGAGCTACCCATCGCCTGGTTCTACAGCCGAATCGTCGCCACCTCGGTGCACGGCGAAGTTCTGCACTGTAAGGGCGACCTCACGCGTTCTCTGGCGTTGATGCAGCAAACCGAACAAATGGCGCGCCATCATGACGTCTGGCATTACGCCCTGTGGAGTCTTATTCAGCAAAGTGAAATCTTGTTTGCCCAGGGCTTTTTACAGGCAGCCTGGGAAATCCAGGAAAAAGCGTTCCAGCTGATCAAAGAGCAGCACCTCGAACAGCTACCGATGCACGAGTTCCTGGTGCGCATTCGTGCGCAGCTCCTGTGGGCATGGGCGCGCCTGGACGAAGCGGAAGCGTCTGCCCGCTCGGGTATTGAACTGCTTTCCACTTTCCAGCCGCAGCAGCAGCTACAGTGCCTGGCACTGCTGGTTCAGTGTTCGCTGGCGCGGGGCGATCTGGACAACGCGCGTAGCCTGCTCAACCGTCTGGAAAACCTGCTGGGTAATGGCCACTATCACAGCGACTGGATCTCAAACGCTGATAAAGTCCGGGTGATTTACTGGCAAATGGTCGGCGACAAAAATTCAGCCGCCAACTGGCTGCGCCACACGCCGAAACCGGAATTCGCCAATAACCACTTCCTGCAAGGCCAATGGCGCAACATCGCCCGCGCGCAGATCCTGCTGGGCGAATTTGAACCGGCTGAGATTGTGCTGGAAGAGTTGAATGAAAATGCGCGCAATCTGCGCCTGATGAGCGATCTGAACCGCAACCTGCTGCTGCTTAATCAGTTGTACTGGCAGGCAGGGCGCAAAAATGACGCACAGCGCGTGTTACTCGACGCGTTACAGCTGGCGAACCGCACCGGGTTTATCAGTCACTTTGTTATCGAAGGTGAGGCTATGGCGCAGCAACTGCGTCAGCTGATTCAGCTCAATACGCTGCCGGAACTCGATCAGCATCGCGCCCAACGCATTTTGCGTGAGATTAACCAGCACCATCGCCATAAATTCGCCCACTTCGATGAAGGGTTCGTTGAGCGTCTGCTTACGCACCCGGAAGTACCGGAGCTTATCCGCACCAGCCCGCTGACCCAGCGCGAATGGCAAGTTTTGGGACTGATTTATTCGGGCTACAGCAACGAGCAGATCGCCGGAGAGCTGGCCGTCGCGGCAACGACTATCAAGACGCACATCCGCAATTTGTACCAAAAGCTCGGCGTCGCACATCGCCAGGATGCAGTGCAACATGCGCAGAAGCTGCTGAAGATGATGGGATATGGGGTGTAGTGAGAGCCTGACGAGCGATGCTAATCAGGCCTGTAATTAACTTAGCACAGCTCTAACTGAATATGATGGTCAGCGATCACCTGCATCACGCCTGCGGGCGGTAGCGTGTCAGTATACACCGCATCCACCATGCTGATACTGCCCATATTCACCATCGCGTTACGACCAAACTTCGAGTGATCCACCACCAGCATCACATGGCGTGAATTCTCAATAATCGCGCGTTTGGTGCGGACTTCGTGATAATCAAATTCCAGCAGGGAACCATCGCTGTCGATGCCGCTGATGCCTAAAATGCCGAAATCCAGACGGAACTGAGAAATAAAGTCGAGGGTCGCTTCGCCCATAATACCGCCGTCACGGCTACGCAGTTCGCCACCCGCCAGAATAATACGGAAATCCTCTTTCGCCATCAGGGTATTCGCCACATTGAGGTTGTTGGTCACAATGCGTAAATTGCTGTGACTGAGCAGCGCGTGGGCCACCGCTTCCGGGGTAGTGCCGATATCAATAAATAGCGTCGAGCCGTTCGGGATCTGCGTGGCGACTTTGCGGGCAATGCGCTCTTTTTCAGCCGTCTGCGTCGCTTTACGGTCATGCCACGGGGTATTGACCGAGCTGGATGGCAGCGCCGCGCCGCCGTGATGTCGCAAAATCATATTCTGATCGGCCAGATCGTTGAGATCGCGGCGAATCGTCTGTGGGCTGACGGAAAAATGCTCCACCAGCTCCTCGGTGCTGACGTATCCTTGTTTCTTTACCAGTTCGATGATCGCGTCATGTCGTTGTGTTTGTTTCATTATAGTTCCCTGAAAATATAGAATTCGTCTATCAGGCGTTATCGTTGCAGGCCGTCTGGGCATGGCCAGCGCGCAGAAACCGCAGCGTACTTACGGTACGTGAGGATTTTGAGCACTGCCCTGGCTCATACAGGCAAATAAGATTACCTACAGGCGAATTTCTACGTTCGTTTTCGCACATGAATAGTATCAGCAAACGCCATTGCCAGACCCACGGCCAGCCCGGCGATATGTGCGCCATTCGCCATCGACATACCGAACACATCAAACCAGCCGGCAACAATCCAGATCAAAGCAAAGATAATCAAACCACGCTGCAGGAAAATACCGCTTTGCGGATCGCGCTCGCCGCGCAACCACACGTAGCCCATCAGCGCATATACCACGCCAGACAACCCACCAAACCACGGGCCGCTAAACTTCTGCTGAACATACCCGCTCAGCAGGGCGCTAATCACGGTAATGACTATCAGTTTTCCGCTACCCAGACGTTTTTCCACCGCGCCGCCGAGATACCACCACCACAGCAGGTTGAACAGAATATGCATCAGCGAGAAGTGCATAAAAGCGTGGGTGAAATAACGCCAGAATTCAAATTTCAGCGAAGGATCAAACGGCCATGCCAGCCAGAGCATTACCGCCTGGTCGCCCAGCGCGTTCATCGCGATAAACACCAGCACGCATGCGGCCATCACTATCCAGGTTACCGGGCCTGCACGTTCGCGCAATGTGGCAAGGAAAGGATAACGCTGATAGCGTAAACCGCTGTCGGTCTGACCCGACTGCCAGCTTGCCGCGAGGTAACGCGGGTCGCCCGGGTTCTCCAGAAATTGCGCCAGTTCGGCGCGTACGCGCTCGGCCTGGGACTCATCCGCCAGCCAGACATCCGTTTGCTGATGTTGTTGAATTGTCAGGATAACGCCCTGTGTCGCCATATAATCAACAAATGCCTGCGCCACGCGGGGGTTAGCAAAAGAGGTAATCATCAACATGGTTGCTGTCGCTTATTCCACACAAAAGAGGACAGTATATAGACCCTGCCTGTTTCAGGCTGCATCTTTGTTAGCTTACGAACCGTATGCCACTTCTGCCGGAAAATGTCGATGCCAGGCGTCGAAGCCGCCGTCAACGCTGTAAACCGCGTCATAGCCTTGCTGAAGAAGATATTGCGCCGCGCCTTTACTGCTGTTGCCGTGATAACACATTACTAACACAGTGGTGTCAAAATCATGCTCACGCATAAATAACCCAAGCGTGTCGTTCGTCAGATGAAACGCCTGCGGGGCGTGCCCCATCGCATAGCTTTGCGGGTCGCGGATATCCACTAGCACCGCAGCGCCCTGATTCAGCTTCTGATGCGCTTCTTCGACATTAATACATTCAAACTGATCCATTGCTCTCTCTTCTTAATATTGCAGGTGACGCTTTTCAGACATGTTACTTCTAAGTGTACGTCCCGACGGCAGTTAAACGCCATAATGTTATATGTATCACTGTAAATTGTTTATCCGATGTTACCAATAGCGCAATTCTTTGCTATTATGCTCGATAACGAACATTAATGAGCTATAACGAAAGTGCGAGAGGCCAGCATGGAAACCAAAGATCTGATTGTGATAGGTGGAGGCATCAACGGTGCCGGTATCGCGGCAGATGCCGCTGGACGCGGTTTATCCGTGCTGATGCTGGAAGCGCAGGATTTAGCCTGTGCCACCTCTTCCGCCAGCTCCAAACTCATCCACGGTGGCCTGCGCTACCTGGAACACTATGAATTTCGACTGGTGAGTGAAGCGCTGGCCGAGCGTGAAGTGCTGTTGAAAATGGCACCGCATATCGCCTTCCCGATGCGCTTTCGACTGCCCCATCGCCCGCACCTGCGTCCGGCGTGGATGATTCGTATTGGTCTGTTTATGTACGATCATCTGGGCAAACGCACCAGTTTACCAGGTTCTACCGGTTTGCGTTTTGGCGCGGATTCTGTAATGAAACCTGAGATTGTGCGCGGTTTCGAATATTCTGACTGCTGGGTAGACGATGCACGACTGGTTTTGGCAAACGCCCAAATGGTCGTACGTAAAGGCGGAGAGGTGTTAACCCGCACGCGTGCCACTTCCGCTCGCCGTGAAAACGGTTTGTGGATTGTGGAAGCTGAAGATATTGATACCGGCAAAAAGCACACCTGGCAGGCGC
Organism: Citrobacter sp. VF227; assembly: GCF_052950715.1. NCBI lineage: Bacteria > Pseudomonadati > Pseudomonadota > Gammaproteobacteria > Enterobacterales > Enterobacteriaceae > Citrobacter > Citrobacter sp. VF227. The sequence continues at coordinate 81,577 of NZ_JBRFVF010000005.1, forward strand.
GTGGTCTGGTCAACGCCACCGGCCCGTGGGTGAAAGAGTTCTTCGACGACGGCATGCATCTGCCATCACCGTACGGTATTCGCCTGATTAAAGGCAGCCACATCGTGGTGCCACGCGTCCATACCCAGAAGCAAGCTTATATTCTGCAAAACGAAGATAAACGTATTGTGTTTGTCATCCCATGGATGGACGAATTCTCAATCATCGGGACGACTGACGTCGAATACAAAGGCGACCCGAAAGCAGTGAAAATTGATGAGAGTGAAATCAATTACCTGCTTAAGGTCTACAACGCACACTTTAAGAAACAACTGGGCCGTGATGATATCGTCTGGACTTACTCGGGCGTGCGTCCGTTGTGCGACGATGAGTCCGACTCACCGCAGGCAATCACCCGTGATTACACGCTGGATATCCACGACGAAAACGGCAAAGCGCCGCTGCTGTCGGTCTTTGGCGGTAAGCTGACGACCTATCGTAAGCTGGCTGAGCACGCGATGGAAAAACTGGCGTCGTACTATCAGGGCATCGGTCCGGCGTGGACCAAAGAGTGCGTTCTCCCAGGCGGAGACATCGGCGGCGATCGCGAAGATTACGCGGCCAAACTGCGCCGTCGCTACCCGTTCCTGACCGAGTCGCTGGCGCGCCATTATTCACGCACCTACGGCAGCAATACCGAATGGATTATCGGCGAAGCCACCTCGCTTGCCGAGTTAGGTGAAGACTTCGGCCACGAGTTCTATGAGGCCGAACTGAAGTATCTGGTTGACCACGAATGGGTTCGTCGTGCAGACGATGCGCTGTGGCGTCGTACGAAAGAAGGGATGTGGCTGAACGCCGAGCAGCAGTCGCGCATGACCCAGTGGCTGGCTGAATACATTGAGAAGCGCCAACTGTCGCTGGCGTCCTGATAAAAATGCCGGGTGGCGGCTGACGCCTTATCCGGCCTACAAAAGTGCATAACTACAAAAGTGCATAAACGTAGGCCGGGCAAGCGAAGCCCCCCCGGGCATTTTGCCGGATGGTGGGTAGCGAAAGGTTTCAACAGCAAAATAACGTTGCAGATATGTCACTATCACGATCACGTAAGGTTATTTGCCACCAATTCTTCCCAAATTAGGAGCAATAATACTGAATGCCAGTAACTGTAGTGGCGCAGTGACAACATCCAGAGCAACTGTAAAAGGGGCCAGAATCCATTTTCCTTGATTTGAAGAGTATTGATATTTTACAAACTCAACGGTAAAAGGATGATAAAACTTCATTATTTTTCTAGGGTCTTGCTCAACATTCTTTTTATGGATCGTACCTTCAAGCCCATTATACGTACGCTGACAATCATTTTTTATACATGAGAATCCTTTCTCAAGGATTTGTTTTTTATCATCCTCATTCTGAGCCTGATAATTAATTTTTAACAAACCAGTGAAATTTTTCTTACTTGTATCAATAGCAAAATTAGCATGTTCATCTACTGATAATTGCTCACGATGAATATTCTTATTATTCAGCAGATTTATAATTTCATCCCCTCCCTTATACAGCAAGTAATCAAAGCTTCTGCCAATAAAGACCCATCCCTTCTCACCATTTGTATTCTCAGCAAGAGATAACCCTCTGATCTCATCAGAGCGCCATTTTTTTGAAGTGGATGATATTCCCTGAGTACTGTCATCAAGCATCATCGTCATACATCCAGATAATAGACCGGTACTAACAATAGCCAACAATACGCCTCTAGCTGCCTGTCTAATCGAGTGTTTTTTCCCTTTGCTCATACTTTCAATCCATCTAAATAAGATTTGCAATATCAAAACTGTTATTGCTAGCACATTAGTAAAAAATAAAGGCAGTAACGACATTCGCTACTGCCTGAACAGATTATATTAGCAGCCGTGTAATAGTTACAACCGCACCGAATCAATATGCCAGATGTTTTCGGCGTACTCTTTGATCGTCCTGTCAGATGAGAAGTAGCCCATGTTGGCGATATTAATCATCGACCTGGTAGTCCACTCTTCCGGGTGACGATACAGTTCATCAACCTTATCCTGACAATCAACGTAACTGCGATAATCCGCCAGCACCTGATAGTGGTCGCCAAAATTGATCAATGAGTCCACCAGGTCGCGATAGCGTCCCGGCTCCTCTGGGCTGAATACGCCACTGCCGATCTGCGTCAGCACCTGGTGCAGCTCTTCGTCTTTCTCATAATATTCACGCGGCTTGTAGCCCTGACTACGTAAGGCTTCAACCTCTTCCGCCGTATTACCAAAGATAAAGATATTTTCTGCGCCCACATGTTCCAGCATCTCGACGTTGGCACCATCCAGCGTACCGATGGTCAACGCGCCGTTCAGCGCAAATTTCATGTTACTGGTCCCGGAGGCTTCGGTCCCAGCTAGTGAAATCTGCTCAGACAGGTCGGCAGCAGGAATTATCACCTGTGCCAGGCTGACACTGTAGTTCGGGATAAACACCACTTTCAGTTTGTCGCCAATTTGCGGATCGTTATTGATCACTTTCGCGACATCGTTGATCAGATGAATGATGTGCTTCGCCATGTAATAGGCCGAAGCCGCTTTACCGGCGAAGATATTCACGCGCGGCACCCACTCAGCGTCAGGATCGGCCTTCATGCGATTGTAGCGGGTGATCACATGCAGCACGTTCATCAGCTGGCGTTTGTATTCATGAATACGTTTGATCTGCACATCAAACAGCGATTTCGGATTCACCACCACGTTAAGCTGCTGGGCAATAAGCGTGGCCAGACGCTTTTTGTTCTCCAGCTTCGCTCGGCGTACCGCCTGGTTCACCAACGGGAAATCACAGTGCTGTTCAAGCTCGCTTAGCTGACTGAGATCGGTACGCCAGGTGCGGCCAATATTCTCATCCAGCACCTCGGAGAGCGGCGGGTTAGCCAGTGCCAGCCAACGACGCGGCGTCACGCCGTTGGTAACGTTACAGAATCGGGTCGGGAAGATCTTCGCAAAGTCAGCGAACAGCGACTGCACCATCAGGTTGGAGTGCAGCTCGGAAACACCGTTAACCTTGTGGCTTACCACTACCGCCAGCCATGCCATACGCACCCGGCGGCCGTTGGATTCATCGATGATCGACGTCCGCCCCAGTAGAGCGGTGTCGTTCGGATACTGTTCCTGAAGCGTCTTCAGGAAGTAGTCATTGATCTCAAAGATAATTTGCAGATGACGCGGCAGGATTTTGCCCAGCATATCAACAGGCCATGTCTCCAGCGCTTCGCTCATCAAGGTGTGGTTGGTATACGAGAAGACCTGGCAACAGACCTCAAACGCGTCGTCCCAGCTGAATTTGTGCTCATCGATTAGCAAGCGCATCAGCTCAGGGATCGACAGCACCGGATGGGTGTCGTTGAGGTGAATAGCTATTTTATCCGCCAGGTTATCGTAGGTTTTGTGCAGTTGATAATGACGATTCAGAATGTCCTGCACTGTGGAGGAGACCAGGAAATACTCCTGGCGCAAGCGCAGTTCGCGTCCTGAATAGGTAGAGTCATCCGGGTAAAGCACACGGGAGACGTTCTCGGAGTGGTTTTTATCTTCCACCGCCGCAAAATAGTCGCCCTGGTTGAATTTCCCAAGATTGATCTCGCTACTGGCCTGGGCACTCCACAGGCGCAGCGTGTTGGTGGCGTCGGTGTCGTAACCGGGGATAATCTGGTCGTAGGCAACCGCGAGGATCTCTTCGGTTTCTATCCAGCGCGTTTTCTTGCCTTCCTGCTGTATACGCCCGCCAAAGCGTACTTTGTAGCGCGTATTGTGGCGTTTGAACTCCCATGGGTTGCCGTATTCCAGCCAGTAGTCCGGCGACTCTTTCTGTCGGCCATCGACAATGTTCTGCTTGAACATGCCGTAATCATAACGAATACCGTAGCCGCGTCCCGGCAGCCCAAGCGTTGCCAGCGAGTCCAGGAAACAGGCCGCCAGACGCCCGAGACCGCCGTTGCCAAGACCCGGGTCGTTTTCTTCATCGATCAGATCTTCAAGATCCAACCCCATACCTTCCAGCGCATTTTTAACATCGTCATAAATGCCCAATGATAACAGTGCATTGGAAAGCGTGCGCCCAATCAGAAACTCCATTGACAGGTAATAGACCTGACGAGTTTCCTGGGATAATTGCGCACGGTTAGAACGCAGCCAGCGCTCCACGAGACGATCGCGCACCGCGAACAACGTGGCGTTCAGCCACTCATGTTTATTGGCAATGACCGGGTCTTTACCAATCGTGAACATCAGCTTGTAGGCAATAGAATGCTTAAGTGCCTCTACGCTGAGTGTGGGCGATGCATAAGTAAATGGAGCATTCATATAGGTGATTCCTGGATATCTATTTCAAGCGATAGTAAAGCTCACGGTATGACTTCGCCGCGACTTGCCAGCTAAAATCCATGGTCATGGCCTGACGTTGTACAAACCGCCACAGCGAAGGCCGGGACCACAATACGAAAGCACGCCGGATCGCGCGTAACAGCGACCAGGCATTACTATCTTCAAATACAAACCCACTGGCGATACCGTCCGCCAGGTTTTCCAGCGAACTGTCAGAGACCGTATCAGCCAGCCCGCCGGTGCGCCGCACCAGCGGCAGCGTGCCGTACTTCAGTCCATACAATTGCGTTAAGCCACACGGCTCAAAACGGCTGGGAACCAAAATGACGTCGGCCCCACCCATGATGCGATGCGAGAAGGCTTCGTGATAACCAATCTGTACGCCCACCTGCCCCGGATGTTCCGCCGCTGCGGCGAGGAAACCTTCCTGCAACACCGGATCGCCCGCGCCAAGTAACGCCAGTTGTCCCCCCTGCTCTAACAACCCCGGCAGCGCTTCCAGCACCAGATCCAACCCTTTCTGGCTGGTCAGGCGGCTGACTACGGCAAACAGCGGCACTTTGTCGTTAACCTTAAGTCCCATCGCGATCTGTAGCTGACGTTTGTTCTCCGCCTTCTCTTCCAGCGTGTCACGCGTATAGCGCGACGCCAACAGCAGATCGGTTTCCGGGCTCCAGATTTTTTCATCAACGCCGTTCAGAACGCCGGAAAGACGCCCTTCGCGATGGCGCTGCTGCAACAAACCTTCCATGCCGTAGGCGAACTGCGGTTCGGTAATTTCCCGCGCGTAGGTCGGACTGACCGCCGTAATGTGGTCGGCGTAGTACAACCCGGCTTTCAGGAACGAAATCTGCCCGTTAAACTCCAGTCCGTGCACGTTAAAGAACGACCATGGCAATTGGATGTCATCCATATGCTTTGCATAAAACATGCCTTGATACGCAAGGTTGTGTACGGTGAACACCGATTTCGCCGGATGGCCGCGCGCCGCCAGATACGCCGGAGCCAGGCCGGCATGCCAGTCGTGCGCGTGCACCACATCCGGGCGCCAGAATGGGTCAAAGCCGCAGGCCATTTCACAGCCAACCCACCCCAACAGCGCAAAACGCAGCACGTTATCGGTATACGCAAACAGGTTAGTGTCGTGATACGGGCTACCGGGACGGTCATAAAGATGCGGCGCGTCAATCAGGTAAATACCGACACCGTTGTAATGACCGAATAAAAGCGTGACCCGCCCAGCGAAGGTATCCCGGCGCGTCACGACCTGCGCATCGGGAATGCCGCGACGGATATCAGGAAATGCCGGGAGCAGTACGCGGGCATCTACACCGTCCGCTATTTGCGCTGCGGGTAGCGCCCCAAGAACATCCGCCAGTCCCCCAGTTTTTAACAGGGGGAACATCTCTGAACATACGTGTAAAACCTGCATTATCGCTCCTGTTTGATCTGCAGTTTGCGCAGCATTTCACGCGTGACCAGCACAATACCTTCCTCTGAACGGTAGAAGCGACGTGCATCTTCTTCCGCGTTTTCACCAATTACCATGCCTTCAGGAATAACGCAGGCGCGGTCGATGATGCAGCGACGTAAGCGGCATGAACGTCCCACCCACACTTCAGGTAACAACACTGCCGAATCAATGTTACAGAATGAATTCACCCGCACGCGCGGGAACAGAACGGACTGCACCACCACAGAACCCGAAATAATACAGCCGCCGGAAACCAGCGAGTTCAACGTCATTCCGTGGCTACCCGAACGGTCCTGAACAAATTTCGCTGGTGGCAGCGATTCCATATGCGTACGGATTGGCCAGTCCTGGTCGTACATATCCAGTTCAGGCGTCACTGAAGCCAGATCAAGGTTCGCTTTCCAGTAGGCTTCCAGTGTTCCCACATCGCGCCAGTACGGCTCGGATTCCGGGTCAGACTGCACGCAGGACAATGGGAATGGATGTGCGTATGCCATGCCAGCTTCGGTGATTTTTGGGATGATGTCTTTGCCAAAATCGTGACTGGATTTTTCATCGAGATCATCTTCCGCCAGCAGTTCATACAGATAATCGGCGTTGAAGACGTAGATCCCCATACTGGCAAGCGATTTGGTCGGATCGCCAGGCATCGCCGGCGGGTTGGCTGGTTTTTCAACAAACTCGATAATTTTATCGGTGTCGTCCACATCCATCACGCCAAACGCGCTGGCTTCTTCGATCGGCACCGGCATACAGGCCACGGTGCAGCGCGCGCCTTTCTCGACGTGGTCGATCAGCATGCGTGAGTAGTCCTGCTTATAAATATGATCGCCCGCGAGGATCACCACGTATTCCGCTTTATAGCGTCGAATGATGTCCAGGTTTTGGGTCACTGCGTCCGCCGTGCCGCGATACCAATTTTCACCCTGCATTCTCTGCTGGGCAGGCAGCAGATCGACGAACTCGTTCATCTCTTCGCTGAAGAACGACCAGCCGCGCTGAATATGCTGCACCAGCGTGTGGGACTGGTACTGAGTGATCACGCCGATACGGCGGATCCCGGAGTTAATGCAGTTGGATAAAGCAAAATCGATAATGCGGAACTTACCGCCAAAGTGCACGGCAGGCTTGGCACGTTTGTTGGTTAAATCTTTCAGACGGGTTCCGCGGCCACCGGCCAGGATCAGGGCAACAGATTTTAATGGCAGCTGGCGCGCCAACATTACACGATCGTTCTTCTCTAAACTCACCATGACTAACTCCTTTTTATCTTCTCTGGAACACACACAGTCCGTGCGCAGGTCCCTGCCAGACAGCCGTAAGCACCGGATTATCCTCTCCGGCAAATGGGGGAATAGCGTGCCATTCCCCTTCAGGTAAAACGATATCTGTCACCTCAAGCGTGGCGTTTATTGCAATCAGGAAACGGTCTGAAAGCTGGATTTGCATCTGCCTCGGGCCGTTTTGCCACTCATCCGCACTTAAGGGTTGTGCGTACTTATTCAGCCAACGAACATTGCCATCGCCCTCTTCCCACCAGCAATCCCCCGTTAATGCGGGTATTTGCCGGCGCAGATGAATCAGCGCGGCAGTAAATGTGGTTAACCCACTGTTTGCCTGCTGCCAGTCCAGCCACGTTAAGGCGTTATCCTGACAGTAAGCGTTATTGTTGCCGTGCTGGCTATGACCATGCTCATCGCCCGCCAGCAACATCGGCGTCCCCTGGGAAAGCAACAGAGTGGTTAACAGCGCATGAATGCTGTCACGCCGCCGCTCAATCAGGTCCAGCGTGCCGCCTAATCCTTCTTTACCATGATTGTCGCTGTAGTTATTGCTAGTACCGTCGCGATTTTCCTCACCATTCGCTTCATTGTGCTTATTTGTGAAGCAAACACAGTCGCGTAGCGTAAAACCGTCGTGCGCGGTCACCAGATTCACCGTGGCACTGGGTTTGCGGCCCTGGCGTTTAAACACATCGCTGGATGCGGCAAAACGCCCGGCAAACTCGCCCAACGAGAGATTACGCTGGAGCCAAAAGCGTCGCGTCGCATCGCGGAAATGGTCATTCCACTCGGCAAACGGCGGGGGAAAATTCCCCACCTGATACCCGCCTTCACCAATATCCCACGGTTCCGCAATCAGCTTAACGCGTGAGAGCAGCGGACAGTTTTGGATCGCGGTAAACAGCGGCGCATCCTGACGAAACGCAGGCGTACGCCCCATGACGGAAGCCAAATCAAAGCGAAAGCCATCCACATGGCAGCTTTCAACCCAGTAGCGCAGGCATTCACATGCGTATTCCACAACGCCAGGATGGCTCAGATTGAGGGTGTTCCCACAACCGGTCCAGTTGTAGTAATCGCCATCATCCCTGATCCAATAATAGCTACGGTTATCAATTCCGCGCAGCGAGAAGACGGGGCCGTCGAGATCCAGCTCGGCACTGTGGTTCAAAACGATGTCGAGAATGACCTCAATTCCCGCTTTGTGCAGCGCTTTTACCGCATCACGAAACTCATCGAGTGCGCTCTCCGGCGAACAGGCATAGGCCGGATGTAACGCGAACATTGCCACCGGGTTGTATCCCCAGTAGTTCGACAGACCCAGCCGTTGAAGCCGCGGCTCGCTGGCGAAATGCGCCACCGGTAACAGCTCCAGCGCGGTAATGCCGAGGCGCTTGAAATAGTCGAGCATCACCGGATGACCCAACGCTTTGTAAGTCCCGCGAATCTCTTCCGGCAAGTCAGGATGCAAATACGTCAGCCCTTTGACGTGGGCTTCGTAAATCACGGTATTGCCCCACGGCGTGCGCGGTGGGACATCATCCTCCCAGTCATAATGGTCGGACACCACCACGCCCTTCAGCGCGATGGCTGCGTTATCATGGTGATTCGGTTCATTTAGCCCGCCGTGTAGCAGCGGATTATCTTTTAACTCGCCCTCTACCCGACGCGCGCAAGGGTCGAGCAGCAGTTTCGCCGGATTAAACCGGTGGCCCTGCTGTGGTTGCCACGGACCATGTACACGATAGCCATAGCGCAGACCGGGACGGGCGTTGGCCAGATAGCCGTGCCAGACATCGCCGCTACGCCCCGGCAGGTCGTAGCGGAGTTCGCAACCGTCCTCGTCAAATACGCATAATTCAACGCGTTCAGCGTGGGCTGAGAAGAGAGTAAAATTGACGCCATGGCCGTCATACGTTGCGCCATGGGGAGTGGCGTTGCCGGTTGCCAGTTGCGTCATTACCCCTCCCGAACCAGCCAGACCGTTGCCAGCGGCGGCAACGTAAGGCTCAGTGAGTGCTGCCGACCATGACTGGCGATCTCATCGCTGTGCACCGTGCCGCCATTTCCAGTATTGCTGCCGTGGTAGTGCATCGAGTCGGTATTGAGAATTTCACGCCATTTGCCCGGCTGGTTAATACCGAAGCGATAGCCGTGGCGCGGCACTGGCGTAAAGTTGCTGATAACGATGATTTCATTACCCACCTTGTCACGACGTACGAAAGCCAGCACCGAACGTTCTTTATCATCCACCACCAGCCATTCGAAGCCATAGCCATCAAAGTCGAGCTCATGCAGCGCTTTGTGATGACGATAGGTGAGGTTCAGATCGCGCACCAGACGCTGTACGCCGTGGTGCCAGTTGTCGCCGCCTTCCAGCAGGTGCCAGTCGAGGCTGACGTCATGGTTCCATTCGCGTCCCTGAGCAAACTCATTGCCCATAAACAGCAATTTCTTGCCGGGGAAGGCCCACATCCAGCCATAGTAGGCACGCAGGTTGGCAAATTTCTGCCACGCATCGCCCGGCATGCGATCGAGGATCGATTTCTTGCCGTGCACCACTTCATCGTGCGACAACGGCAGGACAAAGTTCTCGGTGTAGTTGTACAGCATACCGAAGGTCAGCTTGTCGTGATGGTACTGACGATGAACCGGATCCAGTTTCATGTAATCCAGCGTGTCGTGCATCCAGCCGAGGTTCCACTTATACCAGAACCCTAAACCGCCCATGTCCTGCGGTCTTGAAACACCAGCAAAATCAGTGGACTCTTCCGCCATACTCACCGCACCTGGCACCTGTTCGCCAAGAATACGGTTGGTATTGCGTAAAAACTCAATAGCCTCGAGGTTTTCACGACCGCCAAATTCGTTCGGAACCCATTCCCCTTCTTTACGGCTGTAGTCGCGATAAATCATCGAAGCCACGGCATCCACGCGCAGCGCGTCAATACCAAAGCGTTCAATCCAGTACAGGGCGTTGCCGACCAGGTAGTTGCTGACTTCACGGCGACCATAGTTGTAGATCAGGGTGTTCCAATCCTGGTGATATCCTTCGCGTGGGTCGCTGTGCTCATACAGCCTGGTGCCATCAAACTCTGCCAGACCAAAGTCGTCCGACGGGAAATGGCCCGGCACCCAGTCGAGAATGACGTTCAGCCCCGCCTGATGCGCGGCATTCACAAAATAGCGGAAATCATCACGCGTGCCGAAACGGCGGGTCGGCGCATACATACCGGTCGGCTGGTAGCCCCAGCTACCGTCAAACGGGTGTTCATTAATTGGCAGCAGCTCAAGATGGGTAAAGCCCATCCACTTCACGTAGGGGATCAGTTGATCCGCCAGTTCGCGATAACTCAGCCAGAAGTTATTGTCGGTATGACGACGCCACGAGCCCAGGTGCACTTCATAGATGGAGATTGGCGCATCAAACTGGTTGGCTTTTTTGCGCTCTTCGGTTTGCACCACTTTTTCCGGCAGACCGCAGATAAGCGACGCGGTTTCCGGGCGCATTTGCGCTTCGAAGGCGTAAGGATCCGCTTTAATGCGCAGCTTACCGTTCGCATCGATCATCTCGTATTTATACAGCTGACCATTATGCGCACCGGGGATAAACAGCTCCCAGATACCACTTTCTTTGCGCAGGCGCATCGGGTGGCGACGTCCATCCCAGTAGTTGAACTGCCCTACTACTGACACACGTTGCGCGTTAGGCGCCCATACGGAGAAGCGCGTACCGGTTACGCCATCCATGGTATCCGCATGCGCGCCCAGCGTTTCGTAAGGTCGCAGGTGCGTACCTTCAGATAGCAACCAGGCATCCATATCCTGGATTAGCGGGCCAAAACGATAAGGGTCATCAATCAGATTCTGCTGTCCATGCCAGACAACGGCCAACTGATAGCGAAAGAAATTTTTACGGCGGGGAAGTACAGCACAGAAAAAACCGCGAGAGTCGAGGCAGTCCAGCTTGCCGACTTTGCGTCCGGTTTTGGGTTCGATCACCCACACTTCGGTGGCGTCAGGTAATAGGGCGCGGACTTCAAGTCCAGCGTCAGTTTGGTGCATACCGAGTACGGAAAAAGGATCCGCAAAATGGCCTGCAATTAGCGCATTAATCACGTCTCTATCGATACGAACGGACATGGTTGTCATCCTGTTTTATGGTGTCACCCCTTCCAACTGATCTTCGACATCAGGTAGCGACACTTTTTTTGACCTGAACGGCGCAGCACAATTGTGCATCCTCTCTGCGTCGTCCCACCTTCAGGCAACAACTTAATACCTCCGGTACTAAGTCACCCTTAAAGAATAGCCAATGCTTTATCTTACTCCTGGTAAAAAATGAAACATCTGCGCTTACTCCTGTATTACGCAAAAAAAGGGTGACTTAGCACCCTTTGATCATTAACAAACCATTACGCCAGTTGACGTAACATGCGGCGCAATGGCTCCGCAGCGCCCCAAAGCAGCTGGTCACCTACGGTAAAGGCTGACAGGAACTCCGGTCCCATATTCAGTTTACGCAGACGACCTACTGGCGTGGTCAACGTGCCGGTAACGGCCGCTGGGGTTAACTCACGCATAGTGATTTCACGATCGTTTGGTACTACTTTCGCCCACGGGTTGTGCGCCGCCAGCAGTTCTTCCACGGTCGGAATAGACACATCTTTTTTCAGTTTGATGGTGAACGCCTGGCTGTGGCAGCGCAGCGCGCCGACGCGCACGCACAGACCATCAACCGGGATCACGGAAGACGTGTTAAGAATTTTGTTGGTCTCCGCCTGTCCCTTCCATTCTTCTCGGCTCTGACCGTTATCGAGCTGTTTATCGATCCACGGAATCAGGCTACCGGCCAGCGGTACGCCGAAGTTATCAACCGGCAGTTCACCGCTGCGGGACAGCGTCGTCACTTTACGTTCGATATCGAGAATAGCAGAGGACGGCGTCGCCAGTTCATCGGCCACATGACCATACAAATGGCCCATCTGAGACAACAGCTCGCGCATATGGCGTGCGCCGCCGCCAGAAGCAGCCTGATAGGTCGCTACAGATACCCAGTCGACCAGGTCGTTGGCAAACAGGCCACCGAGGGACATTAGCATCAGGCTAACGGTGCAGTTACCGCCGACAAAAGTTTTAATCCCTTTATTCAGGCCATCAGTGATGACATCCTGGTTAACCGGATCGAGGATAATGATGGCATCGTCTTTCATGCGAAGCGAAGAGGCCGCGTCAATCCAGTAACCCTGCCAACCGCTTTCACGAAGCTTTGGATAGATTTCGTTGGTATAATCGCCGCCCTGACAGGTTACGATGATATCGAGCGCCTTCAGCGCGTCCAGATCATAAGCGTCCTGAAGCGTGCCGGTCGCGGTTCCACCGAACGTCGGTGCCGCCTGCCCGAGCTGGGAAGTAGAAAAGAAAACAGGGCGAATGGCGTCGAAGTCACGCTCCTCAACCATGCGTTGCATGAGAACAGAGCCGACCATACCGCGCCAGCCGATAAAACCAACATTTTTCATAGCGTTTTTTTCCTGCAGAGATGTGTGCTGTGTATGTATGCCAGTGTCCTGGTGGCATATCCTTCACCATACAAAATGCAGCCAAAGTCGCAAGTGAAATTAATCAATGATAGCGAAGCCATCAGTAATGCGACTTATCCCGCTGCGCAAGCAAGCAGAAAGTCCGCGGTAATTATCAGGGAATTTGACTTATGAGTGAAATCATTTCTGCAGCAGTTTTATTGATTCTGATTATGGATCCGCTTGGAAACCTGCCCATTTTCATGTCCGTATTGAAACATACCGAACCAAAACGCCGCCGCGCGATTATGATTCGCGAGCTGTTCATTGCGCTGTTGGTGATGCTGATATTCCTGTTTGCGGGCGAGAAAATTCTGGCATTTCTGAATCTGCGCGCGGAAACCGTGTCGATTTCCGGGGGCATCATTTTGTTCCTGATTGCCATTAAGATGATTTTCCCCAGCGCCACCGGGAATAGCGCCGGACTTCCGGCGGGTGAAGAGCCGTTTATCGTTCCGCTGGCGATCCCGCTGGTAGCGGGTCCAACAATCCTGGCTTCATTAATGCTGTTGTCGCATCAGTATCCTAATCAGATGGGGCATCTGGTAATCGCCCTGCTGATCGCATGGGGCGGTACGTTTGTGATTCTGTTGCAGTCGTCGCTGTTTCTGCGTCTGCTCGGGGAGAAAGGGGTGAACGCGCTGGAGCGCCTGATGGGGCTGATTCTGGTGATGATGGCAACCCAGATGTTCCTCGATGGCGTACGGATGTGGATGAAGGGGTGAAGGTTTCCTTCTCGCGATTATCACAATCAGATATCTTTCAAGTTTTGAAGCTACACCCTGCTATTCAAACTCTGTCCGTTGTAGATAATATATTGCAGTTTATAAACCACTTTAAAAGTAAGGATACATAATGTCTGGTTTTCAGGATTGGCTCCTCGATAAAACAAGCGAGAATTACTTTATTTTTATCAAACGCCTTTCAGCAAACGATACAGGAGCTACAGGAGGCCATCAGGTTGGTCTATACATTCCCTCGGAGATTGTCGAAGAGCTTTTTCCATCTATTAATCACAGGGCGGAACGAAATCCTTCTGTATTGATTCAGGCTAGTTACGCCTCGCATACCTGCGCTGATACTGAAGCAAGAGCGATCTATTACAACAATAAATTTTTTGGGGGTACCAGGAACGAGAAACGTATCACTCGCTGGGGTCCTGGTAGCCCTCTTCAAAACCCAGAAAATACAGGTGCACTTTCTATTCTAGTTTTTGAACATGAACCTAATTGCGATAGCAGAGGCGTTGATATATGGGTATGTAATGGACCTGATGAAGAAGATATTGTCGAATCAGCACTTGGGGAAATCATTCCAGGAACATGGCTATTTGGGCCCGCTTACGAAATTTTAGGAGGGTTAGCACCACAACCGAGATCAAAACAAAAAGAGTATACAATACCAAAACAATGGGAGCAGGATTTCCCATCAGGAAGTGAAATAATAAAATATTCTGCAACATATTACACAGCAGAACCTAAGTGCCCGGATGAACAACTTATAAAACGTCGTCAAATTGAATACGATATTTTCCTTATGGTCGAAGAGATACATGTACTCGATATCATCCGTAAAGGATTCGGGTCGGTTAATGATTTTATCGCAATGGCAAACTCTGTTAGTAACAGGCGTAAATCTCGTGCTGGAAAATCACTCGAACTTCATCTCGAACAACTTTTTCTTGAACATGGCCTCAAGCATTTTTCAACCCAGAGCGTAACTGAAGGAAACAAAAAACCTGATTTCATCTTCCCCTCTACCGAAGCTTACCATAACGAGTTTTTTCCCAATGAAAAACTCCGTATGCTTGCTGTCAAAACAACATGTAAAGACAGATGGAGGCAAGTGCTAAATGAAGCAGATAAAATAAAAAATATCCATCTATTCACACTTCAAGAAGGTGTTTCACTTACCCAGTTTAGAGAAATGCAGAGTGCTGGTGTCAAACTGGTTGTACCTTTTCCATTACATAAAAAATACCCAGAGGATATTCGGAAAGAATTAATGTCTTTGGGATTATTTATTGCAGAATTGATTGATCTTTATAGTGAACAGCCATAAATACATCTCCGGCAAAAAGCCGGAGATTGTTATCACTATTTCTTACTCTTGTATGCTTGTGCTGATACTGCCTTAGTAATATAAGGTTCAAGCAAACGCGCAACAGCTTCAAATACTGGAACAACAACAGAATTACCAAACTGCCGATAAGATTGTGTATCCGAGACAGGTATCCTGAAAGGTTTTCCATCGGGTCTTTCAAACCCCATTAACCTCGCGCATTCATGTGGTGTAAGTCTTCTAGGACGGTTAGCTTGGTTATTCTCATTACTGAAGTCAGCTTCACCTAATTCTTTATCCCAACCACGATCAATCAAAATTTCAGATCCATCTTTATGGTAACGAGCAGACAACGTACGGGCGACACTATCAGGTTTTTTAGGGTCTACAAGACCAAACCCAAACCCATTTCCTTTGGCAGCATGTTTCTTGGCGTAGTTATAAAGATACTCCCATAGCTTTGGCGTTAATATATATTTGCTGTCCACTGCAGGATCAAGTAACTCACCAAACGTAGGTCTTTTCTCAGGATAAAAGCGGCTAATATCTTTCAACGTAAACCCTTCATGAATATTAAGATCTCGCCGAAAACCAACTAAAACTATACGCTCTCGATGTTGAGGAAGGAAATGCTTTCCATCAATTATCTTAGGGTCATCTGAACCAGATACAGCAGCATCTGCAACCTCATACCCTAATTCATCAAGTGTATCCATAATGACTTTGAAAGTTTTACCTTTATCATGACTTTTAAGATTTTTAACATTTTCAAGCACAAAGATAGCTGGTTTTTTTGATTTTATGATACGAGCGACATCAAAAAATAAGGTCCCCTGAGCTTCACATTCAAACCCATGTGCTCGCCCAAGTGAGTTTTTTTTACTAACACCTGCTAAGCTGAAAGGCTGGCAAGGGAAACCAGCTAGAAGCACATCATGATCTGGGATGTTTTCATCTATATGCTTATAAGCATCAATTTCCGCCACGTCATCTCTATCACTTAAAGTAACTTCCCGGATATCGAGGTTAAACTGATGTTCATTCTCATCATTAAACCAATTAGCCTTGTAAGTGCGAACAGCTTCTTTATTCCATTCACTAGTAAATACACACTGGCCACCGATGGACTCAAATCCTTTACGAATGCCTCCAATACCAGCAAACAGGTCAATAAACCGAAATGCATAGTTAGGATGATGCTCCGGAGGTTCAGGGAGCATTTTTTTGAGTAAAATCTCTTCAGCAGAGGTCAATGATTTGGGGCTACATTTACCATTAATCCATCGATTAAGTGTCTCCCTACTCCATTCGTTTTTACCTACTTTCCTCAATAATTCAGCAACATATTTCTGATCATATATTTCTAATACCTTTTTAATCAGCTCTTTGTCATTCTCTTGTCGCTGTTTTTCTTCTTCTTCAGATTTCAGTAAAAGATTCTGAGCAAGTAATTCAAATTCGGACATAGTACCTCCAATGGGTCTCATTGGTGATAGTTTATCACTCATTTGACCCAGATTAAATTTATTTATCTGGTTATTTACACAGTACTAGTAAAGCAGCCAATCTATTTTAATTTCTGCGAGTTGCCTTCCGGAATGCCCTCTTGTCAGCATCGCGGATAAGCATTATCTTCTCGCTGCACCTGCAAAATCAGGTACCAGGATTGGTCCCCTGATTACCTCATTCGCGATAAAATTCACTTTTGTCGTGCGACCAGCTATACCTCTATGGTGGGCTGGACGGTGGCGTCGTAAGACGCGCCGGTATCCAATGAGGCCGGTAGGACCAACTCCGTTCAGCCCGCCACCAAAAGGTTGGTCCCTTAGGTGGCGGTAAAATTTGACTCATTGGAGGCTGTCCTATGGCGACGACCCCTCTCTTTTCACACTCTTTATTTACCCTGCCCTTCAGCCATGCCACGGACTTCACCGAACTGGCGGATAACTGCGAGCGTTTTGTCGAAGGACTGGTTGAATGCCATGACCCGGTTGAAAAACTGGCGATTTGTGCACGTTTGTCGGCCTGTCTCGCATTATTACAACCGACCTTAACGGAGCCTGTACCGCAGCATCTGCAGGCCAGTCTGACGGTAGAAACATTCCCGACCCGTTTTCCCCTTTTCGAGCCTGAAACAGACCGGATGGGGCGTTACTGCCAGCTTTTGACGCATTTACTGATGAGCAAAACGCTTTCTGATGATATGGAGCGAGTAGCGGGTGATTTGCTGCAGGATTTGGTGGGCTATTTCGCCGACACGCTGAAAGCGCCGCGCTGGTTGAAAACCGAGGATGGTATGATGGTGCTGTAAAAAGCCGGGTGGCGCTTGCGCTTACCCGGCCTACGATGCGGATGTGTGCTCGTTTCCAGGCCCGGTAAGCGCAAGCGCCACCGGGCAACAAGACTCAGCTCAACAACTGGAAAGCAATCATACCGACAATTGCGCCGACCGTGCCGAGGATGGTTTCCATCATCGTCCAGGTCTTCAGCGTTTGTGCTTCCGTTGCGCCGGTAAATTTACCGAACAACCAGAAACCGGCGTCGTTAACGTGGCTGACCACGATCGAGCCGCCTGCGATACAAATAGACAGTGCTGCCATCTGCGCACCGGAGAAGTTTAGCTGTTCAATCACCGGCATCACCAGACCGACCGCCGTTAAGCAGGCCACGGTCGCGGAACCCTGAATGATACGCACCGCTGCCGCCAGCACGAAGCAGGTAATGGCAATCGGCAGACCCATTCCGGTTAATGCTTCGCCCAGCGCTGGACCGACGCCGGAATCAACCAACACCTGTTTAAACACGCCACCTGCACCAATCACCAGCAGGATAATCCCCGCCGGTTGCAGCGCGTGACCGCAGATCTCCATCACTTTGTCTTTTGGCATACCCTGGCGAATCGCCAGACCGTAAATCGCCACCAGACACGCTACCAGAATCGCAGTAAACGGGTGGCCGATAAACTCAAACCATTCATAAGTTGAAGAACCAACCGGCACAAAACGCGCGGCGATGGTTTTCAAACCAACCAATACCAGCGGCAGCAGGATCAGCGACAAGCTAAAGCCGAAGGACGGCATTTTACCTTCGCCCAGATGCGGCTCGGTAATGTCATCAGGAATGTTCAGCTCAACGTAACGGCTGATGAAATTCCCCCACAACGGCCCGGCGATAATCATGCCCGGAATCGCGGCACACAGGCCAATCAGGATCATCCAGCCAAAGTCAGCGTGCATCTGCGAAGCCAGCAACATCGGCGCTGGCCCTGGCAGTAAAAACGCCGCAGCTGCCGCTACGCCTGCAAACAGCGGAATGACTAATTTAACCAGGTTGGTACCGGTGTGACGCGCCATCGAGAACGCTACGCTAATCAGCAGCACAATCGCCACCTCAAAGAACAGCGGCAATGCACAGATAAGCCCGGCCAGGCCAATCGCGTAATGTGCGCGACTGTGACCGAAGGATTTCAGCATTTTGACGGCAATTTGATCGACTGCGCCGGTCTCATGCAAAATCTTGCCGAACATCGCCCCCAGTGCCACCACGATCGCCAGGAAGCCAAGCGTGCCGCCCATCCCCTTTTCCATGGTTGCCGCGATTTTATCGAGCGGCATACCGGAAAAGAGACCTGCACCAATAGACACCACCATCAAAGCAAGGAAGGCGTGCATACGCGCCTTCATCACTAAAAACAGCAGTAATAAAACAGACCCTACTGCTGTTAAAACAAGCGTTAATGTACTCACTACTTACTGCCCTGGTTAATAACCTCAATGGTGCTGGCGACCACACCGTCCAGTGGCTGATCGATATCGACCACCAGTACATCGTTTTCATTCGCACCCGGTTCTTCCAGCGCTTCAAACTGAGTTACCAGCATCTGCGTTTTGAAGAAGTGGCCTTTTCGTGCTTTCAGGCGGCTTTCGATAACGTCAAAATCCCCTTTCAGATAGATGAAAGAGAGGTTCGGGTTACCGTCGCGCAGCTGGTCGCGATAGACTTTTTTCAGAGCGGAACAGACGATTAGCGAAACCTTGTTGGTACGCTGCATCGCAAAGGCGGCGTCATTCAGCGCCTGTAACCACGGTTTACGGTCGTCATCGTTGAGTGGCTCACCAGAAGCCATTTTCATGATGTTGCTGCGCGGATGGAGAAAATCGCCATCAAGAAACGCGGCCTGCAGTTGATGCGCCACTTCACTGGCTACAGCAGATTTACCGCTGCCCGATACGCCCATCAGAACGTAAACGTGGTGATCATGATTAGTCGTGCTCAAAGCGTTGCCCCCACTGGTACAAGAATCTGGAAATTGTTACGGGTAACTGTTATCGGTAACATTGTCCAGCCGGATAAATAGAGAAGCAATATCCATTCGTGCTCGAAGTGTATAAGTGTGAGCTACTTCAAACTTGTTGGCTTAAATAGATCCGCCCGGTGACAAGGTGAAACCTAAATCTAACATTTTAGGTGTGACTGCTTCACCACGGATGCGCGCCAGCAGACGTTCAGCGCCAATGCTGCCCATGCGTTCACGCGGCGTGAGCACGCTCGCCAGACGCGGCTCCATCACCTGTCCGATGTCGTGACCGTGGAAACCGGCAATCGCCATATCGTCAGGAATTCTCAGCCCTAAACGCTGGCATTCAAAGGCCGCCCCTACCGCCAGGTCATCGTTGGTACAGAAGACGCCATCAAGCTGCGGGTATTCACGTCGCGCCTGACGGATGAGTTCAATACCGGACGAATAGGAGGAAGATTGTTCCACCATCACGCTATATGGCACCAGACCGGCATCATGCATGGCCTGCTCGTAGCCTCTCTGTTTGATGATAGTACGTTCATCAAGACGTGCGCCAAGATAGGCAACATGACGATGCCCGCGGGCAATGATCGCCGCAGTCATTTGGCGCGCAGCTTCGAAGTTGTCAAAGCCGACGGCAATATCCAGACACGGAGACTGGCTGTCCATCAGCTCAACCACCGGGATACCGGCGACCTCAATCATTTTCAGGGTACGAGGCGTGTGGCTACGCTCGGTGAGGATCAGACCGTCGATATTCCACGACAGCATCGACTCCAGACGCTCCTGCTCCATTTCGGGTTTATAACCGTAGTGCGCCAGCATGGTCTGATACCCATGGGCGTCGGTAACGGCCTCAATGCCGCGTAATACTTCAGCAAAAACCTGGTTGGTGAGAGAGGGCAACAGAACGCCGATAGCGCGGCTGGTGGCGTTGGAAAGGATATCAGGAGCGCGATTGGGAATATAACCCAGCTCATCAAGTGCAGCGGCAATTTTTCCCCGCAGCGCCACGGAGACCTGCTCCGGATTACGCAAAAAGCGGCTGACCGTCATTTTGGTCACGCCCACGCGGTCGGCTACATCCTGAAGTACGGGTCTTTTCTTTTTCATCGTCCTGAAGCGTTAAAAAGGGATAGATTTCCCCAGTTTACCACGGACGCATGGAATTAATGACAAACGATGAAAAGCCGGATGTCGACGTTTTCGCGTCTTATCCGGCCTACAAAGGGTTACAGCACGTTAGACTGGCGGCAGATCAAACAGTAACACTTCGCTGTCGCTGTCGGCATGAATAGAAATTGCCTGTTCATCCCAGATTGCCAGGCCATCGCTGGTAGTCGCTTTAGTTCCGTTAATGGTGACGTTGCCTTTAACGACCTGGATCCAGACGCGACGTTCAGCGGCAATCTGATGTACCGACTGCTCATCTTTGACCAACGCCCAACGGTACAGCTCCATATCCTGGTACACTTTCAGCGAGCCATCACGAGCATCCGGCGACAGCACCAGTTGTTTACCCTGAGCGGCATCGAAACGACGCTGTTCATAGCGCGGCGTAATACCGTTCTCTTGCGGCATGATCCAGATTTGATACAGATGCAGCTTCTCAGTATTGCTCGGGTTGTACTCCGAGTGACGGATCCCCGTCCCGGCGCTCATAATCTGGAACTCACCGGCAGGAACCTGCTCTTTGTTACCCATGCTGTCCTGATGTTCTACCGCGCCTTCCAGCACGTAGGTCAGGATTTCCATATCTTTATGGGGGTGAGTGCCAAAGCCCTGGCCTGCGTCAATCACGTCATCGTTAATCACGCGCAGTGCCGAGAACCCCATAAAATTCGGGTCATAATAGTTGGCAAAAGAGAAGGTATGCCAGGAATCGAGCCAGCCATGATTCGCATGACCACGGTCATTAGCTTTGCGTAAATAGATCATTGTGTTCACCCCCAGATGTTTTCGATGGAGTAAGTGTGGACTCAATCTGCCTGGGATCATAGAGGGTGAAAATTGACTCCTCTGTTCAAAAAATATGAACAAGCCCAGAGGAGTCTGTGCAAGCTATTTGGCGAGGGTTACCGTCGCCGGAGATGCCTGTTCAAAGGCGCGTTCGAGAAGTTCCAGGTTGGTAAGAACTTCAGATTCCTTGACGTAATTAGGCGTACCGGCGGTCAGCGTCTGGTATAGCGCATCATAGACGCGACCATAGTCCCCTACTTCCGGTTTCATCTCTTCTTTTATCGTCAGGCCGTCATCGTTAACGTACTCCAGTACCCCGATGGAATCGTCAGCAGCGAAACCTGGATCACCCGGCATGATATTGGCCTTCAGGCTGGTTTCCTGCTGGTCGATGCCGTACTTCACAAACGAGCCTTTGGTGCCGTGAATGATAAACTTCGGATAGTCGATTTTCACCAGATGGCTGGTTTTAACAATGGCTTTCAGGTCACCGTAGAACAGTTGCGCTTCAAAGGTGTCGTCCGGGTTCGCTTTATTACGCAGGCTGCGAATGTCATAGGCCACGTGTTCAGGGCGACCGAACAGCGAGATAATCTGGTCCATAGTGTGTACGCCCAGGCCATAAAATGCGCCGTCCTGCGGCAGTCCCGGCTTAATTTCCGCCTCGGGACGGTAGTAATCAAAATGGCTTTCAACCTCAACAATTTCGCCGAGTTTACCGCTCTCAATCGCCTTTTTAGCGGTTAGGAAGCAGGAGTCAAAACGACGATTCTGATACGGCGTAACGGTCAGCCCTTTGCTTTGCGCCAGTTCGAACAGCACTTTTGCTTCTGCCAGCGTCGGCGTGAACGGCTTCTCAACCAGCACGTTTTTACCCGCCTCCAGCGCACGTTTGGCGTAGTCAAAATGGCTGTCAGCATGGGTACAGACGATCACTAACCTCACCTGCGGATCGTTTAAGATCTCGTCGAGGTCGCTGGTGAAGTGAATATGCGAATACTGCGGCGCCTGCTCTTCCGGCCTGGCGTTACGGCGGAAAATGTGCGCGACATGCCAGCTATTTTTGCGGTTGAGGACGTACGGCAAATGGTAGCGAGTGGTACTTTTACCAAAACCAATAAATGCGCAGTGTAAGGTCATGAGACAGTCCTTTTGAAGATGATTGTCTACACCATAGCGCAAAGCGGCTGGAGACTGAATGTTGGATTCTTTGCCGGATGGCGTTTGAACTGCACCACAGGTGCGACAGGATCGGCCGTCGGCGTCGCAGGCAGTTTGTTCACGGCAAGCGCGCAGGGCCCGGAGCGTACTAAATGTACGTGAGGAGCACGAGCACTTCCCGGGGGCAAAATGGCAAGTAAGCCAGGCAGACACAAAACCCCAAAAAAAAGCCAGCAAAAGCTGGCTAAAGTAATACTGGAAGCAATGTGAGCAATGTCGTGCTTTCAGGTTCTCCATAGGGGTTCCCCCGAACGCAGAGCAATAATAATCATTCTCATTCGCACTTGTCTACTTCTTTTTGCAAAAAAATGCAGTTGACGGAATTTTCTTTCTCAGCGAGGGTAAAGACTCAATTAACCCTGAAGGAGATAAGGAATGAGTGAGATAGTGATTCGCCACGCTGAACCTAAAGATTACGACGCAATTCGTCAGATCCATGCCCAGCCGGAGGTGTATCACAACACGCTACAGGTTCCTCATCCTTCCATGGAGATGTGGCAAGAGCGACTAACCGAACGGGTCGGAATCAAACAACTGGTCGCGTGCATTGATGATATCGTCGTCGGACATCTCTGCATCGACGTTGCTCAGCGCCCCCGCCGCAGCCATGTCGCCGATTTTGGTATCTGCGTTGATGCCCGCTGGCAGAATCGCGGCGTTGCCAGCGCGCTTCTCCGTACGATGATCGACATGTGCGACAACTGGCTGCGCGTCGACCGTATCGAGTTAACGGTGTTTGTTGATAACGAACCTGCAATTGCGGTCTATAAAAAGCATGGCTTTGAGATCGAAGGGACAGGTAAGAAATACGGACTGCGCAACGGCGAGTACGTGGATGCGTATTTTATGGCGCGTGTGAAATAATGTTGAAGGGCGAGTCATCTCGCCCTGCTTATTGAAAGGACGCAATAGTGAAAAAGTTTGTTCCCCTGGTTTTACTGGCCTCGCTCTCTCCAGCTTTCGCCACGACCGTACAAAATCTCGATGCTGTCCCCGGCGCTATTCAACATCCTGAAGGTAAACAGATTTTTGCTGAGCAAATGGCAGGGGCAACACCTGCGAAAGGATTTGGTGAACTTCCGCAGGGATTATCAGAGAACCAGTGGATTGGCTGGGTTGCGCCAAACGAAAATCCTAATAATCTGATCCTCACCGGCGCCAAAGCCTGGGGCAAAGACGGAAAATACATTGGCGTCGCCTGTTTCGCAGACAATCAGGCCGATGCCGGGCAGGCAAAAAAGTACGCGGATAACACCTGTCCGGAAAACTACAGCAACGGACGCGCCAATAAATTATATCTCGGCGTTTTTTCCTGGCAGAACCAACAGCTAGTGCCTATTGCCCGCTCAGAAAAACCGTTAAACCAGATCTCGGCGTGGAATAAAGCCGCCGATAAAGAGAGCGATGATGAGTCCGTCAGACCGCTGGCTTATTATACAAAATTGGATCTGGCACCGTACCGGATCGCTCCCGATACTCTGGCGTTCGGGGTGCGCGGTGGCTACTCTGAGGCGTATTCAGGCGGCGGCGCATTTTATGAAGTGCTGGAGTTGTACACGATCAAAGACAACAAGATAATCAACGTGTTTTCCGACCTTGTTTATCAATATCAGGACATCGCCGGAGACTGGAACCAGGACGGAACGCGACAGCACGACATCAGCGAGAGTAAGTACATCCTGAAATTGCGGTCAGCAAAGACGCAGGGATTTTATGATTTGGAGGTCGTTAACCTGCAGGATAAAAGCAGTCACATATTTCGCTGGTCCGAATCACTGCAGCGATATGCGCCATAACAACTCATTCAGGCCTACATCGTTGAGAACGCTGTAGGCCATTGATACGGTTCAATTAACATCAGAAAACCCTCCATCAATAACTCCAACTTATTGAATGTATAAATTCTTATCTCATACATTATCTATATTCAGATTCCCCTCAAGAAAATTCACTTAAAGTGAAACGTTTTATTTCTGCTATATACGAACGACACTAGGAAGCGTAATAAAAAGCAAAGATAAAAATTACCATTTTTACGACAACACGTAATAAAAGGATAAGGATGTCATGAGTGATATCGTCTATCTGATGGTTTCAGGGCAGCAACAAGGCGCCATTTCTGACGGATGTGGAACCACTGTATCTGTGGGTAATCGCTGGCAAATCGGACACGAGGACGAAATCTTTGCCTTTTCGCTCGCTAATAGTATAACCAGTACCGGCAAAGGCTCTCAGTTGCACGGACTACGCTTTTGTAAGCTGATCGATAAAAGCACGCCGTTGTTTATTAATGCGATTAACAACAACGAGCAATTGTATATGGAGTTTTATTTCTACCGCATCAATAGATTCGGTAGATGGGAGAAGTATTATTATATTCAACTGCGGGGAGCATTCTTATCCGGTATTCAGCAGCAGTTCAGTGAAAATAGTTTAGATACAGAAACAATAACCATCAGCTATGAATATATCCTCTGCAAACATCTTATTGCCAACACTGAGTTCAGTTACCTGGCGTTGCCCGAGAACTACAACCGCCTGTTTATCCCCCCTCCAAAAACGCCCACAGACAACGGCCTCAAAACGTTAAACAGCAAAGGGATTGGCAGACTACTTGCCGCCGGAGGGATCTACAACGGGAATATAGAGGGGTTCAGGGAAATAGCGGAGAAGTTGGGAGGTGATGCGCCAGCGGGTTACGAGCAGGTTATGAATGAAAAAACTGCAGGCGCTGCACTTGCAGCAGGTTCTATTTTGTTAGCTAGACGCTCTAATTCTGAAATTTATCAAGAGATTAATATCTATCTTGGAAGATTGAGAGGTGAGCCGAAATTACTCAGTGGCGTAACAATAAAAGAAATAAATTATACCCGAAGAAACCCCACTGAAGCAGCAGTATTGCGAAAGGAATTTAATAGTACCATAAGGAAAAAATTCCTTATTGATCTCGCAAAAAATCCAAGTTTAGTGAATAGATTTAACTCAAATGACTTTTTAAAAATGAGTAATGGGAATACGCCTTATAACTATAGTGTTCACCATAAGTTACCATTAGATGATGGAGGAACAAACAACTTTGATAATTTAATATTAATAGAAAATGAGCCATATCACAAATTATTTACCAATATGCAATCCAATGTAACAAGAACAATGTTACCAGGTGAAAGCAAAACAACATTCTGGGCTATCCCATCAGGCTCAATTTATCCACTCAAATAGCAACCCAGGATTAAGTAAGAATGAAAATTGAAGATCTCTTAGTTGAATTAAAAAAGATGATGGATGATTTCGATTACCCTATAGAAGACGCCATAAAGAACTCCTTTGTTGAAAGTATCACAAAAAGAAACTCTGAAACTGAAACATCACCGATACTCGAACAATTATGCGATGAAGTCTGCATATTATTCTCTAATCAACCTGATTATTTAACATTCTTAGAAACAATGGATGGGTTTGAGTATAACGGATTAAGAATTTTCAGTGTTTCAATACCAGAACCTTTAGTTAAGAACTTATTTATCATGAACGAATTTTATAGAAATAATGATGACTATATAAATCCTGATTTTGCAGAACGATTAGTCATTGGTGACGATAGTATTTCACTATTCATCTATGATACTAAAACCTGTCTTTTTGAAATTAGAGATAACATCGGCACTGACAATGTATTTGGAACATTTAAATCCTTTACTGAATTTTTAAATGAAATTTTAGACACTGTTCGTTAATAACGACAAGAGCGCACAATGAGAAAAATATCTTTAAATTTTTTAGAACAAAAAGCAAAAGAAATTATCAGAAAGACATTGGGTGATTATATATTGCCAGACGATATATTTTCGCAATTGGCATTAGGAACAATTATTGATGGCGATGACAGAGTTTTTGTTTTATTCATACCTAAAGAACTTGCAAAAGATGCAATAGATATTCTCAGAGTAAGAATGAATGTTTACTCTGGAGAGGGTTTTGTTGAATATATTGGGCTTGAGCGAAAAGAGTAATAGGTCAACGATAAAGCTTCGTACCGCCAGGAAGATTTCTATGTTTACTTATGAAGAAGCCATAAACAAAGCTAATACGTACCTTAGCGAGGCGGATGCTTCCGTCGTCATCACACTCCACGGACGGTTTGCAGAAGGTTGGTTTTTTTGCTTCGAATCGAGGGAATACCTCGAAACCGGAGACAACGCTTCCCGCCTGGCAGGAAATGTGCCTTTCATCATCGATAAAGATAGCGGTGAAATCGTTGATTTAGGTACTGCCTGGCCGCTGGAGAAATATTTAAAAGACTACGAAACGAGCAAAACAACACGAAGCTAAGCTTACTCGGACGCGATAAACCATGATAACTGAAACAGAATTTAACGTACTGAAAGTTATGGCCGAAAAAGATATTAACTGGAACTGGATAGCTCTGGATCGTGCGCTTTATACGAGAAACGTTCCTGGATTTGGTAACGTTGCGAATATCGTAACGAGCCTTGTCAATAGCGGATTGGTTGATGTTGTATATGGCGAAGATAAATCAAGACCACGCTACAAAGTAGCCCAAAATGGCTTTAACTTGATCAAAGAGCAACAGCATCTTTTTTAGTTTGAAATATTATGTTCGCTAAAAATTAAACTGTCCAAATCAGCCCTCTCCGACCGAAGAGGGCCGTTATCTTTAGTATCCCGCCGTTAAATCATCCACGGAACGCGGATCGGACGCGCCATACAGTGCGCCATCCGGTCCTACCATAATGCTCTGCGTGCTGCCCATCGCTTCCTTCAGTGCGACTTTCTGCCCTTTCTGTTCCAGCAGCTTAATGGTGTCCGGGCTAAACCCTTTCTCAACGCGCAGTTCATCGGGCAACCACTGATGATGGAAGCGCGGCGCGTTGGTCGCTTCGGCGACATTCATTCCAAAATCAATGCTGTTGACTACCATTTGCAGCACAGTAGTGATAATTCGGCTTCCGCCAGGACTGCCAGTAACCAGCCAGGTTTTCCCGTCTTTAACCACGATAGTCGGCGACATTGATGACAGCGGACGCTTCTTCGGCCCAACCGCGTTGGCATCGCCACCCACCAACCCGTAAACGTTCGGCACGCCCGGTTTGGCGGAGAAATCGTCCATTTCGTTATTAAGCAGAATGCCGGTGTTTCCCGCCACAATTCCGGTGCCAAAGGTGGTGTTCAGCGTATATGTCACCGCCACGGCATTGCCGTCTTTATCCACCACCGAGAAATGGGTGGTCTGATTGCTTTCATACGGCGCGAGCTTGCCAGGTTTGATCTGGCTGGAAGGCTTAGCCTTGTTGATATCAATCTGATCGGCAAGCGATTTGGCATAGGCTTTATTGGTCAGCGCCTGCCACGGCACTTTCACAAAATCCGGGTCGCCCAGATACTCCGAACGGTCGGCGTAGGCATATTTCTCCGCTTCAGCCATTACCTGCATGGCATCAGCGCTGCCAAACCCGTACTTATTCATATCGAAGTTTTCGAGAATATTGAGGATCTGCACGATATGAATACCGCCAGAGGACGGCGGCGGCATCGAGAAGACCTGATATCCGCGATAGTCGCCGCTAATCGGCGTACGCTCCACGGCTTTATAGGCGGCTAAATCCTCTTTGGTCATCAGCCCGCCGTTCTTCTGCATTTCCTCAGCAATCTGATCGGCAATCGCCCCTTTATAAAACGCATCCGGGCCATTTTCGGCAATCATCTCCAGGCTTTTCGCCAGGTTCGTTTGCACCAGCTTGTCGCCCTTTTTCAGCGGCTCGCCGTCTTTCCAGAAAATGGCTTTGCTGTTTTCGTGATTAGGGAGCACTTCGCTGCCATAGGTTTTCAGATCGTCAGCCAGCGCGTCGTTAACAACAAAGCCTTCTTCCGCCAGCTTCATTGCCGGGCGCACGACTTTGTTCAGCGGCATCGTGCCATATTTCTCCAGCGCCAGCGAGAAACCCGCCACGGTACCCGGCGTACCGGATGCCAGATGTGAGGTTAGCGATTTTTTCGCATCGGCGTTGCCCTGCTCATCGAGGAACATGTCGCGGGTCGCGCCAGCAGGGGCCATTTCACGAAAATCAATCGCTGTGGTGTTACCGTCTTTGGTGCGCAGCAGCATAAACCCACCGCCGCCCAGATTGCCCGCCTGCGGATGCGTCACCGCCAGCGCGTAACCCACGGCAACGGCGGCATCAACGGCATTCCCGCCCTGTTTAAGAATATCCACCCCAACCTGGGTGGCTAACGCATCCACGGAAGCCACCATCCCCTGTTGCGCACGCACGGGATGGAACACATCTTCCTCAACACCGTAAGACACCGGCGGTGGCGCAGCCGGCGCAGCAGCCACGCTAAAACAACTTCCTGAGAGCAGAGCAGCAATGGCTACCCGGCGTAAAAACGTCGGTTTTATCATCGTTATTCTCCAGATGTATGGGGGTCGGCCCCCACTAAGCCTGGTGCATAACTCTGAAATAATCATCGTCACGGCGAGAAAGGAGTAAACTTAAACGATCCCCGAGAGGAGAAAAGCGATGAAACGACTCTTACTTTTAGCCATGCTCTTGCCCTTTGCAGGCTTTGCACAGCCCATCAACACCATGAATAACCCGAATCAGCCCGGTTATCAGATCCCGAGCCAGCAGCGTATGCAAACCCAAATGCAATCACAGCAGATTCAGCAGAAAGGGATGCTCAACCAGCAGTTGCAAACGCAGACGCGCATGCAGCAACAGCATATGGAAAACCAAATCAACACGAACACCCAGCGCGTGCTACAGTCGCAGCCGGGCGAGTTGAATTCTGGACGGCAGCAAATGCTGCCTAACAGCAACGGTGGGATGTTGAGTGGACCCCGTAATCCGGACAGCTCGCTGAATAAGCAACATATGCTGTCGGAGAAAAAGAACGGCGACATGCTGAAGCCCTCCAGCACGCCGCAACCTAACGTTCCGTTAAAAACGATTGGGCCTTAACTGGGCTGGAAATCCGGACCAATGGTATCAATGGCATCGGTACAGATGCTGTCTACGCCCCAGCGCAGCAGTTCTGCCGCGCGCTGGGGTCGGTTTACGGTATAAACCAGTATACGTAGCCCCGCGTCGTGCAGCGCATCCACGCGCGTTTCATCCAACAGCTTGTGATTAAGGTGAATAGAAACGCAGCCAAGCCGGGTGGTCAGCTCACGCCAGTCCTCGCGCCACTCATCAAGCAGCAAGCCTCTCGGCAGTTCAGGCACCGCCTGTTGCGCCGCTTCAAGAGCATCAATCTCAAAGGATGACAACAGCGGTGGCGTCATTCCCGCCCACAGTTCACGCGCGGCCAGCGCCACGACCTTCCCGGTGAGCGCCCCCGTCCCGGTGGTGGGTTTGATCTCAATATTTGCCATCATGCCGTGTTGGCGGCAGCGCTCAGCAACTTGCGAGAGCAGCGGCAGCGGTTCGCCTTTAAACTCACCGCTAAACCAGCCCCCGGCGTCCACGCGCAATAAATCCTGCCAGTTCAATTCGCCTGCCACGCCCCAGCCGTTGCTGGTGCGTTCCAGGTTGTCGTCATGCAGCAAGAAGATCTCACCGTCTTTCGACAATTTAGCGTCAAACTCAATCATGGTATGCCCGTATCGCGCCCCCACGTCGATCGCCGCCAGGGTATTTTCCGGTGCCAGCTTACCGCCGCCACGATGGGCGACAATATGGGGGTAAGGCCAGTTACTCATACACGTTGTCCTGTTTCGCCATCAAAAAGATGCAGATGATTTTCTGGCAGATGCAGCCACAGCGTGCTGCCTGCAGTCGGGCGATGCTGATGCGCCAACCGCACCACCAGTTTTTGCTCACCCCAACGTCCATGTGCCAGATTATCCGCACCCAGCATTTCCAGCGTGTCGACGACCAACGGCACGCCACCTTCGGCCTGCGAGCTTAGCGCAATATGCTCCGGGCGGATACCCAGCGTCATGTTACGCCCAACACACTCCCCGGCGCTTCTACCGATAGGTAACGACATACCATCGCCCAGCTCAAAATGCGTACCCGAGGCGCTGATGCGACCGTCCAGCAGATTCATTGCGGGGCTGCCGATAAAGCTCGCCACAAAGCGGCTGGCAGGTTTCTCATACACCTCAACCGGGGTACCGATTTGCTCGGCAATGCCTTTGTTCATCACCATTACCCGTTGGGCGAGGGTCATCGCTTCAACCTGATCGTGTGTCACGTACAGCGAGGTGGTTTTCAGCCGACGATGCAGATGTTGTAATTCCAGACGCATCTGTACGCGCAGCTTGGCATCGAGGTTAGAAAGCGGCTCATCGAACAGGAATACCGCCGGGTCGCGGACAATCGCCCGCCCCATGGCCACGCGCTGGCGCTGGCCGCCGGAAAGCTCACGTGGACGACGTTTAAGCAGGCCATCCAGTTCGAGAATACGCGCTGCCTCTTTCACCCGCTCAGCAATATGCTCCTTGCCCATCCCGCGAATTTTCAGCCCCCAGGCCATATTTTCTTCCACGCTCATATGCGGGTACAACGCATAGTTCTGGAAGACCATCGCAATACCACGATCCTTTGGCTCCATTTCGGTGACGCGTTTATTATCAATCCAGATATCGCCGCCGCTCACCCGTTCAAGCCCAGCCACCATCCGCAATAGCGTAGATTTACCGCAGCCGGATGGCCCAACCATCACAATAAATTCCCCGTCCGCGACGTCCAGCGTCAGCGGTTTAATTACCTGGGTTTTGCCGTCCCAGCTTTTGGTTACTGCCTGTAGTTTTAAACCAGCCATTTTTATTTCTCACTATCGACCAGGCCACATACGAAGGCACGCTGCATGGCTAACACGATGATTACCGGAGGGATGAGCGTCAGCAGCATGGCTGCCATTACCTGGTTCCACTGTGTGGTGCCTTCACCAGTGGCAATCATGCCTTTGATGCCCGCCACCGCAGTGCCCAAATTGACGTCGGTAATAATTAACAACGGCCACAGATACTGGTTCCAGCCGTAGATAAAGGTGATCACGAATAGCGCAGCCAGATTGGTTTTTGACAGCGGTAGTACGATATCGCGGAAAAAACGCATCGGTGACGCGCCGTCAATACGCGCCGCCTCAACCAGTTCATCCGGCAGGGTCATAAAGAACTGACGGAACAGGAAAGTCGCTGTCGCTGACGCCATCAACGGCAGCGTCAGGCCTGCATAGCTGTCGAGCATTTTCAGGTTGGCAATCACTTCTACCGTCGGGAAAATACGCACCTCAACCGGTAGCATCAGGGTGATAAAAATCATCCAGAAAAACAGGTTGCGCAGCGGAAAGCGGAACCAGACGATGGCGAATGCGGAGAGCATAGAGACAGTAATTTTCCCTACCGTAATGCTGAATGCCATGATGAAACTGTTGAGCATCATCAGCCAGAACGGCGCGCTGTTGACGCCCACGCCGTTGACCCAGATGTATTTCATGTTTTCCAGCAACTGTGTGCCGGGAACCAGCGTCATCGGCGTCTCAAACACCGCTTTATTGTCCAGCGTCGCCGCGACAAACGCGACGTACAGCGGAAACAGGATCACCATGATCCCCATAATCAACATGGTATGGCTGAATATTGTCAGCCCAGGACGGTTCTCAATCATTGGTAACGCACCTTACTTTCCACATAGCGGAACTGCACCACCGTCAAAATAATGACCAGGAACATCAGCACCACCGATTGTGCAGCGGAAGACGCCAGATCCAGCCCGACAAACCCTTCGCGATAGATCTTATAAATCAACGTAGTGGTCGCCTGTACCGGTCCACCTGCCGTGGCGGCATCGATCACCGGGAAGGTATCAAAGAAGGCATAAACCAGATTCACCACCAGCAGAAAGAAGCTGACCGGCGCAATCAGCGGCAGCGCCAGTTTAAAGAAGCGGCGAACCGGTCCTGCGCCGTCGATCGCGGCGGCTTCGATCAGCGACCGCGGAATAGACTGCAGTGCGGCAAAGAAGAACAGGAAGTTGTAACTAATCTGCTTCCAGACCGACGCGAACACCACCAGAAACATCGCCTGACCGCTGTTTTGCGCATGGTTCCAGTCATAGCCAAACTCACCGAGAAAATGGGTAATTAGCCCGCGTCCCGGGTTAAACAGGAAGATCCACAATACGGCAGCGACGGCCGGCGCAACGGCGTAAGGCAATAGCATCAGTGTCTGGTAAAAACGGCTGCCGCGTACCACGTAATTCACCAGCGCCGCAAAAAATAACGACACCAGTAAGCCGCTCACCGTGACTAACGTACTGAACTTAATGGTGGTCCAGAATGAATCAAGGTAGTACGGGTCATGGAACAGCGCGACAAAATTCTCCAGTCCGACAAACTGGCTGGAAAGACCAAACGGATCAACGGATAGTAGCGAGTACCACAGCGCTTCACCGGCGGGCCAGATAAAGAAAATAACAGTGATAACCAGCTGCGGGGCCACCAGCAAATAAGGAAGCCAGCGCGAGCGGAACACCGGACGAGATGAGGACATGTAGATTCTTTTCCTGGAAGGTGCCGGATGGCGGTGCAAGCACCTATCCGGCACTTATACACTTAAGACTTGGTCGATTGCTCAAAGCGGCGCAGTAACTGATTACCACGCTCAACGGCGGCATCCAACGCCTGCTGTGGGGTTTTCTTCCCGGTCCATACCCCTTCCAGTTCCTCGTCCACAATAGTGCGGATCTGCGGCATGTTGCCCAGACGCAGCCCTTTGGTAAACGGCAACGGCGGTTTGTTCAGCATCTGGCGGGTGGCAATATCGGCCCCAGGATTCTTATCATAATAACCCTGCTCACGTGTCAGGTCGTATGCGGCAGTCGTGATCGGCAGGTAACCGGTTTTCTGATGCCATTCAGCCGCAATTTCTGGCTGTGCCAGGAAGTTGAGGAACTTTGCCACGCCTTCGTAGGTTGCTTTATCTTTGCCCTGCATCACCCACAGGCTGGCCCCGCCAATAATTGCGTTCTGCGGTGCGCCCTTCACATCAGCATCGTACGGCATCATGCCGACGCCGTAATTGAATTTGGCGTACTGGCGGATATTCGCTAATGAGCCGGAGGAAGCTGTAGTAATAGCACATTCACCGTTATAGAACTTTTCTGTGGATTCATCTTTACGCCCGAAGTAACTGAAATCCCCTTTTTTGTTCAGCTCTTGCAGCAAGGCAATGTGTTTTACCTGCTCGGGTTTATTGAATTCCAGTACCGCGTCAGCACCGTCAAAGCCATTGTTTTTGGTGGCGACCGGCAGACCGTTCCAGGCGCTGAAGTTTTCAATCTGAATCCAACCCTGCCAGCCACTGGCGTAACCGCACTTCATACCTGCGGCTTTCAGCTTCGCAGTGTATTCCGCCAGGTCCTGCCAGGTTTTCGGCGGTTGCTCAGGGTCTAAACCTGCTTTTTTGAAGGCATCTTTGTTGTAGTACAGCACTGGGGTGGAACTGTTAAAAGGCTGGGAGAGTAAATGTCCGCTTTTAGAGTCGGTGTAATAGCCGGAAACCGTCGGTACAAACTGAGACTCATCGAAGTTAATGCCAGCCTCTTTGAATACTTCATACACCGGTTTAATGGCTTTCGAAGCCATCATCGTTGCCGTACCCACTTCATAAACCTGCAGCAACGCAGGCGCGTTTCCGGTACGGAAAGCGGCAATACCTGCGCTCAGGTTCTGCTCATAGTTGCCTTTGTACTGCGGAACAATTTTGTAGTCGGGATTGGCGGCATTAAAGCGTTGCGCCAGAGAATCAACTTCTTTACCCAGTTCGCCTTCCATTGAATGCCAGAATGGGATGGTGGTGACCGCCAGTGCCTGACCTGCAAACGCCAGGCTAAGTGCCAGTCCTAAAGCTGTATGTCGTAACGATATCATCGGTTATCTCTCTTGTTGTGCCGGATGCGCGATATCACGCGTTTTATGCTCGCGGGGGTAACATGACATGCTCGAATGACAGAAAAATAACTTTTTTATTACAAAAAAAAGATAGTAAGGCGACAAACAGATGGCAAGGCGGTGAAAGTTGTAAGAAGGGAAAGTGGGAGCTGAGACACGTATAGGCAATTTAAATGAAACACCAGATGGCGATGTTTATGCCTCTTACCCGGCCTACACATACCGTAGGCCGAATAAAGCGTTTACGCCGCCATCCAGCAGGGAAGCAGAGAATTAACCGCCCAGATACGCGCTGCGCACCGCTTCATTAGCCAGTAACGCATCGCCGGTGTCTTCCAGCACCACATGACCGTTTTCCAGCACGTAGCCGCGATCGGCGAGCTTCAGCGCCTGGTTCGCGTTCTGTTCGACGAGGAAGATGGTCATCCCCTGCTCGCGCAATTGCTCTATGGTGTTAAAGATCTGCTGGATGATAATCGGCGCCAGGCCCAACGATGGTTCATCAAGCAGTAGCAGCCTCGGCTGGCTCATCAGCGCACGGCCTATCGCCAGCATCTGCTGTTCGCCGCCGGACATCGTTCCCGCACGTTGAATACGGCGCTCATGCAGGCGAGGAAACAGGTCATACACCCACTTGATGCGTTCCTGAAACTGGTCCTTCTCGGCAAAAAAACCGCCCATCGCCAGGTTCTCCTCCACCGTCATGCGGGAAAACACGCGACGCCCTTCCGGGACAATCGCCACCGCTTCGCGCATGATTTTCGCCGTCTGCCAGTCGGTAATGTCTTTATCATCAAAGACGATTCGCCCGCTGGTCGCGCGCGGGTCGCCGCACAACGTACCGAGCAGCGTGGTTTTTCCCGCGCCGTTGGCGCCAATAAGCGTCACGATTTCACCTTGATTGATATACAAGCTGACGTCGTGCAGCGCCTGTATCTTGCCGTAGTGGGCGCTGACTTTATCAAACGATAACATCACCTTATCCATATTATCTCTCGCCCCCATTATGCTTCACCTAAATAGGCGCGGATCACGTCCGGGTTGTTACGAATCTGTTCCGGCGTCCCGTTCGCCAGCGGCGTGCCCTGGTTCACCACGTAAATACGGTCCGAAATCTCCATCACCAGCTTCATGTCGTGTTCAATCAACAAGATTGTCGTGTTGTGATGATTACGCAGCTCAGCAATCAGCTCGTCCAGCTCTTTGGTCTCTTTCGGGTTAAGACCTGCGGCGGGTTCGTCGAGCATCAGGATCTCCGGCTGGGTCACCATGCAACGGGCGATCTCCAGACGACGCTGATCGCCGTAGGCCAGGTTACTGGCCTGACGGTTGGCATGCTCCAGCAAACCAATACGCTCCAGCCAGGTGGCGGCGCGATCCAACGCTTCACTCTGCGCGCGGCGGAACGACGGGGTTTTCAACAGGCCCGAAAACACGCCGGTTTTCAGCTGCTGATGTTGCGCCACCAGCAGGTTTTCAATCACCGTCATCTCGCGAAACAAACGGACGTGCTGGAAAGTGCGCACCACGCCCATCCGCGCGATTTGCTGTCCCGGCAGCCCTTCCAGATGCTGGTCGCGCAGCTTAATGGTACCGCCGGTGGGTTTATAAAAACCGGTCAGACAGTTAAAGACCGTGGTTTTTCCCGCGCCGTTTGGCCCAATTAACGAAACTATCTCCTGTGGCCGCAGCTCCAGCTCAACGTTGTTTACCGCCAGCAGACCGCCGAAGCGCATCATCAGGCCGTTAACGGATAATAATGGCTGACTCATGCCTGCTCTCCTTTTGCTTCCCCGTTTTTCAGTTTCAACTGTGGACGGGTCATCGGCAACAAGCCCTGCGGACGCCAGATCATCATCAGTACCATTAAACCACCCAGCATTAACATGCTGTATTCATTGAAATCACGCATCAACTCGCGGGACACCACCAGCA
Source organism: Citrobacter sp. VF227 (assembly GCF_052950715.1). NCBI lineage: Bacteria > Pseudomonadati > Pseudomonadota > Gammaproteobacteria > Enterobacterales > Enterobacteriaceae > Citrobacter > Citrobacter sp. VF227. The sequence goes on from NZ_JBRFVF010000005.1 coordinate 117,687, forward strand.
GGATGGCCGCGAGGATCACCGCGAACTGTGAGCCCATTCCGCCCAGAACCACAATTGCCAGCACAAAGGCCGACTCGGCAAAGGTGAAGGATTCCGGGCTGACAAAGCCCTGGCGCGCGGCGAACAACGTACCAGCAAAACCGGCGAACGCGGCGCTGATGGTAAAGGCGGTCAGCTTGATGCGCGTAGGGTTTAAGCCCAGCGAGCGACAGGCAATTTCATCTTCGCGCAGCGCTTCCCACGCACGCCCCAACGGCATACGCAGCAGACGGTTGATAACAAACAGCGAGAAGACCACCAGCAGCAGCGCCACCAGATACAGGAAAATCACACGGTCGGAGGGATCGTACTTCACGTTAAAGAAGTTGCTGAAGGTATCCCAGCCGCCTTCACGGGCGGTACGGCTAAACTCCAGACCGAAAAAAGTCGGTTTCGGGATCTGGCTGATACCGTTCGGGCCACCGGTCACTTCGGTGTTGTTGAGCAGCAGGATACGAACGATTTCGCCGAAGCCTAAGGTCACAATCGCCAGATAATCCCCGCGTAGACGCAGCACCGGGAAACCGAGCAAGAAGCCCGCAGCAGCGGAAACCAGCCCTGCCAGCGGCAGGCATGTCCAGAAGCCGAGGCCGTAATAGTGGTTCAGCAGTGCGAAAGTGTAAGCGCCGATGGCATAAAAGCCGCCGTAGCCCAGCACCAGCAGGCCGGAAAGCCCCACCACCACGTTTAAGCCGAGGCCGAGGATGATATAAATCATCGTCAGCGTGGCGATATCCACCGTACCGCGTGACACCATAAACGGCCACGCCACGGCAATCACCAGCAGCGCCACCAGAAACAGCTTCTGTTTAACGGTGGAGCCATCAATCGCCGGCAGAATAAACTTCGGCCCGGAGACGCTCTTCAGACCCTTCTGGAAGGCTGGACGCAGCAACTGGAAGAGGAAGACCACGCCAGTACCGATAAACACCCACTGCCAGCGAATATCCGCCGCGGAATCCACCACCAGTTTGGTGCCGTCAAGCTCCAGCTGGACGCCCATAAAGACGCCCGCCAGGACGAAGAACATCGCGGCAGAGAGCAGCGCCATTGCAAAATGCATCGGTTTCATACTTTCTCTACCTCCGGGCGACCCAGAATACCGGTCGGCATCACCAGCAGCACCAGAATCAGCAGCGCGAACGACACCACGTCTTTGTATTCAGTACTCAAGTAAGCAGAGGAGAGCGCTTCCGCGACGCCCAGAATCAGGCCGCCGATCATCGCCCCTGGAATACTACCGATACCGCCCAATACCGCTGCGGTAAAGGCCTTCATCCCGGCCATAAAACCGATGTAGGGGTTAATTACGCCATAGAACTGACCGAGCAGCACACCCGCGACCGCCGCCATTGCCGCGCCAATCACAAAGGTCAGCGCAATCACGCGATCGGTATTTATACCGAGCAGGCTGGCCATTTTCAGATCTTCCGCGCAGGCACGGCAGGCGCGTCCCATACGGGAGTAACGGATAAACAGCGTCAGCGCCAGCATCGCCAGGAAGGTTACTATCCAGATAACCAGCTGCATGGTGGTGATGGAAGCAGAGAAGTTTTCGCTGCTGCCGACGGTCCACTGGCCGTTAAACAGGCTGGGTAATGCGACGTCGCGCGAGCCTTCCGTCAGGCTGACGTAGTTTTGCAGGAAGATGGACATCCCGATAGCGGAAATCAGCGCGATCAGTCGCTTGGAGCTGCGCACGGGCCGATACGCCACGCGTTCTATGCTCCAGCCGTAGGCGCTGGCAATCACAATCGCGCCGACGAAACCCGCCGCGACCAGTAGCCAACTGGAATCAATGCCCATCATCATTAGCGCAGCGATGATCATAAAGGAGACATAACTGCCGATCATATACACCTCGCCGTGGGCGAAGTTGATCATGCCAATAATGCCGTACACCATCGTGTAGCCGATGGCGATCAGCGCATAGGTGCTTCCCAGCGTGACGCCGTTAAACATCTGCTGCAAGAAATAGAGGAACTGCTCGGACATAAGGTAACCTTTCTTAACCCGCCCGTTTTACACGGGCGGTGGGATAACTCGTCTTCAGCGATTACTTCGCAACGGTCGATGATCCGTCCGCGTGCCACTGGAAGACACCAAACTCAAATCCCTTCAAATCGCCTTTTTCGTCCCATTTCAGCGGCCCAATCACGGTATCAGCCCCGTGTGCTTTCAAATCTTTCACCAGGTCCAACGGCTCTTTGCTGCCGCTGCGGTCCATGGCGGTTGCCAATGACTGGACGGCTGCATACGTGATCCACACGTACGGGCCGCTTGGATCTTTCTTGTCAGCTTTGAGCGCATCAACGATCGCTTTATTCGCTGGATCCTGGTCATAACGTTTAGGCATAGTCACCAACATGCCTTCAGCGGCATCACCGGCAATGTTAGACAGCGACGCATTACCTACGCCCTCTGGTCCCATAAACTGGGTTTTCAGGCCGACAGAACGAGCCTGGCGCAACATTTGTCCCATTTCCGGGTAGTAGCCGCCGTAATAAACAAAGTCGATATTTTCTTTTTTCAGGCGGGCAATCAGCGCAGAAAAATCTTTTTCTCCGGCGGTGATTCCGTCAAAGAAGACGATATTGGCATTGCCTGCTTTCAGGCTGTCCTGTACCGAACGCGCCAGACCTTCACCATATTGCTGCTTATCGTGAATGATGGCGATACGCTGTGGTTTCACCTTCTCCAGAATGTATTTCGCGGCGGTCGGCCCTTGAGAGGAGTCCAGGCCCGCTGTACGCATAATGTGTGCGTAACCGCGCTGGGTCAGCTCCGAGTTGGTCGCGCCCGGGGAAATCATCAGAATGCCTTCATCTTCGTAGATATCGGATGCCGGTTGCGTGGAAGATGAGCACAGATGTCCAATAACGTACTGAATGCCGTCATTGACGATTTTGTTCGCTACCGCCACGGCCTGTTTCGGATCGCAAGCGTCGTCATATTCCACGGCGACCAGTTTGTCGCCTTTGATCCCGCCTTTGGCATTGATATCTTTAATGGCCTGACGCGCGCCATTAAATTCCATATCACCCCACTGCGCGACCGGGCCTGACATCGCGCCAACCACAGCGACCTTGATATCATCCGCCATGACCGCGTGTGACATGACCAGTGCTATCGCTCCTGCGATGATTGTTTTTGCATTCCGTTTCATATTCCTGAATCCCCATTCGTGACGTAATTAATATTTTGTATTTATATGGTTAAAAAGCAGACTGTGCTTTTTTTGAACTGCACTATTTTTACCAGTCTCATTAATGGTTTAGCGCAGTTTTTTAAGCAAATTGATGCTAAAAGCTCTATTTTTCAGTCGATTAAGAAAAGATAATATTCTGCTTTTCACTATAGATAAACAAAAAAAAGCACGTTTGTCAGCATAAAATAACGGCACAAAGAGCGGAATAAAATGCTGCATTCCAGGGTATTATCCTGCCTATTTTTCAATCTCTGATGTTTCAAACTGTCAATATCGTTGTTACAAAACTATTAACCTGGTTAATTGAATAAAAAAGAGAAAGCATCCGGGTGAATTATTTCGGTACACTGATTCCATCTTTTGTGATTTGGACATGCTGTTAATGAAGCTGACCATCGTTCGTTTAGATAACTTTAGCGCCCAGGATCAGATTGATCTGGGCAAAATCTGGCCGGAGTACTCCCCCTCATCGTTAAGCGTAGATGAAACGCATCGGATCTACGCCGCGCGCTTTAACGAGCGCCTGCTCGGCGCAGTGCGGGTCACGCTGAGCGGCACACAAGGCGCACTGGATTCATTGCGCGTGCGCGATATCACCCGCCGTCGTGGTGTGGGCCAGTATTTGATCGAAGAGGTCATCCGGGTAAATCCTGATGTGAGTGCATGGTGGATGGCCGATGTCGGCGTTGAAGACCGCAGCGTGATGGCCGCGTTTATGCAGGCGTTAGGGTTTACGGCCCAGGAAAATGGTTGGGAGAAACGGTAGAAAACCGCCCCCAACCAATTGTATTACTAGTAGTTTCCCAAGAATTACGTGTTGCAGGCAGGCGGCAAGTTATAAAATCCCCGGAGCTTACATAAGTAAGTGACCGGGGTTGAATAACGCAGCCAACACACCTGCGGCGCGAAAGGCGCCGGGAAAATCACTTGGCGTCTGTCGCCGTCCCGTTAGCATGCCAGTCAAACACGCCAAACTCGAAGCCTTTCAGATCGCCCTTCGCATCCCAGGACAACGGCCCCATGACGGTTTCCACCGAGTTTGCTTTCAGGTATTTGGCAATTTCAGCCGGGTCGTCAGACTGGTTCAGACCAGCCTGCAAAGATTGCAGCGCAGCGTAGGTGGTCCATACGAATGCACCACTCGGATCCTGTTTCTTGGCCTTGATGGCGTCCACAATCGGTTTGTTCGCTGGTACCTGGTCGTAGTTCTTCGGTTTCGTTACCAGTAAGCCTTCTGCTGATTCACCGGCGATATTAGACAGCGACACGTTCGCTACCCCTTCTGGTCCCATAAACTGAGTTTTCAGACCCGCAGCGCGTGCCTGACGCAGGATCTGCCCCATTTCCGGGTGGTAACCGCCGTAGTAAACGAAATCGATGTTCTCTTTCTTCAAACGCGCCACCAGCGTAGAGAAATCTTTCTCACCGGCGGTGATCCCGTCGAAGAACACCACGTCAGCGTTGGCTTTCTTGAGGTTGTCCTGCACGGAGCGCGCCAAGCCTTCACCGTACTGTTGTTTGTCGTGAACGATCGCAATGCGCTGCGGCTTCACTTTTTCAACAATATATTTGGCGGCCGTAGGGCCCTGATCGGAATCCAGACCGGTGGTACGTAACACCAGGTTATAGCCGCGTGCGGTCAGCTCTGGCGCCGTTGCCGCTGGGGTGATCATCAGAATACCTTCGTCTTCATAGATATCTGACGCAGGCTGAGTGGAAGAAGAGCACAGGTGACCGATAACGTATTTAATCCCGTCGTTGACCACTTTGTTAGCAACCGCTACCGCTTGTTTCGGGTCACAGGCATCGTCATATTTCACCATGACCAGTTTGTCGCCTTTCACGCCGCCCTTGGTGTTAATATCTGCAATCGCCTGCTCTGCGCCGGTAAATTCCTGATCGCCATATTGTGCTACCGGACCGGACATCGCGCCGACAACAGCAACTTTAATATCCTTAGCAAACGCCATATTGCTCAAAGACAGGGCGATACATCCTGCCAATAACGCTTTACCCTTCATATTCATCCTGACAATCCCCATTATTGTGGTTATTACGTGTGTTGTGATGTTGTTGTTCAGCACTTTATTTCAATTATTGGATAGCTACCCGTGCTTTAGCAGCATACTCTGCTAAAACATACCCGATTTTTATGATTATGGAATAGCTAAATTTGACATGCAGATAACAACTTGATGACAAAAAGCATAGAACGTCAGGAGAGAGAAGGAGAGATAAAAACAAAAAACCCCGGATTTTCATCCAGGGTTTATTAGCATTTCCAGTTTGGCAGGAAGATTACGCTTCGATCGCCGCACGCAGTTTTTTCATGGCGTTTTTTTCAAGCTGACGAACACGTTCAGCGGAGACGCCGTAGCGATCGGCCAGTTCCTGCAACGTTGACTTGTTATCTTCATCCAGCCAACGAGCACGAATGATGTCCTGGCTACGTTCGTCCAGACCTTCCATTGCGTGGGTCAGTTTGTTCGCAGCCTGATCTTCCCAGTTGTCTTCTTCAATGCCGTCAGCAAAGTTAGATGACTTATCCTGAAGATACAGAACCGGTGCCATCGGCTGGCTGTCAGACTCGTCGTCTGAAGACATATCAAACGTCATGTCCTGCGCCGCCATACGGGATTCCATTTCACGCACGTCTTTACTGGACACGCCCAGCTCACGAGCAACCATTTCGACTTCGTCCTGGTTAAACCAGCCCAGACGCTGCTTGGTTTTACGCAGGTTAAAGAACAGCTTACGCTGTGCTTTGGTGGTCGCGACTTTAACGATACGCCAGTTACGCAGAACGTATTCGTGGATCTCAGCTTTGATCCAGTGCACGGCGAAAGACACCAGGCGCACACCCACTTCCGGGTTGAAACGGCGCACGGCTTTCATCAGGCCGATATTACCTTCCTGAATCAGATCCGCCTGCGGCAGGCCATAGCCCGCATAATTACGAGCAACATGAACAACAAAGCGCAGGTGAGACAGGATCAGCGTTTTAGCTGCTTCCAGATCGCCCTGGTAATGCAGCTTTTCAGCCAGTGCCCGCTCCTCGTCAGCCGACAACATCGGCCACGCGTTTGCAGCCCGGATGTAAGATTCCAGGTTACCAACAGGGGCTAAAGCTAAATTTTGCATTTCTTTGGTCATTCAAATCCTCTCAATCTTTTCATCTGGCGCATTGGCAAAATGCTAATTAGCAAAAACCAGTAGCAACAACCATGCCAGAGCTTATGAGCAACGAGAATATCATTCAATCTTTTATCAGACAGTGATTTTATCCACAAGTTCCATGTCGTACTGTGTATAGATTACGCACAAAATGTGACATCACGGTGAATGCATCGGGAAGAGGTTACAGGGACTCTTTCCCTGCAGAGCGAACGACTCAGTGCAGGGAAAGATTATACCAGAGATTTTTTAATCGGGGGTAAAGTGACGTAAATGTTGAACCGTGGCAAGCCAGGCTGCCACCCAGCCAATCATTGAGCACACCAGCAGTAACAGCAGGCATTCATCGAATGATAAGCCGTTGATATCAAACTTGGTCCCGAAAACCTGTGCCACTTCAGTCACCGCTGACGACAGCCGCATCACCAAAATTTCTGACAAAATCAGTGAAAGAAATGCACCGGAAAAACCCAACAGCGCGCCGCCGTAAAGGAACGGACGCAGGATAAATCCATCCGTCGCACCAATCAGTTTCTGGACGTTAATGGTATCGCGACGCGCAAAAATACTCAGACGCACGCTGTTACCGATGACGAGGAAGACCGCCGCCACCATCAGCACGCCAATCATCGCGGAAACGCGTCCGACAAGGCCCGTCAGCGCCGCCAGGCGAGCGAACCAGCTGTCATCCATCCGCACTTCATCAATCCCGTTGATTTGTGCGATACGGTCGCGCAGGGTGTTCAGCGATTCCGTGCCCTGAAAATCCAGTTTCGGGATCACCACCGCCACAGCCGGCAGCGGGTTCTCTTCCAGCATATCCAGCGCGCCGCCAAAGCCAGACCAGTTACGGAATTCGCCCAGCGCGTCGTCGCGAGAAAGATAATTCACTTTCTCCACGCCCTGCTCAGCCTGCAACTGACCAACCACTCGCGCCGCCGCATCATCATCCAGCGTTTTTTGCAGGTAAACGGTGATCTGCGGGGACGGATAATACTGGCTCGCCGCGTGGTTTACATTCTTATAAACCATGTAGCACACGCTTGGCAGCGTCAGGGAGATGGCAATAACCATCACCGTCAGAAACGTCGCCAGCGGCTTACTTTTCAGGTCTTGTAACGCGCCCTGGAACGCGTAACGTACCTGCTCGTTAAAGACGTTGGTTTTCCGCGAGTTCGGTTTTGGCGCGGCTTTTGCCCGCTTTGGCGCGTTGCGACCGCCGTCACCAGGCGCACCGCCCGATTTACGAAAACGATCCAGTCGGCTACCGAACTGTTTGATTTGATTGATAGCGTCACGTCTATTCATGCGCCAGGCCTCCATGCAGATGCCCATCGCTCAGAACCATTTGGCGATAGGAGCGACGGGAGATCAGGCCAATATCGTGCGTAGCCATTAATACCGTGACCCCGACGCGGTTAAACTCTTCAAACAGACGCAGGATCCCTTCTGACAGCGCGTCATCCAGGTTACCCGTTGGTTCATCCGCCAACAGTACCGCAGGTTTATTCACCACCGCACGGGCGATGCCCACGCGCTGTTGTTCACCGCCGGAGAGCTGAATCGGGAAGTTTTTCGCTTTGTCCAGCAGCCCTACCTTATCCAGCGCCGCTGACACGCGACGACGAATATCGTCCCCACTGGCACCCGCGATGATCAGCGGGATTGCCACGTTGTCAAACACGGTTCTGTCCATCAACAGGTGGTGATCCTGAAAAATCATACCAATCTGACGACGCAGAAACGGTACCTCACGGTTTTTCAAACGGCTGATGTCATGCCCGCTGAAGTAGATTTTCCCGGCGCTGGGCCGTTCAATCCCACAGATCAGCTTCAGCAGGGTACTTTTCCCCGCGCCGGAATGGCCGGTCAGAAACGCCATCTCGCCAGGCTGCATATGGAAGGTCACTCCCTGCAGCGCTTGTCTCCCACCGAGATAGGCCTTGCTGACATGTTCAAAGCGAATCATTGTTAATCCTCTCGGGCAAAAAGTGCCTCTATAAAATCGCCCGCTTTAAACGGACGTAAATCCTCGATACGTTCGCCCACACCGATATAGCGGATAGGGATGCCAAACTGATCGGCAACCGAGAAAATGACCCCGCCTTTCGCCGTTCCGTCCAGCTTGGTCAGGGTGATACCGGTTAAGCCCACCGCTTCATGGAACAGTTTGGCCTGGCTTATCGCATTCTGCCCGGTACTGGCATCGATAGTCAGCATAACCTCATGCGGCGCATCAACGTCCAGCTTCTTCATGACGCGAACGATTTTTTTCAATTCTTCCATCAGGTGCGATTTATTCTGCAAACGCCCTGCGGTATCAGCGATCAGCACGTCTACGTTACGCGCCTTTGCCGCCTGGATGGCATCAAAGATGACGGACGCAGAATCCGCGCCGGTATGCTGAGCAATCACCGGAATGTTGTTACGTTGACCCCAGACCTGCAGCTGCTCTACCGCCGCCGCACGGAAAGTATCGCCCGCCGCCAGCATCACCGATTTACCCTGCTGCTCAAACTGACGCGCCAGCTTGCCGATGGTGGTGGTTTTCCCCACACCGTTAACGCCAACCATTAAGATAACAAATGGCGTTTTACCCTCAACATTCAGCGGTTCGTCAACCTTCGCCAGAATCTCGCCCATCTCGTCTTTCAGCAGACCGTACAGCGCTTCTGCGTCTTTGAGCTGCTTGCGGCTGGCGCCTTCCGTCAGATTCGCAATGATCTTGCGGGTCGTTTCTACGCCCACATCGGCAATCAGCAGTTGCTCTTCCAGCTCTTCAAATAGATCATCGTCGATCTTTTTACCCCGGAAAAGACTGATAAATCCGGAACCAAGGTTTTCTTTGGTTTTCAGCAAGCTGCGTTTCAAGCGCGCAAAGAAACCTTCTTTCGTTGGTTTTTCCTGCTCCTGGACTACCTCTTCTTCTTCCGGTTCTTCTTCTTTCGTTTCTTCTGGCGGCACCACCATAACCGCTTCTTCAGCAGCCTCAGCGGCCAGCGCCTGTGCTTCGAGCTCTTCGTCGGTCAGTTGCGGCTCGTTTTCAGCTTCTTCTTCAGCCGCCTCAACGATTTCCACGGTTTCCGCCTCAGCCTGCCACTCTTCGGCAGAAACTTCTTTGGTTTTCACCTCTTCTGGCAGCGGCAATTCTTCGCGTTCGATAACCGCCGACGCTGGCGTTTCCACTACAGTTTCAGCAACGGGTTCAGCAACCGGCTCAATTTCCGGCTGCGGTTGTTCGGTAACCGGTTCTTCTTCCGGCTGCAGTTTTTCGATTTCCGCAACCTGCTCAGTGACTTCCACAACCTCAGCAGCAAATGCTTCCGTTTCTGCTTCGCTATGGGTTTCCTGCGCGGGAGACGGTTCCTCAACGACGGCAATTTCTTCAGTAACCGGTTGTTGTTCTTCGTTTTTTACTTCTGTCTCGTTTTCCGGTGCCTGCTCTTTTTGACCAAAGCCCAGCCAGGAAAAAAAGCCACGTTTTTTCTCTTTCGCCATTTGCGACTACACTCCCCGCTGTTGCTTCATGGCACAGCGTCAACGCTATGTACATAGCAGCTAAAAAAATGATGAAATAGTCTATCACTTAACTTAACTCACATCACCGCCTGGAATGACATGCTATAGGCGGATTGAGCAATAATAGAAATGAAAAAACCGAATCACTCTGGCAGCGGACAGATCCGCATTATTGGCGGGCAATGGCGAGGCCGTAAACTCCCGGTTCCGGACAGCCCCGGATTGCGTCCGACCACCGACCGCGTACGCGAAACGCTGTTCAACTGGCTGGCGCCGGTAATGGTCGATGCCCACTGCCTGGACTGCTTCGCTGGCAGTGGCGCACTGGGGCTGGAAGCGCTCTCTCGCTATGCGGCAAATGCAACGCTACTGGAAATGGATCGCGCGGTATCTCAGCAGCTCCAAAAGAATCTCGCCACGCTGAAGGCAAATCACGCCCGAGTCGTTAACGCGAATACACTGGCATTTCTGGCTCAGGCAGGTACGCCGCATAACGTGGTATTTGTTGACCCACCGTTTCGCAAAGGATTACTGGAAGAAACATTAACTCTTCTGGAAACGAATGGCTGGCTGGCGAACGAAGCGTATATTTACGTGGAAAGCGAAGTTGAAAACGGTTTGCCGCCGGTTCCGGTGAACTGGTCGCTATACCGTGAGAAAGTCGCCGGACAGGTCGCCTATCGCCTGTACCATCGTGAAGCACGAGGAGAACACGATGCTGATTAACCTGGGACGCCTGCTGATGCTGTGCGTCTGGGCATTTTTACTACTGAATATTTTCCAACCTTTTCCACGCCCGCTTAACATCTTCGTTAACGTCGCACTGATATTTATGGTGCTGATGCACGGCATGCAGTTGGCGCTGCTAAAAAGCACCATGCCCAAAGATGGCCCGCAGATGACCAGTGGAGAGAAAATCCGTATTTTTCTGTTTGGCGTCTTTGAGCTGCTGGTCTGGCAAAAGAAGATTAAAGATCAGTTGAAGAAATGAGGTGATGCCGGATGGCGGCTGACGCCATTTCCGGCCAACTTAACTACGGTTGCGCACTAAACCCTTCAAAATGCGAACCTTTGTAGCTCAGCGTCCCTTTATCTCCGACCGTTAACGCATGGTACTGCTGAGCATCCAGACGAAACGTTTGTTCCAGGCCACCGCTTTGTGGCTTAAAGCTGGCTTCATAGCGCATGCTGGTTCCCGCCGGACTCACTTCCTGTTGACGGGAGCGTCGGTCGTTAAGCGGCTTTTCCCGCTTATTCGTCACCACCACCTGCTTTTGTACCAGCGGCGCGGCATCATTATCCGCTTTTTCACGTCGCTGCTGAACAAAGCGAAACGACGCTGCGACAACGATTAAGACAATGATAACAATGAAAAAAAGTGGTGGTTTGCTCATATTATTAACCCATCAGAAAATGCGGAAATAAGCATACATTGCCCGTTATGGTGTTGTCATCTGGCAGTATCGACCTCTACACTGGACAATAGAGCCGTAAGCACCCCGCTTACGAAAAAATAACGAATTCAAGGAACTAAGATGCTTTGGTCGTTTATCGCTGTCTGCCTTTCCGCATGGTTGTTCGTGGATGCTTCCTATCGTGGGCCTGCCTGGCAACGCTGGGTCTTTAAACCCCTGACGTTACTCCTGCTGGCGCTGCTGGCCTGGCAGGCGCCAATGTTTAACGCTATCAGTTACCTGGTACTGGCTGGCTTGCTGGCCTCGCTGCTGGGCGACGCGCTGACGCTATTGCCGCGCCAACGCCTGCTGTACGCAGTAGGGGCATTCTTCCTGTCGCATCTGCTGTATACCATTTACTTCGCCAGCCAAATGACGTTGTCGCTCTTCTGGCCTTTGCCGTTGGTACTGGCGGTGCTGGGGGCGTTGCTGATTGCCGTGATCTGGACGCGTCTGGAAGAATTGCGCGTTGCTATTTGTACCTTTATTGGCATCACGCTGATGATGGTCTGGATGGCTGGCGAACTGTGGTTCTTCCGCCCGACCGCTCCGGCGCTGTCGGCATTTATGGGCGCATCACTCCTGTTCATCGGCAATATTGTCTGGCTGAGTAGCCATTATCGTCGCCGCTTCCGCGCCGATAACGCCATTGCAGCCGCCTGCTACTTCGCCGGACATTTCCTGATTGTTCGTTCGTTGTATCTTTAAAAAGCTTGACTCTGGAGTCGACTCCAGAGTGTATCCTCCGGTTAATACGAAATGATTATCAACCGGAGGATGCCATGCCGACACCCGCTACCAATGGCAAAAAAGCCCCACAATTCTCTTCTTTCAAGCCAGTCCCTGCGCCACAAAAGGCTGACGATTGCTGCTGCGAGGGAAGTTGCTCTACCCCACCCCCCGTATCCGATACCGTAATAGGTACCCGTTATTCCTGGAAAGTGGCAGGCATGGACTGCGCGGCCTGCGCCCGAAAAGTAGAGAATGCAGCCCGCCAGGTCAGCGGCGTCAACCAGGCCCAGGTGTTGTTTGCCACCGAAAAACTGGTCGTCGACGCCAGTTCCGATATCCGCCAGCAAGTTGAAAACGCAGTGCAAAAAGCAGGCTATACCCTGCGCGATGAAAACGCGACGGAAGCCGCCCCCGAGTCACGTTTTAAAGAAAACTTGCCGCTGATTTCGCTGATTATCATGATGGCGATTAGCTGGGGGCTGGAGCAATTCAATCACCCCTTCGGCCAGATAGCGTTTATCGCTACCACCCTGGTCGGTCTGTGCCCCATTGCCCGTCAGGCTCTGCGTCTGATGAAAACTGGCAGCTACTTTGCCATTGAAACATTAATGAGCGTGGCCGCCATCGGCGCGCTGTTTATCGGCGCGACGGCGGAAGCCGCCATGGTGCTGCTGCTGTTTTTAATTGGCGAGCGCCTGGAAGGATGGGCTGCCAGCCGTGCCCGTAAAGGGGTCAGCGCGCTGATGGCGCTCAAACCGGAAACCGCCACACGTCTGCGTAACGGCGAACGCGAAGAGGTGGCTATTAATACCCTCCGCCCTGGCGATATTATCGAAGTTGCCGCGGGTGGGCGTTTACCAGCTGACGGCAAACTGGTTTCCGGTTTTGCCAGTTTTGATGAAAGCGCCCTGACCGGCGAATCGATCCCGGTTGAACGTGCCACCGGCGAGAAAGTCCCGGCAGGCGCCACCAGCGTGGATCGTCTGGTCACGCTGGAAGTGCTCTCCGAACCGGGCGCCAGCGCCATTGACCGTATTTTGCAGTTGATTGAAGAAGCGGATGAACGTCGCGCCCCCATTGAGCGCTTTATTGACCGTTTCAGCCGGATCTACACCCCAGCCATTATGGCGGTTGCGCTGCTGGTCACCCTTGTACCACCGCTGCTGTTTGCCGCATCCTGGCAGGAGTGGATTTATAAAGGGCTGACGCTGCTGCTGATTGGCTGCCCATGCGCGCTGGTGATTTCAACCCCCGCAGCCATTACCTCTGGTCTTGCCGCCGCGGCGCGTCGTGGCGCGTTAATCAAAGGCGGGGCCGCGCTGGAACAACTGGGTAGAGTTACGCAGGTCGCGTTTGATAAAACCGGCACTCTGACCGTGGGTAAACCGCGCGTCACGGCGATTCACCCGGCGAGCGGTATTGGTGAAGCTGAACTACTGGCGCTGGCGGCGGCAGTAGAACAAGGCGCGACACACCCGCTGGCGCAGGCGATTGTTCGGGAAGCACAAACGCGTGAACTGGTTATACCTGTCGCGAAAGAACAGCGCGCATTAGTCGGCACTGGCATTGAAGCGCTGGTCGATGGCGAGCGCGTGCTGATTTGCGCCGCCGGTAAGCAACCTGCCGATGCTTTTGCCGGGCAGATAAGCGAACTTGAAAGCGCGGGCCAAACGGTGGTGCTGGTGCTACGTAACGAGGCCGTACTCGGCGTGCTGGCCTTACAGGACACGCTACGCGAGGATGCCCGCCACGCCATCAGCGAACTTAATCAGATTGGCGTGAAAGGGGTGATTCTGACCGGTGATAACCCACGTGCAGCGGCCGCCATTGCAGGCGAACTGGGTCTTGAATTCAAAGCGGGGCTATTGCCGGAAGATAAAGTACAGGCCGTTACCCATCTCAACCAACAGTCGCCGCTGGCGATGGTTGGCGACGGCATCAACGACGCTCCGGCGATGAAAGCAGCCACCATCGGTATTGCCATGGGGAGCGGAACCGACGTCGCGCTGGAGACCGCCGATGCCGCCCTGACCCACAACCGCCTGCGTGGTCTGGTGCAAATGATTCAACTGGCACGCGCTACCCACGCCAATATTCGCCAGAACATTGCGATTGCGTTGGGTCTGAAGGGGATTTTCCTCGTCACCACACTGCTCGGGATAACCGGACTGTGGCTGGCTGTACTGGCAGATACGGGGGCGACGGTACTGGTGACCGCTAACGCGCTGCGGTTGTTACGTAAAGGATAGTTTTTTGCCGGATAAGCATTGGCGCCATCCGGCAAACAAAACTACTGACCTTTACGCAGCAGATAGCGGTACGGCAGCGAGTCGGTCTCTTTGGCCACCAGCTCATGTTCCATAAAGGTACAGAAACCGGGAATATCACGGGTTGTCGCCGGATCGTCGGCGACAATCAGCAGTGTTTCACCCGCCTGCATGCCGCGCACGGTTTTGCGCACCATCATAACAGGTTCCGGACAGCGCAGCCCCTGAGCATCAAGAGTATGGTCGGGAGAGGTAAACAGATCGCTCATCGTAGTCTCGTTCATTCAAAAACGGCGTTATTTTACGCTCTGTTGTGACGTAAGCCAATCAGGATAACGATTGCGTGAAAAACAACCATTGCAATGTGTTCTTAAAGCAGTATCATGCGACGGTTTTTTATTGGGTTCCCTCACCCCATCCAACAAAAAGGTCACAATATGACTCCGTTTACACAATCTCAGCGCGTAAAAGCGTTGTTTTGGCTATCGCTATTTCATCTGCTGGTGATCACCTCCAGCAACTATCTGGTGCAGCTACCGATCTCCATTTTTGGTTTCCATACCACATGGGGCGCGTTTAGCTTTCCGTTTATTTTCCTCGCCACTGACCTGACCGTGCGTATTTTTGGCGCGCCGTTGGCACGACGCATCATCTTCGCGGTGATGATCCCCGCGCTGCTGATCTCTTATGTCGTTTCATCACTGTTCTATATGGGATCGTGGCAGGGATTTGGCGCACTGCTGCACTTTAACCTGTTTGTTGCCCGTATCGCCGCCGCCAGCTTTATGGCTTACGCGCTGGGACAAATTCTGGATGTGCATGTCTTTAACCGCCTGCGCCAGAACCGTCGCTGGTGGCTGGCACCAACGGCCTCCACCCTGTTTGGCAACATCAGCGATACGTTAGCCTTCTTCTTTATCGCCTTCTGGCGCAGCCCGGATGCCTTTATGGCCGAACACTGGATGGAAATCGCGCTGGTCGATTACTGTTTCAAGGTGCTGATCAGCATTATTTTCTTCCTGCCGATGTACGGCGTGCTGCTGAATATGCTGCTGAAAAGGCTCGCAGATAAATCCGAAATCTCTGCATTGCAGACGAGTTAAAGGTTCATTTTCCGAGTTGTGATAAGATGGACGAATGAGCCGTTATGGCCGTTTATCGAAAGGAAGAAGTCAATGCGCAATCTGGTTAAATATGTCGGTATTGGCCTGCTGGTTATGGGGCTTGCGGCCTGTGATAATAGCGATACAAAAGCGCCAGCAGAGAAGACTGCCGCAGAAAGTAACGCCACCGGACAACCGGTCAGCCTGCTGGACGGCAAACTCAGTTTTTCTCTGCCAGCGGATATGACCGATCAGAGCGGTAAGCTGGGGACTCAGGCGAACAATATGCACGTCTATTCTGACGCAACCGGCCAGAAAGCGGTGATTGTGATTGTCGGCGACAATACCAACGACGACCTGGCTGTGCTGGCAAAACGCCTGGAAGAGCAGCAACGTAGCCGCGACCCGCAGCTGCAGGTCGTCACCAATAAATCCATTGAGCTGAAAGGCCACACGCTGCAGCAGTTAGACAGCATCATCTCGGCTAAAGGCCAGACCGCTTACTCTTCTGTGGTGTTAGGCAAAGTAGATAACCAACTGCTGACCCTGCAAATCACGCTGCCTGCTGACGATCAGCAAAAAGCGCAGACGACAGCAGAAAACATCATTAACACGCTGGTTATCCAGTAACGGTTAAGACGATGACGCGGCCTCCGGTGACCCCACCTGAGGCCGTTTTTTTAACCGCCAGGTCAGTAATAACGCCACTGCTACCAGCCCTGCCGCCGCCAGATAGATAACTGGCACGCCCGCCCACGTCATTACCAGCCCAGCCAGCGGCCCGGTAACCCCCAGCGATAAATCCATAAACACCGTGTAGGTCGCCAGCGCAGCGCCCTGGTTTTGCTGCGGGACGGCTTTTACCGCCACCACGCCCAACGCCGGGAAAACCAGCGAGAACCCCGCCCCGGCCAGCAGAACACCGATTTTTGCCATCCACGGCATGGAAGCCATCCCGACCAGTAACAGCCCAACAATCTCGACGCTAAAGCAGATCATCGCCACATTCAGTCCGCCTAAGCGGTTGATCCCATTTGGGAACAACAGACGCGTGCCCACAAACGTGCAGCTAAAAAGCGTCAGCGCGAAAGCCGCGCCGTCCCAGCCTTTGGCATCATAAAACAGGGTAATGAAAGTGGCGATCACGCCAAATCCGGCGGAGGCCAGGGCCAGCGCCATACCATACAACCAGACGCGCCCGAGCACCGCGCGGAACGGCAATGGTTTGCCTTTGCTGGCCTTTACCGCCTCACGAGGAAGCGCCAGCAATATTGCCGACAGCGCTACGCCCATTACCGTCAGCGCCAGTCCCTGTAAGCCACCCCAGGCATAACACAGTACACCCAGTGGGGCGCCTATCGCCATCGCACCATAGGTCACGATGCCGTTCCAGGAAATCACCCGCCCAATGTGCATTGAACCCACGACCCCTACGCCCCACAGCGTAGAGCCGGTCCCGGCAAAGCTTTGCCCGATCCCAAGGATCACGCGACCCAGGCATAACAGCAGCAGACTGGCCAGCGGCCAGTCGTTCGTTGACCCCGCCAGTAAATAACCCAGACCACTTAAAAAGCAGCCACACAGCCCGAATACCACAATTTTCTTTGGCCCCAGCAGGTCGGCATAGCGACCGGCATGTGGACGGCTCAGCAGCGTAGCGAAATATTGCAGGCTGATGACCAATCCAGCCCAGAAGGCGCTGAACCCCATCACATCATGGACATAGCCTGGCAATACCGCGAGCGGCAGGCCGATGGTCAGATAGCTGGCGAAGTTGAACATCACCACAGAGACAATGCGCAGATTAAGGCGTAAACCGCTCAGCGTCAGTTCAGCGACGGGTTCGGGCATGGAGAGTCACCACGTTTTCACAACAGTGTTTCATTTCTACCATGTTGCCGCACAGAAATCAGCAGTCAGTTTAGGAATCTCAGCCGCAAGCCAGCCGCTACACTTAATGCAAAACGCAAACAGGAAGAAAATATGACAACTGCTCAGCCCGATAAAACGGGTTTGCACATTTTACTCAAACTGGCTGCTCTGGTGGTGATCCTCGCGGGTATTCATGCTGCGGCGGATATCATTGTACAGCTGCTGCTGGCCCTCTTTTTTGCCATTGTATTGAATCCGCTGGTCACCTGGTTTATTCGCCGGGGAGTAAGCCGCCCGGTAGCCATTACGCTCGTGGTAGTGGTCATGCTGATCGTCCTCACGGCACTGGTCGGCGTTCTGGCATCTTCGATCACTGAATTCATGGCCATGCTGCCCAAATACAATAAGGAGCTGACGCGCAAGGTCCTGCATCTGCAAGAGATGCTTCCCTTTCTAAATCTGCATATGTCCCCGGAGCGCATGCTACAACGCATGGACTCCGACAAAATAATGACCTTCACCACCACGCTGATGACAAGTCTTTCCGGCGCCATGGCCAGCGTTGTTCTGCTGGTAATGACGGTCGTCTTTATGCTGTTTGAGGTGCGTCATGTTCCTTATAAGCTGCGCTTTGCGCTGAACAACCCACAAATCCATATTGCGGGGCTGCATCGGGCGCTCAAGGGTGTATCTCACTATCTGGCGCTGAAAACGTTGCTCAGCCTATGGACCGGCGCTATCGTCTGGTTGGGGCTGGCGCTAATGGGGATTCAGTTTGCTCTGATGTGGGGCGTACTAGCCTTCTTGCTAAACTACGTGCCCAACATTGGCTCGGTCATTTCCGCCGTCCCGCCCATGATCCAGGCGCTACTGTTCAACGGCATTTACGAATGTGTGCTGGTTGGCGCGCTGTTCCTGGTGGTGCATATGGTGATTGGCAACATCCTCGAACCGCGCATGATGGGGCATCGCTTGGGATTATCGACGCTTATCGTCTTCCTCTCTCTGTTGGTATGGGGATGGCTGCTCGGCCCGGTAGGCATGCTGCTCTCTGTGCCGTTAACCAGCGTATGTAAAATCTGGATGGAAACGACCACAGGCGGCAGCAAACTGGCAATTTTGCTTGGACCCGGCAGGCCCAAAAGCCGATTGCCTGGATAAACTTGCAAACAGCATGTGAAGAATGGTACACAACCCCATTATTACTAAAGGTTAGCCCTGATATGTACCGGATCGTTCTTGGGAAAGTTTCTGTTTTAAGCACTGACGCACTGCCCAACGCACTGAGTGAACAAGCCCCACAAGGAGCTCACCGTGCGCGCTGGATTGCAGGCCGGGTGCTGCTTTCCCATGTTCTTTCACCATTACCGGACATCGTCTACGGTGAGCAAGGAAAACCGGCTTTTTCCGCCGACACCCCGTTGTGGTTCAATCTCAGCCACAGCGGCGATGATATCGCCCTGCTGCTCAGCGACGAAGGGGAAGTCGGCTGCGATATTGAAGTCGTCCGCCCACAAGATAACTGGCAAACGCTGGCAAATACGGTATTCAGTCTCGGAGAACATGCCGAAGTCGAGGCTGAACACCCGGAGCAGCAACTGGCAGCATTCTGGCGCATCTGGACGCGTAAAGAAGCTATCGTTAAACAGCGCGGCGGCAGCGCCTGGCAAATTGTCAGCGTCGACAGTACCGCGCTAACTTCCTCGCTCTCTGTCAGCCAGTGCCAGTTTGACACCCTGAGCCTGGCGGTATGCACGCCAACGCCGTTTACCCTGACCGCCGACGCCGTACAAAGGCTGTAACGCTTTCATTCCCGTGCGCCGCCGCGCAATATCGTAAGGTTGAAATCTGATGCAACGTATCACCATCACACTTGATGACGATTTATTAGAAACGCTCGACGGCCTGAGCCAACGCCGTGGCTACCACAACCGTTCCGAAGCGATCCGCGATATTCTGCGCAGCGCACTGGCGCAGGAAACGACCCAGGAGCACGGCACACAAGGGTTCGCGGTGCTTTCGTATGTTTATGAGCATGAGAAGCGTGACCTGGCGAGCCGCATTGTTTCGACCCAGCATCACCACCACGATTTGTCGGTCGCTACACTGCACGTGCACATCAACCATGACGACTGCCTGGAAATCGCCGTACTAAAAGGCGACATGGGCGATGTGCAACATTTTGCCGATGACGTGATCTCCCAACGCGGGGTGCGCCACGGTCATTTGCAGTGCCTGCCGAAAGAAGAGTGAGTGCCTGTGCCGGATGTTTACGCCATCGTACCAATCGTCTTTCTAAAGCGCAGCAGCGCTATCATGAAGAACGCACTACCAATCGCCAGCAACGTCAGGAACTGCGGCCAGACAATACCGAACCCTGCGCCACGGTAAAGTATCGCCTGCGCGAGACTCACAAAATGCGTCGTTGGCATCGTCAACATGATGTCCTGCACCACCTGCGGCATGCTTTCACGCGGTGTGGAGCCGCCGGAGAGCATCTGTAACGGCAACAACACCAGTATCATCAGCAGTCCCAGCTGCGGCATAGAGCGCGCCAGCGTGCCCATAAAAATACCGATCGAAGTGGTTGCGAACAGGCTCAGCGCCACCCCCAGCATAAACAGAGGAATCGATCCCTCAATTGGTACGCCGAGCACGCCTTTTACCATCAGCATCAGCGACAGACCGGAAACCACCAGCACCACCAGCCCCATCGACCAGATTTTTGCCATCATGATCTCAAACGGCGTCACCGGCATCACCAGCAGATGTTCTATTGTCCCGTGCTCGCGCTCGCGAATTAGCGCCGAGCCAGTGAGCACAATCGCCAGCATGGTGATGTTGTTGATAATTGCCATCACCGCACCGAAGCGTGCAGGTTCCAGATTGGGGTTAAAGCGCATGCGCATTTCCAGCGCCACCGGCGGCTCACTGTTGTCACGGTAACGGGCCACAAAGCTGTTCACCTCGCCGCTGATGATGTTCTGGATATAGCTGTTGCCGGTAAAAGCCTGGCTCATCCGCGTGGCATCGACGTTAACCTGAATATCCGGCTGACGCCCGGCCAACACATCACGCTGAAAATCAGGCGGAATATTCACGGCGAAGGTATAGCGTCCGGCATCCAGCCCGGCATCCATCTCATCGGCGGTGATCATCTCCGGCGGTAAAAACCACGGGCGATAAAAGCTGTTCACAATCCGATTCGACAACTGCGACTGGTCCATATCGGCGATGGCAATCGGTGCCAGGTGCAACGAGCCCGGAAGGACGGTGGCGGAGGAGTAAACCGAAATCGTGAAGGCGAAGACAATCAGCGTCAGCATCGCCTTGTCGCCTAGCAGGCTGCGTAACTCTTTGATACCGAGGTTATAAATATTACGTAGTCGGCGCATCACCCCTCCTGTTTTTTCAGCAGTAATACGCTCAAACCAATCACCACCGGAATGGCTATCGCCAGCGGCATAAACAGCTGCCAGAGATCCGTCAGATCCAGCGCTTTAGAGAACGTCCCGCGCGCGATGGTCAGAAAATGGCTGGTCGGGTAAATTTCGCCAATCCAGCGTCCAGGCCCTTCGAGCGAGGCGACCGGGTCAATCATCCCGGAAAACTGCGTCGCCGGGATCAGCGTAATAATTGCCGTACCAAAAATGGCCGCGATCTGGCTTTTCATAAACGTGGAGATGAATAGCCCAAGCCCGGTGGCAATGGTGACGTACAGCAGCGCGGCCAGCGTCAGGGTCATAAAGCTGCCCTTATGCGGGACGCCGAACACAAACACCGACAGCGCGCACAGCAGCAGGAAGTTCAGCATGCCCAGCACGATGTAAGGCAACTGTTTACCGAGTAAAAACTCGCTGCGGGTGGTGGGCGTAACGTACAGGTTGATAATCGATCCAAGTTCTTTCTCGCGCACCACGCTCAAGGCGCTGAGCATAGAAGGGATCATCATCAGCAGCAGCGGGATGACTGCTGGAACAATCGCCGGCAAACTCTTCACATCGGGGTTGTAGCGATAGCGAGTTTCAATGGTCATCAGCCCATTTTGCCCTCTGGCATTGGGTTGACGTGCCATCACGTCCTGTAGCCAGGTCTGGTGCATCGCCTGCACATAGCCTCTGACCGTTTCAGCACGGCTCGGCATTGCGCCATCGACCCAGACGCCAATCTTCACCGGCGTGCCACGCGCGATATCGCGGCCAAAGTTTGGCGGGATCTCTATTGCTACCGCTACTTCGCCCGAACGCATCCGTTTGTCCAGCTCGTCATAACTGGTGAGCGGCGGCTGTTCGATAAAATAACGCGATCCCGCCAGATTGAGCGTCCACGCCTGGCTGCTGACGGTCTGGTCACGATCGAGCACCGAAAAACGCAGGTTTTCCACATCCATGCTGATGCCGTAGCCCATGATCAGCATCAGGATCACTGTGCCCATCAGCGCCAGCGTTGAACGAACCGGGTCACGTCGCAGCTCCAGCGCTTCACGTCGGCTGTAGCTAAACAAGCGCCGTAGGCTAAAGCCCTGCCGCGGCGGCTGACTATTTTCATGCGCTTTCGGAACATTGGCTGGCGGTAACTGAGCTTCCGGTACCGGGCCTGCCGCTTCCTGTAACCAGGAGATAAACGCCTCTTCCAGACTGGCGGCACCACGCTGTTTCACCAGTTCCTGCGGCGTGCCGCTGGCGAGTACTTTTCCGGCGTGCATCAGCGACATCCGGTCGCAGCGCTCCGCTTCGTTCATAAAGTGGGTGGAGATAAAAATGGTCACTTTGTCCTGCCGCGACAGATCGACCATCAGTTGCCAGAACATGTCCCTCGCCACCGGATCGACCCCGGAGGTCGGCTCATCAAGAATGAGCATTTCCGGACGATGGATCACCGCCACCGCCAGCGACAGGCGTTGACGGATCCCCAACGGCAGCGCGCCAGGCAACGCGTCTTCGACATCGGTCAGCGAAAAGCGCTCGCTCATCTCTTGTACCCGTCCCGGGATTTCTGCCTCGGGGATATGGAACAGTCGCGCGTGCAGCTCAAGGTTTTGCCGCACGGTCAGCTCGCTGTAAAGCGAAAACGCCTGCGACATATAGCCTACCCGGCTGCGGGTATCGATATTCTTCGGATCTACCGCTTGCCCAAACAACCATGCCTCACCTTCGCTTGCGGGCAGCAGACCAGTGAGCATCTTCATGGTGGTGGATTTACCGCACCCGTTGGAGCCGAGAAAACCGAAGATCTCCCCGCGCGGAATACGAAAGTTAACGTGGTCAACGGCAACAAACTTACCGAAGCGCATAGTCAGATCTTTCGCTTCAATAGCAATCTCTTCGTGTTCAGCGTGATACGGCGGGATCACCACCGGCTTATGCGCCTGACGCTGGGCTTCGGGTAACAGCGCGATAAACGCCTGCTCCAGCGTGTCGCTGTTGGTTTGTTCACGCAGCTGCTGGGCGCTCCCGGTGGCTAATACTTCCCCGGCGTTCATCGCCACCAGCCAGTCAAAGCGCTCGGCTTCTTCCATGTAGGCGGTCGCAACCAGCACGCTCATGTTGGTCTGCCGCTGGCGAATGCTGTTAATCAGATCCCAGAACTGGGCGCGGGACAGCGGATCGACCCCGGTGGTGGGTTCATCGAGAATTAACAGTTCCGGGTCGTGAATTAACGCGCAGCACAGTCCCAGCTTTTGCTTCATCCCACCTGAGAGTTTCCCGGCGGGACGGTCGCGAAACGGCGCCAGTCCGGTGCTGTTCAGCAGCTCGGTTATCCGCGCTTCGCGTTCCGCTTTGTCATGGCCAAACAGCCGGGCAAAGAAATCGACGTTCTCATATACCGACAACGTATGGTACAGGTTTTTCCCTAATCCCTGCGGCATCCAGGCAATACGCGGACAGACATCCTGGCGATGTTTCGGGTCACGCATATCGCCGCCCAGCACCATCACGTTGCCGTGTTCAATGACCCGCGCGCCGGAGATGAGCGACAGCAGACTCGATTTTCCGACGCCATCCGGACCAATCAGCCCCACCATACAGCGGGCGGGAATATCCAGCGTGATATTGTTCAGCGCTACCGTTTTCCCGTAATGCTGACTCACGCCGTCAAGGTGCGCCACGGGAGGAACGGGAAGGCGCGCCAGATGCGTCATTGCGGCAACCTCACGACCAGGTCGTCAGGCCAGGGGCGATTTTCATCGACACGCACCCACGCCATGCCCGGTAGACCGGTTTTCACATACTCCAGATGCTGCTGCAACAGTTCTGGCGGGATACGCGCTTTAACACGGAACATCAGCTTCAGTCGTTCATCGCTGGTTTCGACCGTTTTCGGCGTGAACTGCGCCACGCTTGCCACAAAGCTGATGGTCGCCGGAATACGCAGATCCGGTGCAGCGTCCAGCACCAGGCGGGCTTCACCGCCAATCTTTAATAAACCGGCCTGTTCAGTCGGTAAGAAGAACGTCATGTAAACATCACTGAGATCGACCATATTCAGCACGCGCCCCCCCGCGGAAAGGACCTCACCCGGTTCGGCTACGCGGTACTGTACGCGACCATCGCGCGGGGCTTTCAGTTCGCTGTCATCAATATCAGCTGCAATACGACGTTCGGTGGCCTGCGCGGCTTCTACGCGGGTTTGCGCCTGAATAATGCTGGTGCGGGCGGCTTCAATCGCGGCTTTTGCCGCAGAGACCTGCGCCTTTGCGGATTCCAGCGCCGCGCGCGCGCTTTCCGCCGCAGCCCTGTCGTCATCCAGCTGTTGCTCAGACACAGCCCCACGCTGGGACAGCGAGCGGGAACGTACGTGACGTTTAGAGACCGATTGCAGTTCCGCCTCGCGCTGCTTTACCACCGACTGCGCGGCGCGCATTTCACTTTGCCTCTGTTCCAGCAGCGCTCGTGCCGCCGCCACCGCGCTTTCGGCTTCTTTGATTTGCGCGACAGCTTCCAGTCGCTGCTCCTGCAGCACACGGGTATCCATTTTCGCCAGCACGTCGCCCTGGCGAACGAACTGCCCTTCCGAGACGAGGATTGTGTCAATTCGTCCGGCAATCTTGGTGGCAATATCCACTTCGGTAGCTTCAATTCTGCCGTTGCTGGCCGCGAAACCTTCCGGAATTCCCGCAGGACGTAACATCCACCACGCTATTGCGGCAACCGCTACCACAATACCCGCGCCCCACCACACCAGATGACGCTTAATCTTATCCATATCCGACCCGCCGTAATCCCTGTTATCAAACGATGCGTGTCACAAAGCCCACTGAACAGCTATTCAGCGGGAGATTCCATCCGGGATGAGAAGGAATGAGAAATAATGGCCAGAGTGCGGACAGGCGTGAAAGCAACGCACACCGCGAAGGACGTGAGTGACGAAAATGCTGTGAAATCGGGTAGTAATGTTGTCATCATCAGCGTTCCTGGCCGGAAATGAAACACGCATACTCATAACTGTTGTCTATTGAATACTAACACCTGGATTCAATATGTCTATTCGGTTGTCGTTTCCAGTTCAGACCTGGCACAAGGAATATTTCGTATATCAACGATTGATAAACAATCGCAACTATAAACATAATCAATGATTAGGCATCCCTATAATAGCGGCTCATTTACCGATCTCGTTATGGCGAGGCTCCTGTACAAATACAAGTTACCGCCCTGCTGGTATCGAGAGAGACCACTCAGGGAAATACAGGCATCCATCGAATCAAGGTGTTGCCAAGGTAACTTCTGACGATTTCACCATCGGACAGATACGTTGTTCAGTGCTAAAACCAGGACGTAGGGATCTGCCTGCGCTAACCCCTGTCTTGTTCGCCCCTATGAGAGATTTTTTATAGGGAATTACATCATGTCATCTATGCCACTCTGCGCCGCCCATCATCCTATGCCGGATTTCAATGGCGACGCTATCGCGCAATATATGCGCACCGATTTTATTACTCTACCCGACCATCTCAGCGTGAACGGCGCTCGCGAATACTTTGTTTCCCAACTCACAACAGATGATATTCCAGGCCAGGTCTTTGTTGTGGCAGGAAAAGCGCTGCGCGGGGTGTTATCCATCAAGCGCTTATTACAGGAAAAAGATACGTCGCTTAACATCAACCATCTTACGGACAGCTGTTTATTTCATGTAAAGCCTGATGATGAACGGGCGCAGGTCGTTGCCGAGTTAGCCGAACGCGAAGTCGACCTGGTTGCTGTCGTTGAGAAAGGCGAGCTGATTGGTTGTCTGATGGAAAAAGAGATCGCTCATCTACAGGAAGATGATGTTACCGAAGACGTTCAGCTTCAGGGCGCCACGCTGCCGCTGGAAAAACCCTATCTGGAAATTAGTCCGTGGACATTGTGGAAAAAACGTTCGGTCTGGCTCCTGCTGCTGTTTGTCGCAGAAGCCTATACCAGCAGCGTGCTTCAGCATTTTGAAGAAGCGCTGGAATCCGCAATTGCCCTGGCCTTTTTTATTCCGCTATTAATTGGTACTGGTGGCAACAGCGGTACGCAGATCACTTCGACGCTGGTACGTTCAATGGCGCTGGGGGAAGTGCGGCTGCGCGATATGGGCCGGGTGATCCGCAAAGAAGTTTCAACTTCGCTGCTGATCGCTCTGACGCTGGGTCTGGCAGGGTGCTTGCGCGCGTGGATGATGGGTATCGGCATGGAAATCACGCTGATCGTCAGCCTGACGCTGGTTTGCATTACGCTGTGGAGCGCCGTGGTGTCATCAGTGATCCCCATGGTGCTCAAGCGTATCGGCATTGATCCCGCCGTGGTTTCGGCCCCGTTTATCGCCACGCTTATCGACGGTACCGGGTTAATTATCTACTTTAAAATCGCCCAGTATTTTCTGGGTCTGAACTAATGATAACGCCCGACAGCTCAGGTTGTCGGGCATCACAGTCAGGCTGGCGCCAAATCCTGCGCGCACGCCCAGGCACTCGACCATGCCCACTGGAAGTTATAGCCGCCCAGCCAACCGGTGACGTCCATAACTTCGCCGATAAAATAGAGTCCCGGTACTTTACGTGCTTCCATCGTGCGCGATGACAGCTCATTGGTATCAACGCCGCCCAACGTGACTTCAGCGGTACGATACCCTTCCGTACCGTTCGGCTGTACCCGCCACTCGGTTAGTGTCTCGACCAACGTTTGCTGATCGCGCACATTAAGCTGCTTAAGCGAAACATCCGGGATTTGTCCAAGCTGTTGCAAACATTCCACCAGCCGCTTTGGCAACTGCATTGCCAGGGTGTTCTTTAAGCTCTGGTTAGGATGAGCACTGCGTTGGTCATCGAGGAAGCTCGCGAGGTCAACATCTGGCAACAAATTAATGCTGACAAATTCACCAGGTTGCCAAAAACTGGAAATCTGCAGCACGGCCGGGCCAGAAAGCCCACGGTGCGTAAAGAGCAGATTTTCACGAAAGACGGTGCCGTCCTCGGCGGTGATAACGGAGGAAACGGATACGCCAGAGAGAACCTGAAGCTGCTCCAGCAGCGGCTTGTGTAAGGTGAAAGGCACCAGACCTGCGCGCGTTGGCAATACGTTCAGGCCGAACTGCTCGGCAATTTTATAACCAAACGGCGTCGCGCCCAGACCCGGCATAGAGAGACCACCAGAGGCAATAACCAGCTTTTTCGTGCCCACGGTCATCCCGTTCAATTCGAGGATGAAAGCATCACCCTCTCGCCCGACGCTCAGGACTTCGCTACGTAACCGCATAGTTACGTTACCTTTTTCGCATTCCGCCACCAGCATATCGACAATTTGTTGGGCGGAATCATCACAAAACAGCTGACCCAGCGTTTTTTCATGCCAGGCAATGCCGTGTTTGCCCACCAGATCGATAAAATCCCACTGCGTATAACGCGCCAGCGCCGATTTGCAAAAATGCGGGTTTTGGCTCAAATATGCGGCCGGTTCGACATAAAGGTTGGTAAAGTTGCATCGGCCCCCGCCAGACATGAGAATCTTACGTCCAGGCTTTTTACCATTATCAATCAGCAGTACACGACTACCTGCTTGTCCTGCCTGCGCGGCACAAAACATACCTGCTGCGCCAGCGCCTATAATAACGGTATCAAACCTTTCCACGTTGCGATCCTCTCAAAAAAGCGGGTGTGAATTGTAAAGATTCCTCAGTGGTCGCACCAGCACCAAACTATCGATAAAGGGTATTTATCTGAAATATATAGGATAATTCTTTAGTGGTGTAAAACAAAGCAGGAGATAAATCAAAAAAACTCTATATTTCACTTTGCCCGCGCCGCCAAAGTCACTGATAATGCGCCGCGTTCATGTCCTCAAAATGGCGTAACGTCCTATGCTACATTTGTTTGCTGGCCTGGATTTACATACCGGGCTTTTACTATTGCTTGCTCTGGCTTTTGTGCTGTTCTACGAAGCGATTAACGGCTTCCATGATACAGCAAATGCTGTCGCAACCGTGATCTATACCCGTGCAATGCGTTCGCAATTGGCGGTGGTCATGGCTGCGGTGTTCAACTTCTTTGGTGTTTTGCTGGGCGGTCTCAGCGTGGCATATGCCATCGTGCATATGCTGCCAACGGATCTGCTGCTCAATATGGGATCGTCACATGGCCTCGCCATGGTGTTCTCCATGCTGCTGGCAGCAATTATCTGGAACCTGGGTACCTGGTACTTTGGTTTGCCTGCATCCAGCTCCCACACGCTAATTGGTGCCATTATCGGTATTGGTTTAACCAATGCGCTGATGACCGGCACTTCTGTGGTAGATGCACTTAACATTCCGAAAGTAATGGGTATTTTTGCCTCGCTTATCATCTCGCCGATTGTCGGTCTGGTGGTTGCAGGTGGTCTCATTTTCATTCTGCGTCGCTACTGGAGCGGTACGAAAAAACGTGCCCGTATCCACCTGACGCCAGCAGAACGTGAAAAGAAAGACGGTAAGAAAAAGCCGCCGTTCTGGACGCGTATTGCACTGATCCTCTCCGCTATCGGCGTAGCGTTCTCTCATGGCGCTAACGACGGGCAGAAAGGCATTGGTCTGGTGATGCTGGTGCTGATTGGCGTCGCCCCCGCTGGTTTCGTAGTAAATATGAATGCTTCCGGTTACGAAATTACCCGTACCCGCGATGCAATCAATAACGTCGAAATCTTCTTCCAGCAACGCCCTGACCTGCTGAAGCAAGCCACCGGCGTGGATCAGTTGATTCCATCTCCGGAAGCGGGCGCACCAACGCAAGCTAACGAGTTCCATTGTCACCCGGCTAATACTATTAACGCGCTGGAGCGTGCGAAAGGTATGCTGGCGAATCTGGAAACTTTCGACAAGTTAAGCGTTGAACAGCGCGGTCAACTGCGTCGCATTATGCTGTGCATCTCTGATACCACCGATAAAGTGGTGAAACTGCCTGGCGTAAGCGCTGACGACCAGCGTCTGCTGAAGAAACTGAAAGCTGACATGCTGAGCACCATTGAGTATGCACCTATCTGGATCATTATGGCCGTCGCACTGGCGCTGGGCATTGGTACCATGATTGGCTGGCGTCGTGTGGCGACGACTATCGGTGAGAAAATCGGTAAGAAAGGCATGACCTATGCTCAGGGGATGTCGGCGCAGATGACCGCCGCAGTCTCTATCGGTCTCGCCAGCTACACCGGTATGCCTGTTTCCACCACGCACGTTCTCTCCTCTTCCGTTGCAGGAACGATGGTTGTTGATGGCGGCGGTTTACAGCGTAAAACGGTGACCAGCATTCTGATGGCCTGGGTCTTCACCCTGCCAGCCGCAATTCTTCTTTCCGGCGGGCTTTACTGGCTCTCTCTGAAGCTTATCTAAGCGAATGTACGGAAAAAAAGCGGGTCAGAAAACTGGCCCGCTTTTTTTGTATCTGTCGTTGGCATCAGTGCCAGATAATCAGCGCAATCATGCTGATTAGCACCAGGCCACATAGCGCGCTGGTGAGAATGAACTGACCGCGAACCCGCTCACAGCGGCGAATAAACTCATCATCATGATGATCGCGGTAACGCTGAGCGTAGATATACCACACCAGACGCATCTGCTTGTTTGGTTGCCCATGCGAGGTAAAAAAGCCCCCACCATCTACATACTGGTAAAGCAATGGATCGCAACCACGAAGTACCACTAACAGTGCGCGTAACGAAGAAAAATAGCGCGCCATATTAACAATGCAAACGACACATAAAGCCCAGAACAATGCAATGGTGCTAATCATACCTCCTCCCCGGCGACCCGCCCACGGAACTCCTTTCCGGGACTACCGCTCCCCGATACCCTGCCAAATCATTCAGTGAAGAGTTCTGTCGAACCGTTCGTATTAGTATCACGCATCCGAACGCCTCTCTAGATAGTGTAGGAGATTAGTTAATTTTTTTGCCAGAAGGTTAATCGCTATCAATGCAATTAACTAAAAAATTTGTTTAACTGCTTGGCAAGCAAGGTGGATTGACGGATTATCCTGGTCGCTATAATGTAAGGATAGTCCTTATATGGTACGTTTTTACGACTGGGCTAGCCCCGCGCGCAAGGTTCGCAGGACGCGGATGACGCGGCGGCAGGTAAATGCCAGCAGGCTAGTCATCGACAACTTATGGAAGGAGTAACACTATGGCTTATAAACACATTCTTATCGCGGTTGATCTTTCTCCGGAAAGCAAAGTTCTGGTTGAAAAAGCGGTCTCTATGGCGCGGCCTTACAATGCTAAAGTCTCCCTTATCCACGTTGACGTAAACTATTCCGACCTGTACACCGGGCTTATCGACGTGAATCTGGGCGACATGCAGAAACGCATTTCTGAAGAAACCCACCACGCGCTAACCGAGCTTTCCACAAATGCAGGCTACCCTATCACCGAAACCCTGAGCGGTAGCGGCGACCTGGGTCAGGTTCTGGTTGATGCCATCAAAAAATACGACATGGATCTGGTCGTTTGTGGCCACCACCAGGATTTCTGGAGCAAACTGATGTCCTCCGCACGCCAACTGATCAACACCGTCCACGTCGACATGTTGATTGTTCCGTTGCGTGACGACGAAGAAGCATAAAACGCTGGCCGTCGGGAGATAACCCGGCGCGCTGCAAGTCGTAAAGCCTGTAAACGCCCGCCTGTGCGGGCGTTTTTGTTTTTATCATCCAGACGCAATTAGTACATCAATCCAACAAATAAATCATAATTAGTGTGATCAACTAATTGGATCGAAAACTATCTCTATAATACTCTACGCTTGCGGTCAATAACCGCAGTCTATAACAAAATAAGACTTTTTCGGCGCGTTTAAGCATACGCGTTCATACTTTTCGGGATGGCTTTGAAAGGCGATGGAATATGAATAAAACTGCACCTACGGGCTTGCTGCAGCAACCTCGTCCGTTCTTCATGATCTTCTTTGTGGAATTATGGGAACGATTTGGCTATTACGGCGTTCAGGGCATCCTGGCGGTATTTTTTGTTAAGCAGCTCGGCTTTTCGCAGGAACAGGCGTTTGTCACCTTTGGTGCATTTGCCGCGCTGGTCTACGGTCTGATCTCGATCGGCGGCTACGTCGGCGACCACCTTTTAGGCACCAAGCGCACGCTGGTGCTTGGCGCCATTGTGCTGGCGATAGGCTACTTCATGACCGGGATGTCACTGCTTAAGCCCGATCTGATCTTTATTGCTTTGGGTACCATTGCCGTCGGTAACGGGCTTTTTAAAGCCAACCCGGCAAGCCTGCTGTCAAAATGCTATCCACCGAAAGACGCTCGTCTGGACGGGGCTTTCACTCTGTTTTATATGTCGATTAACATCGGCTCGCTGCTATCGCTGTCGCTGGCACCGGTGATTGCCGATAAGTTTGGCTACGCGGTGACCTACAACCTGTGTGGGGCCGGGCTTATTGTCGCGCTGTTGGTCTACTTTGCCTGCCGTGGAATGGTGAAGAATATCGGTTCAGAGCCGGACCATAAGCCGCTGAATTTCCGGAATCTGCTGTACGTGCTGGCTGGTACGGTAGTGATGGTATTTATCTGTGCCTGGCTGATGCATAACGTGCAGATTGCCAACCTGGTGCTGATCGTCCTGTCGATTGCCGTGACCATCATCTTCTTTCGTCAGGCATTCAAACTGGATAAAACCGGGCGCAACAAGATGTTCGTGGCCTTTATCCTGATGCTGGAAGCGGTGGTGTTCTACGTGCTGTACGCGCAGATGCCAACTTCGCTGAACTTCTTTGCTATCAATAACGTGCATCATGAAATTCTTGGTTTCGCCATCAACCCGGTAAGCTTCCAGGCATTGAACCCGTTCTGGGTGGTACTGGCGAGTCCGGTGCTGGCCGCAATCTATACCCGTCTGGGAAACAAAGGCAAAGACCTGACCATGCCGATGAAATTTACGCTCGGTATGTTCCTGTGCTCGTTGGGCTTCCTGACGGCTGCCGCTGCCGGGATGTGGTTTGCTGATGCGCAGGGGCTGACATCGCCGTGGTTTATCGTGCTGGTGTATCTGTTCCAGAGTCTGGGAGAACTACTGATTAGCGCCCTGGGACTGGCGATGGTCGCTGCTCTCGTGCCGCAGCATCTGATGGGCTTCATTCTCGGGATGTGGTTCCTGACGCAGGCCGCCGCCTTCCTGATGGGGGGTTATGTCGCGACGTTCACCGCTGTACCTGAGAACATCACCGACCCGCTGCAAACGTTGCCTATCTACACCAACGTCTTCAGTAAGATTGGTCTGGTGACCCTGGCCGTAACGGTGGTGATGGCGATTATGGTGCCATGGCTGAACCGCATGATTAATACGCCAAGCACCGAGCAATAACCTTCAGTGCCGGATGGAGGCTATTGCCCAATCCGGCCTACATTCAACATGCCCGATCGCCTTGCGCTATCGGGCATTTTCACTCACTACCCTTTACGCGCGTCTATCCACTCTTGCACTTCCACCACAAAGGTGTCCGGCGCTTTGCGGTACATTTTGCGCGCCAAGTCCAGTATCGTATGCTGACCGAGCGCTTCTTCCATCCGCTGCTGGGCCATGTCCATTACCGAACGTACACCACAAATGCCTTCACAGGCCCACTGGGGCGGATGTTCCTCAAATACCGCCAGCCGCTGGCGAATTTCACGACATTCAAAGATGCGTTTATCGCCATCAATGGCATTCACCACATCCAGCACCGTGATGTGTTCAGCGGGTTTAGCCAACTGGAAACCACCGCCCTTACCCTCAATGCTGCGTACCAGGCCCGCTTTCGACAGACGGGTGAAAATTTTCGCCAGATAGTCATACGGTACGCTTTGCAGTTCGGCAATTTCCCGCACGCTCATATCCCGCGCGTCGCCCTTACTGTCGACCATACACATCAGGCTATGAATACCGTACTCAACCCCGGAACTGTAGAATGCCATTCTCTTATCTCAGCCAAAATTAATCTGAGTTGATTGTAGCTTTTTCGTTTCACTCATTCCAGACAGCAAAGTACCCCTCTTCACAATTAAAATTTAAATACATATTTATCAAACAGATAATAAAAACCCCCACCCTTTAAGGCAAAAAGGATCTCGATCGCATTGCAATCCTTAACTACGACAAATAAAATCCGAGTAAATAATTCGTAGTCACCAGTGAGAAAAAACCAATGCATAAACAAATTCTGATCGTGGGCGCCGGCTTTGCCGGTATGTGGGCAGCATTAAGCGCCGCGCGACTGGCGGACAAACACCAGCAGCCCATTGATATTACAGTGATTGCGCCACAGCCAGAGCTGCGTGTCCGCCCGCGCTTTTATGAAAGCGCCGTTCAAACCCTGGTCGCACCGCTGCAACCCTTGTTTGACGTCACTGGCGTCAACTTCCTGCAAGGTCACGTCGAGCAGATCCTCCCGGACTCTAAAGAAGTCAGTTGGCAAGATGC
This sequence comes from Citrobacter sp. VF227, assembly GCF_052950715.1. Lineage (NCBI taxonomy): Bacteria > Pseudomonadati > Pseudomonadota > Gammaproteobacteria > Enterobacterales > Enterobacteriaceae > Citrobacter > Citrobacter sp. VF227. The sequence goes on from NZ_JBRFVF010000005.1 coordinate 150,957, forward strand.
CAACGGTGAAATTCATTTACGCCGCTACGACCGCCTGGTACTCGCCAGCGGCAGTCACGTAAACCGCGACGCCGTTGCCGGTGCTGCCGAGTACGCGTTTGACCTCGACCAGCTCGAAAGCGCCGCCGTACTGGAGCAACACATTAAGGATCTGGCGCAGCAGCCAGAGAGCGAGGCTCGCAATACGGTCGTGGTCTGCGGTGGCGGCTTTACCGGGATTGAGATGGCGCTGGAATTACCGGGCCGTCTGCGCGAGATTTTGGGTACTGATGCTAAGACCAGAATTGTCGTAGTTGAGCGCGGTGCTCAGCCTGGCGGACGCTGGAGCCAGGAATTACGCGACGTGATTATCGAAGCCTCCGCTGAACTGGGCGTTGAATGGCTGGTTAATGCGGAAGTAGAGTGCGTGGATGCCTGCGGCGTCACGCTGAAAGATGGGCAGGTTATTGCCTCTCAAACGGTTATCTGGACCGTCGGTGTTCAGGCTAGCGGCCTGACCGGGCAGATTAACGCCCCGCGCGATCGTCAGGGTCGACTGCATGTAAACGGCAATCTGCAGGTGGTGGGCCATGAGGATATCTACGCCACCGGTGATGTCGCCTATGCGGCCACCGATGACAAAGGCAATCATGCGCTGATGACCTGCCAGCACGCCATCTTGCTGGGTAAATTCGCCGGTAACAATGCTGCCGCCAGCTTGCTGAACGTGGCACCACTGCCGTATCGCCAGGAAATGTACGTCACCTGTCTGGATCTCGGCGCGTGGGGCGCGGTGTATACCGAAGGATGGGACCAACAGGTGAAACTGACGCGAGCAGAAGCGAAAAAGCTGAAGGTGTCGATTGTCAGCGAGCTGATTTACCCGCCGAAGGCAGAGCGTGCGGCAGCGTTTGAAGTTGCCGATCCGTACGCGCCGTTTGTTTAAGCCGTAATGCCGGATACGGCTACCGCCTTATCCGGCCTGGAAACTACGCCGTCCCCGCATAAATATCAAACCGATGCCCTTTCGTAACTACCGCGTTCGGCGTGGCGACATCCGCCAGCGGTGGCGCGTAGTCCGGGCGCTTCACTACCACGCGTTTAGTGGCCAATTGACGTGCCGGCTCCAGTAGCCCATCGGCGTCGAGGTCCGGCCCCACCAGCGACTGAAACACGCGCATCTCTTTCTTAACCAGCGCACTTTTCTGCTTATGTGGGAACATCGGATCGAGATAGACCACCTGCGGACGTGGCGTGATATCGGTTAATGCCGTCAGGCTTGAGGCGTGGATTAGCTGTAAACGTTCCTGCAGCCACGGGCCGATTTCCGGGTCCGCATAGCCCCGCGCCAGGCCATCATCAAGCAGCGCAGCGACCACCGGATTTCGTTCCAGCATCCGCACACGACAGCCCACCGAGGCCAGCACGAACGCATCGCGCCCCAGCCCGGCAGTGGCATCAACCACATCCGGCAGGTAATCGCCTTTAATACCGACCGCTTTCGCCACCGCTTCGCCGCGACCGCCACCAAACTTGCGCCGGTGAGCCATTGCGCCGCCAACAAAATCGACGAAGATACCGCCGAGCTTGGGTTCATCGCGTTTGCGCAGTTCCAGATGTGCTGTCGTCATCACCAGCGCCATCAGGTTATCTTCATCGTGTTCCAGTCCCCAACGGGCGGCAAGAACAGATAAGGCGCCGTCTCCGGCGCCTGTTTCATCGACTAAGCAGATTTTCACGTGAATAATCAGCCTTTAATCCCGTAATGCTCCAGCATCGCATCCAGCTGCGGCTCACGGCCACGGAAGCGTTTGAACAGCGCCATAGGCTCTTCAGAACCGCCACGGGTGAGGATGTTATCGAGGAACGACTGTCCGGTTTCACGGTTGAAAATCCCTTCATCTTCGAAGCGAGAGAAGGCATCCGCCGCCAGTACGTCGGCCCACAGATAGCTGTAGTAACCCGCCGCGTAGCCACCAGCAAAAATGTGGCTGAAGGCATGTGGGAAGCGGCCCCAGGTTGGGCCCGGCACCACTGCGACCTGTTTTTTAATTTCCGCCAGCGTGTCGAGGATTTTAGCCCCTTGCTGCGGGTTAAATTCCGCGTGCAGACGGAAATCAAACAGACCGAACTCCAGTTGACGCAGAATAAACAGCGCCGCCTGGTAGTTTTTCGCCGCCAGCATTTTATCCAGCAGTTCCTTCGGCAGCGGTTCGCCGGTTTCATAATGGCCGGAGATAAACGCCAACGCTTCCGGCTCCCAACACCAGTTTTCCATAAACTGGCTCGGCAGTTCGACCGCATCCCATGGCACACCGTTGATACCGGAAACGCCCGCGGTTTCGATACGGGTCAGCATATGGTGCAGACCGTGGCCGAACTCGTGGAACAGGGTAATCACTTCATCGTGGGTAAACAGCGCAGGTTTACCGTTCACCGGACGGTTAAAGTTACAGGTCAGGTAGGCAACCGGTTTTTGCAACGTGCCGTCACTTTTACGCATCTGGCCGACGCAGTCATCCATCCACGCCCCGCCGCGTTTATGTTCACGGGCATACAGGTCGAGGTAGAAGCTGCCGCGCAGCTCGTTGTTTTCGTCATACAACTCGAAGAAACGAACTTCCGGATGCCAGACGTCAACATCGGTGCGCTCTTTGGCAATGATGCCATAAATACGTTTAACCACTTCAAACAGACCGTTAACGGCTTTGTTCTCCGGGAAATAAGGACGCAGTTGCTCGTCGCTGATACTGTAGAGATGCTGTTTTTGTTTCTCGCTGTAGTAAGCGATATCCCACGGCTGCAACTCATCAACACCAAATTTCGCTTTCGCGAAGGCGCGCAGTTGAGCCAGCTCTTTCTCCCCCTGCGGACGGGCGCGTTTCGCCAGATCGGTCAGGAAGTCGAGGACCTGCTGCGGGTTTTCCGCCATTTTGGTCGCCAGAGATTTAAAGGCGTAGCTTTCAAAGCCCAGCAGCTGTGCCAGTTCGTGGCGCAGCGCGAGGATCTCTTCCATTATCGGGCTGTTATCCCATTTGCCAGCGTTCGGCCCCTGGTCAGACGCGCGGGTGGAGTAAGCGCGATACATCTCTTCACGCAGTCCCTGGTTGTCACAGTAGGTCATCACCGGCAGGTAACTTGGAATATCCAGCGTTAACAGATAGCCTTTTTGCTCTTTGGCTTCCGCCTGAGCCTTCGCCGCAGCCAGCGCACTTTCCGGCATCCCGGCAAGTTCCGCTTCGTCAGTCACCAGTTTGGTCCAGCCCATCGTAGCATCGAGGACGTTATTGCTGTACAAGTTGCCGAGCTCAGACAGACGGGTGGCGATTTCACCATAACGCTGCTGTTTTTCCTTCGGCAGACCAATACCAGAAAGCTCAAAATCGCGCAGCGCGTTATCGACCGCTTTTTTCTGCGCGGTACTCAGGGTGGCGTAATGATCGCCATCACGCAGGTCGCGGTACGCTTTGTACAGGCCTTCATGTTGTCCAACCCAGGTGCTGTATTCAGACAGCAGCGGTAGCGTTTGTTCGTAGGCTTCGCGCAGTTCCGGGCTGTTTTTCACCGAGTTCAGGTGGCTAACAGGAGAGAAAATACGCCCCAGCACATCGTCAACTTCCGCCAACGGCTGACAGAGATTTTCCCAGGTGTACGGCGCGCCCTGCGCAACCACGCGTTCAACGTTTTCGCGGCAATCGTTCAGCGCCTTAGTGACGGCAGGCACGACGTGCTCAGGCTGAATTTTAGAAAACGGCGGCAGTTCGAAGGGAGTCAGCAATGGATTGGTCATTAGCGCGGTCCTGTTGAAAAGAGTGAATGAAGCGCGTATCCGGCGCTGTGCATATTAATTTGTACAATGGGGTTAAGTGTAGAGGATTTCAATGCCAGGCGTTGCGCTTTCGCGGCAGTGACGACTTTTCTGTATACTGTGGCGATACGCTTTATTTTCGCCCGATATCGCGCTGTTTTCGGGCCTACGTTTATAACCTGGAACACGTTTACCCATGCTCAGTTATCGCCACAGTTATCACGCTGGCAACCACGCCGACGTCCTGAAACACACCGTCCAGAGCCTGATCATCGAGTCGCTCAAAGAGAAAGAAAAACCGTTTCTCTATCTGGATACCCATGCTGGCGCTGGCCGTTATCAGCTGAGCAGTGAGCATGCCGAACGTACCGGTGAATATCTGGAAGGGATCGCCCGTATCTGGCAGCAGGACGATTTGCCTGCCGAACTGGAACCCTACATTGGCGTGGTGCAGCACTTCAACCGTAGCGGTCAGTTGCGCTACTACCCTGGCTCTCCGTTGATTGCTCGCCAGTTGCTGCGCGAGCAGGACAGCCTGCAGTTAACTGAACTGCACCCGAGCGACTTTCCTCTGCTGCGCGGCGAATTTCAGAAAGATGAGCGCGCACGCGTGGCCAAGGCCGATGGTTATCAGCAGCTAAAAGCGAAATTACCGCCGGTTTCCCGTCGCGGGTTGATCCTTATCGATCCCCCCTACGAGATCAAAAGCGACTACCAGGCGGTGGTGACCGGTATTAACGAAGGCTACAAGCGTTTCGCGACCGGCACCTATGCGCTGTGGTATCCGGTGGTTCTGCGTCAGCAAATCAAGCGCATGGTCCACGACCTGGAAGAGACCGGCATCCGCAAAATTCTGCAAATTGAACTGGCAGTGCGCCCGGACAGCGATCAGCGTGGTATGACTGCGTCAGGCATGATTGTCATTAACCCGCCGTGGAAGCTGGAGCAACAGATGAACAGCGTTCTGCCGTGGTTGCACAGCAAACTGGTTCCGGCAGGAACCGGTCATACCTCAGTAAGCTGGATCGTGCCTGAGTAATCGCAGCCATCGGTGGAACCTTTTAATATCAGGTATACAATCGCGAATATTTTGGCGGATGGCGTAACGCTTCTCCGCCCTACAATGAACATGAAGGAGCGGTCATGACCAAGCACTATGATTACATCGCTATTGGCGGCGGCAGCGGCGGTATTGCCTCCATTAACCGTGCAGCAATGTACGGCCAGAAATGCGCACTGATTGAAGCCAAAGAACTGGGCGGCACCTGCGTTAACGTGGGCTGCGTACCGAAAAAAGTGATGTGGCATGCCGCCCAGGTCCGCGAAGCGATCCACATGTACGGGCCGGATTACGGTTTCGACACCACCATCAATAAGTTCGATTGGGATAAACTGATCGCCACACGTACCGCTTACATTGATCGCATTCATACCTCATACGACAACGTGCTGGGTAAAAATAACGTCGATGTGATTAAAGGCTTTGCCCGTTTTGTGGATGCCAAAACCATTGAAGTAAACGGTGAAACCATTACTGCCGATCATATTTTGATCGCCACCGGTGGTCGCCCGAGCCATCCGAGCATTCCGGGTGTGGAATACGGGATCGACTCCGATGGCTTCTTTGAGTTGCCCGCGCTGCCGAAACGCGTTGCGGTCGTCGGCGCAGGTTACATCGCCGTTGAGCTGGCGGGCGTGATTAACGGCCTGGGCGCCCAAACGCATCTGTTTGTGCGTAAACACGCGCCGCTGCGCAGCTTCGATCCGATGATCGTCGACACGCTGGTTGAGGTGATGAACGCCGAAGGCCCGACCCTGCATACGCACGCAATCCCGAAAGCGGTTGTTAAAAACGCTGACGGCAGCCTGACCCTGCAACTGGAAGATGGTCGTAGCGAAACAGTAGATTGCCTGATTTGGGCGATCGGTCGTGAACCTGCCACCGACAACTTCAACCTGGCGGTTACTGGCGTGAAAACCAACGAAAAAGGCTACATCGTCGTGGATAAATACCAGAACACCAGTGTTCCGGGAATTTATGCCGTCGGCGATAACACCGGTGCCGTTGAGCTGACGCCAGTTGCCGTCGCTGCAGGCCGTCGCCTGTCCGAGCGTCTGTTTAACAACAAACCGGACGAACATCTGGACTACAGCAACATCCCGACCGTGGTCTTCAGCCATCCGCCAATTGGCACGGTGGGCCTGACCGAGCAGCAGGCTCGTGAACAGCACGGCGATGACCAGGTGAAAGTGTATAAATCCTCGTTTACCGCGATGTATACCGCTGTCACTTCACATCGTCAGCCGTGCCGCATGAAGCTGGTTTGCGTCGGTCCGGAAGAGAAGATTGTCGGTATTCACGGTATTGGTTTTGGAATGGATGAAATGCTGCAAGGCTTCGCGGTCGCACTGAAAATGGGCGCCACCAAGAAAGACTTTGATAACACCGTTGCGATTCACCCAACGGCAGCAGAAGAGTTCGTTACCATGCGTTAATCAATAAAATACCGGATGGCGCTTTGCCATCCGGTTTTCTCTTATTTACCCTGCATATACGGCGTATACACCCCGTTCAGACTCTCAAGAAACGCCACGATATCGTCGATATCTTCCTGCGGCAGTTCTTTGCCTACCTGATAACGCAGCATCAGTTTTACCGCACCATCAAGCGTCGGCACATCACCGCGATGGAAATAAGGTGCAGTCAGCGCAACGTTGCGCAAACCAGGAACTTTCTGACGCAGTTTGTCACGTAATTCATTAGTGACGTTCATGCGGCCAATATCTGCGGCAGTGACCTCGCCGAAATTAAAGTCCTTTTTCAAACCCAATGGCTCAAATGAGCGTCCGCCCAGAATAATACCGCCATGACAGGTCGCACACTTATTATCTTTAAACAGCTGATAGCCATGTTTTTGCTGGGCAGTTAACGCCGCTTCATCACCACGTAGCCATTTATCAAACGGTGAATTTGGCGTAATCAGCGTTTTCTCAAACTCAGCAATCGCATCGGTAATATTATCCCCGCTGAATCCCTGCGGATAAACCGCGATAAACTCTTGTTTGAGTTGCGGATCCTTATCCAGTTTCTGGATAATTTCATCCCAGGATTTAGACGCCATTTCGATCGGGTTCAACGGTGGACCGCCAGCCTGCGCCTGCAATGTTGGCGCACGGCCATCCCAGAATTGTTCCACGTTAAAGACCGAGTTAAATACCGTCGGCGCATTGATAGGGCCAACCGCGCCGCCTACGCCGATTGACGTTTTGCGGCCATCCACGCCGCCCGCATTCAGGGCGTGGCAGTGCGCGCAAGAAATCGTGCTGTCACCGGAAATACGCGGGTCGTGGTAAAGCGTAAAGCCCAGCGCCACTTTACGGGCATCAGTCGGGATGCTTTCCGGTATCGGCTGCACTGGCTCATTACGATGCTGTGCGGCGGTATCGTTACTGGCGTAATACTGCTCGCGCTGTTTCGCAATCCAGCCCAGGATCTCTGCTCGCTCCGTATCGCTTACCTGGCCAGCCCAATGCAATGCGGTATAACGCGTCGGCGGCATGGTGTCGTACTGCATCACCCATTCAATTTTATTCAGGTCGCTTTGCGAAACGGGTTTATCTGCGACCAGCGCTGCACGAACAGCCTCAAGATTGAATGACTTATATCCCAGTTGAATATCGTAATTCATCAACTGTTTTGCAACGGGAAATGATGCATAGAAAGGTAATTCCGCGGAAGGGGTGTGGCAATAATCACATCCCTTTTCACGTAAAAATCCCAGTACTTTATTATTTTCTTCCAGCGTAGAGGCCTGAACATCAGCCTGTTTACTCCGTTGATTATCGTGATACCACACATAACCGGATAATCCAAAATAACAAATCACGACGCCAGCTATGGCTATCGCGGTAAGACGGGTAATGATTTTCATTATTTTACCCTCACCGTTGTGAGTTATTGTGACCCAGAGAAATTAGAAAAATGAGTGCATAGTCTTTATCAGACTTAACCATCATAGAAAGTAAGGGATTTATTATTTTGATAAGTATCAAGCAATTACATGGGGGATAACTATCGATAGAATAGCCTGTGCCTATTACGGAGATAAGCCGTTATGGTTTTCCGTTCACACCTCGTTGCAATCGAATGTTCTGAAAATGAAATATCTTCAGGTTGCGCTAAACTATGATTTTTTCATTATATTCATTGGGATAGTCTTATTTTCTAAATATTACGCTGCACTAAAACGTGATCAACCGCACGCTTTACTCACCAGATACCGAAGCGAATGTCTACGCTTAACTGACGACCGGGCAATAGCCTTAATCTTTCAACGTCCATCGGAGGTCTTTCTCATTATGCTCAACCAGAAACTACCCCACGCCCCTTCAGAAGAATTGACGATCGACATCGATCTGCTTTATGAAATGGATCCGTGCGAGTTAAAGCTGGATGAAATGATTGAGGCAGAGCCTGAGCCGGAGATGATTGCAGGGTTACCCGCCTCAGATGCGTTAACCCCAGCCGATCGTTACCTCGAATTGTTCGAACACGTTCAGTCGTCGAAACTGTTTGCCGATAGCAAAACCTTCCCCGATTGTGCGCCCAAAATGGACCCGTTAGACATTCTGATCCGCTATCGCAAAGTTAAACGCCACCGCGACTTTGATCTGCGACGTTTCGTCGAGAATCATTTCTGGCTACCGGAAACGCCCTCCAGTGAATATGTGTCCGATCCGGCAAGCTCGCTGAAAGAGCATATCGATCAACTGTGGCCGGTGCTGACGCGCGAACCGCAGGATCACATTCCCTGGTCCTCACTGCTGGCGTTACCACAGTCATATATTGTGCCCGGCGGACGTTTTAGCGAAACCTACTACTGGGATTCCTACTTTACCATGCTGGGTCTGGCAGAGAGCGGTCGCGAAGACCTGCTGAAATGTATGGCGGATAACTTTGCCTGGATGATTGAAAACTATGGCCACATCCCCAACGGTAACCGTACTTACTACCTGAGCCGTTCGCAGCCGCCGGTCTTTGCGCTGATGGTGGAACTGTTTGAAGAGGATGGCGTACGCGGCGCACGTCGTTACCTTGAACATCTGAAAATGGAATACGCATTCTGGATGGATGGCGCCGATTCCCTGGTGCTCAACCAGGCCTACCGTCACGTGATCAGAATGTCGGACGGCTCTCTGCTCAACCGCTATTGGGACGATCGTGATACGCCGCGTGATGAGTCATGGCTTGAAGATGTTGAGACCGCCAAGCATTCAGGCCGTCCGCCCAATGAAGTGTATCGGGATTTGCGCGCGGGCGCGGCCTCCGGCTGGGATTACTCCTCGCGGTGGCTACGCGATTCAGGCCGCCTTGCCAGCATACGCACCACTCAGTTCATCCCGATTGATCTGAACGCCTTCCTCTACAAGCTGGAAAGCACTATCGCCAATATTTCCGCGCTGAAAGGCGACAAAGAAACGGAAGCGCAGTTTCGCCAGAAAGCCAATGACCGCCGAGATGCGGTGAACCGCTATCTGTGGGACGATGAAAACGGCTGCTACCGCGATTACGACTGGCGACGCGAACAAATGGCCCTTTTCTCTGCCGCCAGTATTGTGCCACTGTATGTCGGTATGGCAACGCATGAACAAGCCGACCGACTCGCCAATGCGGTACGCAGCCGCCTGCTCACGCCGGGCGGGATCTTAGCAACCGAGCATGAAACCGGTGAGCAGTGGGATAAACCCAACGGCTGGGCCCCGCTGCAGTGGATGGCGATCCAGGGTTTCAAACTTTACGGCGACGACCATCTCGGGGACGAAATTGCCCGAAACTGGTTAAAAACGGTGAACCTCTTTTATCAGGAACATCACAAACTAATCGAAAAATACCATATAGCCGACGCCGCGCCGCGCGAAGGCGGCGGCGGGGAATATCCGTTGCAGGACGGCTTTGGCTGGACAAACGGCGTGGTACGCCGTCTCATCGGTCTGTATGGCGAACCCTAACAGTTGACAGTATGAGTTATCCGACCGTCAGTTAATTGCGTCGTAGAGCTCAGCATGAATTTTCTGCCATTTCTTGTTCTCGGAGCTTGGCTGTGCGCGAACGCGCAGCTCAGCCTGTTCAAGATCATATTGCTGACGTGCGATGACCGCCGGAACCGAACAAAAACTTTGTAGATAGCTTTTATGTAGCGATGTGAGTGACGTCCCATTCAACATCGCGTGGCTGAGTGAAGTCATAAACTGTCGACAGGGTTTACTTTCACTCATCTGCGAAGGATAACGCAGCAGCAGCCTCAATACCTCAGTATTGCCTGCCGCGAACGCCGGCTCTGTCCACGCCAGCCTCCAGTCCATCCCGCCCTGCAGGAACAGTGACGTCACGCGAGTATCGTTACGCTCGATAGCCGCCCGCATGTTAAAGGCATCCCAGGTTATGCCCATTCGGGTTACTGCCTCCCGCGCAGTGGGAGCATCACGCCGTGGCTCCTCCTGTACGATTTCAACGGACTGGCCGGAAGACGCCTGCGGCGATGGCGAAGTAAATAACCAAAATGCTCCCAGCGAAATCACCAGCACCATCACGCCGACCGCAACCCACAACATGCCGGAAATCAGCTGTTCACGTTCTTCTGCCGTGCGTTTGGCTCGCTTCTCCGGCGGATCGATACTGTCTGCGATTTCCTGCTTATCGCCCCCCGCCTGCTCGTCTTTTTGCTTTGCGGCTTGCCAAAACTGGCGAACCATCGCCTCATCGGACTCCAGATACGACGCGGGATTAATACGCGTACGCCGTTCTTCAAATGCGCGCTGCACAGGGTGAGTAATCTGCCGATACTGGTATTCCAGCAACAGCAATTGTACTGAGGTTAGCGGTTGTTGCGCGATAACGCAGTTACGCGACAGGCGGCAGTCATCCAGAAACATCCGCAGCGTGATGCGTGGTTCAACAAACGACATGAGCACCGAAGTATCGTTAAAGATATCGCTAAAATGCCGAACGAATAACTTCTTATCAACGACCATTAGCGCCAGTTCACTAAACATCATGCCGTCCAACGCATCATGCCCTTCCCCCAACTTTAGCCAGCGACGCAAGCGTTCACCGCCAAAGTGCTGTTTCAGGAAGCTATTGAGCGGATGTTGATCCGGCCATACCTTTGCAATCAGTGACTTGAGGGTTAATTCTAATGCACGAAGCTGACGCTGCGCGCGCATCTGCGCATCCGGCTCTACAGGTGCAATTTCGGTTTGATACTTCAGGATGGGCTGTTGCTGGCGTAATTGCTCCAGAGAAGCGACAAAGCGCAGCGCAGAAATCAGCTGGTTTTCGCTGACGTCCTGGCCATTTTCATATTGTGGCACGCTCTGCTGAAGATGGCGTAGCCGTAGAGTGAACTGGCTCAATTGCGCATCATTCATTTGTAACCGTCTGGCGACAACGCCCCAACCGCCCAGATTCAGTCGCGCCTGGTCAAGTTGTTCGAGAAACCAGCGTGGATCTTTACCTTCTGATATGCGTACGCCTAGCATCAGCAAAATTTCTACCGAGGCCTGGCGGATTATCCCTAAACAATGTTCGAATGGTGTGCATGTCGCCTGTAACGCGCTATTGGTCATTATCTTCCCTAAAAGGACCCAAAAAAAAGCGGCCTCATCATGGTTTGTCGTTATCTTTTTTAAATGCAGCGCTGTGCCGGTGTAGACTAAAACATATTCATATAGCAAATAAATATGTTTTACAGTGACTTCCGCACAATCATTGAAAACTATTCTGGAGGGAAGCCTGTGCCTGTACTGAAAACCTCGCGTCTGATCTGCCGTCCGCTGACAAATGACGACTAGGCGTTCTTCTTAACGTTACAGCAGAATTCAGATGTGATGCGTTTTGTCGCTGACGCGCGTACTGAAGATGAGATACGGGCAGCCTTTGACTCCCGCCTGCCTGAATGGTCTCCCGGCAGCCCGCACTGGCTATGTCTGGTCCTGTGCGATAAGGCATCGGGAGCACCGCTTGGGGTGACTGGATATATTCATGAAAACAATGAATGTGCCGAGGTCGGTTTTCTGCTCGCCCCTGAAGCACAGGGGAAAGGTTATGGTGCTGAATCCCTGCATGCCGTTTGCGATTTTGCATTTACCACCGGAGGGCTACGCCGGCTTACGGCTTGCGTCACCGCAGGAAACGACGCTTCGCGACGTCTACTGGAAAAGGTCGGGTTCATTCACGAAGGCACGCTGCGGGAAAGCTACTGGCTGCATCAAACCTGGAATGATGACTGGATTTTCGGCCTGTTAAAACACGACTATCAGTCACCCGCAGCATAAGACGTTTTGCTGAAAAAACGGGCTGTATGGCAACTGGCGTAACGGAGACGGTTTCTTAAAATAGGTCTCTTTGTACAGAGATGAATATGCCACTCAATTCAACGCATTTCACACCCGCCTGTGTTGCATTTATTAAACAATGGCAAGGTCTGTCACTTGAAAAGTATCAGGATAAAAATGGTGTCTGGGTGATTGGCTACGGGCATGAAATCACATTCGATGAAAGCTTTCCTGCGCCTGTTTCGGTAACGCAGGCAGAAACACTACTGCTCGCGGATCTGGAAATCTGCGAGGAATTCATACACCAGAAAATGCCGCAAATAAAAGAAAGGTTTCAACAGGAAGCGTTAATTGCGTGGATTCTCAGCGTTGGGATAAGCCGGTTTTGTGCTGCAGAATTCTGCTCGGGGACTTTTTCACAGCCAGAATCGTTCTGACTGTGAAATATTCGCCCATTAAATGGCGTCGTTTAACATCATTGCCGCTTGCGTACGGTTTTTTACCTCAAGGCGCTGATACAGCGACTCAAGATGGGCTTTGACCGTTCCGGTGCTGATATTTAACAACCGACCAATTTGTTTATTTGATTCTCCGGCGGCAAGCATAGTCAGAATCTCTCGCTGACGCGCACTAAGCGATCTGATATTTTGCCCGCTGCCCTCGGGAGTTGTCATACAATCTCTGGGGATGAATACCATTCCCATCGCAACGCTATTGAGTGCCAACGTGAAGGTTTCCGCGTCAGAGTCGCGTGGAACAATAGCCAGCACGTTCAATTGCGTAACCTCCTGCAGCCATTTTTTACGGCAGTCCGTTGCTGTCACCAGCACTTTTACCGTCGAAAAGCGTTGCGCTATCTGCTGTAGCAAGTTACGGCAGAACTCAGCGTCCTGGTCGCCATCCAGCATGACCAGCGCATCAGGGGTTTCTTCCAGTTTCTGCCAAAGGTCATCTGCCTGACTGACACCCTGAACATCAACTCCTGGAATACGCCCTTGCAAACTTACATTCATTCCATGAATAAATATCGACTGCCTGTCAAACATTATTACCTGCATTACTTATCTCCGTCTGAATAAGATACTAGCCTTAACACGCGGAAGGGTATTACCCGAGAGGTAAAATAAGAAGTCACCATTTGGCGGGGGCCATTTTACCGATAGACGGAGAAGAAAAAAGTAGAAATCGAAAATAGTTACAGATCAAACCAAATAATCACACAAAGGGACAAATGTGGCGCCAAATATTAAGGAAATCCTTAATGTTTTGAGATAAAGCTCGGCTTATTAATATTAATTCTTCGAAGTTTATATTCTTTACTAAAAATAATAAACTCACGATAACAGAAAAAAATGTTACAAAACGAAATGTCGCATCAAATGATCATCACCTGTGATTTGCTGCCTGGCAGCGTTGGTATATCAATCGATACGGAAGGCTCCGGGTGATTGCATCACTGTGATCAGGTCTTCAAAGAGACAGGTCTGCATAAATAATACCCTTGAAAAAGTCACAGTTCTTTAAGTGCAAATAGTTGGCCTGAACCTGAGTCTCAACGCCTTCGGCAACCATCAGAATCTGACCCTGTCGTCCGGGCCGTTTTTGATATCTATCGAACCATAACGCTATTTAGCGAACATTAGTTGAAAATAAATAGAAAAGATAACGATAAAAAAAAGCCCCTCGCACAGCATGCTCAGGGCAAATACCTGGGTTGACATCACTCACTCAGGTTATCTATCTTCTCCCTTTTTTTGACAGCATGAGTCGGGAGTTCACTCACTTTGTAATAAACGGGAATGACATCAGGATAATTGATGACATAACCCTGACCTCTTATATTAAGGATAAAATCTCTGGGTAATCCCAGCAGGCCAAGTTTATTATTAAGATTGTGCAGGACTTGCCATAATCGTTGCGCAGAGGGGCTCAGATTATGCGCCTCCCAGATTTTTTCAAATAATTCTTCTTTCGTTACTGGCTGGCTTCTGGCATTTATTAATAAATACAGAAAAAGCCTTAGCATTGTTTCATTAAAGTAAATTGACGCAAAAGCGATGTTTTTCTCGGTATGGCTACCCGTAAGCCGATACAGTCGGCGATTAGAAATATCAAAATGAATTTCAGCACCAATCATAAATCCATATAGACGATAGCCCATATCTTATACCCACGTTAAATGAAGACGAACATGCACCTCTACATATAAGCGTTGAGATAATCCATACCGTTTGTATGGTGGATTATATGGCTGCTATAAATACTTTCCAATCTACATCCCAATGTACTATGAGGAACCGGTCGTTTAGTATTCGTTTATGGTAGATTTGAGGTTATAAATGAATTTCACGGTTTATTATTCTTCCTATGCGAAATTTTCAGCACATGTACCATGTTTTCATATAAGCGATCAAGCACTCAATTTTTAATGTCGAATTTTACACATTTTAAAGAATTAAATCCTGATACGTGGAGAATATCAAGAAAATGGCGCACAGTCACAATCCGTCAGCAATCAAGTGACGTTTATATACTGGCATGGAGATGGGGAGGTGCCATGGTTTCTTCTGAGGCAAATCCGCTGCCGAAGAAAATACTTAATTCAGAACGTTTATCCCGGATTTCTTTCCGCACCGCGATCGGGATATTAGATTCCAGATAATACCGGTAAACGCCACCAGCTATATTTTTACCTGGGGTGGCGCGCCGGTTTTCTATTGCTTAAAAGTTGAATAAGATACGCGCGACTTACAGGAACATTCCGCCCGATACTTCGATACGCTGCGCTGTCATCCAGGCCAACTCATCACTGAGCAACGCGGCGATCGCGTCGCCAATATCATCCGGCAAACCCGCGCGCCCCAGTGCCGTTTGCGATGCTACATACGCATTCAGCTCTTGATTATCCCGCAGTCGACCACCGCCAAAATCGGTTTCAATCGCCCCAGGCGCGATGATGTTTACTGAAATCCCCCGCTCTCCCAGTTCTTTCGCCTGATAACGCGTCAGTACTTCCATCGCCCCTTTCATTGAGGCATAGGCGGCATATCCTGGCAGCGCAAAACGCGCCAGTCCCGATGAGACATTCAGGATCCTGCCGCCATTCTGGATCAACGGCAACAGACGCTGGGTCAGGAAGAAGGGGCCCTTAAAGTGAATGTTCACTAATTGATCAAACATCGCTTCGGAGGTATCGGCAAAAGTGCCATACAGACCAATACCGGCATTGTTCACTAAATAATCAAATGATTCACGATTCCACATGCTTTTCAGCTGCGCTTGCACCTCACGGGCAAAGGACTCAAAGCCAGCCACATCGCTGACATTCAGTTGTATTGCCGCAGCTTTTCTGCCTTTTCGCTCAATCTCAGCAACCACATCCAGTGCCGCCTGCAGCTGGCTGTTGTAGGTGAAGATAATGTCCGTTCCTCTGTCTGCCAGCTTAAGTGCGGCATTTTTACCGAGTCCACGACTACCACCAGTCACTAATGCAATACGTTGCGTCATAAGAAACCTCATTTCCGACGTTGTGATGATTGAGATAAAGCTTATTAGGTGATAGAAAAACAATAAATATCGCCTGTTGCGCATTACTGTTTCATCTGGAACAACAATAGGGCATGAGAATGGATAAAATTCACGCAATGCAGTTGTTCATCCGCGTCGCGGAACTGGAGAGTTTTTCACGCGCGGCAGACACTCTCGGTCTACCTAAAGGTAGCGTATCCCGCCAAATCCAGGCCCTGGAAAATCATCTCGGCACGCAGTTATTGCACCGCACTACCCGCCGCGTTCAGCTCACACAAGACGGCATGATCTATTACGAACGCGCAAAAGATTTGCTGAGCAATCTGGATGAACTGGATGGACTATTTCATCACGATCCCTCCAGCATCAGCGGCAAGCTGCGCGTCGATATGCCGGTTGGCGTAGCAAAAAATCTGGTGATGCCCCGCTTACCCACTTTCTTGCATCAGTATCCAGGCCTTGAGCTCGAACTCAGCAGCAGCGACCGCCTGGTGGATTTGATCCGCGAAGGCTTCGACTGTGTGGTACGCATAGGAACGCTGAAAGATTCAGGCCTGATTGCGCGTCCGCTGGGAAAACTCACGCAGATCAATTGCGCCAGCCCGCAATACCTCGCCCGCTTTGGGTATCCAGAAAGCCTGGAGGATTTAACCTCGCACGCGGTGGTGCACTATTCGGTCAATTTGGGAACGCGTGCGCAAGGATTCGAAGTGGCGACAGACAACGGCGCTAAATGGGTCAAAACCGGCGGCATGCTAACAGTGAACAGTACCGAAACCTATCATGCGGCATGTCTTGCCGGTCTGGGCATTATTCAGGTACCGCGCGTGGGCGTGCGTGATGCCCTGCGTGCCGGTACGCTGGTAGAAGTATTACCGCAATATCGTGCCGAGCCATTACCGGTTTCCTTGCTCTATCCGCACCGTCGCAACCTCTCCCGTCGAGTACATCTGTTTATGGAATGGCTAACCGGCGTGATGAAAGACTACGTGGACTGACAAGCTATACTGTCCTGAGAATGAACAGAACAAGGATTATTGCCCTGATGACGCAGGAAAAAGAGATTAAACGCCCCATTCAGGAACTTGAGCACGCTCCCATCCCAAAAATTGAGACCCTGGAGCGTGAAAATACAGAGACCAACGGTAAGACTAACCAGGCGTTGAAAACTGCCCTGACCTTCGCTGAAAAAATTCAACGTCAGCCCATGATTGCCCATCTGATTCGCGCTGCGGAGCGGTTTAACGATCGCATGGGAAATCAGTTTGGCGCCGCGATCACCTACTTCTCGTTTCTGTCGATGATCCCTATTCTGATGGTGTCGTTTGCCGCCGCGGGTTTTATTCTCGCTTCGCATCCTACGCTGTTGCAGGATATCTTCGGCAAAATTCTGCTCAACGTCAGCGATCCGACACTCGCCTCTACGCTGAAAAACACCATTAACACCGCCGTACAGCAACGTACCACCGTCGGTCTGGTAGGGCTTGGTATCGCGCTCTATTCCGGCATTAACTGGATGGGAAACCTGCGCGAAGCTATTCGTGCCCAGTCGCGCGATGTCTGGGAGCGTACTCCGCAGGATCAGGAAAAAATTTGGGTTAAATATCTGCGTGATTTTATCTCATTGATTGGCTTACTGATTGCGCTAATTGTTACCCTGTCCATTACCTCCATTGCCGGTTCCGCCCAGCAAATGATTATCTCCGCGCTGTATCTCGACGGTATCGAATGGCTGAAGCCCGCCTGGCGGCTGATCGGTCTGACCATCTCCATTTTCGCCAACTACTTACTGTTCTTCTGGATTTTCTGGCGGCTACCGCGTCACCGCCCGCGTAAAAAGGCGCTGATTCGCGGGACATTTATTGCGGCTATTGGCTTTGAAGTGATTAAGATCGTCATGACCTACACGCTGCCATCGTTGGTAAAATCCCCTTCCGGCGCGGCGTTTGGTTCAGTGCTTGGACTGATGGCATTCTTTTACTTCTTCGCTCGTTTGACCCTATTTTGCGCCGCCTGGATTGCCACAGCGGAATACAAAGATGACCCGCGTATGCCGGGGAAAACCCACCGCTAATTCATCAAATACTGCCGGATAACGCTCGCTTATCCGGCCTGACCAATGCTTAATTCGAAATCAACCGCATTATCAGAATTAAAATCCAGACCGTAACTTTTATTTAACCGAAAACCAGTTTTATCATCCAAGTTTTAAATTATGTGAAGCATTTCATGGAAGTGAAATCTCCAGCCTAAAAATTATCCCCTTTTTGCTCTTTTTTTGACCTCTCGCAAGGTTTGTTACAGATTGAAATGTCGCTTTTGCTGTGCGTAATATGGCCTTTCGTTCGGCCAAAAATAAGAAAATATTATGCAAGCAACAGCCACAACGCTCGACAATGAACAGGAACACACCCCGGTCAACTCGCGCAATAAAGTCGTCGTCGCTTCACTCATTGGCACTGCCATTGAGTTCTTCGACTTCTATATCTACGCCACCGCCGCGGTGATCGTGTTTCCTCATATCTTCTTCCCGCAGGGGGATCCGACCGCAGCAACGCTGCAGTCTCTCGCAACCTTTGCTATCGCCTTTGTGGCCAGGCCGATAGGTTCTGCTGTATTCGGGCATTTCGGCGATCGCGTAGGGCGTAAAGTCACGCTGGTTGCCTCACTGCTCACCATGGGGATCTCGACGGTTGTCATTGGCCTGCTGCCGGGCTATGAAACAATCGGCATTTTCGCCCCGTTGCTGCTGGCGCTGGCGCGTTTTGGTCAGGGTTTAGGTCTGGGCGGTGAATGGGGCGGCGCGGCGTTGCTGGCGACGGAAAACGCACCACCGCGTAAGCGCGCGCTGTACGGCTCATTCCCGCAGTTGGGCGCGCCTATCGGCTTCTTCTTTGCTAACGGCACGTTCCTGTTGCTTTCCTGGCTGTTGACCGACGAACAGTTTATGAGCTGGGGCTGGCGCGTACCGTTTATCTTCTCTGCGGTACTGGTGATTATCGGTTTGTACGTTCGCGTGTCGCTGCATGAATCCCCGGTCTTCGCCAAAGTGGCTGCGGCGAAAAAACAGGTGAAAATCCCGCTGGGTACTCTGCTGACAAAACATGTTCGTGTGACGATCCTCGGCACATTCATCATGCTGGCGACCTATACGCTGTTTTATATCATGACCGTCTATTCAATGACGTTCAGCACCGCCGCTGCCCCCGTAGGGCTTGGCCTGCCGCGTAATGAAGTGTTGTGGATGCTGATGATGGCGGTTATTGGCTTTGGCGTAATGGTGCCGGTGGCGGGCCTGCTGGCCGATGCGTTTGGTCGTCGCAAGAGCATGCTCATCATCACCACGCTTATCATTCTGTTTGCGCTGTTTGCCTTTAAACCGCTGCTCGGTTCTGGCAATCCGGTGCTGGTGTTCGCCTTCCTGTTGCTTGGCCTGAGCCTGATGGGTCTGACATTTGGTCCGATGGGCGCGCTGCTGCCGGAGCTGTTCCCGACTGAAGTGCGCTATACGGGAGCGTCGTTCTCGTACAACGTGTCATCGATTCTTGGTGCGTCCGTTGCCCCTTACATTGCCGCATGGCTGCAGGCGAATTACGGCCTGGCGGCAGTTGGTACGTATCTGGCATCGATGGCGGCGTTAACACTGATTGCGCTGCTATTAACTCACGAAACCCGCCATCAGTCGT
Organism: Citrobacter sp. VF227; assembly: GCF_052950715.1. Taxonomy (NCBI): domain Bacteria; kingdom Pseudomonadati; phylum Pseudomonadota; class Gammaproteobacteria; order Enterobacterales; family Enterobacteriaceae; genus Citrobacter; species Citrobacter sp. VF227. The sequence goes on from NZ_JBRFVF010000005.1 coordinate 170,292, forward strand.
TGTGATTCTTTTGCCGGATGCGGTAGTGACACCGCATCCGGTGCTCTCATCACTTCTTCATCTGCGACAGGATCGTCCGACACTGATTCGCGTCCCCCTCTGACGGCGAAATCAGCGCCAGCAGAGCTGCCGCTGGCGTCACCAGCGTTGCCAGCGCGGCAGCAACCGCACCGCGCGCAATCAGCGGTCCGGCCTTCACGCCAGCCTGTGGATTTTTAAAGGTTCCACGGACATACAGCGGCGAACGCAGGGTAATAATACGGATACCTTTGCTCTCCGGATCGATGGTTAAATCCAGTTGCTCCGACGCAAAGCTCGCCGTACCGGTGACATTGATGACCGCGTTTTCGGTGTCGAAAGCAAAAATCTGCGGACGCGCCACCCCGTTAACAATATCCAGATTCGCTGCCGCGCAGTTTACCCGCACCTCATCATCACCAAATATCTGTCCGACGATATAATTGCCCAAATTCAAGCCAACAATTTCCATCAGATTCCGGCTGATTAACCCATCATTCATCAGCAGCTTCAGATTGCCATTGCTGTTACCCAGCAGCGCAGCGATCGAGTTTCCACTCCCGCTAAACCTGGCGTCACCGTTCATTTCTCCAAGCGTTTTCTGCATCAACTCTACATCCGGCATCAGCGCTTTTAGCTTCAGGCGTCGAGCCTGAATGTCCGCCTGCCCCCGCATCGGCTTTTTGCCCCCTTCCAGGTGGATGCTGGAGACAATGCTGCCCCCCGCGAGGCCAAATTTTAGCGGTTGCAGCCGTAGGTCGGCATTTTTCAGGATGATATGTGTGGAGAGAGCGCTGATCGGCAAACTACTGCCGTGTTCGATACGTCGCCCTTTGAAACGTACGTCAGCATCCATCACGTTCCATTTGTCGGTTTCAAATCGGTCATATGGCAAAACCTTGTCCGCTGGCTGGACGCTCTTCTCGCCTTTGCGCTGCTCAGACTGTTTTGCCCGCTCCGCCCCTTTGCCTGAATCCACTCCGATCAGCGGCCCCAAGTCTGCCAGCCTCAGTTGGCGCGATTCAACATCCCCCTTCAGCATGGGTCGCGGTTTACCGGTGGTATAGGTCAGCGTTCCGTGAATATCGCTGTCGCCAATGCGGCCATTGAAATCGCGATAATCAAAAACAGAGGATTTTTCCGGATCAATTTTAGCAATCAGACGCCCGTCAGTTTCAAACGGCGGTGTATCCGGGAGCAGCACGCCGGTCAAATCGTACAAATCCCCTAGCGAATCTCCCGAGAATTTAAGTCGCAGATCCGCTCCGCCCATATTCATTGGATCGTTTATCGTACCCATAAACGCCACGCGCGTACTGCCCGAACGGAAATCAGCCTGAATCGGGAAAGAGGTTCCTTCGCCGCGCAGCGCCAGCATTCCGCCAATTTTTCCGCTACCGCTTAGCGGTTCGCCGTTATATCGCCCTTGCGCTTTCAGACCAAACACATAGTCCTCAACGCGAACGTTGCTCTCTTTACCTTTTGTGCCAGTCACTTCGCTAAAGGGCAATGGTTTCCCCAGCGGATCGATCAGGATCTCAAGCTCCGACTTCGTCACTTTATCGTTAATGGCGATCCGCCCTTGATCGAACAAAATGTTATCCAGCCGGAAAGACCATGCGGATGGCGACGGATTAGGGTCGCGGTTTTCGTCCCCAGCGAAGTTAAAGGTCCAGTTATTGTTTTTCTCCGACAGACGGATCAGCCGCGCATCGGGTTTTACCAGCTTGATCCACGGGAGCCAGACTGTCTTTGTCAGCAATGCCAGTGGGGCGAGCGTGGCTTCAACGCGCGGGAGATGCACCATGGTAACGTCAGGAATATCCGGCGGGTTGCCAAGGATGATATCTTCGGCATGAATATGCGGCCACGGAACCCAGCTACGCCAGCCGGTTTCCTGCTTTTGGCGTTCCCAAACCACGCCCAGGTCACCCCGTATAGCGAAGGGCCGATTGAGTTCTGTAGAGACTTTCTGGTTGATGGTCGGTTTGAGCCGATTCCAGTCAAATGTCGCAATCACAATGATGAGTACGACGATCAACAACAAGAAAACCCCTATTATTGAAGTGGTTATTTTGCCTGTTTTCGTCATGTCTAACCTCCTTATTTCCTTCCTTGCCTGTCCTAAAGATAGCCCAGCAGGAAAAAAGGAGGTGTTCTACATCTTCATCAAAGCGACAGCATCACGTCTTCGAGGGTATCAAGAGGCAATGGACGAGAAAGAAAATAGCCTTGCGCAGCAAAAGCCGGTGAGTTTTGGACATCGCGCCACTCTTCCAGCGTTTCAACGCCTTCGACAATCACGCCGCGGCAATAGCGATTCATCAGCTGTAATAGCAGCGTGAAGAGATTGCGACCTTCCGGCGTCTGGCGCAGCATGACAAACAGATCCCGCGCCACTTTGATATAGTCATAGCTCACTTCGCTTAGGGCCGAGAAGTTCGCCATTCCGGTACCAAAATCATCCAGCCAGAGCGGGCCAAACTCGCACATTGAGGCGAACGACGACCCCTTCGGTAAGCGGATGTGCTCCACCAGTTCAAAGCGCAACCACGGCAGACATTCGATGATTTTCAGAACGTCAGCATCCTGGCGCATCGCAATGAGTGTTGGCCCGTCGACGTTCACCGATGCCAGCAGGCCGTTAGCTCTAAAAAACGCCCCTTTTTGTTCGAGCTGCAAAAGCTGTTCTTTCACTACATCAACGCGATGCCGGACGGCCACTTCGGCAAAATAGCGATCTGGCGCGATACGGTGGGTGGGGTTTTCAGGATGGCTCACGACGGTCAGCAGCTCAACGGCCATCAGCCTTCCGTTGGTCTGGTAAATTGGCTGGTAGGTGTAAGCACGCTCGCACTGCAGCCAATAGCGTCTCTCCTGCAAGCTTTCAATACTCGCATCAGGCGTAATTAGCCGCTGGGTAACCTGCTTTATCATCTGAGATGTCCTGTAAATAAGAGTGTGACTGACCGGACTCGTCAAAGGTTATCGGCGCTCAGGCGCAGAACTTTACGTTCCGCCTCAGGCAAAATAGAAACTAAGCGGTAAAAAACGACGCAGAACACGTGCTGGCTCAAAAAAATAATGGAACGATGTTTTAATATAGTTGACCACTTAACACCCACAGCGCACACTAACGCTAATTTTTTTCACAGCAGGTTACGACTATGTCCAGAAAGATTGCCGTGATTGGCGAATGCATGATTGAGCTGTCACAAAAAGGCGCTGACGTTCAGCGCGGATTCGGTGGCGACACGTTGAATACATCCGTTTATATCGCCCGCCAGGTCGATGCTGCGGCACTTTCCGTACACTATGTGACTGCACTGGGTACCGACAGTTTTAGCCAACAAATGCTCGAATCCTGGCAGGGCGAAAACGTGGATACCTCATTAACCCAGCGCATGGAAAATCGTCTGCCGGGCCTTTACTACATAGAGACCGACAGTACTGGCGAACGTACCTTCTATTATTGGCGTAATGAAGCAGCCGCAAAATTCTGGCTGGAGAGCGAACAGTCCACCGCTATTTGTAACGCGCTGGCGACATTTGACTATCTGTATCTGAGCGGGATTAGCCTGGCAATTTTAAGCCCGGCAAGTCGTGACAAACTGCTGTCGTTGCTGCGTGAATGCCGCGCCAACGGTGGAAAGGTCATTTTTGACAATAACTACCGCCCACGTCTATGGAGCAGCAAAGAAGAGACGCAGCAGGTGTATCAACAGATGCTGGAATGCACCGATATCGCGTTCCTGACGCTGGATGATGAGGACGCGCTGTGGGGTGAAAAACCTGTTGCCGAGGTGATGGCTCGTACTCACGCGGCTGGCGTGCAGGAAGTGGTAGTGAAGCGCGGCGCAGACTCTTGCCTGGTTTCCATCGTGGGTGAAGAACTCATCGATGTCCCGGCCGTAAAACTGCCGAAAGAGAAGGTGATCGATACCACCGCTGCGGGAGACTCCTTCAGCGCAGGGTATCTGGCGGTACGTCTGACCGGCGGCGATGCCGCTGATGCCGCGAAACGCGGCCACCTGACGGCAAGCACCGTTATTCAGCATCGCGGGGCGATTATCCCACGCGACGCCATGCCGCAATAACTTGTTGTTCTTGTAGGCCGGGGGCGCTTCGCTTGCCCGGCCTACAGGTTACGATCCCCTTTATTGTACCGGCGGGATGTCCGTCACTTCAGGATGTGATTCATCCGTTTCAGCCGACGTTGCCGCTGCGCTAACCGGCGCCATAATGCTATCCCACGTCGCTTGCAGATCCTTCATATTGAATTCAGGCTCACCTTTCGGCTGCAGCAGAATTAACGCCATATCTTGCGACAGTTGCTGACGCAGATCCTGGTTCAGCATCTCAACGCTCAGGCTGTTAAGGAAGCTCTGGCGTAAACGCTGATACTGTTCCGGCGCAATATCCACGACCTGGTTTTGCAACGAACGCAAACGCTGGCTGATCAAGATATCGGTGTCGGTGCGGCCATAGGTGGCAAACAGCTTTTGCAGCTCCAGATTCTTTTGTGCGACCAGCGCATTGAACTCTTCCTCCGGCAAGCCCTTATCGCGCACTTTGGCCAGCTCACGCGCAACCGTACCGAGGTTCGCATTCAGCTTATCGTTCGGCGATTCAACGTTGATGGCGCACTGCGCACGCAGGAACAGCACCCGACAGTCAAAACCAAGGCCAATGTCTTTGGTATTGTTTTTACTCAGCTCCTGCTGAATGTGCCAGAACAGCGCCTCACGGGCTAAATCTGCGCGCCAGTAACGTAACAGCGCGGCAGATTCACGGATGGGCTGCCACGGCGTATCCCACATAATGGAAAGGCGATCCTGGCGTACCGCATCGGTCATAATGCTCACGGCTTCTGCACGCAGCGGCGAAAGCGTCGGTACTGGCGCAGGCGTTTCACGTTTTCCTTTTAACTCGCCAAAAGTTTTATTGATTTGCTCAGCCACGCTGCGCGCATCAACGTTACCGACGATAATCAGCGTCATCGCATCCGGGGTATACCATTTCTGATAGAAGGCGTGGATTTTTGTCGCATCGACAGGCGTTTTCAGCGGATCGGCTGGATCGTGGCCCAGCAACGTTGATCCCTTCAGACGATAGCGCCACCATCCCTCTTTGGTATCTGACGGCCAGGTTGCAACCATATCTTCGCTACTCAGCGCATGATTGACCGTTTCAGGGGTAATGCTCAGATTGCCGGAGATATTCGCCAGGTAAGAAAGTGACTCTTTCAGTAGATCGTTACGGCTGTTTGGCAGACTGAGGTTGTACAACGTGGAATCATAGGAAACGATAACGGGCGGCATGGGACGTTTGGGATCGAACCCCTGCTGCCATAATGAACGGGCTTGCGTGGCATCGAGGCCACCGCTTTGCGTCAGCGCGATACGTGGGATCGCATGGCTGAAACCACTCTGTTGCGTACTTTCGGTGAGTGAACCGGTATTAACCAGCAGGCGGACCTCAATACGGTCACTGGGGCGCTGGGGAGTGGCTAACACTTGCCACTGTAGACCATTTGCCAGCGTGCCCTGTTGCCACGCCGGGTCAGGCTGGAGCGCATCTGCCTGCACATAGCCGGCAGTGGCCATCATCAGCAAGCCGCCCGCTAAAAGTCGAATTTTTGTGCCCTGCATGTGAACCCCTGATCAACTATCCTGGAAATAAAAAGACAGCCCGCAAAAGGACTCTCTGAATATGACGTTAAAAACACTTCGTGTTAGACCGCAAGAACATGAAAATGTCACGGAGGAAGTGAAAAAATCCCGACACCGCCGAATCGACGGTTTCAGGCACAGGGGTTAATTATGCGCAAACACCCGCAGTCCTGGAAGGGACTACGGGCATAAGTGGAGAGATTAAGAGGATATTTCGTGCGTTTTGCCATCCGGCGCACGATTATTCAGCACATCGTCCAGCTTTTTATGGTCCAGTTCTTTGACCCATTTGGCGACGACGACAGTTGCCACACCGTTACCGACCAGGTTAGTCAGCGCACGTGCTTCAGACATAAAGCGGTCAATACCGAGAATCAACGCCAGACCCGCAACCGGCAAATGGCCCACCGCGGAGATCGTCGCGGCCAGAACAATGAAGCCACTCCCGGTCACACCCGCAGCACCTTTTGAAGAGAGCAGGAGCACCACCAACAGGGTTATCTGATGGAAGATATCCATATGGCTGTTGGTCGCCTGAGCGATAAACACCGCCGCCATCGTCAGATAGATTGATGTCCCATCAAGGTTAAACGAGTAGCCCGTGGGAATAACCAACCCGACAACAGACTTCCGGCAGCCCAGTTTTTCCATCTTATCAAGCATACGCGGCAGTGCGGACTCGGAAGAAGAGGTGCCCAGAACGATCAGCAGTTCTTCACGGATATAACGGATGAATTTGAAAATGCTGAAGCCGGTTGCGCGAGCAATCGAGCCCAGCACCACGACCACAAACAAAATACAGGTTATGTAGAAGCAGATGATCAACTGGCCCAGCTGCACCAGCGTCCCAACGCCATATTTACCGATGGTAAAGGCCATGGCACCGAAAGCACCGATCGGCGCCAGACGCATGATCATGTTGATGATGCCGAAAATAACCTGCGAAAAGCTTTCAATCACGTTGAAAATCATCTGGCCTTTGCTGCCCAGACGGTGCAGCGCAAAACCAAACATTACCGCAAACAGTAATACCTGCAGGATATTGCCGCTGGCGAACGCGCCAATGACGCTACCCGGGATAATATCCATCAGGAAGCCTACGATCCCCTGGTCTTTTGCCTGTTCAGCGTAAATGGCAACCGCTTTAGCGTCCAGCGTCGCCGGATCGACGTTCATTCCGGCACCGGGCTGCACTACGTTGACGATGATAAGGCCGATGATCAGCGCAATCGTACTGACAATTTCAAAATAGAGCAGTGCAACCGCACCGGTGCGACCGACTGCTTTCATACTTTCCATGCCTGCAATGCCGGTAACGACAGTACAGAAGATGACAGGTGCGATGACCATTTTGATGAGCTTAACGAAAGCATCACCAAGCGGCTTCATTTGGGCGCCTAATTCAGGATAGTAATGGCCAAGGAGGATACCGATGGCAATTGCTGTCAGGACCTGAAAGTAAAGGCTTTTGAATATAGAGGTCTTCATAGGGTGTCCTTAAAGTAAAAACCACAGGTCTTGTAAGGTTTTGTTTAACCTGCGGCCCTAAAGTAACACCCACACAACATGACAGAAATGTGCCTGGATCATAATTGATACAGAAATGTTAAAAATTTTGAGCTGGCTCGCACAAGCGAGACCTTTTTTAACTTTTGTAATCAGCGTTTTCCGGCGCCAGATAACGTTCTTCGAAGATATTAGCCGGAACCGGTCGGGCAAACAGGAACCCTTGCGCCACTTCCACCCCCGCTTGCGATAACCATTCGCGTTGCGCTTCGGTTTCGACGCCTTCGGCAATCATCTGCAAATTGAGTCCATGCGCCAACTGAATAATGGCGGAGATCATACTGCAATCTTCAGGGACGCCATCGACAAACATCTTATCGATTTTCAGTACATCCACCGGTAGCGATTTCATATGCTGTAGCTGTCGCAGACCCGCATATCCCATACCAAAGTCGTCGAGGGCAATACGCACGCCCGCGTTGCGCAGCGGACGTAAAATAGCCACAGCGGCATGGGGATCATCAATATGCCGACTTTCGGTCACTTCCAGAATCAACGTCCCAGGCTTGATACGATAGCGGTTTAGCAATTCCAGCAGATCCGACACCATACTTGGGTGCATTAGCTGTAGCGCAGACAGATTCACCGAAAGCGGCAGCATCAGACCACGTTCCTGCCAGGCCGAAAGCTGGCGGCATGTCTCTTCCAGCACCCAGTAACCTACCGTCACCATCAGACCACAGGACTCAATCCTGTCGATTAGCCCTTCAGGCAGTTCCCAGCTTCCGTCCGGCTGCTGCATGCGCAATAAAGCCTCTGCGCTCAATATTTTACCGCTGGACATTTCCACCTGCGGCTGCATCCACAACGCAAACTGATGGTTATCCAGCGCGGTAAGAATATCGTTCTCTTCCGTCAAACGCTGCTGCGCTTCTTCCATCTGCAACGGATCAAAGAACTGAATCTGGTTTTTACCTTTATGACGCGACGTTAACACGGCTGAGAGCGCGCGGCGGTATAGCTGTTCTGCGGTCAAATCGCCATTAAACATCGCCACCCCAATGTTGCAGGTGGGACGGAGTTGAATCCCCTGAATCGGTAACCGCTCGTTAACGATAGTGAGTACTTGCTGACCTAACGTAATCGCGTGCCAGGGCTCCTTTACGCCATGTGCGATAATGGCAAAGTCATAGCCGCTCACCTGGGTAAGTACCATTCTGGGGGCCAATACTGATTTCAGTTTTTCAACCAGCGTAAGCAACAGGATTTCCCGCTGGGTCTCGGATAACACCCCCGCGGTATCACGCAGGGTTTCGCAGGTGACAATCATCAGCGCCGTCGTCTGCTGGCGGGTAACAATCTGCTCCAACAGCCCCATCAGGAACGACTTGTTGGGCAATTCGGAAACCGGGAACCGCATTGAATAGTCGCTTTGTTCGTCAGTGTAGCGCTGAATCTGCTGCTGATTAAGGTTGTAGCTACGCACCAGCAGGCCAATCTCATCGTCCTGATGCAGGCGCGGCAACGCCAGCTGATAGCCAATCAGATCCTGCTGAGGGATATCGTTCAGCTCGCGAGCGATTTTACGTAATGGATGCAAAATCAATCGGTTAATGCACCATGAGATCGCCACCGTGAGTACCAACGATAAAAGTAAGTAAATGGTCACTAACGTTGAAAGCGTGCTCATTACGAACTTGTACATACGGTACGAATCCGCCTGCAGCACCAGATACGCCAGCGGTTGCGGGTTCGCTGAGCGCTCGAGGGAATATACCGGCAGCGAAATTTGCACCGGAAGTTCAAACAGGCGAGTTACCGTAACAGGAACTGGGCGCTCAGGAATAAAACTCATCCGTAGAGCCTGAAACTGATTGGGCAGCACCACATCGGCGCGGCTGACCACGCCTGCTGGCCGAATACTTTTTAAAATGGCTTCCGCTTCAGGAATATCCCCTTTCAGGATAGTGCCCGACAGAGGCTCACGGACGGAGCGAGCGATACTTTCCAGTTGCGTAGCCGTGTTATAGCGGTTCTGCTGTACCAGATGGAACAACAAAACGGTGCAAAAAATAAACACAAACACCATGACAACGGCCGCAACCATTGCCATCTGCTTAATTGTTAACGAGCGGCTGACACGCAAACTGACTCTCCACGGATAGACGAAACTGCCGTCAGAGTATACCCGATCGTAGCGGTATTAAGAGAGGCGGTATCTGAAAACTTCCCAACGTGCATTATCGCGACAGGATAGGCACGTGGCGACGAGATTTATCTGCATTTAAGCCGAAAAAGGCCGCAAGGTCGCCTCTTGCGGCCTGGTTCGGGCGCATGTTGCCGTTACGGCAGGCAGACGCCCGCAAAGTGCATTACTTCCTGGTATGCATCCTGCACGCTGGAAAGATTCTTGCCAGTTGGCAACATTCCTGCCGACAATTAATGCCAGCAGATACATAACTCATTGATATCTATTAGTTCACTTTCTGGCACAGCGATTGCTATTTGACTGTGAGCTGTTCTGTTCCGAATCAAAGGAGATATCATGTCTGACTGTCGTACTTACGGATTCAATACCCAGATCGTTCACGCGGGGCAACAACCCGACCCTTCAACTGGCGCGCTTAGTACGCCTATTTTCCAGACTTCAACGTTTGTATTTGACAGCGCCGAACAAGGTGCCGCCCGCTTTGCGCTCGAAGAGTCCGGGTACATTTACACCCGTTTAGGCAACCCCACCACCGATGCGCTGGAGAAAAAGCTGGCGGTGCTGGAAAGAGGTGAAGCCGGGCTGGCCACCGCGTCCGGTATTTCTGCCATCACCACCACGCTGCTGACGTTGTGCCAGCAGGGCGACCATATCGTTTCCGCCAGCGCGATTTACGGCTGCACCCACGCATTTCTGTCGCACAGCATGCCGAAGTTCGGCATTAACGTCAGCTTCGTCGACGCGGCAAAGCCTGAAGAAATCCGCGCCGCCATGCGTCCGGAAACCAAAGTGGTGTATATCGAAACGCCCGCCAACCCGACGCTGTCGCTGGTCGACATTGAAACGGTAGCCGGTATTGCCCATCAGCAAGGCGCACTGCTGGTCGTGGATAACACCTTTATGTCGCCCTACTGTCAGCAGCCTTTGCAACTGGGCGCGGATATTGTGGTGCACAGCGTCACCAAATATATCAACGGTCACGGGGATGTGATTGGCGGCATCATTGTTGGTAAGCAGGAGTTTATCGACCAGGCGCGGTTTGTTGGCCTGAAAGATATCACCGGCGGCTGCATGAGTCCTTTCAATGCGTGGTTGACGCTGCGCGGGGTTAAAACGCTGGGTATTCGAATGGAGCGCCACTGTGAAAACGCGTTGAAAATCGCCCGTTTTCTCGAAGGGCATCCGTCCATTACCCGCGTCTATTACCCTGGTCTGTCTTCGCACCCGCAGTATGAGCTGGGCCAGCGGCAGATGAGCCTGCCAGGAGGAATTATCAGCTTCGAAATCGCCGGCGGCCTCGATGCTGGCAGACGGATGATCAATTCTGTAGAATTGTGCCTCCTCGCGGTCAGTCTCGGTGATACCGAAACCCTCATTCAGCACCCAGCGTCTATGACACATTCGCCCGTTGCGCCAGAGGAACGGCTTAAAGCAGGTATTACCGACGGGCTTATCCGTCTTTCTGTGGGTCTTGAAGATCCAGAAGATATTATTAACGACCTTGAACACGCCATCAGAAAGGCAACATTCTGACCATTACGACCTGAACCGACGCCGATCGGTTCAGGTCGTTGAGAATCAAGGCACAACAGTCTGGCTATATGCACAATCCTCTTCCGGGGAGCGTGCGTATTTTCGGCAGGGGGTTCTATGCAGGACAACACAATACAATTAAGCAACAATACAGCAACCGCCGTACCATTCTCAAAAAAGATACCGTTTACGAAATACGATTTTGGCTGGGTATTACTGTGCATCGGCATGGCAATTGGTGCCGGAACGGTGCTAATGCCAGTACAAATTGGCTTAACTGGCATTTGGGTGTTTATCGTTGCCTTTATTATTGCCTATCCGGCAACCTATATTGTGCAAGATATTTATTTAAAAACATTATCAGAAAGTGAAACCTGTAATGACTATACCGATATTATCAGTCATTACCTGGGAAAGAACTGGGGCGTATTTCTTGGCGTCATCTATTTTCTGATGATTATTCACGGGATATTTATTTATTCCTTATCGGTGGTTTTTGACAGCGCCTCATATATCAAAACTTTTGGTTTGACCGATGCCGATCTTTCGCAGTCAATAATCTACAAAGTAGCCATTTTTGCAGTGCTGGTCGCCATTGCTTCCGGGGGAGAAAAATTGCTGTTCAAAATTTCCGGCCCGATGGTGGTGGTCAAAGTGGGTATCATCATCGTGTTTGGTTTTGCGATGATTCCGCACTGGAACTTCGCTAATATCAGCGCTTTCCCTGAAGCCTCTGTTTTCTTTCGCGACGTGCTGCTAACCATCCCGTTCTGCTTCTTCTCTGCGGTGTTTATTCAGGTGTTGAACCCTATGAACATCGCCTACCGCAAACGAGTGGCGGATCGAGTGCTGGCCACACGTATGGCTATACGCACGCATCGGATCAGTTACATTACGCTGATTGCGGTCATCCTGTTTTTCTCTTTTTCTTTTACCTTTTCCATTAGCCATGAAGAAGCCGTATCAGCCTTCGAACAAAATATTTCCGCATTGGCGCTGGCGGCACAAGTCATTCCCGGACAGATTATTCATATCACCTCAACGGTGCTAAATATCTTCGCCGTATTAACCGCGTTCTTTGGTATTTATTTGGGATTCCACGAGGCGATTAAAGGAATCATTCTTAACGTTCTGAGCCGCGTTATTGACGTGGAGAAAATTAATCCTCTGGTGCTTACGCTGGGTATTTGTACCTTTATTGTTATCACCCTGGTGATTTGGGTATCGTTTCGCGTATCGGTACTGGTGTTCTTCCAGTTAGGCAGCCCGCTATACGGGATTGTGTCGTGTATTATTCCGTTTTTCCTGATCTATAAAGTCACGCAGCTGGAAAAACTGCGCGGGCTGAAAACCTGGCTAATCCTGCTGTACGGGATCCTGCTGTGCCTGTCGCCGTTGCTGAAGCTGATTGAATAATCCGTTTAGCGCCGTCAACACCTGGCGGCGCTTAGCTCACACTCTCCAGTTGATAGCTGCGAATTTTATTCAGAACCGTGGTATGTGACACCCCCAGCGCTTTGGCGATATGCCGCGACGACACATTCTCCTCCACCATCTGTTCAATTAGCTGGCGTTCAGCACACAAAACCTGCTCTTTAAAAGGACGTTCTGTTGAGCCTTGCTCAACGACAGGTAGATTCAGCATCCCTAATTCTTCCCGCGTAATGACATCGGATTCCGCCATTAGCATCAGACGAATAATGGTATTTTCCAGTTCGCGCACGTTTCCCGGCCAGCTGTGATGGTGCAGGGCATCAAAACAAGCTTTATCCAGAATGATCCGCCGCTGGAATTCCTTTGCGTATTTCTGCACAAAGTGGCGAATCAACAGACTGATATCCTGCGGGCGCTCCCGCAAGGGTGGAATAGTCAGAGAAAGTACATTGATGCGGTAATAGAGATCGGCCCGCAGCAGGCGTTGCTCCACCATATCTTCCAGATTGGCGTTGGTTGCCACAATAATGCGTACATTAACCGGAATAATTTGTGCCCCGCCAACGCGACGGATCCCGCCATCCTGCAGTACGCGCAATAATTTAGCCTGTAAACCCAGCGACATTTCACCAAATTCATCGAGAAAAAGGGTGCCTTTATCGGCCATTTCAAACAACCCTTTTTTACCTTTACAGTCCGCGCCGCTAAAAGCCCCTTTCTCATAGCCAAAGAATTCACTCTCCATCAACGACTCAGGAAGCGCAGAGCAGTTAACCGGAATAAACGGATAAAAACGCCGCTGCCCGGAATTATGGATAGCCCGGGCCAGCAGCTCTTTGCCTGTGCCCGTATCGCCACGGATCAGAACGGTATATTTGCTGTCAGCAATTTTTATCGCCTTTTCGATAAGCGAGTGCATGCTCTGGCTGCTGAAAATAATGTCAGAGAAATAGCGCGGGCGTTCCGGCTCAGACATCGACAACTCGCTTATCTCTTCGCACAGGTAAGCGACATTAATAATATCGGCACGCTGGCTTAAACAGGATTGCACGCAGGAAATATCCTGTAACTGGCGGCACCAGGATTTAATCAGGATCCGTCCAGGCGTGACTTTCATGGAGATGATATTGATATCGCAGCAGGAAAATTCCTTCAGGACATCCTCAACCATCGACAGACGATCAATTGTTTTAATATCCCAGCGTATCGTAACCACATTTGCTCCTGATAGTTAGCAACTGCGAAATAGATATTTCTGTGACGAGAGGAAATCTGACTACATTTTATACGCTGCGGAATAATGTTCTGCCATAGGACTCACATTGTGGACGGAAAAACAAAATATAAAAAAACCGGAGCACAAGGCTCCGGTTATTGGGTCATAACCCACGTTTATTGCTGTGGGTTTTCATCCTGGTCAACGGCGAAACAAGCTACCAATTGACCGCCATAGTCTTTTAACTGTGGCTGAAGCTGAGTACACGGACCAAAGCGACGACGGCAACGGGCGTTGAACGCGCAACCTGGTGGCGGATTCAGCGGGCTTGGCAGCTCACCGGTCAGCTTGATACGCTCGCGGCGATCGTCGGGGTTCAGACGCGGCGTTGCGGAGAGCAGCGCCTGAGTGTACGGATGCCGTGGATTATTGAAGATCTGATCCTTGGTTCCTTTTTCCACGCAGCGGCCTAAATACATCACCATCACTTCATCGGCAATGTGCTCTACCACCGACAGGTCGTGCGAGATAAAGACGTATGACAGCCCCAGTTCCTGTTGCAAGTCCATCATCAGGTTCAGCACCTGCGCACGTACGGAAACGTCCAGCGCCGAGACCGGTTCGTCGGCAATCACCACATCCGGGTCAAGCATCAAACCGCGGGCAATGGCGATACGCTGACGCTGGCCGCCGGAAAACATATGCGGATAGCGGTCGTAGTGCTCGGTTTTCAGCCCCACTTTCGCCATCATCGCCAGCGCTTTTTCACGACGCTCCTCTTTGCTGAGCGTGGAGTTGATCAGCAACGGCTCTTCCAGAATCTGCCCGACTTTCTTACGAGGGTTCAGGGAACCGTATGGGTTCTGGAACACTATCTGGATTTTCTGCCGACGCAGCTTCTGCGCCTGCGGGTCGTGCTTAAGCAAATCCTGTCCCTGGTAATACAGCTCACCGCCGGTCGGGATTTCAATCATCGTCAGCAGACGGCCAAGCGTGGATTTTCCACAGCCCGACTCACCTACCACCGCCAGCGTTTTACCGCGCTCTAGGGTAAAGGAAACACCATCCAGCGCTTTCACCAGGCGTTCCGGGGCGAACATGCCCTTCTTCACCGGGTAGTGTTTTTTCAGGTCAATTGCCTGCAACAGCGGCTGTTGCGCGGCGGCCTTTTGCGTACTCATAGCCCAGGCCTCCCGGCATCATCAAGTGGGTAGTGGCATTTCGACTGACGACCGCCTTCCAGCAGGTTCAGTTCAGGTTCTTCAGCGCGGCATTTGTCGGTCGCATAGGGACAGCGCGGGTTCAGTAAACAGCCGTTCGGACGGTCATATTTACCTGGTACCACGCCCGGCAACGAGGCCAGACGCGCTTTGTCCTGAGCAAACTCCGGCAACGCTCGCAGCAACGCCTGGGTATACGGATGGCGCGGCGCACGGAAAATATCCTGCGCGGCCCCGGTTTCCACGACCTGCCCGGCGTACATCACGATGATTTTGTGCGCCGCTTCGGCCACCAGCGCCAGATCGTGGGTAATCAAGACCAACGCCATGTTCTCTTTTTGCTGCAGTTCCAGCAGCAGCTCGATGATCTGCGCCTGAATAGTCACATCCAGCGCCGTTGTCGGTTCATCGGCAATCAGCAGCTTCGGACGACAGGCAATCGCCATGGCGATCATCACGCGCTGGCTCATCCCACCGGACAACTGGTGCGGATAGACATCCAGGCGCGAGGCCGGATCGGGGATCCCCACCAGCGTCAACAGGTCGATCGCCCGCTGAATACGCGTTTTTTTATTGCCACCCTGGTGCACCTTGATGGCTTCCATAATCTGGTAGCCAACGGTGTAGCAGGGATTAAGGCTGGTCATCGGGTCCTGGAAGATCATTGCCACTTCCGCCCCCACCAGCTGGCGGCGCTCATTCTCAGAGATGCGCTTCAGGTCGCGACCATTAAACTCCAGATTTTCAGCCATAACGCGGCCGGGGTAGTCAATCAGTCCCATAATTGCCAACGAGCTGACGGACTTACCAGAACCAGATTCCCCAACAATGCCAACCACTTCACCCTGGTTCACACTGTAGCTAATGCGGTCCACGGCACGGAATTCTGAACCCACATCACCGAAGTGCACCGATAATTTATCTACATTTAATAACGCCATCTCGAACCTCTTACTGCTTCAGTTTGGGATCGAGCGCGTCACGCAGACCGTCACCCATCAGGTTAAATGCCAGTACCGTCAGCAGGATCGCCAGCCCCGGGAAGGTCACGACCCACCAGGCACTTTGAGCGAACTGCAGCACGTCAGAGAGCATGGTGCCCCACTCCGGCGTCGGCGGCTGTGCGCCCATCCCCAGGAAGCCGAGGGCAGCCATATCGAGAATGGCGTTCGAGAAGCCAAGCGACGCCTGAACAATCAGCGGCGCAAGACAGTTAGGAAGAATGTTGACGAACATCTGGCGCATCGCACCGGCTCCCGCCACGCGGGATGCGGTGACATAGTCGCGGTTAACCTCCACCAGTACGGCGGCGCGCGTCAGACGCACATAGTGCGGCAATGCCACGAACGTCAGCGCCAGCGCGGCGTTGCCAATCGAGGGACCAAATACCGCCACCAGCACCAGCGCCAGTAACAGGCTCGGCAGCGCCAGCATAATATCAACCACACGCATGATGACGTTATCGACAATCCCGCCAAAATAACCGGCGATAAGCCCGAGAACCACGCCCATCAGCAGGGAGAGCACCACCACCAGACAGCCAACCAGCAGCGACAGACGCGCACCGTACATCAGGCGGGACAGCACATCGCGGCCCACATCATCAGTACCAAACAGATGCGCCATGGAACCGCCTTCCTGCCATGCAGGCGGAGCCAGCAGCGTATCGCGGAACTGGTCTGCCGGGTTGTACGGCGCGAGAACGTTGGCAAAGACCGCAATCAGGATCATCACCACCACATACACCAGCCCAACAACCGCGCCTTTGTTGCGTTTAAAATAGTGCCAGAACTCCTGCAGCGGGGTCATGGGCACCGGTGCAGCAATAACTTTATTTTCAGTAACCTGTGACATGATGGCCCCTTACTTCTTATGCCGAATACGCGGGTTCACCACGCCGTACAGCAGGTCTACCAGTAGGTTGACGAGGATAATCATCGTCGCGACCAGTAATACCCCGCCCTGCACTACCGGATAATCGCGGCGTTGCAGCGCATCGATCAGCCAGCGCCCCAGACCCGGCCACGAGAAAATGGTCTCAGTCAGGATCGCCCCGGCCAGCAATGTACCGACCTGCAGGCCGATAACGGTCACAACGGGCAGCATGGCGTTGCGCAGAGCATGAATGATGATGACGCGCATCCGGGTCAGGCCCTTGGCGCGCGCGGTACGAATGTAATCCTCACCCAGCACTTCCAGCATCGATGAACGGGTCATACGCACAATGACCGCCAAAGGTATAGTGCCCAGTACCATTGCCGGCAGGACCATATGCGCCAGCGCATCGATGAAGTTGCCCTGTTCACCCCAGATAGCGGTGTCGATCAGCATAAAACCGGTCAGGGGGTTGGAATCATCAAGGAACACCATGTCGCTCACCCGACCGGAAACTGGCGTCAGGTTCCACTGTACGGAAACCAGCATGATCAGCATCATGCCCCACCAGAAGATCGGCATGGAGTAACCGGTCAGCGCAAGGCCAACGGCAGTATGATCGAAAATGGAGCCGCGCTTGACGGCAGCGAGAACACCCACCGGAATACCTACTGCGACGGCGAAAATCATCGCGCAGACGCCGAGTTCCAGCGTCGCTTTGAAGCGAGGTACGAACTCTTCCCACACCGGTAAGCGGCTTTTCAGCGAAATACCTAAATCACCATGCATAACCCCCCAGATATAGTGGAGGTACTGTTGCCACATCGGTTTGTCCAGACCGAGTTCAGCCAGCAGTTGAGCATGACGCTCAGGGGAGATTCCACGTTCACCCGCCATGATCATTACCGGATCGCCGGGGATCATATGGACAAAGGCAAAGGTGAGAAGAGTGATACCGATAAACGTGGGGATGACGAGTCCCAAACGTCGGAGAATGAACTGCAACATAACCCGGATTCTCTCTAATGACGCACGGCCTGGAACCGTGAGTCTGTATTGCTCACAAATCTTATCTCCCCCTCCAACGAGAGGGAGATAAAGCATTACTGTCAGGTGGCGCTACGGTGACCCGACTTAACGGTCCGTAGCGCTGCCTGGCTTGCTTTTAATTATTCGACAGAGACGTTTTCGAAGTGGTGTTTGCCTAATGGATCAACCACATAGCCTTTTACTTCTTTACGCACTGGTTCATACACGGTGGAGTGAGCAACAATCAGAGCCGGGGCCTGATCGTGCATAACAACCTGAGCTTGCTTGTACAGTTCAATACGTTTGTTGTGATCGTCGGTCGCTCGCGCCGGTTGGATCAGGTCTTCAAACGGCTTGTAGCACCAGCGAGAATAGTTAGAACCGTCTTTCGCTGCCGCACAGCTGAACAGGGTGGCGAAGAAGTTGTCCGGATCCCCGTTGTCACCGGTCCAGCCCATCATCACGGCCTGATGCTCACCCGCTTTGGCGCGTTTCAGGTACTCGCCCCACTCATAGGTCACAATCTTGGCCTGAACGCCAATTTTCGCCCAGTCAGCCTGAACCATTTCCGCCATACGGCGCGCGTTCGGGTTGTACGGACGCTGTACCGGCATCGCCCACAGTTCAACGGTAAAGCCTTTGTCCTGACCGGCTTCCTTCAACAGCGCTTTGGCTTTCTCAGGATCGTAGGTGTAGTCCTTAACGTCGTCGTTATAGCCCCACATGGTCGGCGGGATCAGGTTCTTCGCGGCGACGCCAGCGCCCTGATAAACCGCTTTAATGATCGCTTCTTTGTTAACCGCGTAGGTCAGCGCCTGGCGGACTTTCACGTCATCAAACGGTTTCTTCTCTGTGTTGAAAGAGAGGTAGCCAACGTTCAGACCAGCCTGCTCCATCAGGTTGATATTTTTATCCTGCTTCATGCGCGCGATGTCAGCCGGGTTCGGGTACGGCATTACCTGGCACTCGTTCTTCTGCAGTTTTGCGTAACGCACGGAAGCGTCAGGCGTAATGGAGAAGACCAGACGGTCGATTTTAGGCTTAGTGCCCCAGTAACCTTCGAATGCTTTATACAGAATACGGGAGTCTTTCTGGTACTGCTGCAGCTGGAACGGACCGGTACCGATTGGGTTCAGATCCACTTTCTCCGGGGAACCGGCTTTCAGCATGTTGTCTGCATATTCTTTGGAAAGAATAGAAGCGAAGTCCATAGCCAGGTCAGCCAGGAATGGTGCTTCCGGGCGAGTCAGCACGAACTGAACCGTTTTATCATCCACTTTTTTCACTTCGGAGATCAGGTCTGGCAGCCCCATCCCTTCGAAGTATTCATAGCTGCCGCCAGACACTTTGTGGTACGGGTTCTGGGCATTTTTCTGACGATCGAAAGAGAACACCACGTCATCAGCGTTTAAATCGCGCGTCGGTTTAAAATCTTTGTTGTCCTGCCACTTCACGCCCTGACGCAGGTGGAAGGTATAGGTTTTACCGTCTTCGCTGATTTCCCACTTCTCAGCAAGGCCCGGGACCACTTCAGTTGTACCGGTTTTGAACTCGACCAGGCGATTATAGATCGGCACGGAGCTGGCATCATAGGTGGTACCAGAGGTGAAAAGCTGTGGGTTAAAGCCTTCAGGAGATCCTTCTGAACAATAAACCAGAGTTTTAGCCTGTACGCTTGCTGCGACGGTCATAGCCACCAGGCTCAGACCAAGCTTCAGCATCCCTGACTTCTTCAAGGAAATACTCATTCTTCTGCTCCAAATGTGATGTTTGTTGTTTTACCCTTTGCAGTGGGTTTGCACCGCCTGGCCTTTTTTGTTTTTTACCCGGCCGGGTCAGCGTTAAGAGGATGGGGATTCCGTTCACATAAGCGACTGAGTTGCAGTGCGGATTCTCCATGAAATGCCCCTCATGCCCTACAATCTGTCAACAGAATGTGAAAACGTCAATACAGGTAGCCGCGATTTGCACCAACGGTGAGAATTGGCAGACAAAGATTAAAAAAAGTGCAAGCGGGTATTTTCAGCAGGGAAATTTGTGCTACGCGCACTATGCCAGAATAAACATCTTCATACTTCTCAACATTTAGTGATTAACATTTATGCAATTTATTCAAATTTTCCCAATGAATGCTGCATATCTGAGCGATTAATGCCATGAACGTTAAAACGCACAGCGGAAAATGCCAGCGTCAGCCATAAGTAGCGCAAAAAAAGTTTCATGCAAACATAAAAAAAGGCAATGGAATATGTCACAGAATCGTTAACAGTCAGTGGGAAGTGGTGCACAATTTTTACAGATAAAAGGAAGGTCAATTTAGGTCGGTGAGAGCGGTACTTCTTCCCCCGGAGGTTCTCATCCTCTCAGGCTATAAAGCAAAAAACCCTGCTCGTTGAGCAGGGTTTCAAATTTGGTCGGTGATAGAGGATTACTCGCCACTGCGTGGCTCGCCCTGCGGGCCGTTGCTTACGCAACGTTCTCTCGCTACGCTCGAGTCGAACCTCTTACCCCCGGAGGTTCTCATCCTCTCGGGCTATAAAGCAAAAAACCCTGCTCGTTGAGCAGGGTTTCAAATTTGGTCGGTGATAGAGGATTCGAACCTCCGACCCCTTCGTCCCGAACGAAGTGCGCTACCAGGCTGCGCCAATCACCGAATGCGGGGCGCATCTTACTGCTCAGCCGCGCGCCCGTCAATCCCTTAGTAACAAAATGCCATTCGATCGGCGAGAAAGTCAGCAGGCCTGTTACTGGGCCGCTGCTTTCTCCCCATCCGGGATACGGCACCAGTTGTTATTCTCGTTAATACCGCCATTTGGCGAGGTATAACCGAGGCAACCCAGAACGGTATCGTACAGTTCCACATGACGACGCGGCACCTTCATCTCAGCTTCTTGCTTCAGGTGCGCAAACGCCTTCGCATGGTCAGGGTCTTCCAGATATTTGTCTGACATCCACACCATCATAGGAACGCGGAACTGCTCTGGCGGCGCCATTTTACGCGGTGTACCGTGCAGGTGCTCCCGTTCATTAATCGACTCGCCGTGATCGGCGGCGTAGAACACGATCGCTTTCTTATCGCGCAGCTGATCAAACACCTGAGTAATAAAGTGATCAACGTAGGTTACCGAATTATCAAATGAGTTAATCATCTCCTCTTTCGAGCAGCCACTATCTACGTTGACACACTCCGGCTTCCACTGTGCATATTCACGGGTGTAACGCTGGGTGTAGTTAAAGTGCGAGCCTTTGGTGTGCAGAATAATCAGACGCTTTTCACCATCATCAGTCTTCTGTAAAGATTGCTGCATCTCATTAATCAGCAGCATATCGTCAACGTTTTTGCCACGGTTACGCGGCTCAGCGCCAATCTGCTCACGGTAGGCGATGTTCTCCGCCATGGTATTGCTGTAGAACCACATCTCACTTTGCATTGCGTAGAGGTCTGTCTTGAACCCTAACTGACCGAGCACGGAAAAGACGTTTTGTTCTTTCAGAGTACGCTGAGGGTTTTCTTCCGCCCCACCTTCGCGCACAAACATACAGCGCAGCGAAAGTTTGGTCGCAGTGTCACAAGAGTATCCACGGAATGCGGCCAGATTTTTCTCCTGGGCGAGCCTTGGCGTGGTATTTCGTTCATAACCAAAAATCCCCATATGATCCCAGCGAGTCGTTTCGCCGATAATAAAGACCACATAAGTGTCGTCGAGGTTTTTGGGCGCAACATACGTAAACTTCTTCGCCGGGTTCATCAACGATTTGTTGTCTGAAGATTCATCCACCTGTGCCCAGGCGTACAAACCCAGCGCAGAGAGCCAGTTAGACGGCAAATAGGAGTTCGCAACGACCCCACCGTAGCTGGGTAAATCAATGCCTGTTTCACGCTCAACGCTTTTCTGTTGCATGCTGAGTAGACGAATGGGCACCCACACCATCAGGCCAGCCAATAAAACCGCCGCCACGCTACGCCATCTCATGCCTGGCGTACGAATCTGCCTCATCAGGGTATAACGACAGCGGTTACTCCAAATCAGCACCAATGGGATAATACTGACTGAAACCAGCCACGCGATAAAATGCCAGCCGACAACTTCTTTTGATAAATCAATATCGGTAGTCATGACCGAGGCAATAATACCGTAGCCAATGACCACGTTCAGGAAAGTCATGTAATAGCTGGCACCGGCAGAGCAGAGCACCACAAACGTTGCCAGGACACGCCAGACGCGTCGGCCAAATAAAGAGAGAACACGGAGTAAAAAGAAGGTCACCAGCACAGTGCCTGCTAATTCAACAACCGCAGAGAGTCCTTTCCAGACGGTAAACTCGTGCGCATATCCGCTAAAGCGGCGGAAAAACACAGCGCAATTCATAAAGAGACCGATATAGATCGCGAGCAAGAAACTCAGCCTCTGCTGCGTCATCGATTTGATATATCTCATGCAAACAAACCCTGGAACAAGGGATAAAAACACCCTGTGTAAAGGCCTGTCAGACCCTACAGGGGAAAAGTGCGACAAGTGCAGATAATAAGAAAATTCTACAGCGCAGGTAAGTAGACCACAGGAGGGAAGAAAAGTGCTTATAGAGAATGCAAAGGGCGCATATATTTTTGTAAATATATGCGCCGGGTATTAATCAAACCACTAATAGATTCAGGCGTGTGCCTCGGTATAGACGCTACGCTGCGGCTGACGAATAGTGGTAGAAAGCGCCAGCGAGATGATTAACAGCGCAAAGATAACGCAGAAGGTGACATAGAAACCGCCAAACAGCGAAGCGATAATCGAGCCACAAATACTGCCGATACCAAAACCAAGGTAGATAACACCGTAGTTTTTCGCCAGGTTATTCAACCCGAAGAACTCGCTGACCAGTGATGGGAACACGGTGATAGTGCCACCAAAGTTGAAGGCAACACAGGCAATTGCGGTAAAGAAGGTTATGTCATTCAGCGGCGCGAACAGCAGTGCGGCCATACCCACCAGCGAAACGACCTGACCAATAGTGATAACGCGAATACGGGAGATTTTATCGGACAGAATACCCAGAACCAGACGACCAGACAGGTTAGCGATAGAAATCACGGTCACCGCGTTTGCCGCCGTTGCCACATCCATATGTGCCAGACTTTGTGCGATATCTTTTGCCACGCCAATTACGTACAGCCCGCTCATACACGCCGTCAGAAACATCACGGCCAGCATCCAGTACTGCGGTTTACGCATGGACTGCGCCAACGTGTAGTCGTTCTCCATTACGCCATTTTTGGCCTTCACTTCCTGATTCGGCGCATCTTTCATCAGCGTGGAGCCAAAGACGATCATCACCAGCACAATCGCGCCCCAAATCATGAAAGTTTTTTCCAGACCCACGGTGCTCAAAAGTTGGCTGTCGATAAATTTAAAACCGAGGCTGCCAAGGCCATAAGAACCGATGGCGAACGCAGAAATCAGTCCCTTACGCTCCGGGAACCATTTTACGCAGTTGGAAAGTGTTAACAGATAGCCCGCACCATCCGCCAGACCAACCAGCACGCCGGCGCTCAACCACAGCATAATCAGGCTGTCAGAATGGGCGGTTAAGAAGAAGCCAACGCCGAGTAAAATACCGGACGCCATGGTGACGCGCTTCACGCCAAAACGTTCCTGCAACTTCCCGGCGACGGAAGAGGAAATCGCCAGCCCAAGGCTCAGCAAACCAAAGGAAAATGCTACCTGGCTCACTGGCGCATCAAGCTTAGAAGAGAGCGCACCGTTAAACAGGCTCCAGGTATAAACAGAACCTAAGGCAAATTGAGTAATGATGGTGCCGATCAGTGTCAGCCAGCGGGTACGCTGATAATCAGAAGTTTTCATGGCAGTCTTCCTGCATAAACAAAATGGGAAATTCTCTGCCAACAACCATACCGAAGCGCTTTTATAGCCAGGGGAAAATGGCATGAAATGCCGCCAGGATGGAATGAACTGCCTGGAATGCGGAATGAATGACGAGACAAAAAGTCCGGTTACTGAATTTTATCGCATGAGTTAGTACACACTATCGCTGAGATGCGTATAATTGTTGATATCAACATGTAATCAAGATGTTTATTTGATGATTTTTTCGCGTTAAAATTTGGCGCTTACTCCCATGGTGTACATATAGTCGCTGTTGTTGGCACTATTTTCCGCCTGCGAGAGCGCCGCGTAAGCCGCCATGTGCGGGTTCAACAGCATATCCGCACCCACAGTAACATCCACCCAGTTACCGTCCTGACCCACCGCCGTCATGCGGCTGAGGCCCGACTGCGCTTTCCAGATATTTTCGCCAAACTGCTGGTTATAGCTGATTTGCGCCCACGGTCGCACATCGCCGAACTGCGAATTGACGCGCCAGCCTAACGTGCTGACGCTGGCATGCCACAGCGGATCGGTCTGCGTTACCGACGTCGCACTATCGCCAAATTCATTATAAGTAGAGGTGGTCGAACCGTCATAATGCAGTGCCGCAACCGGACCGGTCGTAACTTGCCTTGAGAGCGGGAAGTTCCAGCCCATACTCATGCCGCTGGTTGCATCCATTGGCGTATCATCGACCAGATTCACCACGGGACCCGCCACGTTTTGAGTGGAGCGAATACGTTCTTCCAAAATATCGTTATAACGCGGTTGGTGATCGCTGTCCCATGTATAACGTTCAGCCGTATGCCCTGACATTGCATCAACGATATATTCTTGTTGCCAGCCATATGCTGTATTGATGGACAGCGCACAAACTACAACGCTCGCCAGAGTTAACCTCTGACGACCACTACTGTTTCTTATAAGCATCAACGCGACTCCAGAAAAGAGCCGAATTCGGCGATATTATTGTCATTGTGTGAAGTATTTGGGCCTGAAGGCCTTATATTAAATATTGTCTTTTTAGCTGGCGCGTCAAGGCGGGCCGAATGAAATTTTTACGCCAGTAAAAACAGCGAGGAAGAATATGCAGCGTTGCGGATGGGTCAGTCAGGATCCACTTTACATTGCCTACCACGACAAGGAATGGGGCGTCCCGGAAACCGATGGCAAAAAGCTGTTCGAAATGATCTGCCTCGAAGGCCAGCAGGCAGGGCTATCGTGGATTACCGTACTGAAGAAACGGGAAAACTATCGCCACGCCTTTCACCATTTTGACCCGGAAAAAGTGGCGGCCATGACTGAAGAGGACGTGGAAAGGCTGGTACTGGATGCCGGCATAATTCGCCATCGCGGAAAAATTCAGGCCATTATTGGCAACGCGCGCGCTTACCAAACGATGACGCAAGACGGAGAGTCATTTAGCGAGTTCGTCTGGTCATTTGTTGATCACCAACCGCAAGTGACCCGCGCCGCCAACCTGAGCGATATTCCCACCTCAACGCCTGCGTCAGATGCGCTATCTAAGGCGTTAAAAAAACGCGGGTTTAAGTTTGTCGGCACCACCATCTGTTACTCCTTTATGCAGGCGTGCGGACTGGTCAACGACCATGTCACCAGCTGCATCTGTTACCCGGGAGAACAACATGATTCGTGAATCAAAGGCTGATGATCTACCGTCAATTCTGGCGCTGTGGATGGAAAGCACGATCCATGCTCATCCGTTTATCGAAGAACGTTACTGGCGCGAAAGTGAATCCATCGTGCGGGATGTTTACCTGCCCGCCGCACAAACCTGGGTGTGGGAAGAAGAAGGTGCGCTCAAAGGTTTTGTCAGCGTCATTGACGACCGCTTCCTCGGCGCCCTGTTTGTCGCACCTACCGCCATCAGAAGCGGGATCGGCAAAGCGCTGGTACACCATGTGCAGCAGCGCTTTTCGTTACTCAGCCTCGAGGTGTACCAGAAGAATCAATCAGCGGTGAACTTCTACCATGCGCTCGGTTTTCGCATTGAAGACGGCGCATGGCAGGAGGAGACTCACCATCCTACGTGGATTATGGGCTGGCAGGCGGATCAAACGCAGTAAGCGCCAGGTTCGGTCCGCTGTATTTTTCGAGCCACACCAGCGCAGTGTTGCCCGCGCAGCCATTCCCCAGCTTCGAGCTGGGGAGATCTTTGGTCAGCACGTTGACGGCGCCATTTTTACAAATACCGTCAGCTGTCGGCTCCAAATCAGGCCAGGCACCTTCATGAATACAGATGACGCCAGGTTTGATGCCTTCCGTCACCACGGCCCCCGCCAGAACGTGTCCACGTTGATTCCACACCCTGACCGTGTCGCCATCCGCAATGCCGCGCGCGTTGGCATCCTGCGGATGAATAGTTACCGGCTCACGATCCGCTACTGCATACTGCTCACGCAACGCGCTGTAGTTAAGCTGGCTGTGCAAACGGTGCGCCGGATGCGCGGAAAGCAGCTGTAACTGATCCGGCTCGGCGTTACCGAACCATTCATCCGGCTCCAGCCACATCGGGTGGCCCGCACAATCCGCATAGCCGTAACCGGCAATCTTCGCGGAGTAGATTTCAATTTTGCCGCTGTCCGTTTTCAGCGGATGCGCCTGCGGGTCGCGGCGAAAATCGGCGAAACGGATAAACTGCGCGCTGGTGGCGTTTTCCGGCATTTCAATCAGCGCATTTTGTTGCCAAAACAAGGAGAATGGCGGCAACGTCACCTGCTGGCTGGCCCCACGCTGCCCGGCAATATTGTAAAACGTCTCCAGCCATTCCAGCTCGCTTTTGCCTTCGGTGAATCGCTCATAACCGCCCTCTTCCCAGCGTTCACTCAGTTCGGCAAAAACATCATAATCATTTCGCGCTTCATACTGCGGCGGGACGACCTGCTTCATCGGCACCAGGTGCTGGTTGCTGTAATCGCCAGTCATGGTCAAATCATTGCGCTCAAAAGAGGTGGTCGCTGGCAGCACGATATCGGCATGCTTCGCTGCGGCGGTCCAGAAACATTCCGAGATAACCACCAGCTCCGGTTTTTGCCAGGCGCGAATCAGACGGTTGGTATCCTGATGATGCGTGAAGTTGGCACCGCCCGCCCACCACAGCATCCGGATATCCGGGAAATGGCGATCCATACCGTTATGCTGGTAAAAACCACCCGGGTTTTCCAGCGCTTCGACTATCCGCGCCACCGGGATTTTATCCACTGCATCGGTGCCGCCTTTAACGCTGCCCTGCATTGAAGCCAGCACCGCAGCACGGCGCGTCGGGTTCCCGCCGTTGGCAAAATGGTACGATAGACCAAAACCACCGCCTGGCGTCCCAATCTGCCCAAGCATGGCGGCCAGGGTAACGATCATCCAGTGTTTCTGCTCGCCATACTGCTGACGCTGCATGCCCCATCCCGCCATCAGCATGGTAGTATTTTGATGAAATATCGCCGCGAGTTCACGTATTTTTGCTGCCGGAACACCACAAATTTTAGCCGCCCACTCCGCCGTTTTCGCAACATCGTCAGATTTCCCCAGTAGATAATCCGAGAAAAGGTCATATCCCGTCGTACACCGGGCGAGAAAATCGACATCGTGCCAATCGTTTTCCACCAGCGTATGCGCGATGCCCAACATCAGCGCCACGTCGGTCCCCATATGCGGGGCAATCCATTCCATCTTATCGCCAAAGAATTCGACGCTTTCCGATCGCATCGGATCGATACAGATCAAACGTTTGCCGCTGTCGCGCAAAGCCTCAAAGTAAGTAAGACCCTGCTCGTCGGAGGCATTCCAGGCGATCTTCAGGGTATTCAGCGGATTAGCGCTCCATAACACCACCACCTCGCTGTTCTCCAATACCACAGGCCAGCTGGTTTGCTGCTGGTAAACTTCGTTACCGCCCACCACGTAAGGCATGATGGCCTGCGCAGCCCCCGTCGAATAATCCCCCAGATGCCCGGTATAACCGCCTGCCAGCGCCATATAACGCTGTAGCAGAGTTGCCCCTTTGTGTAACACGCCGTTAGAGCGCCAGCCATAGGAACCGGCAAAAATCGAGGCCGGGCCGTAGCTGTCACGGATACGTTTATGCTGCGTATGGATAAGATTCAGTGCCTCGTCCCAACTGATGCGAACAAATTCATCCTGCCCGCGCACGCCCTGCGGGTCCTCCGGCGAGGCGAGAAAGCCTTTACGCACCATTGGAAAACGTACCCGCGTTTTACTGTGCACCTGGTTATGCACCACGGTTTGCAAAGAGTTGGGATGGGAAGTGGGCAGCGCGCCACGCGAGGAGAAAACCGTCTCTCCATCGGTTTCGACGAGAACAGGTCCCCAGTGGGCGGCGGTTAACACCGAGTAATGTGCGGGTGAATTAGCCAAGATGGCGCTCCTGAATGCGATGTAACGGCTTATTTATTATGCCGTTCAATGTTACTTACAAATTTCAGAGTCTTCCCTGGAATTTTCTTCATGTTCACACGTCATAATCAACCGCCACGGTCGCTGTGGCAAAGAAGAAAAAGTCATTAAGGAATTAAGATGAAGAAACGTGTTTTTGTTATTGCTGCCATCGTGAGCGGCGCCCTGGCGGTTTCTGGCTGCACAACAAACCCTTACACCGGCGAACGTGAAGCGGGTAAATCCGGCATTGGCGCGGGTATTGGTTCTCTGGTCGGCGCGGGCATTGGCGCACTCTCTTCTTCGAAGAAAGATCGCGGCAAAGGCGCACTAATTGGCGCGGCGGCGGGTGCGGCCGTTGGCGGCGGTGTCGGTTATTACATGGACGTGCAGGAAGCCAAACTGCGCGACAAAATGCAGGGAACGGGCGTCAGCGTGACGCGTAGTGGCGATAACATCATTCTGAATATGCCGAATAACGTCACCTTCGACAGCAGCAGCGCCAACCTGAAACCTGCTGGTGCCAACACCCTGACCGGCGTGGCAATGGTACTGAAAGAGTACAATAAAACCGCCGTCAACGTGCTGGGCTTCACCGACAGCACTGGCAGCCAGGATCTGAATATGCGTCTGTCGCAGCAACGCGCGGACTCCGTGGCCAGCGCCCTGATCACTCAAGGAGTTGCAGCTAACCGTATCCGCACTCAGGGTATGGGTCCGTCAAATCCGATCGCCAGCAACAGCACGGCGGAAGGTAAAGCGCAGAACCGTCGCGTAGAGATTACCTTAAGCCCTCTCCAGTAACGTTTTGTGCCGGATACTGGCAGTGCCCAATCCGGCATGTAGCACTTGCCATCGTTGATTTTCGCGTTAAGGTGTTCACACCAAAGTCAAGGAAATCAGCGATGAGCAAATCAACAAGGGCAACCATCAGCGATGTGGCGAAAGCCGCAAAAACCGGCAAGACCAGCATTTCACGCTATCTCAACGGTGAAAAGCACCTGCTTTCCGACGCGCTATTGGCCCGCATTGAACAAGCTATTGCCGATCTCGATTATCGTCCCAGCCTGATGGCAAGAGGCCTTAAACACGGTCGTACGCGTCTGATTGGCCTGATCATCGCCGATATTACTAATCCCTACTCCGTCAACGTGCTAAGCGGTATTGAAGCCGCCTGTCGCGATAAAGGTTTTACTCCGCTGGTGTGTAACACCAACAACGAAGTGGATCAGGAGTTGCATTATCTCGACCTGCTGCGCAGTTACCAGGTCGAAGGGATTGTGGTCAACGCCGTAGGGATGCGCGAAGAAGGGCTAAACCGCCTGCAGCAGTCTGCGCTGCCAATGGTACTGATTGATCGCAAAATTCCGGATTTCGCCTGTGATATGGTCGGGCTGGATAACAGCCAGGCGGCAACGATTGCCACAGAACATCTGGTTGAGCAAGGTTTTGAAGCCATCCTGTTCCTCAGCGAACCGTTGGGCATGGTGAATACCCGCCGTGAGCGCCTGAGCGCTTTTCGTGCCACCCTCGCACAGTACCCCGGCGTTATCGCGCAAAATGCCGAAGTCCCACTAACGGACAATACACAACTGGATGACACACTGCGCCAGTTTCACCAGCAGCATCGGGGAATGCGCAAAGCCGTTATCTCAGCCAACGGCGCCCTCACGCTGCAGGTTGCCCGCGCCCTGAAGCGCATTGGCCTTAACTGGGGCAGCGATATCGGCCTACTCGGTTTTGACGAACTGGAATGGGCCGAACTGGCGGGGGTTGGTATTACCACATTGAAACAACCCACATGGCAGATTGGCTACACTGCCGTTGAGCAGGTTGTACGCCGGATCGATGGCGGCTCTGCTGCCATTCAGGAACAGGTCTTCTCCGGCGAACTGATCGTTCGCGGCTCTACCGCCCGTTAAATTTCCTTCGTGATGGTGATCATAAATTCGACATCATAAGCTTTTCTTTGGAACCGGTTCCATCTAGCGTTATAGCAAGAACGCTAGTCTGGAGTTTCCATGAAAAGAAAAATTATGGTGGTCACTGCCGCCTACGGGCATGACCAGGTACGGATCGCAGGCGGGCAAACGGCAATGTTGCCTATTATTGCCGAAGCCGGTGCTGATGGCGTCGAAATTCGCCGCGAGTTGCTGACCGATGCCGAGCTGCACACGCTGTCCACGATGGCCTCTGCTATCGAAATTTTCGGCCTGCTGGCCTGTTACTCAGCCCCTGAGTCACTGTTCCTTAAGGACGGTAGCCTCAATCCCCGACTTCCCGCGTTACTCGAAGAAGCGCAGACCCTTCAGGCGTTGTGGCTAAAAGTCTCCCTCGGTCATTTCTCCCATACCGAACAGTTCAACGTTTTACGTGAATGGCTGGACAACAGCGGAATGGAACTGGTTGTCGAAAACGATCAGACAACCTGCGGACGCCTGCAGCCGATGCAGCGCTTTAACCAGGCCTGCCAGACGCAGAATCTGCCGATATCTCTGACCTTCGATATGGGCAACTGGCTGTGGGTGGGCGACTCCCCGGAACTGGCGGCGCAGAAACTGGCGTCAACCGTTGGGTATATCCATGTCAAAGCCGCAGTGACGCATCGCGATAGCTACCGTGCCGTGCCGCCTGATGCAGCCGATCCGCGCTGGCTGGCGCTGTTGAAAACGCTGCCCGGCGATGTCCCGCGCGGCATTGAGTTTCCCCTGAAAGGGCAGGATTTGACGGCGGTTACCCGCCATTACGTCGAGCTGTTACGCAAGGAGTAACGCATGAAAAATTCACTGGATGTGGTAACGATTGGTGAAGCGATGGCGATGTTTGTCGCCACGCAAACCGGCGAACTGGCAGATGTGGAGCTGTTTATCAAGCGCGTTGCTGGCGCTGAACTCAATGTGGCGACCGGTCTTGCCCGACTGGGGCTGAAGGTCGGTTGGGTAAGCCGCGTTGGCAACGACAGTTTTGGCCGTTTTATCGTTAAGTCGCTGGAAAAAGAAGGGATTGATGCGCAGGGAGTCACCCGGGATGGCCGTTACGCTACCGGCTTTCAGCTCAAATCTAAGGTCGAAAATGGAACCGATCCCATTGTGGAATACTTCCGCAAAGGTTCTGCTGCCAGCCACCTCAGCATTGAGGATTATCACGAAGCTTACTTCGCCAGCGCACGCCACCTGCACCTGAGCGGCGTAGCGGCTGCGCTTTCTGCCAGCTCTTATGAACTGTTAGCCCATACCGCCCGCACACTGAAAGCGCAAGGGAAGAGCATCTCGTTCGACCCGAATTTACGCCCAGTGCTGTGGAAAAGCGAAGCTGAAATGGTGGAAAAACTGAACCGTTTGGCGTTCCAAGCTGACTGGGTTTTACCTGGGTTAAAAGAGGGCATGATTTTAACCGGTCAGCAGACGCCTGAAGCCATCGCCGACTTTTATCTGCGCCATGGGGTGAAGGCCGTGATTATCAAAACCGGGGCTGATGGTGCCTGGTACAAAACCGCCAGCGGCGAACAAGGCTGCGTCGCACCGGTAAAAGTCGACAACGTAGTCGATACGGTCGGCGCAGGCGATGGCTTTGCCGTTGGCGTTATCAGTGCCCTGCTGGAAGGGCGTTCGCTGCATCAGGCGGTGACTCGTGGCAATAAAATTGGCGCACTGGCCATTCAGGTTCAGGGCGACAGCGAAGGATTACCCACACGTGAACAATTAGGGGAATAAATTCCCGACCAACTCTGTCTCTGTACCCTACATTCAGAGGCGGCGTATCAGCATAACCAGAGGGCAGTCTATGAATAGCTCAACCAATGCAGCAAAACGCTGGTGGTATATCATGCCAATCGTGTTTATCACGTACAGCCTGGCGTACCTTGACCGCGCGAACTTCAGCTTCGCCTCCGCCGCCGGTATCAATGAAGATCTCGGCATTACTAAAGGGATCTCTTCCCTACTGGGCGCGCTGTTTTTCCTCGGCTATTTCTTCTTTCAGATCCCAGGCGCAATTTACGCCGAACGCCGCAGCGTGCGAAAACTGATTTTTATCTGTCTAATTCTCTGGGGCGCATGCGCATCGTTAACCGGCATGGTCAGCAATATTCCAATGCTTGCCGCCATCCGCTTTATTCTTGGTGTCGTTGAAGCCGCGGTCATGCCCGCAATGCTGATTTATATCAGTAACTGGTTTACGAAGTCCGAGCGTTCGCGTGCTAATACCTTTCTGATCCTCGGTAACCCAGTCACCGTCCTGTGGATGTCTGTGGTTTCCGGATATCTGATTCAGGAGCTGGGCTGGCGGGAAATGTTCATCATCGAGGGATTCCCGGCCATCATCTGGGCATTCTGCTGGTGGGTACTGGTAAAAGACAAACCGTCTCAGGTCGGCTGGCTGTCAGAGTCTGAAAAAGCCGCCCTTCAGGCACAGCTGGAAAAAGAGCAGCAAGGCATCAAAGCTGTGCGTAACTATAGCGAAGCCTTCCGCTCACGTAACGTGATCCTGCTGTGCATGCAGTATTTCGCCTGGAGTATTGGGGTCTACGGTTTTGTTCTGTGGCTGCCGTCCATTATCCGCAACGGCGGCGCAAATCTGGGGATGGTTGAGGTTGGCTGGCTGTCATCCGTACCTTATCTGGCGGCGACGGCAGCAATGATCCTCGTCTCCTGGGCCTCCGATAAACTGCAAAATCGTAAGCTGTTTGTCTGGCCACTGTTACTGATAGCTGCTTTCGCTTTTATCGGCTCCTGGGCCGTGGGTGCAGACCACTTCTGGATTTCTTACACCCTACTGGTGATTGCGGGCGCGGCCATGTATGCCCCTTATGGTCCTTTCTTTGCCATCATTCCTGAAATGCTGCCGCGTAACGTTGCCGGGGGTGCAATGGCGCTGATTAACAGTATGGGCGCGCTAGGCTCATTCTTTGGTTCATGGTTTGTCGGCTACCTCAATGGCGCAACCGGCAGCCCGTCCGCGTCGTACATTTTTATGGGGGTAGCGCTTTTTGTCTCAGTGTGGCTAACTTTGATCGTTAAGCCTGCTAATAATCAACAGCTACCTATTGGCGCACGCCACGCTTAAATTTTAACTTACGGAGATTCGCATGAAACCGTCCATTATTCTCTATAAAGCGTTACCTGACGATTTACTGCATCGCCTGGAAGAGCATTTTACTGTGACACGTGTGCCTAACCTGCGCCCGGAAACCGTCGCACAGCACGCCGAAGCTTTTGCCAATGCGGAAGGTCTGCTGGGCTCCAGTGAAGCCGTCAATACCGCTCTACTGGAGAAAATGCCGAAACTGCGTGCGACCTCCACGATTTCCGTCGGCTATGACAACTTCGACGTCGAAGCTCTTAACACCCGTAAGGTGCTGCTGATGCACACGCCAACCGTACTGACGGAAACCGTCGCTGATACAGTGATGGCGCTGGTGTTAAGCACCGCTCGCCGCGTGGTGGAAGTGGCTGAACGGGTGAAAATTGGTGAATGGACCAAAAGTATCGGGCCGGACTGGTATGGTACGGATGTGCACCACAAAACGCTGGGGATTGTTGGCATGGGCCGTATTGGGCTAGCGCTGGCGCAACGGGCGCATTTCGGCTTTAGCATGCCGATTCTCTATAACGCCCGCCGCCATCATCAGGAAGCGGAAGCGCGCTTCAACGCGCGCTACTGCGATCTTGATACGTTGTTGCAGGAGTCCGATTTTGTCTGCCTGATCCTGCCGTTAACCGAAGAAACGCATCATCTGTTTAGTCGCGAACAATTTGCCAAAATGAAGTCTTCCGCCATTTTCATAAACGCCGGACGCGGGCCGGTGGTCGATGAAAAAGCGTTGATTGCTGCCCTGCAAAACGGTGAAATTCATGCTGCTGGCCTGGATGTGTTTGAGCAGGAGCCATTACCGGCAGACTCACCGCTGCTGTCGTTGCCAAACGTGGTTGCCGTGCCGCACATTGGCTCAGCCACGCACGAAACACGCTATAACATGGCGGCCTGTGCGGTGGATAACTTAATCGATGCGCTGCAAGGACGCGTTGAGAAGAACTGCGTGAACCCGCAAGTCACGCGATAAACAAAAGGCCGGGTAGCACTTACGCTCACCCGGCCTTACAGCTCTTACAGCGGCTTAATTACTGAGCGGCATTCACCGCAGCAGTCCAGGCCTGGTTAAATGCCTGATGTTGAGAAGCCAACGGGCCAATCAGCGTGTTGTACTGACTTGCCTGCTGCGACGTTGGGAACTGGATACCGTTGGCGACAAAGCTCACCTGCGTATCCTGCTGCGCCACAAAATCACCAACCTGCACTAACTGCTGCGTGAAGATTTGCGCGGCAGGGATCAGCGGCTGTAACGCCTCTGCAGGTACAGTGACAACTTTATTGTAAACCTGGTCAAAGACCGGCTTCAGATCCTCGCCCTGCTTCAGTGCGCCATGCGCAGCATCCGCCTGCAGTTTCGCATTCTGCAACTGTTGCCCTAACACGCCCAGCGCACCATTTGCCTGACGCAGCGGTTCACGCTGAGTCACATAATCCTGAGGAACACGAATCGCATTCACGCTATCAACCACCGGGCGCAGACCGGAGTCCATCGCCTGATTAACCTGCTGCGAATAGCCATACAGAATCGCATAATCGGACACAAACGGGCCAAACTGTTTTTTCTGATCTGCGGTCAGCGTTGGTAAACGCTCTCCACTACGCATTGCAGTATTCTGCAGAAAATCGATAAACGCTTTGCGCTGATCGCCTTCTTTATCAAAACACCCACTCAGGCCAACTACCATTAAGAGCGCCAAAACAGGCGCAAACCAGCGAGAGCAGGACTTACCTGTCGCCATTTTAATACTCCTTTCACCCAAAAATGCGCACAACGACACCCGCGTGCCTGACGTTGACAAGGATAGTCCAGGTCAGCCCCGCAAGATACCCTTTCCGCGTAATCTTGTGGGGGAAAATAACCGTTCTGGCCATCCTGCGTTTTGCGAAACAATGCGCCATTCACTGCGCGTCATCATATTTTAGTCATCTTTACAATCGGGGTCGATCGTTCGAGATCCCGACCTTTATCAGTTTGTTAGCCTGCGAAAGATTGTTACCCACTACCTGCTGAAACGAATCCACCTCTCAAACCCCAAATCCGACTTCATTTTTTGCGACTACTCTTAATGAGCTTCGAGAAAATTCACGATCCCGCTGTGTGATTTATAGGAGTTCTCAATGGAATACAAAGATCCTATGTTTGAACTGCTAAGCAGTCTGGAGCAGATTGTTTTTAAAGATGTATCGCAGACCGTCGTTCTGACGCAAAAAACCAACCCTTTCACTGAATTTGAACAGCTACGACGAGGGACAGGTTTAAAAACAGACGATTTTGCCCGGGCAATGGGCGTGACGGTCGCGATGGTTCACGAATGGGAGTCTAAACGCGTTAAGCCTTCCAGTACCGAATTGAAGCTGATGCGTCTGATTCAGGCAGACCCGAGATTAAGTAAGCAATTGATGGATTGAACTATTTTTTAATTTTACTTCATAACGGTCCTGTAAAAGGGCCGTTCCCTTAAGAAGGTTATCCACAAAAAAGAAAATAGTAGTTGCATCCACATGCGTAAAATGAGTTAATGCCCTCAACGGTTTGACGTACAGACCATTACAGCAGTTAGTAAGGCAAGTCCCTTCAAGAGTTATCGTTGATACCCTCGTAGTGAGCATTTCCTTTACTGTTAAAAAATCTGTAAAGCACGCCATATCGCCGAAAGGCACACTTATTTTTTAAAAGGTAATACACTATGTCCGGTAAAATGACTGGTATCGTAAAATGGTTCAACGCTGACAAAGGTTTCGGCTTCATCACTCCTGACGATGGCTCTAAAGACGTGTTCGTACACTTCTCTGCTATCCAGAACGATGGCTACAAATCTCTGGACGAAGGTCAGAAAGTTTCCTTCACCATCGAAAGCGGCGCTAAAGGCCCGGCAGCTGGCAACGTAACCAGCCTGTAAGCTTAAAAAGCTCAAAATTCTGAATCCCTGCCAAACGGCGGGGATTTTTTTTATTTATAGTTCGTAAAACGCCTCGCCCACACGTCTTTGCATTACTTTACCCGTCGCCCCTTTGACCTTTCCCTAAGGGCAAGCTTTATAGTGAGCCAGTCTGTATTCCACAACGTTCACAAGGAATTGAAGCTATGTCGAAATCCTCATTGCTGCTGGCTTTAGGTTTACTCACCACCGGTAGCGTGTTCGCTGCAACTCCGGAAGACACTTTTTTGGCGGAACACGGGCTCAGCGGAAAATCCGTCGAGCAAATCGTCGAGGCCATTGACCAGTCTCCCCAGAGCCGCCCGCTGCCGTACTCGGCATCCATCACCAGCACTGAACTGAAGCTCTCTTCGGGCGATCAGATCTATACCCTGCCGCTCGGTGACAAGTTCTATCTGTCATTTGCCCCTTATGAATGGCAAACACATCCTTGCTTCAACCACAGCCTTTCCGGTTGCCAGGGCGAAATGCCGGAGCAGACATTCAATGTCAAAGTCACGGATAACAAGGGTGATGTGGTGCTACAAAAAGAGATGAAGAGTGGTCGAAATGGCTTCGTCGGGGTTTGGCTACCGCGCAATATGGCAGGCACAATCGCAGTAAGCTACAACGGCAAAAAAGCGGAGTATCCCATTAAAACCATGGAAGACAGCCAGACCTGTCTGACTAAATTACAATTGCGCTAACAAAAAAAAGCCGGATGGCGCAATTGCTTATCCGGCATTTTCTAAGTCAGCTCAGGACCGTTACTGCAGCAGCGAAATATCCGCCACGCGCAGGAACAGTTCGCGCAGTTTTTCGAGCATGGATAGACGGTTAATACGCAGATCTTTATCTTCTACATTAACCATCACTTTTTCGAAGAACGCATCAACCGGTTCACGCAGTGCTGATAACTCAACCAGCGCTTCCTGGTAATGTCCAGCGGCGAAAACAGGCTCCAGCTTATCGCGCAGCACCACAACCTGCATCGCCAGCGCAATTTCTTCCGGCTCTTTCAGCGTTGCCGCATTCACACGGTCATTCAACGTTTCTTCAGACTTCGCCAGAATATTTGATACGCGCTTGTTCGCGGCAGCCAGCGCGGACGCAGCCTCCAGCGTACGGAAGTGCGAAACAGCCTTCATACGTGCATCGAAATCAGCCGGACGAGTCGGACGACGCGCCAGCACGGCCTGGATGGTATCGACGGTGTAACCTTCGTCCTGATACCAGGCGCGGAAGCGACCGAGCATAAAGTCGATAACGTCATCCACCACGTTGGCGTTAGTCAGCTTGTCGCCATACAGACGAACAGCCTCTTCCGTCAGCGTTTGCAGATCCAGATTCAGGTTCTTCTCAACGATGATACGCAGCACGCCCAGCGCGGCACGACGCAGCGCAAACGGATCTTTGTCGCCTTTCGGATGCTGACCAATACCGAAGATACCCGCCAGGGTGTCCATCTTGTCAGCAATCGCCACGGCACAAGCCACCGGGTTAGACGGCAGGTCATCACCGGCAAAACGCGGCTGATACTGCTCGTTCAGCGCCACGGCAACATCTTCCGCTTCGCCATCGTGACGCGCGTAGTGCATTCCCATCACGCCCTGGGTGTCGGTGAACTCGAAGACCATGTTGGTCATCAGGTCGCACTTGGACAGCAGGCCAGCTCGCGTTGCGTGGTTAACGTCAGCGCCAATTTGACCAGCAATCCAGCCCGCCAGCGCCTGGATACGGTCAGTCTTGTCGCGCAGCGTACCCAGTTGCTGTTGGAACAGCACGGTTTGCAGACGCGGCAGATGGTCTTCCAGACGTTTTTTACGGTCGGTATTGAAGAAGAATTCGGCATCCGCCAGACGCGGACGAACCACTTTCTCGTTGCCAGAGATAATCTGGGTCGGATCTTTTGATTCGATGTTGGCCACAAAGATAAAGTTCGGCAACAATTTGCCGTCGTTCGCATAAACCGGGAAGTACTTCTGGTCACCTTTCATGGTGTGTACCAGCGCTTCAGACGGAACAGCGAGGAATTTATCTTCGAACTTCGCGGTCAGAACAACCGGCCATTCCACCAGTGAGGTGACCTCTTCCAGCAGGCTTTCACTCAGATCGGCGTTGCCGCCAATTTTACGAGCCGCCTCTTCAGCATCGGCTTTGATTTTCGCTTTACGTTCAGCGTAATCCGCAATCACTTTGCCGCGCTCACGCAGGATTTCCGGGTACTGATCGGCAGAATCGATGGTGAATTCCGGCTCGCCCATAAAACGATGGCCGCGGATCACGCGATCGGACTGGATACCCAGAATCGTTGCCGGGATGACTTTGTCGCCCAGCAGCAGGGTCACGGTGTGAACCGGACGCACGAAGTGAACGTCAGACGCGCCCCAGCGCATCAGTTTCGGGATCGGCAGTTTCGCCAGTGAGGTGGCGATCATGTTCGGCAACAGCGTTTCAGCGCTTTCGCCTTTCACATGCGCGCGATACAGCAGCCATTCGCCTTTGTCGGTGGTCAGACGCTCAGCCTGATCAACCGTGATACCGCAACCGCGCGCCCAACCTTCTGCCGCTTTGCTCGGTTTGCCTTCCGCGTCAAACGCCTG
This sequence comes from Citrobacter sp. VF227, assembly GCF_052950715.1. NCBI lineage: Bacteria > Pseudomonadati > Pseudomonadota > Gammaproteobacteria > Enterobacterales > Enterobacteriaceae > Citrobacter > Citrobacter sp. VF227. The sequence continues at coordinate 208,902 of NZ_JBRFVF010000005.1, forward strand.
GGCAATGGCCGGGCCGCGTTTTTCAACTTCACGGTCCGGTTGAGATTCAGCAAGGGCAGCTACTTTCAGCGCCAGACGACGTGGAGCGGCGAACCACTCTACGTTGCCGTGTGCGAGGCCAGCGTTGTCCAGCTCCGCGGTAACGTTCGCAGCAAAGGACTCAGCCAGGCTGCGCAGTGCTTTTGGTGGCAGCTCTTCAGTGCCGATTTCCACCAGAAAAGTTTTCTCAGACATGGCCGCCTCTTATTTGTCTTTGTTGCACATCGGGAAGCCAAGGGCTTCACGGGAAGCGTAGTAAGCTTCTGCCACTGCTTTGGTCAGGGTGCGAATGCGCAGGATGTAGCGCTGACGCTCGGTGACGGAGATGGCTTTACGCGCATCCAGCAGGTTGAAGCTATGGGCGGCTTTCAGAATGCGCTCATACGCAGGCAGCGGCAGCGGGTTTTCCAACGCCAGAAGCTGCTGCGCTTCTTTCTCGTACTGCTCGAAGCAGGTGAACAGGAAGTCCACGTCAGCGTATTCAAAGTTGTAGGTGGATTGCTCCACTTCATTCTGATGGAACACGTCGCCGTAGGTGGTTTTACCCAGCGGGCCGTCGCTCCAGACCAGGTCGTAAACACTGTCTACGCCCTGAATGTACATGGCCAGACGTTCCAGACCGTAGGTAATTTCCCCGGTCACGGGTTTACATTCCAGACCACCAACCTGCTGGAAGTAGGTGAACTGCGTCACTTCCATGCCGTTCAGCCACACTTCCCAACCCAGACCCCAGGCACCCAGCGTCGGGTTTTCCCAGTTATCTTCCACGAAACGAATATCGTGAATGGTCGGGTCCATACCCAGCTCTTTCAGAGAACCCAGGTACAGCTCCTGAATGTTGTCCGGTGACGGCTTAATCACTACCTGGAACTGATAGTAGTGCTGTAAGCGGTTCGGGTTTTCGCCATAGCGGCCATCGGTCGGACGACGGGAAGGCTGCACATAAGCAGTCGCCATCGGTTCCGGCCCTAGCGCACGCAGGCAGGTCATTGGGTGAGATGTCCCCGCGCCGACTTCCATGTCCAATGGTTGAACAATGGTGCAGCCCTGGCGAGCCCAGTAATCCTGTAAGGTCAGGATCAAGCCCTGGAAGGTCCTGGTATCAAACTTTTGCATATTATTTCGTGCTGGATACGTGTGGATTTAAAGGAAGCGGTCAGTATACCCGCTGGCTGCAAGATATACAGTACGAAACGGGAAAAAGGGGGAACTTAGCGCATGGAAAGGTGCAAAAACTGCCCGTCTGCATCAAAAGAGCAGACAAAACTCTCTTTACGGAAGGTCGAACCCCGCATCTCATAGCTGCCCTGGAATTGTTCCAGGCCGGAGATATCAATTTTCAGCGCGTCAGTGTTATAAATCTGTGCCGCCTCATTTTTGCACAGTGACTCCATATCCAGCGAGCGCGTTGCATTGACCTTAACCTTTTGCGCCTTCTGCGCGGGCGGCGGTGTGTCGGCGCACGCCACCAGCAAAAGGGTCGCGAACGCGGGAAAGAAATACTTCATCATCATTTTATTACCGCCTGGTTTGCTGGTCAGTCTTATTATTAGTGTCTGGAAACGGATCCTATTTTCAGAATCTCATCAGACCATCTCAAGCTTTAGCGTAAGAACTCGGATTATTCCAGTGAGCTACGCATGCAAAATTTCGGTCAGACTTTTTTTAATGGATACAGAGGAACTGATGCAGCCCAAAATTTACTGGATTGATAATCTGCGCGGGATCGCCTGTCTTATGGTCGTGATGATCCACACCACGACCTGGTATATCACTAATGCGCAAAGCGTCAGCCTGTTGAATTGGGATCTGGCCAACGTGCTCAATTCCGCCTCTCGCGTCAGCGTCCCGCTGTTCTTTATGATTTCGGGCTATCTGTTTTTTGGCGAGCGCAGCGCCAAACCGCGCCATTTCACGCGCATCGCGCTCTGCATTTTGTTTTACAGCAGCGTGGCGTTGGCCTATATCCTGCTGTTTACCTCGATCAACGCTGAGCTATCGCTGAAAAACTTGTTGCAAAAGCCGGTGTTCTATCACCTGTGGTTTTTCTTCGCGATCGCCGTTATCTACCTGATTTCGCCGCTGATACAGGTAAAAAACATCAGCGGCAAGATGCTGCTGGCACTCATGGTGGTGATAGGTGTGATTGCCAATCCCAACACCGTCTCGCAAAAAATTGGCGGCTTTGAGTGGCTTCCGGTCAACCTGTACATCAGCGGCGACACTTTCTACTACATCGTGTACGGCATGCTGGGCCGGGCGATTGGCATGATGGATACGCAAAAGCGCGCGCTCACCTGGCTCTGTGCGGCGTTATTCATCACCGCCGTGTTTATTATTTCTCGAGGCACGTTGCATGAACTGCGCTGGCGAGGCAATTTTGCCGATACCTGGTACCTCTACTGCGGCCCGGCAGTGTTTATTTGTGCAGCCTCACTCCTGACACTGGTCAAAAATACGCTCAGCACGCGCACTCTGCCGGTACTGGGCCTTATTTCCCGCCACTCATTAGGAATTTATGGCTTTCATGCGCTGATCATTCACGCGTTGCGCACCAACGGTATTGAGCTCAAAAACTGGCCACCGCTGGATATACTGTGGATTTTTAGCGCCACGCTGGCAGGAAGTTTACTGTTGTCCATATTGTTGCAGCGCATCGATACGCGCAGGTTGGTAAGTTAATCCCCCATATATTGCAGACGCAGCAACAAAACTTGCCCCAGTAGACATATGATGAATGCCACCGGGTACAGCCCCTTTTCGAGGGACGATACCGGGGCATTCCATACCCCCACCAGCAGTAATCCAACGGTTATTAGCACCACCATCTGACACACGGAAGCGAAGCGTTCGTCGTTCTGATTGAGATTTACAGCACGTTGATAAGCGTAGGTCACAAACATTCCCGTCATCAGCACGCCGAAAAAATAGCCTTTGCCGCTCAATAACGGGCACGCCCGCCATAGGCCAATAACGTAAATCAGTGCGCCAGAGAGGAATAGTATCCATGGCAACAGCCTTGTCGTCTTCATTGGGATCTCCTTATCCATCAGAGATACAATATGAATAACCCGCTACAGACAACACAGAAAAATGCCACTACGCCGGACTTTCAGAATAAATTCATGCGTGATAGTTATTTGTTTGATTGAAATATACATTTGATAAATCCCCTCTGTTTACCAGAGGGGATTTAGGGTCAGGACATCAGCGGCTGTAATTGCTGATAGATTCGGCGGAAGGTTTCCCGACGCTGTTGGTACAGCGCGTGGCGCCCGGCGTCAGGATAATGCGCCTGCTCCAGCGTAAGCTGAGGCAGTAGGTCTGATAAAGGCCGCTGCGTATTCATGGCAATTTGCGCCAGTCGCGCCGCGCCGAGTGCAGGGCCGACATCGCCGCCGGTACGGTAATCCAGCTGCAATCCGCTGATGTCAGACAGCATCTGACGCCAGTACTCACTGCGTGCCCCGCCGCCAATCAGCGTAATACTGGCAGGCTGCACGCCGCAGGCATGTACCACGTCCATACCGTCAGCCAGCGCAAAACCCACGCCTTCCAGCACCGCCTGAGCCAGTTCCGCCGGACCATGCTGATGCGTCAGACCAAAAAATACACCCTTCGCCTGAGGGTTGTTGTGTGGCGTACGTTCGCCGGACAGATAGGGTAAAAACCAGACCGGCTCAGCGTGTTCATCCGCCTGTTGCGCTGCGGCAATCAACGCAGGAACGCTCGCCAGCCCGGTTAATTTTGCCGCCCAGTCCAGGCAGGATGCCGCACTTAGCATCACGGACATCAGGTGCCATCTTTCAGGTAAAGCATGGCAAAAACTATGGACCGCGCTTTCCGGTTTGCTGAGAAAACCATCACTGACCGCAAAATAGACCCCTGAAGTCCCCAGCGATAACATTGCCTGACCGGTATTCATCATGCCGACGCCAACCGCTCCCGCCGCGTTATCACCGCCTCCGGCAACCACCGCAACCTCCTGCATTCCCCAGGCCCTGGCGACCTCCGGCAACAATGTTCCGGTAATCTCACTACCTTCATAAAGCTCAGGCATATGCGCACGGGTCAGTTGACAGGCGGCCAGCATGACATCACTCCAGTCACGCTTCGCGACATCCAACCACATGGTACCTGCCGCATCGGACATATCGCTGGCGAAATCGCCGGTCATACGCAGGCGCAGATAATCTTTCGGCAGCAGGACTTTATCAACCCGGCTGAAAATCTCCGGTTCGTGGCGCTGCACCCACAGCAGCTTTGGCGCGGTAAAGCCAGGCATCATCAGGTTACCGGTGATGCCACGCGATTGCGGAACCCGCTCCTCAAGCATGACGCACTCTTCAGCACAGCGACCATCGTTCCACAGAATAGCCGGACGCAATATCTTCTGTTGCTCATCCAGTAGCGTCGCACCGTGCATCTGTCCGGCAATCCCCAGCGCTTTCACCTCGCGAAGTGAATGCTGGTGGCCCAATGCTTTCACAGCCCGATCCGTTGCCAACCACCACTGCTCAGGGTCTTGTTCAGACCATAATGGATGCGGGCGCGAAACGGTGAGTTTCTCCGTGTGCGAAGCGACCACATCCCCCAGCTCGTTAAGCAGAATGGCCTTTACGCCTGATGTGCCAAGATCTATCCCGATATACATAAGGCATCGTTCCTTAAAGAAAGGCCCGGTAGCGCGAGCTTACCGGGCTTACGGACGCTCTCAGAGACCCGTTATTTATCGAACAAATAATGGTTCACCAGATTTTCCAGCAATTCCTGATGACCGCTCTGGTGCACTGGCGCCAGGTTATGTTGTTCAGCGTACTGCGCAATTTCCGTCAGCGTCATCTGCCCTTTCAGAATTTGCTGGCCCAGCTCACCATTCCAACCGGCATAACGTTTTGCCACGCGCTGATCCAGACCACCGTCTTCAATCATGCGCGCTGCAATTTTCAGCGACAGTGCCATGGTATCCATCGCGCCAATATGACCATAGAACAGATCGTATTTATCGGTACTCTGACGACGCACTTTGGCATCGAAGTTCAGGCCACCGGTGGTGAAACCGCCCGCTTTCAGGATTTCGTACATCACCAGCGCATTCTCTTCTACGCTGTTCGGGAACTGGTCAGTGTCCCAGCCCAACTGCGCGTCACCACGGTTGGCATCGACAGAGCCAAACAGACCCAACGCAATAGCGGTGGCGATTTCGTGATGGAACGAGTGGCCCGCCAGCGTGGCATGGTTAGCTTCAATATTCAGTTTGATCTCTTTTTCCAGACCGAACTGCTTGAGGAAGCCGTAGACGGTCGCCGCATCGTAATCGTACTGGTGCTTGGTCGGTTCCTGCGGCTTCGGTTCGATAAGCAATGTACCCTGGAAACCGGTTTTGTGTTTGTGTTCCACCACCAGTTGCATGAAGCGACCAATTTGCTCACGCTCCTGACGCAGATCGGTATTCAGCAACGTCTCATAGCCTTCACGACCGCCCCACAGGACATAGTTTTCGCCACCTAACTTATGTGTGGCATCCATGGCCGTAACCACCTGCGTGGCGGCCCAGCTGAATACTTCCGGATCCGGATTCGTTGCCGCGCCCGCGCCGTAGCGTGGGTTGGTGAAGCAGTTTGCCGTTCCCCACAGCAGCTTCACGCCGCTCTGTTCCTGTTTTGCCGCCAGCACATCAACCATCTGCGCAAAGTTGTTTTTGTACTCTTTCAGTGAAGCCCCTTCAGGCGAGACATCCACGTCATGGAAGCAGTAGTAAGGCACATTCAACTTGTGAAAGAACTCAAATGCCACATCCGCTTTGCGTTTCGCCAGCGCCAGTGCTTCACCAGGCTGCTGCCACGGACGATCGAAAGCGCCCATACCGAACATATCCGCACCGTTCCAGCAGAAGGTATGCCAGTAGCAGGCAGCAAAACGCAGATGATCTTCCATGCGTTTGCCCAACACGATTTCGTCAGGATTGTAATGGCGAAATGCGAGCGGGTTAGTAGATTTAGTCCCTTCGAAACGAACGCGATCGAGTTGGTCAAAATAAGCCGGCATAATAAGCTCCATAATCAGGTAATACGGTAAGTAAACTGCGATATGGCTATACTGGAATTTCCTGATTTATTGCTCAATTACGTTATTTCACACCGCTATTAAGAGAATACCCAAACGTGCGCTGGCTCCCAAAAAAACGCGATGAAAGAAGAAATAAAAAAGCGATCGCGATCGAAGGTTAGCCATTAAACAAAAAACCGTAATGCGTAGATTAAAAATGACAATTGCCTTCCCGCTGGCTGTATGTAAATTTTGCCTGGCCTCAGGCAATCAGGAAATTTGTCACGCTTCATCAAGCAGTCGTACCGGCGGTTTTGCTAGTATCGACAGGCCCACGTTAACCTTTCCAGGACAGGTTCTTATGTTTGATAAACGTCACCGCATCACTCTGTTATTTAATGCCAATAAAGCCTATGACCGCCAGGTGGTAGAAGGAGTGGGTGAATATTTACAGGCATCGCAATCCGAGTGGGATATATTCATTGAGGAAGATTTCCGCGCCCGTATTGATAATATTAAAGACTGGCTCGGTGATGGCGTTATTGCCGATTATGACGATGATGACATTGCACAATTACTTGCCGATGTCGATGTTCCAATCATCGGCGTTGGGGGTTCCTACCATCGGGAGCAAGATTATCCCCCGGTACATTACATTGCTACCGACAATCACGCGCTGGTAGAAAGTGCTTTCCTGCATCTGAAAGAAAAAGGGGTAAACCGCTTTGCGTTTTACGGCCTGCCTTCGTCAAGCGGTAAACGCTGGGCCGCGGAACGTGAATATGCGTTTTGCCAGTTGGTGGCAAAAGAAAAGTACCGCGGCGTCGTCTACCAGGGGCTGGAAACTGCGCCGGAAAACTGGCAGCACGCGCAAAATCGTCTGGCAGACTGGCTACAAACGTTGCCGCCTCAAACCGGCATTATCGCGGTCACCGACGCGCGGGCACGACACGTCCTGCAAGTCTGCGAGCACCTGCATATTCCGGTACCAGAAAAGCTGTGTGTGATAGGAATAGACAACGAAGAACTGACCCGTTACCTGTCGCGGGTAGCGCTGTCATCCGTGGCTCAGGGAGCCAGGCAGATGGGCTACCAGGCCGCAAAACTCCTGCACCGCTTGCTGGCGAATGAAGTGCTGCCTCTACAACGCATTCTGGTTCCTCCAGTGCGCGTGGTAGAGCGGCGCTCAACCGATTACCGCTCCTTGACCGAGCCTGCCGTAATTCAGGCCATGCACTTTATTCGCAATCATGCCTGTAAAGGGATTAAGGTTGAACAAGTGCTGGATTCAGTGGGAATTTCACGTTCGAATCTGGAGAAGCGCTTTAAAGAAGAGGTCGGAGAGACCATCCACGCCGTGATTCATGCCGAAAAGCTGGAAAAAGCGCGCAGTCTGCTCGTTTCTACCACGCTTTCGATCAACGAAATTTCACAGATGTGCGGCTATCCGTCGCTGCAGTATTTCTATTCAGTCTTTAAGAAAGAGTACGATACGACGCCAAAAGAGTATCGCGATGTGAACAGTGAAGTGTTGCTATAGAGGGAATTGCCGGATGGCTACCTGGTCTGATCCGGCCTACAAGGTGATTTGTAGACCGGATTAGCACACGAAATTACATATGTGCGGCGATTAAGCGTTGGTTATCCTGATACATGGCGAACAGATAGTTGTTGTAGCTCTGTCCTTTCGTGGAATACCCCTTCAACTTATGGATCATCGCGGTAGCGGTGACTTCCTGATCGGCCTTACGCAACTGCGCGCGTGACTTACGGAAAGAAGAATAAGCCGGGTGCGTGTTCAGGTTAATGACGTAGGCATTTACCGACTCTTTCACCGATTCAAACTGTGAATAGCCTTTCACCTTACCCGGTGCGTTATTGCAACTACCTTTGCCACATTTCATGCCAAACAGGTTGTTGTTGCTACGCGCCAGCTTCGACGTCCCCCAGCCGCTTTCGGCCGCAGCCATGGTTGCAACCATGCTGGTCGGGATAATGTCTACGCGCTCAAGCAGCGTATTCCACGGAATTTTACGCGTGTTGCCAGACCAGCTCACCTTGTAGCGCTTCGCGATGTCTTTCATACGCGTGCGCTCAGTGGGTGACCAGCGGTTCTGGTACTGTTTTGAAATCAACCAGTTACGATCCGCCGTAATGGCAGCATTTTGGCTGGTAATATAAGGCATAACCGTCCGGAGAAACGCTTTTTTCCTTGGTGTTCCGGAAGGGTATTTTCGCAAATCAGGAAGTGAACTACTCTTTGCACTATTGCGAGAATACTCTTGTTTACTGCTTACCTGTTTATTACTTGCCTTGATTACCTGAGGCTTGTGACTCGTTGTCGCCGTGTGTGTCTTTGCCAGCGCCTCACCCGAAAATACCACGGTGAGTAACATAAGAATCATTGCCCCATATCGTCGAATGGGAGTCAATATCATTAGGTCTCCTGGTCGGATTTATGCATTCCAACACCTTATATTTTTCACAAAAATGAGAGATGAATCTCAAATCATATCAAAAATAGCCGTCAAGAGCACCCAAAGAGATAGTCCAATTCTGAAACTATGTCACGCATTAACGGTTCAGGGCGCCATTAATTCGAAGAAAATGTGGAGGTTATCGCAAAATCAGTTCATTTTTTGAACGCGTTAGCTCCCCCTCACTTCTCCTCCTGGCGGAATCGACTCAAAGGAGGAGTTTCCGGCCTGATTTCACTGGCAAACTGGCGAAAATCGCAGCATCAAGGACAGCATTATGAAACTTGCCGCCGTTGCGCTGGCGCTGATACCCGGCTTTGCCATCGCCTCATCATGGACTTCTCCAGAACTTCCCACCTTCGAAGCGGAAGGTACGGGTAAATTCGTCAGCCATGCAGCGTTGACGAAGGGTACTCGCCCTTTGATTCTGAATTTTGACCAACAGTGCTGGCAGCCTGCTGATGCGATAAAACTCAACCAGATGCTATCGCTAAAACCGTGTGAAGGCGCGCCGCCGCAGTGGCGTTTATTCAAAGACGGCGATTACACGCTGGAAGTCGATACCCGGTCCGGCACACCGACGCTAATGCTCTCGGTCAAAAACACCGTAGGGCCCGCCACCGTCCAGATTCGCCAGTGCCCAAAATGGGATGGTTCGCCGTTAACGCTGGACGTGAGCCAGACCTTCCCGGAAGGTGCCGTGGTGCGCGATTTCTACAGCCAGCAAACGGCAACAGTAAAAAACGGGTCGATTACCTTACAACCCGCCGCAACCAGTAACGGACTATTGCTGCTGGAACGGGCAGAAACCGATGCCCCCGCCGCTTTCGACTGGCATAACGCCACGGTATATTTCGTCCTGACGGACCGCTTTGTGAATGGAGATCCGAGCAACGACCACAGCTACGGACGTCGCAACGACGGCATGCGGGAAATTGGCACTTTCCACGGTGGCGATTTGCGCGGCCTCACCAGTAAACTCGACTACCTGCAACAACTGGGCGTCAACGCCCTGTGGATCAGCGCACCGTTTGAGCAAATCCACGGCTGGGTTGGGGGCGGCGCCAAAGGAGATTTTCCCCACTACGCCTACCACGGCTACTACACCCAGGACTGGACCACGCTTGACGCCAACATGGGTAATGAAGCGGATCTGCGTGCGCTGGTTGATGGCGCACACCAGCGCGGCATCCGTGTCCTGTTTGATGTGGTGATGAACCATACCGGCTACGCCACGTTGGCGGATATGCAGGAGTATCAGTTTGGGGCACTGTACCTATCGGGCGATGAGCTGAAAAAAACGCTCGGGGAACGCTGGACGGACTGGAAGCCCGCTGCCGGGCAGAGCTGGCACAGTTTTAATGATTACATCAACTTCAGCAATAAAGCCGGCTGGGAAAAATGGTGGGGGAAAAACTGGATCCGCACCGATATTGGCGATTACGACAATCCTGGCTTTGATGACCTGACCATGTCGCTGGCGTTCCTGCCCGATCTGAAAACCGAATCCACCACACCTTCCGGGCAGCCAAACTTTTATCAGCACAAGCCGGATACGCGCGCCAAAGCCATTGCTGGTTACACCCCCCGGGATTATCTGACCCACTGGCTCAGCCAGTGGGTGCGAGATTATGGGATTGACGGCTTTCGGGTCGATACCGCCAAACACGTCGAGCTTCCCGCCTGGCAGCAGCTAAAAACACAGGCCAGCGCGGCACTGCTCGAATGGAAGAAAGCCAACCCGGACAAAGCGCTGGATGATAACCCCTTCTGGATGACCGGCGAAGCCTGGGGTCACGGCGTAATGCAGAGCGATTATTATCGTCACGGCTTTGATGCGATGATCAATTTTGACTATCAGGAACAGGCGGCAAAGGCCGTCGATTGTCTGGCAAACATGGATCTCATCTGGCAGCAGATGGCGGATAAACTGCAGGACTTCAACGTCCTGAGTTATCTCTCCTCGCACGATACGCGGTTGTTCCGCGAAGGTGGAGACAAAGCCGCCGAGCTATTGCTGCTGGCGCCGGGCGCGGTACAGCTCTTTTATGGCGACGAGTCGGCCCGACCTTTTGGCCCAACCGGCTCTGACCCATTACAGGGTACACGCTCAGAGATGAACTGGCAGGAGGTGACCGGCAAATCTGCCACCAGCGTCGCGCACTGGCAGCGTATCAGTCAGTTCAGGGCCAGACATTCCGCTATTGGCGCCGGTCAACAAACCACGCTGGCTTTGAAGCAGGGATACGGATTTATCCGCGAACATGGCGATGATAAAGTCATGGTGGTGTGGGCCGGCCAGCATTAACCAGGCTAGCGTCCGGTGTCGTCATCTGGCCGGACGCAGCTCAAAACAATTCACCAGCCTGATACGTTTAGGCAGCATAAAACATCAATCCAGCCTGATACCCCTGATTTGCACCCTGCTATGGGTAGCGCTATGGTTAGCCACTTTATTACTCAGTTCGACAGACCACCAGCTATGACATTCTCACTTTTTGGCGACAAATTTACCCGCCATTCAGGCATCACACGCCTGATGGAGGACCTCAACGACGGTTTACGCACCCCTGGCGCCATCATGCTCGGCGGCGGCAATCCAGCGCAAATTCCAGAGATGCAAAATTACTTTCATTCTCTGCTGGCAGATATGCTGGAAAACGGCAAAGCCACTGATGCGCTTTGTAATTATGACGGTCCACAAGGTAAAACCGAGCTACTGTCTGAGCTGGCGAAACTGCTACGTGAGAATCTGGGTTGGGATATTGAGCCACAAAATATTGCACTGACAAATGGCAGTCAGAGCGCGTTTTTCTACTTATTCAACCTCTTCGCCGGACGTAGCGCCGATGGAACCACCCGAAAAGTGTTGTTCCCATTGGCACCGGAATACATTGGCTATGCCGATTCCGGGCTGGAAGAAGATCTCTTTGTCTCCGCGCGTCCGAACATCGAACTGTTGCCGGAAGGTCAGTTTAAGTATCACGTTGATTTTGAACACCTGCACATCGGTGAAGAGACAGGCATGATCTGCGTGTCACGTCCGACCAATCCGACAGGTAACGTGATCACCGATGATGAGCTGATGAAGCTGGATCGGCTGGCCAACCAGCATGGGATCCCGTTGGTGATTGATAATGCCTATGGCGTACCGTTCCCTGGCATCATCTTTAGCGAAGCACGCCCGTTGTGGAACCCCAACATTGTGCTGTGCATGAGTCTTTCGAAGCTGGGTCTGCCGGGTTCCCGCTGTGGCATCATTATCGCCAATGAAAAAATCATCACAGCTATCACCAATATGAACGGCATCATCAGCCTTGCACCTGGCGGAATGGGTCCGGCAATGATGTGCGAAATGATTAAGCGCAACGACCTCTTGCGTCTGTCCGAGACGGTTATCAAACCGTTTTATTACCAGCGCGTACAGGAGACAATTGCGATCATTCGCCGCTATTTACCTGAAGATCGCTGCCTGATTCATAAACCAGAGGGCGCGATTTTCCTGTGGCTGTGGTTCAAAGATTTACCCATCACTACTGAACTGCTGTATCAGCGCCTGAAAGCGCGTGGCGTGCTGATGGTTCCCGGCGACTACTTCTTCCCAGGGCTGGATAAACCCTGGCCGCATACGCATCAGTGCATGCGGATGAACTACGTGCCAGAGCCGGAGAAAATCGAAGCGGGAGTGAAGATTCTGGCTGAAGAGATCGAACGCGCCTGGCTGGAAGGCTGATGATAAACCCGACCCAGGCACGGGTCGGGCTACTTTCACAGCGGCTGGGAACGTAGACGCTGTTTCTGGACGCTGACCGCATCTATACACTGCAACGCGCTGGTCGGGCAGGCTTCGACACACGCGGGTCCCGCCTCACGGTGCCAGCACAAATCGCATTTTATCGCCTGCACCCGTGACGAGCGGGCGACGACATTCATTGCCCCAAACGGACAAGCCAGCATACAGCTTTTACAGCCAATACAACGCGCCTGTTCAACGAAGATATGTCCATGTTCACGACGAATAGCGTGCGTTGGGCAAACATTCGCGCAAGGAGCATCTTCACATTGATGACAAGCGACCGCCGTCGTAAAGGCGTCATCTTTAATCACGCGGATCCGCGGAGTAAACGCAGTGGAAGAGACCGACGCACAATCCTGGTTTTGCTGATGCGCGACGACACAGGCCACTTCGCAGGTACGACACCCAATACATTTTGCCGCATCCGCCATAATAAACGCGTTCATTTTCCCCTCCCTCTGCGTGAAAAACACAGAGTGCCAGAGAGGTCACCCTTGTCGCTTTGATCGGACAGGGGAAACGGTTAAATTTTGTCAGGTGCCTGAACGACGCCAGGCATGCGCCTAATCGCGAACGGTAAAGCCCAGCTCATTGGAAATGGCCTGCGCGGTTTCCCGCAGCGGCTTGAGTAAATTCTTTTCTCCGACCTGCTTCAGGCGCGAGGTAGAGAGTGAAATCGATACTGAGTACGGCACCCGCCCATGAATATCAAACACCGGCACGGCAATGCAGGAAACCCCCAGCTCGTTCTCTTCCCGATCCATTGCCATGCTGCTTTCGCGAATCTGTGCCAGCTCATCGTACATGGCCGGTAAACCAGTAATCGTATTGCGGGTCAGCGGCTGAATCAGATCCTGGTGGCTCTGCCAGTAAGATTCCACATAGTCCGGATGACCAAACGCCATATAAATTTTGCCCATCGCTGAGCAATACAGCGGCATATGCTGACCGATATAAGCGCGGGTACGCAGCATGCCCGTTGTCGGTTCCAGCTTATAAATCAAAATCGCATGGTCGTCTTCACGACTGGAGAAGTTGATGGTTTCACCGGTGGCGATATTCAGCGCTTCAAGGTGCGGCGCAGCAACATGGATGATATTCAGTGACGACAGTGCCTTCTGACCCACGGCAATAAATTTGGTGGTCAGGCGATAACTCCCCGCCGCTGGCGCGGGAGTGACATATCCGCAGGATTGCAGCCCTTGCAGCAGTCGATGCACGGTACTTTTGTTCAGCCCTGCCAGTTCAGACAAATGCGCCAACGGGCAACCATTCGGATAGTTGCTCAAAATCTCAATCAACATCAAACCACGGAACAGGCTCTGACTTCCGGCTGGCCTCTCTTTGTCTTGCGTCATTTCACTCTCTTTAGTGCCCATCGCTTCCGCTCCCCTTTTCGTCGCGCTCTGATGGTAGCGCAAAGTGTGTTTCAGTTCACGATCTGAACCGAAAAAACACAACCGTTTGATTTTGATGATTTTAAAAAACAAGCCGCCCCGTTGATCTGTCAAAATTTGATCGCTATATTTGAAATCAGATTTCGCATAGTGAAATTTAGAGATAAAAAAGCGATCAAATTTAAACAAGGAAACAGGAATGAAAGTCACTTTTGAGCAGTTGAAAGAAGCGTTCAATCGGGTACTGCTGGCACGCGGTATCGCCGTTGAAACCGCCGATGCCTGTGCCGAAATGTTTGCCCGTACCACCGAATCCGGCGTGTATTCGCACGGCGTGAACCGTTTTCCCCGTTTCATTCAGCAACTGGATAACGGTGACATCATTCCTGAAGCCAAACCGCAGCGCATTACCAGCCTGGGGGCAATTGAGCAGTGGGATGCCCAACGTTCGATCGGCAATTTGACGGCGAAAAAGATGATGGACCGAGCCATCGAACTGGCCTCCGATCACGGTATTGGCCTGGTCGCGCTGCGTAACGCCAACCACTGGATGCGCGGCGGCAGCTATGGCTGGCAAGCAGCGGAGAAAGGCTACATTGGTATCTGCTGGACCAACTCCATTGCCGTGATGCCTGCATGGGGTTCTAAAGAGTGCTGCATAGGCACTAACCCGCTGATTGTTGCCATCCCCTCCACGCCGATCACCATGGTCGATATGTCGATGTCGATGTTCTCCTACGGCATGCTGGAAGTGAATCGCCTGGCCGGTCGTGAACTGCCGGTGGACGGCGGGTTCGACGATGAAGGTAACCTCACCAGAGAACCTGGCGTTATCGAGAAAAACCGCCGTATTTTGCCAATGGGTTACTGGAAAGGTTCTGGCCTGTCGATTGTGCTGGATATGATCGCCACCCTGCTTTCAGACGGTTCTTCCGTGGCCGAAGTCACCCAGGACAACAGTGATGAATATGGCGTTTCACAGATTTTCATCGCCATCGAAGTAGACAAGCTGATCGATGGCGCATCCCGCGACGCCAAACTGCAGCGGATTATGGATTTCATCACCTCCGCCGAACGCGCCGATGAAAACACACCTGTTCGTCTACCAGGTCACGAGTTTACAAAGTTGCTGGATGAAAACCGCCGCAACGGTATCACCGTTGATGACAGCGTCTGGGCCAAAATTCAGGCGTTGTAAGGAGTCAGAGTATGATCTTTGGACATATCGCTCAGCCTAACCCGTGTCGTTTACCCGCGGCGATTGAAAGAGCGCTCGACTTTCTGCGCAGCACAGACTTCCGCAAACTGGAACCGGGCGTAGTGGAAATCGACGGTAAAAACATCTTTGCGCAAATTATCGATTTAACCACGCGTGATGTTGCCGAAAATCGCCCGGAAGTGCATCGCCGCTACCTGGATATTCAATTTCTGGCCTGGGGTGAAGAAAAAATCGGTATCGCGATTGATACCGGGAATAACCAAATCAGTGAATCGTTATTAGAACAGCGCGATATTATTTTTTATCACGCCAGCGAACATGAATCTTTCATCGAAATGATTCCGGGAAGCTATGCCATATTTTTCCCGCAGGATGTTCACCGTCCTGCATGTCATAAAACTGTCGCCACACCGATCCGCAAAATAGTTGTGAAGGTTGCTATTTCAGTTTTATAAAAGGAGCACAACATGAGCGTTAATAATGCCGGTTATATAATCGGTGCGTACCCCTGTGCACCCTCATTTCACCAAAAGAGTGAAGAGGAAGAGAAGGAATTCTGGCGACAGCTCGCCGATACCCCGGATATTCGAGGGCTGGAGCAGCCCTGCCTTGAACATCTTCACCCGTTAGGCGACGAATGGTTATTGCGCCATACGCCGGGCGACTGGCAAATCGTGGTCACCGCCATTATGGAAACCATGCGCCGTCGTGGCGCAAACAGCGGTTTCGGGTTGGCTTCCAGCGACGAAGATCAGCGTAAAGCCTGCGTGGCGTATTACCGTCATCTGCAGCAGAAAATCAACCATATCAATACGGCCAACGCCGGAAAAGTGATTGCGCTGGAACTACATGCCGCTCCCAATGCCAGCAATCCAAATGTTGCGCAGGCCACCGACGCACTCGCCCGTTCGCTTAAAGAGATAGCCAATTGGGACTGGTCATGCGATCTGGTGCTGGAACATTGTGATGCTATGACCGGCATTGCGCCGCGCAAAGGCTTTCTGCCGTTAGGCAATGTGTTGGAGGTCATTGCCGGGTATGACATCAGCGTGTGCATTAACTGGGCGCGATCGGCCATTGAAGGGCAAAATCCCGCCCTGGCGTTGACCCACACGCAGCAGACCAAACAGGCTGGAAAATTGGGGGCGCTGATGTTCTCCGGCACCACAATAACGGGAGACTACGGCGAGTGGCAGGACTTACACGCCCCGTTTGCTCCGTTCTGCTCACAAAGTCTGATGACCATCGACCATGCCCGCGAATTATTCGCCTGCGCAGAAGCCAAACCATTGCAATTTGCTGGTATTAAATTGCTGGAAATAAACGCCAATGCAGATGTGAACCATCGCGTAGCGATATTGCGTGACGGTATCGCGACGTTAAATAAAGCAAAAATATAAAAATAAAATACTACTCTACGAGAATATTAATATGAACATGACCTCTCGCCCTACACTCAAAGATATACCCCGTCAGCGCTGGCTGCGAATTATCCCACCTATTTTAATCGCCTGTATTATTTCTTATATGGACCGCGTCAATATCGCCTTTGCGATGCCGGGGGGTATGGATGCCGAATTAGGTATTTCCGCCACCATGGCAGGACTGGCTGGCGGTATTTTCTTTATCGGTTATCTGTTTTTACAGGTTCCCGGCGGAAAAATTGCCGTTCACGGTAGCGGCAAGAAATTTATCGGCTGGTCACTGGTTGCCTGGGCAGTGATATCCGTCCTTACGGGGTTGATCACTAATCAATATCAACTGCTGGTTTTGCGCTTTTTACTCGGTGTAGCCGAAGGCGGCATGCTGCCGGTGGTGCTGACGATGATCAGTAACTGGTTCCCCGACGCCGAGCGTGGTCGTGCCAATGCGATCGTGATTATGTTTGTGCCGATTGCCGGAATCATTACTGCCCCGCTCTCGGGTTGGATTATCACCATTCTCGACTGGCGCTGGCTGTTCATCATTGAAGGTTTGCTTTCCGTCGTTGTACTGGTGTTGTGGGCCTATACCGTTTACGACCGTCCGCAGGAGGCACGCTGGATCTCTGAGGCCGAGAAAAATTATCTGGTCGAAACACTGGACGCCGAGCAAAAAGCCATTGCCGGAACGGAAGTCAGAAACGCCTCGCTGGGCGCGGTGCTTTCCGATAAAACCATGTGGCAGCTCATCGCACTGAACTTCTTCTATCAGACCGGGATTTACGGTTACACCCTGTGGCTGCCGACCATCCTCAAAGAGTTGACGCACAGCAGCATGGGACAGGTCGGTATGCTCGCCATTCTGCCGTACGTCGGGGCCATTGCCGGGATGTTCCTGTTCTCTTCTCTCTCTGACCGCACCGGTAAACGCAAGCTATTCGTCTGCCTGCCATTGATTGGCTTTGCCCTGTGCATGTTCCTTTCCGTCGCGCTGAAAAATAACGTCTGGCTGGCTTATGCCGCGCTGGTCGGCTGCGGCTTCTTCCTACAATCGGCAGCGGGCGTGTTCTGGACCATTCCGGCGCGTTTGTTCAGTGCGGAAATGGCCGGTGGCGCACGCGGGGTCATCAACGCGCTGGGCAATCTCGGCGGCTTCTGCGGTCCTTATGCGGTCGGCGTACTCATCACCCTGTATAGCAAAGATGCGGGGGTTTACTGCCTGGCTATCTCACTGGCTCTGGCCGCGCTGATGGCGCTGCTGCTGCCAGCCAAATGCGATGCCGGTGCCGCTCCGCTAAAGACACTGAATCCACATAAACGCACAGCGTAAAACAATGCCCGGTGGCGCTAGCACAGCGCCATCCGGCAAAAATGAGATAACAAGATGAGTGAGAAAAAGACCTTCTGGCTGGGTATTGATTGTGGCGGTACGTATCTGAAAGCCGGGTTGTATGACGCCAAAGGTCATGAGCATGGCATTAATCGGCAATCGTTACAGACCGCATCGCCATTGCCCGGTTACGCCGAACGCGATATGCACCAGTTGTGGCAACAGTGTGTAGCCACGATCGCCGGGCTGTTAGCGCGCACCGGCGTCTGCGGAGATCAAATCAAAGGTATCGGTATTTCCGCTCAGGGCAAAGGCCTGTTCCTCCTCGATAAGCAGGATAAACCGCTGGGCAATGCCATCCTCTCTTCCGACCGCCGGGCGATGGAAATCGTCCAGCGCTGGCAGCAGGATGGAATTCCCGAGCAGCTCTACCCGATCACCCGCCAGACGTTATGGACCGGGCATCCGGCATCATTGCTGCGCTGGGTGAAAGAGAATCACCCCCACCGTTACGCGCAAATTGGCTGCGTCATGATGGGCCATGACTATCTGCGCTGGTGCTTAACCGGCGTCAAAGGCTGCGAAGAGAGCAATATTTCCGAGTCGAACCTCTACAACATGACTTCGGGTCAGTACGACTCGCGCCTGACCCAGTGGCTGGGCATCAGCGAGATCGACAATGCACTACCGCCGATTGTCGGCTCAGCAGAAATATGCGGGGAAATCACCGCTCAGACAGCCGCCCTAACCGGTCTGGCGGCGGGCACGCCCGTCGTCGGCGGACTGTTTGATGTGGTTTCCACCGCACTCTGCGCCGGTATCGAAGATGAATACACCCTCAACGCAGTGATGGGAACCTGGGCCGTCACCAGCGGGATCGCCCACGGCCTGCGCGACCACGAAGCTCATCCCTACGTTTATGGCCGCTATGTCAATGACGGGCAGTACATCGTTCACGAAGCCAGCCCGACCTCTTCCGGCAATCTGGAATGGTTTACCGCCCAGTGGGGCGAACTCTCTTTTGCTGAGATCAATCAGGCCGTTGCCAGTTTACCGAAAGCCGGTAGCGAGCTGTTCTTTCTCCCATTTTTGTACGGCAGCAACGCCGGGCTGGAGATGACCAGCGGCTTTTATGGCATGCAGGCGATACACACTCGCGCCCACTTATTGCAGGCCATCTACGAAGGCGTGGTTTTCAGCCACATGACCCACCTCAATCGCATGCGCGAACGCTTTACGAAGGCGCATACCCTGCGCGTCACCGGCGGTCCGGCGCACTCCGACATCTGGATGCAGATGCTGGCAGACGTCAGCGGTTTACGTATCGAATTGCCGCAGATTGAAGAGACCGGCTGCTTTGGCGCTGCGCTCGCCGCCCGCGTCGGCACCGGCGTTTATTCCAACTTCAGCGACGCCCAGCGCAGCCTGGAGCACCCGGTGCGCACGCTGTTGCCGGACGCCGCCGCACAGGCGAGCTACCAGCGTAAATACCGCCAATATCTGGATTTAATTACCGCACTACAGGGCTACCACGCCCGCATTAAGGAGCACGAATGATGAGTCGACCATTACTGCAACTGGCGCTCGACCACACCAGCCTTGAAGCCGCACAACGCGACGTCGCGCTGCTACAAGAGAGCGTCGATATCGTTGAGGCGGGGACGATTCTCTGCTTAACCGAAGGGCTGAGCGCCGTGAAAGCCCTGCGCGCCCAGTGCCCGAATAAAATCATCGTCGCCGACTGGAAAGTGGCCGATGCGGGCGAAACCCTCGCGCTCCAAGCCTTTGGAGCAGGTGCAAACTGGATGACCATCATCTGTGCCGCGCCGCTGGCGACGGTAGAGAAAGGTCATGACGTCGCGCAGTCCTGCGGCGGTGAAATTCAGATGGAGCTGTTCGGCAACTGGACGCTGGATGATGCCCGCGACTGGTATCGCGTTGGCGTTCGCCAGGCGATTTACCATCGCGGACGCGATGCTCAGGCCAGCGGACAACAGTGGGGAGAAGCAGACCTGGCACGCATGAAGGCGCTTTCTGATATCGGTCTGGAACTGTCGATTACCGGTGGGATCACGCCCGCCGATCTGCCGTTGTTCCGCGACATTAACGTCAAAGCCTTTATCGCCGGGCGCGCGCTGGCGGGGGCGCAAAACCCAGCGCAGGTTGCTGGCGAATTCCATGCGCAAATCGAGACCATCTGGGGAACACTGCATGCGTAACCATCCATTAGGTATCTATGAAAAAGCACTGGCCAAAGACCTTTCCTGGCCGGAACGGCTGGTGCTGGCGAAAAGCTGCGGTTTTGATTTCGTCGAGATGTCGGTGGATGAAACCGACGAACGCCTGGCGCGTCTCGACTGGAGTCCAGCTCAGCGCGCCTCGCTGGTTAGCGCGATGCTGGAAACCGGCGTGGCGATCCCGTCAATGTGCCTGTCAGCCCACCGTCGTTTTCCCTTTGGCAGCCGCGATGAAGCCATGCGTGAGCGGGCGCGAGAAATTATGAGCAAAGCCATTCGCCTGGCGCGCGATTTAGGCATTCGCACCATTCAACTGGCAGGCTACGACGTCTATTACGAAGAACATGACGCAGGCACGCAGCAGCGCTTTGCCGAAGGACTGGCATGGGCAGTGGAGCAGGCTGCCGCTGCGCAGGTGATGCTGGCGGTAGAAATCATGGATACCGCATTTATGAACTCGATCAGCAAGTGGAAAAAGTGGGATGAAATGCTGTCATCGCCGTGGTTCACCGTCTATCCAGACGTGGGCAACCTCAGCGCCTGGGGGAACGACGTCACTGCTGAATTGACGCTGGGCATTGACCGCATCGCTGCTATCCACCTGAAAGACACGCTGCCGGTAACCGAAACGCATCCGGGCCAGTTTCGCGATGTACCGTTTGGCGAAGGGTGCGTGGACTTTGTTGGTATCTTCAAAACGTTGCATCAACTGAACTATCGCGGGTCGTTTCTGATTGAAATGTGGACTGAAAAAGCGAAAGAGCCGGTACTGGAAATTATCCAGGCACGGCGCTGGATAGAAGCACGCATGCAGGAAGGAGGATTTCCATGTTAAAACAACTGAAAGCCGAGGTGCTGGCGGCAAACCTGGCGCTTCCGGCTCATGGCTTAGTTACCTTTACCTGGGGCAACGTCAGCGCAGTGGATGAAACACGTAAACTGATGGTGATTAAGCCATCCGGCGTGGAATATGACGTGATGACCGCCGACGACATGGTGGTGGTGGATATTGCCAGCGGCAACGTGGTGGAAGGCAACAAAAAACCGTCGTCCGACACGCCAACCCATCTGGCGCTGTATCGTCGTTATCCACAGATCGGCGGGATCGTCCATACCCATTCTCGCCACGCGACGATCTGGTCGCAGGCGGGTCTGGATCTCCCGGCATGGGGCACCACGCATGCCGATTATTTCTATGGTTCTATTCCGTGTACCCGTCTGATGACCGCTGAAGAGATCAACGGCGAATATGAATATCAAACCGGAGAGGTGATCATTCAGACCTTCGAGCAACGCGATCTCAATCCGCTGCAGGTTCCGGCGGTATTGGTGCACTCCCACGGACCGTTCGCCTGGGGTAAAGACGCGGCAGACGCGGTGCATAACGCCGTGGTGCTCGAAGAGTGCGCATACATGGGGTTGTTCTCTCGCCAGTTAGCCCCGCAGTTGCCGGATATGCAGTCTGAGTTGCTGGATAAACATTATCTGCGCAAACACGGGGCAAATGCGTATTACGGGCAATAACGGGTCAGGCGCTATTGATATGTTCTTTGCAATAGCGCCGTTTCCACGCCGCGGGCGTCAGGCTGGTGTGTTTGCGGAAGATTTTGCGAAAATAGCCCACGTCATTAAACCCACATTTCATTGCCACTTCAGTAAGCGATAGCGAATCACTGATCAGCAGTTTTTCTGCCGCCCTCACCCGCTGGCGATGCAACGCTTCGGTTAACGTCAGACGAAAAGCGCCACGAAAAACGCGCCCCAGATAGTCCGCATTGCAATGCAGT
This sequence comes from Citrobacter sp. VF227, assembly GCF_052950715.1. Taxonomy (NCBI): domain Bacteria; kingdom Pseudomonadati; phylum Pseudomonadota; class Gammaproteobacteria; order Enterobacterales; family Enterobacteriaceae; genus Citrobacter; species Citrobacter sp. VF227. The sequence goes on from NZ_JBRFVF010000005.1 coordinate 230,653, forward strand.
TCTTTCGCCAACGTTGAGGCGGAAATCGGCAGGTGAAACCGGGTGTGAATGATTTGCTGTGCTTTCCAGGCCAGGGCATTCCCGGGGCTGTCGACGGGTTGCTCGCTGGCGGCTGCGGATATTTGCTGCAAAATCAGCAGTAGAATCAGTTCCAGCGCCATGCTGCGATGAATATTTTCCTGTTCACGTAAGAACTGGCGAAACAACGAAATAATATATTGTGGCTCACCCACCCGGGAATGCTGAGGTATAGCAAGTAACGATCCTGCTATTGATGCTTCATTTTCTGCTGTGACCTCAAAGTGCAACCAGTAAAATTTCAAATCAGCCGGAAATTGCCCAACGCCAATATGCGATCGCTGTGGCCACAGCAGCAAACTTTCTCCGGCATTCACGCAAAAAACTGTCTGGCCTTCGCGAATCGTTAATGTCCCTTTTTCAACAAAGATAATTTCCCAGGATTGCAATCGTCGCGCAGGATGACTGCCCACGCCCCGGGAAATAAATAGCCCACCATTTTGCACTTTAATCGGAAGAGACATGGATAATTCGAGCATATATATTCAAATTCCCGCTTTTTACATTATTTAAACTGCTATTTATCATTGATTATTCACGATAAATTAGCTTTCCGCTGGATCGAAATCACATTTTTATAATGAAGTCGGAATTGTCATCTTTTTATACTTTTCTCTTCCCTTGTTGACCCAAACATTTCGTGCAGAATAAATAACGTATTTTGCAAATTACAAACAAATAACCCGCAACGTAGCGGGAAACTTTCTGAACATCCTCTCCGGGAGTTATTTATGACTTCGGCTCCGATTACAACATCTGATTTGGCACAGCGTGCCCAGGACGACAAATTATCCCTGCGTGAAAAAATTGGTTATGGGCTAGGCGATGCTGGCGGGACGGTAATTACCTGCCTGATCATGAACTTCCTGACATTTTTCTACACCGATGTCTTCGGGTTAACGCCTGCGCTGGTCGGCACATTATTTATTGCCCTGCGTATATTTGACGCCATTTCCGATCCCGTCATGGGCGTGCTGGCCGACCGTACGCAAAGCCGCTGGGGGCGCTTTCGCCCGTGGCAACTGTGGGTTGCGATTCCGATTGGTATTATTGGCGTACTGACTTTTACCGTCCCGGACGCCAGCATGGGCGTCAAAATCGCCTGGGCGTTCGGCACCTATCTGCTACTCTCCGTCAGCTATACCGCCATCAACGTGCCGTACTGTGCGCTGATCAATACGATGACGACTCGCCACAATGAAGTGATCGCCTGCCAGTCCTGGCGCTTCGTGCTGTGCGGTGTAGCGGGATTCCTGGTCTCTGTTGGCCTGCCGTGGATGGTGGATGTCCTGGGTCAGGGCAATGCCGCGCAGGGTTATCAGTTTGGCGTGGGCATCCTGTGTGCCATTGCGGTGGTGATGTTCCTGTGCTGCTTCTTCTGGGTGCGCGAGCGTGTGCCGCTGGCAATGATGGGAAAATTTACCCTGCGTGAGCACATTGGCGGACTGCGCAAAAACGATCAGCTATTGTTGATGTTGGTAATGTCTTTCCTGCTGATCAACGTCTTTAATATTCGCGGCGGCGGGTACATGTATTTTATTACCTACGTGCTGGAAGGCAGCACCGCCTATACGTCGCTGTTTTTCACCATGGTCACCTTCGCGTCCATCATCGGGTCAGTGATCGTCAGCCCCCTGACCCGCCGCATTGATACCGTCAAACTCTATTACTACACCAACCTGGTGCTGACGGCCCTGGCGATACTGATGTGGTTCCTGCCAACCGGCCCGGCTTATCAGACACTGTGGCTGGCAGTCATCCTCGGTAACGGCATTATTTTAGGCTTCACGCTGCCGCTGCACTTCTCACTGATGGCCTTCGCCGACGATTACGGCGAGTGGAAAACCGGCGTGCGTTCCTCCGGCATGAATTTCGCCTTCAATCTGTTTTTCATCAAGCTGGCCTGGGCCTCAAGTGCAGGGATCATCAGCCTGCTATTTATTTTTGTCGCCTATCAGCCAGGCGCCGGTAACCAAACCGCCAGTTCGCTGCAAGGGATTACCGCAATGGAAACGCTGCTGCCCGCGCTGTTCCACCTGCTGCTGGCGCTGTCAATCCGCATCTGCAAACTCAATAACCCGATGATGTCGCGCATTGCCACCGATCTGCGTCAGCGTCATGTACAGCCTTAAGGAGCTCGAAATGAACGTACTGGAAGTCGACCTGCATAAGCTCACAGTCAGCGATCCGTTCCTCGGACAATATCAGCAGTTGGTGCGCGACGTGGTGATCCCCTATCAGTGGGATGCGCTCAATGACCGCATTGCAGAGGCGGAACCCAGCCATGCGATAGAGAATTTCCGTATCGCCGCAGGTCTGCAGGATGGTGAGTTTTACGGGATGGTTTTTCAGGATAGCGACGTGGCGAAATGGCTGGAGGCCGTTGCCTGGTCGCTGTGTCAGAAACCCGATGCGGAACTTGAGAAAACGGCCGATGAAGTCATTGAACTGGTGGCCGCAGCGCAGTGTGAAGATGGCTATCTCAATACTTACTTCACGGTGAAAGCCCCGAATGAACGCTGGACCAACCTCGCCGAATGTCATGAGCTGTACTGTGCCGGTCATTTAATTGAAGCGGGTGTCGCGTTCTTCCAGGCAACGGGAAAGCGCCGTCTGTTAGAGGTGGTGTGTCGCCTGGCGGATCACATCGACAGCGTGTTTGGACTCGGGGAGAATCAACTGCACGGCTACCCCGGACACCCGGAAATCGAGCTGGCGCTGATGCGCTTGTACGAAGTGACCCAGCAAACTCGCTATATGGCGCTGGTAAATTACTTTGTTGAACAGCGCGGCACACAGCCTCATTTCTATGACGAAGAGTACGAGAAACGCGGCCAAACCTCTTACTGGCACACCTACGGCCCGGCGTGGATGGTGAAAGATAAGCCCTATAGCCAGGCACACCAACCGATTTCAGAGCAGCAAAAGGCTATTGGTCACGCGGTACGCTTTGTCTACCTGATGACCGGCGTGGCGCATCTGGCACGCTTAAGCCAGGACGAAGGCAAGCGCCAGGATTGCTTGCGTCTGTGGAAAAACATGGCCCAGCGCCAGTTGTACATTACCGGCGGGATCGGCTCGCAAAGCAGTGGCGAAGCGTTTAGCAGCGATTACGATCTGCCTAACGACTCAGTGTACGCAGAAAGCTGCGCCTCAATAGGCCTGATGATGTTCGCCCGGAGAATGCTGGAAATGGAGGCCGACAGTCAGTATGCCGACGTGATGGAACGCGCCCTGTATAATACGGTGCTGGGAGGTATGGCGCTCGACGGCAAGCATTTCTTCTACGTTAACCCGCTGGAAGTACACCCTAAATCATTAAAATTCAATCATATTTATGACCACGTGAAGCCCGTTCGCCAGCGCTGGTTCGGCTGCGCCTGCTGTCCACCGAATATCGCCCGCGTGTTAACCTCAATTGGTCATTACCTCTACACGCCACGTCAGGATGCGCTGTATATCAATATGTACGTGGGCAATAGCATGGAGGTCCCTGTTGCAAATGGCTCGCTTAAGCTACGTATTAGCGGGGATTACCCATGGCATGAACAGGTAAAAATCGCCATCGAATCACCGCAATCGGTGTATCACACCCTCGCTCTGCGCCTGCCAGACTGGTGCTCCGCACCGCAGGTTTTGTTGAATGGTCAGCCGGTTGCGCAGGATATTCGCAAAGGCTATTTGCACATCAGCCGAACCTGGCAGGAAGGCGATACGCTCAGTTTGACCCTGCCGATGCCGGTACGTCGGGTGTACGGAAATCCACTGATGCGCCATGTGGCAGGGAAGGTCGCCATTCAACGTGGGCCGCTGGTGTATTGCCTGGAACAGGCCGACAACGGTGAGGAGCTACATAATTTGTGGCTGCCGAAAGAGAGTGAATTCCGGGTATTCGAAGGTAAAGGTTTATTCAGCCATAAGGTGCTAATTCAGGCTGAAGGTGTGAAGCAAAGTAGTGCCAACGCCTCACAGCAATCCTTGTGGCACTACGATGTTTCACCGGCTTTGCGTCAGGCGCATACGCTGACGTTTATTCCGTGGTTTAGCTGGGCGAATCGTGGTGAAGGCGAAATGCGTATTTGGGTGAATGAGCTGTAATTGAAAACGTGCCGGATAATGACGCTTCGCGCTTTATCCGGCCTGGCGCACTGAAAAGATTGCCCTCCTCCCTGAGGACAAACGGGTGAGAATCAGAAACGCCAGGTTAACCCGGTCAGGAATGTGAAGCTGTCGTCACGATCAACCATCGGGCTATTTTTGATGTCATCCGGCAACGCACTGTAGTTGGCGCTGGCCAGCAGCGTCAGGTTGCTGGTCAAAGCGTATTTCGCGGTCAGTGCAACATACGGTGTCCAGCTGTCGCCAGGGGAGTAGCTTGATAACCCACTACGGCGGGATTCATTGCCAGAGATACCGTAATAATATTGGTTGAAGTTTTCGTCATAGTAGAGCACGCCAATCGCCGGCGTCAGCGTCAGCTTGCCCATCGGCATTTGGCGGAACAGAGATAATTCCCCGACCCAACCGTTGCTGTTATCCAGCACATCCGCTGCGGCGGAGACTTTCACGCTGCCCCATCTTTCATGGTGATACCATGCTGCACCTGCCATCGCGGTAGCGTCACGCTTGTCCAGCATTTTCATCGCATGGTCGTCGTTATCGCCTGGATCAAACTCAAGCGGCATATATGAGGCAGTAATACTAAATTCATTACTTTCGTTTTTTGAAAGAATATAACCTAACGTTGTTTGCCTAAAATAAAAGGATTCACTTTCATAACTGGCAAGCGGTGCAACGTGAACATTATCATTATATCCACGATAAGGTGATTCATTATATACAGCGCCACCGCCAAGAGAAAATTCTGCGGCTGATGCACTCGCCATAAAAGAAAAAGCAATTAGCGCCACAACATTGCGTTTAATTAACATGCCAACTTTCCATTTTAAAATAAGCTACAAAGCGCGTGCATAATAATGCTTACAATTTCATCGATGCAACATTCATATTTATATAGTAATATATAAAATCATATATATATTGGGCTTTGCGATGAATAAATTACAACTCAAACACCGGGAATTGAAGATTATCTCGGTAATCGCTGCCAGTGAGAACATCAGCCACGCAGCGACCATCCTCGGCATTGCGCAAGCCAACGTCAGCAAATATCTTGCTGATTTTGAATCAAAAGTAGGGTTAAAAGTTTTCGACAGAACCACCCGACAACTCACCCTTACTCCGTTTGGCAAGGCACTGCTTCCCTACATCAACGACATGCTGGACAGAACCGAACAGCTGAATAATTTCATTGCTGATTATAAGCATGAAAAAAGCGGGCGAGTCACAGTTTATGCGCCAACTGGGATAATTTCTTACTTATCACAAAAAGTTATTGCAGAAATAAAAAACATTGGCGGTATTTCTCTTACACTAAAAACATGTAATCTGGAACGTAAAGCATTTTATGAAGGCGTTGATTTTCCGGATGATTGTGATGTTTTAATTACCTACGCTCGTCCAAAAGATGAGTCATTGGTTGCGAGTTTCATAACGAAATATGCAGTGATGGCTTTTGCCAGTCCGGAGTATCTCAGAAACCATCCTATTAACTGCCCCGAAGACCTTGAACACCACTCCTGTATCTTGATTGATTCAATGATGATTGACGATGCAAATATTTGGCGATTCACCACTCTCGAAAGTAAGGAGATGCGCGACTATCGTGTGACAGGGAATTACGTTTGCGATAATACGCAGTCCGCACTGGCACTGGCACGTAACCATCTTGGTATTGTTTTTGCGCCAAATACCAGCGTACAGCAAGATATTGAAGCCGGACTGCTGGTTCCGTGCTTCACTGAACAATATGAATGGTGGCTGGATCTGGTGGCCATTTTCCGCAAACGCGAATACCAGCCCTGGCGAGTACAGTTTATTCTTGATGAGATGTTGGGGGAAATTCGCCGGCAGCTTACTCAGTCGCAGAAACAGCAGACTGAGTAAGCAAAATAGCCTGATTTTAATGATCGAGATACAGGTAATGCACCCAACTGGTCATGCGCAACAAGACCTTGCGCATGACTGACACATGTTCGAAGTGGTCTGAATAAACGGCGACCTGCGCGTAAATCCCATCAGGTAACGCGCTAACCTCCGCATTATCATTCAGCTCAATCGTGGCAATCACACCTTCCGAACCGGGCGTGGAATTTAAAGATTGCAGCGCCCCGTTCGACTGGTATGTGCCGCCCGGCACTGCCGGACTAATCGCAGCCAGTTTACCGCGAAATACCTTACCCGGCAGCGCGTTAAACACCACTTCAGCTTCATCACCTGGTTCCAGACGCAGCAGCGAGTTTTGACGGAACTGGGCGATAATTTGCCGTTTTTGATCCGGGATAAACACCATCACCGGACGCATCGGTAACGCAGCGGCATAGGTTCCGGGACGCATCAGCACCTGCGTAACGTAACCATCGCTGGGCGCACGAACCACGGTTTGATCCAGATTGAATTCCGCCTCAGCCAGTTGTGCCTTCAGGCTGGCAATTTGCGAATTCTCACCCATTATCAGGCTGTCTAACTGGCTTTGTATTTGCTGCTGCTCTGCGACAGAGGATTTCACCGACGCTTCCTGCGCCAGATAGTTTTGCCGCGCCGCATCGATATCGCGTTCAGAAAAAGGATTCACCTTCGCCTGACTCCCCTGCACATAACGCTGGTAATCTTTCGCCAGCTTGTCACGGGTAGCCTTAGCCTGCTGCGTGTTGGCTTTCATTTCGTCCAACTGCGCCACCAGCGCCTGCTCTTTATGTTGTGCTGTAACAATATCGGCTTTCAGGCGATCAACCCGTGCCTGATAACGCCCCGGATTAAGCTTGAACAGAACTTCGCCTTTTTTAATCAGCGTATTCTTCTTATCCGTCACTTCCGTTACTACACCCGTTACCTGCGGCACTACGGGAATAGAAATTACCGCCTTTTGCGCCTTATAGGTATACGGATGGTTATAATTCATCAGTAGTATCAGTCCACAAACAATGAATATACCGCCCAATACCGCAGTGGGCACGGTCCATTTGTTGACAGGAATTTTAAATATTTTAAATATTGACCACGCACACGCCACATAGGTCAAAACGATCAGTAAATCCATCGATATTACTCCGCCGGAGAGGTCTTAACCTCACCCAGTTTCTTTTCCAGATCAGCTACCCGTTCCTGCAGTTGAATAAGGGAAGAATCAGCGCTCTGCATCCCCCAGCCTCGCTCCGGGCGATACAGTGTTGCCCAGATCCACAAAAAAGGCCAAATAACATGTAAGGTGAACAAACTCACCCAGCCCGCAACATGTATTGCGTCGGCATGAGGATGGTTACGTTTTTTTGCAATCAGGTAGGGAATATCATGCAGAATAATAACCCCATAAAAAATGACCAGGAATACAAAAACAAGCACTCCTAATGCAAAATAATCAAGAAACATATTTGCCTCAGAGATTGAAATAACAAATAAGAATTCTATTTAGATTAACAAATAGATTGAATGATAGTAGATGAGTATGTATATGAAGTGCAATTATCTTATTTATATAACGACATATGGGTTTATATATAACTGAAGAATAAAGATATGCCCGGCGCAAAACCGGGCAATAAGTGATGAGAAATTAAAACAGTCCCAGCGGTTTATCCGAGTAGCTCACCAGCAGGCACTTGGTTTGCTGATAATGCTCAAGCATCATCTTATGCGTCTCGCGTCCGATGCCCGATTGCTTATAGCCGCCGAACGCCGCATGTGCCGGGTAAGCGTGGTAGCAGTTGGTCCATACACGCCCCGCCTGAATCCCACGGCCCATCTTGTACGCCAAATTACCGTTACGGCTCCAGACGCCAGCGCCTAGCCCATATTGAGTGTCATTGGCGATTTCCAGCGCCTCTTCCATGGTTTTGAAGGTCGTGACGGCCAGCACCGGTCCGAAGATCTCTTCCTGGAAAACTCGCATGTTGTTCTTGCCAAACAGAATGGTCGGTTCGAGGTAGTAACCCTCTTTTAACTCGCCATCGAGGAGCTTGCGCCGCCCACCGGTGAGAACATCTGCCCCTTCTTTCTTACCAATGTCGATGTAATTCAGTATGGTTTCCAGTTGACCATGCGACACCTGCGCACCCATCTGCGTCACACTGTCTAACGGATTACCGCTACGAATACTCTCCACGCGGCGAATGGCTCTTTCCATAAAACGTTCGTAAATGGATTCCTGTACCAGCGCACGGCTCGGACAGGTACACACTTCGCCCTGGTTGAAGGCAAACAGCGCAAAACCTTCCAGCGCTTTGTCAAAAAACGCATCTTCTTCATCCATCACGTCAGCGAAGAAGATGTTGGGTGATTTCCCACCCAGCTCCAGCGTCACAGGGATAATGTTCTGCGTGGCGTACTGCATGATCTGCTGCCCAACTTCCGTTGAGCCGGTAAACGCCACTTTCGCAATGCGTTTAGACGTCGCCAGATACTCACCAATTTCCCCACCCGCGCCGTTTACCACGTTCACCACGCCAGGTGGGAGCAGATCGCCGATAACGTCCATCAGCAGCAGTACGGACAGTGGCGTCAGGCGGGCAGGTTTAAGCACTACGCAGTTACCCGCTGCCAGCGCAGGCGCCATCTTCCAACTGGCCATCAGCAAGGGGAAGTTCCACGGAATAATTTGTCCTACCACACCGAGAGGTTCATGGAAGTGATAAGCCACGGTCTCGCTATCAACTTCGCTTATTCCCCCTTCCTGCGCACGAATACAGGAAGCGAAATAGCGGAAATGATCAATCGCCAGCGGCACGTCTGCCGCGCTGGTTTCACGGATGGGTTTACCGTTATCCCAGGTTTCTGCCGTCGCCAACAGTTCCAGGTTTTGCTCCATACGGTCGGCGATTTTGAACAGAATCGCCGCCCTGTCCTGCACGGATGTTTGCGCCCACTTGTCTTTTACTTTGTGCGCGGCATCCAGTGCCAGATCGATATCCTTTTTGCCGGAAGAGGCCACTTCGCACAGTAATTGCCCGGTTACCGGCGTCAGGTTTTGGTAATACTCGCCGTCCACAGGGGCGACCCAGTCACCACCGATAAAGTTATCGTATCGGGCTTTTAACTTCAGAGGGTAACCATACTCGCCGGGATAAATACGCGTTGAAGGGGGGTTGTTGGTCATGACCGTCTCCTTGCTGTAGGGGTACTACAAGGGTAGACGGGGCTGGCGAATTATTCGCCAGCCATTTACTGCTTTACGACAGGTATCACGAATTACATGGCAGCGCGATAAATCGCCATGATTTCTTCATGAGTCGCCTGAATCGGGTTAGTGAAGCCGCAGGCATCTTTCAGGGCATTGGTCGCCAGTACGGCAATATCCTCTTCCTTCACGTTCAGCTCACGCAAACCAGCCGGAATATTCACTTTCTGCGCCAGTTCGCGGATCGCCGTAATGCAGGCTTCTGCCCCTTGCTCTGCGCTCAAACCAACAACGTTCACGCCCATTGCCCCTGCGCAATCGCGCAGGCGAGCGGCAGCTACTTTGCTGTTAAAGACCTGCACATGTGGCAGCAACACAGCATTACATACGCCGTGCGGCAGATCGTAGAAGCCACCCAACTGGTGCGCCATAGCGTGTACGTAACCCAGAGAGGCATTGTTAAAGGCCATGCCCGCGAGAAACTGCGCGTAAGCCATGGCTTCACGCGCCTGAGCATTGCTGCCCTCTTCAACGGCGACCGGCAGGTTTTGTGTAATCATGGTGACCGCTTTCAGCGCACACGCATCGGTAATTGGCGTGGCGGCAATTGACACGTAGGCTTCGATAGCGTGGGTCAACGCATCCATACCGGTAGCCGCCGTCAGAGACTTCGGCATGCCGACCATCAGCGAGGAGTCATTAACCGACAGCAGCGGCGTAACGTGCTTATCGACAATCGCCATTTTAATGTGGCGTACTTCATCCGTAATGATACAGAAACGGGTCATTTCTGATGCCGTGCCCGCGGTGGTGTTAATGGCGATCATCGGCAACTGCGGTTTTGCAGAACGGTCTACACCTTCGTAATCGCGAATATCGCCGCCGTTAGCGGCCACCAGAGCGATACCTTTCGCACAATCGTGCGGAGAACCGCCGCCGAGAGAAATAACGCTATCACATTCGTTTTCTGTCAACATTTGCAGGCCAGCGGCAACGTTGCTGGTCGTGGGATTAGGATGCGTACCGTCGTAAATTACGCTGAAAATATCACGTTCCTGTAATGCCTTTTGAATCTCGCCAGCCATACCTAATTTCGTCAGCATGGCATCCGTGACAATCAGCGTACGGCGAAAACCATATTCCGCCATTGTATTCATTGCGTCTTTTAATGAATCAGCGCCAATTACATTCACGGAAGGAATAAAAAATGTTGAAGCAGCCATTGTACGATCCTTAATTACTCTAAAGAGTCAGGAAGCATACGAGTGAAATATCCAACAAAATATGATCGTGGTTGTTATTTTAATAACACCCACAATTAAAAAGCACATTAGGTTCATAATCTAATGTGCTTATTTCTTTCAATATCTATTTTGTATTAATTCATTTAATTCCTGAATTAATTGTTTCATTACTTTTCAGGGAACAGTAATGCATCGCGTAATAAATGATCATTTCCCCGACGACGCGTAAAACCAATGCGGTCAAAATATTCCAGAATCTGAATAGCCAATTTTCGTCCAACGTTAAGCCTGTCGCGGAAATCGGCAGCACAGGTCGATCCTTTCTCCTGATCCAGCTCGCGGATCATATTGGCAAAAGCCACAATCCGATCGTTACGGTAATAGCGATCTTTAACGATCGCGGTGATGATGCCTTGCTGCGCCGCTTGCCGTAACGCCATACGCATTATCTGCTCATCCGTACCGGTCTGTTTTGCCAGATCGCGTACCCACCATGGCTCATCACCAAAAAGTGATTCTACTTTTTGCCAGATAGCCTGCTGCTCATCGCTAAAACCGGCCTTATGATCGGGCAAATGCAGCCAGCCATGATGACTATGGATGACGCCGCTCTCACGCATCTTTTCAATCAGCAGCAGCACCAGTGCTTCGTCTTCCATTGGTAAAGCCATCCGGCGCAGGCGTTCGCGCCCAGGTCCTGGCTCATCACGGTGCTGGTCGTGGTAAGTCGCCAGCGTATCGAGGATTTTGCGCTGCCAGCGTGCGGCAACGGTGGCATCCAACAGACTGTATCCCGCCTGAATAAAGCCATGCTGCTCAATCAACGGACGCATGCCGTTACCGTTGAGCTGACGCGCCCATGCGAAGTCGGGAATATTCACCGCTCCACGCGTCAGATGTAGAGCCAGGGCGTCACCGTCACTTTGCGACTTCTCCAGCGCCGCCAGCCATTGTAAATACTCCGGCTTACGCTTCCCGCGACGCGGCGGATTGAGCGTTACCACGCGGGCGCCAGCCAGCGTCGTGCGGGCCGAAATATCGCGCAGCACCAGACGATCGTTATCGGCGAGCCAGAGCGGCGTATCAAACACCAGTTCCGCCAGCGTCCCTTCAAGCAGCGAGATTCTCCCGGTAACGTGGCTGGCAGCGTGGTGAATATGCAGAGGTTGCCACTGCATCAGCGGTGCCGCATGTTCTAAAGAGACAATCACGCGGGTAAACGCCTCTGGCGGCGCATCAGAAAGCAGCCAGTCGCCGCGGTTAAGTTCTTCTTTTTGCGCATCACCGGCAATATTCAGCGCAATACGTTGCCCCGCCTGTGCGCGATCGGTGGCGTGATTTTGCGCATGCAGACTACGTACGCGCATCGGTTTGTTGACGCCGGTGAGCCACAACGTGTCACCGACATTCACTTCACCGCTAAGCGCCGTCCCGGTCACCACCAGCCCCGCACCTTTGACCGTAAAGGCACGGTCAATCGCCAGGCGAAAGCTGCGATCGCAGGCATGCTCACGCGACGTCAATTGCAGCAAATGATCGCGTAGTTCTTCGATTCCACGGCCTTCACTGGCGGCCGTCACAAACAGAACCGCATCCGCGAAGCCATAGTTCTCAAGTGTGGTGTGCACCTCGGCACGCACCGCCTTGATGCGAGCTTCATCCACGCGATCGGCCTTGGTGAGCGCCACGGTGATCTGAGGATTGCCCGTCAACTGCAGAATTTGCAAATGCTCACGCGTTTGCGCCATCACGCCGTCATCACACGCCACCACCAGCAGCGCATGGTCGATGCCGCCAACACCCGCCAGCATGTTAGACAGAAACTTTTCGTGTCCGGGCACATCGATAAATCCCAGTATCCGCCCGTCCGGCTGCGGCCAGTAGGCATAGCCGAGATCGATGGTCATGCCGCGTTTTTTTTCTTCCGGCAGACGGTCGGCGTTCACGCCGGTAATCGCCTGTAATAACGTTGTTTTTCCGTGGTCAACGTGTCCGGCGGTTGCAATAATCATTTCAGCATCATCTCCATAAACCGGGTCTCGTCTTCAAGGCAGCGCAGATCCAGCCACATACGGCCATCATAAATTCGGCCAATGATCGGCACGGGCAGCGCACGCCAGCGGGCGGCCAGTGCGTCGAGGCGGCTACCGCGCCCGTCATGAGGGGTAAAGGTTAATGCTGCGCTGGGCAGCCTATCAACCGGTAGCGAGCCGCTGCCAATTTGCGACAGGCAAGGCATGACGTTCAAGGCAAATTCATCGCCGTAATGCTCAGCAAGCCGCGCCTGTAATTGTTGTGCCTGCGCGTGGACAGCCTCCTGCGAGCGAGTGAGTTGGCGTAACGTCGGCAACTTCTGCGCCAGCGCTTCCGGGTGCAGGTAGAGCCGCAGCGTCGCTTCCAGCGCTGCCAGCGTCATTTTATCAGCCCGTAATGCGCGTTTCAGCGGATGACTCTGTAAACGAGCGATCATCTCTTTTTTACCGACGATAATCCCGGCCTGCGGCCCGCCCAGCAGTTTATCCCCAGAGAAGCTCACCAGACTCACTCCAGCGGCAATCAGCTGTTGCGGCATCGGTTCCTGTGGCAATCCATACTGGCTGAGATCGACCAGCGAGCCGCTGCCGAGATCCGCCACTACCGGCACATCCAGTTCCTGACCAATGGCGGCCAGCTCAGCCTCATCCACCGACTTCGTAAAGCCTTCTATGCTGTAATTACTGGTATGGACTTTCATCAGCAGACCGGTGTTTTCATTCACCGCCTGACGGTAATCTTTCTCATGGGTCCGGTTGGTAGTACCGACTTCGCGCAGAACACATCCGGCCTGACACATCACATCCGGAATACGAAACGCGCCGCCAATTTCCACCAGCTCACCGCGCGAAACGACCACCTCTTTACCGTTAGCCGTGGCGGCCAGCATCAGTAAAACCGCTGCCGCATTGTTATTGACGATACAGGCATCCTCCGCCCCCGTCAGACGGCAGAGTAGATCCGCCAGCGCCCGATCCCGATGTCCACGTCCGGCATCATCCAGGCTATATTCCAGCGTCACCGGCGTGCGCATTGCTTGCACCACCGCCTCGATCGCATCTTCGGCCTGCGACGCGCGCCCAAGATTGGTATGCAGCACCGTTCCAGTGAGATTAATCACCGGACGCAACGCGCTTCGCGATTCTCGTTCCAGACGGGCGCTGGCTTCTTGCGCCCAGTCCTCACACCATGCCGGGAGCGCGTGCGTGTCGCGAATCGCTTCTCGGGCTTCGTCGAGCATATGACGCAGCAGGTCAACCACCCGGGTATGACCGTGAGACTCACGTAAGGCTGGGAAGGCGCTATCGCGCAATAAACGATCGATAGCGGGAAGCTGGCTGTAGAGTGAACGCATGTCGGTTGTCATGAAAGGGCCTGGCTGTTGGTGGCCCTCTCCACCGTGGAGAGGGCTATCGATATAGGGAGGATTGTACCGTGACTTTGCTCAGGCGGACATACATGCACATCAAGCCTTTGGCGGTTCTGTGCGGGCAAAACTTTCGCGTTGAAAGAGCGTTTCCACCAGTTTGACCAGACGCGGGCGGTCCACACACCAGCCGGGTGCGATCCGACGGAAATTGAGATAACCGACGGCACAAGCAATCGCGATGGTAGCCAGGTTAACCGTATCCGTTTTCAGCGTACCGTCCGCCAGATAGCCTTCCAGCATATCCAGACTACGGGTAATTTTCTCTCGCTGGCGTAACAGTTCGGTTTCTGACTGCTGCGCGGCGGGGCGAGCCTGCTCGCGTACCGAGACTAACCCCGCATCCATAATACCGTCGGCCAGCGCTTCCAGTTGACGAACTTTGAGTGCCGCTAACGGTTCACGCGGCAGCATGGCTGGCGCAATATCCAGCAGCTCTATGTATTCTGCGATGATCGGAGAGTCAAACCAGTACTCACCCTCATCGGTGACTAACGCGGGCACTTTTCCTAGCGGGTTATAACGCGCCACGCCGCTATCCGCGTTATAAGGAAGTTCATTCACAAATTCGAAGGTGATACCCTTTTCCAGTAACAGAATAGAAATTTTACGCACAAAAGGGCTGGTATAGCTGCCAATGAGTTTCATGCCGGGTCCTTTTTGCCAACAAAAATATCAGTATGGCTCAGGTCGCCGTAAATGGCAGGTGATGACGATCTCAATGATCCAAATAAAGGTAATGCATCCAGCTGGTCATGCGCAGCAGCACTTTACGCATCACTGAAACGTGAGCGAAATGGTCGGAATAGACCGCCACCTGAGCATAGATACCGTCCGGCAGCGCATCCACATCGCCATTGGGATCCAGCTCAATCGTGGCCAGCACGCCATCGGTACCCGGCACCACAGTCAGAGACTGCAATGCTCCCTGGGCCTGATAAGAACCGCCCGGCACAACCGGCAGAATGCTGGTGAGCTTGCCGGAGAATACCTGGCCTGGCAGCGCGTTGAAGACCACTTCCGCTTCATCACCCGGTTTAAGACGCAACAACGAATTCTGACGGAATTGCGCCACGATTTGCCGCTTCTGTTCCGGAATAAACACCATCACCGGGCGAAGAGGCAGCGCGGCGGCGTAGGTCCCGGGCCGAATCAGCACCTGCGTAACATAGCCGTTGCTGGGGGCACGGACGATAGTCTGCTCAAGATTGTATTTGGCTTCAGCGAGCTGAGCGCGCAGAGACGCAACCTGAGATTGCTCCCCGTTGACCATACTGTCTAACTGGCTCTGAATCTGCGTCTGCTCGGCAACGGAGCCTTTTACCAGCGCATCCTGTGCCAGGTAGTTCTGCCGCGCGTTGTCGATATCGCTTTCAGAGAAGGGATTAACCTTCGCCTGGCTGCCCTTCAAATAGCGTTGATAATCTTTATACAGACGATCGCGTTCAGCGGAAACGCGGGTAGTATTGGCGACGGCTTCAGAAAGTTGGGCTTTCAAATTGTCGATGTTGTGCGTGGCGGTAACAAGATCAGCCTGCAGTCGATCCACTCGCGCTTGATAACGCACGGGATCGAGTTTAAATAACACCTCGCCTTTTTTAATTAGCTGATTATTTTTATCTGTCACCTCACTCACAATTCCAGTGACCTGCGGGGTTAGAGGAATTGAAATAACCGCCTTTTGCGCCGTAAAGGTATACGGATGGTTATAGTTCATTAATAAGATGAGTCCCGCCACAATAAACACTCCACCTAATGCGGCGGTGGCAAGCGTCCATTGGTTTACAGGAATACGGAATATTTTAAAGATGGCCCAGGCAAATGCCACGTAAGTCAGGACAATCAACAAATCCATGATCAAATCTCCGGAAAGGTGGAGTTATCGTCTTTTTTCTCCCCATCCAGTCTTTTTTCCAACTGGGTGATGCGCGTAGCCAGCGCGGCAACTTCAGGGTCAGGTTCCTTTCCGGTTGGCGTAATGTGTGACTGCATCCCCCAGCCTCGTTCTGGCTGATAGAGCGTAGCCCAAATCCACAGGAACGGCCAAATCACATGCAGTGTAAAAAGGCTCACCCAGCCCGCCGTATGAATGGCATCGGCATGGGGATGATTGCGCTTCTTAGCCATGTTATAGGGAATATCATGGATAGCGATGATTCCGTAAAACAGAACCAGAAAAACGAAGATCAGCACACCTAACGCGAAATAGTTTAGAAACATACCCGCCTCGTATTCACGCTAATCAGAGCTTTCAATTGCAGGCAGCCGAAAGGAGTCATGGCTGGTAATTTGAACATAATTGCAGTTAGTCATTTTCGCCATCCCATCAGGGTAAAAATTTGCAGGTTGACGGCTCGCGAGGTAGCAACAAGAAATGGATGATGAAACAGAATCCGCGCCAGATCACACCAGGAGAAATCCAGGCAAATATTTATTGCGAAGCAGATCACAAATACTCAACAAACAGCCAAAGCAAAAACGTGAACAAGTTCACATTTAAGTGTCTTTTTCAGCGCATTCTTGCGTAATGATGTTTTTTTATACTGGTAATTTGTGATCAAAATCACATTAAGTAATACCGTAAACCCTATATTTACGTGACATTGATCACACTAAAAGTCGTCGACTGGACAGTTGAACGATTCAGTGCCAGATTTCGCAGTATCTACAGGGTCCGGCTACCTCCTGCCGCTACATTAACAAACCTCGGGCTTTTAGCCTGCGCGACAGCAAACATAAGAAGGGGTGTTTTTATGTCATCCGATATTAAGATCAAGGTGCAAAGCTTTGGTCGATTCCTCAGCAACATGGTGATGCCAAATATCGGCGCGTTTATCGCGTGGGGTATTATCACCGCATTATTCATTCCGACAGGGTGGTTGCCGAACGAAACGCTGGCGAAGCTGGTCGGCCCAATGATCACCTATCTGCTGCCGCTGTTGATCGGTTATACCGGTGGTAAGCTGGTTGGCGGCGAGCGTGGCGGTGTGGTCGGTGCTATCACCACCATGGGCGTTATCGTCGGTGCGGATATGCCGATGTTCCTCGGCGCGATGATCGCAGGTCCGCTGGGCGGCTGGGCTATCAAACATTTCGATGGCTGGGTAGACGGTAAGATCAAGTCCGGTTTCGAAATGCTGGTGAATAACTTCTCCGCTGGCATCATCGGGATGATCCTCGCCATTCTGGCATTCCTTGGCATTGGCCCATTGGTTGAAGCACTGTCCAAAATCCTGGCGGCAGGCGTTAACTTCATGGTTGTCCATGACATGCTGCCGCTGGCGTCAATCTTCGTTGAACCGGCGAAAATCCTGTTCCTCAACAACGCCATCAACCACGGTATTTTCTCACCGTTGGGTATTCAGCAGTCCCATGAGATGGGCAAATCCATCTTCTTCCTGATTGAAGCTAACCCGGGTCCGGGTATGGGCGTTCTGCTGGCATACATGTTCTTCGGTCGCGGCAGCGCTAAACAGTCTGCAGGCGGCGCGGCTATCATCCACTTCCTGGGTGGTATCCACGAAATTTACTTCCCGTACGTGCTGATGAACCCGCGTCTGATCCTGGCCGTTATTCTCGGCGGTATGACTGGCGTATTTACACTGACTATCCTGAACGGCGGTCTGGTATCTCCGGCCTCTCCGGGTTCTATTCTGGCTGTACTGGCAATGACGCCGAAGGGCGCATACTTCGCTAACATCGCAGCTATCTGTGCTGCAATGGCGGTCTCCTTTGTGGTCTCAGCCATTCTGCTGAAAACCAGCAAAGTGAAAGAAGAAGATGACATTGAAGCCGCAACCCGTCGTATGAACGACATGAAAGCGGAATCCAAAGGCGCATCTCAGCTGGCAGCGGGTGACGTTACCAACGACCTGAGCCATGTGCGTAAAATCATTGTTGCCTGCGATGCCGGCATGGGTTCCAGCGCCATGGGTGCGGGCGTACTGCGTAAGAAAGTGCAGGATGCCGGTCTGTCTCAGATTTCCGTCACCAATAGCGCGATCAACAATCTGCCGCCGGATGTGGATCTGGTCATTACCCACCGTGACCTGACCGAACGCGCTATGCGCCAGGTTCCGCAGGCACAGCACATTTCACTGACCAACTTCCTCGACAGCGGTCTGTACTCCAATCTGACCGAACGTTTGGTCGCTGCGCAGCGCCACAACGTGAACGAAGAGAAAGTCCGCGATCACCTGAAAGACAGCTTTGAAGAGGGTGATACCCACCTGTTCAAACTGGGTGCGGAGAATATCTTCCTTGGCCGTAAAGCCACCAACAAAGAAGAAGCGATTCGCTTTGCCGGTGAGCAATTGGTGAAAGGCGGCTACGTTGAGCCAGAGTACGTCGAGGCGATGCTGGACCGCGAAAAACTGACCCCAACTTACCTCGGCGAGTCCATCGCTGTACCGCACGGTACGGTTGAAGCCAAAGACCGCGTGCTGAAAACCGGCGTGGTATTCTGCCAGTATCCAGAAGGCGTACGTTTCGGTGAAGAAGAAGACGATATCGCCCGGCTGGTCATTGGTATCGCTGCACGTAACAACGAGCACATCCAGGTGATCACCAGTCTGACTAACGCGCTGGATGACGAATCCGTGATCGAACGTCTGGCCCATACCACCAGCGTGGATGAAGTTCTGGAGCTGCTGGCAGGTCGTAAGTAAACCCCATTGCCCGATGGCGCTACGCTAATCGGGCCTACGGTTTCCTCTCCCGCAAGGGAGAGGGTTTGGGTGAGGGGAAATCTATGCAGTCCCTCACCCCAGCCCTCTTGGGTAAAAACATTAATGAAGGTTAATACTATGAAAGCATTACATTTTGGCGCAGGTAATATCGGTCGTGGCTTTATCGGCAAACTGCTGGCGGACGCGGGGATACAGCTGACGTTCGCGGATGTAAACCAGGTCGTGCTCGATGCCCTGAATGCCCGTCATAGCTATCAGGTTCATGTGGTCGGTGAAAACGAGCAGGTTGATACCGTTTCCGGCGTCAACGCCGTAAGCAGTATCGGCGATGATGTCGTCGACCTGATTGCTCAGGTAGATTTAATCACCACCGCCGTCGGTCCGGTCGTGCTTGAGCGTATCGCTCCGGCCATCGCCAAAGGGCTGGTGAAACGCAAAGCGCAGGGTATCGTGGCTCCGCTGAATATCATCGCCTGTGAGAACATGGTGCGCGGAACAACCCAGTTGAAAGGCCACGTCATGAACGCGCTGGCAGATGAAGACAAAGCCTGGGTTGAAGAACATGTAGGCTTCGTCGATTCCGCCGTAGATCGCATCGTTCCCCCTTCAGCTTCTGCAACCAACGATCCGCTGGAAGTCACCGTCGAAACCTTCAGTGAGTGGATTGTCGACAAAACGCAATTCAAAGGCGAACTGCCAAACATCCCGGGAATGGAATTAACTGATAACCTGATGGCATTTGTCGAACGTAAACTCTTCACGCTGAACACCGGGCATGCTATAACCGCGTACCTCGGAAAATTGACCGGTCATCAGACCATCCGTGACGCGATTCTCGACGAGAAAATCCGTGCAGTGGTTAAAGGTGCGATGGAAGAGAGCGGCGCGGTACTGATCAAACGCTATGGCTTTGATGCGGCAAAACATGCAGCATATATTCAGAAAATCCTCGGTCGCTTTGAAAACCCGTATCTGAAAGATGACGTTGAGCGCGTTGGCCGTCAGCCACTGCGTAAACTGAGCGCGGGCGATCGTCTGATTAAACCGCTGCTGGGCACGCTGGAGTACGGCCTGCCGCACGCGAATCTGGTCACCGGTATTGCAGCAGCGATGCATTATCGCAGTGAAGAAGATCCGCAGGCACAGGAACTGGCCGCGCTGATTGACGAAAAAGGTCCGCAGGCCGCGCTGGCGCAGGTTTCCGGTCTGGATGCCAATAGTGATGTGGTGGCGGAGGCGGTTAACGCATATAACGCGACCAAATGATTGAGAATGTGGCGCAGGTCAGCCTGCGCCCAAATGACAGATTGTCAGATATGCAGGCAATAATGGAACAAACGCAGGCCTTTGAAAATCGTGTGCTTGAGCGTCTGAATGCTGGCAAAACCGTACGCAGCTTCCTCATCACCGCCGTAGAACTGCTCACCGAGGCGGTGAATATCCTTGTGCTTCAGGTATTTCGCAAAGATGACTATGCGGTAAAATATGCTGTAGAACCGTTGCTTGACGGCGATGGACCGCTGGGCGATCTTTCCGTTCGTCTGAAACTCATTTACGGTCTGGGCGTACTCAGCCGCCCGGAGTATGAAGATGCGGAACTGCTGATGGCGCTGCGGGAAGAGTTAAACCATGACGGCAATGAATACGCGTTCACCGACGACGAGATTCTTGGTCCGTTTGGCGAACTTCACTGCGTGGCGGCACTCCCGCCGCCGCCACAGTTTGATACCTCAGACTCAGGTTTGCACGCTATGCAGATCCAGCGCTACCAGCAAATGGTGCGCTCCACGATGGTACTTTCCCTGACCGAGCTGATTTCTAAAATCAGCTTAAAAAAAGCCTTTCAAAAATAAGAGCCTGCCGGCTTACTTCTCTTCCTGCTGCGGTCGATACAGCTGCCGATAGTACGCCAGACGTTGCAGATACAGCTGCGCGTTCTCCTGTGGTATTTCAGAAGGGACTACGTCGCGCGGCGGTGTTTTATTCAAATATTCGCGAAAAGCCTGGCTAGAAGCCATAAAATCGACCGTCTTATCAATTAAAGCCGAAACGTTCTCACCTATTTTCGCCATAATCTTCCCTCCTCCATGTATTAACCGCACCCAGCCTGTGCGGTTGCTCATTTAAGTTTAGGATCGGTTGGGCGATTATATTGAGGAAAACGTGCTTCGCTATAAACCTGCCAACAAAAAGCGCCATGGCCAATCTTATCGCTTAAAGTTCCTTATTAATCAAAAAAGTAGCATTACCATTAGCTGAATAATACTTACAGCATTTGATTATTTATCTTCGATGAGTTGTGAATAATCCCGCTCTGCGCGCATACTATAGGATATTCATCCTATTTTTATCAGAAGCTATCCTATGAAAGAAGTCGAAAAAAACGAAATTAAACGCCTGAGCGATCGTCTTGACGCAATCCGCCACCAGCAGGTTGACCTGTCCCTGGTTGAAGCCGCCGACAAATATGCCGAGCTTGAGCAAGAGAAAGAAACACTGGAAACTGAGATCGCACGACTGCGTGAAGTGCACGGCCAGAAGCTGAGCAAAGAAGCGCAGAAGCTCAGCAAACTCCCGTTCCGTCGTGCCATCACCAAAAAAGAACAGGCCGACATGGGCAAGCTGAAGAAGAGCGTGCGCGGCCTGATCGTCGTTCACCCGATGACCGAACTTGGCCGTGAAATGGGCCTGAAAGAGATGACGGGCTTCGCGAAAAACGAGTTCTAGTCTGCCACCGGGCAACACTCGCTTGCCCGGTTCTTCGCTTCCCCTCGCAATTGGCCCTACCAATTTCAGTCAGATCCTACCAACACCTCACATTTCATTAAAATGTGCGTACATTACCGTTGCCAACAAATAACATTTGATTAACCATTCATTGTCATTACCCCTACACAACAATATTGGCAGGGCCACTTTTACACATAATGTGACGAAGAGATGAGCACAGACTCATTGCATTATGTCAGCGGCCCCCAGGAGACCTGCAATGAATCTCTGGCAACAAAACTACGACCCGGCCGGTAACATCTGGCTTTCAAGCCTGATTGCCTCGCTACCTATTCTGTTCTTTTTCTTCGCGCTGATTAAGCTCAAGCTGAAAGGCTATGTTGCGGCATCGTGGACGGTGGTGATCGCGTTGTCGGTCGCCTTATTGTTCTACAAAATGCCGGTCGATCACGCGCTGGCTTCTGTGGTGTACGGTTTCTTCTATGGTCTGTGGCCGATTGCCTGGATCATTATCGCCGCGGTATTCGTCTATAAAATCTCGGTAAAAACCGGGCAGTTCGACATTATCCGTTCGTCGATTCTCTCCATCACTCCTGACCAACGTCTGCAAATGATCATCGTGGGCTTCTGTTTTGGGGCGTTTCTGGAAGGTGCCGCTGGCTTTGGTGCGCCCGTCGCAATTACCGCTGCGTTGCTGGTTGGCCTCGGCTTTAACCCGCTGTATGCGGCAGGGTTATGCCTGATTGTGAACACCGCGCCGGTGGCGTTTGGTGCAATGGGTATTCCAATTCTGGTTGCCGGTCAGGTCACCGGGCTGGACAGCTTTGAAATCGGCCAGATGGTGGGTCGCCAGTTGCCGTTCCTGACGATTATCGTACTGTTCTGGATCATGGCGATTATGGACGGCTGGCGCGGCGTGAAAGAGACCTGGCCTGCGGTAATGGTCGCTGGTGGTTCGTTTGCTATCGCGCAGTACCTCAGCTCGAACTTTATCGGGCCGGAACTGCCGGACATCATCTCTTCTCTGGTTTCTCTGGTCTGCCTGACGCTGTTCCTGAAACGCTGGCAGCCAGTGCGCATCTTCCGCTTTGGCGACATGGGCGCTTCCCAGGTTGATCAGACGCTGACTCGCACCCGTTATACCGTTGGACAGGTGGTTCGCGCCTGGTCTCCATTCCTGTTCCTGACCGCCACCGTCACACTGTGGAGCATCCCGCCGTTTAAAGCGCTGTTTGCCCCTGGCGGCACGATGTACCACTGGGTGGTCAATATTCCGGTGCCATTCCTCGACAAACTGGTAGCCCGCATGCCGCCGGTGGTACACGAAGCCACAGCCTACGCGGCGGTGTACAAGTTCGACTGGTTCTCGGCAACCGGTACCGCCATTCTGTTTGCCGCGCTGCTGTCAATCGTCTGGCTGAAAATGAAGCCGTCTGCCGCTCTGCAAACCTTTGGCAGCACGCTAAAAGAGCTGGCGCTGCCCATCTACTCCATAGGAATGGTACTGGCATTCGCGTTTATCTCTAACTACTCGGGGCTGTCTTCAACGCTGGCATTGGCGCTGGCGCACACCGGCCACGCCTTTACCTTCTTCTCGCCGTTCCTCGGCTGGCTGGGGGTATTCCTGACCGGTTCAGACACCTCATCAAACGCACTGTTCGCGGCTCTGCAGGCAACGGCAGCTCAGCAAATTGGCGTCTCTGATGTACTGCTGGTTGCGGCGAATACCACCGGTGGCGTGACCGGTAAGATGATCTCCCCGCAGTCAATCGCCATCGCCTGTGCGGCCGTGGGGCTGGTGGGTAAAGAATCTGACCTGTTCCGCTTTACCGTGAAACACAGCCTTATTTTCACCTGTATGGTGGGTGTGATCACCACGCTGCAGGCCTATGTCTTAACCTGGATGATTCCATGATAGTGATGCCCAGACGCCTGTCAGACGAGGTCGCATCTCGTGTGCGGGCGCTGATTAAAGAACAACAGCTGGAGGCGGGCATGAAATTGCCCGCTGAGCGCCAACTGGCCATACAGCTCGGCGTATCCCGTAACTCACTGCGCGAGGCGTTAGCCAAGCTGGTAAGTGAAGGCGTGCTGATTAGCCGTCGTGGCGGCGGGACGTTTATCCGTTGGCAGCATGAACCATGGTCCGAACAAAACATTGTCCAGCCACTGAAAAGCCTGATGGCGGACGACCCTGATTACAGCTTCGATATTCTCGAAGCCCGCCACGCCATCGAGGCCAGCACCGCCTGGCACGCCGCCATGCGCGCCACGGCCGCCGACAAAGAGAAAATCAGGCTCTGTTTCGAGGCCACACAAAGTGAAGATCCGGATCTCGCTTCACAAGCAGACGTTCGCTTTCACCTTGCCATCGCTGAAGCCTCGCATAACGTGGTGTTGCTACAAACCATGCGTGGTTTCTTCGACGTATTGCAGTCTTCGGTAAAACAGAGTCGCCAACGTATGTACCTGGTGCCGCCGGTGTTTTCACAGCTCACAGAACAACACCTTGCTGTGCTGGACGCGATTGTCGCTGGGGACGCCGACGGCGCGCGAAAGGCAATGATGGCGCATCTCAGTTTTGTCCATACCACCATTAAACGCTTTGATGAAGACCAGGCCCGCCAGGCGCGTATCACCCGTCTGCCCGGTGACCATAATGAAATTAGCAGGGAGAACAACACATGATTATTTCAGCAGCCAGCGATTATCGCGCCGCAGCCCAGCGCATTCTGCCTCCTTTCCTGTTCCACTACATTGACGGTGGGGCGTACGCGGAGCATACCCTGCGCCGTAACGTGGAAGATTTATCAGAGGTGGCACTACGCCAGCGCGTGCTGAAGAACATGTCAGATCTTAGTCTGGAAACCACCCTGTTTAACGAAAAACTGTCGATGCCAGTAGCCCTCGCGCCTGTCGGTTTGTGCGGCATGTACGCACGCAGGGGCGAAGTTCAGGCTGCCGCCGCCGCTGATGCCAAAGGCATACCATTTACGCTTTCGACGGTATCCGTCTGCCCAATTGAAGAAGTCGCCCCGACCATCAAGCGTCCGATGTGGTTCCAGCTTTACGTTCTGCGCGATCGCGGCTTTATGCGTAACGCCCTGGAACGCGCCAAAGCCGCAGGCTGCTCCACGCTGGTTTTTACCGTCGATATGCCCACGCCCGGCGCACGCTATCGTGACGCTCATTCAGGTATGAGCGGACCAAATGCGGCACTGCGTCGTTACTGGCAGGCAGTTACCCATCCACAATGGGCATGGGACGTTGGCCTGAACGGTCGGCCGCATGATTTAGGCAATATTTCAACGTATCTTGGCAAGCCCACCGGCCTTGAGGATTACATCGGTTGGCTGGCGAATAACTTCGATCCGTCCATTTCCTGGAAAGACCTCGAGTGGATCCGTGAGTTCTGGGATGGCCCGATGGTGATCAAAGGGATCCTCGATCCAGAAGATGCCCGCGACGCCGTGCGCTTTGGCGCCGATGGGATTGTGGTTTCCAACCACGGTGGGCGCCAGCTAGATGGCGTGCTTTCTTCCGCCCGCGCGCTGCCCGCCATTGCCGATGCGGTAAAAGGCGATATCGCGATTCTGGCCGACAGCGGGATCCGCAACGGTCTGGACGTGGTGCGCATGATTGCGCTGGGTGCGGATAGCGTGCTGCTGGGCCGTGCTTACCTGTACGCGCTGGCAACCCACGGCCAGGCCGGTGTGGCGAATCTGCTGAACCTGATCGAGAAAGAGATGAAGGTGGCAATGACCCTGACCGGTGCGAAATCCATTAGCGAAATCAGCCGCGATTCACTGGTACAGGAACTAGGCAAGAGCCTACCTGCCGCATTGGCTCCTCTGGTCCAGGGTGATGCCGCGTGAGGGTGAATTAAATATCTGTTATTCTGCCCCCCGTTATTAAGGGGGCAGTATGCTTAACATCGTTTTGTTCGAACCAGAAATCCCGCCAAATACCGGCAATATTATCCGTCTTTGCGCCAATACCGGCTTTCGTCTGCATATTATTGAGCCAATGGGCTTTACCTGGGACGACAAGCGCCTGCGTCGCGCAGGGCTGGATTACCATGAATTTACCGCCGTGCTGCGCCACCCTGATTATGCCACTTTCGTCGCCGCAGAAAATCCGCAACGTCTGTTTGCCCTGACCACCAAAGGTACGCCAGCGCATAGCGCAGTAAACTATCAGGATGGAGATTATCTGATGTTTGGCCCGGAAACACGCGGTCTGCCAGCCAGCATTCTCGACGCGTTACCAGCCGAACAAAAAATTCGTATTCCGATGATGCCGGACAGTCGCAGCATGAACCTGTCTAATGCGGTGTCGGTAGTGGTGTATGAAGTCTGGCGCCAGTTAGGTTATCCTGGCGCGGTATTGCGTAGTTGATTTATGTCGGGTGCGGCTAACGCCTTATCCGACCTACGGCAGAATTTAACGTTTACTTTTCGAGCGTTATCGGCGCAGTCAGGTTGAACATGGACTGCGCGCAGTACGTGAGGATGGCGAGCACAGTCCTGGTTCAAGATGACAAGTAAGATAGCTCGAAATCAGATGCCATCGCCATACTCGAACGTATGATGTATCCCGTTGAAATGCTGATCCATATCCATAGACGGCTTATCGCTGTCAGGCTTGCCGACGATGCGCGCCGGAACGCCTGCGGCAGTCGTATGCGGGGGAACAGGCTGTAAAACGACGGAACCTGCGCCAATCTTCGCGCCACGCCCGACTTCAATATTGCCGAGAATTTTTGCTCCCGCACCAATCATCACACCTTCACGAATTTTAGGATGACGGTCACCGCCGGATTTACCGGTCCCGCCAAGCGTGACAGATTGCAAAATAGAGACGTCGTTTTCAATCACCGCAGTTTCACCGACCACAATACCGGTGGCGTGATCGAGCATAATCCCCCGGCCAATTTTTGCCGCCGGGTGAATGTCTACCTGAAAGCTAACGGACACCTGATTTTGCAGAAAGATCGCCAGCGCCTGACGCCCCTGGTGCCACAGCCAGTGACCGATACGATAGGCCTGAAGCGCGTGAAAACCCTTCAGATAAAGAAGTGGGGTGGAATATTTATCGACGGCCGGGTCACGCGTGCGCACCGCCTGAATATCACAAGCCGCCGAAGCAATCATTTCAGGATCGGCCGCGTAGGCCTCTTCCACGACTTCTCGAATCGCAATGGCAGGCATGATCGGAGAAGCGAGTTTATTCGCCAGCATATAACTCAGCGCACTGCCGAGGTTTTCATGCTTGAGCAGCGTTGCGTGGTAAAAACTGGCTAGCATTGGCTCACATTCCGCCAGTGCCCGGGCTTCCGCTTTAATGTTTTTCCAGACGATATCCAGTTCTTCACACGGCATTGCATACTCCAGAAGGTAGCAAAACGACCAACCCGTTCTACGCGGGTCGGGTCGTTAGATTGAAACGGTTCCTTACGGCTAGTGGCTGCTTCGCTCGTCCTTGCGCGCACGACCTAATAACGTCAATGCTGCCTCGCGCGCATTTTTTCCGCAATACAATACTTGATAAATTTCCTCGGTTATTGGCATCTCAACACCAAAACGGTGCGCCAATTCACGAACTTCTTTCGTATTGCGATAGCCTTCAACCACCTGACCAATCTTGTCCTGCGCGCCCTGCACGTCCATACCCTGGCCGAGCATCATGCCAAAACGACGGTTACGCGACTGGTTGTCGGTACAGGTCAGCACCAGATCGCCTAAACCCGCCATCCCCATAAAGGTAGCAGGATCGGCCCCCAGCGCCGCGCCAAGGCGAGACATTTCGGTCAGTCCGCGGGTGATCAATGCGGTTCGCGCATTCGCGCCGAAGCCGATGCCGTCAGACATCCCCGCGCCAATAGCAATAACGTTTTTCACCGCGCCGCCAAGCTGCACGCCAATGAAATCCGGGTTGCTGTAAACGCGGAAGCTTTTACCGCAGTGCAGCAACTGCTGGAGATCGTCAGCAAAGGTGTCGTCCGTCGAGGCCAGAGAGATCGCCGTCGGCATACCTGCTGCCAGCTCTTTGGCGAACGTC
Source organism: Citrobacter sp. VF227 (assembly GCF_052950715.1). Taxonomy (NCBI): domain Bacteria; kingdom Pseudomonadati; phylum Pseudomonadota; class Gammaproteobacteria; order Enterobacterales; family Enterobacteriaceae; genus Citrobacter; species Citrobacter sp. VF227. Next base: position 258,145 of record NZ_JBRFVF010000005.1, read on the forward strand.
GGACCGGAGATGACCGCCAGTGGAATAGCATCCCCCAGCGCTTCGCGTGCGACGTCCTGCAGCAGACGTCCCGTTTCCGCTTCCAGACCTTTTGTCGCCCAGACCAGCCTCGCGTCAGGACGCATCAGCGGTTTGATGTTACGCAGCACTTCGCCAAAGACGTGGCTCGGCACCACCACCAGGATATTACGACTGGCGGCCAGCGCAGTGGCTAAATCACTTTCCAGGCGCAGCGTTTCGGGAAAAGGCACATCAGGGAGGAACGCGACGTTGCAGCGATCGTGCTCAAGGGTCGCGATATGTTTCGGATCATGGCCCCACAGGACAACCTGATGGCCATTTCTTGCCAGGGTGATGGCAAGAGCGGTGCCGTACGAGCCGGCACCAATCACAGTCATTGAAGCATTACTTTGGTTCATCAGGCATCCTGATGTTCTTCAGTACCTTCGCCAGCCTGCTGCTGTAAATAGTTCATGAACAGCGCATCAAAGTTGACCGGCGCAAGGTTCAGTTGCGGGAATGTACCGCGTGAAACCAGGCTGGTGATGCATTCGCGAGCATACGGGAACAGAATGTTCGGGCAGTATGCGCCAAGGCAATGCGCCATCTGAGTCCCTTCAATACCACTGATGGAGAAAATACCGCCCTGCTGAACTTCGCACAGGAACGCAGTTTCTTCACCCAGGGAAGCCGTTACGGTGACACGCAGCACTACTTCATACACATCATCTGCCAGTTGGGTAGAGGCGGTATCAAGATCAAGTTTAACCTCTGGCTGCCAATCTTTCTGGAAAACATGCGGTGCATTTGGCGCTTCGAAAGATACATCCTTGGTATAAATACGTTGGATCTGGAAAGCCATTTCAGTGTTATTTTGTTCTGACATGTTGAGAAAACCCTTTAGTGTTGTCCTTTAAATACTATCCGTACGCCTTAACGCAGCAGGGGATCAAGTCCACCACGCGCATCCAACGCATACAAGTCGTCACAACCACCAATGTGCTGTGCATCAATAAAAATCTGTGGAACCGTTGTACGGCCACTGCGCTTGATCATCTCTTCGCGCTTCACGGCATCGCCGTCAATCGGAAGTTCCTGGAAACTCACCCCCTTGCTGTTCAACAGCGCTTTTGCACGATGGCAAAACGGGCAGGTTGCTTTGGTATAGATCTCAATATTGGCCATGACTTATCTCCAGTGTTCTTTTACCCTGCAGGATAAAAACGGCGGGTAAATTACTTGCCGCGAACCAGTGGCAGATTCTCACCACTCCAGCCCGCTACGCCGTCTTTCAGTACAGATACCTGCTCAAAACCGGCTTTAATCAGCGCAGTTGCTGAATCCTGGCACTGCATACCAGAGCCATCAACCACAATAACAGGTTTGTTTTTGTGTTTTTCCAGCTCGCCAAAATTGTTGGCTTTGATTTCGCTCGGCAGCAGGTTAGTAGAGCCTGCGATATGACCTTTGCGGAAGTCGTCGCGCTGACGTAAATCGACGATAACGGCGTCTTCTTTATTGATGAGACGTGTAGCTTCGCCGCGCGTAATCACCTTCACTTTTGAGGTCAGGCTCTTAAACGTGGTAAACAATACAGCCGCCAGTAACGCAATCCAGGCGATACTCAAGACAGGGTGGCGACTAACAAATTGCATAATTTCTTGCATGGGGGGTAACAACTCCCGACTCAGTGATTAAAAAAACCAGGAAAGGAGTATACCTGCGCGTTGGCGCAAATACAGCCAGAGCGTGCATTGGATTGCATTTTTGCGGGGCGCTACGGAAAAAAAAATGTAAATCAGTGTTCACCCTGGCACGCGATCCCCCATTATTTGATCTTCGGGGGCTACTTTATCGATTCAGCTGTAGTAAAATTATGCAATTATTTTTTATCTATTGAGTGTGAGGTTGTCGCAATGTCGGTTTCTAAAAAACCTATGGTACTGGTGATTCTGGATGGCTATGGCTATCGTGAAGACAGCCAGGATAACGCCATCTTTAATGCCAAAACCCCGGTAATGGATGCTCTGTGGGCAAAACGTCCGCATACCTTGATTGATGCGTCTGGTCTGGAAGTCGGTCTGCCCGATCGCCAGATGGGCAACTCCGAAGTGGGTCACGTCAACCTGGGCGCGGGCCGCATCGTTTATCAGGACCTGACCCGTCTGGATGTTGAAATCAAAGAACGTACTTTCTTCGCCAACCCGGTGCTGACCGATGCGGTCGACCAGGCAAAAAATAGCGGTAAAGCGGTACACATCATGGGTCTGCTCTCTGCTGGCGGCGTTCACAGCCACGAAGATCACATCATGGCGATGGTAGAAATGGCCGCTGAACGCGGTGCTGAGAAAATCTATCTGCACGCTTTCCTTGATGGCCGTGATACCCCGCCGCGCAGCGCTGAACATTCCCTGCAGAAATTCGAAGAGAAATTTGCCGCACTGGGCAAAGGTCGCGTGGCGTCCATCATTGGCCGTTACTATGCCATGGACCGCGACAACCGTTGGGATCGCGTGGAGCAGGCTTATGACCTGATGACGCTGGCAAAAGGCGAATTCCAGTTCGCTACAGCTGTTGAAGGTCTGCAGGCGGCTTATGCCCGTGACGAAAACGACGAATTCGTTAAAGCCACCGTGATCCGTGCTGAAGGCCAGGCTGAAGCTGCCATGGAAGACGGTGATACGCTGATTTTCATGAACTTCCGTGCTGACCGTGCGCGTGAAATCACCCGTGCGTTTGTTAACGCTGACTTCGACGGCTTCGCCCGTAAGAAAGTCGTTAACCTCAACTTTGTGATGCTGACCGAATACGCGGCCGACATCAAAACTGCGGTTGCTTACCCACCAGCATCTCTGGCCAACACCCTTGGCGAGTGGATGGCGAAGAACGACAAAACGCAGTTGCGTATTTCCGAAACCGAAAAATACGCGCACGTGACCTTCTTCTTTAACGGCGGTGTAGAAGAGCCGTTCAAAGGCGAAGACCGTATTCTGATCAACTCACCGAAAGTCGCGACCTACGATCTGCAGCCGGAAATGAGCTCTGCTGAGCTGACCGAAAAACTGGTTGCTGCGATTGAGAGTGGGAAATACGACACCATCATTTGTAACTACCCGAACGGCGATATGGTGGGTCACACCGGGGTGATGGAAGCAGCGGTTAAAGCGGTTGAAGCGCTGGATCACTGCGTTGAGCAGGTGGCTAAAGCGGTTGAATCCGTTGGCGGCCAGTTGTTGATCACTGCAGACCATGGTAACGCAGAGCAAATGCGCGATCCGTCCACCGGTCAGGCGCATACTGCGCACACCAACCTGCCCGTTCCGCTGATTTATGTCGGTGGCAAAAACGTCAAAGCAGTTGAAGGCGGCAAACTTTCTGATATCGCCCCGACCATGCTGACGCTGATGGGTATGGAAATCCCGCAAGAGATGACTGGTAAGCCGCTGTTCATCGTGGAATAATCCCTCCCCATGAGGGGAAAGGCGATTAATACCATCACCCGGGCCGTGAAACTGCGTAAGTTTTCAGTCAGGCCCTTGTTCTACGCCAGCGCGCTTAGCGCTGGCGTATTGCTGTGCGCCTTTACCGCCCACGCGGACGAACGCGATCAGCTTAAATCTATTCAGGCTGATATCGCGGCAAAAGAACGCGCGGTACGCCAACAGCAACAACAACGCTCCACCCTCCTCGCTCAACTAAAAGCTCAGGAACAGGCTATCGCCGTGGCCGCAAGGCAACTGCGCGAAACACAAAACTCACTGGCGCAGTTGAATGCGCAAATCGCTGAGATGAACGCCGCACTCGCGAAGTTGGAAAAACAGCGGGCCGCACAAGAACGCAGCCTGGCAGCCCAGCTCGATGCAGCATTTCGTCAGGGCGAACACACCGGCATTCAGCTCATCCTAAGCGGTGAAGAGAGCCAGCGCGGGCAACGTCTACAGGCCTATTTCGGTTACCTGAACCAGGCGAGGCAAGAAACTATCGCGCAGCTGAAACAAACCCGCGAAGAGGTCGACTCGCAAAAAGCCGAGCTTGAAGATAAGCAAAGCGAACAGCAGACGTTACTGTACGAACAGCGCGCCCAGCAGGCTAAACTGGAGCAGGCGCGTAATGAACGCCAGAAAACGCTCTCGGGTCTGGAATCATCGATTCAACAAGGTCAGCAGCAACTGGGCGAAATGCGCGCCAACGAATCACGCCTGCGCAACAGCATTGCTCGCGCCGAAGCCGCAGCCAAAGCACGCGCAGAACGTGAAGCCCGCGAGGCGCAAGCCGTACGCGATAAGCAGCAGGATGCGTCACGAAAAGGCTCAACCTACAAGCCAACCGAAAGCGAAAAATCTCTGATGTCGCGTACCGGTGGTTTAGGTTCGCCGCGCGGCCAGGCATTCTGGCCCGTTCGTGGTCCAACGCTACATCGCTATGGCGAACAGCTGCAGGGTGAGCTACGTTGGAAGGGGATGGTTATTGGCGCATCCGAAGGCACCGAAGTTAAAGCTATTGCCGATGGTCGCGTCATTCTCGCGGACTGGCTGCAGGGCTATGGCCTGGTGGTGGTCGTTGAGCACGGTAAAGGCGATATGAGCCTGTACGGTTATAACCAGAGCGCGCTGGTCAGCGTCGGTACACAGGTTCGCGCCGGGCAACCTATTGCACTTGTGGGTAGCAGCGGCGGTCAGGGCAGGCCAGCACTCTATTTCGAAATTCGTCGCCAGGGTCAGGCGGTCAATCCACAGCCGTGGTTGGGAAGATAAGTTTTGCCTCATTTTCGTCGTCTGGTACTCTCTCTCGCCAGCCTGCTGGCCTTCGCAACACCTGTTTTTGCTGGCAAACTCGCCATCGTCATTGATGATTTCGGCTATCGCCCACACACTGAAAACCAGGTACTGGCGATGCCTTCTACCATCTCCGTTGCCGTTCTGCCTAACGCCCCACATGCGCGTGAAATGGCAATCAAAGCGCATAACAGCGGGCATGAAGTCTTAATCCATCTGCCAATGGCACCGCTGAGCAAGCAGCCGTTAGAGAAAGATACTTTACGCCCGGAAATGAGCAGCGAAGAGATTGAGCGAATTATTCGCGACGCGGTCAGCAAAGTACCGAATGCGGTCGGACTGAACAACCATATGGGCAGCGCGATGACCTCCAGCCTGTTCGGCATGCAGAAGGTGATGCAGGCACTGGAGCGCTACGATCTCTACTTTCTGGACAGCATGACCATCGGCAACAGTCAGGCAATGCGCGCAGCATCAGGAACTGGTGTGAAAGTCATCAAACGCAAAGTCTTCCTCGATGATACGCAAAACGAAGCCGACATTCGCCGTCAGTTCAATCGTGCCGTCGAGCTTGCGCGCCGCAACGGCTCAGCAATTGCCATTGGGCACCCACACCCTTCGACGGTTCGTGTTCTGCAGCAGATGCTTTATAACTTGCCAGCGGACATCACACTGGTTCGCCCAAGCAGCCTGCTCAATGAACCACAGGTGGATACGTCCAGACCAAACTTCACATCGCCGAAGAACGGTACGCCAGATACGCCGCGTAACCCTTTCCGCGGTGTAAATTTGTGCAAACCGAAGAAACCGATAGAGCCGGTTTACAACAGCCGCTTCTTCAGTGTGCTCGGTGAAAGCATCACCCAAAGCACGCTGGTGCAGTACATGCGCCTGCAGTGGCAGGGCTGGCAATAATTAGTCTTTAATATCCAGCGTTAAATGGGCCAGGCGGCGCGGCGTCAGTGATTTATCGCGCCACTGACTAAAGCGGATGGCCCACAATAGCACCTGATAACCCAGCTTAGCGCTGCAAATATTGCTCACCATGCGCTTGAACATACCCGACACGAAAACCTCGGCAATCATACGCTGGCGGATTTTTTCATCCGGCTCTTTACGGATGCAATGACAAACGCGTAGCGCTTCATAAATCACTTGCTGTTTGAACTCGGGGTAAATGGGAATGCGTCCGGCGTAATCATGATTCATCTTATCCAGCAGACGGGTAATTTTGATGTAGTGGCGCTGGTAAGCCAGGTTCTTCTCTCCGGTACGCGGCAGACGACTGACGGACGCACCGTGCAGGAAGTATTTGTAAAGCGAGACTTCCGTGTAACGGGCACGTTTGGCGTTAAACATAAACTCCGTCGTCCAGATAATATCCTGGTGGTGCAGACCGGACAGGAAAGTCAGTCCGGCGTCGCGGATAGTCTGATGACGATAAACGCCCATCCAGACAACGTGTCGCCAACGGCGACTGGCTAACGCTTTGCGTAACCAGTCCGGCCCAGTCATCACGCCGGTAGAACGAATACGATCGGTAGGAATAGATGCCCATGTGTGGCCGGTTTCCGCAATACACCAATCAGCATTGCACTGCGCAACGTCCAGATTATCTTTCAACGCCATATTCATCAGCGTTTCATACATTTCCGGATAGGCAATATCATCGCCGTCTACGTATGCGATGTACTCGCCCCTGGCGACTTCCATACCGGTATTACGCGCCGCAGATACCCCACCATTGCGCTGGTGCAACAGATGCACGTGCGGATAACGATCCGCATAAGACTGAGCAAGCTCCGCTGAGTTATCCGTAGAACCATCATTCACAATGATGATCTCGAGGTTCTTCCAGGTTTGCGCAATCAGCGAATCCATACACGCAATGAACGGTTCACCCGTGTTGTACAGGGGCATAATGACGCTCAGGAGACCAGGGGTATAGGTCATATCAAATCCAGCCAGACAATAGAGTAATCGGCACTTTTTAGCATATTAAGCGGCAGATTTTCAGAAAAAAATATTAATTCTTTAGCGAAAAATGCGCCGGGCAGGAAGGCTCATGCAAGCAAAAAAAGCCCCGGATGTTAATGATAATCAACATCCGGGGACAACACTCAGAATCCACTGACTGGATAGGGTTAATCCCAGCTCAGGATCACTTTCCCTGACTGGCCTGAACGCATAGCGTCAAAGCCCTGTTGGAATTCATCGATGGAGAATCGATGGGTGATGATCGGCGACAAATCCAGACCAGACTGGATCAATGCAGCCATTTTGTACCAGGTTTCAAACATCTCGCGACCGTAGATACCCTTAATAAACAAACCTTTAAAGATAACCTTTGTCCAGTCAATAGACATGTCGGATGGTGGAATGCCCAGCATAGCAATGCGGCCACCGTGGTTCATAGTGTCCAGCATGGCGCGAAACGCGGGCGGCGCACCGGACATCTCCAGGCCCACATCAAATCCTTCAGTCATACCCAGTTCAGCCATCACGTCGGTCAGATTCTCTTTCGATACGTTGACCGCACGAGTGATGCCCATTTTACGCGCCAGCTCAAGGCGATACTCATTAACATCGGTAATCACCACGTGACGCGCGCCAACGTGCTTCGCAACCGCCGCAGCCATAATACCGATTGGACCCGCGCCGGAAACCAGCACATCTTCCCCAACCAGATCGAATGACAGCGCCGTGTGTACCGCATTACCGAACGGATCGAAAATAGACGCCAGGTCGTCGGAGATGTTGTCCGGGATTTTAAACGCGTTAAACGCCGGGATCACCAGGTATTCCGCAAAGCAGCCAGGACGGTTTACGCCGACGCCGGTGGTATTGCGGCACAGGTGAGTCCGCCCACCGCGGCAGTTACGGCAATGTCCGCAGGTGATATGACCCTCACCGGAAACACGATCGCCGATTTTAAAGCCTTTAACTTCCTGACCGATGCCAACAACTTCGCCGACATATTCATGCCCAACGACCATCGGTACCGGGATGGTTTTTTGCGACCATTCATCCCAGTTATAAATGTGAACGTCAGTCCCGCAGATGGCTGTTTTACGGATTTTAATCAGCAAATCGTTATGGCCGACTTCCGGTTCAGGAACGTCGGTCATCCAAATGCCCTCTTCCGCTTTCAGTTTGGATAACGCTTTCATTTCACATCCTCAGGCAATAACGCCCAGTTGTTTACCAATGCGTGTGAACGCCTCAACAGCACGCGTAATCTGCTCAGGGGTATGCGCCGCAGACATCTGGGTACGGATACGCGCCTGACCTTTCGGAACCACCGGATAGAAGAACCCGGTAACGTAAATCCCCTCTTTTTGCAGTTCACGAGCAAAGTCCTGCGCGATCACCGCATCACCCAACATCACCGGGATAATCGCGTGATCGGCACCGGCCAGCGTAAAGCCAGCGGCGGACATTTGCTCACGGAACTGACGTGCGTTCGCCCACAGTCGGTCACGCAGTTCAGCTCCGGATTCCACCATCTCCAGTACCTTAATGGACGCAGCAACAATCGCCGGAGCCAGTGAGTTGGAAAACAGATACGGACGAGAACGCTGACGCAACCACTCAACCACTTCTTTGCGCGCTGCAGTGTAACCTCCGGATGCGCCACCGAGTGCTTTACCCAGTGTCCCGGTGATGATGTCCACACGGCCCATTACGTCACAATATTCATGGGAGCCACGACCATTCTCACCGACAAAACCGACGGCATGAGAGTCATCAACCATGACCAGCGCGTCGTATTTATCTGCCAGGTCACAAACGCCTTTCAGGTTAGCAATCACGCCGTCCATAGAGAACACGCCATCGGTGGCGATCAGGATATGACGAGCACCCGCTTCACGCGCTTCTTTCAGGCGCGCTTCCAGCTCGACCATATCGTTGTTGGCGTAACGGAAACGCTTTGCTTTACACAAACGAACGCCGTCAATGATAGAAGCATGGTTCAGGGCATCAGAGATAATGGCATCTTCCGCACCCAACAGCGTTTCAAACAGGCCGCCGTTGGCATCAAAACAGGAAGAGTAAAGGATGGCATCTTCCATACCGAGGAATGCCGCCAGTTTTTGCTCCAGTTGCTTATGGCTGTCCTGGGTACCGCAAATAAAGCGTACCGAAGCCATGCCAAATCCGTGAGAATCCATACCCGCTTTTGCCGCCGCAATCAGCTCCGGGTGGTTAGCCAGCCCCAGATAGTTGTTTGCACAAAAGTTAATAACGTGGCTTCCGTCCGCCACGGTGATATCCGCCTGCTGGGCAGATGTAATAATGCGCTCTTCTTTAAACAATCCTTCCGCACGTGCGGTGTCGAGATCGTTCGTTAACTGTTTGTAAAAATCCCCACGCATTTCAATTCTCCAGACTGGGCAAATTTCAGCACATATTACCCAAAGCTATACGTTGATACGAGATGACGCATCACCACTTCTTCAAAATGAAGCATAAATCACGTGTACCCGCACGGCTTATCGGTGAATGGCTGAAGCCTGGGCCATGTAGTGATATGATAGAAAGTATTCGTGTCTGAGATTGTCTCTGACTCCATAATTCGAAGGTTACATTTATGATCATCGTTACCGGCGGCGCGGGCTTTATCGGCAGCAACATCGTTAAGTCCCTGAATGATAAAGGCATCACCGACATTCTGGTGGTGGACAACCTGAAAGACGGCACCAAGTTTGTTAACCTGGTGGATCTGAATATTGCTGACTACATGGACAAGGAAGACTTCCTGATCCAGATTATGGCCGGGGAAGATTTCGGCGATATCGAAGCGATTTTCCACGAAGGCGCATGCTCTTCCACCACCGAGTGGGACGGTAAGTATATGATGGATAACAACTATCAATACTCTAAAGAGCTGCTGCACTACTGCCTGGAGCGTGAAATCCCGTTCCTGTACGCGTCCTCCGCCGCCACCTACGGCGGTCGCACTTCTGATTTCATCGAATCCCGTGAATACGAGAAACCACTGAACGTTTACGGCTACTCAAAATTCCTGTTCGACGAGTACGTTCGTCAGATCCTGCCGGAAGCCAATTCTCAGATTGTTGGCTTCCGCTATTTCAACGTCTACGGACCGCGTGAAGGCCATAAAGGCAGCATGGCGAGCGTCGCTTTCCACCTGAATACCCAGCTCAACAATGGCGAAACGCCAAAACTGTTCGAAGGCAGCGAAAACTTCAAACGTGATTTCGTTTACGTTGGCGATGTGGCTGCAGTGAACCTGTGGTTCCTGGAAAACGGGGTTTCCGGCATCTTTAACCTCGGTACCGGTCGTGCGGAATCTTTCCAGGCCGTTGCTGATGCTACGCTTGCGTACCACAAAAAAGGCAGCATTGAGTACATTCCATTCCCGGAAAAACTGAAAGGCCGCTACCAGGCGTTTACCCAGGCAGACCTGACTAACCTGCGCGCAGCGGGCTATGACAAGCCGTTTAAGACCGTTGCCGAAGGCGTAACGGAATATATGGCCTGGCTGAACCGCGACGCGTAAGAAGTTAGCATGAAAATACTGGTGATCGGCCCGTCATGGGTGGGCGACATGATGATGTCGCAAAGTCTCTATCGCACGCTTAAGGCGCGCTATCCCCAGGCGATAATCGACGTGATGGCACCGGCATGGTGCCGTCCGCTGCTGTCGCGTATGCCTGAAGTCAACGAAGCCATCGCCATGCCGCTGGGACACGGCGCGCTGGAGATTGGCGAACGCCGCAAACTCGGTCACAGCCTGCGTGAGAAACGCTATGACCGCGCTTATGTGCTGCCTAACTCGTTTAAATCCGCGCTGGTGCCTTTTTTTGCAGGCATCCCGCATCGCACCGGTTGGCGTGGCGAAATGCGCTACGGCCTGCTCAACGATGCGCGCGTGCTGGATAAAGACGCATGGCCGCTGATGGTCGAACGCTATGTAGCCCTGGCCTACGATAAAGGCGTGATGCTGTCGGCTAAAGATTTGCCGCAGCCTCTGCTATGGCCACAGTTGCAGGTCAGCGAAGGTGAAAAGTCTCTGACTTGTAGTCAGTTCTCCCTTTCTGCCGAACGCCCCATCATCGGTTTTTGCCCAGGTGCGGAATTTGGTCCGGCGAAACGCTGGCCACACTACCATTACGCAGAACTGGCTAAGCAACTGATCGACGAAGGTCATCAGATTGTGCTGTTTGGCTCAGCAAAAGACCATGAAGCCGGAAATGAAATCCTGGCAACGCTAAGCGTTGAGCAGCAGGCCTGGTGCCGTAATCTGGCGGGCGAAACGCAGCTTGAGCAGGCCGTCATTCTGCTCGCCGCCTGCAAAGCGGTCGTCACCAACGACTCTGGATTAATGCACGTTGCCGCAGCGTTGAATCGACCTCTGGTAGCGTTGTATGGCCCAAGTAGTCCGGACTTTACTCCGCCGTTGTCGCACAAAGCACGGGTTATTCGTCTGATTACGGGCTATCACAAAGTGCGCAAGGGCGATGCGGCAGAAGGCTATCACCAAAGTCTGATTGACATCACTCCCCAGCGCGTACGGGAAGAACTCAATGACCTGTTGTTACAAGAGGAAGCCTGACGAATGCGGGTTCTGATCGTTAAAACGTCTTCTATGGGCGATGTACTGCATACGTTGCCCGCATTAACCGATGCGCAACAGGCCATTGCGAATATTCAATTTGATTGGGTGGTCGAGGAAGGATTCGCCCAGATCCCTTCCTGGCATGCAGCCGTTGACCGGGTCATCCCCGTCGCGATTCGCCGCTGGCGTAAAGCCTGGTTTTCAGCGCCGATTAAAGCCGAGCGTGAAGCATTTCGCGACGCGGTGCGTTTGCAGCAGTATGACGCAATAATTGATGCGCAGGGTCTGGTTAAAAGCGCTGCATTGGTGACGCGTCTGGCGCGGGGCGTCAAGCATGGTATGGACTGGAGTACGGCCCGCGAGCCGTTGGCTAGCCTGTTTTATAATCGCAAACATCACATTGCCAAACAGCAGCACGCCGTAGAACGTACGCGTGAATTGTTCGCCAAAAGTCTGGGATATGCCAAACCGCAGTCGCAAGGTGATTACGCTATCGCTCAGCATTTTGTAAATCGATGCAATGCTGATACAGGCAAATATGCCGTATTTCTGCATGCCACAACGCGCGATGATAAGCACTGGCCGGAAGCCAACTGGCGGGAGCTAATTGGTCTGTTAAATAACGCAGGCATACGTATTAAACTGCCCTGGGGCTCCCCCCATGAAGAAGCGCGAGCCAAAAGGTTGGCAGAAGGTTTTCCTTACGTCGATGTCCTGCCGCGGATGAGTCTGGAAGAGGTTGCTCGCATCCTGGCGAGGGCAAAATTCGTGGTGTCGGTTGATACAGGCCTAAGTCATTTAACCGCCGCGCTGGATCGCCCTAATATCACGTTATACGGCCCAACAGACCCAGGATTGATTGGTGGGTATGGAAAGAATCAATACACACAGCAGAGCCATTCCGGAAAATTGCAGGATCTGGACGCAAGCTTAGTCAACGTATCGCTAATTGATAATAATTTGCTTTAACTTTAAGAGACGATCTATGCTTCGCCAACATACGCTTTCTCGTTTTGTTTGTAGTATCAAAAATAATCCTTTCGATTTTATATACGTCTTATTTTATGCTGGGATCCTGGTAACTCTTGCGATGCTACTGGTCAATCCAGATGAAGCATTGAAGGTATTTATTTTCTCCACGGCTCTGTCTCTGCCGATTATAGGAAAAAATATAAAGTATGTGTGCAGTAACAAACAAAACCTGGTTTTGCCTTTTATGTTGCTGCTCTTCGGTTTGCTCCAGATTATTTGGGTAGAAGTATTTAAACAACCAGGCTCAGCCTTTACCGGCGCCTATCGTTCATACCAGAACGGTGGAAAAGTGATGATTTTCACCGCACTGGTTATGACAGCTCTGACATCGCGAGAGCCGTGTGCCGATAAAACTCGCATTACCAGTATCTGGACGCTCCTCACAGCAATCGGCTTGTATCTTTTCGCGGGCTACCAACTTGCTGGAGCTGCTGAACCTTTAAATTACCGTGTTGCACTGGGTTTTGAACATCAAACAAGCACAGCCTATGCACTTACGTTAATTGCGTTACTGGCGTCACAAGCCATTATTAATCTACGTCTGAAACGCACCGTTTTATTCTATCTGTTACATTTTTTGATATCGCTGGCGGTGATCATCTCAACGCAGACCCGAGCAGCGATCTTAGTGTATCCGATCCTGAGTATCGGATTATTTTTCATGCACTACCGCCACAACCACACTATGTTATTAAAAGCATTACTGGCCTTTGTGGTGCTGGTCGGGCTGGCGGCAATTCCGTTAAAACCAGTCATTGAAAGTCGCTATCAGAACTTCCTGGTCGATCTGCACTCTTATAATCAAAACAATAGCAATACCTCTATTGGCGCGAGACTTGCGATGCAACGGGCAGGTATCGAATCCGGGAAAGCTCATGACTGGGGACAGTCACTTGAACAACGCGGCGCAGAAATTCAGCGACTTGCGGTGCAAGATACTTCCCTACAAGGAGCTCTTGAGTTCATTAACGTCCATCTGCATAACGAAATCATTGATACCTTTTCGCTAAAGGGCATCCCTGGGGTTGTTGTGCTACTCTTGCTCTATATCGCCATGTTTTTAACAGCTTACTGGCAACGTAGCCCCTTGTTGTTCGTTATCTCAGGCGCAATCGCTATCTATGGCTTGAGTGATTTATTATTATATGCCAAAGGTGAAGCTCTGAGCTGCGTACTGGCGTTATGTCTAGCAGCGATGCTGAGCACGAATCTAATGAGAGAACGATGCCATGATTAACGCATCAGGTTATTTACTGAGCATTATTATACCTGCGTACAACAATGCTGAATTTATCACAGCGACGTTGGCGTCTATTCACCAAAACATCACTGATGATGTGGAGATAATCATTGTTAACGATGGCTCAACAGATTTAACTGAAGAGCGCATCAAGGCATTTTATCGTGAGCAGAATTGCAATAACGTCAAGTACATAAGTCATAAAAACCAAGGAGTTGCTATCACCCGTAACGTTGGGCTTACCCATGCGACGGGGAAATATATTGGCTTTGTTGACAGTGATGATATTGTCTGCCCAGATTATTTCACAATCCTTCTCCCTAAATTGAGAGCGGGTAAGTATGATATTGTGGAGTTCAACTTAACCAGAGATATCCATAATTTGTATCACCACAAACCTGATACGGAAGACTCTCTGGTGCAACACGAAATCATTTTAACAAACGATAACTACGCGCCGCTGATACCAACTTTTCGTGCCGGACAATGGCATCTCGTGACGAAAATCTTCCATCGTGACGTGATTGGCATGGATCGATTTGAAGAATATCGCCGCTATGAAGATGTTATTTTTTGTCCGTTCCAATATTTCAAATGCCATACTATTTTAAAAATAGAGCAAAAACTATATTTTTACCGAGTAAATGATAAAAGTATTACCGAGAACATTATTGATAGTGATGCGGATAGTATCTTTTTTGCTATGCGTAAAATGTATAACCATATAAATAGTAATAGCGCAAAGCGTACTGTTGCCACATTTATGATCATCAACTGTTTTCTGGAAGGACGCAAACTGTTACGCAAGAAAAAAGGTTATTATCGCTACAGCGAAAGCATGCTGAATGACATTCAGAATGCACTAGCATGCTGTGACACAAAAATCGTTAAGAAAAAAATAATTCTTAAAATGAAATACCCCCATATTGATCGTTCGGTTTCTGAAATAAGATATAGAACAATATCTGCTTTTAAGAACTTATTTTTTCGAAAGGGATTTTAACATGTTTGAAAAAATTGACCGAGTTCTTATTTGCAAGCTCAAATTTTATGGAGATGTTCTGTTAACAACGCCGGTCATTGCCAGCATTCGGGCTCGTTATCCACATGCCAAGATCGATCTGCTCCTTTATAAAGATACCAAAGCAATCTTAGCAGCCCACAAAGACATCAATGCATTTTATCTCATTGAGAAAAAACAGGGCCTGCTGGCAACAGCAAAAAATTATCTCTCAGTACGTCAACAACTGAAGAAAAATCACTATGATCTGATTGTTAACCTTACCGAGCAATGGCCAATTGGTGCACTTATCGCCTCTTTACGCCGTCCTTCAATTGCCTTCCTGCGCGAGAAAGATCATTGGAACCGACTTTTTACGCGAGTAACCCCCTCCATTGGGACACATATTGTTGAACAAAACCTATCGATTCTAAAAGGCATTGGTTTTAGCGAAGCAGAATTAAAGAAAGAGATGTCACTGAGTTATCGTCAGGACGATTATCAACATCTGGTATCCCTGTTACCCACGTTGCCTGCGCAGAAATATGTCGTTATTCAGCCCACTGCCAGGCAAGAGTTTAAATGCTGGGATGATGAGAAGTTCGCGCATGTTATAGACCACCTGCATCAGCGTGGTTTGCATGTTTATCTTACCTGTGGGCCAGCATTAAGTGAGCAGCAACAGGTTCAGCGCATTGCTGAACTGTGCCAATCTCCCCCCGACCTGACGCTGGCAGGTAAAACGACCTTCCTGCAACTGGCTGCGTTGATCGACCATGCTGTTTTGTACATTGGTGTCGATTCTGCACCGATGCATATGGCAGCAGCGCTAAAGACACCGCAAGTTTGCCTGTTTGGTGCCACCAATTTTCAACAATGGAAGCCGTGGTCTGATAAAGCCATTTTAATTTGGGCTGGCGAATACCATCCGATGCCTTCGCGGGATGAACTTGACCGGTCAAAAAAATATCTGACATGGATACCGGAACAGGCCGTGGTTGACGCTATCGATACGGTACTTCATGATAATGACAATGTTCAAGGTAATGAGAAAGCATAAATGGACAACAAAAATAACATTATTAATATCGCTTACTGTACAGATGCTAATTATCTGGAATATGTAGCAGTGTCCATTATGTCTGTCATAATGAATAACCCGGAACAGGACCTGTCATTTTTTGTCTTTGTTTATGATGTTACTGACGAAGAAATCAATAAACTGCGTTCTACTAGTGATAAAATTCAGGTTATCAGTATCGATAAAGAAGAGATTGAAAAGTATAATAATGACTTTGCAATCAAACATCTGAACCGTTCAATCTATATGAGGTTGGCCGTACCTCGCCTACTTAAAGATAAAGTAGAGTACTTTATCTATTTAGATGCAGATACTCTTTGCTTCGACAAAATTCATGATATTAATAGCATTGATATTAGCGAGGTAATTTGTGCTGCCAGTCATGACTCGTTAAATAACACTGATATCAAAAATGCCAACCGCTTAAAGCTTAATACTTCCTCTTATTTTAACTCCGGATTTCTTTATATTAACATAAAAAATTGGCTTAAAAATGATATTGAAAAAAAAGCCAATCAGATTCTATTTGATCGGGGAGAAAGCCTCCCCTACCCTGATCAAGATGCCTTGAATATTGCAATCGATGGCAATGTCAAATTCATTGATAATCGATGGAATTTTTTATTTAACTGGTTTAATGACCAACAAAAAGATATTTTCTTCTATCAAAAAGAGACACTGCCGCGAATTATTCATTTCACTGGCGGAAGAAAGCCCTGGTATAAAGAACATACAGGGCTTTCACAGCAACTCTATCTTTTCTACCATCATTTTACACCATGGCAGAACACAGAAATGCGCTCTTATGCTCCACGTATGAGGCCTACTGATTATAGGGTTTACTCGCGTCAGGAAGCCAAAAGGGGAAATTACCTCAGTTCTATCAAATGGTATCTGAAATATCTCAATACAAAACTGCGCTAAGTAAAAACTCCCTTACGGGAGTTTTTACTTATTTTGTAACTTTGCACGTAAATAGCCGATATAGCTAATTACTGAAGCACAATATTTTCCTTGCAGCCTTTCATGTCGTGATTTCTTCTTATATTGCTTTGGCGTTCTGGCTGGTAACAACGGAATATCAGCCCATGGTGAAACCTTCCACGCTTGTACAAAGTACTGCGCCGAAGGATAATTTGCCCAAGAGTTCCACGGTTTAGTCACGCCAACATAGTGGATTAGAATAGTATCAGGTTTTATGTAATCTTTATATTTTGTAACATCTTTGCTTTTTAACTCTTGTTTAATACCATAAATAGCATTAAACCTTCTTTCCAGAAAGATCACTTTCTTTAAGAAGAGAATATTCAAAACATCCTGATCTGGGAATGAAAGCTTATTGTTTTTATCCAATAAAATATCAAAAGCAGAATTGATGTAATTTTGTTTTTTCCACTTTTTAAGATTTGCATAAATTACACCAGAATTGAAATAATCTCTATTTTCCTCAATATCTCTGGCAGGGCTATCATCAACATCAGTGATTACCGCCGCAACATGATCCCTAAGATCAGTTTGCGTAAGTTCGAAAAGGGAACCCTTACATATTACATCCGCATCAATGTATAGCAGCGTATCAATTTCCTCACCAAGATACTCAAAGGCTATAAATCTGAAATACATTGCGTGCGACCACGCGTGGCCACTTGGTAATACTTTTAACCCATTAGCATCCATAACATAAATTGTGATGTTTGTAGAAAATTGCTCTGCTAATTTTGCAACCCGCTGCTTGTAATCATCATCAATGTAGTCGGTAAAAAGATGAAAATGGATATTTAAATCTTTATTATTCAACAGTACCGATGTCATCGAGATTGCGGCACCAAACATAAAATTTCTGTCAACACCCCAAGCGATGTTAAGTTGTGCTTGTTGTCCAGATGGTGCTTGATTAAAATCAAGGATATTTTTTATAGACTGATGACAATCAAAATTCATTCGCTACACCTATTTAATTTATTACCAACAAGTTATTTTTATACTCAATATGTTTTTGTATTGTGTAACTTATTTTTTATGTACATAACATGACTTAGCACAGAGCGGATATATTTCCGCTGCACTCTCTCATGCCGTGACTTTCGTTTATACAATTTTGCTGTATTTGCATTTAATAAGGATTTTTCCGCCCATGCGGATTTTTTATATGCGTCGATGAAAAATTTAGCCACTGGATATTTTGCCCATGTATGCCATGGTTTAGTGACACCGACATAATGTATTAAAACAGTATCATCTGTAATATAATTCTGGTAAATTTTATCGTTTTTATTTTTTAGTTCCTGATCTACACCATAAATGCAGTTAAAATCTCGTCTCAGGAAAACCACATTACCAACGAATAATATATTCAGAACATCCTGGTCAAAATAAAGCAGCTCTTTTTGGCGTTCATCTAAGATAGAAAATGCCTTTGTCAATAACTGCTGCTCACGCCAAACTTCAAGATTCGCAAACACCACTCCGGAGTTAAAGTATCCATTACTCAGTTCAGGAATACCGAGCCTGTTGCCGGATTTAGTACGTACTTCATCAACATCATTGATAACAGCAGCATATTCCCCACAGAAGTTAATCTCGGTAAGTTCTCGTAGAGAACCTTTGCAAATGACATCGGCATCAAGATACAGTACCGAACTTAACTCAGTACTTAAATATTCAAATGCGAAATAACGATAGTACATTGCATAAGTCCATGCTTTCGTACTCGGCAACTCACGAAATGCCGCGTTATCGAACACAAGGACAGTGACTGTCGTACTGTACATTTGCGTCAGGCGTTTTACGCTCTCCAGATAATCATCATCGATATAGTCTGTTGCTATATAAAAGTGAATATCAATATCAGGATTATTCACTAATACTGAGGTCATAGAAATGCCGGAACCAAACAAAAAATTACGATCGACACCATACGCAACACTTAATTTTTTACTCTTATCATGCGAGGAGCTGTCGATAACATGTTTTTGAATGATTAGCTTCTGGAAATCAATGTTCATAATAAAATGGCCTCAAACTTCATGTGTTATTTATAGCGCTTTTCTAATTGTTCTTTGTCTTATTTTTTGCGCTTTTGTGACAGCCTGTTCAAACAACCTGACTTCCTGACGAAAGATTTCACGTAGTGGCATCGAAAAATAGACACGTAAAAAACGATAGATATCTCTGGGCGTCAACCCGATCTCAAGTGAAGAGAAATAGAGTCCAATCAGATCCTTATCCCGCCAGCGACGTGGTACATGCTGGCGTATTTGTGCACGATGCAAATCAATTACGGAAAGTTTGATGTTCGCAACGTCTGCCGGCATCGGCTGCTGGAGCAGGAAATGGCAGATATAGCAATCCCGGTGATTTACCCCGCCCCGATGCATTTTACCCACCATTTCTGCCACGCGGGTAATAATTGTCCGTTTTAATACAAAATCAGGGCGCTCAACTTTCCACCTTGCACAAAAATCTTCAAGGCTTATGGCAGGAGAGAGATCTTCAGTGATGATAAATGAGGTTCGCTCTAAAGGATTCAGTCCTTTCTGCCCAAATGCAACACCGGTCATTGTGTCAACATTCAGTTCCTGTAAGCGATGAATTGCCAACCACTCACGGTCTGCGCCAAGTACAGGCATACGTAAAGAAATAAGGTTCTTAACCACTTCTTTAAGCGTGGTTCCATGATGATATTTAAGGAAATACCCTTTACCCATCATCTCAAAACGCAGGGTTCGCCGTGTTTCCAGAGCGCGAAAAACTTCACCATCCAACTTAGTGACTTCCGTAAACGGGTCTTTTCCTTGCCATTGCGTGGCAAATGGTTCTTTTAACTCAATCATTATCAAGACCTAAAATGATATCCGCAGCCTTATCTGCCAGGCTGTAGAGATCTTCTGTATCAGCAAAATGCCGCGCGTTCCTGACCCAATAACTTCTCTGCTCATTATTTTGCAGCGCATCGAAAAGTGCTGTATTCAGATTTTCCTGTTCAAAAGGTTCAGGAATCACCACCCCACACTGGGCGGCATTAATATAACCCGCATAGCCGCATACTTCAGTGGTTAATACTGGCAGCCCGGCAACTACAGCCTCCAACAAGACAATACCAGCAGCTTCCTGAACAGCCGGGTGAAGCAATAAATCGGCCGCAGACATCAATTCAGCGACATCATCCCGCCCCGAGAAGAACTGCACTTGTTCTTCAATACCCAATTGACGAGCCTGAGTGCGGTAACGATCGGCCTTATCCTGACCAACAACCATCAATCGCGTACGGTGACGTATAGCCTCAGGTAAAGAAGCCAACGCCTGCAATGTTCTTGGCACGCCTTTGCGTTTGAAATCAGAACCTACCTGCAGGAGTAGAAACTGATCGAGACCAATACCGTTTTTTTCTCTGACAATCTGCCTGCTGTTTTCAGGTTGCTGGCTGTACTTTCTGTCAGGGTATATTCCTGGTGGCAGAATACGAAAACGCTGGCTCTCAGTTTGGTAATGATGTTTGAAATCACCAATTTGTTTATCAGTTAACATCAATAGCGTGGTACCAGCACCTTGCTGAAATGCCGCTTTTTCAAAAGCGGAGTAATGCCGGTACCGACGCGTCAACTTGTAGAAAAAGCCTTTCTCACGGGCGACTTTCTCCGCGTAGCAAACGTCGGCGGCGTAATACACATCCAAGCCAGGCATTTTGTTAAACCCGACGACACGATCGACGGGATGCTGACGTAAATAATCCTGAACCCACTGATAATATTGCTCATTTTTCCCGTGATTGGTTCTGGATGAGACGGGGACAAGTATAATCTCCAGTTCATCCGGACGCTCGCCCTGCCATGACTGGGTAAACACCTGAACATGATGACCACGCGCAGCAACCGTAAGTGCTACCCGCAAGAAATCACGCTGTAGCCCACCATAGGGAAAATATTTGTACAAACAAAAAGCAATATTCATGCATCAATATCCGCATCGCGTCGCCAGACATACCGAGTCGGAAACATCAGAGTCGTGTAATCCAAGCCTGAACCATTAAAAGATTACCTCTCATGTTTTCGAAACGTCCCTGCCCGCTAGCTACCTGAAATTGTGTAGTAGTATATCATTTATTGCCACGCATTCCGAAATGAATATTTTTTGAACAAAAAACAAAATAATCTATTAAAAACATAAAGATATAAATTAAAATAGCTCACCAGAAAACCCACGCCGCACAAGACGTTAAGTCATGTAAATGCGGTCCTATGCATTTTTGAAATAACCACCTGTTAAAATAATGCTTCACCAATTCCATCGTTTTGAGACAACCTGGATAAAAATGATGGTAAAGCCATAGTTAAATACATAGAATCCCCAGCACATTCATAAGTCAGCTACCATTATGCTCGAATTGCTTTACACCGCCCTTTTCTACCTTATTCAGCCTTTGATCTGGATACGGCTTTGGGTGCGCGGACGTAAGGCTCCGGCCTACCGTAAACGCTGGGGTGAACGCTACGGCTTTTACCGCCGTCCGCTAAAGCCAGGCGGCATCATGCTTCATTCGGTATCTGTGGGTGAGACGCTGGCAGCGATCCCTTTGGTCCGCGCTCTGCGACATCGTTACCCTGACTTGCCAATCACGGTTACCACCATGACGCCAACTGGCTCAGAGCGTGTCCAGTCTGCGTTTGGTGCTGACGTTCAGCACGTCTATTTACCTTACGATTTACCTGACGCACTCAATCGTTTCCTGAATAAAGTTGACCCCAAGCTGGTGTTAATTATGGAAACTGAGCTATGGCCAAATCTCATTGCAGCACTGCACAAACGCCATATTCCTCTGGTTATCGCCAACGCCCGGCTTTCAGCTCGCTCGGCTGCTGGCTACGGGAAATTGGGTAAATTTGTTGGCAGATTGCTACGTCGCATTACGCTCATTGCTGCGCAAAATGAAGAAGATGGCGCGCGTTTTATTGCGCTTGGCGCCAGAAGCAATCAGGTCACCGTTACTGGTAGCCTGAAGTTTGATATTTCCGTCACGCCACAACTGGCTGCAAAAGCGGTTACATTGCGTCGGCAATGGGCGCCTCACCGCCCGGTATGGATCGCAACAAGCACCCACGACGGTGAAGAAAGCATTATCATTGCCGCCCATCAGGCGTTATTAAACCAGTTCCCTAATCTATTACTGATTCTGGTACCCAGACATCCTGAACGATTCCCGGATGCCATCAACCTCGTACGCCAGGCTGGACTAAGCTATACGACACGCTCTTCGGGCGAAGTTCCGTCATCAGGTACTCAGGTCGTGATTGGCGACACCATGGGCGAGCTGATGTTGTTGTACGGTATTGCCGATCTTGCTTTTGTCGGCGGTTCACTGGTCGAACGTGGTGGGCACAACCCACTTGAAGCGGCAGCGCATGCCATTCCGGTACTGATGGGGCCACATACGTTTAATTTTAAAGATATTTGCGCCCGCCTTGAACAGGCAAGCGGACTGATCACGGTCACCGACGCAAGCACGCTGGCGAAAGAAGTCTCTTCTTTACTGACCGATGCAGATTATCGTAATTTTTATGGCCGTCACGCAGTTGAAGTTCTGTATCAAAATCAGGGCGCGCTTCAGCGTCTGCTGCAGCTGCTGGAACCTTATCTGCCACCCAAAACGCATTGAGGCAAGCCATGCAAAAACGGGCGATTTATCCAGGAACCTTTGATCCCATAACTAACGGCCATCTTGATATCGTGACGCGTGCGACCAGCATGTTCGATCACGTAATCCTGGCAATTGCCGCAAGTCCCAGTAAAAAACCGATGTTTACCCTTGAAGAGCGCGTTGAGCTGGCACAACAGGCAACGGCGCATCTCGGCAATGTGGAAGTTCTGGGCTTCAGCGATCTGATGGCAAACTTTGCCCGCGATAATCAGGCTAACATTCTGATCCGTGGCCTACGTGCGGTGGCTGATTTTGAGTATGAAATGCAGCTGGCCCATATGAACCGTCATCTCATGCCGCAACTGGAAAGCGTCTTTCTGATGCCGTCTAAAGAGTGGTCATTTATCTCATCGTCACTGGTGAAAGAAGTCGCCCGCCACCAGGGTGATGTGACGCACTTTCTGCCAGAAAACGTCCATCAGGCGTTAATGAGTAAGTTGAAGTAATGTGCCTGGCCGGATGAGCGTCCGGCCGATAGGGTGTTATTTCTGACAGCACCTGCAGTAGAACGTTGTGCGCTGGGCGTGTTTTGTCGCAATGACTGGCGCGCCGCATACGCGACAGGGTTCGCCTTCTCTCCCATAGACCTGCAGCTCCTGAGCAAAATAGCCCGGCTTACCGTCACTTTGCAGAAAATCCTTCAGCGTCGTCCCGCCCTGCTCGATAGAACGCAGCAAAACCGCCTTGATAACGCGCACCAGCAGTTCACACTCATCCTGCGACAGCGATGACGCCAGACGGTCAGGATGGATACCCGCCGCAAACAGCGACTCGCTGGCATAGATGTTTCCCACCCCCACCACCAGCTTGTTATCCATCAGCCAGGGTTTAATCGCGGTTTTCTTCTTCGCACATTTCTGCTGCAGGTAACCGGCATTGAAATCGTCGCTCAGCGGCTCGGGGCCAAGATGGGCGAAGACATTATGCCCATCCAGTTCTTTAGTCCACAGCCAGGCACCAAAACGACGCGGATCAGTATAACGCAGGACTTTGCCGTTACTCATCACCAAGTCGACGTGGTCATGCTTTTCTGCCGGAAGCTCTTCAGGAAGGATACGCAAACTACCCGACATCCCCAGATGAATGATTACCCAGCCATCCGACAGCTCCAGAAGCAGGTATTTCGCACGCCGCTGTACGCTCAGAACAGGCTTATCACTCAGACGATAGATTTCCTCTGATACCGGCCAACGCAAACGACCGTTACGCACAGTCGCGTGCATAATCGTTGCTCCCACCAGATGCGGCTCAATCCCGCGACGACTGGTTTCGACTTCAGGTAATTCAGGCATAGTATCTCCGGCGGTGTATCAGGTCTCATTAATATGGGGACGGCCAGAAAACAAAAAACCCCGCCGAGGCGAGGTTTTTTGCTACATCGAAACTAAAATTATTTGATTTTAGCTTCTTTGTACAGTACGTGCTGGCGTACAACTGGATCGAATTTTTTCAGTTCCAGTTTTTCCGGCTTAGTACGTTTGTTCTTCGTGGTGGTGTAGAAGTGACCTGTACCAGCAGAAGAAACCAGCTTGATTTTCTCGCGAATACCTTTAGCCATGATTTATTTCCTCTTTAAGTACTTAGTACTTTTCGCCACGGGCACGCAGTTCAGACAGAACTGTATCGATGCCTTTCTTATCGATTACACGCATACCTTTAGCAGATACGCGCAGGGTGACAAAACGCTTCTCGCTCTCAACCCAGAAACGGTGAGAGTGCAGGTTCGGCAGGAAACGGCGTTTAGTCGCGTTCAGTGCGTGGGAACGGTTGTTACCGGTCACCGGACGCTTGCCAGTAACTTGGCAGACTCGGGACATGTCTATTCTCCAAAAATCAAATTAGCTCGAGCTTCGTATGGGGTATCGGCGCCTCGTCAGGCTTTACAGCCCGGTCATCGCATAGTTCTAAGTGAACTCTCGATTGCCAGGCCCAAATGCCAAACCCGAGATTCTCAAAGGTGGCGTAGTATACGCTGACCCGGCGTTATGCTCAAGTCCCGAACAGACAAAGATCCCGATGGATCGCGTAAAGTGCATTAAATCCAACCCCGTTCCGCAAAAGAAACGCACTCTCCGCGCCCAATGACCAGATGATCAAGCACCCGGATATCCATGAACTGACAGCATTTCACAACACGCTCGGTGATGAGTTTATCTGCTTTGCTCGGCTCTGCACACCCTGAAGGGTGATTATGCGCAAGGATCACTGCGGAAGCATTCATTTTTATCGCTTCGCGGACAATTTCTCGCGGATGTACCTCGACGTGGCTAATCGTACCGGAAAAAAGTTTACTGTGTTTAATCACGCGATGTTGAGAATCCATAAAGATCACAAAAAAGATCTCGCGTTCCTCTTGTGAGAGCTGACTTTGCAGAAATTCACGCGCCATTTCCGGGCTAAGTATTGCGCGCTCCTCAATCACCCGTACGTTGTAGTAACGCCTCGCCAGCTCCGCTATTCCCTTCAACTGTGCATACTTCGCGATACCGATGCCCTGAACATAGCTGAAATCCATGTAATCAGCAGACAACAGGCCATACAGCGAATCAAAATGCTGAAGCATCTCTTTCGCCAGCGTAAGCACATCTTTACCCAGCATCCCGGTGCGTAAAAAAAGAGCCAGTAGCTCAACGTCGCTCAGCGAGCTAGCGCCCTGCGCCAACAGCTTTTCCCGAGGCATTATACGTCCTGTATTTTCCATGCTTTTCCCCTCATTTCGCATCCGCATAGTGGCATAACGCCAGCGGAGAATCGACGCGCTGTTATCACTTCTTCGTAGCGCCTCGCAAACTGGATCGCGGGCAAAAGCACGACACATTGCGGATTGTGATAAAATATCCGCCTTCTGGTGAAACCCAACAGGAAAGATCATGATGAGCCTGGCCGGTAAAAAAATCGTACTTGGCGTCAGTGGCGGTATTGCTGCGTACAAAACCCCTGAGCTGGTGCGTCGTTTACGGGAACGCGGCGCTGACGTCCGCGTGGCGATGACCGAAGCGGCAAAAGCGTTTATTACTCCTCTGAGCTTACAGGCAGTTTCGGGTTATCCCGTTTCCGACAGCCTGCTTGACCCCGCAGCCGAAGCTGCGATGGGCCACATTGAGCTGGGGAAATGGGCCGATTTGGTTATCCTGGCCCCTGCGACGGCAGACCTGATTGCCCGCGTTGCCGCCGGTATGGCCAACGATCTGGTGTCTACGATTTGTCTGGCAACTCCAGCGCCTGTTGCCGTGCTGCCGGCCATGAACCAGCAGATGTACCGCGCTGCCGCTACCCAGCACAATCTGGGCGTTCTTGCCTCACGCGGTTTGCTCATTTGGGGCCCTGACAGCGGTAGCCAGGCATGTGGCGATGTCGGTCCTGGACGTATGCTGGATCCATTAACGATTGTGGATATGGCGGCAGAACATTTTTCACCTGTCAAAGATCTGCAACATCTCAACATCATGATTACAGCGGGTCCGACGCGTGAACCGCTTGATCCCGTAAGGTATATTTCCAACCACAGTTCCGGGAAGATGGGATTTGCTATCGCAGCCGCTGCAGCAAAACGCGGGGCAAACGTCACGCTGGTATCAGGTCCGGTTTCGTTAACCACACCGCAATTTGTCCAGCGCGTTGATGTAATGACCGCGCTGGAAATGGAAGCCGCCGTGCAATCTGCGGTACAACAACAGCATATTTTTATCGGCTGCGCCGCAGTCGCTGATTACCGCGCTGAAACTGTCGCCCACGAAAAAATCAAAAAGCAGGCGACGCAGGGTGATGAATTAACAGTAAAAATGGTCAAAAATCCGGACATCATCGCCGGTGTTGCCGCACTGGATGCTAACCGACCTTTTGTCGTTGGGTTTGCCGCCGAAACAAATAATGTGGAAGAATATGCCCGGCAAAAACGCATCCGCAAAAACCTTGATGTGATCTGTGCGAACGACGTTTCGCTGTCAACTCAAGGGTTTAACAGCGACAGCAACGCATTACACCTTTTTTGGCAGGATGGAGATAAAGTCTTACCGCTTGAGCGCAAAGAACTCCTGGGCCAATTATTACTCGACGAGATCGTGACCCGTTATGATGAAAAAAATCGACGTTAAGATTCTGGACCCGCGCGTAGGGCAACAATTTCCGCTCCCGACGTACGCCACTTCTGGTTCTGCCGGACTTGACCTGCGTGCTTGTCTTGATGACGCCGTAGAACTGGCGCCGGGCGCAACAACGCTGGTGCCTACCGGGTTAGCCATCCATATCGCCGATCCTTCTCTGGCGGCGGTGATGCTCCCGCGCTCCGGGTTGGGCCATAAGCACGGTATCGTACTGGGCAATCTGGTCGGTTTGATTGATTCCGACTACCAGGGCCAACTGATGGTATCCATCTGGAACCGTGGTCAGGACAGCTTCACGATTGAACCGGGCGAACGCATCGCGCAGATGGTATTTGTACCGGTCGTACAGGCTGAATTTAATCTGGTGGAAGAGTTTGAAGCCACCGATCGTGGCGAAGGTGGCTTCGGCCATTCCGGGCGCAAGTAACCCGCAGAAAAGTATCCCACAGCGTAATAACGCAATAACATACCGCAAACAACCGTTTGCGGTCGCTGTGTGGATGCCTGCCTGGCAAGAGCTTATTTTCAGGGGTATTTTGTAACATGGTAGAAAAGCAAACTGCGAAAAGGAATCGTCGCGAAGAAATACTTCAGTCTCTGGCGCTGATGCTTGAGTCCAGCGATGGTAGCCAACGCATCACCACAGCAAAGCTGGCAGCCTCAGTTGGCGTATCCGAAGCGGCATTGTATCGCCATTTTCCCAGCAAGACTCGCATGTTCGATAGCCTGATTGAGTTTATCGAAGACAGTCTGATTACGCGTATCAATCTGATTCTGAAAGATGAAAAGGATACTAACGCGCGCTTGCGTCTAATCGTCCTGCTGATTTTAGGGTTCGGTGAACGTAATCCCGGCCTGACGCGCATTCTGACCGGACACGCGTTGATGTTCGAGCAAGACCGTCTGCAAGGCCGCATTAACCAGCTGTTTGAGCGAATTGAGTCGCAGCTACGCCAGGTTCTGCGAGAAAAAAGAATGCGTGAAGGTGAAGGCTACACCGTGGATGAAACGCTGCTGGCCAGCCAGTTACTGGCTTTCTGCGAAGGTATGCTGTCTCGGTTTGTACGTAGCGAATTTAAATATCGTCCAACGGATGATTTCGACACCCGCTGGCCGTTAGTTGCCGCTCAATTGCAGTAACACAGTTGCCCGGTAAGCTTAACGCTACCGGGCGATGACTTACACCCCAAACTCTTCGCGATACGCCCGGACTGCGGCCAGGTGCTCTGCCATTTCAGGTTTTTCTTCCAGATAGGCAATTAGATCTTTCAGGGTAATGATAGAAATCACCTTGCACCCATAATCGCGTTCCACTTCCTGAATCGCTGAAATCTCGCCGCGACCGCGTTCCTGACGATCGAGAGAAATCAGTACCCCTGCCAACGTCGCACCATTTGCCTGGATTATCTCCATGGATTCACGAATCGCAGTACCGGCAGTGATCACGTCATCCACCAGCATCACGCGCCCCTCAAGTGCGCTACCAACCAGATTGCCACCTTCACCGTGGGTCTTCGCCTCTTTACGGTTAAAGCAGTACGGCAAATCTTTATCGTGGTGTTCAGCCAGCGCAACGGCCGTTGTAGTGGCAATCGGAATACCTTTGTACGCTGGGCCAAACAGCAAATCGAACTCAATACCGGAATCCACCAGCGCTTCGGCATAAAAACGGCCTAACAGAGCCAGATCGCGCCCGGTATTAAACAGTCCGGCATTGAAGAAATAGGGGCTTTTACGCCCGGATTTCAGCGTAAACTCGCCAAACTTTAGTACCTGCTTGCTAAGCGCAAACTCAATAAACTGGCGCTGATACGGTTTCATGGATTCGCTCCTCATCTCACTTTATTACAGACAAAAAAAAGGCGACTCATCAGTCGCCTTTAAAATCAATTTTCTAACGCCGCCTTCTGCGTCGCTACAATGGATTCGATTCCCCCTCGGGCCAACGCCAGTAGGGTGAGAAGTTCTTCATGGCTGAATGGCTCACCTTCCGCCGTGCCTTGTACTTCAATAATACGACCGTCTTCAGTCATCACCACATTCATGTCGGTTTCTGCGGCAGAGTCTTCAACGTACTCGAGGTCACAGAGCGCTTCACCGTTAACAATACCCACGGAAACCGCCGCGACCATCCCTTTCATCGGGTTAGTTTTCAGCTTACCGCTCGCCACTAGCTTGTTCAGCGCATCAGCCAACGCAACGCATGCACCGGTAATTGATGCGGTGCGCGTACCGCCATCTGCCTGAATAACATCGCAATCCAGCGTAATAGTGAATTCGCCGAGCGTTTTCAGATCAACGGCGGCGCGCAGCGCGCGGGCGATAAGACGCTGGATTTCCATGGTACGACCGCCCTGCTTACCTTTCGCCGCTTCACGGGCGTTACGGGTGTGTGTGGCGCGTGGCAGCATGCCATATTCTGCGGTGATCCAACCCTGGCCCTGACCTTTCAGAAAACGCGGTACGCCTTCATCAATAGAAGCGGTACATAGCACTTTGGTATCACCAAATTCGACCAGCACGGAGCCTTCAGCGTGTTTTGTATAATTACGGGTCAGGGTGACGGGACGCACCTGATTGGCACTACGACCTGCTGGACGCATGATAAAATCTCCGGCTTGAAACGAATGTGGCTGCGCATTATACGGACTTCCGACTGTTATTCCTATCCTGACAAGACGTGGATGGCTATAATCCTCCCATCTCATCTTTAAAAACAGGAACGTCTATGATCCGCAGCATGACCGCTTACGCCCGGCGTGAAATCAAGGGTGAATGGGGTAGCGCTACCTGGGAAATGCGCTCGGTAAACCAGCGTTATCTGGAAACTTATTTTCGCCTGCCGGAGCAGTTCCGTAGTCTTGAACCCGTTGTTCGCGAGCGTATTCGCACGCGTCTGACGCGCGGTAAAGTCGAATGTACGCTGCGTTTTGAGCCTGATGCCAGTGCACAAGGCGAGCTGATTCTGAATGAAAAACTCGCTAAACAGCTCGTTAGCGCTGCTAACTGGGTCAAAATGCAGAGTGATGAAGGTGAAATTAACCCGGTTGATATCCTGCGTTGGCCAGGTGTAATGGCAGCCCAGGAGCAAGATCTGGACGCCATTGCCGCCGAAATCCTCGCCGCGCTTGACGGTACGCTGGATGACTTTATCGTTGCGCGTGAAACCGAAGGTCAGGCACTGAAGGCGTTGATTGAGCAGCGTCTGGAAGGCGTCAGCGCCGAAGTAACGAAGGTACGTGCGCATATGCCGGAAATCCTGCAATGGCAGCGCGAGCGTCTGGTAGCCAAACTGGAAGATGCTCAGGTGCAGCTGGAAAATAACCGCCTTGAGCAAGAACTGGTGCTGATGGCACAGCGTATCGACGTGGCTGAAGAACTGGATCGCCTGGAAGCTCACGTCAAAGAAACCTACAACATTCTGAAGAAAAAAGAGGCGGTTGGCCGTCGTCTGGACTTCATGATGCAGGAATTCAACCGTGAGTCGAATACTCTGGCATCGAAGTCTATCAATGCCGAAGTGACTAACTCCGCAATTGAACTGAAGGTATTGATCGAGCAAATGCGCGAGCAAATTCAGAATATCGAGTAATTTTGAATATCATCCCTATGCTATCGTAACGTACTAGATAGCCTGCTCAATGCAGGCTATCCGTACCGCCAGTAAGTGCTGACTTATATAAAATTGAATACTTATTTATCTGGCATATATTTGTCGTTATAAATACTCTTCAGAATATCAATCCGAACAGCATTACTGCTGTTCATATTCACGACTGTCAGTACTTCATCGGATCCCCTGAGACGCCAGCATTCTGCCTCAACATCACATTTTACCTGTTTTTCATAGCCCGCCATTGAGAGATATTTACTAATCCTCCCCGTATCCCTGGTATCATGGAACGTAACACTCCATACATCAGCCTTAGGACCAGAAATGTTCGTATAATTAAAGTCATACACTTGGGATATTCTCGGCATTTTTTTTAAAACTTGAGGAGTGTAATAATCATATTTGGCTTTATCAAACTCTGTATATTGTGCGTTACCTGCAAGTCTCATTTTAATATTAGGCCAGAAATAAGAGCTGCATATAGCTATTATCATCAGCACTATTATGACTGCCTGTTTCATATGTTTCCCTTTTTTACCAGTTAACGACCGTTCCATCTCTTGAAACTATTTTAACGTTACCAGAACTAAAGTCGCTGTAAGGTATCACTGTTCTCATGAATGAGGGTAAAACACCTTTTACAGGAAGAGCTAAAGCTGATTTCATCGGATCGGGAAATAATATCGGTTGGAATGAGGTGTTTTTAAAAGAGCCGATTGGACCATAATAATCCCAACGCCTGAGGGCTTCCTCTTTGCTGACGGGCTGCAATAGCGGGAATGGGTTACTATATGAGACTACGCGGTAGAACCCCAGCAAATCGGATACTAAATCCTCACCACTGAAACCGCTGTCGGTGTAAAGATAAAAGGGGAAATTTGACTGTAAACCTTCAAAACGATGAGCAAGCGCCATCATCATGGAAAGTGCTATACTATATCGTTCAAATAAACTTCGCCCTTTTCTAATTCTCCATCTGATGAACTTCCCAATTGTGAGCCCTCCTCTTCCCATACTTTGAGTGTATTTTACATCGTAATAATCCTTTCCTGAATGCTCGCCTTGGTGCATATCCGAGAGTAACTTTCTGACATCATCTCCTCGAGCATGTCCCATATCTATCCACCCCAAAACTTCGGTGTAGATTATCCCACTTCTTAAATGTCCAGCCTCTCTGCCATCCTGAATTTCCTCTCTTACGCTCATGTCTATCACTCCGACTGACTAAATGCTGAAGATTTTGCTGTATATGTGTCTACACGCATAGAAGCGATAGCTGAGGGGGGCATTTTTCAGAATAGAGGCCGCTGAATATCAGAGTTTACTTAGGATGACTTCTCTAATGGCTTCTGGAGTGTCAACTTGTCCAATGGTCGGGGGGATAGTTTTGTTGAAATATCATACGTGGCTCGCCAGTAAACGGCGGCGCTACGTGCTTTTCCGATGGGCATGTTTATAACCTCTCACTACGCATTATATTTTCTCATCACTTATCACCATAACTAATATCGTTATGCGCACAACATATGGCATTTTCTTCAAACAAGCATTAGCTGTAGTTATTAGAATCACTTCACCTTAGAAAATCTCAATCGTGACAGTGCGCACAAATCGTTAAGCTTAGCCCCCAGCAAATCAGGGGGAATACATGCTGTTACACGTTTTATACTTAATTGGTATTACTGCCGAAGCCATGACCGGTGCGCTTGCGGCTGGGCGTCGTCGTATGGATACATTTGGCGTCATTATCATTGCCACCGCGACAGCCATTGGCGGTGGTTCAGTACGCGATATTCTTCTCGGCCATTATCCGCTCGGCTGGGTAAAGCACCCTGAATACGTCATTATCGTGGCGACCGCTGCGGTACTCACGACCATTATTGCTCCCGTCATGCCCTACCTGCGTAAAATATTCCTCGTACTGGATGCGCTGGGCCTGGTAGTGTTTTCTATCATTGGCGCTCAGGTGGCGCTGGATATGGGCCATGGACCGATTATCGCCGTGGTCGCTGCGGTCACGACCGGGGTTTTCGGCGGCGTATTACGTGATATGTTCTGTAAACGCATCCCACTGGTGTTCCAGAAAGAACTGTATGCCGGCGTATCATTTGCCGCTGCCGTGCTGTACATCGTGCTGCAGCATTATGTCTCCAGCCACGATGTGGTGGTTATCTCCACCCTACTTTTCGGCTTTACCGCCCGACTACTGGCGCTGCGCCTGAAGTTAGGTCTGCCTGTATTTTACTATCGCCATGAAGGCCATTAAGGCATAAAGCCCGCGATCCGCTGAGCAGCTAACCAGTTGCTCAGCGCTGTGACCTCTCGATCCTCCAGCCACTGGATCACCTGCCGAGCCCGCCGCTCCCCCATAAAAGGAAGCTGCCGCCAGCTTTGTTCACTACGCACGTGTAACTGCGACCATGAACCATCCCGACTGGCATTCAGCGTAGCCTGTGTTATCGGTATTCCCATAGCAATCAGCCAGCGCGTGAACGGAAGATCGCGCGACAAGTTGAACTGATGCCATAACTTCTTCCCTTTGCTTACACCAAATGTGGACTGTAGTTGTTCCTGAGTTAGCCCAAGCCAGGAAAAGATATGCTCAAAACGATATGCCTGATTGAGCTCCCGCCATCCCGCCTCGCCGATACCTTCCAGCCCCAATACCTCTTTGGTACCCAGCCAGACCAGCCTGGCAACAAACTGCTCATAACACTCCGGGGTAGCATAAAAACAGGTTAATGAATTAAAGCGACCCTCAGGTGGAGCTGGTTTAGTACGCTGAGTACTCCGCCAGACGACTTCGTCTATACGGGGGATCCCCTGCCCGGCAAGGCTTATCAGAATCTGATCGCCAGGCGCAATATCCCATTCATTCCAGCGTCGGACAGAGCCAATATTGACGCGCTGCACTCGTTTATCATCCAACATGACGGGGGCCAGCGATGCCACCACCGCAATTTTCCCGCTTTTGCCAACAGAGAACTCAATACCCATCACCTCAGACACCCTGGCCACGGGAGGATATTTCCACGCTGCCAGCCAGTCTCCCTGTCCGGGTAGCCAGTATCGCGCCTGCGGCTCTTTTCCCGTTCGCACAACTACGCCATCCGTCACAAAAGGTAATGCTGAAGTCCACCAACTGGCGCGTGCCTGCTCGACATCATCTGCACTCTTCACGGCCCTGGTAAAATGTTGCGTGAAACTGAACCCGGCAGCAGTGAGTTGTTCCAGTCTTTCAGACATGACCGCAGGACCATCGGGCCAGGCCCAGATAAAAATAGCCAGCGAGCCTAATAATTCCGGATTGCTCTGGCGCATCATCAATCCAGCAACCTTCGAGCGGGCGTTCATTCCCCCTCTCTGCTGTTGGATATGTCCTTCCTGCTGCAAAAATATCTCACCCTGCAACGTACTGTTAGCGAGATTCCCCTTGGTGACATGGGGTACGGAAGGGATCAGAAGAACCTTTTGCGTCCAGTCTTCACCTTTCAGGCCGTTACCTCGACTAATCGCCCGGACCAAATTGCCATTACGATAGACTAACGTCACTGCCACGCCATCCACCTTCGGTTGCACCCAGAGATCGCTGCGCGCGTGCATCCATTGCTGTAGAGCTTGCTTATCGGCAAGTTTTCGAACTCCCGTGTGGGGAACGGGGTGCGATACTGTGCCACCCATTGGTGGCGCAGACAGATCTGGTGGAACTTCATCACCAAAACAGCGCTGCCATTGAATTAGTTGCGCATTGAGCTGGTCATAAACGCCGTCATCTACGGCACTTTCACCCTGTTTCCAGTAACTGTCATTCCACTGTGTTATCTGCTGCTGTAGCCGTGAAATTTCCTCATTTGCCCGGGCAGGCGACCAGACGGGGCAAACCGCCCATACAGGTAAATTCCAGACCAGTAGAACCAGCCCTATGCATTTGCATAATCCCATACTACCTCCGCTGAACACTGCAATTCCAGGCAGATATAGCGCGAAATAATAGGGAAACAGAGTGGCAAAAAAGCATCCTGCGAGCACCGTTCCTGACATTTGCACGTATTGCTGCAAATCAT
This sequence comes from Citrobacter sp. VF227, assembly GCF_052950715.1. Taxonomy (NCBI): domain Bacteria; kingdom Pseudomonadati; phylum Pseudomonadota; class Gammaproteobacteria; order Enterobacterales; family Enterobacteriaceae; genus Citrobacter; species Citrobacter sp. VF227. Next base: position 292,330 of record NZ_JBRFVF010000005.1, read on the forward strand.
CGATAAAACAGGAAACTGATACGCAAAACGCAATAAACATGCGCAAAAAGTGTGACAAGGGCTACGTCACATAGCGGCTACGTGTATAATAAGCCCGTATGTAGGCTCTCTTTCGACAATCACATACATTAAGATACTCATGGCTCAAGGCACGCTTTATATTGTTTCTGCCCCCAGTGGCGCGGGTAAATCCAGCCTGATTCAGGCTTTATTAAAGACCCAACCGTTGTATGACACCCAGGTTTCTGTTTCGCACACCACGCGCGCACCGCGCCCGGGGGAAGTGCACGGTGAACACTATTTCTTTGTGAACCATGATGAATTCAGAGCCATGATTGGCAGAGACGCGTTCCTGGAACACGCTGAGGTATTCGGTAATTATTACGGCACTTCGCGTGAGACCATTGAGCAAGTACTGGCATCCGGCGTAGACGTCTTTTTAGATATCGATTGGCAAGGTGCGCAGCAAATTCGTGAAAAAATGCCGCATGCGCGCAGTATTTTTATTTTGCCGCCATCTAAGATTGAGCTGGACCGACGTCTTCGTGGCCGCGGTCAAGATAGCGAAGACGTGATCGCAAAACGTATGGCGCAAGCTGTTGCAGAAATGAGCCATTACGCCGAATATGATTATCTTATTGTGAATGATGATTTCGATACCGCCCTGGGCGATTTGAAAACCATCATTCGCGCCGAACGTCTGCGCATGAGCCGCCAAAAGCAGCGTCATGACGCTTTAATCAGCAAACTGTTGGCAGACTGAACCCACATTCAGTATCATGCCCAGTCATTTCTTCACCTGTGGAGCATTTTAAGTATGGCACGCGTAACTGTTCAGGACGCTGTAGAGAAAATTGGTAACCGTTTTGACCTGGTACTGGTCGCCGCGCGTCGCGCTCGTCAGATGCAGGTAGGCGGAAAGGATCCGCTCGTACCGGAAGAAAACGATAAAACTACCGTTATCGCGCTGCGCGAAATCGAAGAAGGTCTGATCAACAACCAGATCCTCGACGTGCGTGAGCGCCAGGAACAGCAAGAGCAGGAAGCCGCTGAATTACAAGCCGTTACCGCTATTGCTGAAGGTCGTCGTTAATCACAAAGCGGGTCGCCCTTGTATCTGTTTGAAAGCCTGAATCAACTGATTCAAAACTACCTGCCGGAAGACCAGATTAAGCGTCTTCGGCAGGCGTATCTCGTTGCACGTGACGCTCACGAGGGCCAGACACGTTCAAGCGGTGAACCCTATATCACGCACCCGGTAGCGGTAGCCTGCATTCTGGCCGAGATGAAACTCGACTATGAAACGCTGATGGCTGCGCTACTGCATGACGTGATTGAAGATACCCCAGCCACCTACCAGGACATGGAGCAGCTTTTTGGTAAAAGCGTTGCAGAGCTGGTAGAAGGGGTATCAAAGCTTGATAAGCTTAAGTTTCGCGATAAGAAAGAGGCGCAAGCTGAAAACTTTCGCAAGATGATTATGGCGATGGTGCAGGATATCCGCGTCATTCTCATCAAACTTGCTGACCGTACCCACAATATGCGCACGCTGGGCTCATTACGCCCGGACAAGCGTCGCCGCATCGCCCGTGAAACCCTCGAAATTTATAGTCCGCTGGCACACCGTTTAGGTATTCATCACATTAAAACCGAGCTGGAAGAGCTGGGTTTTGAAGCGCTGTACCCGAACCGCTATCGCGTGATTAAAGAAGTGGTTAAAGCCGCTCGCGGCAACCGCAAAGAGATGATCCAAAAAATCCTCTCAGAAATCGAAGGGCGTTTGCAGGAGGCAGGTATTCCGTGTCGCGTGAGCGGGCGCGAGAAGCACCTGTACTCTATCTACTGCAAAATGGTGCTCAAAGAGCAGCGTTTTCACTCCATCATGGATATCTACGCTTTTCGCGTTATCGTTCATGATTCCGATACCTGCTATCGCGTACTCGGCCAGATGCATAGCCTGTACAAACCACGTCCTGGTCGCGTGAAAGACTATATCGCCATTCCAAAAGCGAACGGATATCAGTCTTTGCATACCTCAATGATCGGCCCTCACGGCGTTCCGGTTGAAGTACAAATTCGTACTGAAGACATGGATCAGATGGCGGAAATGGGTGTGGCAGCGCACTGGGCTTACAAAGAGCACGGTGGCGAAAGCAGCACCACCGCACAAATCCGCGCTCAGCGCTGGATGCAAAGCCTGCTGGAACTGCAGCAGAGCGCCGGTAGCTCGTTTGAATTTATTGAAAGCGTCAAATCTGATCTCTTCCCGGATGAGATTTATGTTTTCACACCGGAAGGGCGTATTGTTGAACTGCCTGCCGGTGCTACACCTGTCGACTTCGCCTACGCCGTACATACCGATATCGGTCACGCCTGCGTCGGCGCACGTGTCGACAGACAGCCTTACCCGCTTTCACAACCACTGTTTAGCGGTCAGACCGTTGAGATTATTACCGCGCCGGGCGCACGTCCGAATGCAGCATGGCTCAACTTCGTCGTTAGTTCGAAAGCACGAGCAAAAATTCGCCAGTTGCTGAAAAACCTCAAGCGCGATGATTCCGTCAGCCTGGGGCGTCGACTGCTCAACCATGCCCTGGGCGGTAGCCGTAAACTGGCTGAGATCCCACCAGAAAGCATCCAGCGTGAGCTTGAGCGCATGAAGCTCGCCACGCTTGACGATCTGCTCGCAGAAATTGGTTTGGGTAACGCCATGAGCGTGGTGGTTGCGAAAAACCTCCAGCAGGGCGAAGCAACGGCAAACGTCCCAGCGCAATCTGGTCACGGTCATCTGCCGATTAAAGGCGCAGACGGCGTGCTGATCACCTTCGCGAAATGCTGTCGTCCGATTCCAGGCGATCCCATCATTGCCCACGTCAGCCCGGGTAAAGGTCTGGTGATTCACCATGAATCCTGCCGTAACATTCGTGGCTACCAGAAAGAGCCTGAGAAGTTTATGGCGGTGGAATGGGATAAGGAGACGGAGCAGGAGTTCATCACTGAGATTAAGGTGGATATGTTTAACCACCAGGGTGCTCTGGCGAACCTGACGGCGGCAATTAACACGACCACCTCCAATATTCAAAGTCTGAATACGGAAGAGAAAGATGGCCGCGTCTATAGCGCCTTTATTCGCCTGACCGCCCGCGACCGTGTGCACCTGGCGAATATCATGCGCAAAATCCGCGTCATGCCGGACGTGATTAAAGTCACCCGTAACCGTAACTAGAACACGTTTTATGAATGAACAGCGCTATGCACGTATCCGCGAGATGCTCGCACGTCGTCAGCCCGATCTGACCGTCTGCATGGAAGAGGTCCACAAGCCTCATAACGTTTCCGCTATCATTCGTACTGCAGATGCGGTCGGCGTGCATGAAGTCCACGCCGTCTGGCCGGGTAGCCGCATGCGTACCATGGCCTCTTCTGCCGCAGGCAGCAATAGTTGGGTGCAGGTTAAAACGCACCGCACCATTAGCGATGCGGTCACACATTTAAAAAACCGGGGTATGCAGGTTCTGGCAACCCATCTGTCAGATAAAGCTGTGGATTTTCGCGAGATTGATTACACACGCCCCACCTGCATCCTGATGGGCCAGGAAAAAACCGGCATTACTCAGGAAGCGTTGGATCTGGCGGATCAGGATATCATCATTCCCATGACTGGCATGGTGCAGTCGCTGAACGTCTCAGTCGCCTCCGCGCTGATTCTGTACGAAGCACAGCGTCAGCGGCAAAACGCCGGTATGTACCGCCGAGAAAACAGTATGCTGCCGCAAGATGAGCAGCAGCGTTTGCTGTTTGAAGGCGGTTATCCTGTGCTGGCGAATGTCGCTAAGCGCAAAGGCCTTCCCTACCCTCACGTAAACACGCAGGGCGAAATTGAAGCCGATGCAACGTGGTGGGCCACTATGCAGTCTGCGAGATAAACGCGATGAAAGGCCGTTTACTGGATGCCATCCCACTCAACTCTCTGACCGGCGTTGGCGCAGCGCAAAGCAGTAAACTGGCGAAAATTGGCCTGCACACCGTGCAGGACCTCCTGCTACACCTCCCCCTGCGTTACGAAGACCGCACGCATCTGTACCCTATTGGCGAACTGCTGCCGGGCGTCTATGCCACCGTTGAAGGCGAAGTGCTGAACTGCAATATCACCTTTGGCGGTCGCCGGATGATGACCTGTCAGATCAGCGATGGCTCGGGCATTCTCACCATGCGCTTTTTCAACTTCAGCGCAGCAATGAAAAACAGTCTCGCCACCGGGCGTCGGGTACTGGCCTATGGCGAAGCCAAACGCGGGAAATACGGCGCTGAGATGATCCACCCGGAATACCGCGTGCAGGGCGATCTCAGCACGCCGGAATTGCAGGAAACGCTCACGCCGGTGTATCCAACTACCGAAGGTGTTAAACAGGCTACGCTGCGTAAACTGACCGATCAGGCGCTGGATTTGCTTGATACTTGTGCCATTGCCGAACTGCTACCACCGGAATTACTGCAAGGCATGATGAGCCTGCCAGAAGCCCTGCGCACTTTGCACCGTCCACCGCCGTCACTGCAGTTGAGCGATCTGGAAACCGGTCAGCATCCGGCGCAGCGACGTCTCATTCTGGAAGAGCTGCTGGCGCATAACCTCAGTATGCTGGCATTACGCGCCGGGGCGCAGCGTTTTCATGCCCAGCCGCTGAGCGTAAACAACGCGCTGAAAGATAAGCTGCTGGCGGCGCTACCGTTTAAACCGACTGGCGCACAGGCCCGCGTTACCGCTGAGATCGAACGTGATATGGCACTGGATGTCCCGATGATGCGCCTGGTACAGGGCGATGTCGGCTCCGGTAAGACCCTGGTCGCGGCGTTAGCCGCCCTGCGCGCTATCGCACATGGTAAGCAGGTTGCGCTGATGGCACCCACCGAACTGCTTGCTGAACAGCATGCGAATAACTTCCGTAACTGGTTTGCGCCGCTGGGCGTTGAAGTGGGCTGGCTGGCAGGTAAACAGAAAGGTAAAGCGCGCCAGGCGCAGCAGGAAGCTATCGCCAGCGGTCAGGTGCAGATGATTGTCGGCACGCACGCAATTTTCCAGGAACAGGTGCAGTTCAACGGACTGGCGCTGGTTATCATCGATGAACAGCATCGTTTTGGCGTGCATCAGCGTCTGGCGTTATGGGAGAAAGGCCAGCAGCAGGGTTTCCATCCGCACCAGCTAATCATGACTGCCACGCCAATCCCGCGCACGCTGGCGATGACCGCTTATGCCGATCTCGACACATCGGTCATTGATGAGCTCCCACCAGGACGTACGCCCGTCACTACGGTGGCGATTCCGGACACCCGCCGCAGCGACATCATTGATCGCGTACGCAACGCCTGTACCCACGAGGGGCGCCAGGCATACTGGGTCTGTACGCTGATTGAAGAGTCTGATCTGTTAGAAGCTCAGGCAGCAGAAGCGACGTGGGAAGAGCTTAAAATTGCGCTGCCAGAACTCCATATTGGCCTGGTACACGGCCGAATGAAGCCAGCCGAGAAACAGTCGGTAATGGCGGGATTTAAGCAGGGTGAACTGCATCTGCTGGTTGCTACCACGGTGATTGAAGTGGGTGTGGACGTGCCCAACGCCAGCCTGATGATTATTGAAAACCCGGAGCGCCTGGGCCTGGCCCAGTTGCATCAGCTACGTGGCCGTGTAGGTCGTGGCGCGGTGGCCTCCCACTGCGTCCTGCTCTACAAATCACCGCTGTCAAAAACCGCGCAAAAACGCCTGCAGGTTCTGCGCGACAGCAACGACGGGTTCGTTATTGCGCAAAAAGATTTGGAGATTCGCGGTCCCGGTGAGCTCTTGGGTACTCGCCAGACTGGAACGGCAGAATTTAAAGTCGCGGATTTACTGCGCGATCAGGCTATTATCCCGGAAGTTCAGCGCATTGCTCGCCATATTCACGAACGATATCCGCAACAGGCCGTAGCGCTAATAGAGCGCTGGATGCCGGAAACCGAACGCTACTCCAACGCATAGTCAATTCGGAGTGTCGGCGGATGTTACTCCGCCGCACAACCATTATTGCGCAAAAATCGGCAACAACAGATACAGCTTAATCACCAGCGCATTGACGATATCGATAAAGAACGCGCCCACCATCGGCACCACCAGAAACGCCATATGGGATGGCCCAAAACGTTCGGTAATTGCCTGCATGTTGGCAATCGCCGTTGGCGTCGCGCCGAGGCCAAAACCGCAGTGCCCGGCTGCCAGCACAGCGGCATCGTAGTTCTTACCCATCATGCGCCAGGTGACGAATATTGCGTACAGCGCCATGAAAATGGCCTGAACAACCAGGATTGCAAGCATCGGCAGGGCCAGAGAAGCCAGTTCCCACAGCTTCAGACTCATCAGCGCCATCGCCAGGAACAACGACAAACTTACGTTACCCAGCACCGAAACCGCACGCTCGAACACCCGATAAAAGCCCAGTAATGCCAGACCGTTACTGAGGATCACCCCAACAAACAGCACGCAGACAAAGGTCGGCAGTTCCAGCACCGTTCCGACCAGCATTTGCGCAACGATTTTTCCCACCGTCAAACAGATAGCGATCAGCGCGATGGTTTCAATCAACACCAGCGAAGTGATCATGCGCCCGACATCCGGCTTTTCAAACGCGGTCGGCACGGCCTGATCATCCGGTATGCCATCTGGCGTAGTGGAGTGTTTGACCAGATAGCGCGCCACCGGACCGCCAATCAGTCCACCTAGCACCAGGCCGAACGTTGCGCAAGCCATCGCCACTTCAGTCGCATTGGCGAAACCATAGCGCTCAATAAACAGTTTGCTCCACGCGGCTCCGGTTCCGTGTCCGCCTGAGAGGGTTATCGAACCGGCGATCAGACCCATCAGCGGATCCAAACCCAGCAGGGTCGCCATACCAATACCGATAGCGTTTTGCATCAGCAGCAGGCCAACAACCACAATCAGAAAGATACCCACCACGCGGCCACCTGCGCGCAGGCTGGCAATATTGGCGTTCAAGCCGATGGTAGCGAAGAACGCCAGCATCAACGGATCGCGCAGGGTCATGTCGAAGTTCACTTCCCAGCCCATGCTTTTTTTCAACACCAGCAGCGCAATCGCCACCAGCAACCCACCAGCGACAGGTTCAGGAATAGTGTATTTTTTCAGAAATGAGACAGACTGGACGAGCTTACGTCCGAGCAACAACACAAGGGTTGCCGCAACCAGTGTTGATAACGTATCGAGATAAAACATTTACAGCTCCATTAGTGCGTTTAGCACAATCACGCACGATGCATTTCAGACCGATTTTTAGCTCTTATTGAGTTTTCGGGGTGGATTTTAAGCAGAAAATGATGAAAAGTTATATAAAAATGTTTGTTTATCCGTTTTAAATATTAAGAATACCCACTAGCAAACGTTTGCTTTTCAGCCCTGGTCAGATAAAATCACCGCTTTTCCACCATGGGATTGCCTCTGATGTCCGTTAACGCCGTAGAGTCAACAAATGCGCAACCGGTTGCGCAGACTCACAACAGTGAACTGATTTACCGTCTTGAAGATCGCCCCCCGCTAGCCCAGACCCTGTTTGCCGCCTGTCAGCACCTGCTGGCCATGTTCGTCGCGGTGATCACCCCTGCTCTGTTAATTTGCCAGGCGCTCGGTTTACCGGCTCAGGATACTCAACACATTATCAGTATGTCGCTGTTCGCTTCCGGCGTAGCCTCTATCATTCAGATCAAAGCCTGGGGGCCGGTCGGCTCGGGACTGTTATCCATTCAGGGCACCAGCTTTAACTTTGTTGCTCCACTGATTATGGGTGGTACGGCGCTAAAAACCGGTGGCGCAGATGTTCCAACCATGATGGCGGCGCTGTTCGGTACGCTGATGCTGGCAAGTTGCACTGAGATGGTTATCTCACGCGTACTGCATCTGGCACGTCGTATTATTACTCCGCTGGTCTCAGGCGTGGTGGTGATGATTATCGGCCTGTCGCTGATTCAGGTAGGTTTGACGTCGATTGGCGGCGGCTATGCCGCAATGAGCGACAACACCTTTGGCGCACCGAAGAATTTACTGCTGGCTGGCGTGGTGCTGGCACTAATCATCCTGCTTAACCGTCAACGCAACCCTTACCTGCGTGTTGCGTCATTGGTGATTGCGATGGCGGCAGGGTATCTGCTGGCCTGGTTTATGGACATGCTGCCGCAAAATACCGCGCCGGTAAGTCAGGACCTGCTGATGGTGCCAACACCGCTGTATTACGGCCTGGGCATTGACTGGAGCTTACTGCTGCCGCTGATGCTGGTCTTTATGATTACCTCGCTGGAAACTATCGGTGATATTACGGCTACCTCCGATGTCTCCGAGCAGCCGGTTTCTGGTCCGCTATACATGAAACGCCTGAAAGGCGGCGTACTAGCGAACGGTCTGAATTCATTTGTTTCCGCCGTGTTCAATACCTTCCCAAACTCCTGTTTTGGTCAGAACAACGGGGTTATTCAGTTAACGGGCGTTGCCAGCCGCTATGTTGGTTTTGTGGTGGCGCTGATGCTGATCGCGCTGGGTCTGTTCCCGGCGGTCAGCGGTTTTGTACAGCATATTCCTGAGCCAGTACTGGGCGGGGCAACGCTGGTAATGTTCGGTACTATCGCCGCATCCGGCGTGCGTATTGTGTCCCGCGAACCGCTAAACCGTCGTGCGATTCTGATTATCGCGCTGTCGCTGGCCGTCGGTCTGGGCGTTTCCCAGCAGCCGTTGATCCTGCAGTTCGCCCCGGACTGGGTGAAAAACTTGCTCTCTTCCGGCATTGCTGCAGGCGGTATTACCGCTATCGTTCTGAACCTGATATTCCCTCCAGAGAAGCAATAAGCAAAATGCGGCGTTGATTCTGAATCGACGCCGCTGTAACGCTCTTTCACCATTCCCGCCTTGAGCATTCCATCTAAATCGTGCATAACTTGATTATGTGCACTTCGCAGGATGGAAGACCATGAAATTTATTGGAAAGCTGCTTCTTTACGTGCTGATCGCCCTTGCAGTGGCGATCCTCGGCCTTTATTTTCTACTGCAAACACGCTGGGGCGCAGAGCGCGTCAGCGCCTGGGTTTCACAGAACAGCAGCTACCATCTGGCATTTGATGCCATCGATCACCGGTTTTCTTCCCCTTCCCATATTCTGCTGGAAAACGTCACCTTTGGCCGGGATGGTCAGCCCGCCACGCTGGTCGCCAAAACGGTCGATATCGGACTGAGCAGCCGCCAAATCACCGACCCGCTGCATGTCGACACCATTTTGTTGCAAAACGGCACGCTGAATTTGTCCCAACAAACCGCACCGATGCCGTTCCAGGCCGATCGCCTGCAGTTACAGGATATGGCGCTTAACAGCCCCGGCAGCGAATGGACCCTGAGCGCACAGCGCGTTAACGGCGGCGTCATGCCCTGGAGCCCTGAGGCGGGTAAAATTCTCGGCAGCAAAGCGCAAATTCAGCTTAGCGCCAGTTCATTGACGCTGAACGACGTCCCGACGACCAACGTATTGATTGAAGGCAGCATCGACCATGACCGGGTGACGCTAAGCAATATTGGCGCGGACGTGGCGCGTGGGGCATTAACCGGTGTAGCGCAGCGCAATGCCGACGGTAGCTGGGTAGTGGAGAATCTGCGTCTGAACGATATTCGGTTGCAAAGCGACAAATCGTTGGCCGATTTTTTTGCCCCGTTAAGCACCATTCCTTCCCTGCAAATTGGTCGTCTGGAAGTGACGGATGCCCGTCTGCAAGGCCCTGACTGGGCGGTTACGGATCTCGACCTGAGCTTGCGCAACATGACCTTCAGCAAGGACGACTGGCAAACTCAGGAAGGAAAATTGTCAATGAACGCCAGTGAGTTTATCTACGGCTCGTTGCACTTCTTCGATCCGATTCTGAACGCTGAGTTCTCGCCGCAAGGTATTGCGCTGCGCCAGTTCACTACCCGCTGGGAAGGCGGTATGGTCAGAACGTCGGGTAACTGGCTGCGCAACAACAAAGCGCTGATCCTCAATGATGCCGCCATCGCCGGTCTGGAATACACGCTGCCGGAAAACTGGAAACAGCTGTGGATGAAACCCCTACCCGCCTGGCTAAATAGCCTGACGCTGAAGAAATTCAGCGCCAGCCGTAATCTGGTGATTGATATCGATCCGGACTTCCCATGGCAGCTCACCGCGCTGGACGGCTATGGTGCCAACCTCGGGCTGGTACAAAACAATCAGTGGGGGATCTGGAGCGGCAGCGCCACCCTCAACGCCGCGGCCGCCACGTTCAACCGCACCGACGTGCGTCGTCCTTCGCTGGCGCTGACGGCGAACAATAGCACCATCAATATCAGCGAACTGAGTGCCTATACCGAAAAAGGGCTGCTGGAGGCCACCGCCAGCATTTCGCAGTTGCCTCAGCGCCAGGCTCAGATCAGCCTGAACGGGCGCGGCGTGCCAATGACGATTCTGCAACAATGGGGATGGCCCGCACTGCCCCTTTCCGGCGACGGTAATATTCAGCTTACCGCCAGCGGCAATATTCAGGCCGATGCGCCACTCAAGCCAACGGTCAACGGCCAACTGCATGCAGTGAACGTGGAGAAACAGGAAGTAACGCAGCAGATGCAGGGTGGTGTGACGAAGTAACCAGGGCGAGGCGTTTACGCCGCCCTCGGGGTTGGCTCGGAGCCGCCCCGGCGCCGCCGCGCCTGGCCGAGCGACATACCAAATAGAGATAACCGAGCACGGAGCTCGCACAATCAATCCCCTCCGAAACCTGTTTTCATTTCCTGCCAGTTTGTGCCTATTCTTCGCAACAGGTTCCGCCCTTCAGCCATCCTTGCTATAACTCACTTACTGGAAGTGCATATCTATAATTAAAAACGCCCTACATTTAAGGAACCTCTATTATGTCTGGAATACGCCAACGTATTCTGGAGAATATGCAAACATTCTCCAGAGCGATGATAGGAGCAGTATTGTTTCTTCCTGTTATCGGTTTGATTCTGGCTTTAAGTTCAGTTCTTACTAATCCGACTTTGTTTTCCGAAACCGGTTTTTTTCACCAAATTGGTCAGCTATTAGGGGATACATTCTGGCCCTTATTTGGCAATTTGGGTTTGTTATTCTGCGTAGGCATTAGCTACGGCTTGGCAAAAGATAAAAAAACTGAAGTCGCCCTGGTTTCAGTAATGTGCTTCATTATGTTCCTCGGTGCCAACCACTCGTGGCTGGAGTTTACCGGTGGCATTGCCGAAAAAATTAACGGTGAATATTACGGCACCGGGCAAACGCAACTTCTGGGCTTTGTTGTTGTTGATATGGGGATATTTTTAGGAATTATTCTCGGCTGCACCATTGCCTGGGTACACAACAAGGTATCAGCCATTGAACTGCCCGGAGCCCTCTCAATGTACGGTGGTGCAAAACTGACACTTGTCACGATGACCCCCATCATTATTGCTTACGCGGTTGCTTTTACCTGGTTCTGGCCGTTCATGACGCATGGTATCGCCGCTCTCACCGGTTTTATGAAAAATGCAGGTGTTGCCGGAGTCTTTGTGTACGGCTTCTTTGAGAAATTCCTGATTCCAACCGGTCTGCACCACTTCGTCTGGTCGCCGTTCCAGTTGACGCAGATTGGCGGTACGCTGAGCGTCGATGGGCAAACGGTTTCCGGCACTCAGGCCATTTTCCTCGCCTATATGCGGCATCCGGATCTCACCCCGGTAATGAACGATGCGCTGCGTTTTTCACAACAGGGAATGACCACCATCTTTGGTCTTGCGGGCGCCTCACTGGCCTTCTATCACACGGCAAAGCCAGAAAAAAAAGTACTGGCGAAAGCCATTCTGCTGCCTGCGATCATTACCTCTATGCTCACCGGGATCACGGAGCCGATTGAGTTCACCTTCTTATTTGTATCACCGCTACTGTGGGTGATTCACGCCGCGCTAACTGCCGCCTCGCAGGCTATCTGCGATGTATTCACCGTCAGACCGTGGGGAGCATCAGGGCTGATTGAATTTATTATCTATAACCTGCCGCTGCCGGTGTCGTTAACGCGCTGGCCGGGTTACATCCTGATTGGCTGTGGTCAGTTCGCGGTTTATTACCTGATATTCCGTACTCTGGTTCTGAAGCTGAATCTTAAAACGCCGGGGCGTGAAGACGATGATGATGTCAAACTTTATAGTAAAGCAGAGTATCGAGAAAAAATAAAAGCCACAACCAAGATGGGAAATAGTACCACTGACGATATTATTCAGGGCCTTGGTGGTAAAGAAAATATTATTTCAGTAGATAACTGTTTTACCCGGCTTCGCGTGGCAATTCATGATCTAAATAAAATAGACGAGGCTCTATTAAGAACCACGGGGGCCAATGGAATAGTAAGAAATAAAAATGAAGTACAGGTTATATACGGTGTCAAAGTAGGACAAATTCGGACGCACGTTGATAACTGGCTCACTACGCATTAATTGAGGAAAATAAGATGAAATTAACCGTTTTAGGTGGCGGCGGCGTCCGCTCGGCTTTTCTGGCAAAATCTCTGGCCTGGAATGCACATCGTATTGGTTTAAAGGAGGTCGTTTTTCTCGATAATTCAACGGAAAATTTGGCCATCTTTGGTGAAATTGCACGCTATGTTTTTAATACGCTGCGTCCGGATATTCACTTCTCACTGACCACCGATCCCGTTGAGGCGCTGACCGGCGCCAACTACGTGATTACCACGCTACGCGTGGGTGGCGATGACAGCCGAATTCGCGATGAACGTATCGCGTTACAGCACAACACGCTAGGGCAAGAGACCACCGGCGCTGGCGGCTTTGCCATGGCTATGCGCTCTATTCCGGCTATCCTCAGCTATTGTCGGTTGATCGAAGAACATGCCGCACCGGACGCCATCCTGTTTAACTTCACCAACCCGTCGGGTCTGGTGACCGAAGCCATCATCAAATCAGGCTTTAAGCGCCAGGTTTACGGCATATGTGATGCACCATCAGAACTGATCCGCGAGCTGCCGACCATTCTTAACTGTGATGAAGAAGATCTGAAAGTAGAGTGCTACGGGCTCAATCACTTCTCCTGGTTCACCCACTTCACGGTCAAAGGCGAAGATGTCACAGAGCGGCTGGTGAACCTTCCTGCGCTCTATGAGCACACGGCGATGCAATACTTCTCTCCTGAATTAGTGCGCCTGTGTGATAACCAGCTGCTGAATGAATACCTCTACTACTACTACTACCGTGAAGTGGCGTTGGCTGCGATCCAAAACGCACCGGAAACACGCGGCGAGCAAATTGCCCGCATTAACCGCGATATGCGCGATGAGCTGGTTGCTGTAAACGTTAAAACCAACCCAGGCCAGGCTTTTGATATCTGGATGAAACACTATCTGCGCCGTGAAAACAGCTATATGCAAAGCGAATCGCAGCAGGAGAAATTCAACACGCGCGATGCGCTGACGTTACAGCAGTTTATTGATGAGCCTGATAGCGGCGGCTATGCAGGCGTCGCGCTGGATATTCTGGATGCAGTCAACAGCACCACGACCAAGCGCATCGTGGTGTCAATGTCTAACAACGGTACTCTGGATTTCCTGAAGTCAGACGATGTTATTGAAATCAGCTGCGATCTGAGCAAGAACGGGCTGCAGCCGGTCACACCGCATCACGTGCCGAACGCGCAAAAGAATATGATTTCTTGCGTCAAAGAGTACGAGCGACTTGCCGTCGCGGCGATCCTTAATCGCGACAGAGATTTAGCCGTCCGCGCTCTGATGGCGCATCCACTGGTGGGGTCATGGTCGCTGGCCACCGCGCTGGTAAACGACTACCTCAGCGACAGCTTATGTGAAGGCTGGCAGTAATCATGCTCAGGTAAGGGAACGACTTGTTCCCTTACCCTGTTCCTGATCGAACCACAGCTTAAGCAGACGTTCAAAACCCAAAATACAATAACCGAAAAACGGGTTACTCCAGTAAATATCATCATCATATTTCTGAGGGTCATGAATGATAAAGGATGTATTTGCTGCCTGCGATAATGGGCTCTGATAATCACCGGTAAAACAGACGAGATCGATATCCTTGCCTTCTAATGCTTTCATCCAACTTAAAGATGAACTGCTGCGGCCAGATTTAGAAATAATCCAGATAGCATCAAATTTCGTCGCCGCTTTTTGTTCCAGAATTTCATAATCTGGCCACAGCGCCAGGCTGGCATTCACTCCCGTTACCAGGAATTTATTATAGATATACTGAGCAATTAGCTGTGAAAAACCACTACCATGAATAAGAATGCGCTGCTGGCGAAGATTCTGCAATAACTGCGGCAACCGCTCTGTTGGCTGAATGTGCATAAAATCAATGTCGTTGGTGACATCCAATCGTGGCAAGGTGATATTAAATTTAATGAAATACACCATTTCAAGCCAACCACTGAAATTAAGTTTCTTTGATAACCTGACTAATGAAGATGGATTACTGTAGCAACGTGCCGCCACTGAACGAATGCCTTCTCGCAAACACTGTTCGGGATCGTTTTGAATATAACGTAGCACCGTTAACTCTGTTTTATTGAAGGAGACATCACGGAATATATTTTCCAGCTCCATACCTACTCCGACGTTAAATAAAAATAGCATAGCTGATATAACGCTTACGGTCTGTGTATCAGGTCACTCATTCGGAATGATATAAATATGAACAGGCATTTTACCCTACTGGCGATGGTCTTTTTTCTATGGGGGATAATTACCTCGATAAATAGCACCATTATTCTTTTCTTTAGCCAATACTTTGCCGTTAGCTGGCAGCAGGCAATACTGGTGACAGTGATTTTTTACGTTGCACCGTTCATGGTGTGCTTGCCATGCGCGCAACTGATAACCCGATTGGGCTATCGCCGGGTCTTGCAGGGAGCCCTGCTGCTGAGCGCTACCGGGTCGCTAATTCTGGCGCAGATGGTGATGAAATCCACTTTTTTGGGCGCGCTATTCGGCATGTTTGTGATTGCTTCCGGGGTATCGGTGCTCCAGGTGGTCGTCAATCCTTACCTGACAGCACTCAGCACACCCGCACGTCAGGTTGGCAACCTCAGTCTGGCCTCAGCGGTAAACTCACTGGGTACCACGCTGGCACCGGCAGGAATCGCGCTACTATTTCGCTTATCGCCAGCGCAACAACCTGTGAGCGGGCTGTTTATCGGACTGGCGATGGTTGCGCTGACGCTGATGGCAGGCACCACGCTGTTTCGCCTGCCGGACGTTCGCATCACAACCCACACGCCGTCGGTCGCCAGCCTGTGGCGGGTTCGGGAAATTTGGCTCACTATCCTGGCGATTTTTCTATATGTCGGGATAGAAGTATCGCTGGCCGCGAACCTGACGCCTTATCTTATTGCCTCAGGTGCCTGGAGCGCAGACACCGCGCTGTCGCTGCTCTCCTTCTACTGGGGAGGGGCGCTGGTAGGGCGTCTGTTGTTTGGCTTTATTGCTCATCCATCTCGTCATTCCGCCATCTTTCGCACCGTCACCCTGTCCGGCTTTGCACTAATACTTTTTGCCGTGGTGCTGAATAACGCCGCAGGTGGTATTGCTTTGCTAATGGTAGGGCTGGCAAATTCGGTGATGTACCCGATGATTTTTGGCCACGCATTGATCCGTTGGCCTACTCTCGCAAGTCTGCTGGCGGGCGCTATGGTAATGGCGGGAATTGGCGGCGCTGCGCTGCCGTTGGCGCAGGCATGGCTTGTCGAAGCGACCAGCTTACGACTGAGTTTTTTGCTGCCGATGAGTCTGTATCTTTTGCTGATGCTATGGGGAGAATATGTGATGAAAAGAGAAAGACTCACCCTCTCCACATCTGGAAAGGGTGAGTGTGAAACGACAACGAAGGTTTAGAGCGTAATCACCAGCTCATTACCCTGCGCCGTCACCACCACGCCGAGCTCGCTTCCCGCCTGCGCCCCGCCCTGCACGCCTGCAATCTGCTGGATATTGCGCAGGCATAGCGTCCAGCCGCTGGCTTTGCCGTTGCCCGTCACAGTAATCACGTTACCCTGGCGTTTCGCGGTCAGCGTATAGATAACGGAGCCATCCTGCGCCGGCACTTCACAGACTGCCTGACGGCCATCTTCCAGATGGAACAGCTGGAACGCGGTGCCTTCATGCCAGGCGTAGTTCGGCAGCTGGTTATTGTTGCCCAGCGCCAGCAGGGTGTTGTCGCGCACATACACCGGCAGGCTCATAAAGTCGTGCTGCTGCTTATGCCAGCGGCTGCCCTGCACCTCGTCGTTGTGCCAGAGATGCGTCCAGCGACCTTCCGGCAGGTAGAACTGTACATCGCCCGCTTCGGTGAACACCGGCGCCACCGCCAGGGAATCTCCCAGCATGTACTGACGGTCAAGGTAGTCGCACGCCGGATCGTCAGGGAACTCCAGCATCATGGCGCGCAGCATCGGCGTGCCCTGCTCGTTCGCCAGTGCCGCCTGACGGTACAGGTACGGCATCATGCGGCACTTCATTTCGGTGAAGTAGCGCACCACGTCGCAGGACTCTTCGTCATACGCCCATGGCACACGATAGGATTTGCTGCCGTGCAGGCGGCTGTGGCTGGAGAACAGGCCAAAGGCGCACCAGCGCTTGTAGACATCCGCCGGCGCGGTGTTTTCGAAGCCGCCGATATCGTGGCTCCAGAAGCCAAATCCGGACAGACCAATCGACAGGCCGCCGCGCAGGCTTTCCGCCATCGATTCATAGTTGGCGTAGCAGTCACCGCCCCAGTGTACCGGAAACTGCTGTGCGCCCACCGAAGCTGAACGAGCAAACAGGACAGCCTCTTCTTCACCGACGGTGTCTTTCAGCACGTTCCACACCAGTTCATTGTAGATGTACGCATAATGGTTGTGCATTTTCTGTGGATCAGAACCGTCAAACCACTGCACATCCGTGGGAATGCGTTCGCCAAAGTCGGTTTTGAAGCAATCCACACCGATATCCACCAGACCTTTCAGCTTGTTGGCATACCACTCACAGGCTTGAGGATTGGTGAAGTCATAAATCGCCAGGCCCGGCTGCCATTTATCCCATTGCCACAGGGAACCATCCGGCCGCTTGAGCAGATACCCCTTCTCTTTCAGTTCGTTGAAAATCGGTGATTTTTGCCCGATGTACGGGTTGATCCACACGCACACCTTCAGCCCTTTCTCTTTCAGGCGGCGGATCATACCTTCCGGATCCGGGAAGGTCACAGAATCCCACTCAAAATCGCACCACTGGAAGGCTTTCATCCAGAAGCAGTCAAAGTGAAAAACGTGCAGCGGCAAGTTGCGCTCGGCCATGCCGTCGATAAAGCTGTTGACCGTCGCTTCGTCATAATTGGTGGTGAACGACGTGGTCAGCCACAGGCCGAACGACCAGGCTGGCGGCAGCGCGGGACGGCCAGTGAATTGGGTATAACGGTTCAACACGTCCTTCGGCGTTGGGCCGTCAATAACGAAGTATTCCAGATACTCGCTTTCCACGCTGAACTGCACTTTCGACACTTTCTCAGAGCCGATTTCAAACGACACACACTGCGGATGGTTCACCAGTACGCCGTAACCGCGGTTGGTGAGATAAAACGGGATGTTCTTGTAAGACTGCTCGGTACTAGTGCCACCATCGCGGTTCCAGGTTTCTACCGTCTGGCCGTTGCGCACCAGCGCGGTAAAGCGTTCGCCCAGGCCATATACCGTTTCCCCGACACCGAGATCCAGGCGCTCAAACATATAGTTACGCCCGCTGTGGGCATCCTGCACGTAGCCGTTATTTTTCAGCTGACTGCCGGTAATACGCTCGCCATTACGCAGGAAATCCAGCGACCAGAACTCCCCTTTGGTGACGCGCACGCTTAAGTTGCCGCTCTTCAGCTCGGCAAACTCAACGGTGTTCTGCATCTCAACGTTAACGTCTTTCAGCACGTTCAGTGGGTAATGCGGGCAGGTATCCAGCGCACCCTGGAAGTGTTCCATACGTACGCCCACCACCCCTTCCTGCGGAGAGAAAAAACGCAGGGTAAACAATGGGGTATCCAGTTGCCAGGTACGTTCACGCACGTCGCGCGGCGCAACGTAGACAATCATCTCATTGCCCTGCTGTTCAACCTCGAACACCTGAATCGGGTTAATCACGTTCAGACCGGGTTGAATCAGCCAGTTTCCATCGCTTATTTTCATTGCTGGTTCCTTAGTTCTGTAATTCTTTCGTCGTGAAATCCTGCTGATTACGACGCGCCCCCTGAGACAGTTGACTCATGATTTCAGTCAGATACGGGGTTTTCAGGGTGTAGAAGCGCTTGGCAATCACGGCACTCAGCAGGTAGCAAATAGCCGGGACAATGGTGAACAGTGCGATGATGATACTAATGGTGGCGCTGTTCTGGGTTTTCGCTGCGGCGTCGTAGCCCCCACCTGCCAGCATCCAGCCAATCAGTGCCCCACCGAACGCCAGGCCCAGCTTGAGCACAAACAATGTGCCCGCAAAGCTGATCCCCGTCAGGCGTTTACCGTTGCACCATTCTCCGTAATCAACGGTGTCGGACATCATCACCCACTGGATTGGCGTTACGAGCTGGTGCAGTACGCCAATCACGAAGATAAAGGCGAACATGGTGATGCTGGCGTGCATCGGCACAAAGAACATCGCCAGGCTCGCCACCGCCAGCGCGGCGTTGGTCCACCAGAAGACGCTGACTTTGCATTTCCAGTCGGTGAGCGGCTTCGCCAGCGCAGAGCCGATCAGGTTACCAACGCAATAGGTGGTGAGGAAGGCGACAAACACCCCCGGCGTACCCAAAATCCAGGTGACGTAATACATCATCGCCCCGCCGCGAACACAGACGGCCAGGATGTTGAGGATGGTCAGCAGGCCAACGATGCGCCATTGATCGTTTTGCCAGATGTCGCGCAGGTCTTCACGCATCGAGGTGGTGCTCGGCGGCGCTTCCACGCGTTCTTTGGTAGTGAAAAAACAAAATGCCAGCATCAGGAAGGCCACCACCGAGAGCACGGCAATCCCGCCCTGAAAGCCGAACGCTTTATCCTCGCCGCCAATCAGATTCACCAGCGGCATCATCAGCACGGTGGAGAGCATGCCGCCCGCCGTCGCCAGCACGAAGCGCCATGATTGCAGGGAGATACGCTGCGTTGGGTCATTGGTGATGACACCGCCCAACGCACAGTAGGGGATGTTCACTACGGTGTAGAGCAGAGTCAGCAGGGTGTAAGTGATGGCAGCATAAATCATTTTACCGTTCAGGCTGAGATCTGGCGTACTGTAGGCCAGCACGCAAACCAGGCCAAACGGCAGTGCGCCAAACAGTACCCACGGACGAAATTTCCCCCAGCGCGACCGTGTACGGTCGGCAAGCAGCCCCATGCAAGGGTCTGAGATGGCGTCCAGCGCGCGCGCCAGCAAAAACATGGTGCCGACAAATCCGGCCGGAATACCAAAAATATCGGTGTAGAAGAACATCATATATAACATGACGTTATCGAAGATAATGTGGCTCGCCGCATCCCCCATCCCGTAGCCAATCTTCTCTTTAACAGACAGAATCTCACTTTTCATTACGCATCCTTGTTAGCACTTTCACACGCCCTGATACCGGTTACAGTTCTTGTAAACCATCCCTGTGAGCGCGGGTATTCCGATTTCTCGTTATCAAATTATGATTCTTGTTTTCTGTGATCAGGGTAGCGTCGAAAAATATGATGAAATGTAACTAACGGATTTATTGAGGATTTATATGAAATCGCTCATAGCAAGACAAAAGGGAAGTTAAAAAAGTGAGTGAGGGGGTGTGGAAACCCCAGGAAGTAGCTATAATGCGCCCCGCCTCCATGTAGCAATCGAGGCGCGGAAGATCGTCATCTCCGGTGAGGTGGCTGGACTTCAAATCCAGTTGGGGACGCCAGCGTTCCCGGGCAGGTTCGACTCCTGTGATCTTCCGCCAATTAACTTCTGCTGAACTCTCCTGAAGTCAACAACCACTTTCTAATCCCTTATATATCAAGACTTCCTTGTATTCTGAGGTCAACTGGCATCAACCTACATCAAGTTGTTTTTGGGGGTGCATTAGGGGGTGTCATTTTCCTCTTAAAATATCAGCACCCCCAGAATGATAAAAATATGATACATAACAATGGGTTTTAAAGATATCTTTGTTATATAAGGGGGTGCATTGGGGGTATTAGATTGGTTACTGGCGGAAATTCCCCCAAGAAGATGGATTCATCAAAAACCGGAGGATGTCATGGCGCTGGCCGATGTTAAAGTGAAAACTGCGAAGCCAAAAGAAAAGCCCTATAAGCTGGCTGATGGCGGCGGTATGTATCTGCTGATTAACGCTAATGGTTCCAAATACTGGCGAATGAAGTACCGCTTCGCCGGTAAAGAAAAGATGCTGTCTATTGGCGTCTACCCCGATGTTTCACTGGCCGACGCGCGCGAAAAACGCAGCGAAGCCAGAAAAATTCTCGCTGCTGGAGGCGATCCGGGTGAAGTAAAGAAAGAAGAGAAAGTGGCCCAGCAAATGAGTTTGAAAAACACTTTCGAGGCCGTTGCTCGCGAGTGGCATCAGACTAAAGCCGATCGCTGGTCATTACGCTATCGTGATGAAATCATAGATACTTTTGAGAAAGATATCTTCCCCTATATAGGTAAACGTCCTATAGCCGAAATCAAACCAATGGAACTACTGGAAGCACTACGTAAGATGGAGAAACGTGGAGCGCTGGAGAAAATGCGCAAAGTCCGCCAGCGCTGTGGCGAGGTGTTCCGCTATGCAATTGTCACTGGTAGGGCCGACTACAACCCCGCTCCCGACCTTGCCAGCGCATTAGCTACGCCGAAAAAAGTACATCTCCCCTTCCTTACTGCCAATGAACTTCCCCACTTCCTTAACGATCTGGCGGGTTATACCGGCAGTATTATCACGAAGACGGCGACTCAGATCATTATGTTAACCGGTGTACGCACGCAAGAACTGCGCTTTGCTCGCTGGGAAGATATCGACTTTGAGAAGAAATTGTGGGAAATCCCGGCAGAAGTGATGAAAATGAAACGTCCTCATATTGTGCCGCTCTCAGAGCAGGTTATTGCGCTGTTTAAACAGCTTGAGCCGATATCAAAAGATCACCCACTGGTGTTTATTGGCAGGAATGATCCTCGCAAGCCGATCAGCAAGGAAAGCATCAATCAGGTCATTGAGTTGTTGGGGTATAAAGGTAGGCTGACGGGGCATGGTTTCCGCCACACGATGAGCACAATCTTGCATGAACAGGGATTTAATTCAGCCTGGATTGAACTGCAACTCGCTCACGTCGATAAAAATGCGATTCGCGGGACGTACAACCATGCGCAATATGTTGATGGTCGTAGAGAAATGATGCAGTGGTACGCTGATTATATAGATGAGTTGCAAAAAAAAAAGTAGGAATGTTGTAGAACGCACTTTTGGGAAGATAGCATGAAATAAAAACCATCAAAAAATATTAAAGTCTTGATAAACCTGTCAGTAATTCTGTGTAACTGCCCAATTGTTAAAGGTGATTGCTCAGGCGGTCACCGAACTCGATAATAAAGCGGCTCATCGCCAGCCGCCAGTTCTGGATCGGGATACTCCATTTTTTTGATGCATCCTTAATCGCGGCTCGGATCACGCAGTTCAGCGACTCGATGGCATTCGTCGTGTAGATGGTTACCCGGCAAACACCGCCCGTCCCCGGCCGGCACAATAACGTCAGGTCATTTTTCCCGGACTGACGCTTTATATGATGCCGGACAATGTGCAGGACGCGCCGGTTCATTATTCTCGGCGTCTGACATTATTTACCGTGACCGTCTTTCGGTTACGGCGCGGAGATATATCCTGCCCGCGAAACGGACTGCCGTAAAACAGCCATCCTCTGGCACGTACGCGCAGACCGGGTGTACGGCTCTGCAGGCTGTCAGAGCCGTTTGTGTCAGGCATCTGCCATCAGTGATGATTATCTGAACAAATATAAGGAAATACAGAATGCGTTCATTCCGGTACCACCGCTTATCTTTACTGCTGTTCATTCCCGGCCTCATGCTCTCCGGAGCCCGGGCGGCAGTTTATGACCGGGACACCGGCATGACCGGCTCCGGCACCGGATTGCCCGGAGGCTCCGGGGCGTCACTGGCTGTGGCGGTGTCCGCCGACGGCCGGGTGGTGGTCGGTGTGTATGATACGGAGGGTGTCTACCAGGTGTTCCGGTATAACACGGGGGACGGCCGGATGACTGGTCTGGGTACCCTGCGGACCGATGACTCCGGGACTTCAAAGGTTGAGGCGGTGTCCGCCGACGGCCGGGTCGTGGTCGGCTGGTCTGAGACAGACCGCGGGGAAAACCAGGCGTTCCGGCACAATGAAGGGGACAGTAAGATGACCGGTCTCGGCACCCTGCGGACCGATGACTCCGGGTATTCAAGGGCTGAGGCGGTGTCCGCCGATGGCCGGGTCGTGGTTGGCTGGTCTGAGACAGACCGCCGGGAAAACCAGGCGTTCCGGCACAATGAAGGGGACAGTAAGATGATCGGCCTCGGCACCCTGCGGGCCGATGGCTCCGGGGAATCACGGGCTTATGCGGTGTCCGCCGACGGCCGGGTGGTCGTGGGCTATGCAGAGACGGACACGCCCGGTGAGAGCCAGGCGTTCAGGCACAATGAAGGGGGCAGTAAGATGACGGGCCTCGGCACCCTGCGGGCCGATGGCTCCGGGGGATCACGGGCTGAGGCGGTATCCGCCGACGGCCGGGTGGTGGTGGGCACGGCTGAGACAGAGAGCGGTGACCAGCAGGCGTTCCGGCACACCGAAGGGGCCGACAGGATGACGGGCCTCGGCACCCTGCGGGCCGATGGCTTCGGGTGGTCACGGGCTGATGCGGTGTCCCCCGACGGTCGGGTGGTGGTCGGAGGGGCTGAGACGGACACCCCCGGAGAATCCCAGGCGTTCAGGCACACCGAAGGAGACGACAGGATAACCGGCCTCGGTACCCTGCGGGCTGATGGCGCAGGGCAGTCACGCGCCGCAGCTGTGTCCGCCGACGGCCGGGTGGTGGTCGGAGGGGCTGAGACGGACCGCGGTGAATTCCAGGCGTTCCGGCACACCGAGGGGGACGACAGGATGACCGGGCTTGGTACCCTGCGGGCGGATAATGCCGGACAGTCAATGGCTAATGCAGTGTCCGCCGACGGCCGGGTGGTGGCCGGCTGGGCAGAGACGGACAGCGGGCAACAGCATGCCGTGGTCTGGAAGACGACCCGGGCGGTGGATGTGGACCACACGCGGCAGGCCATGCTGACGACCGCCCGGCGCAGCGACCGGGTGCTGGGGCTGTACCAGTCTCAGCTGGACCAGCTCTCCCGGACCCGCTGCAGCCTGGGCGCTGACAGTGTCTGTCTGGGGGGGCTGACGGGCGTCACGGGGAGCAGCTCACAGTCCCTGACCGTGGCCGGCCTGACCGGGGCCGTCCGTCTGCCGGGGGAGTACGTCAGCGCCGGGGCGACCCTGCAGGTACCGGTGAACACCCGGCTGACGGATAACTACGAGACCCGGGGAAACCGGCGTCCTTCCGTCGGGGCCTGGCTGCGCTATGAAGACCTGACCGGCGGGGAGGGTGCCGGCGTGACGCTGGCGGGCAGCCTGCTCCGGCAGGACATCACCATTACCCGTGACCGGCTTTCCGGCACCGAGCGTGGCCACGGCGCCTCTTCTGTCAGCGGCGTTCAGGCGCGGCTGTCTGCTGACTACCGCGTCCACGCCGGAGACACGCTGCTGCGCCCGGAAATCTCCCTGTCCTGGTCGGAGATTCGCCGTGACGGGTACAGCGAAGTCAGCGATATCGACTTCCCGGCTGTGTATGGCCAGACCGGGGTGTGCCAGACTGAGCTGGGCCTGGCCCTGCATGCGTCTCGTCCGCTCAGTGATGTATTCAGCGTCCACGGCGGGGCCGGGGCGGATATCAGTCTGTCCTCGCAGCGGGAGGCCTTCACCGGTCAGATTGAGTACATCGGTGCCTGGGTGAACCGCGATACTGACCCGGTGAATGTCCGGCCGTATGTGAAGGCCGGACTACGGGCAGGGCTGACCGCCAGCAGCGAGGCTGACCTGACCGCCGGCTGGATGAAAACGCCCTGGGGATATGATTCGGTGAATGCTCAGCTGAGCTACACGTACCGTTTCTGATGCGACTGTCTGCCCTCTGTGGAGGGTGGGCAGGTAAAGCGTATGTCCGGCGTCTCCCTGTCGCTGATGGCCGGACAGGGAGTGTCAGGAAAAGATTAGTGGCAGATCTGCGCCAGGTCGTCTTCGGTCAGACCGGTCATTTTCATGACGGTATTGCGGTCAATACCGTTCTGCAGCATGGTGCGGGCAACTTCGAGTTTGCCTTCATTGCGACCTTTTTCAATACCGCGTTGTTCACCTAACTGCAGGCCCTGCTGCAGACCCTGCTGCAGGCTTCTCGATGCCAATCTGTTCAAGTTGTTGTGCGATGGTCATCAGTTCATCCTCGTGTTGCGGCAGACGCTCTGCCAGCGCCCGCATAAATTCAGGTGCAGGCGCTTCGCCTGCATTTACCATGTAGTTTATCAGAACGCGCACCTGTTCGGGGGAAATCCATTCCACCATCACCCGGGGTAACCTGTCCAGCAGTTCCATCATGTCCCGCTGGCGGATATGTTTCATCAACAGGGTCAGTGCGGCCATCCGTCGGTGGTTCATTATCTCATCATCAGCAGTGATATCCGGACCCCCGGGGGAACAGGATGAAACGCCTGTGCGGGGGCTGTCAGAGCATACCGGAGGCGAACACCTGTTAGCGCCAGTGATATAAGACGGTAAATCACCATTAGCATTGTCCGCTCCACCCAACATGTTGTTTCCTTAAGGTTCTCACACCAGAAAGGACATCAACATGCAGAGCAGAGAGGACTTTTACATGATAAAGCAAATGCGCCAGCAGGGTGCGTACATTGTCGATATTGCGACTCAGGTGGGTTGCTCTGAACGGACTGTCAGACGCTATCTCAAATATCCTGAACCGCCAGCCAGAAAGACCCGCCACAAAATGGTTAAGCTGAAACCATTTATAGATTACATCGACATGCGCCTGGCAGAGAATGTCTGGAATAGCGAGGTTATCCTCGCAGAGATAAAGGCAATGGGCTATACGGGCGGACGTTCCATGCTGCGTTACTACATCCAGCCCAAACGTAAAA
>NZ_JBRFVF010000006.1:0-254183 GCF_052950715.1 Citrobacter sp. VF227
ACAAGATCTTGTTTTTAAATTAACAGGCGAATAAAACGGAGATTAATGATGGTTTAATATGAAAATATTAGCAGAACACCCAATTTATAACATTATTGTAATTCATTGCAAATTCATATTGTTAGACTACCCATTTTTCGGTATGTGAAAATGTCGAAAATGTCGTAAAAGCAAATAATTACATTGTGTTACAGCAAGCCCTCCGCCACCGAAGGCAAAAAATCTCACCCCGGACTTACAAAATGAAAGCTCTGAAATAACGAATTTAATGAAATGAAAGAATTATAAATTTTTTGATAAACATCAAAAAACAGTGAATATGGATAAAAAAACATAATTAACGAACAAAACAGAACATGTTAAGAACGGGTCTGGTCCCCGGTCTGAGTCCCCCTGATGCAGCAACCGGTGACCGGGCTTCACTGAAACAGCGACATCTGGCTGATATTTGCCGTTCGCCACTGCCACTGCCGAAACCCATCCTGTTCACGCAAAATCTTTGCCGGATCTTCAGAGCCTTTTGCTGGTCCACGACAACAGACTCCGCAGTCGCTACAAAAATTACAGCACCAACCTGGGTTGATTTACGGTGGAGAGGCAGGACGACAGCTGCAACGGCAGCAGATTTGCGGACCAGCGCGGCTCCCCTGCTTCGGCGCCAGGCGACCGGGATGAAAGCCGGTGCAGCTGCTGTATGTGAAGCAATTACCAGCCGATGGAGTAACGGTGTTGTCGAAGGGCATGTAAATCGCCTGAAAATGCTGAAGCGGCAGATGTATGGCCGGGCCGGGTACGAATTGCTGAGGCGGCGGGTGATAAGTCCTCTGGCATGAAAATTCCCCCCCCAATGTTGCGGAAGACCCACTTTCGCACCTTTGGTAACATAAAAAAGCCTTCTCACACAGAGAAGGCTCAAATCAAATCACAATTCGATTTGGCTACAGCCGAAGTTACGATCTCCTTCACCAAACACTTTGCTTTCAACTTTGGTCAGGTAGTCCAGCCGGGTTAGCAACGCCTGGTAGTTTTGCTGGAAGTCAGTACAATTGGTGTCCAGCACGTACCTACAGTTATCAGGAAAATGGACCAGACCAGGGTGATCGTCTTTCTCCAATCTCAAAGCGCTGTACCATGCCTCTGTAATCATCCCTCTCAGATTATCATCCTGAGCGTAATCCCCGAGGTGGTAGTAAGCGTCTTTGTTGAACAGCAGACAAATATGATAGTGGCATTTACCCGATTCGGAATACTCTTTAGCCCACATAATAAATAATGGACAACGGTAAATACGCTTACCTTCACGCTTCTTTCGGATGCGATCAGCATCCAGTTTAGCTTTAAGGGACTCACGCATTCGGGATATCACTCCTGGATCAAGATTAGGGAAACAGCAAATATTATCTCCGTTATCAACTATTTTAGGATAATGGAGATCGACACGTACCGCCATTAACCTGGGGTAACGGTTAGTCAAATAACATAATAATTTATTAATTTTTATTCTATATTCGAGGACATGTACTCCATGTGTACCTTGATATATTTTCATAATATATTCCTGTAGTTGGTCCTGCGATCTATAGCAGACCGTATAGGGATGCCATACAGGCAGGGCTATTCCTAGTCACTGTTGTAGGTATATATTGGTATCAGATCTTAGTACGTACATACTGATCTGATTACTACTCTTACTGGCTAATACAGGTAGTAATGGTATACAATGCCATTATAATACCTATCCAACATCTAAATTTGAGAAGAAGGTAACCCCAGCCTGCTATGACTGAATAAAAGTTACTCTGTAATTAGTTACAGTAATGGCTCTTTAATAAAGTGATTATTCCATCTTGACTTTTCTCTGTTCGTTATATAAAACCATCGACAGGTTGTATGAAAATGGTTTTCCCTCTTTTCTCTGCCCGTATTTTGTTTTGCGAATAAAGTGTACTGAGCAGTTCATTCACTTTACTCCGGTTCCTGAACCGGTTCGGACCATATTGCAGGATGGTTGTCTTCCTGATATACGGCACCACACACCTGTAGCAATAATCTTTTATCCACGAGTAAAGCTCGTCTGCTTCTGAACTTACCAGCAGTAACGTCTGGGGTTTAGAGAAAATTCTCACATACTCATCCACATACCAGGCGATTATATCTACTGCGGCTTCCACGGCAGTAAGGGATATATCTCCTTCATCGCCGTTAAAGTAATGCAGCAGTGCAGCGATCCTCGCCATATTCTCCGCCATTTTAGAAGCATAATCCTTAAAATCAGACAGGAGGCCAATCAGCCCCATTTCTGACTCGACTTTGTTATAAAATTCGAGCCAGCGTTTTTCTGCTTCGGGAGAGAAACGCATACACTGACGCTCATTTTCCTCATTTCTGGCAATGCTCTCGTTAACAATGTCTATAAGTCGTTGATGAAATACCGGCAGATACTCACTTGAGACAACCGGGCTGGTAATTTGCCTGTAGCCCTGTGTTGAACTAGGTTGACATATCAGACATCGGGCGAAGAATCCGATCCCTTTCGCAGCATCACCTTTTCGTTCCAAATACCCTTTTTTAAACACATCAGGCTGAATCATCAGCCCCAGCGTCATTCTGGCATCTTTGATTAATTTATCTGGCTCGCTTTTTCTTTCCACGGGAAACATTGCACCATCCCACATTTTATTGATGAAAGGCAGTTCATTTAGCGCGTAGCCGTTAAAAATGATGCCAGCTTCATCAGACATAAGCCCGATGGACCGCCAGTGTCCACAGAGAGAGTCTTTCATCGCCGCAGGTGTGGCATCGTTGTATATCTGCCTGAACCTGACCGGTGCTTTCGGGGACGCCGCCAGTAGCGCTTTCAGACGTTCGTTCGTTGCAGAGTGATCTTTATTACGACGAATATCTGATTTCAGTTTCGACATCAGGGCTTTCTTTTCAACATTAAAAGCCATCTCCTCATTCCGCCAGATAATCAGGTCTTGTGTATATTTTTCAAACCATTCTTCTTCCAGTTGATATAATGGTTTCATCAGCAGTTTGTCCACCGTGCTTTTGCGTTCTCCAGATTCCGCCAGTGTCAGTAAAAAAAGTGATACCGGGCTGCGAAGATTATTCAGTCGGCACACATCAATCCGGTTCTGGCAGGCTAGCGAAATAACCCCCAATACCGATGCAGCAATCAAAGCCTGGGGAGCCTGCGTATGCTGTTCCACTTCATAAACCGCATTTCTGATGATCTGCGGGAACACATGTACAGGGAAAGGACGACCACACAGCATAGATACCTCTTATTCAGTTAACATTTAAAATGATTCCCCTCACATCGCTATGTCGCTATTAATGGCAGAAATAGCAGGATGAACACGGGGCACTCAAAAAAAAACACAAAAAAAATAAATGTAAAAAACACATCGATACTA
Organism: Citrobacter sp. VF227; assembly: GCF_052950715.1. NCBI lineage: Bacteria > Pseudomonadati > Pseudomonadota > Gammaproteobacteria > Enterobacterales > Enterobacteriaceae > Citrobacter > Citrobacter sp. VF227. The sequence goes on from NZ_JBRFVF010000006.1 coordinate 3,420, forward strand.
ACGCTCATTGATCCAATAGAGCAGGTCACTTAGCAACCACCCACAGGATTTCAGACCAATGGACTTACGCGGTGGAAACTTACCAGACTGTTCTAACTTCCACGCTGTTGAGCGAGAAATAGAGGTAATATATTGCCGCTCTTTTTCTCGTACTAATCGATCGCAAGTTTCACCATAATCTCTTAAAACTTTGATACGTTGTTCATTAGTTAACTTAAAAGGCATCATTTGAGTTTCCTTGTTGATAGCGTGAAATTATCATGCTCGTACCAAAAAGCATGCGCAATATCCACGGTACTCATTAAGGCTTATGTTCAAAAAACAATAATTATCATACACTTAACAAACAACTTCTTTTCCCTTATTAAGGGATATCTCGCTATGACTGAGCAATGTGTACTCAGAAAGCCATATATTACAGAAGGGATATTTGGAGGATTTATGCTGGAGAAGAGTTGAATGATGATTACAAAAACGACTCTCCATAAATTTAAATCTTTTGTATTATCTGAGAATTACAAACGTATTAATAAGTAACTCTCATATTTAAAGAGGTTATTATTTAGCATCCATTTTTTTGAATTCTGTACACCAGGACTCAACAGTCCTTAACTCGAAGGTGTAGTCAATTTTATATAACACTACGAGGGCATCTAATTTTTTAAGTAAATCTTTTGCAACAAACTTATCCATCTGATAATGGGCTTTGCTGAGAAGATAAATTGCATTTACTGCTGGCGGTCTTATTTTTGTATTACCACGATTAACTTTTGATTTTTTTCCATCGCTTGATAATTCTTTTTTTAGTTGGTTATTTTCGGTTCTAAACATTTCAATATCTTTGATAAAATTTTCTTTATCAACAAGGAAATTTTCCTTATCTTTATGATGATTTTTTATCTCACCTAAAAGATTATTATTTTCCCTTCTTAAAGCATTATTTATTCTCAGTAGATTTTCAAAATTTTCTCTTGTAAAATCAGGCTTATCACACATTTTTTATCCTTATAAAATCAATAAATAGCTTGCTACCAAAATAAATTACGATACACATTGTGAAATTAACTGGACTAACCTATCCCTAAACACCTACAATCCTAAATAACTGATCCTAATACCGCTACACTTTAGCCAGCCCATGTTTGCCACCGGGGAATAGGCTGACGGTATCCATAAAGTGACGAACCTTTTTCATCAGTTGCCGCATTGAGCGACACTGGTGATTTCGGGTTATTGTCTCATGAAGCGCTTGCCACAACCGTTCGACATGATTGACCCACTGCGAGTAAACCGGCTGATAAATCCCCCTGAACTTCAGGTTTGCTTTCAGCCACCGCAACGTTTCGCGGCTTTTGTGGATGATGTAGTTATTAACAATGAGTGTGATCGTTTTTGCCCGCCGGTACGTCGCCTTCAGATGGTTTAAAAGGCTGATAAATAATGATGAACATTTACTATTTCCACCCACATAGCTCACTTTTCCCGTACCACTGTGCAGCGCACCGGCAAGAGAGTACTTTTCATTCTGGCCCGGTGTGACAATGCGCTTTTGCTGTCTGCGTAACTGCCAGTCAGCACCGATTTTGGGATTGAGGTGGATATCCACTTCATCTTCGTAAAACACCGGGTGTTCTGCGCTAAAACTGGCTAACGCCCCATTAATAGCTGCCATTTTATCTTCCTTATTCGGCTCCCGGATATGCAGTGTTGGTGCTGCCCTGCGCCATACCAGTCCGGCAGCAGGTAATCATCGCCGGATGGTTGAAGCATGTAGCGGACAACCGGTGACATCACGGATTTTTATCGCCAGCAGTTCGGTACTCCAGCGGGAACGCTGATAACCAAAATCGCCGGGAGAATGCTTAACAAGCTCACGTAGCAATGCGCAAATATGTTCGAACGGCCAGCGCCTCCCGCGTCCTGACGGTAATGACTTCAGGCCTTCAGCACCAGACAGCGTGAACCAGTTAATCCAGCGACCAACCGATGAGCGGGCACAGCAGAGCGTTCTGGCAACATAACTGACTGTGTCACCACGATACAGCATCAGCATGGCGGTGAGCCGCCGGGCGTGGTTTTTGTCCTTTGTTTTATGGATTGTTTTCTGCATCAGGCGTCGTTCTGTTCTGGATATTGGTGCTATGCTCGGCATTGCTCAGTCCGGCTGGTGATTTGGGATATTCAGCGATTAATCAGGTCGCATAAATCGGACTGAGTTCCCCGAAGTGGTCCACTATTCCGAGCAGTTATTTAGCAGCAGCTATAAGGAAATTTTTCATGAGAAAATATACATCATCTCAAGTGACCAAAGCAAAAATCTTCCGCGCCGTTGCCAGCTCGACCGCGATAGAAACCGGTGTTTCTGTACAAAAAATTGAGCAGCAACTCAAAAAAATCAGGCACAGGCGAAAGCCGTTGGCCTCGCCTGCTAGTCTGGTAAGATATCGCTCACCAGCTGCATCATAGGGCTGTAGTTCCCTGAGACACCTGCCTGTATTGCCTTGAAGTAAAATGCCTTGTGTTCATCCCACAGGCTGTAATCCAGTAAGCCCTTCCCCGCCAGAACCGACAACACATCGCAAAGCAATCTCGACAGACGCCCGTTACCTTCTCTGAATGGGTGGGTCAAAATAAACTCCACGTGGCATTCAGCCAGATAACTAACCAGCTACGGACGAGAAAGATCCTTTAACTCACCGGACCGAGCGAGAAACTGTTTCTCGAAACCATCAAGAAGAAGCGGAATCCTGTCGGCAGCTGCAAACTGAAAGCCGTCTTTAGTCAGGTTAGCGTTACGCAGCCTCCCTGCCCAGTCATACACATTCCCCAACCATTGGCGATGCCACGTGCTGATGAGATCAAAAGCTAGCACCTCAGGCGGCTGGCCCTCGATAAATAGCTGCTCATACAGCATCAGCAGCAAGCCAGACTCCAGCGCCTCCATTTCCTGCTCATCAATGATCCCCAGCTTATTGGCAAGCACTAGGTCGTTAGAGCCTGGCTGATACGACTCTGCTGCTGTAATTGATATAGCTGAATTTAACTATCCGGTTTGCACTAATAACATCACGACAAACTCCGACCAAGGTGTTAGGGCTATTCCCTCCGGGGTGACTAGTTGTAAATTAAGTGATAGGGTATGCATTCACTATCTATTCACAAATCTATTCAAAAAGAGATTCAACATTATGCCTACTCGCTCTGACAGGATACGTCGGTTGCTCAGCCAAGGCCCGATGCAAGCTCGGCAACTCATTGAGATAATGGGCATTAGCCAGCCAACGCTGTCCCGCGCATTGAGAGATATTGGCGATGACATTGTTCGAATAGGAGCTGGTCCATCTATTCAATACGCTCTACGTGATGTTTATCGCGGATTCAGGTCTGCCCCCATCTACCGCATCACTGATGAAGGACGCGTTAGCCCCCTTGGCGAGCTCATCCCGGTTCATCCTGAGGGATTTGTCATGGTGCAGACCAATAACGTAAGCCTCCATAGCGACGGACTACCGTGGTGGCTGTTTGACATGCGACCACAAGGGTATCTCGGGCGAGCCTACGCATCAACGTATGCGGCCGATCTCGGCTTGCCAGCGAATCCAGAGCAATGGGCTGACTCGGATGTCGTCAGGGCATTGCTTGCACATGGCCATGATGCTATCGGCAACCTGCTGATAGGGGAACAAGCACGAGAGCGTTTCCTTGAGATGCCTGAACCCACCCCAGTTGAGCGCGCCACAGCCTACCCCGCGTTGGCGTTGGCGGCTGGGGCCGGTGAAGCACCGGGATCATCTGCAGGAGGTGAACAGCCGAAATTTTGCACCTATACAGAGCGCGGTCACGTCTTAGTAAAATTCTCGGCCCCAGACGATAATCCGGTTAGCGAACGTTGGCGCGACCTTCTGTTGGCCGAGCACTTGGCGTTAAGGGTGCTTGGTGTGGAAACTGAGGTATATGATTTTGGTAGTCAGCGCTTCCTCGAGATTCCCCGATTCGACCGCGTTGGCCAACTGGGTCGTATTGGCGTCTTCTCGCTGAGGGCACTTGATGCAGAGTTTGTCGGAAATGCCAGAGCTCCCTGGCCTGTTCTGGTTAACAGCCTTGTTACGGAAGGGCATGTCCATCCGGATGCTGCAACAGGTACCGCCCGGCTTTGGGCATTTGGGATGCTAATTGGCAATACCGACATGCATCACGGGAACTTGTCGTTCATCAGCAGCCACGGTCGCCCGTATCACCTTGCACCGGCCTACGACATTCTGCCTATGGGGTTCGCTCCCAGAACGGGAGGCGCAATCGTGAACGAGCTTCGACCTGCATCACTACCCGAAGTAATTAGCCGGGATATCTGGCAGGAAGCGCTAGGCTTGGCTGAGGACTTCTTTGTTATAGCTAGCAGTTGCGAGCGTTTCTCCGCCAATTTCGTCCCATGCCTTGAGACATTACGCCATCATCTTGATGAGGCCAGATCACGTATCGCCCGTCTAGGATAAAAAGCTAGCTCAACTTTACTGATCCACTCATTTTCTAGCTCAATATAATCCAAAGGGTGCGGGTATATAAACAGTATAGCTACAGGTGATACGTAAACTTCGTCATCAGGAGGATCGCACATCTAAGCTGATGGACTTAGTGATGATGTGCCCGAACTTCACTTTAATGCACTGTTTGCTACTTTGTATTAGTTAACTAACGAGCAAATAGTGAAGTTCTACGTGTTCGTCCGCACATCTTGATTTCGCTATCTTTCATGTCGATGGCACTGGCACTAGAAGCCATATCGATGCTGAATTAAACCAAAACAATTACCTCCGACCAAAAAAGTTCACAACGTTGTTTTCCTGCTGTCGCTGATAGTTGTTGACCCGATCTTCCCAGATCTCAAGCGCCCTACGCTTTTCAGTCAGGTAATCATAACGGTCATAGTGTTTCGAGCTGACGTCATTCAAAGCATGATTCTGAATACGATCCCGGATCTCTTTGCTGATCCCCGCCTCCCCCATCAGAGTCTTACAGGTGCGACGTAAATCTCGCGCTGTGAAAACTTTAAACTCAGGATTAAAAGCCCGGAAATACATGATGGAACGCGCCAGGCTATCAGTGCGTACCGGTCGCTCTCCATTGGTCGAGAGTGGGAAGATATAGGGACTGTTGCTTTCCTTAGTCAGTTCTTTCACTGAGGCTAATTCCTGTAGCGCCGATTCAGTGAGGGGAATCAAGTGTTCACGCTTGTTTTTCGATACACCGGCTATGACCAGCAATGTCTTTTGCTGCCAGTCAATTGCACTCCATTGGCTGGCAATCATTTCAAATGGACGCTGCCCGCCAACATAAACGCAAAAGCGGATTAAATGCTGCATCAGCGGCCCAACATTAGTGGCCTCTGCGAACTGCTCCATGACAACACGCAGCTCTTCCAACGTTAACCATGTATCTCCTACCTTTTCCGCCGAAGACTGCTTCGGTATGGCCGATACCGGGTTAACCTCAAGGCCGAACGTAATACCCACACTGGTATTCATCGGATCGTTATCAGCTTTCAGACCGTAGTTAAATGCCGCCATCAGATAAGAACGAATTCGGTTCGCATGGACCACTGCATCACGCTGGATAATACCCGAGAGGATGGTTTTGATCTGCAGAGGCGTCACGTCCTTAGCTTTAGTATCACGAGGAATAACGGTGTAGCACTCTCGCTCCATGCGCTTCAATACATCAGCCCACGTCCTCTTGTTGTCGAGCTTCATCTTATTGACGTAACCATGCACCAGTTCTTCAAACGATCCTTGAGAACGATGGATCTGCATAATGTGCTGCTCGGCCAGGCGCTGTTGCTCAAGCTCTTGCTGGGGCTCTTTTCCTTCAACAAGCCAGGCACCATATTTTTTCGCTAGCTCATTGGCCGTCACCAGTTTCATCTCAGGCCAGATGCCCAACTGGATGAACTTCTCTTTCTTCCCTTTCTCAACGTAATAACGGAAATAAAAAACTTTGCTGCCTGAAGGCTGAACCTTAACGCCAAGCCTGCCAGTACCACGTTGAGCGCTGTTGCTCCACACGTAGTACGCCGTGCTTTTTGTCTTCAATCCACGTATAGCAGTCTCGGTAAGATTAGCGGCCATGAGTTTACCTTTCTAAGGATAAGCGTTACCTGACCCGATGCCCATTTCGGGTCAGGTAACGGGTCAGGTAAGGATAGTACAATGGGGAAATGAGAGAACCAATCAGAAACAAAAATAACTTCATAACAAATTGATTATAAACAATTAAAAATACAAATAGAGACAATCACGAACAATTAAAAACATGCCAATTTTATGACTCATAATCGCTTGGTCGCTGGTTCAAGTCCAGCAGGGGCCACCAAATATCAAGGACTTAGATAAGTGATTATCTAAGTCCTTTTTCTTTGGGTCGAATTTTGGTCAGGTAATGAATTAGCGTCCCTGCCGTCTTCATCTCTCTGCAACATCCCCAGATATTAATGTAAGCCATTAATTCCGGTCGCAATATTACAATGCAGCGTATCGCGACTTCGTCGCAGCAAGCCCGTTGCTTGTCGTGCCCACAGGATATCGACCGTGCGAAGATAAGGTGATTGCTCCTGCCAACCAGACCCTCTGTGAGCGAAACGAACCAGTTAGTACTTATCGGCCTGGGTAATCCCGGCATCAATATGTGAACTAACTCCGTCCCGCCAGGCGATTCTGGCCATTCGCCACGTCAACAAATGCATGCAGATTAGCGTTAACCTCTGTCACAACAGTATGATATACAAAAACGATGATCTCGTTTATTGCTCTCACCTGCGACAGGTGTACAGAAATACCCAACAACAGGGAACGTATTCTTTTCAACGATGCAGCAAAAAAGACCGACACATAAATATCATCATTTTCACTACTCCCATCAGACGGAACTTTACTGGATATAACCCCTGTCATAAATGGTAATATATTTCCACCATAGCGAAAAAAACATAATTATCAACAATAATATCTAATCTCAAAAATAACAATACAGATATCACAATCATCCACTGAAAAATGTATGGGCATACAAGAAATGTGTCTCCACCTTTAACAATCACCACAAAACCAGGAATAAAGATGCAATTAAAACGCCAGTAATAAAGCACTCATCGACATCTCGCTTTCTTAATACGACAATCATTCTCCCTCATAAGAATTGTCAATGTCATCTTTTAATAACATAGACGCAGCTCAAATAAATCGCATAAAAATTCCATTCAGAATATCCAGCCTGCCGATTAATTAGCAATTAAACCATTTTAATTGTAAAAGCATTATTTTTTTTAAATTTTAAAAGCAAATAAAACACCTTCGTTAGATTTTTATATTGTATTCAATTACACCTACTTGACTGTTTTTTTTAACACGAAGATTATAAAACCATATTCCCCTACCTTTACCGAGAGATTCAGTTCATGGCACTCAAACGCTTGCTTAAGACAGAGCCTATGCATTATGAAGCCTGTCTGTGTCACAGCCCGGCATTCATCCGAATAAATACCATCCTGACACGTGAGGCTCGCCAGGCCCCACCGGTTTCAGCGCAGACAGTTAAAGAAGCACTTTCTATAAACGATGGTTACCTTCATGATGCAGAACCCACCTCACCCGGAGTTGTCGCGTTTACGAACATACGCCTGTTTGATGGTATTTCTGATTCACTGCGTACCGGGCTTAATATCATCGTTGAAGGAAATAAAATCAAAGCGGTCGTCCCGGCAAGATTACCTCTCCCTCCAGGCATAGAAACCATCAACGGAAATAATGGCGTGTTAATGCCAGGCCTTATTGATGCACACTGGCACGCTATTATGGCTCGCCCTTCAATGATGACTGCCATGACGGCAGATTTTAACTATATCCAGGCCCTGGCTATCGCTGAAGCAAAAGCCACGCTGCTACGCGGGTTTACCACAGTGCGCGACATGGGCGGCCCGGTATTTGGACTCAAACGAGCAATTGACGAACAGATTGCAATTGGGCCCCGTATTTATCCTTCTGGGGCATTTATTAGCCAGAGTGGTGGGCATGGTGATTTTCGAATGTTGAGCGATATTCCTCGAGCACCAAATGAAGCATTAAGTTACAGCGAGCGCGTCGGGATTACTGCTATTGCTGATGGTCAGGATCAGGTCCTGCTACGTGCCAGAGAGCAGCTTATGCGCGGCGCCTCGCAGGTAAAATTAATGGCGGGTGGTGGGGTTGCATCACAGTACGATGGTATTGATGTGACTGAAGGGTCTGTCCCGGAAATAGCGGCTGCCGTTACCGCTGCAGAAAACTGGGGTACCTACGTAACCGTTCATGCTTATACGTCCCGGGCAGTCACAATGGCGATAAGTGGTGGAGTGAAATGTATTGAACACGGGCAAATGGTTGATGAAGATACGGTAAAACTGATGGCAGAGAAGCACATCTGGTGGTGTCTGCAACCCTTTCTTGATGATGAAGATGCGGTCACTATGGCGACGCCCTCGTCGCGAGCTAAACAACTGGTTATGTGTGCAGGTACCGACACAGCCTATCAACTGGCAAAGCAATATAAGATAAAAACCGCATGGGGAACTGATACTCTCTTTGATGCTCATCTGGCTACACGTCAGGGGGCGCAACTCGCCAAACTTACACGCTGGTATAAACCCGTTGAAATCCTGAAGATGGCCACCAGTACCAATGCCGAACTGTGCGCAATGTCGGGACCAAGAAATCCATACCCACACAAACTAGGTGTAATTGAAGAAGATGCTCTGGCGGACCTGATCCTTGTTGATGGTGACCCGCTGACCGATATTCAGCTAATTGCCAACCCAGGGGAGGCTTTCAGACTTATTATGAAGGATGGCGTTATTTACAAGAACACCTTGTAAAAAGGTACAAACTACAAAAGATGGCTCTTTTAGTGTTGTCGGCGTTCCCTTCAGGTTGTGTTTCTGTTTGTACGCCGACATTCTTTAATATTGCAACGCGAAATTTTTACGAATCATCTGAATGTGGTTGAGCATTAATTCAAAAAGCAAAGTGGTTTACTATTATCAATATAACTACCATGGTGAAGTGGCATTTCGACTCCAATATCATTTATTGTATCGTTAAGTTCACTTTCATCTATATTTTGATGAATACAGGATATATCATGAAAATGTACAGATAACAATTATAATATCGATTATTGCGAGCACGTATGTTCACACGGAATCTTATTTATTCAACAAAAGCGGTGGAACGCTGCAACCTCTCAAAGAAAACTGCAGCCTCAATAGGCCTCGAAAAGAAGTAACCTTGTAAAAAGCTGACCCCCATCGCGACCAATTTCTCACGCTGCGAGGCGCTTTCCACACCTTCCGCAATGGTCAGGCACCCCCTGTCTTTAGCAATAGCGATAATATTACGGACGATGGCTTCTTTGCCCTCGTCAGTTTCAATTTCTTGGGTAAAATGTTTATCGATTTTGATGTAGCGCGGACGAAGTTGCATCAACAGCTTATAATTGCAGTGGCCAGTACCAAAATCATCTGCTGAGAGTGTAACCCCCAGCATATCAAGTTGCTGACAAACCTCTCTGACAAACGCGGAATCCTCAACGGCGACTCTTTCGGTAATCTCCAACCCAATATGTAATGCCGTGTTCGCCGTTTTATCCCTGAACGACTGACAGGCATTTAACAAGCTATTGTCCCCAAAATCCGCAGCCGAGACGTTGAAAAATAGCGTCGTTAATGGAAGCGATTTCAAATCCAACAATTCAAAGCTTCGGATTACTGATTGGATGCCCAATTCGGTGATGCGGCTTACCAAACCATTTTTCTCAGCCAGAGGAATAAACCGATCCGGCGAAATATTGCCCCATTTCGGGTGCTGCCACCTCATCAAAATCTCACCTGCAACAATATTGCCGCTACGAGCCTCTACAATCGGTTGGATGAAAGGCTCTAGCTGGTTATTATCGATCGCTTCTCGTAACATAAAGAACATCGATTGACGATGAATAAGGTATTTTAAAAATAATATCGAGAGCCCCCCGGAAATTATAAAAATAAGTAAAATCCTGTCATGTTCACTCTGCCAGAAAGTTAGTAAACCAAGCGGTGCCAAAGGTAACGCACTGACACTATATTTAAATTGCGTCGAGGAATACGTGTCCTGTCCATCAGACAACTGATTTTTGAAAATATTCCCAGTGGCATCAAGCGAAATACCATCCACCGTCATGATGTAAGAATAACTCCCGTGATATTTTTTTAATTCATTTTGAATGTAATAATTATCTACGCCTACCATAACACTATTTTCTCCACGAGACACATGATAGACCAGCAGTGATTTAGAAGGATTGACGGAGCTATCGCTCATTAAAAATAATGATTTAGCGGGGAAGAAATGTGCATCTGATGTAAAACTCACACCGCCAAAAACTGAAGAACAATAAAGGTTTTTCCCCTGTAGTAAATTGATAGTTGTTACATCTGGCAGTGTAGCCACCAGCTTACGTATTTCAGTCTGTACTTTATTGCCACATTGACCATTAAGCAGGTCTGTCGCACGATGACCCGCAATGCTTGCATTGCCTATAATACTGTCCAGTTTACTAATAATAGCCTGGAGATAGTTCTGGGTCAGTTTTTTTTGATTTGTTATTAATTGGTGAAAAAGAAAACTTGTGCCTCCGGCACAGAGGAGAAAAAAAAGAGTTATACTAATAATAATGCTATTGCGGTAACGCATATGGCTCCAGATGATTTCATTCAAAATGGAAGTCGTAAATAAATTTATTTAATAAGTAATGAACAACATCCAGCTATCTGTAATTGTCATAGGACAATTAAATCTGTAGGCAAAGACGTAAGTAATAATAAGCCACTGCTTATCTTATGCGAATTTTCGACAGGGTTAGCATGAGGTACCAACTTTCCTCTGGCGTTAATATCGCTATTGATACGTCATGGTAAATGACAGCACGCCGTTAGCGGTGCCTGTAGTGATCGTATCCCCGGTCTGATAATAGCGCGCCTTGAGCGGCACGCTGAAACTGCCGCCAGTTGAGGAAGTTCCAACGGAGATATCGGAACCCAACGCCATCGGCAAATTGTTATAAAGCAGCTGAATCCCCACGCCAGTCGCTGCGTTATTGCCACCGGCAGTATTGATTACTCCTCTGCTAGCATCAAAAATACTCCCTTCCATTTTCACGCTAACTTTTGTTCCGGCATTGCAGGTCATCGGCAGGATGAACGATTGTGTGTAGGTATCGCCGGGCGTGGATCCTTTGCCGCTAAATGCCTTTTTATCTACCTCTTTCATATCAACAGGTATTGATGTCGTGGTTAAATTACAGGCAGGGGTAGTCACCGTGAACGCATTGATACTGACATTCGCTTGAGGTGATTGCCACAGCAACGCGTTATTCAGCAAAACCAGTGCACCTACCGTTCTTGCGGTTATCGTTCCGGACCCCGTTTCCGTTGCCGTTTTATAAAACGTTACTGTCACGGCGCCACTCAATGTCGGGTTGACCATTCCACTGGTGTTCTCACAGAGCTTAGCGGTATTGACATCGCCCCGAATAGTATTACTTCCGGTGACTGAGGCGCTGCCGCCAGCACATATTGTCGTGGAACCCGAGATGGAATAACCAATACCGTCGACATTGGTTTTATACACTCGCCGGCCGTTCACCATCGAATCAAATGTGCCGTTCGCCATGACGCCGAAAACCTGACTAGAGATCAAACCCTGATCCGAATTGAAACAACTAAACGAGTTGATCGTCGGTGTCACAAGCTGTGTCCCGATAACCGCACCTACGGGAAGATTGCGCGAAATCGTAATATTCTGTGGTGAGACAGTAGTTGACGGTGTTGTTGTTGTGCAATCCCAAGCAAGGACCGTACGAGAAAACATCCCCAGCGCAGCGCAAATCAGGATATTTAATATAAGTTTCATTTTTCTTTCACTCCGGTTCAATGACATAGCGCAGTAACGTTGTGCGTTTTGTCAGAGAGCTGTGTTATCTGATAAGTCGCACGGCAGCTTTCGCCAGCCCAGCGAACCTCAACGGTACCTTTTTCTGGTGCGCCGTTTAGCCAGACCCGTTTATGATCATCCACAATGCCGTTCGCCACGTTATTGCGATTTTTAATAATGGCCGTCGCCCCGAACGGGATTTCACTTCCAGTCAATTGCAGCAAAACTTTGTAACCCGTTACAGTAGGATAATCTGCCAGGGCCAAAGCACCTTTTGTTGGTACTACCGTTCGCGTATCATTGAGCACATCGGTATTGTTATTCAGCGTGGCGGTATCAAGCGACAGGCTGTTCTGTCGATATGGTGTAACGTACGGCACCACCGCAAAACCTTTACTGTCGGTGTAAATACCACTATTGTTTGCCACTTTCACTCCGGCAGCGTTATCTGCTTTCACCAGTGCCAGGGTCTCGCCAAGAGGCTGAGTCGCGGCGATGCCGTATGGATGAGCCACTAGCCCGCCCATCGCGCCAACGGAAAACTGGCGGTTATCACGGGAATAGCTGTAGCCCAGCTGATATTCCCCGTGGTTGCCTTTATAATTGGCGGAAGCGCTACCCATCGTGTCGGAACCTTTACTGTTATAGCCTTGCTGCACGTTCCAGCTCAGTTTGTTATCTTCCAGCGCAGTACCGGATAATCCCATCTGTGAAACGCTATCGCCTTTTTTATTGCCGTTAGCAGTAACGGTCATCCAGCTGTTTGGCAAAAAACGTGATAGTGGGATCTGCATCGTAAAAGCGATGATATGATCATTGTCGTTGCGCCATGGCCCCTTTGAGTAGCTGTAGTTCAGGCCGTAATTAATATTGTTAACGCTGGTGTTGTATCCCACGTTAACGCTACGCTCGCTATCGCCTCCCCAGTAATCCTGCTGCCAGGCTGAGAGATTCAGGTTGCCCCAGTCGCTAAGCCGTTGATTCAGTGTTATCTGGGCCTTACTGCGTTTATTTCGCTGATAGCGCCAATTGTCATCAAGCTGCATCTCATCGCTTGTAATACGAAACGGATTCACATCGCCGTTTGCTTCCTGAAAATCGCGAAAGCCCGATGAAGAATAACGATATCCGGTCAAATTCAAAGACGTTCCCGTCGTGGCGAAATCTTTGGCATACTGCGCGCGTAACGACACACCATTTTGTGTCTTTTCAGGTAGCTGCGAACGAGAAAATGTGGTGTCAAAAGAGAACGAACCAATATCCCCAAACCCCTTACCTATACCTAATGCGCCGGACCAGTAATCTTCAGAAACGATCATCCCGCCATACACCGTTGTATCCCAAGGCAAGCCATAGCCTAAGGTGCTTTGCAGGAATATCGGTTCCTTATCCTGGTAGCTTGCCGCGCGATATTTCCCCGCTGCCAGCGCATACTTGAATTGACCTTCGCGCTGCATCACCGGTACCGCAGAAAATGGCTGGATAAACTGATGCACTGAGCCGTCCGCTTCACGAATCGAGACGTCGAGGTCGCCGCTGGCGGCGGTGGGATAAAGATCGTCGATCATAAAAGGTCCCGGGGGAACATATGACTGCCAGATAATATTCCCGCCCTGACGTATGGTCACCTGAGCGTTGCTCTGCGCGATACCGCGAACCACAGGTGCAAAACCGCGGACGCTTTCCGGCAGCATAGAGTCATCTGAATAAAGCTGCACACCACGGAAATTCACGCTGTCGAAGACCCCTGCCTGGGTATAACCATCGCCAGCGCTAAATTGGCTTTTCAGCACCTTAATATCCCGCTCAAGCGAGGTGCTAATTGTGTTCCAGCGGCTTATTCCATTGCTGTTGTTATAAGTTGAATAATTTCGCAGCCGCCAGGGACCTGCATTGATACCGCTACGCAGATTTAAATAACTGTCGTTGTGCGATTCGGCATCGCCACGGTTATTCGCAGCTGAAAAGTTGTAATTTACAAACAGCATATTCAACCCGTCATCCCATTGCTCCGGCGATACGGAACCCTGAGGATCTCGCCGCAGATATTCCTGCGGAACCGAGATTTCAAGCCGCATGCCATCGAACTGAAAATGGATTAGACTCCCCGGCAGGAGCTCGCTGATATTGTTGATCGTCGCCAGTTCATCCATATCCATCCAGCCGGGCTGTGCGTTGGGTTTAACCCCCCAGCGCGAAAAATCCTCCCGTTTCAGAGTCGGTGATAAGGCACTTTCATTCCAGATGAATGAGATATCGCGTGTTTCCACATAGCTACCATTAAGATAAATTTCTACATGGTAGACTCCGGGAACCTGCCCGTTGGTTTTGCTAAAACGGGAGATATCAATGTCTCGTGGGATATTCCCGTGAGTTTCAATAAAGTCTGGTGAAAAATAATCCTCAGCCAACCCTGTTTGAACGCGTAAACATAAAAAAACAAGTAAAGATAACTTGGTTAATTTCGCAAAACCTGACACCACATTGACCTGAGACATGGATGATAAACCTAAAAATTAAATGTATGCTCAGCCGTGATGCCTCCGAAATCATTGATCGCACGCCATGATATTTCACCACCAGTTAACGCCGACTGAGATAGCGATAAGGTTTGAAATGGTAAAACCATTGGAGGTTTAGATAATTCTTTTCCATTCACTTTTACATCATAAAGCGACACACTATAAGGTGACGGATTATGCACATTCAGTTTCCCATCAGCGACTGAAAAAATTAGCTGTTGATATGCCAGTGAAGGATCTCCTTTTAGGCCCGCAGGGCGATAAAAAACCTTCATTTTGCTTTTTACTGCTATCAGCAACTCGTTTTTAGCATCCGCCGATGATGACGGTATTGATTTAATATTTAGCCAATATATGCTTTCCCGATCCTGAGGCACAGAATTACCAATTAACATGACGCGAACCGACTTCTGGGTATTGGGATTTAGTTTAAATAAAGGCGGCGTGGTAATAAATGGACTGTCACCATCGTCACTATTTTCATTGTTACTTACCCATGACTGAATTAGATATGGTGTATTGTCCGGGTTTCTCACGCTGATTGCTGATTGACTATCGCCACTATTATAAACAAGTCGCGTGCCACCTATTTCCACACCACTAATTGCCGCCGTAGAGATAAGTAATAAACTCACGGCGATTTTTTTAAATATTTCCTGTAACATGAAGAAATCCTGAGAGAATAACAAGGGCCACAAATGGCCCTACTTTTACTGGTAAGTCACGGTAAATGATGTCGAAGAGTTTGCGGTTCCAGCACCAACAACTCCCGTTGCCATATATTTAGCAAAGTAAGTCAGTGTGTTATTAACATCTTCCAACAGATTCACCCTTGCTGAGGGAGAACCAACCGGAATCAGCGTCGTACTGTCCTGCTCATAGATGGCTACCCCAACGTTAGTTGCAGTTTGCCCGTTGGTCAGCGCCAGAATGGAAGGATTAGCGGTGTTGGTCGTGCCATCAAAGCGAATGCTGGCGCTCGAAATACTGGCCGGGCAGGATTTCAGCACAATGTTAAAACGTTTCGCCGCTGCCGTAGTGCTATTACCTCCGGCAAAGGCTGCGGTTGAAATTGTGCCGAGCTCAACTGGTTGAGCGATAGATGTTGCATCAACCACGCATGCCGTACCCGTGATATTACCGGTAAAGTTAATTACCCCATCAGCAGCATTTGCAACCTGAGAAATGGATAGAGACACAAGAGCAGAAATCAGTGCAATCTTTTTCATATATAAATTCCATATGGTTAGTTAAATTGAAAAAATAAATGTGAAGCTTTAAAAATTAATGTTAACCTTACATTCATAAAACAACAGTTAATAAAATATACTAGTCACTCATATTCATGAGTATTCTGCGTATAGAGCTCAGTGCGCGCGATATTCTGATACAGCACAACACGATTACCTTGCTGTAGTTTAAAAATCAGACTGCGGCGATGTGCATAAAATGTTTTTCTTGTCATTCCTAGTCGCTGGCTAATCTCTTTAACATCCAGCCCTTTTTGCATACAATAGAGCACTTCTTCCTCACGCTGAGAAAGTGAGTATTTCATTCTGTAATTATATTGTGAACTCTTTACCAACAAACAGGAGAGAATTTCATTCAGCCGGCACTTTTTATCAATAAAAACAAAGTCTGACATATGCTTTAAAGCATAGTAGTCAAGAACGTTACTGATAAAAATAATAACTTTTTTCCCCGGAGTTATGTTCTTACGCACCTCTGATATGCATATTGTTTCAATGTCTATGATACAATAATTTTCATCAATTAACTCTGGAGTTAACAATTCACTCATGCCGACAATAAAAAAATAATCATCAGAAAAAATGGAACCTGACAAATCCATAAATTTACCTTCCAGGCATAATCCTCTTTATTATTTAGCGTCAGTAATCCCTCTCATGTTTCATTGTGAGATTTACAGAAATTATATGTTTATAGCAGCACAAAAGTAATGGATTTCGAGCTGGGAATAAAAAACGATCGTTTCTACTATTTTTTCACCTTTCAAAGATAATTAATCCATTAGAAACCATAGATTACAAATAAAAACACCAGTTAAAAATTAAGTTATAGCATTTAAAACTACCATGAAACATAGGCGCAACTTAATGATCTATAGTTGTTTGATAGCCAGAACTTGTAATAACCATCGAATTGGATTTTTCTTAGGGAATATTCTATTGTCACTTAACAAAAGATACTTCACCGGAACAGGGCTAATTTTACCTGGTTAACAGTGGAGCAACATTGGCGAGAGCTTATTATTCTGTCAGCAAGCGCCTACATACGTAGGAAAAGGGCTATTGTTGAAATTTTTCTATGGATTGTTCCAGATTATTGAGCGAGCTTTCGATTCGGTTCAAAGAGTCGAACAGTTCCGCCGCAGTAATAGCATCAGGCAATCGTTCTTCCAGCATTTGAGCAACAGTGATGACTTCATTAATGCCCAGCAATTGGGCAGTACCGTTAAGGCGATGAATATGATATTTCACCGATGGATAGTCCTCGTCAAATGCGGCTGTTCTGGCTGCTTCTAAATCGTGTCGATTTTCCCGTTGCGCATCATGCAGCGCAGCGAGCATAAGCACCCGATTGTTTTGTGCTAGTACCGCCAACCGCTTCTCATCGAACATTAATTCGTTCGTCTGGCTTACTCCGGCTAACAGACGAGTGAGCTGCGCGAGGGTAATTGGCTTAAATAGACAATCGGTCATTCCTGCCGCAATACAGCGTTCACGCTCATGCTGCTGCGCTGTAGCGGTCAGACCCCAGATAGGAAGATCACTATCAAATCGTCTCACCTCGCGAGTAAGTGCAATACCATCCATCACGGGCATGTTAAGGTCGGTAATCAATAAATCGTAACGATCCTGCTGAAGATAACGTAATGCCTCTTCGCCGTTTTCCGCTTCATCCGCAGCAATTTCCAGGGAGGCTAGCTGACGTTTTAACAGTAGACGACTGGAAGGGTGATCGTCGGCAATTAATACCCGCAGTGTCTTGCCAATAACAGGAGGTGGTGGTGACTCGGTTTCAACGACGTCAGTGAGTGCATCATACGAAATTTGTACTGGCAAATTCAGCGTCACTCTGGTCCCCTGATTAACTTCACTTTGCAAATCTATCGTGCCCCCCATCTGGTTCATCAATGCCTTTGCAATAGCCAATCCTAGCCCTGACCCGTGATGAATCTCCCCCATTTTCCCCTGACTGAACGGCATAAAAAGCGACTTTTGTTCTTCGCTACTGATACCGGGCCCCGTGTCATTCACGGAAATTACCAGCGCGTGATTCAGTCTCTTCGCTGAGACCTGAACTTCTCCATGACGTGTAAATTTCACCGCATTGCCGATAAGATTCATCAGCACCTGTTCCAACATCTGTGGATCTAGCTGCATGGCTTCTTTTGGCTCCAGATGCGAGTCATAGCCCAGTGCTATCCCTTTCTGCGCGGCAAGCGCGGTAAAAAGTAATACTTTTTCTTTGATCATCGCATCAACATGCACCCACTTCGGCATCACCTCCTGCAAACCGGATTCTATCTTCTCCAGATCGAGGATCTCGCCAATCAGTTTCAACAGCGATCGCGAAGCTGTAACTGCATGATCGATAGAAGTTTTATCTTCATGACTGAAGTTTGTCGTTGAGTTTTGTAACAGTTCCAGAAATCCCACAATGGCACTTACTGGGGTGCGAATCTCATGGCTCATATGAGAGAGGAAGGCTCGTTTCTCTTCATTAGCTTTCTGTGCTTTGGTCTTTTCCTTCTCCAGTAAACGCTGCGACTCTTTTCTTCTACGCACCTGCCGTGCCAGGTAGAGCACCCAGAGGAAGGTACTCACGACAAGAAGGGTCGCGAGAGTTGCTACCAGATAGAAGGGTCGGTTATACAACTCCCAGGTATCTATTTGGACGTCCGGCAGACGTATCCATTTACCGACAATCTGTAAAATTTCCTTCTGGGGGATATCATCCAAGGCCTTATCAAGGATCTGCCTTAATTCAGGTTCTGAGCGCGGTACAGCAAAACTGATTGCTGCCGGTTGCACCTCTGGCAACGGGAGCCATGTCAGCCGATCGGGATAATAATGTTCAGTGAGATAACGAGCGGTCAGCTGATTAGAAATCGCCGCGTCAACTTTTCCCGTTGCAACAAGATTTAATGCTACACTGGAGTTTTCTACTTCTTGCCAATAGATATCCGGATGACGGGCTTTCATCTGCATCAGTAACGGATGATCGATGCTTATCGCCACGTGCGCTCCTGCCTTTAGCGCTATCGCCTGGGCATCCTCTTTTCTGACAACGGTAACAAACTGGGTGGTAATAAAGGGATGAGTGAAAGAGAGGGTGTTTTGGAGGCTCAAATCAAAGGTGGCTGCCTGTACAATATGCCAGTTGCCCTTTTTCATCTCTGAAAGCATATCTTCACGCGAGTTTACGACAACCGTTTCGTACTGCAGGCCAGTTTGCAAACTAATCAGATTAAGAATATCCCCTACAATCCCCCGAACTTCCTGATTATTGTCGGCCATGGTGTAAGGCGCAAACCACGGATTAATAATTACCCGTAGCGTTTTGTTTGTTTTTAGCCACTGTTTTTCACGAGGCGTCAGATTGAGTGGTTGAAGTAAAAAAGAGAGGTTACCTTTGTCAATCATCGACTGCGCTATTTGTCCATGCTGATTTTCATCGATTGCATTGATGGTGCTATTAATGATGCTCAGTAAACGCTCTTGTCCCGGTAAGAATAAAAAATGGCTCATTTTTTGTGGTGAAGGCCAATATTTAACCGCGCTCAAAGCCAGGCTGAACTCTTGGGAAAGCCAAGTGCTAGTAGTTAGCGAATCACCCATAAACCATCGATTCTGCCCGGTAATAATGGAGTTCAGCGCCTCCTGATAGCTGGCGTAATTGGCTATTTCGGCATTCGGAAATACCTCATGAATGAAATCAGCGCCAGGATAGCCCTCAACAACCGCAATACGAGCACTCTGCGGACTATGCAAGGGACCCATAACGTTAGAGAGCGAAGTCACCAGCACGGGCCAGGAATGTACTAGTGTCTCCGAGAGCTGAATGCCCTCCTCAGCGAAAGGAAACGTATCAAGACCAGTCAATACCGTATCAATCTCGCCCGCACGTAGCGCGCGAATTGCATCAGCGCGATTTTTATAGCTCAGTACAGCGATACGGACATTTAGCGAATTATGGATTAGCGTCAGATAGTCAGCGTTCATTCCCCTGTAGCGCCCACTGAGCGTGGTTTGCACCAACGGAGCCTGCTCAGGTTGATAAACTCCAATGCGTAGCGCTCTTTTTTGCAACAGCCAGCGCTTGTTATCCTCACTCAAGTACACAGGCACCGGAGTAATGTAACTATATCCCGACAGCTCTAGCTCAGTGGGGGAGCCATCCTGAGCATAAGCAGCACATCCGCTGAAAACCCAGAGGAGCAGGAGAAGTACAAGACGCAGTTCCATCTTCAGGTCAGCTTATTCTGATGAGCAAAAGAGAGTAGTTCGACTAGTGATTTACAGCCTAATTTTTCCATTAATCTAGTTTTATAGGTACTTACCGTTTTGCTGCTTATATACATCGCTTCGCCAATCTGCGTATTATCAAGGCCGCTTAGCATATAGCTCATTACTTTCATCTCCTGCGCGGAGAGAGATTCAAGACGCTGATTATCCGTTAGTTCTACCGACGGTTCCTCCATGAAAAAGGGAAAGTAGATATAACCATTTTTCGCCGCATTAATCGCTGCGAGAATATTTTCCATATCTTGCTTTTTACTAATAAAAGCATTCGCGCCAGCCTGCGCGCAGCGTTTACTGTAATAGCGATCATTTTTTGCTGATACTACGATTAACACACCAGTAAAACATTGTGCCCTGAGTTTCTCCACCAGCTCAACGCCATTTATGCCAGGAATTTCGACATCCACAACGACGATATCGACAGCTGTTTTCGTCAACTCCTTTAGGGCTTCCGCTCCGTTCTCAAATTCTTTGATAATGGTAATGTGCTGTTTTTCCAACATGCCGCGTATGGCCATGCGAGCCAAGGGATGGTCATCCACAATAACGGCGGTAGGGGACCGAGACTCATTCATAGGCTACCTGAAAGCTGTAATTCGTGGAAGGAAACATACTCAGGATGATAACCTAACAATACTTCAGACTGATTTAAAAATTAAAAGTTTTTTTGTACCAGCTCACATTATAGTGATCAACTAAAACACGTTATTGTTCGAGCATTTTTCCCGTTTTGATTTCTGATTTATTTAGTTGTATCCGACCATTATCATCGTGCGACCTGAGTTTTACGATTTGCCAGAAGATAGTTCTTTATGGCAACCTTTAATCAGGTTTCTGTACCAGTTTAGAGGTATGAATAGCTTCGGATTTAACAAAGATCTTAGCGTCATTTCTGAGGACTTAAAGAGGGTTACCCAGCGGTAAGGGGTATCCCGAAGAGTGTAAAGTTGAAACAGCCAAACAGATTGTTTAGCGTGGCGATTCCGTTTTTAGCGTGAGCAAAACGTCTCAATATTGCCACACAGTCTGTACGCGAGGATAAAGGAGTACGGCCGGACTCATCCACCAATAAAGAACTGTCAGATGCTCAGGCCGAGATCCGCCGACTCTAGAAGAAGTTGAAGCCATCCTTGCTCACCAGTGTCGTGACCCCGACCAGGTAGATCAGGTCGGCATCAGTGCCGGATGCCTGCAAGTCCCGAAAGACTGAGACATTGATGCCGGTGACGCCCTGTACACCGACGTTAGATTGGTTTTGTGCCAACTGGCAGTCTGGTCGATGTAAGCACGCAGCCCTGGTGCAAACGCGGTAGCGTGGCCGTCGAAATAGCGTTCACAGTGGTATCCAATGAAAGTAAATCAGGCCAGATGACCATCTGCTCACACTGACTGAAATTCTCGCGATAAGCCATCGCTTCGGAAATGATCTTACAGCCCCATGCGGGGAATAAGGTTATATCATACGCTGCGCCAGCCTATATCGCTGGCACGCCATTAGGACGCTGCCATCAGAGATGGAAACGTCCGTTAGAGTTTGATCCTATAGTCAGCTCACACCAGTTCTTTGAGCTGCTCCTGCATATAGGTTGAAAAATACTCTGGGTTCTTGATAAGGATGCGGTTACCGGAGGCGACTTTTTCTGCCCATCCGGCTACTTTTTTCGTGAACTCGGGATTCCATCCCTCCTGCTCACCCCGTGCCATCACTACTTCCGGACTCGCTGGCACACCTAAGTCATGCAAATACTTTAAGATTCCCTTAGCGGTACTTTCATCCATTGAATGGGGTACTGACGCCGAAGTGTTCATACCACCAATAAAATCCAATGCTTTCTCAATTGCTGTTGGCATGCTCTTATCCTTAAAATTAACCACGTGAGAGACACATTCATACTATGTACCCAACTCCGCCGGGATATCAAAGAGAACATCACCTTTATTTGATTTACCCCGCAGCTAAACGCTTGCGCGACTGTTTTCTGCGCGATTAATTCGCCATTCCAGCCAAAACCAGCCCGGTCGCCACCGCATTACGCGGCCCTTCAGTACCACGGATGTTGCCCTGTCCGGCGACAACCCCGTAATGCGCCAGCGCGTCGGTTATCATCTGTGGGATTTCGAAATCCAACGAGGAACCGCCTACCAGCACCACGAAAGAGATATCGCGAATGGTTCCACCGGGAGATACCTGGCGTAACGCACGCAGGCAGTTGGTCACAAAAACCTTCTCTTTAGCCTGTCGGCGCACCAGCCGAATTTTTTCCAGCGAGATTTGGTTATCTATCGGGCTCAGCTCCCCGTCTTTCAGATACACCACTTTGGCAAACACCGACGGGCTGAGCGGCTCGCGAAAAAACTCCACCACGCCGTTCTCATGGCGAATGCTGAACAGACTCTCCACTTTTGCCAGCGGGTATTTTTTAATTTCCTCTGCCAAAAACGGATCGCTTAAGCCCAGCTCTGTTTGAATCAACAGGCTAACCATATTTCCCGCACCGGCCAGATGAACCGCTTTCACTGCACCGTCGCTATTGATAATGGCGGCATCGGTAGATCCTGCGCCCAGATCGAGGATCGCCAGCGGTGCAGCACAACCGGGCGTGGTTAACGCTCCGGCTATGGCCATGTTGGCCTCTACGCCACCGACTTCAACCGGGGTATTTAGCCGGGCGCTGAGCTCACTGGCGATGGCCTGCATCTGTAAGCGATCGGATTTCACCATCGCCGCAATGCCAACGGCGTTCTCCATTGAACACTCCCCGGCAATACCGCCCTGAACCTTGCGCGGAATGAATGTATCTACCGCCAACAGATCCTGAATGTGCACCGTGTTCATGTCATGACCGGTCAGTGAGGCCATCACCTTACGCACCCGCTCCAGCATGCCACCTGCGTGCGTACCAGCTTCACCGCGAATATCACACACGGGCGCACAGGCGCTTACCACCTGCATAATGGCCCGCGCGCCATGCGCAACGTCGGCTTCACCGCCGCGCTTTTCGCCACGGATAACGATCTTGCCCGCCGGGATCACTCTTGAACACACATCGCCCTGCGGCGTTTTCAGCACCACGGCAGAACGGTTGCCAATCAGCGCTCTGGCGATGGGGACGATAGCTTGCGTTTCCTCGGGCGTTAGGGCAAAGAAAGTCGCAATGCCGTAAGGGTTCGACAGCACCCGCACCACCTGTCCCGGGGCCGCCACTTCCACCGCCGCCAACACGCCTTCCGGCACCTTCTCAATCAGGGTAACTTCATCTACCACTGGCATGGTCCGGCGCAGACGATTGTTCACCAGTACACCATCATCTTTTTTCAGGATTGCCGCCACCACATTGACACCGCGATCCAGTGCCTCATTGATAAGCCAAACCGCCTCGAGAAAATCCATCTCCTCGCCTACCAGCGGGATCCAACCTTGAGCAAAATGATCTTCACTCACCGCCGCCAGCTTCTCCACTGTGATGGTGGTTCCTATTCCCACACCAATACCGCCGGGCGTTTGCGGGTTATGCCCAATCATCGTTGATTCGGTAATAATGGTTTCAGTGATGGTTTCCATCGCCACATCGCCGATTACCGGTGCCGCCTCGTTGATACAGATTTTCGCCACGTCCTGAAGCGACCACGGCGTGTTATTCAGCGCCTGCTGCAGGGAGGCCACCACCCCTGCAATATTATCCCGCGTCCCTTTCATGCCGGTAGTCGCGACAATCCCGCTGGCGATAAACCGGCCATGCTGCGCCAGCGCCACTTCAGTGGTGGCGTTGCCGATATCAATCCCTGCAATTAGCGGCATACACCCTCCGTCATTGGCTGCCTTTACGCAGCTTATTTCTCTGCTGATACACCTCTGCCGACTCGCGAACAAACCCGGCGTTCACCGTGGCATGCCAGGTATATTCCAGTTCATCGGCAATGGCCTGCAGCTCAGCAAACGAAGAACGAAACGGGCGCAGCGCGTTGTAGATCTCCAGAATGCGGGCATCTGGGATGGTAATCAGCTCTGCCGCACGACGGAAATTACGCGCCACGGCGTGACGCTGCATCTGTTCGGCAATCTGTGCCTGGTACTCCAGCGTTTGCTGAGAAATACGCACATCCTGCGGTCCTACGCGGCCCGCCAGCACATTCTCAAGGGTAATCTCGGTTAGCGGTTTCCCGGTGGGGGTCTGAATTTTCTCCGGGCAGCGGGTCGCTAATGGGTAATCCTGCGCGGTCATGATGTTGTCGTTCATGGTCATTCCCTTACCAGTGCAATATGCAGCGTGACGGGCGCAGCATCCTGCACCACGTGTTTGGTTTCTTTGATATGAAACAGTGCGGCCTTAGCCATAAATTTAGGGCGCACCATCTGGTCATTCACCACCGGCACCGGCGAGGGCGACTCTTTACGTGCATAGCGCGCGGCGTTTTTACCAATCTGGCGATACGTTTCCAGCGTCAGTAGCGGAGCCTGAGAGAACAGCTCCAGGTTGCTCAACGGCAGCAGATCGCGCTGATGAATCACCGTGGTTCCTTTCGACTGGATACCAATCCCGATACCAGAACCACTAAGATTTGCCGCATCCCACGCCATAAAAGAAACATCCGAGGTGCGCAGGATCCTCACTACCCGCGCATGTAACCCCTCTTCTTCGATGCCAGCAACCAGCTCTTTCAAAATCGCTTTGTGCGGCATCTCAATAAGGGTTTTATGCTGATACTTATCAAAGGCCGGGCCGACGCCAATCACTACTTCATCCACGCGTTCGTCCGCTTTAGCCGCCTCGCCTTCGCTCACCTGCAAGGTAAAAACCGGCTTACGCTCAGTTGTGCATTCCACTGTCTACCGCCTTATTCGATCGCGCTGGGCTGAACCACACCCGCTATATTTTTAATTTCCGCCCAGCGTTCGGCAGAAATACGATAGCCGGTGCCGGGTCCCTGATAATCATTGATGTCATTGACGGCACTGACGACGTCGAACTGGCGATCCAGAATGGCCGACGTTTGCAGGTAATCACCGGTGACGCGCTGCCTCAGCATGTTGAGGATATTGCTGGCGATGTCTTCGAAACCGCTACAACTTAACGCGCTGACGATATCCAGTCCGGTGATATTGCGCTTCATCATCTCTTCCACAGCAGCCAGATCCTCCACCACATTGCGTGCGGGCATATCTTTGCTGCCGTGAGCGTAAGTGGCTGCCTCCACCTCTTCATCACTAATTAGCGGCAGGCCCAGTTCGCGGAACACCGCCTGAATGGCACGGGCGGCCTTATTGCGAATAGCGATGGTTTACTCTTCCGTGACCGGTCGCAGGCCCCCGTCAACCATCAGATCGCGTTGCAGAATGTTGTAATCATCGAAGTCTTCAGCGTCGAAGTTCGATCCGGCAAACATGTTGTCGTAGTTGGGTACCGCGCTATAACCGGAGAAGATAAAGTCGGTGCCCGGCAGCATCTGCATCAGGGTACGGGCAGTACGGCGAATATCGGAATGGGAAAAGGTCTGGTCATTGGCGGAGGCCACTTCAAGGTCGAGCATTGAGGCTATCAGGTTTTCCGCCAGCACCGCGCGGATCCCTGACGGTACTGCACCAGTCATGCCGATACAGCTGACCGCGCCGTTTTGCAGCCCCTGTACGCCTGCGCCTTTGGTGATAAAAATGCAGCGCGACTCCAGGTACAGCATCGATTTACTTTCGGAATAGCCCATCAGCGCTTCCGAACCGGTGCCGGAGGTGTAGCGCATCTTCAGGCCACGCGATGCATACGCTGAGGCGAGAAACGCTTTTGACCACGGCGTGTCATCACCATCGGTAAATACCGACTCCGTACCATAGACCGACACCGTTTCGGCGTAGCTGGTCAGCCCGCGCATGCCCAGCTCCAGCTCCGTAGCCTCTTCAACGGAACATTGCGTCAGCACGCCGGGGCGACCGCACTGAGACCCCACCAGCAGCGCCAGGGCGTTAAACGGCGCATAACGGGCGATCCCGACCGTCGTTTCCTGCTCGGAAAAACCACGGATCCCCGCTTCGGCGGCGTCGGCGGCAATCTGTACCGGGTTATCTTTCAGGTTGGTCACGTGACACTGATTGGAGGGGGTGCGTCTGGCGCGCATTTTTTGCAGCGCCATCATCATCTCCACCACGTTCATTTGCGCCATCACTTCCACCGCTTTCGCCGGGGTGATGGCGGTGGTAATGGCAATAATCTCTTCCCGACTGACGTGGATATCCACCAGCATTCTGGCGATCTCCAGCGCGTCGAGCTGCATGGCGCGCTCGGCCTCAGCCACGTTAATGGCGTAGTCGGCAATGAAACGGTCGATCATGTCGAACTCGGCGCGGCTCTTACCGTCCAGCTCAACAATACGACCACATTCTACCTTCACCGATGAAGCAGGATCGTAGGGGCTTTCCATGGCGATCAGCCCCTCTTCAGGCCATTCGCCAATCAGCCCATCCTGATTTACAGGCCGTTTCGCAAGCACTTCGAATCGTTTTGATCTTCTCATGATTTATTGACTCAAAAGATAAAAAATAGGGACGCCGGGCCGCATTGCCGGGGACACAACACCCGGCATTCGCCTTTCATCAGCAATGGTCGAACTCTAAATGAGCAGAACAATAAAAAAATAAAATTAATTTCGTTCCAATTTGGCACCTGATAAAAACGCATCGTTTCATATTGAAACGCAATTCAGGAATATCCACATCAAATTGTGACGAGGTTAAATGATCATTATCAATAAACGCAAATCCGGGAAGTTTAATTTAATATTTTTGGAATTTTCGCCCTATTGACTTAATAACGTGCGGCGAGAAAATAAGGTAAAGCCAATGATAAAAATAGCTGTTGCGCGATATGTTTCGTGACCTCAGCCCTACAACATTTTCAGGAGAGACTGTGAATAAGAGCCAACAAATCGCCACCATTACGCTGGCGGCGGCAAAAAAAATGGCGCAGGCCGTCGAGGCTAAAGCGCTTGAAATTAACGTTCCGGTGGTTTTTTCCGTGGTTGATCGTGGCGGAAACACACTGCTGATGCAACGCATGGACGATGCGTTTATCACCAGCTGTGATATCTCTCTTAATAAAGCGTATACCGCCTGCTGCCTGCGCCAGGGTACCCATGAAATTACCGATGCGGTACAACCTGGTGCTTCGCTATATGGTTTGCAGCTTACCAACCAACAGCGCATTGTTATTTTCGGCGGCGGCTTACCCGTCATATTAAACGGTAAATTAATCGGTGCCGTAGGCGTAAGCGGTGGTACCGTCGAACAAGACAGATTATTAGCAGAAACCGCACTGAACTGTTTCTCTGAATTATAATTTAAATCTAAGAAGGTATATTATGAGCTATCGTATGTTTGATTACCTGGTGCCAAATGTGAACTTTTTTGGCCCGAATGCTATTTCCGTTGTCGGCGAGCGCTGCAAATTGTTGGGTGGTAAAAAAGCGCTGCTGGTTACTGATAAAGGTCTGCGAGCGATTAAAGACGGCGCGGTAGATAAAACTCTCGCCCATCTGCGTGAAGCCGGTATTGAGGTGGTGGTTTTTGACGGCGTTGAACCTAACCCCAAAGATACCAACGTGCGCGACGGTCTGGAAGTCTTTCGCAAAGAGCATTGCGATATCATCGTTACCGTCGGCGGCGGTAGCCCACATGACTGCGGTAAAGGTATCGGTATCGCGGCGACCCACGAAGGCGATCTATACAGCTATGCCGGGATTGAAACCCTGACCAATCCACTGCCGCCGATTGTCGCGGTGAATACCACTGCCGGTACCGCCAGCGAAGTTACCCGCCACTGCGTGCTGACCAATACCAAAACCAAAGTGAAGTTTGTGATTGTCAGCTGGCGCAACCTGCCGTCAGTCTCCATTAACGATCCGTTGCTGATGCTCGGCAAACCCGCACCACTGACCGCGGCGACCGGGATGGACGCCCTGACCCACGCCGTAGAAGCCTATATTTCCAAAGATGCCAACCCGGTCACCGACGCCGCCGCTATCCAGGCGATCCGCCTGATCGCCCGTAATTTACGGCAGGCCGTGGCGCTGGGCAGCAATCTGAAAGCACGTGAGAATATGGCCTACGCTTCGCTGCTGGCGGGCATGGCCTTCAACAACGCCAACCTCGGCTACGTTCATGCGATGGCGCATCAACTTGGCGGTCTGTACGACATGCCGCACGGCGTAGCGAATGCCGTACTGCTGCCGCACGTGGCACGCTATAACCTGATCGCTAACCCGGAAAAATTTGCCGACATCGCAGAGTTTATGGGCGAAAACACTAACGGACTCTCAACCATGGATGCGGCCGAACTGGCGATTCACGCCATCGCTCGCCTCTCTGCTGACATCGGCATTCCGCAGCATCTGCGCGATCTGGACGTCAAAGAAGCCGATTTCCCCTATATGGCGGAAATGGCGCTGAAGGACGGCAATGCCTTCTCCAACCCACGCAAAGGGAACGAGAAAGAAATTGCCGGTATCTTCCGTCAGGCATTCTGATAACGCAGGGGACGCCATGTCACTTTCATCACCGGCCGTACATCTGTTTTATCACTCTCGCTGGCAGGATACTCACGTGCTTGATGAGCTGTGTTGGGGACTGGAAGAGCAAGGCGTTCCTTACCGGGCAATCTGTTGCGACGATCATGACTGCGCGCTGGCGCTGGGCCAACTGGCGGCCAAAAGTTCGACGCTACGCGTGGGGCTCGGCCTCAATAACGCGGGTGATATTGCCTTAACCCATGCCCAGTTGCCCGAGGATCGGGCGCTGGTCTGCGGGCATATCTGCGCCGGGGCTGTCCGGATCCGCGTGCTCGGCGCCAATGCCGGTCAACTGGTTAAAGTGCTTCCTTTCAGCGAGATAACATAAATGTACCGCATCTACACCCGAACCGGCGATAAAGGCACCACTGCGCTATATGGCGGCAGCCGCATCGACAAAGACGACATCCGCGTTGACGCCTACGGCACCGTGGATGAACTGATTTCCCAGCTTGGCGTCTGCTATGCCAGCACGCGCCAGGCCGAGCTACGCCAGGAACTGCACGCCATACAGAAGATGCTGTTTGTACTTGGAGCAGAGCTCGCCAGTGATGAGCAAGGACTTACCCGCTTAAAGCAGCGTATTGGTGAAGAGGATACTCAGGCGCTGGAGCAGCTTATTGACCGTAATATGGCGCAAAGCGGCCCGCTCAAAGCGTTTGTTATTCCGGGGAAAAATCTGGCCTCGGCACAGCTACACGTTGCGCGAACCCTGGTGCGTCGGCTGGAGCGGATCCTGATCGCGATGGACAGAACCCTGACGTTACGCGATGAGGCCAAACGTTACATCAACCGACTGTCGGATGTGTTGTTTTCGATGGCCAGAATCGAAGAAACTACTCCAGATGTTTGCGCTTAAACTGACTGGCATCGATGTCGTACTGCTTCATCTTGCGCCACAGGGTGGTGCGACCAATATTCAGCAGCTGCGACATCTCCTGCACGCGCCCGCTAGTGACGCGGGCGGCGTGGATAATCGCCTCTTTTTCGATGGCGGTAAATGTCAGGCTGGCTGGCAGCAGTGAAGATGCCGTCTCCAGACCAGGGCGTTCGGCAAACAGATAATCCGGTAGATTGCTCAGCCGAATATGACCGTTTTCACTGCTAATGGCGATATTTTCGATAATACTGTTCAGCTCAAAGTCATTACCCGGCCACGAGTAGGACACCAGTTGCGCCAGCGCATCGTCGTCAATCTTCAGGCTGGTTGAAAAGCGTTTTTTCAGGCTATTCAGCCGCGTAAAAATCAGCGAGGGAATACTACTGCGCCGCGCCCGCAGCGGTGGGATGACTATCTCAAAAGAGTGCAGCGCATAATACAGCTGACGGCTAAAGCGGTTTTGTTCCACCAGATTAGCGAGATCGACCGTGGTGGTGGCAATCACTTTCACATCCACCGGAATCAGCCGCCGGGCATCCAGGCGGGTTAAAACCCCCTGCTTAATCACCTGTAGCAGCGCGGATTGCAGCTCCGGCGCTAAATACTCAATTTTTTCCAGAAACAGGGTGCCGCCATTGGCCAGTTCAAGACGACTCAACCGACCGTTCTCATCATCGGTAGGCGCGCTGCCCATAAAATCCTGACCCAGCACGCTGTTGGCATACAGCTGGCAGTTCACGGCGATATACGGCCCGCTGGCGCGTTCGCTTTCATTGTGAATAGCCTGGCTCAACAACTCTTTACCGACCCCCTCTTCCCCACACAGCAGAATCGGGAAGCTCCCCCGCGCCGCCTGACGACCGAAATGGATCAAGCGCCGGGTTTCCGGATCGTCTGTCGACATCTGCTCAAAGGTATGGCTCACCTTGCCGAGCTGGCTGGTCATCAGTTGACGCATTTGTTCAACCGGATGCAGCAACAGAATAAAGCTGTTGCCCTGCTCTTCAACAATCGGCTTCAGGGTAATGACGGCATCAACAAACTGATGCTGACTTTCAAAGGTAACTTCGACGTGATTCAGGCCGCGGGCATGTTTGATCGCCCGGCGCAGCAGCATGGGCAGATTGAGCAGGTCGTTAATATTTTTCCCCTGACTGGCCTGCGCGTCGAGATGCAAAAGCAGCGCCGCGCGCGCATTAAGGAACTGCAACACACCCTGCTCGTTCCACGCCATCACGCCATCATCCATGCTTTCCAGCAGTCCGTACATTTGGTTCAGATGACGATTGGATTCAGCCAGCAGACTGTCGGTCAGTAAAGAGTTACCGACTTCTCTGGCAATCGCCAGCGTCAGGGATAAATCAGAAACGCACTCATGCTCTACCAGACAGCACAGCGAGATGGAGCCAAACAGTCGACCATGGTTATCGAATACCGGCGTCGAGCAGAACGACCACGGATGCAACGCCTGCTTAAAGTGCTGATCGCCAGAGGTTTTTGTCGGCTGCCCCGGCATCGTCGCCAGCGACAGCGCACAGCTGCCAATAATGCTTTCCGCACAGTAACTGCCGTCGCGAAACCCGAGCTCCGCCAGTTGTTCCACCGTCTGCGGATCGCCGCAACGGCTGAGAATACAGGCCGACTCATCCAGAATCAGCAGCGCGCACGGACGGCCGTCCATAAATTCCCAGGCATCTTCCAGCGCGGCCTGGGCAATCGTCAGCAGCGCCGTCTTGCGACGACAAATCGACTCAAAGGTCAGCCCCTGCGCCTGATGCGGTGCCTGCCAGGTTTCCCGCTGCATAAACTTGCTGCAACGATGCCATGACTGGGCAAGAACCGAAGAGACTTCCTTCCCGATGCTATGCGTGTGCGCCGTCATATCCCTTTCCGCTGTTTTACCATAGACACCCCCTCCGGCAGAGACTGTCAGAGGGGGAGAAGATGTCGGATAAAAACTTACCGACGACTGATTAACGCGCCAGCCACTGCTGTCCCAGCAGGTCTGCCGTCAGAATAGCGGCATGAACGCTTTCAGGCGTCACCGGGAACGGCATATTGTGTATGGTTTCACCTTCTGCGCAGGTCGCTTTGGCCACGGCCATAATCTTGCCGTCGATGTCATCTTTCACGCCCATTTCCGCTAACGTTACCGGCAGACCGACTTTCTGACAGAAATTCAGTACGGTTTCGATCTCTTCCATCGGGCTGTTTTGCAGCACCAACTGCGCCAGCGTACCAAAGGCGACTTTCTCACCGTGATACAAATGGTGGCACTCTTCCAGAATTGTAAATCCGTTATGAATAGCATGCGCTCCCGCAAGACCGCTGCTTTCAAAGCCGATGCCGCTGAGG
This sequence comes from Citrobacter sp. VF227, assembly GCF_052950715.1. Classification (NCBI taxonomy): domain Bacteria; kingdom Pseudomonadati; phylum Pseudomonadota; class Gammaproteobacteria; order Enterobacterales; family Enterobacteriaceae; genus Citrobacter; species Citrobacter sp. VF227. Next base: position 35,272 of record NZ_JBRFVF010000006.1, read on the forward strand.
TAAGTGTTCGCTTCGACAATACGTTCCAGCGCGTCGGTCACCACGCCAGCCTGCGCGGCAAAGCGTGCCTTTTCGCCTTCCGCCAGCAGAGTATCATAGCACAGGCGCGCCAGGCTCAGCGCCGCCACAGTGGACTGTCCGCCCGCCATGCTGGTCGCTCTGGCGTCATAACAGGCTTTCGCTTCAAACCAGGTCGACAGCGCATCACCCATCCCGGCCACCAGCAGACGGACCGGCGCTTTGGCAATGATTGCGGTATCCATCACCACCATATCCGGATTTTTCGGGTAGATCAGATACTCTTCAAACTCACCAGCTTCGGTGTAGATAACGGACAGCGCGCTGGTTGGCGCATCGGTAGACGCAATAGTCGGGATCACCACCACCGGCAGCTTCTGGTAGTAACCAATCGCTTTAGCGGTATCCAGCGTTTTTCCACCGCCAATCCCAACCACGCCACGGCAACCGTGCTGTTTCAGAATGGCAATCAGGCGATTAATTTCGACATGGCTGCATTCCCCGTTGAAGCGTTCCGCATGACAGCTAATATCGTGGCTGTGCAGACCGTTGAGTACTTTCTCTCCCGCCAGCTTCATCACGAAGTCATCCGCAATCACGAAAAAGCTGTCCGCCAGATTTTTAGCATATTGACCAAATAAGGTGGAAGCGTCAGGACCCTGGAGATATTTGGCTGGAGATTGAATAACTTTTAGCATTCCTTTCATCCTCAAATAAGTACATGTTTTTACATGGTGAGCCCTGGCGTTAACCTGTTAGGCCGAATGCTGACGGCGAAAACGGGAGGTACCGGAGCGATGCAATAACTGTATGGCGAGGCGTACACAAAAAAATCTTTCGTCTTTTTGTTCTGATATGAAACAGATAAAAACCACGAACGTTCCAGATTGGAACGCTTATCCACAAAAATGATAAGGTTTGCGATCCCGATCCGTTCATTTCCCGCCAAATCTCCGGCAATCACCAATCCCACTTTCCCTTTTACTCACTTCGCTGCATTTAAAACCGACAAAAAAAGGCCGACTACACCGTATGACCTGTACTTTTGGCAGGAAAAAAAAGTCGAGCAAGCTCGCATTGCGATGATTCCCTAACTTTTTAAGTTTCATTTCGAAACAAAAAATAACGATGACGTTCCGTAATGAAACTCATTTTAGCGTTGTTTTTTTCCACGCTGAGTTCGCCAGAATCTCTCCATCGCCTCCGCACCATGGTTACACATTCGGGGGTTTGTCTTTCACTCAACCTCGAGGAGTCGTTATGTCTCAATTCTTTTTTAACCACCGTACCCATCTCGTAAGCGACGTCATCGACGGCACGATTATCGCCAGCCCGTGGAATAACCTTGCGCGTCTGGAAAGCGATCCAGCCATCCGTATCGTGATCCGTCGTGACCTCAACAAAAATAATGTGGCGGTCATTTCTGGTGGCGGTTCAGGACACGAACCCGCGCACGTTGGTTTTATCGGTAAAGGGATGCTCACCGCTGCGGTCTGCGGAGATGTGTTCGCCTCTCCGAGCGTAGATGCGGTACTGACCGCTATTCAGGCGGTGACCGGTGAGGCTGGCTGTCTGTTGATCGTGAAAAACTACACCGGTGACCGCCTTAATTTCGGTCTCGCCGCCGAGAAAGCACGTCGCCTTGGCTATAACGTTGAAATGCTGATTGTCGGCGACGACATCTCTCTGCCGGATAACAAACACCCGCGTGGCATTGCGGGAACCATCCTGGTGCATAAAATCGCAGGCTATTTCGCCGAACGCGGCTACAACCTCGCCACCGTCCTGCGTGAAGCGCAGTACGCAGCCAACAACACTTTCAGCCTGGGCGTCGCCCTTTCCAGCTGCCATCTGCCGCAAGAAACAGACGCTGCACCGCGTCATCATCCTGGTCATGCGGAGCTGGGGATGGGCATTCACGGCGAACCGGGTGCTTCGGTTATCGACACGCAAAACAGTGCGCAAGTGGTGAATTTGATGGTGGATAAACTGCTGGCGGTCCTGCCTGAAACCGGTCGTCTGGCAGTGATGATTAACAATCTTGGCGGCGTGTCCGTGGCCGAAATGGCCATCATTACCCGCGAACTGATCAGCAGCCCACTGCATCCGCGTATCGACTGGTTGATTGGCCCAGCTTCGCTGGTCACCGCGCTGGATATGAAAGGCTTTTCACTTACGGCCATCGTGCTCGAAGAGAGCATCGAAAAAGCGCTACTCACAGAGGTGGAAACCAGTAACTGGCCAACCCCGATCCCACCACGAGAAATCAGTTGCGTACCGTCATCTCAGCGCAGTGCGCGCGTGGAGTTTCAGCCTTCGGAAAACACCCTTGTAGCCGGGATTGTGGAACTTGTCACCGCAACTCTTTCCGGTCTGGAGACACATCTGAATGCGCTGGATGCAAAAGTTGGCGATGGCGATACCGGTTCGACCTTTGCCGCCGGCGCGCGTGAGATTGCCAGCCTGTTGCATCGCCAGCAGCTACCGCTGGATAACCTTGCCACGTTGTTCGCGCTGATTGGCGAACGTCTGACCGTGGTGATGGGCGGTTCCAGCGGTGTGCTGATGTCGATCTTCTTTACCGCCGCCGGACAGAAACTCGAACAGGGTGCTAACGTTGCCGAGGCGCTGAATACGGGTCTGGCGCAGATGAAGTTCTACGGCGGCGCTGATGAAGGCGATCGCACCATGATTGATGCACTGCAGCCGGCCCTGACGTCGCTGCTCGCACAGCCACAAAATATGCAGGCCGCATTCGACGCTGCGCAAGCGGGTGCCGAACGAACCTGTCTGTCGAATAAAGCCAATGCGGGGCGCGCATCTTATCTGAACAGCGAAAGCCTGCTCGGCAATATGGACCCCGGCGCGCACGCCGTAGCGATGGTGTTTAAAGCCCTGGCGGAGGAGATGGTGAGCTAAGTTTTAATCAATGCCTGATGACACAAGCGTCATCAGGCAAAACGTTAACGGTAAACGCGAATCCCACCTTCCACGCCGCGGCTAAACAGCACCTGCCAAAGTTCGATATCTCTGGCGCGAAAAGCACCGGCGCAGGCGCATAAATAGTAATTAAACATTCTTCTGAAGGTGGCGGAATAACGTGCTGACAGCTCCGGCCATGCCTGATTAAAACGCTCGTGCCATGCCATCAGCGTTTTATCATAATCGCTGCCAAAATTATGCCAGTCTTCCATCACAAACCGTGATTCGCTGGCCTCAGCAATATGGGAGATCGCCGGTAAGCAGCCGTTCGGGAAAATGTATTTATTGATCCACGGATCGACGCTCATCCCCTTTTTATTGCTACCAATGGTATGTAACAGGAACAGCCCATCCGGTTTTAAACAACGGTCGGCGATGCTGAAATAGGTGTCGTAATTTTTCGGCCCTACATGTTCAAACATCCCCACGGAAACAATGCGATCGTAGTGTTTATCAAGGTCGCGATAGTCCTGCAGCAGAATATTAACGTCCAGCCCTTCACAGCGCTGCTGGGCCATTTTCTGCTGCTCTTTGGAGATAGTAACGCCTTCTACCACCACACCGTAATGACGCGCCGCATATTCCGCCAGCCCGCCCCAGCCACAACCGATGTCGAGTAAACGCATACCCGGTTTAAGTTGCAACTTCTCACAGATCATTTTTAATTTGGCATTTTGCGCATCGTCTAATGTGGTCGCGTCTTTCCAGTAACCGCAGGAATATTGCATATGCGGATCAAGCATCAACGCAAAGAGATCGTTACCAATATCGTAGTGCTCTTTGCCGACAATCCACGCGCGGCTGCGCGACTGCAAATTAAACAGGCGCGCACTGGCAATACGTAAAATATCTTTCAGATTACCCGGCATCTGCTGGTCAAGTTTTGCTTTGAGGATTTTGCAGAACAGAATATCGAGCCGCTCGCAGTCCCACCAGCCTTCCATATAGCTTTCACCAAGCCCTAACGAGCCTTGCTGCAATACTCGTTTAAAAAAACCAGCATGATGAAGTTGAATGTCCCAGGGACGGGAGCCATTAATCCTGATATCTGCTTGCGAAAGCAGCTCTTTTCCCATTCGGGTCCAGTTATCATTTGTTTCATTGACGATGACAGCATCTGAACAAAGCGAGTTCATGGTATTTACCAAAAGTGGGCTAAAAATTCTTACGCAAGATTATTATGGAAAACAGGGTGTATGTATTATGATCTGCGGACAAGATCTATCGAGCAGCGGCCACACCACCGGGAGCATTGACGATTTATTTATGGAAACTCTCGCGCAAAAACAGTGGAACTTCTTCCCGGATAACTCCATGGCGGAACTGCCGCAGGACGTGTATTTTCGCTCCTATGTATTAGAAGCCAACCACCATGTTCCGCCGCATTCACACTCTTTTATGCAATTCCATTTCGCCCGCAAAGGCAGTATGCGTATTGATGTTGCCGGCAAGTGCTGGATAATCCCGGCGCACTATGGCATCTGGATCCCCAATAATACGGAGCATGCAGTTTGGGCTCTGGATGATGTGTATTTAGAGAACCTGGATATTAAACCGGGCTTTCTTGAAGCGCGCATTAATGAATGTAAAGTGGTCGCTATCAGTGATTTCGCCAGAGAGTTTATTCATTACGCCACGAATTTAGTTTCGGGGCATTATGATAGCCACTCCAAAGAGGGCAGACTGGTGAGCGTGCTGGTCGACATTATTCTGCAACTCCCGGAAGTCGCTTTTGTATTACCCTGGCCGCAGGATCGCGAATTAACCAAAATATGCCGAACCATACAAGAATCCCCCGCTCTGGAGCATTCGGTTGAATACTGGGCACATCATCTGGGTATGTCTGCCCGAACCTTTTCACGCCATTTCAAAAAAGAAACTGGATTGCCTTTCAGCGTCTGGAAACAAAAAATGCGTATTCTGGAATCCGTATTAATGCTGAAAAAAAATAAAAGCGTGACCGCCGTGGCGCTCGACGTAGGGTATTCAAGCACCGCGGCATTTAGTTATGCCTTCCGCCAGGCATTTGGCGTGCCGCCGTCTAGTTATTAATCTGCCGCTTTACGCTGATGCCAGTAGGCTGCCGCACGCACCCGTTGAGGGTCAAACGCCTCGGTTTCAAAGCGAGCACTCAGGTTTTTTACCACCTTGCCTTCACCAGTGATCCAGATGTAATAATCATCTGTGGACACGGCTAGTCGCGATAAGCGTTCATTCACTACCTGCGCGTCATGGCCGATAAACCACTCAATAGTAAATCCGTCGAGATGGGCAAGATAATCCTGGTACGCTGCATCCTGCACGCTGACCAGCGCCGTGACGTTTGGACGTACCGCTAAGCGGCTGAGCGACTCCAGCCGTCGGCGCAGCGCAGGCATTCCCGATTCATCACAGACGTAAACCTGATACGCATAATCTTCTGGCACCACCAACGAACCGCGCGGTCCGCCGATCGTCAGCTTGTCACCCACGCGGGCATTCATCGCCCATGTGCTCGCCACTCCACCGTCATGAATATAAAAATCCAGTGCCAGCTCATGGCGCGCTTCGTCATACAACGGCGTGTAGTCACGGGAGAGCGGACGCACCCCGTCGGCCCAGACGATGCCCTCATCAGTGACTACTGGCGGCACGAAATGGCAGCCCGGTTCCGGGAAAAAGACCTTGGTGTGGTCATCAAAGCCGTGCGAGCTAAAACCGTCCAGAGCGTCACCGCCCAGTACGATGCGCTGAAAGCCCGCGCTAACACGTTCAACGCGCAGGACGGTAAGTTCACGGAAGCGCAATTCATTGCGAACGCGCTGCGGGTAGCGTGAGATATTTTTTGTCATTTTTTCGCCTTCGTGAAGATAATACGATATATCTAAATTAATCTTTAAATGATAATGATTGCTAGTCAACAATATTGCAAGCACTTTTTTGATATAGTCAGCTTGTGATTAAACAGCTATCAGAAATCCATAAAAACCATTAATAATCATAAAATTAAAAAAAAACCATTTTATAGACTTGCAAGAAGATAAATTTTAGATATAAATTAGATATATCTAAACAACATCAGGAGACGATGATGCAAAACCATCATGAAGGTTGCTGCAAACATACAGAGCACCAACACGAAGGCTGCTGCAAGGGTGAAGGACATCACCATGAAGGCCGCCACAACGAGCACCACGCAGGCTGCTGCAAAGGTGAAGAACATCGCCATGAAGGTTGTAACAAAGAACACCACCCTGAACAGGGTTGCGGACACCGCCACGGTCGCGGCGGCGGTCGTCGCCAGCGCTTCTTCGGTCACGGAGAATTACGCCTGGTGATTCTGGATATCCTGACCCGCGACGCCAGCCACGGCTATGAGCTGATAAAAGCGATTGAAACCCTGACTCAAGGTAACTACACCCCGAGCCCGGGCGTTATTTATCCGACGCTGGACTTCTTGCAGGATCAGGAGCTGATCACTATCAGCGATGAGGAAGGTGGGCGTAAACAGATTGCGATCACCGCCCAGGGCCAGCAGTGGCTGGAAGAAAACCGTGAGCATCTGGACCATATCCACGAACGGATTAAAGCCCGCTGCGTGGGTTTTGAATTGCGCAAGAACCCGCAGATGAAACGCGCGCTGGAGAACTTCAAAGCCGTGCTGGACCTACGGGTCAATCATGGTGATACCAGCGATGCGCAAATCAAAAAAATCATCGGTATTATCGATCGCGCAGCGCTGGATATTACCCAACTGGATTAATCTGCTCAGCAGGCGAAACCCATTCCCCTGGATTTCGCCTGCATTGTGATTCTTAGTGCAGAACCGTGACCGCGTCTTCCAGACGCCCCGCGCGATGTTTCACCATCGCAGAAATTTGGGCGCTCTCTTCAACCAGTTCGGCGTTTTTCTGCGTAATGTTGCTCAGTTCATTCACCGCGCGGGTCAGACTGGAAAGACCATCCGACTGTTCCAGCGTTGAGTGGCTGATTTGGGCGATCAGTTGAGTCACGTTTTGCACCTGCGCCACAATATCGTCCATCGTGCGCCCTGCGGCGTGAACCTGGTCGGATCCGGACTGCACCTTATCGGCGCTGGCATCAATCAGCTTGCGGATATCATTGGCTGCACTGGCGCTGCGGCTGGCAAGATGACGCACTTCTCCCGCCACCACGGCGAATCCTTTCCCCTGCTCACCCGCCCGTGCGGCTTCAACGGCGGCGTTCAGGGCCAGAATGTTAGTCTGGAAGGCAATATCGTTAATCAGCGTGGTAATGGTACCAATCCGCTGGGTGCTGTTGGCGATGTCGTCCATGGTTTTGATGACGGTATCCATCGCCTCACCACCGTGTGTCGCCGCGCTGCTGGCGGCGATGGAGAGCTTATCTGCCGCGGCGGCGGTCTGCGAGTTTTGTTTCACCGATGCCGCCATCTGGTTCATGGTCGCCACCGTTTCCTGCACGTTCTCAACGGTCTGCTGCGTATGTTTGTTTAAATCATCGCTACCTTTCGCCAGCGTTTCGCTGTCGCTGCGCACACAACTCACCTGGCTGGAGACATCATGGATGAGCCAGCGGCACATTAGCCCCAGTTGCCCGACCGCTCTAAGCATCAGACCCAGTTCATCACTGCGGTTAAGATGCAACACGCTGTTTCGCTCACCGGTCGCCACTTTCAACGCCTGACGAGCGACATTCTCAATGGGGCGCACAATCTGCCATTCGAAAATCGCCGTTCCCAGCATCATTACCAGCGCACTCATCAGCAGTAACGGCCATTCCGCGCCCATTTGTTGCAACGCAGCCGCCAGTACAATAAACATGAACGCCATTACACTGCGCACCCGCCAGCGAATCGGCAGTGCCGGGAGCTTCCCCAGCCAGCCTTTACGTACCACCAGTCCTTTATGGATACGTCGGTTGCAACGCCCTTCATTCAGCGCCTTATATAAAGGCTCTACCGTCGCAATTTCCTCGTCAGTTGCCCGGGTACGAATCGACATATACCCGGTTACATGTCCTTCCCTCACCATCGGCACCGCATTGGCTCTCACCCAGTAGTGATCGCCATTCTTACGCCGGTTTTTCACAATCCCGCTCCATGGCTCGCCCTGTTTCAGGGTGTACCACATATCCGCAAACGCCGCTTTTGGCATGTCCGGATGACGAACCAGATTGTGCGGCTTATTGAGCAACTCATTCAGTTGATAGCCGCTGACCTGAACGAAAGTGTCGTTCGCATGGGTAATATAGCTTTGTAAATCGGTGGTCGACATGAGGGTGATATCATCATCCAGCGGTGTATTTTGCTGACTAACGTAGGGATGAGAAGACATGATTGCGTCCTGTGCAGGTTATCTGGTTGTTAACTCTTTCGGCTTATGTTATTTCGGCGATAATTTTTTTATCTTTAGTTGTTAAATTTGATTTAGATCGCAATTTGCGATTAAACCTCAAAATCTATACGCATTCTAATCCATTGATTTAAAATACTTTCAATCAGAAACTATTCCATTGCACTTCTACCAATGCACCGTCACAGTGCGAAACTTGCTCATTTTTAGCGCAGAAAAGGGAGTTTCCGATCTGTTTTCGCAGTCTGAACTTGGGCAAAATGCCAGCAAATGTTAAAAAATGGCATTAAATGTTGCACAAATAAGATGTTTCCTGGTGTTTATCCCGATTTTTGCTAAGCGCGCCGGAATGGCGCAATCCCTGCAATACTTAATTCAGTATCATGTGATACGCCAGCTCCGGGAGCATATTTTGAACAGGTTACCTTCCAGCGCATCGGCCCTGGCCTGCAGCGCACACGCACTGAATCTCATCGAAAAGCGCACGCTTGATCATGAGGAAATGAAATCATTAAACCGAGAGGTGATTGAATACTTCAAGGAGCATGTCAATCCGGGGTTCTTAGAGTATCGAAAATCTGTAACTGCAGGCGGGGATTACGGAGCCGTAGAGTGGCAAGCGGGAAGCCTGAATACGCTTGTCGACACCCAGGGACAGGAGTTCGTTGATTGCCTGGGTGGTTTTGGAATTTTCAACGTGGGGCACCGTAATCCAGTCGTGGTTTCCGCCGTACAGAATCAACTCGCGAAACAACCTCTGCATAGCCAGGAGTTACTTGACCCTCTGCGGGCCATGCTGGCAAAGACCCTTGCCGCACTGGCACCCGGTAAACTGAAATACAGTTTTTTCTGTAACAGCGGGACCGAGTCGGTTGAAGCCGCTCTGAAGCTGGCGAAAGCGTATCAATCGCCGCGCGGTAAATTTACGTTTATTGCCACCAGCGGCGCATTTCACGGCAAATCTCTGGGCGCGCTCTCTGCCACAGCGAAATCAACTTTCCGCAAACCCTTTATGCCGCTGCTGCCAGGTTTTCGTCATGTGCCGTTTGGCGATGTTAACGCGCTGCGCACTATGCTCAGTGAGTGTAAAAAAACCGGTGATGACGTTGCAGCTGTGATCCTTGAACCTATCCAGGGTGAAGGAGGCGTGATCCTGCCGCCGCAAGGGTATTTGACCACCGTTCGTAAACTTTGCGATGAGTATGGCGCGCTGATGATCCTTGACGAAGTACAAACCGGCATGGGGCGTACTGGCAAAATGTTCGCCTGCGAGCACGAAAACGTGCAGCCCGACATTATGTGCCTGGCTAAAGCGCTGGGCGGGGGCGTGATGCCGATTGGCGCAACTATTGCCACCGAAGAGGTGTTCTCGGTTCTGTTCGACAATCCTTTCTTGCATACCACCACCTTTGGCGGCAATCCGCTCGCGTGTGCGGCTGCGCTGGCCACCATTAACGTCCTGCTGGAGCAAAATTTACCGGCCCAGGCGGAGCAGAAAGGCGATATGTTGCTGGATGGTTTCCGCCAGCTTGCGCGGGAATATCCGGACCTGGTGCATGATGTACGCGGCAAGGGCATGCTGATGGCAATCGAGTTTGTCGATAATGAAATCGGCTACAACTTTGCCAGTGAGATGTTCCGCCAGCGGGTGCTGGTTGCCGGCACGCTGAATAATGCCAAGACGATCCGCATCGAACCGCCGTTAACGTTAACGATCGAACAATGCGATCTGGTATTACGATCGACGCGCAAAGCCCTGGCAGCATTACGGGTGAGCGTGGAGCAGGTGTAAAAGATGTCTGTCCGGCCTGCGTTTACAAACGTAGGCCGGATAAGGCAGCACAATTTAAACAATCCGTACGCCTGCAGGCATGAGGCGTTCTGGCGTTAACAGCACGCTTTCGCTGCCATCGTCCGTCTCAGCGCACAGCAGCATACACTCTGATGTCTCACCGCGCATTTTGGCCTTTTGCAGATTACACAGTACCACCACCGTTTTCCCCATCAGCTCCTCTTCGCTGTAATAAGGTACCAGGCTGGTCACGGTTTGCAGCGTACGTTCTCCCACATCAACCTGCACGATATACAGCTTATCGGCATTGTCATGGCGCTTTACCTGTGCGATTTTTCCAACACGTATTTCCAAGCGGGCAAAATCAGCAAATGCGACGGTATCCATTGTTTTCTCCTTTGGTAAAATTTTACTAAATACTAGCAAACTATTTTCCGGGCATTGTTCTTAAAAGCGGGAAAATGACGCACTCATCACACTCTGCAAGCCCAGTTTTACCCCGAGCATGTCAATTAAACGTGCTTTTTTTACTGAAAACAGATGAATAGATAAGCGCTTCATTTACAATGCGCAGGTAACTCAGGGAAAAGGCAAACATGGCAACACTTAAAGACATCGCAATCGAAGCTGGCGTGTCCCTGGCGACAGTGTCCCGGGTTTTAAACGATGACCCCACGCTGAATGTAAAAGAAGAGACCAAGCATCGCATTCTGGAGATCGCGGAAAAGCTGGAGTACAAAACCAGCAGCGCCCGTAAGAACCAGACCAGCGCGCTCGGCCTCCAGCATATTCTGGCGCTCTACAGCTATCAGCAGGATTTGGAAATCAACGATCCTTACTATCTCGCGATCCGCCATGGGATTGAAACCCAGTGCGAGAAGCTGGGGATTGAACTGACCAACTGCTATGAGCACAGTGGGCTGCCGGAGAACAAAAACATTACCGGCATTCTTATTGTTGGCAAGCCTTCTCCTGCGCTGCGCGAGGCGGCAACAGCGCTTACCGACAACATCTGCTTTATCGATTTTCATGAACCCGGCAGCGAATATGACGCTGTCGATATCGATCTGGCCCGCATCAGTAAAGAGAGCATCGACTACTTCATCGCCCAGGGCGTCACCCGCATTGGCTTCATCGGTGGCGAAGATCAGCCTGGCAAGGCTGATATCCGCGAAGCCGCGTTTGTCGAATACGGTCGCCTGCAGCAGGTCGTTTCTGAACAGGATATCTATCGCGGCGGCTTCTCCAGTTCATCAGGCTATGAGCTGGCCAAAAAAATGCTAGCGAAAGCCGACTATCCCAGCGCCCTGTTTGTGGCTTCTGACTCGATTGCTATTGGCGTTCTCCGCGCCATTCACGAGCGTGGTCTGAACATTCCGCAGGACATTTCGCTGATTAGCGTTAATGATATCCCGACGGCGCGCTTCACCTTTCCTCCGCTTTCCACCGTGCGCATCCATTCAGAAATGATGGGCAGTCAGGGCGTCAACCTGCTGTTTGAGAAAGCCCGCGATGGACGTGCGCTTCCTCTGCTGGTTTTTGTTCCCAGCAAGCTGAAACTGCGCGGTACTACCCGCTAAAATCCCCCATTTATCCGCCCGGTTTCAGCTGAAGCCGGGCGCGCATTGTCATGCATTCTTTTCTGCGCCCGAATTATTTTCGTGATCCAGTTAAAGTAAATCATCTCACCCGCTATATTTTAGTAAAACTTTTACTAAAATCATCATCAATTATCCTTACTCACCATTACAATGAATGGTTCCGATTTTTCTCCACCGGGAGGCCTTATGAATCGCTGGGAAAACATTCAGCTCACCCACGAAAATCGATTGGCGCCACGCGCATATTTTTTCTCTTACGACTCCGTTGCGCAGGCCCGCTCGTTTGCCCGCGAAACCAGCAGCCTCTTTCAGTTGCTGAGCGGTCAGTGGAATTTCCAGTTCTTTGAGCATCCGCTGCAGGTGCCGGAAGCCTTTACGTCGCAGTTTATGAGCGACTGGGGCAGCATCACCGTCCCCGGCATGTGGCAGATGGAAGGACACGGCAAGCTGCAGTATACCGACGAAGGTTTTCCTTTCCCGATTGATGTCCCCTACGTGCCGACCAATAACCCTACCGGCGCCTACCAGCGTATTTTCTCCCTCAGTGAAGGCTGGCAGGGCAAACAAACGCTGATTAAATTTGATGGCGTAGAAACCTACTTCGAAGTTTACGTGAATGGTCAGTACGTTGGCTTCAGCAAAGGCAGTCGCCTGACGGCCGAGTTTGATATCAGCGCAGTGGTGAAGACCGGTGACAACCTGCTGTGCGTTCGCGTTATGCAATGGGCTGATTCCACTTACATTGAAGACCAGGATATGTGGTGGTCGGCGGGAATTTTCCGCGACGTCTATCTGGTCGGTAAACAGGCGACCCATATCCAGGATTTTACCGTTCGTACCGATTTCGATGATGACTATCGCGATGCCACCCTCTCCTGCGACATCGTGCTGGAAAATATCGCCTCCACGCCAACGATGGCATCGCTCGAATACACTTTGTTTGACGGTGAGCAGACGCTGCATAACGGCGTGATTAACGCTCTGACGGTGGATAAGCTCACCCGCACCGCGTTCAATTTCAAGGTCAGCAAGCCGCACCAGTGGTCTGCGGAATCACCGTATCTCTATCATCTGGTAATGACCCTGAAAGATGCCAGCGGCAACATCCTTGAGGTTGTGCCGCAGCGCGTAGGATTCCGTGATATCAACGTTCGCGACGGTCTGTTTTACATCAATAACCGCTATGTCATGCTGCATGGTGTCAACCGTCATGACAACGATCATCTTAAGGGCCGCGCGGTTGGTATGGATCGCGTGGAAAAAGATCTGTTGTTAATGAAGCAGCACAACATCAACTCCGTACGCACCGCCCATTACCCGAACGATCCACGTTTCTATGAATTGTGCGATATCTACGGTTTGTTCGTCATGGCCGAAACCGACGTTGAATCTCACGGCTTCGCTAATATCGGCGATATCAGCCGGATCACCGACGATCCGCTGTGGGAAAATGTCTATGTTGAGCGCATCGTACGCCACGTCCACGCGCAGAAAAACCACCCGTCGATCGTCATCTGGTCGCTCGGCAATGAATCCGGCTACGGCTGTAATATTCGCGCCATGTACCACGCGGCAAAAGCACTGGATGACACGCGTCTGCTCCATTACGAAGAAGATCGTGACGCCGAAGTGGTGGATATCATTTCCACCATGTACACCCGCGTACCGCTGATGAATGAGTTTGGTGAATACCCACATCCTAAACCGCGCATCATCTGCGAATATGCTCACGCAATGGGCAACGGCCCCGGCGGGCTAACGGAATATCAGAACGTCTTCTATCAGCATGATTGCATTCAGGGACACTATGTCTGGGAGTGGTGCGATCACGGGATTCAGGCCAAAGATGACGACGGTAACCTCTGGTACAAATATGGCGGTGACTACGGCGACTACCCGAACAACTACAACTTCTGCCTTGATGGCCTGATTTATTCCGATCAAACCCCAGGCCCGGGTCTGCAAGAGTACAAGCAGGTCATTGCGCCAGTAAAAGTGCGCGCGCAGGATCTGGCTCGCGGCGAGCTGCGGGTAGAAAACAAACTGTGGTTTACCACGCTTGACGACTACACCCTGCATATTGAGGTCCGCGCTGAAGGCGACACGCTTTCCAGCCAACAAATGAAACTGCGCGAGGTCGCACCCAACAGCGATACGCTGCTGCAATGCGCGCTGCCGGAGCTGGATGCGCGCGAGACGTTCCTCAACGTCACCGTGACGAAAGATTCCCGCACGTTATACAGCGAAGCCGGGCATCACATCGCGACTTATCAGTTCCCGCTGAAGGCCAGAACGGCGACTGCCGTACCGTTCAGTCTGCAAAACGCCACCCCTTTGACGCTGGAAGAGAACCGCCAGAGCTGCACCGTTCGCGGTTATAACTTCCATCTGATCTTCTCAAAGCTGACCGGTAAACCCATTAGCTGGAACGTCAATGGTGAAGAGCTGATTACCCGCGAGCCGAAGATTAATTTCTTCAAACCAACCATAGATAACCACAAGCAAGAGTTCGAAGGCCTCTGGCAGCCAAATCATATACAGATAATGCAGGAGCATTTGCGCGACTTTACTTTTGAGCAAACCGAAGATGCGCTGCTGATAACCAGCCAGACGATTATCGCCCCGCCGGTATTTGATTTCGGTATGCGCTGCACCTACCGCTGGCGGATTGCCGCAGACGGTCAGCTGAACGTGGAGCTTTCCGGCCAGCCTTACGGCGAATACCGGGACATTATTCCGTGCATTGGCTTCACGATGGGCATCAGCGGTGATTTGGGACAGGTGGCCTGGTACGGACGTGGTCCTGGTGAAAACTATGGCGACAGTCAACAAGCCAACATCATCGATATCTGGCGCAGCAGTGTGGATGAGATGTTCGAGAATTATCCGTTCCCGCAAAACAACGGCAATCGTCAGGACGTGCGTTGGGCAACGCTAACCGATCGTCACGGCAACGGTCTGCTGGTGATTCCGCAGTGCCCTGTCAACCTGAGCGCCTGGCGCTATACGCCAGAAAATATCTTTGCTGCACAGCACTGCAATGAGCTGCAGCGCAGCGATGACATCACCCTCAATCTGGACCATCAGCTACTGGGCTTAGGGTCTAACTCGTGGGGAAGTGAGGTACTTGATTCCTGGCGAGTCTGGTTTACGTCATTCAGCTACAGCTTCACGTTGTTGCCGGTTTCCGGCAGTGAGTCTGGCGCTCAAGCCACCGCCAACCGCGCCTTTGGCACCGGGTTCTTTTCCACGAATTTGCACAGCGAGAATACAAAATGAGGATCATCGACAACTTAGAGCAGTTCCAGCAACGCTTTGCTTCGGGTCGGAAATGGCAACGTTGCGTTGAGGCCATTGAAAATATTGACAATATTCAACCTGGTGTCGCTCACTCTATCGGTGATTCTCTGAGCTACCGCGTAGAGACAGACTCTGCAACTGATGCGCTGTTTACCGGTCATCGTCGTTATTTTGAGATCCATTACTACCTGCAAGGACAGCAAAAAATAGAGTATGCCGCCAAAGAAGATCTCCAGGTGGTTGAATATTATCGCGATGAAACCGATCGCGAATATCTGAAAGGCTGCGGAAAAACCGTAGAAGTGCACGAAGGACAAATGGTTATTTGTGACAACCATGAAGCCTATCGTTTTATCTGTAATAGCGTAGTGAAGAAAGTCGTACTCAAAGTCACCATCGAAGATGGTTATTTTCATAATAAATAAAAAACACAGGCGGCGCCGACGTTGCGCCGCCAGTACCCTATAATAATCAGGAATCGGAGATGTGCTATGTCTGATACCAAACGTAATACCATCGGCAAGTTCGGCTTACTTTCACTCACCTTTGCCGCGGTTTATAGTTTTAATAACGTTATCAACAATAATATTGAGCTTGGTCTGGCATCCGCACCGATGTTTTTCCTTGCGACAATTTTCTACTTTATTCCATTCTGCTTAATCATCGCCGAATTTGTTTCGCTGAATAAAAACTCCGAAGCCGGTGTCTACGCATGGGTGAAAAGCTCGCTGGGCGGGCGCTGGGCCTTTATTACCGCCTACACCTACTGGTTCGTTAACCTATTCTTTTTCACCTCGCTTTTGCCCCGCGTTATCGCCTATGCCTCCTACGCATTTTTAGGCTACGAATACATTCTGACACCGTTCGCCACCACCGTGTTAAGTATGGTGCTGTTTGCCTTCTCGACCTGGGTTTCGACCAACGGCGCAAAAATGCTGGGGCCGATTACCTCCGTCACCTCCACGCTGATGCTGCTGCTGACGCTGTCCTACATTTTACTGGCGGGTACTGCGTTGGTGGGCGGCGTGCAGCCTGCTGACCCCATCACCGTTGATGCAATGATCCCGAATTTTAACTGGGCGTTCCTCGGTATTACCACCTGGATATTCATGGCGGCAGGCGGCGCGGAGTCCGTGGCGGTGTATGTCAACGACGTTAAGGGCGGGTCAAAATCGTTCGTGAAGGTCATTATCATTGCCGGGATTTTTATCGGCGTGCTTTATTCCATCTCCTCGGTGCTGATCAACGTCTTCGTCAGCAGCAAAGAACTGAAGTTCACTGGTGGATCGGTGCAGGTATTCCACGGTCTGGCGGCATACTTTGGCCTGCCGGAACTCATCGTTAACCGCTTTGTCGGCCTGGTCTCCTTTACCGCGATGTTCGGCTCTCTGCTGATGTGGACCGCTACGCCGGTGAAGATCTTCTTCTCTGAAATTCCGGCGGGTATTTTCGGTAAAAAAACCGTCGAACTGAATGAAAACGGCGTACCGGCCCGAGCAGCGTGGATCCAGTTTCTGATCGTTATCCCACTGATGATTATACCAACGCTCGGCTCTAATACCGTGCAGGACCTGATGAACACCATCATCAACATGACCGCCGCCGCATCGATGCTGCCGCCGCTGTTTATTATGCTGGCCTACCTGAATCTACGCGCAAAACTGGACCACTTGCCGCGCGACTTCCGTATGGGTTCGCAAAAAACCGGCATTATTGTGGTATCAATGCTGATCGTCCTGTTCACCATCGGCTTTATTGCCTCTACCTTCCCGACCGGCGGGAATATCATAACCATTATTTTTTATAACGTCGGTGGAATTGTTATTTTCCTCGGTTTTGCCTGGTGGAAATACAGTAAATACATTAAAGGGTTAACCAAAGAAGAAAAAGCTATTGAGGCTGCTCCCGCTTCAAATATCAATTAATGATTAAAGCATAATAATAAACAATATTCGCTAAGGCTATAACAATAAAAATTATATTTTATTTGCTTAGGATCGGAGCATGAATAACATTAGCCATTATTGCAGGGCAATTATTGCCCTGCCCTTTTTCTGCGTCTCCTCTCTGGGTGCAGAAGAAGTTCGCCCTGCTGAACACTATGATACGAAAACACCTGCCATAACCTCCCCTTCATTTCGTTTTTATGGTGAATTGGGCATGGGGGGATATATGGATTTAGAAGGAAAAGATAAGCATAAATACAGCGACGGTACCTACATTGAAGGTGGTCTGGAGATAAAACACGGTTCATGGTTTGGTCTGATCTACGGCGAGGGCTGGACCGTGCAGGCCGACCATCAAGGCAATGCCTGGGTTCCTGACCATAGCTGGGGCGGATTCGAAGGCGGGATCAACCGCTTTTACGGTGGTTACCGTACCGATGCTGGAACAGAGATGATGCTCAGTCTGCGCCAGGACTCCTCGCTGGATGACCTGCAATGGTGGGGTGATTTCACGCCAGACCTGGGCTACGTTATTCCGAATACCCGAGACATTATGACCGCCATTAAGGTGCAAAACCTGACCGGCCCTTTGCGCTATAGCGTGACCGCCACCCCCGCCGGACACCACGATGAAAGCAAAGCCTGGCTGCACTTTGGTAAATACGATCGCTACGACGATAAATATACCTATCCGGCCATGATGAACGGTTACATCCAGTACGACCTGACTGAAGGCGTAACCTGGATGAACGGTCTGGAGATAACGGACGGTACCGGACAGCTGTTCCTGACCGGTATCCTCACCCCCAACTTCGCCGCCCGCGCGTGGCACCACACGGGTCGCGCCGACGGGCTGGATGTATCCGGCACCGAGACCGGCTATATGATCAGCGCGATGTATGAAGCGCTAAAAGGGGTTTATCTCTCCACCGCATATAGCTACGCCAAACACCGACCGGATCGCGCCGAGGAAGAAACTACGTCCTTTATGCAGTTCGGTATCTGGTATGAATACGGCGGCGGACGTTTCGCTACCGCCTTCGACAGCCGGTTCTATATGCAGAATGCCTCTGGTGACCCGAGCGACCAAATCTTCCTGATGCAATATTTCTATTGGTAACAAGGATCGGAACCCATGAACATCAAACTTCTTCTTACGCCGCTGGCCTGTCTCCTGCTGATGAGCGTCTCTGAGCATGCCGCCAGCGCTAACGAGTTTAAAAACATCATTAATCGCACCGGTGCACCGGACTACATGCATGACTACGATCACGACGACCACCAGCGCTTTAATCCCTTTTTCGATCTTGGCTCCTGGCACGGTCATTTGTTGCCGGATGGCCCGGATACCATGGGCGGTTTTCCGGGCGTGGCGCTGCTGACGGAAGAGTACATCAATTTTATGGCGACGAACTTCGATCGTCTGACGGTGTACCAGCAGGGTAAAAAGGTCAATTTCACCCTCGAGGCTTACAGCATTCCAGGGGCGCTGGTACAGAAATTGTCATCAAAAGATGTACAGATAGAGATGACGCTACGCTTCGCCAGTCCGCGCACCTCGCTGCTGGAAACCAAAATCATCAGCAACTCGCCGCTGGATCTGGTGTGGGATGGCGAGCTTCTGGAAAAAGTGGAGGCAAAAGACGGGCAGCCGACATCAACCAAAACCGTCGATGAAGAGTATCCTGATTATCAGCGCAAAATCACCGCCACCTACGACGGTCTGAAAGTCACGTTCGGCAAAGTGCGTTCAACCTGGGATTTGCTCACCTCCGGCGAATCAGAATATCAGGTGCATAAGTCGCTGCCGATGAAAACAGCCGTCGACGGTCTTCGCTTCACCAGCAAAGCGCATATCAACAGCTCTACCACGTTCTACACCACCTATTCACACTTATTGACCGCGCGGGAAGTCAGCAAAGAGCAGCCGCAGATCCGCGATATTTTGGCACGTCCTTCTTCCTACATGCTCGCTTCGCAGCAGCGCTGGGACGACTATCTCAAGAAAGGCTTAAATAACCCGGATGCCACGCCAGAACAAACCCGAGTGGCGGTGAAGGCGATCGAGACGCTGAATGGTAACTGGCGCTCGCCGGGCGGCGCGGTAAAACACAATACTGTGACGCCGTCCGTTACCGGCCGCTGGTTCTCCGGCAACCAGACCTGGCCGTGGGACACCTGGAAACAAGCCTTCGCCATGGCGCACTTTAACCCGGAGATCGCTAAAGAGAACATTCGTGCCGTCTTTTCATGGCAGATAAAACCCGGCGATCCCGTTCGCGCGCAGGACGCCGGATTCATTCCCGACCTGATTGCCTGGAACCTCAGCCCCGAGCGCGGCGGCGACGGCGGCAACTGGAACGAACGCAACACCAAGCCAAGCCTGGCGGCCTGGTCGGTGATGGAGGTCTACAACGTCACCAAGGACAAGGCCTGGCTCGAAGAGATGTATCCGAAGCTGGTTGCATATCACGACTGGTGGCTACGAAACCGCGATCATAACGGCAACGGCGTACCTGAATATGGCGCAACGCGCGATAAAGCTCACAATACCGACAGCGGTGAAATGCTGTTCACGGTGAAAAAAGGCGACAAAGAAGAGACCCTCTCCGGGCTGAAAAACTACGCCAATATCATCAGTAAAGGCCAGTATGACAGCCTCGAGATCCCAGCACAGGTTGCCGCCTCCTGGGAATCCGGGCGTGACGATGCGGCAGTCTTCGGTTTTATCGACAAAGAGCAACTGGATAAATACGTCGCTAAGGGTGGGAAACGCAGCGACTGGGTGGTGAAATTTGCCGATAATCGCAGTAACGACGGGAGGTTACTGGGTTACTCGCTGCTGCAGGAATCGGTCGATCAGGCCAGCTACATGTATAGCGATAATCACTATCTGGCAGAAATGGCGACAATTCTCGGCAAAGCCGACGATGCCAAACGCTACCAGGCGCTGGCGAAAAAACTCGCCGATTACATCAATACCTGTATGTTCGACCCGGTAACACACTTCTATTACGACATTCGTATTGAAGATAAACCGCTGGCTAATGGCTGTGCGGGCCAACCAATCGTCGAACGCGGCAAAGGGCCGGAAGGCTGGTCGCCGCTGTTTAACGGGGCGGCAACGCAGCCCCATGCGGACGCGGTGGTTAAGGTGATGCTCGATCCCAAAGAGTTCAACACCTTTGTCCCGCTTGGTACGGCAGCGCTGACCAACCCGGCCTTCGGTGCAGACATTTACTGGCGTGGGCGTGTGTGGGTGGATCAGTTCTGGTTCGGGCTAAAAGGGATGGAGCGTTATGGCTATCGCGATGAAGCGTTAAAACTGGCAGATACCTTCTTCAGCCACGCCAAAGGCCTTACCGCAGACGGTCCGATTCAGGAGAACTATAACCCGCTAACCGGTGCGCAACAGGGCGCGCCGAACTTCTCCTGGAGCGCAGCGCATCTTTATATGCTGTATAACGATTTTCTAAAATAGCAGTAACGTCAATTGGCTCTCCTGTAAAGGAGAGCCTCTTTTTTGAATCCCATCACAATCACGGCATTCCCCTTTTCCCTTTTACGCCACGACGGCTAAATTAGAACTCATCCGACCACATAACAATAATTTTACATACTGGACACCTTTATGAGCTATCCGTCGCTGTTCGCCCCGCTCGGTTTAGGCTTCACTACGCTTAAAAACCGCGTGCTGATGGGGTCAATGCATACCGGGTTGGAAGAGTACCCTGATGGCGCTGAACGGCTGGCCGCGTTCTACGCCGAACGTGCCCGTCACGGGGTCGCGTTAATTGTGAGCGGAGGTATTGCGCCTGCGCTTTCCGGCGTGGGGATGGAAGGCGGCGCGATGTTGAACGACAGCAGCCAGCTCGCACACCATCGCGTCATTACCGATGCCGTGCATGACGAAGGTGGCAAAATCGCCCTGCAAATCCTGCATACCGGGCGTTACAGCTATCAGCCGCATCTGGTGGCGCCTTCCGCTATTCAGGCGCCAATCAACCGTTTTACGCCACATGAACTGACGCATGATGAAGTGCTGCAACTGATTGAAGATTTTGCCCATTGCGCCCAACTGGCGCGGGAAGCAGGCTACGATGGCGTTGAAGTGATGGGATCCGAAGGGTATCTCATCAACGAATTCCTGACTCTGCGCACCAATCAGCGCAATGATCAATGGGGCGGCGAGTATGCCAACCGCATGCGTTTTGCCGTTGAGGTGGTACGGGCAGTACGCCAGCGTGCGGGCCATGACTTCATAATCATCTTCCGTCTGTCGATGCTTGATCTGGTGGAAAACGGTGGAACCTTCGACGAAACCGTCCAGCTGGCACAAGCGATAGAAGCCGCAGGCGCCACCATTATTAACACCGGTATTGGCTGGCATGAGGCGCGTATTCCCACTATTGCGACCCCGGTACCGCGCGGCGCGTTTAGTTGGGTGACGCGTAAGCTGAAAGGCCATGTGACAATCCCACTGGTCACCACCAACCGTATTAACGATCCCCAGGTCGCCGATGACATTCTGGCCCGTGGCGATGCCGATATGGTGTCGATGGCCCGTCCGTTCCTCGCCGATGCCGAACTGCTGTCAAAAGCGCAAACCGGACGAGCGGATGAGATCAACACCTGTATCGGCTGTAACCAGGCCTGCCTGGATCAGATCTTCGTCGGCAAAGTTACCTCTTGCCTGGTGAATCCTCGCGCCTGCCATGAAACCAAAATGCCGATCGTTGCGGCCACTCAGCCGAAAAATCTGGCGGTGGTTGGCGCGGGCCCTGCGGGCCTCGCCTTCGCCATTAATGCCGCTGCGCGCGGGCATCACGTGACGCTGTTTGACGCGCATGGTGAGATTGGCGGGCAGTTTAATATCGCCAAACAGATCCCCGGCAAAGAAGAATTCTATGAAACCCTGCGCTACTACCGCCGGATGATCGACGTGACTGGCGTGACACTGAAGCTGAATCATTTTGTCAGCGCACGCGATCTGCACATCTTCGACGAAGTGATCCTTGCCAGCGGGATCGAGCCTCGCATGCCACCGATCGAGGGGATCGACCACCCTAAAGTACTGAGCTATCTTGACGTCCTGCGCGATAAAACGCCGGTGGGCAAACGCGTGGCGATCGTTGGCTGCGGCGGGATAGGATTCGATACTGCCATGTACCTGAGCCAATCAGGCGATCCCACCAGCCAGAACATTGCGGAGTTCTGCGTGGAATGGGGAATCGACACCAGCCTGCAACAGCCTGGCGGCTTACGCCCGGAAGGTCCGCATTTATCCCGCAGCCCACGCCAGATAGTGATGCTGCAACGCAAAGCCAGCAAACCGGGGCAAGGTTTAGGTAAAACGACAGGCTGGATCCATCGCGCCACCTTACTCTCACGCGGTGTGAAAATGATCCCGGCGGTCAGTTATCAGAAAATTGATGATGATGGCTTACACGTTGTGCTGAACGGCGAACCGGTGATCTTTAACGTGGATCACGTGGTGATTTGCGCCGGACAAGAGCCGCGCCGTGAGCTGGTCGATCCGCTCCACGCAGCGGGTAAAACGGTGCATCTGATCGGCGGCTGCGACGTGGCGATGGAACTGGATGCCCGACGCGCTATTGCGCAAGGGACGAGGCTGGCGCTGGAGATTTAACAAATTGTATCCCGGTGGCCGGATAAGGCGTTAGCCGCTATCCGGCACAAGGGCTTAACGACGACGACCGGTTTTGACCGCTTTCAGCACCACGAATTTATTATTGGTGGCGATGGTCACGCAGTTGCCAAAAATCTTCTTCAGCTTGTGGAAGTAGTCGAGATGACGGTTAGCCACAATGTACAGCTCGCCGTTGATTTTCAGACAGCGGCGGGCGTGGTGGAACATCTCCCAGGCGATGTTATCGGTCAGCGCGTGCTTCTGGTGGAACGGCGGATTACACAATACGGCGTTAAAGCGGAACGGTTCGACACCAGACAGCGCGTTGTTGATCATAAACTCACAGCGATCCATCGCTTCCGGCATGTTACTTTCCACGTTCAAACGGCTAGAAGCCACCGCCATGGGCGATTCATCAACAAATACCACGCTGGCTTCTGGGTTCTTCGCCAGCAGTGTCATACCGATGACGCCGTTACCACAGCCGAGGTCAACAATCTCCCCTTCGAGGTTTTCCGGCAAATGCTCGATAAAAAAGCGCGCGCCGATATCCAGTCCGGTACGGGAGAAAACATTGGCGTGGTTATGGATAGTCCAGTCAGTGCCTTCCAGCTTCCAGCTCAGCGTTTGCGAGGCAGTGGCCAGCTCAGGTTTGCTGAATGTGCAGTTGATCAGACGGGCTTTTTTCCACGCCAGCGTCGTGGTGGTTGGCCCTAACACTTTTTCGAACAGCTCCAGCGTCGAGGTATGCACATCGCGCGCCTTCGCGCCCGCGATGATGCGCGTTTGCGGCGTCACCACTTCACGCAGCGCGCGCAGCTGCTGTTCGAGCAGCGCCATGGTTTTTGGCAGCTTAATCAGCACCACGCCCGGTGCCTGCGGATATTCAGCGGTACTGTCGAGGAATTTGACGCTCGACTCGGCAATATCGTTGTGACGCAGGTTCTCGCGGGTGGCAAGCTCACTTAAGTAGGAATCGCCGATGCTGTACGGCGTATGTTCCGCCAGCGCACAGCCCAGCGCACCAAAGGTATCATTCAGGATCAGCACCGGGCCGCTAATCTCGGTATCGTCCAGCTGTTGCAGCAGATATTCATCTGCTGCTTCCCACGCCAGCAGCGGGTTAACGTCATCCGTTTCCGGGAAACGTTTAAGTGACAGCGAACGGAAACCGTTGTCTATGTGGCTCATCGGCCCTCCTGAATGGTAAAATTTCGGCGTATCCCTGAAAAGGGTGCGTGAGTATACAACATTTTGAATACACAAAATCATTCAAGTTGCGTCAAGGCGGCAAGTGAGTGAATCCCCAGGAGCGTACATAAGTACGTGACTGGAGTGCGCGAACGCAGCCAACACAGAGGCAGCTTGAAGGATGAAGTGGATGGGACATGAATGAACCAACTAACTTACCTCCAGGGCTACCCGGAACATTTGCTTTCTCAGGTGAGAACGCTGATTGCTGAACAGCGTCTGGGCGCAGTGCTGGAGAAGCGCTATCCGGGTACGCATGATTTCGCGACCGACAAAGCGCTCTGGCAATATACTCAGGATCTGAAAAATCAGTTTCTGCGTAACGCCCCACCACTGAATAAAGTCATGTATGACAGTAAGATCCACGTTCTGAAAAATGCGCTGGGCCTGCATACCGCCGTCTCTCGTGTGCAGGGTGGTAAGCTAAAGGCTAAAGCAGAAATCCGCGTCGCCACCGTGTTTCGCAATGCCCCTGAGCCCTTTTTACGCATGATCGTCGTGCATGAGCTGGCGCATCTGAAAGAAAAAGAGCACGACAAAGCGTTTTACCAGCTGTGCTGCCATATGGAGCCTCAGTATCATCAACTGGAGTTCGATACCCGCCTGTGGTTAACGCAACATTCGTTAAAGCAAACTGCGCCGTAGCGCACTGGCTTTGTCTTCAGGGCATGCTAAATTGACGAAAGAATCCCTTTCCACAGCCTGAAGGCCTTTATGATACGTTTCGCAGTAATTGGCACAAACTGGATCACCCGCCAGTTTGTCGATGCCGCCCATGAAACCGGCAAATATAAGTTAACCGCAGTCTATTCCCGTAGCCTTAAGCAGGCGCAGACCTTCGCCAACGATTACCCCGTTGAGCATCTGTTTACCTCACTGGAAGCGATGGCGCAAAGCGAGGCGATTGACGCCCTCTACATCGCCAGTCCAAACTCTCTGCATTTCCCGCAGACAGAGCTGTTTTTGCGGCACAAAAAGCATGTTATTTGCGAAAAACCGCTGGCCTCAAACCTGGCGCAAGCCGAAGCCGCTATCGCCTGCGCGCGCGAAAACCAGGTGGTACTATTTGAAGCATTTAAGACCGCCAGCCTGCCTAACTTCCTGTTGTTGCAGCAATCGCTACCCAAAGTTGGAAGAATCAGAAAAGCATTTATCAATTACTGCCAGTACTCCTCACGTTACCAGCGCTATCTGGACGGTGAAAATCCAAATACGTTTAATCCAGCGTTCTCAAATGGCTCGATTATGGATATTGGTTTTTACTGCCTGGCCTCAGCGGTTGCGCTATGGGGTGAGCCGCAGAGCGTTCAGGCCAGCGCCAGCCTGCTGGAGAGCGGCGTGGACGCCCACGGCGTGGTGGTGCTGAATTACGGTGACTTTAGCGTCACGCTTCAGCACTCAAAAGTCAGCGACTCGGTATTAGCCAGTGAAATTCAGGGCGAGTCAGGATCGCTGGTGATCGAGCACATCTCCGAATGTCAAAAAGTGTGCTTCGTTCCGCGCGGGGGGAAAACACAGGATCTGACGACGCCTCAGCACATCAATACTATGCTGTATGAGGCAGAGGCATTTGCTCATTTGGTTGAATCCGGCGAAGTGGATCACCCGGCACTGGCCGTCAGCCGTATCACCGCTAAACTGCAAACGGAGATTCGCCGCCAGACCGGCGTGGTTTTCCCGGCAGACGAAACGGTAACCTCGCTGACTGCGTAAAAGTGTGTAAATGGAATGTTGCAGGCCATTGACTGAAAGCATGGCCTGTAATATTTTGTAACCCGCAAAGGGGAGTAACTTCGTTGTCGGTTGATCGTCATTACGATGTGTGAAAAACCACATCCGGTCACCGGGCGATAACAAAGGAATACGCCATCGTATTCCTTTGTTGTTGTAAGTGAGACCTTGCCGAATGGCAAGGTCTATGCATAAAAAGCAGCGGCTAACGTCATTCGGCGTTGGCCGTTTTTTTTATGCATGGGGAAATACAATGAATACTGTTGGCACACCGTTGTTATGGGGTGGCTTCGCTGTCGTGGTGGTAATTATGCTGGCCATCGACCTGCTGTTGCAGGGGCGTCGTGGTGCGCATACGATGTCGATGAAGCAGGCTGCGGCCTGGTCCATCGTCTGGGTAACGTTGTCGTTACTGTTTAACGCCGCCTTCTGGTGGTATCTGGCGCAAACCCAGGGCCGAGCCGTTGCTGACCCGCAGGCACTGGCGTTCCTTACCGGCTATTTAATTGAAAAATCGCTGGCTGTAGATAACGTCTTCGTCTGGTTGATGCTGTTCAGTTACTTCTCCGTACCACCTGCATTGCAGCGTCGGGTGCTGGTGTATGGTGTGCTGGGAGCCATTGTTCTGCGTACGATCATGATCTTCGCTGGCACCTGGCTTATCACCCAGTTTGAATGGCTGCTGTACGTGTTCGGCGCGTTCCTGCTGTTTACCGGGGTGAAAATGGCGCTGGCAAAAGAGGATGAATCAGGCATTGGCGACAAACCGCTGGTACGCTGGCTACGTAGCCATTTGCGCATGACCGATACCATCGAAAACGAGCACTTCTTCGTGCGTAAGAACGGGCTGCTGTTTGTCACGCCGCTGATGCTGGTATTGATTCTGGTTGAGTTGAGCGACGTGATTTTTGCCGTCGACAGTATTCCGGCAATCTTCGCCGTCACTACCGACCCGTTCATCGTGTTGACCTCGAACCTGTTTGCTATTTTGGGTCTGCGCGCGATGTACTTCCTGCTGGCGGGCGTGGCGGAGCGTTTCTCCATGCTGAAGTACGGTCTGGCGGTCATTCTGGTGTTTATCGGTATTAAGATGCTGATCGTCGATTTCTACCATATCCCGATCGCTATCTCGCTAGGCGTGGTATTTGGCATCCTGTTTGTGACATTGATTGTCAACGCGTGGGTCAACCACCAGCACGATAAAAAGCAGCAAATACAGTAACTTTATCTGCTAGCTGAAAAGCCCGACGGCACACTGCGTGCGTTGGGCTTTTTGTTTATCATGTCAAAATAATGTTAACTCAAAGTTATAAAATATGATCTCAACGTGGAATCCAGCATATTTCTCTTCCCGAAGCTTTATCTTTCCTTATACTCAACCAGGCAAACACTTTGTTACATCCAGAAAGATGCGTCCTGAGAACGCACGATGGATGAGCAACAACACAATGAAAGGATCACGACATGACTACGCAACGTTCATCGGGGCTACTCTCGCGTTTGGCGCAAGGGAGCCTGGTTAAACAAATTTTGATCGGCTTGGTACTGGGGATTTTACTTGCACTGGTGTCAAAACCTGCGGCAGAAGCCGTTGGTCTGCTGGGTACGCTATTCGTCGGCGCATTAAAAGCCGTCGCGCCAATTCTGGTTCTGATGCTGGTAATGGCCTCTATCGCCAACCACCAGCACGGGCAAAAAACCAACATCCGCCCGATTCTGTTCCTCTACCTGCTCGGAACGTTTTCAGCCGCGTTAGCGGCCGTCGTCTTCAGCTTCGCCTTCCCGTCTACACTGCATCTTTCCAGCAGCGCCAGCGATATCGTGCCGCCATCCGGTATTGTTGAAGTGATGCGTGGACTGCTGATGAGCATGGTTTCCAACCCAATTGATGCCCTGCTTAACGCCAACTATATCGGTATTCTGGTATGGGCCGTTGGTCTGGGCTTTGCGCTGCGCCATGGTAATGAAACGACCAAAAACCTGGTCAATGATATGTCCAACGCCGTCACCTTTATGGTGAAGCTGGTGATCCGTTTTGCCCCGATCGGTATCTTCGGCCTGGTCTCTTCTACCCTGGCAACCACCGGTTTTGCCACGCTGTGGGGCTATGCTCATCTGCTGACCGTGCTGGTAGGCTGTATGCTGCTAGTGGCGCTGGTGGTCAACCCGCTGCTGGTATTCTGGAAAATTCGTCGTAACCCATATCCGCTGGTGCTGGCCTGTCTGCGCGAAAGCGGCGTGTACGCTTTCTTTACCCGCAGCTCCGCCGCCAACATTCCGGTGAATATGGCACTGTGTGAGAAGCTGAATCTGGATCGTGATACCTACTCGGTATCTATCCCGCTGGGCGCCACCATCAATATGGCGGGTGCGGCGATCACCATTACCGTGCTGACGCTGGCGGCGGTGAATACGCTGGGTATTCCGGTCGATTTACCGACGGCGCTGTTACTGAGCGTGGTGGCGTCGCTGTGCGCCTGTGGCGCATCGGGCGTGGCAGGTGGCTCCCTGCTGCTGATCCCGCTGGCATGCAATATGTTTGGTATCCCAAATGACATCGCCATGCAGGTGGTAGCCGTTGGCTTCATCATCGGCGTACTGCAGGATTCCTGTGAAACGGCGCTGAACTCTTCTACTGACGTTCTGTTTACCGCGGCAGCCTGCCAGGCTGAAGACGAACGTCTGGCAAATAACGCTCTGCGCGGCTAATCCCTGCGCCCCTCCGTTATCGGGCGGAGGGGCTCTTTTCTTGTACGCTTTTTTCAATTTTGAACGGATCAATTCCGAGTTTTTGCATCCGCCGGAAGCGCATAATGTTCAGGCCATTCATCACCAGAAAGCTGCCTTCGATCATCGTCCCGCCAATCGATCCCAACCAGAAATTATGAATAACCCAGCAGGCGGTTGCGCACCACATCACGCAGCGCACGGTTAACCCCTGGCAGCGAAACAGCGCCCAGGTGCTGGCCAGCGTGCCGATTATCGGCAACAGCTCCATCGCATGCTGTAACTTTGCCAGCCCGAGAACCAGAGTGAGAAGAATAAAAACGGCCATTACCCACAGTTTGCGGGTATGCATTGAGACGAGCGTGCGGATGGTGTTGAGCTCGGCGCTCATTCCCGCAGGCCAGGCGCCCATCAAAAAAAAATGCACGCCAATGGTGGCGCTGTAAACGGCCAGTTGCAGCCGGAACCGGCGCTCATCACGATTAAAAAAGGTGGTAATGCCGATCAGAAAGGCGATGACACCTACGCCCTGGGCCAGCCAATACGCGGTCATGAATGATCCTTATCAGGTAATGCAAAAACAAACGGCGTTCCAAATGATGAAACGCCGTTTTTTAAATCCACTCCATTTCGATTACCCAATTGATTTCGTGCCACAGCAAGGCGGCAAGTTCGCTCATCCCCGGGAGCTTACTGAAGTAAGTGACCGGGGTGAATGAACGCAGTCAACGCAGCTGCCGCGCGAAAGATGAAGGGTAATTACAACGTTACGCCGCTCTTAAATATTGCCAGTTCCCGGAAATCGTTGCGCTCATTGCAGGTCTGCTTGCCGTTGGCGAACTCAACGATGGTATCAACAAACTCACTCAGCAGTTGCGGCATCGCTTTACCGTGGATCAGCTGTCCGGCGTCAAAATCGATCCAGTGTTTTTTCTTCGCCGCCAGCTCGCTATTGGTGGCGATTTTCACTGTCGGCACAAAACCACCGTACGGTGTTCCACGTCCGGTACTAAATAGCACCATGTGGCAGCCCGCGCCCGCCAGCGCGCTGGTGGCGACCGCGTCGTTACCCGGCGCGCTCAGCAGGTTCAGGCCGTGCGTCTTCAGGCGTTCGCCGTAGCGCAGAACGTCAACCACTTTGCTGGACCCCGCTTTCTGGGTGCAGCCGAGCGATTTATCTTCCAGGGTGGTAATACCGCCCGCTTTGTTACCCGGCGATGGGTTCTCGTAGATCGGCTGGTCATGGGCAATGAAGTACTGCTTGAAGTCATTGACCATCGTAACCAGCTTGCCAAAAGTTTCTTCGTCACGACAGTGGTCCATCAACAACTGCTCGGCGCCGAACATTTCCGGCACTTCGGTCAGCACCGTGGTGCCGCCGTTCGCAATCACGTAGTCAGAGAAACGCCCCAGCATCGGGTTGGCGGTAATACCGGACAAGCCGTCAGAGCCGCCGCATTCCAGACCAAACTTCAGCTCGCCCAGTTTACCCGGCTCACGCTTATCATTACGCATCGCGTTGTATAACTGATGGAGATGTTCAATCCCCGCTTCCACTTCGTCTTCCTGATGCTGGCAGACCATAAAGTGAACGCGCTCAGGATCGAACTCACCTAAAGTTTCGCGGAAGGCATCCACCTGGTTGTTTTCACAGCCCAGACCAACGACCAACACCGCCCCCGCATTCGGATGGCGCACCATGTTTTGCAGCATGGTGCGGGTGTTAATGTGGTCGTCACCCAGCTGTGAACAGCCGTAGGTGTGGCTGAAGAGATGCACGCCGTCGATACCTTCGGCGTCGTTGGTCTCTTTCAAAAAGCGGTTCTGCATCTGACGCGCCATCGCGTTAACGCAGCCTACCGTTGGCAGGATCCACAGTTCGTTACGCACCCCA
This sequence comes from Citrobacter sp. VF227, assembly GCF_052950715.1. Lineage (NCBI taxonomy): Bacteria > Pseudomonadati > Pseudomonadota > Gammaproteobacteria > Enterobacterales > Enterobacteriaceae > Citrobacter > Citrobacter sp. VF227. The sequence continues at coordinate 65,497 of NZ_JBRFVF010000006.1, forward strand.
ACGTCACCGTTCGCGCGGCGATAAATCTGCACATCGCGATCGGCAGGCTGCGTGACTTCGGCCTGGAAATCCGGTTGGTAGCGATACGTGTCCAGGTCGCTCAGATTGGTGCGGGTGTTATGGGCATGTATATGCTCACCCACCGCAACGTCCACCAGCGTGTGGCCGATTGGCAAACCGTATTTGATGACGTTTTCGCCCTTCGCAATATCGCGTAAAGCGAATTTATGACCACGAGAGACTGCCTGACGCAGGATTACCGCCTGACCGTCGACGATGACTTCGGTTCCTTCAGCCAAATCAGCAAGCGCAACTGCGACGTTATCCAGCGCATGGATCTTGATGTATTGCATACCGTCACCCAGACCTTAGTTCAGTTCAATGGCGAAGTAATCACGCGCATTGTTGAAGCAAATATTTCTCACCATTTCACCCAGCAGCTGGATGTCGGCAGGCGCTTCACCTGCGGCAACCCAACGACCAATCATCTGACACAGGATGCGACGGAAGTATTCATGGCGGGTGTAAGACAGGAAGCTACGGCTATCAGTCAGCATGCCGACGAAACGGCTCAGCAGGCCGAGCTGCGCCAGCTGCGTCATCTGACGTTCCATCCCGTCTTTCTGGTCGTTGAACCACCAGCCGGAACCGAACTGCATTTTCCCCGGCATGCCTTCGCCCTGGAAGTTACCGATCATCGTCCCCAGCACTTCGTTATCACGCGGGTTCAGGCAGTACAGAATGGTTTTCGGCAGCAGGTTTTGTTCATTCTGCTTGCTCAGCAGTTTGGACAGTTCTTCCGCCATCGGACGGTCATTGATGGAGTCAAAGCCAACATCCGCGCCCAGCAGCTTGAACTGGCGCAGGTTGTTATTACGCAGCGCACCGATGTGGTACTGCTGCACCCATTCGCGACGCGCGTATTCTGCGCCGAGGAACACCAGAACGGCGGTTTTGAACTGCGCCACTTCATGCTCGCTCAGGGTTTCACCAGCCAGGCGACGGGCCAGAATGCTGTCCAGCTCCGCTTCGTTAGATTCGGCAAACAGCACCACGTCCAGCGCATGGTCAGAGACTTTGCAGCCGTGCGCCGCGAAGTGATCCAGACGTTTGGTCAGTGCAACCTGCAGGTCGCTGAAGCGACGGATATCGGTATCTGACACTTCACCGAGTTTCGCCATATAGTCATTAAAGGTCGCCAGCTCAATGTTAAAGGCTTTATCCGGACGCCAGCTCGGCAACACTTTCACATCAAAGCTTCCGTCTTTAGCAACGGCCGCATGGTGCTCCAGAGAGTCAATCGGGTCATCGGTGGTACCGACCATTTTCACATTCATCTGCTGCATGATGCCGCGCGCGGAGAATTTATCCTGCGCCAGCAGTTCGTTGCACTGGTTCCAGATTTCGTCAGCCGTTGCCGGAGACAGCAACTTACCTGTAATACCAAACGGGCGACGTAATTCGAGATGGGTCCAGTGGTACAGCGGGTTACCGATAGTGTGCGGAACTGTGGCGGCCCACGCGTCAAATTTTTCACGATCGGACGCATCGCCAGTACAAAGGCGTTCAGCAACGCCGTTGGTACGCATCGCACGCCACTTATAGTGGTCGCCCTTCAGCCAGATGTCATACAGGTTATTGAAACGGTAGTTTTCCGCGATTTGTTGCGGTGGTAAATGGCAGTGGTAATCGAAGATCGGCTGGTCTTTAGCGTAATCATGATACAGACGGCGGGCAAATTCGGTATCCAGCAGGAAATCTTCAGTCATAAACGGGGTCATTATCGTCTTCCTCTCAGCGAGTGCGTCAGATTGCTTATGTTGCGATGCTGACAAAGTTATCACACCAATTTCCATGCACTGAAGATATTTTCGTGAGCTAGATCAACAAATGATGACAAAAAAATTACTCTCAAAGAGGTAAATCACACGTTAAACCGCGCCAGTACTGGCTTTGCTGAATCGAAATAATGACCACACGAAGATTCACACTTTTGTGATGGCACTCACCTTTTAAAGCTGTATGACAAGTTATCTTTTGGCCGTCGCGATACATAAGCCGACGGAATGCAAATTACCGATGTATCACCATCGGATTGACCGGTACGGAAACCGAATTAGCACAAATATTGACATGGCAATGTTCGGGGAGTACCGGCTTTTTTTTTCGGTTACCCCCTCGTAAAAAACATCCTCCGCTCTGGACTGGAAGATGACCGCTCGTTCGCGGACATAACAAAACGATGAGGTTTTACATGCGTAAAATTAAAGGGTTACGTTGGTACATGATTGCACTGGTGACGCTTGGCACCGTGCTGGGTTACCTGACGCGTAACACTGTGGCGGCAGCTGCGCCAACTCTGATGGAAGAGTTACACATCTCCACTCAACAGTATTCCTATATCATCGCAGCCTATTCTGCTGCATACACCGTAATGCAACCCGTTGCCGGTTACGTACTCGATGTGCTCGGCACAAAAGTAGGTTACGCGATGTTCGCCGTTCTTTGGGCCGTTTTCTGTGGTGCGACCGCGCTGGCTGGAAGTTGGGGCGGGTTGGCACTGGCGCGAGGTGCTGTAGGTGCTGCCGAAGCCGCGATGATCCCTGCGGGCCTGAAAGCCAGTTCTGAATGGTTCCCGGCAAAAGAACGTTCAATTGCCGTAGGTTACTTTAACGTTGGTTCTTCTATCGGCGCGATGATCGCTCCACCGCTGGTCGTCTGGGCTATCGTCATGCACAGCTGGCAGATGGCATTTATTATTTCAGGTGCCCTGAGCTTCATCTGGGCCATGTGCTGGTTGGTATTTTACAAACACCCACGCGACCAGAAAAAACTGTCTGATGAAGAACGTGATTACATTCTGAATGGTCAGGAATCTCAGCATAAAAACAGCACCGCGAAGAAAATGTCGCTCGGTCAGATCCTGCGTAACCGCCAGTTCTGGGGAATTGCGCTGCCGCGTTTCCTGGCAGAACCGGCGTGGGGAACGTTCAACGCCTGGATTCCGCTGTTCATGTTCAAAGTTTACGGCTTTAACCTGAAAGAGATTGCGATGTTTGCCTGGATGCCTATGCTGTTTGCTGACCTGGGCTGTATCGTTGGGGGTTACTTACCGCCGCTGTTCCAGCGCTGGTTCGGTGTTAACCTGATCGTTTCGCGTAAAATGGTCGTGACGATGGGCGCATTACTGATGATTGGCCCGGGGATGATTGGTCTGTTCACCAGCCCATACATTGCTATTGCCCTGCTGTGCGTCGGTGGTTTTGCTCACCAGGCGCTGTCCGGTGCGCTGATTACACTCTCTTCTGACGTGTTTGGCCGTAATGAAGTGGCAACTGCGAACGGCCTGACCGGTATGTCCGCCTGGCTCGCAAGTACGCTGTTTGCGCTGGTCGTCGGTGCACTGGCTGACACCATCGGCTTTAGCCCGCTGTTTGCCGTACTGGCGGTATTCGACCTGCTCGGCGCGTTAGTCATCTGGACGGTATTGCAGAACAAATCGGCCAGCGAGGTAGAGTCAGCGTCGCAAACTGGCGATCCCGCCGCGCAAAGTTAACCAGACAAGATTTAATAAGGTTATGTAATGCTAAGCCGCCAGTTATCTGGCGGCTTTTTTAACAGCGCGAGTGGAGCCGTAATCGCAAAAGTGGTATAACAAATAGAGTCTGCCGTATCATGCCTGGAGCGCATATGGAAATCACTGAACCACGACGTTTGTACCAACAACTTGCCGCTGATCTGAAAGAACGCATTGAGCAGGGCGTCTATCTGGTGGGTGAAAAGCTCCCCGCCGAGCGCTTTATCGCCGATGAAAAAAATGTCAGCCGTACCGTGGTTCGTGAAGCGATTATCATGCTCGAAGTTGAGGGCTATGTAGAAGTGCGCAAAGGTTCCGGCATTCATGTCATTTCAAATCAGGCGCGTCACCAGCAGGCCACCGACGAATCACTTGAATTCGCCAATTATGGTCCTTTCGAGCTGCTTCAGGCTCGTCAGTTGATTGAAAGCAATATCGCTGAATTTGCTGCTACACAGGTTACCAAGCAAGACATCATGAAACTGATGGACATTCAGGAACATGCGCGGAATGAAAAATGCTTTCGCGATTCCGAGTGGGATCTGCAGTTTCATATTCAGGTCGCGCTAGCCACGCAGAACTCTGCGCTGGCCGCCATCGTAGAAAAAATGTGGACCCAGCGTAGCCACAACCCGTACTGGAAAAAACTGCACGAGCATATCGACGCACGTACCGTCGATAACTGGTGCGATGATCATGACCAAATTCTCAAAGCGCTGATCCGTAAAGATCCGAACGCGGCAAAACTGGCCATGTGGCAACACCTGGAGAATACCAAAATCATGTTGTTCAACGAGACCAGCGATGACTTTGAGTTCAACGCTGACCGTTATCTTTTTGCGGAAAATCCTGTCGTTCACCTCGATACTGCAGTTAACAGCGCTAAATAAGCAATCTTTTCGATCCAGGCGCAACAAAGCGCCTGTTTCTCATGCTTAGTAAGCATTAGGTATAAAGTGTCAGCCTGTGTAAATCCTCTCGCCTCCCTCCATTGCGATAAGCAAAATCACAGTTCAACAACCGTAATTTCTATAACGGACAACGTTGACCTTTGTTACAATTAGTTGTTATTTGAATTTTTGTGTTTGAGAGCTTGCTTACTTCACAACTTTACAGGGAATAGTTCAGGCCGTGAATTTGTGTCAGACCGCGATCCATGTAAAAAACACCAATAAAATTGCGGCGTTACAAACTCCAGAAAACCGGCATGACGACAACCGATTCTCCAGGAATATTGAATGGAACTACTGACTCAATTACTGAATGCTTTATGGGCTCAGGATTTTGAAACGCTGGCCAATCCTTCCATGATTGGCTTGCTCTATTTCGTACTATTTACCATTTTGTTTCTGGAAAACGGACTGCTGCCCGCGGCCTTTTTACCTGGCGACAGTCTACTGGTGCTGGTCGGCGTACTTATCGCCAAAGGCGCGATGGGTTTCCCGCAAACGATATTGCTACTTACCACCGCGGCTAGCCTGGGTTGTTGGCTCAGCTATATCCAGGGGCGATGGCTGGGGAATACCCGCACCGTACAAAACTGGCTATCTCATCTGCCTGCGCATTACCATCAGCGCGCGCATCATCTGTTCCATAAGCATGGCTTGTCTGCGCTGCTGGTCGGTCGCTTCATTGCGTTTGTCAGAACATTACTACCGACCATCGCAGGATTGTCCGGCCTGAACAATGCGCGCTTTCAGTTCTTTAACTGGATGAGCGGACTGCTTTGGGTTCTGATTCTTACAACGCTTGGCTATTTGCTGGGCAAAACACCGGTATTTCTCAAGTATGAAGATCAGCTGATGTCTTGCCTGATGCTGCTTCCCGTTGTGCTACTGGTGTTTGGTCTGGCAGGTTCACTGGTTGTTCTTTGGAAGAAGAAATACGGGAACCGAGGGTAAATTATGCTGAAATCACGCATAACGCTCCGACGACTTGCCTGGTCCACCACCTTTATGCTGTTTATCGGCGCGCTGCTCCTGACCTTGTCGGTCATCCGCCAGCAGGAGTCAACGCTTGCCATTCGTGCTGTAAACCAGGGAGCCAGCATGCCTGATGGCTTCTCTATCTGGCATCACCTGGACGCCAACGGCATTCGCTTTAAAAGTATAACTCCGCAAAATGACGCGCTGCTGATCACCTTTGATTCCAGCGCGCAGAGCGCAGCAGCAAAAGTCGTGCTGGACCGAACGTTACCGCACGGTTTCGTTATTGCTCAGCAGGATGATGATAATCAGGCGGTGCAGTGGTTATCTCGCTTACGTGATACCCCACACCGCTTTGGTTAATCTCCAGGAATCTGAATTAGATCACTCACTTTGGTGATTTCATCGTTTAGCGCCTATGATTAATAAACTGGGTTAATGACTCAACGCTTTATTATTCTGGAGCACCGACCATAAGCCACAAGGTCGAATCACAATGGAAGGTTCAAGAATGAAATACCGCATCGCTTTAGCAATTAGCCTTTTCGCTCTCAGTGCCGGCAGTTACGCATCCACCCTCTGTCAGGAAAAAGAACAGGATATCCAGCGTGAGATTAGCTATGCCGAAAAGCACAATAATCAGAGCCGCATCAATGGGCTGAACAAAGCGCTGAGCGAAGTTAGGGCCAACTGTACTGACAGTAAACTGCGCGCCGACCATCAGAAAAAAATCGCAGAACAGAAAAATGAGATAACCGAGCGCCAACGTGATTTGGCCGAGGCGAAGCAAAAAGGCGATGCGGATAAAATCGCAAAGCGCGAGCATAAGCTTGCTGAAGCTCAGAAAGAGCTGAAAGAACTCGAGACTCGCGATTACTAAGTACGGTAACTAGCCACTCAACTGGAGAAAACTATGTCGAAAGATAATGCTACGGAAAACCTGCGCGCTGAGCTGAAATCTCTTGCGGATACGCTTGAAGAAGTACTTAGCTCCTCTGGCGATAAGTCGAAGGAAGAGATAAGTAAAATTCGCAGCAAAGCCGAACACGCGCTGCGCGAGAGTCGCCATCGCCTGAGCGAAACCAGCGATGTGATTGCCAAACAGACCCGTGAGGCTGCGGCAAAAGCAGATAACTATGTGCGCGAAAACCCATGGACAGGCGTCGGCATTGGCGCTGCAGTCGGTGTGGTCCTTGGTGTACTGCTGTCGCGCCGCTAACAATGGCAGACTCTCAACACGCACAAGGTCCAGGCAAAGGCGTACTGGGTATTGGACAGCGGATCCTGACGATTCTCGTTGAGATCGTAGAGACGCGGCTGCGGCTGGCCGTCGTTGAGCTGGAAGAGGAAAAAGCCAATCTCATCCAGATCCTGCTGATGCTTGGGCTGACCATGCTGTTCGCGGCGTTTGGACTGATGAGTCTGATGGTGCTTATCATCTGGGCCATCGATCCTCAATATCGCCTGAACGCCATGATTGCCACTACCGTTGTGCTGTTGCTTTTAGCGTTTATCGGCGGGCTATGGACGTTGCGAAAAGCGCGTAAAACAACGCTGCTACGCCATACGCGTAATGAACTCGCTAACGACAGGAAGGCCCTGGAGGATGAGGCATAATGAGCAGTAAAGTCGAACGTCTACAACGTAAGGCGCAACTGCTTGGACAGATCCAGCAGCAACGGCTGGATCTGTCTGCCGCTCGTCGCGACTGGCTGGAGGCAACCGAAGTCTACGATCGCGGCTGGAAAACGCTGTTGAACCTGCGCGGATGGGTGATAGTCGGGAGCAGTATTATGGCGGTTCGCACCATCCGTAATCCTAACCTGCTGGTACGCTGGGCTAAACGCGGCTTTAGCGTCTGGAGCATCTGGCGTCTGGTGAAATCGACCATCAGACAGCAGCAGTTGCGCGGCTGACCCTCTCGTCTCCCACCTAACCTCAAATTTTTTGAAGATTTCTGACAGTTTTCCTTGCTAACAATTGTCATTAGCCGCGTTTATGATTCTCTCCATCGACAGCAACGACGCACTCTGCGGCGTCGTTGCACAAAAAAACACAATAAGCCGCCTGAGTGGTTTCCTGGAGAGTATGATGAAGAAATTAGAAGATGTTGGTGTACTGGTAGCGCGCATTCTGATGCCTATCCTGTTTATTACCGCAGGTTGGGGAAAAATCACCGGATATGCGGGTACCCAACAGTACATGGAAGCCATGGGCGTCCCAGGATTTATGCTGCCGCTGGTTATTCTGCTTGAGTTTGGCGGCGGTCTGGCAATTCTGTTCGGTTTCCTGACTCGTACTACCGCGCTGTTCACCGCAGGCTTCACGCTGCTAACGGCGTTCCTTTTCCACAGCAACTTTGCTGAAGGTATGAACTCTCTGATGTTTATGAAAAACCTGACCATCGCAGGCGGCTTCCTGCTGCTGGCTATCACCGGTCCGGGCGCATTCAGTATTGACCGTGTACTGAATAAAAAGTGGTAAGCGAGCTATACTGAACACATCAAAAAGCGAGGAGATATCTCCTCGCTTTTGCTATCTGAGGAGACGAAAATCATGGGACAACTGATTGACGGCGTCTGGCACGACACCTGGTATGACACCAAATCAACTGGGGGGAAATTTCAACGCTCTGCATCGGCTTTCCGTAACTGGCTCACCGCGGATGGCGCTCCGGGTCCAACTGGTGAAGGTGGCTTCGCCGCCGAAAAAGACCGCTATCATCTGTACGTTTCTTTGGCCTGCCCGTGGGCGCATCGCACGCTGATTTTGCGTAAACTTAAAGGGCTGGAACCGTTTATTTCCGTTTCCGTTGTGCATCCGTTAATGCTGGAAAACGGCTGGACCTTTGACGACAACTTCCCGGCGGCAACTGGCGATACCCTGTATCAGCACGAATTTCTTTATCAGCTGTATTTACACGCCGATCCACACTACAGCGGTCGGGTGACCGTTCCGGTATTGTGGGACAAAAAGAACCACACCATTGTCAGTAACGAATCCGCAGAAATCATCCGCATGTTTAACACTGCGTTTGATGCGCAGGGTGCGAAAGCCGGGGATTACTATCCACCAACTCTGCAAAGTAAAATCGACGAGCTGAACGGCTGGATCTATGACAACGTCAATAACGGTGTATATAAAGCCGGATTTGCCACCAGCCAGGAAGCCTACGATGAGGCTGTGGAAAAAGTCTTTCAATCGCTTGCACGACTGGAGCAGATCCTGGGTCAGCATCGCTACCTGACCGGCGACCAGTTAACTGAGGCCGATATTCGCCTGTGGACCACGCTGGTACGCTTTGATCCGGTCTATGTGACCCACTTCAAGTGCGACAAACACCGTATCAGTGACTACCTGAATCTGTACGGTTTTCTGCGCGATATCTACCAGATGCCGGGTATTGCAGATACCGTCAACTTTGACCACATCCGTCATCACTACTTCCGTAGCCACAAAACAATCAACCCGACCGGTATTATTTCAATCGGCCCGTGGCAGGACCTCGACGAACCTCATGGGCGTGACGAGCGTTTCGCCTGATTTACACTGGCCTCCGTTTGGGGCCAAATAATTAATACTACAAACATTTACCAGCATTCCATTCGCAGCTATTCTTAATTTGATTGCTTTAAAAACAAGTAATTGAACGCAGAACGAGGCAAAAATGGATTGGTATTTAAACGTATTAAAGAACTACTTTGGGTTTGGTGGCCGCGCGCGTCGTAAAGAATACTGGATGTTTGTGCTGGTCAACATCATCTTCACGTTCGTGCTGGGCATTCTGGACAGAATGCTTGGCTGGGAACGCGCCGGAGGAGAAGGCATATTAACAACGATTTATGGGGTTCTGGTCTTTATTCCGTGGTGGGCGGTACAGTTCCGGCGTTTACATGACACCGATCGTTCAGCCTGGTGGCTACTGGTGCTATTGATCCCGATCGTCGGCTGGTTGGTCATCATTATTTTCAACTGTCAAAACGGCACTCCGGGGAGCAACCGCTTCGGCGCTGACCCCAAACAGCTGTCCTGAATTCAAATACGCCCCTTCCGTTGAAGGGGCGTATTTCTTATTTACCCGCGAATAGTTTCGGGATTTCCCGCAGACACCAGGATTTCGCCTCGCCCATGCTGTCCCGGCGCCAGGCCATAATAATATCAATTTCACTTGTCGATTCCGGGCTTACTACCCGCAGCCGACCTGCCGCAATGTCCTCTTCTACCAGCGGATACGGCATTGTCGCCACGCCAAGGCCGGCCAATAACGCCTGGCGTTTATCTTCTATCGTACTCACCGTCAGACGCGGCTGTTTATCCAGCAATTGGACCGTGAGTACCGGACGTTCACGGGCGGTGTCCGCCACCGCGATCCCGCGGTACTTCACACGGGTGACTTCCGATAACGGTTCTGGCTCCTGATGGATGGGATGATCCGGAGCCGCCACATAGACGTTCATCAGCGAGTATAGCTTGCGCGAATTGATTTCTGAGGATGAGCGAAAATGCATATCCGGCGCAATCACGATATCCGCCCGTCCCTGCTCCAAACGCTCCCATGCTCCGGCCAAGACTTCGGTAATAACGGAAAGCTGGGTATTGGCCTTCCCGGCAAGTCGGTCAATCAGCGGGAAAAACGCCGCTGTCGGCACCAGCGCTTCGGTAACGATGGTCAGATGCGTTTCCCAACCGCGAGCCAGTGCTTCGGCATCGGTGGTCAGTTTATCCGCGGCTTCCAGCAGTACGCGTCCACGCTCCAGCAGCATACGCCCGACGTTAGTGAACTTTGTGCGATGGCCTGAACGGTCAAACAGCACCACGTCCAGCTCTTCCTCCAGTTTCTGCATGGTATAGCTGAGCGCGGAAGGCACGCGCCCTAGTTCGTCTGCCGCTGCGGCAAAGCTGCCGCGCCTGTCTATTGCGTCCATGACGCGTAACGCTTCAAGCGTTAAAGCCCTTTCTTTGGCCATCTCGTTCTCATTCAGGAAATTTGAACATACCGGGCAGAATATCTGGCTAACAATGCATCGTCTAGCCATTTAACATAAAAGGAAGTAAAGAGAGGTCAATAACTATGATTACTACCCGTACAGCCAAACAATGCGGGCAAGCAGACTACGGCTGGCTGCAGGCTCGTTATACCTTCTCCTTTGGACACTATTTTGATCCTAAACTGCTGGGTTATGCCTCGCTGCGTGTTCTGAACCAGGAAGTTCTGGCACCGGGGGCCTCTTTCCAGCCACGTACCTATCCGAAGGTGGATATCGTCAATCTGATTCTCGAAGGGGAAGCGGAGTATCGCGATAGCGAAGGCAACCATATCCAGGCCAAAGCGGGAGAGGTTTTACTTCTCGCGACACAGCCGGGGATCAGCTATAGCGAACACAATATCAGCAAGGATAAATCGTTAACCCGAATGCAGCTGTGGCTGGACGCCTGCCCGCAGCGCGAAAATGCCTGCGTACAGAAAGCCACGCTGAGTGCCGGTAAGCATCAATTGCTGGCCTCGCCGGACGGTGAACAAGGCAGCCTGCACCTGCGCCAACAGGTATGGGTACACCACGTTGAACTGCAACAAGGTGAATCGCTGAGTTTTCAGTTACATGGGCCACGGGCTTACTTACAGTCGATCCACGGCAGATTCCATGCGGTGACCGCTGGCGCAGAAAAGGAAGCACTTACCTGCGGCGATGGCGCATTTATTCGTGACGAAACTAACATAACGTTAGTCGCCGATACCTCGCTGCGCGCTTTGCTGATAGATTTGCCCGTATAGTCAGAGAAAACAACGGAGTACGACTGTTGAGTAAGAAAACATCAAAAAAACGCCAGCCGCAGGTTGCGCCGGAAAAACGAGAAACAGTTCCCTTCGGCTATGAAGAAATGCTGACAGAGCTGGAAGCAATTGTGGCCGATGCTGAGCTACGGCTGGAAGACGAAGAAGCCGCCTGAAAAGGCGGCTTTGACTTATGCCGGATGACGACTCCACGTTACCCGGCCTGGAGATTAATGTGCCTTACTGGCCATGATCTCAATGATCTGTTTGTCGGTTTCCTGCATCGAACGACATGCCAGCGCACACAAGTTAGTGATAGATTGCTCGACGTTATGCGCCACAATCCCCTCGTTGCCGGTTACTGCAGTATCATCCAACGCCATCAGCACCGCTTTCCACGCCGCAGATGCGCTGGTTGAAACTTTCATCGCGCAGCTGTTTGAAGCGCCATCGCAAATCATGCCGCTCACGTCACCAATCATGCTGCTGATCGCCATCGCGATGGTGTTGTAGCGGCCATCCACGATCCATGCCATCCCTGCCGCAGCGCCCATCGCCGCCGTGGTTGCCGCGCACAGCGCAGACAAACGCGGAAGCTGATGATGGATGTAAATAGCGCTCAGGTGAGACAGCATCAGCGCACGCGCCAGTTTCTCCTCATCCGCGCCAAAGTGTTCAGCTACCACCATCACCGGGACGGTGGCGGTAATCCCCTGATTACCGGAACCGGAGTTGCTCATGGCTGGCAGCGTCGCCCCGCCCATTCGCGCATCCGATGCCGCACTGGTGCGGATCAGAATAGAGGTAGAAAGATCGTTCGCCAACAGGCCACGCGCGCACTGCTTCTCAAGCGTGGTTCCGATGTGCAAGCCCCAGTTACCGCGCAGCCCTTCCTGAGACAGCGCACCATTCAGTTTTGCCGCATCAAGAATAAAGCGGATTGACTCAAACGGTACCGCATTTACGAACGCCAGAATCTCTTCCAGCGAGGTGTGAGAAAGTACCGCCAGCGGTGACTCCTGCTCCTCTTCCTGCGCGTTCTGTTCTGTGGTGAACACCACGCCTTTATTGGTCTCGATATGCACAATGTTGGTATGCCCACCAACAATCGTCACGCACGCCCATCCTTCAGCGCTGTAAACCTTCGCGCGGGAAAAGAGGATATCCTCGCAAGGCTCCTGCAGCATCACCGCAACCTTGCCATCGCTCAACATCGCTTTCGCATCAGCGATCGCTTGTGGCGACGCATCTTTCAGTACCTCTAAACCGGCACGGGCATTTCCCCCCAGCGCACCCAGCGCCGCCGCGACAGGTAACCCGACCATTCCGGTACCCGGCACGGTAACGCCCATGCCATTTTTCATCAGGTTCGGTGAGACCCACGCATCAATACGTTCAACCGCACCGTCCAGCTCAGAGGATGCGACCGCTGCCGCCAGCGCCAGAGAGATAGGTTCCGTACAACCCAGCGCAGGCTTAACCTCCTCCTGCACCGCGCGGATAAAACTATCCCATAATGGATTCAATGTAGTCTCAAACATAACAACAACCTTTGCTCAGATAACTCAGGAAAATGCCAGGAACGGAGAAACGCACAGCAGCAGGCCCGTGATAATAATCAGATACAGGGAAGCGCCTTTGTACTTGTGCAGTGCAGGAACTTTGTAGACCAGCCAGGCCGGGATCAGACAACCCACCATGCCGAAGATAGGGCTACAAATAGAGGTGAAGCTCAGCACCGGCGCATTGAGCACAATTGCGCTCCAGGCCAGCAGGATGGCGAAAACCATAATGCCGCGCTGAACCAGAGTTTCTTTGATTTTCTCAGCTGGCATGTAGCGGCGCAGCACGTTCATTACGATCCCCTGAGTCGCTTCACGGAAACCTAAGTAGACGCCGAAGAAAGCGGTCATAACGGCAAAGATGTTCAGAACAACGCTGACGATTTTCACCCAGCCGGCACCCGCGCCGTTGATAAACTGCGCGGCAATCGCCAGAGCGGAAATGTTCTGCTCGTAGGCTTTAACCGCTTCGTCATGGCCCATCGCCAGCGTGAAGGAAACAGCGTAGAAAAAGACGGTAACAAACAGAATACCGAACGCGATATTCATCGCTCGCAGGGCTTTATGGCGCGCCACTTCAATGGATTTATTGCGCGAACGATACGAGATAACCATCGGGCTTAAGGTCTGAATAAACAGAATCGAGGTCAGCGTAAACGGCAGCGTGATGATCGCGTTTTTGATCAGTAGCGCCATCGGCGGCAGTGAACCTGCGTTATGCAGATGCCACATCCCTACCATTGACACGCCAAGCGCTGCCACTACCAGCAGCTTGGTCAGCACCATGCCGGTAGAGATTTTAAACAGCATTTGTTCACCACGTGACGAGATGGCCACCAGGATGCAAATCAGCACCAGGCCATAGAACGGGCTATCGGACAGTAAACCTTCAGTAACGCCAAAAGTGTGCAGGTAAGAGGCGCTATCGTTGGTGATCGCGGTGGAATAAACAAACATCCAGATAACCAGCATCACAAAATACAACGCACCTAACAGAATGCCCCAGTTTTTACCCAGGTAGCCGCTGATCACACTCGGGTAGTCTTTACATTCCGGGGACTCAGCCAGCGTATTGATAAACAACCGCTGGAACAGATACATGGCTGGATAGCCAATAACGGAGGAGAGCAAAAACACCCACAGCCCCATCAGCCCGACCTGGACAGGAAGAAAAACAATCCCCGCACCAATCGCCATACCGATACTCATAATGACCCAGCCAGTGTCCGTGCTGTCGAATTTAATGGCTTCACGCCATTCGCTTTCGGTCATTCCCGCCCGACGCGCCGGGGCAGATGCGTCGAGTATTACGCTGTTATTCGTTGCCGTTTCCATAAAAATCTCGCTCAAAATGTAGGGTAAGGTTTTATTATTTTTCCGTTCTGCATCAATGCGATACGCGGAACGAGTCGTGCAGGCGAGTTCGTTAGAATGGAGAAATCATACGCCGAGGGTCAGAGAAAAACTTCACAAACATACCCCTTTATTTCACAATGTTTAATAAAATTTTTCTTATTTATATTTATAAAATGGAACTATTTTCTCTTTTTGAGGCGGATCACAACAAAAAAAAGGGCACACTCAAGTGCGCCCAAAGGAGAAATAAACACAAATTCAGTTAACTGCAAACCACCTTGATCGCCAGCCCACCGCGTGAAGTTTCACGGTATTTGTCATTCATATCTTTGCCCGTTTCATACATCGTCTCGATCACTTTATCGAGCGAAACGCGTGGTTCTGATGTCCGACGTAGCGCCATACGCGCGGCGTTGACGGCTTTAACCGCATTGATCGCATTACGTTCAATGCATGGGATCTGCACCTGCCCAGCCACCGGATCGCAGGTCAGCCCCAGGTTATGCTCCATAGCAATTTCCGCCGCAATACACACCTGGGACGGGCTACCGCCAAGCAACTCTGTCAGCCCGGCAGCCGCCATTGAACAAGCGACACCAATCTCACCCTGGCAACCGACTTCTGCACCCGAAATCGAGGCGTTCATCTTATACAGCGCACCTATCGCCCCCGCGGCCAGCAAGTAGCGGGCAATGGAATTTGCATTTACCGGACGGCGGAATTTGTCGTAATAGGCCAATACGGCGGGAATAATTCCACATGCACCGTTGGTCGGCGCCGTCACAACCCGGCACCCGGCGGCGTTTTCTTCGCTCACGGCCAGCGCGAACATGTTGATCCAGTCAATGACGTTCATCGGGTCGCTGGACAGGTTGTCGCTGGAAACCAGCAACCGACGTAATGCCACGGCGCGGCGCGGTACATTAAGCGGGCCCGGCAGAACGCCTTCGGTATTCATGCCGCGCTCAATCCCCGCATGCATGACGTCCCAAATGGCAGCAAAGCCAGCATCGATTTCTTCTTTGCTGCGCATCGCCAGTT
Organism: Citrobacter sp. VF227; assembly: GCF_052950715.1. NCBI lineage: Bacteria > Pseudomonadati > Pseudomonadota > Gammaproteobacteria > Enterobacterales > Enterobacteriaceae > Citrobacter > Citrobacter sp. VF227. The sequence goes on from NZ_JBRFVF010000006.1 coordinate 80,731, forward strand.
CGTTTTGCATCATCAGGCCGGAAACAGACAGCCCGTTGCGCTCACACAGTTTCAGCAGTTCGCTGGCGGAATGAAAATTGTAGGGCACGTGTGCTTCAACATCATGCGCCTGACCAAATTGCTCCTCTTCAACGATAAAACCACCGCCGACGGAGTAATAGGTTTTCCTTAACAACGTCTCGGTGCCGTTCCACGCGGTGAGACGCATACCATTTTCATGGCGCGGCAGCGTTTCGGCATGAAAGAGAATATTTTCATCTGGAGAGAAATCGACAACATGCGCGCCCTCTGCCACCGGTAACCGTCCGGTACGGGCCACTTCCTGAGTAAAACCAGCGATTGAATCTATATTCACATTTTGCGGACTGTTACCGGCCAGCCCCATCATGATGGCGATATCTGTCGCATGACCTTTTCCGGTCAGAGAGAGTGATCCGTAAAGATCGACCACAATATGCGTAGCCTTGGGGAGTTCCCCGCTGCTGACCAACAGATCGATAAAACTTTTACCTGCATTCATTGGCCCCACGGTATGGGAGCTGGAAGGTCCAATGCCAATTTTGAAAATATCGAATGCGCTAATCATATCCACACCCTCGGATTGCCGTTCAGTGAAGACCAGGTTTCACACTCATTAAGGATCGGGGCGATCCTGAGATCGCCCCGCAAGGGATTACAGCGTGTCGCCACGTACAGCGATAGCTTCAATCTCCAGCTTCACATCCTTCGGTAAGCGAGCGACCTGCACGCAGCTGCGCGTGGGATAGATAGCCTTGTGCTCATCAAAGAACTGCTGGTACACCTGGTTAATGGTGGCGAAGTCATTCAGGTCGGAAACGAAAACGGTCGTCTTCACGATATCGCTCACTTTCAACCCTGCAGACTCGACGATCGCTTTCACGTTTTCCAGGCTTTGACGGGCCTGATCGGCCACGTTTTCAGCCACTTCACCGGTCTGGGGACATACCGGAATTTGACCTGACGTCAACACCATGCTGCCCAGATCCACACCCTGTACGTAAGGCCCGATGGCCCCTGGCGCACATTCGGTTGCAATAACTTTTCTCATAGTCCCTCCGGCGTCAAAGCGCCTGGGTGAAAGTACGTGAAATAACATCCTGCTGCTGTTCACGGGTCAGCGCGTTGAAGCGTACCGCATAGCCAGACACGCGGATCGTCAGGTTTGGATAGTTTTCCGGGTGCTCGATGGCATCCATCAACATTTCACGGTTCATGACGTTCACGTTCAGATGCTGTCCGCCTTCCACATGCGCTTCATGGTGGAAGTAACCGTCCAGCAGACCGACCAGGTTGGTTTTACGCACCCCGTCCTCTTTGCCCAGCGCGGCCGGCACAATCGAGAAGGTGTACGAGATACCGTCTTTGGCATAGGTAAACGGCAGTTTGGCAACAGACGTTAACGACGCAACCGCACCTTTACGATCGCGGCCATGCATCGGGTTCGCCCCTGGCGCAAACGGCGTACCTGCGCGACGTCCGTCCGGCGTGTTACCGGTTTTCTGGCCGTACACCACGTTGGAGGTGATGGTCAGAATGGACTGCGTCGGCACCGCGTTACGGTAGGTTGGCAACACCTTAATTTTCTTCATAAAGCGCTCGACCAGGTCGCAGGCAATGCTGTCCACGCGCTCGTCGTTGTTACCGTATTGCGGATAGTCGCCTTCGATTTCGAAATCAATTGCCAGACCGTTCTCATCGCGAATCGGTTTCACGCGGGCGTATTTGATAGCCGACAGGGAATCCGCCGCCACAGACAGGCCCGCCATACCGCAGGCCATCGTGCGATAGACATCACGATCGTGCAGCGCCATCAGCGATGCTTCGTAGCTGTACTTGTCGTGCATGTAGTGGATGATGTTCAGCGCACTGATGTACTGCACGGCCAGCCAGTCCATAAAGTGGTCCAGACTCTCCATCACCGTGTCGTAGTCCAGCACGTCATCCATCAGCGGTACCGTTTTCGGCCCGACCTGGATTTTCAGTTTCTCATCCACACCGCCGTTGATTGCGTACAGCAACGTTTTGGCGAGGTTGGCACGCGCCCCGAAGAACTGCATTTGCTTGCCGATAACCATCGGGCTGACGCAGCAGGCAATGGCATAGTCATCGCTGTCAAAGTCGGCACGCATCAAATCGTCGTTTTCGTACTGTAAAGACGAGGTGATGATAGACACCTGGGCGGCGTATTTTTTGAAGGCGATCGGCAGCGCTTCGGACCACAACACCGTCAGGTTCGGCTCAGGTGCCGGGCCCATGGTGTGCAGCGTATGCAGATAGCGGAACGAGTTTTTCGTCACCAGCGTACGACCATCCAGCCCCATACCACCGATGACTTCGGTCGCCCAGATAGGGTCGCCAGAGAACAGGGTGTCGAATTCCGGCGTACGCAGGAAGCGCACCATACGGATCTTCATAATGAAGTGGTCGATCAGCTCCTGCGCCTGCTGCTCGTTTAAAACTCCCGCTTTGAAGTCGCGCTCAATGTAGATGTCGAGGAACGAAGCGGTACGGCCCAGCGACATCGCGCCGCCGTTCTGCGATTTCACCGCAGCCAGGTAAGCAAAGTAGACCCACTGCACCGCTTCCTGCGCATTACGCGCCGGACGAGAGATATCGCAGCCATACTTCGCTGCCATTTCCTGCATTTGCAGCAGGGCGCGACGGTGTTCAGACAGCTCTTCACGCAGGCGAATCGTGGCTTCAAGATTCTGGCCCCACTCCAGGTTCGACTGAAGATCGGCAAACTGCAGTTCACGCTCGCGCACCAGGTAGCGGATACCGTACAGCGCCACGCGGCGATAGTCACCGATGATACGACCACGGCCATAGCCGTCCGGCAGACCGGTCAGCACGCCGGATTTACGACAACGCAGCATATCCGGAGAGTAGGCGTCGAATACGCCCTGATTATGGGTTTTACGCAGTTCAGTAAACTGGTATTCAAAATCAGCATCCATCTCACGGCCATAAGCATCAAAAGAGCTTTTGATCATGTTGATGCCGCCAAACGGATGCAGAGCACGCTTGAGCGGCTTATCCGTTTGCAAACCGACGATTTTTTCCAGTTCCTGTTCAATATAACCCGCATCATGTGCGGTAATCGTGGTGGCAATATTGGTATCGAAATCTACCGGCGCATGCGTCGAGTTTTCAATACGGATGCCCGCCATAACTTTTTCCCACAATGCCGTGGTTGCAGGCGTGGCTTCGGCGAGGAAAGATTCATCCCCTTCATAAGGTGTGTAGTTGTGCTGAATAAAATCACGGACATTAATTTCTTCTTTCCAGTCCGTACCTTTAAAGCCATTCCAGGCTTCGGCATACAGCATATCGCTGGTATCGATATTTACCTTCATGAAAAATAATCTCTCTGCTGAAAATTAATTATGCAAATGCTACTGAGGTATTAATTTTGCCTAACGCAATGGCATCACGTGCAATCATTTTCTCTTCATTTGTGGGAATAACCGCACAAATAACACGAGCATCTTTATTTGAGATAATTCTTTCGCCATGTGAATTTGGCAAACTATTCATTTCGCTGTCGATATTCACACCTAAAACAGCAAGGTGTTCAATAACCAAGCGACGAATTAATACCGAGTTTTCACCTATTCCACCGGTAAAAATAATCCCATCAAGACGATGCAGCGATGCGGCATGTCCGGCGATATGACGTGCGATACGATGCACAAACGTTTTAATTGCCAATTGCGCACGCTCATGTCCCTCGTGCCAGGCTTTTTCTAACGTACGTAAGTCAGAAGACAAACCAGAAATACCCAGTAAACCGGACTCTTTATTCACTACGCGCTCAAGGTCGCTCAGCGTCTGGTTGGTTTCGCTTGCAATCCACGCCATCGCGCCGAAATCGACGTCGCCGCTGCGTGTCCCCATCATCAGCCCTTCCAGCGGCGTCATGCCCATTGAGGTATCAACGCTCTGCCCATTACGCACCGCACAGATTGACGCACCGTTCCCCAGGTGAGCCACAACCAGCCCCGAGTCATCACTCTGCAGGTCGAGAAGGTCATGCGCTTGCTGAGAAACATAGCGATGCGACGTGCCGTGGAAGCCGTAACGACGAACGCCCAACTCTTCGAAATATTTCCACGGTAAACCGTACAAATAGGCCTCAGGAGCCATCGTCTGGTGGAAGCTGGTATCAAATACCGCAACCTGCTGCCGGCCAGGGAAAAGATGCTGAGCAGATTCAATCCCGCTCAGGTTCGCATAATTATGTAAAGGAGCTAAAGGCGATACCCGGCGGATATTTTCTATAACTTCATCAGTAATAATGGCTGATTCGGTAAAGATATTTCCGCCGTGGGCAATGCGGTGGCCAATTAAGGCCACGCTGTCCATTAAATTACGTTTCTCAAGTTCAACAGCAATGGCTTTTAATGCGTCTTCGTAGCTGTGGTGAGCCAGCTTAGCTGGCTCTCCTCCATTAATTGCTATGAACGCATTTTCAGAGTTAATACCGTCTGCAATTCCCGCCAGTAAAACTTCACAGTTTGCTGCATCCAGCACTGAGAATTTAATGGAGGATGAACCACAGTTAATAACCAATACTACCGGAAACTCATTCATTTCACTACTCCGCTCATCCTGAGCTTATGGATTAAAACAGTTTGTAGACAATGTTCAGGATGGTCAGCAGACCAATCGCGGTAACAAACACGTTATCCAGACGGCCACGGTATTTCGCCAGTGACGGCGCTTTACGGATGGCATACATCGGCAGCAGGCAGAGCAGTGAGGCGATAATCGGCGCGCCCATTGCTTCAATCAGGTCCAGGATGTTCGGGTTGGCGTAAGCCACAACCCAGGTGGAGCCCATGATGAAGATCATGCTGATGGTGTTCAGTTTGCCGACGGAAACTTTCGTTTTATCGCCTTTATAACCAAACTTCAGCACCAGACCATTCAGACCTTCCAGCGTACCCAGGTAGTGCCCGAAGAACGATTTGAAGATAGCAACCAGGGCGATGATAGAAGCACCGTACTCCAGAACGGTCGCGAAGGTGGACTTCGTACCGGACAGTGACGCGAAGTGGTTCGCCAGGTAAGACAGTACCGGAATGTTCTGTGCTTTCGCATCCGCCATATTCGCCGGAGACAGCGTAAACAGGCAGCTAAAGGCGAAGAACATAACTACGGCAACCATCAGCATACTGGCGCGGGAGATGATTTTGGAACATTTCTGCTCGGTGAATTCACGACCGAAATCTTTCTCATACTCTTCACGTTTAGACACCACGAAGGAAGAAACGATAGGTGAGAAGTTGAAAGAGAACACCATGATGGAAATACCCAGCCACACGGTAACCAGAATGCCGTCGTGCCCGGTCAGTGCGATATTGCTGAGGTCAACCTGATCGATAACCGCAGAGTTCCAGTAAGGAATCAGTGACAGAGAGATAAGCACCAGGCTGGCGATAAACGGCCATACCAGGTAGCTCATCACTTTAACCATCAGATCCTTACCAAACCAGATGACGAATGCCATCAACAACAGCAGGAACAGAGCTACAAAGCCACGGTTTAACGCTGGCATCTGCAACTGGTTTTCCCAGAAGGTCATAAAGGTGTTGGTAATGGTGACGCCATAAATCCACAGCAGCGGACAAATCGCAAAGAAGTAGAGGAACGTGATAACCACCCCGCCCGTTTTACCAAAGTGCTCTTCAACCGTTTCTGTGATGTTGCCGGAAGGGTTAGAACCGGAAAGACACAGGCGCGCCAGCGCACGGTGGCAATAGAAGGCGATGGGGTATGCCAGCACCAGCATGATCAAAATGGGGATCAGTCCGCCAAAACCTGCGCGGATAGGGAAGAACAGCACCCCGGCGCCGATGGCTGTACCAAATAAACCCAGTGTCCAGGTGGTGTCCGATTTGCGCCAGGACGACTGTTTTGTCTGGCTGGATACAATGCTATCAGTAGTACTCATATCCTATCCTCAACGAAGTATATTAAGCGTCAACTAAACCAGTAATTTGAGATACACGAGAAAGGTCGATATTACCGCCAGAAATAATGCTAACTGTTTTTCTGTTCTGGATATAGCTATCTAATTTCCCGCTTAATAATGCTGCGCATGCCAGCGCGCCGGCACCTTCAGTCACAACTTTATTTCGCTGAATTAATGCCACCATGCTGTTGCGAATTTCATCTTCGCTGACCAGGACAATGTCATCCACCAACTCACGAACTATTTCATACGTTAAAGTACCCGGGCGGGAAACATCACAACCATCCGCCAGGGTGCCGGTCGTTCGGTGCGTGGTTATTTCTCCAGCGTGGAAGGAAGCCGCCATGCCGTGAACGTTTTCAGCCTGTACACCTATAATTTTAATGGTCGGGTTAATTGACTTAATTGCCACTGCAATACCCGCAATCAGTCCGCCGCCGCCAATTGGAACAATTACGTTATCGACATCGTACAAATCTTCCAGAATTTCCAGACCAATAGTGCCCTGACCGGCAATCACTTTCGGGTCATCATAGGGTGGAATAAAAATACGGCCTTCCGTTTCCACAATCTCGCTAACCTTCGCGATGGTGTCGTTGAAGTTGTCGCCATGCAGTACCACTTCTGCGGAATAATCGCAGGTTGCCGCCACTTTAGACTTCGGCGCGCCTTTTGGCATCACCACTTTGCCATCGATACCGAGCATAGCGCAGGAGAGAGAAACCCCTTGCGCATGGTTACCTGCAGAGCAAGCCACCACGCCCTTCATTCTTTCTGCTTCTGTTAATGAACTGAGCTTGTTAAAAGCGCCACGGATTTTAAATGAACCGGTACGCTGCATGTTTTCAAACTTGAGGAATATTTCCCCTTTGCAACGTTCACTAAAATAGTTAGAGCGAGGCATTCCCGTTTTATATATTTTCCCCGCCAGTCTTTTTTTCGCTTCGAGGATATCTTCAATTGCAACTGGGAGATCGTATGTAATGTGCATTAGAACCTCTTACTAGGGTATTAAAGTAAATAGATAGCCGTGACCATTGTCAGATATAGACAGATGGCGATTATTTCGTGTTAAAACAAATTCAATCTTTAATCAACTTCAATTAATTGCCTTCGTCTTCGACAATTATATGATGAATATTCTTTGGCTAATTCCACCAAAATAGATGCTGCTTTTTTAATTCGATAATTTTTCGACCACACGGCGGCATAACGCGCGACGGGTAACGTCTCTTCTACCGGGATAGTAATAAACTGGTTTGAGCCAAATGGTGTGGTCATATCACAGGGAATTACTGTTAAGAAATCAGCATTGAGAACAAGATTATAAATGGTGACGACGGAGTCGGTATTAACGATGTTTTCACTGCTGATGCCATTATTTTGTAACGTAGTTAGAAGTTCGCTGTAGTACCCCATATTCGTTTGTGGCAACACCCACTGTTCGTTTTTCAACGCGCTCAGCGAGGTGATGCCGGTGCATGTTCGGGACTTGCTGGCGACCAGGATGAAGTCTGACTCAAAGAGCGGCTCAACATGTAGATCGTGCAGTTTCATCTCATCACTTAGCGTACCGATGGCGAAGTCCAGACGCCCGTCACGAATCGCAGGTAAAAACGAGGAGAGCTGAGCTTCATACATGGAAACCTGCGCTTTCGGGAACACCTCTTTGAATTTTTTAATCATGCCGGACATGATGGTGAACGCAATCAGTGACGGAAAGCCAAACGACACATCAACGACTGCATTGCTCGTCATGCTGTTCATCTCATCAACCATGTTTTTCATTTCACGGGTAATGGATTCAGACCACGAGAGCATTACCTGACCAGCCTGAGTTAATGTCACGCCTGTATTTTTACGTACGACCAGCTCAATACCGAAATAAGCCTCTACATCATTTATGATTTTGCTGACAGCCGGTTGAGTTAAACCTAATTCTTTTGCAGCCGAGCCGATAGAACCGCTTCTGATGACTTCCTGAAAGACCACTAAGTGCTGTGTTTTAGGGAGCGTAATAGTATTCATATCGACCTGTGCTAATTACTTTGTTGACGGCAGGGAGTGTAGCAAATTAAGCATTCGAGGATATGTGCGACCACTCACAAATCCCCTTGACTTACATTTTGTAAGACTATTATAAAAAATGAAACCACTTATAAATCATATGGATATGAAATATCGATCTCACTTTATTCTGACTTTAATCAAAAAAAGATGGGGGGATAACGATTTTTTATGGCTATAACATCGCCATTTTATCCGTTATTTATAAAAACCAGGAAAGGCTATATTTCAATCAATTACAGAGTATTTATCGGGCAAAATGGCGCTTAAATTTAATAAGTAATTTATCAAATATAATTATATTTTATCGTTTGTGGTGATAAAATAACGCCATGCATCACATTTTCCAGCCTTATTTGTTTGCAAAGAAACATTGTGTTTATTAATTATTAATTAAAAACACACAATAAAACATCACATGCAACATCTCATTAACAGTGATTTTGTGCAATTTATTAGCAAGTAATTTTGTGATGGCGATCGATTGCGTTCGATTATTCTCGATAAAAACGTATCGCACAGCGTTTTGTGCTAACCATCACAAAAAATGAATTATCCCACGAAGCATTCCATAAAATAAAAGAAGCCCGCCGAATAAATAAAGGTCAAATAAAAGATTAGATGAAGGAGAAATAAACGCCTGAACCATGGTGAACCAATCGCAACGCAAAAACCCCGCCGAAGCGGGGTTTTATAAAGAGTGAAGCTGACCGATAAGCCGCGTTCTTTTGAGCATAGCGTCGTGGACAGTCATTCATCTATTCTACCCCCAGAAAGCAAAAACCCCGCCGAAGCGGGGTTTTATAAAGAGTGAAGCTGACCGTTAAGCCGCGTTCTTTTGAGCATAGCGTCGTGGACAGTCATTCATCTATTCTCCCCCCAGAAAGCAAAAACCCCGCCGAAGCGGGGCTTTGGAAAGAGTGAAGCTGACCGTTAAGCCGCGTTCTTTTGAGCATAGCGTCGTGGACAGTCATTCATCTATTCTACCCCCAGAAAGCAAAAACCCCGCCGAAGCGGGGTTTTATAAAGAGTGAAGCTGACCGATAAGTCAGCTTTGTATCCCATGCAATCAAGCACCAGAAGCGGTGGAATGCGGGTTGTAGCCCACAATGTATCCCATTCTGTATCCCATTTGAAGTGTACGATACGCCGATCTGCTTGCAAGGGATCAAATGCCAAGAGCTGGGGATGCATCCATCCTGGGGTGTTCATATGCATTTAGCTCCGTGATAGTCACACCTGCACTTATTCACTTAATTAATCAAGGAAAGTTTGCTGGCTCCCCTTGCGTTTCTGTGGAAAAATTGAGCTTCGAACTTTCAGACAACAGAGGGATGCTTATGTCGGTTTTTCAGGACTGGCTGCTCAGGATAGCTGGTGACAATTACTTTCTCTATATCAAACGATTGTCTGCCAATGATACTGGCGCAACAGGTGGACATCAGGTAGGACTATATATTTCTTCCGACATCGCTGAAAAACTACTTCCTTCCATCAACAATACCCAAGAACTGAACCCGTCTGTTTTTCTTACCGCGCATGTTTCATCACATGAGTATCCGGACAGCGAGGCTCGGGCTATCTATTACAATAATCGTTTTTTTGGCGGGACCCGGAATGAGAGAAGAATCACTCGCTGGGGAAGAGGAAGCCCACTCCAAGATCCTGAAAATACAGGAGCCCTTACGCTTCTGGCCTTCAAGCAGGATGAGCAAGGCGGTGATAGTTCAGAGGTGAACATATGGGTCTGCGTCAATCCTGATGAAGAGAATATTATTGAGTCCGTTATAGGGGAAGTCATCCCTGGGACGCTTTTATTTGGGCCATCCAGTGAAATTCTGGGGGGATTGTCTCTACAACATGTCCCAGTGAATCATAAATACAATATACCTGACGCCTGGAAGCAGCAGTTCCCATCAGGTAGTGAAATTATCCAGTATGCTGGCGGGCACTACGCAAAAAACTCCAATGACCCAGACGAACAGTTGATCGATCGACGCCGTATAGAGTACGACATTTTTCTTCTGGTAGAAGAGTTTCACGTACTGGACATCATTCGTAAGGGGTTTGGCTCAGTCGATGAGTTCATTGCACTGGCAAATTCCGTCAGTAATCGCCGAAAATCAAGAGCGGGAAAGTCACTTGAGCTACATCTTGAACATCTTTTCGTTGAGCATGGTCTACGACACTTTGCCACGCAAGCAGTAACTGAGGGCAATAAAAAACCTGACTTTCTGTTCCCATCTGCTGAGGCTTACCACGATATCGGATATCCCGAAGAAAATCTCCGTATGTTAGCCGTGAAGACAACATGCAAAGACCGTTGGCGTCAGATACTAAACGAGGCGGATAAAATTAGGCAGATACACCTTTTCACTCTACAGGAGGGAGTTTCTCAGGCTCAGCATAGTGAAATGCGAGATGCAGGGGTAAAACTGGTTGTACCATCATCATTACACAGGAAATATCCGGAAGCGGTGAGAGGTGAACTAATGACGCTGGGGGCTTTTATCGCTGAGCTCACAGGGCTTTACGCAGAACTGCCATAAGAAGCTCCCGGCATGTGGAAGCCGGGAGTATCCGTTATGTCTTATCAGGCTTGGCAGAAATAGCCTTGAGAATGTAAGGCTCCAGTAGTCTGGCTACTGCTTCAAAGACAGGGACCACAACGGAATTACCGAACTGACGATATGATTGAGTGTCAGAAACCGGAATCCGGAAAGGCTTGCCGTCTGGCGTTTCAAAGCCCATGAGGCGTGCGCACTCGCGGGGAGTCAGTCTACGTGGGCGGCGAGCTTGGTTTTCAGCATTCGCAAAATCGACTTCACCTACTGCCATATCCCAGCCACGGTCTATCAGAATCTCGGATCCATCTTTATGGTAACGAGCAGAAAGTGTGCGGGCCACGCTTTCTTTATCTTCGGGGTTAACGAGACCAAAACCAAAACCGTTGCCCTTAGCTGCATGCTTTTTAGCATAGTTGTAAAGGTACTCCCAGAGTTTAGGCGTGAGGATATATTTGCTATCAACCACTGGTTCCAGTAGCTCTCCAAAGGATGGACGTTGTTCGGGATAAAATCGACTGACATCGCGGAGGGTAAAGCCATTGTGAATATTCAGGTCGCGACGGAAACCCACCAGAACGATACGTTCACGATGCTGAGGAAGAAAACGCTTACCATCTATGACTTTAGGATCACTTTTCCCCATGTCATTTGCATCGGCAACTTCATAACCCAACTCGTCAAGCGTTTCCATGATGACCTTAAAGGTTTTACCTTTGTCATGGCTTTTCAGGTTTTTGACGTTCTCAAGCACAAAAATGGCTGGTTTTTTTGCCCGGATAATGCGTGCCACATCAAAGAAAAGTGTTCCTTGAGCCTCACACTCAAAACCATGTGCGCGACCCAGCGAATTTTTCTTACTCACTCCCGCAAGGCTGAAGGGCTGGCAAGGGAAGCCAGCCAGAAGCACATCATGGTCTGGAACATGTTCGTCGATGTAGGCATAAGCATCTGTCTCTGATACCTCTGGCTTGTCACTAAGGGTGACTTCTCGGATATCGAGATTAAATGTATGCGCTTGCTCGTCATTAAACCAGTTAGCTTTATAGGTGCGTACCGCTTGTTTATTCCATTCGCTTGTAAAGACACACTGGCCCCCGATCGCTTCGAATCCCTTACGAATCCCGCCAATCCCGGCAAAAAGGTCAACGAAACGAAACGCGTACTCTGGATGATTTGCTGGCGGTTCCGGAAGCATTTTTCGAAGAAGTGCCTCTTCGGCTGAGCTCAATGACTTGGGGGAACATTTATCATTGATCCAGCGGTTAAGCGTTTCCCGGCTCCAATCGTTTTTGCCAACTTTTCTTAAGAGCTCAGCCACATACTTTTGATCATAGATTTCCAGTACCTGCTCAATAAGTTTTCTATCATTTTCCTGTCGCTGCTTTTCTTCTACTTCAACTTTTTCAAGCAGATCCTGCGCCAGTAATTCAAATTCTGACATAACGCCTCCAATGGGTCTTATGAGTGACACTCTATCACTCATTTAACCCAGATGGAAATTTTATCACTGGATATTTAAACAGTATTCTACATGATTTCGGTTAATCCTTAAAAGCAGTTATAAAGGATTCTGAACCCATGAAAAAGAAAGCCTTTTTAGAACAACGTGATAATGACCAACACTGATATGAGTTAAGTGGTTTACCACGCTAATACTTAAGGGGCTAAGCACCGTTCAAAAGAGCCCCGCCTAACGCACCGTGGCATCCCCGCCAAATATCAGGAGGAGATTGTGCATCACCTTTCCAATAATTATATTATTTAGTAATAACAATCAATTAGTTATAACATCATGACATGTTAAGATGGTAATGGTTTCTAACTATAAAAAGATCCTTCAAAAATGATTGAAATGACTTTTTAAGCCATTATAATCAATAGCGTTACCACCCCGGGTGCCTCTTCACCTTACCTGTTACGTGCTTGTACACAGGGTGCAAGGACTAACCAGTGTCTCACTGGGTAGAAAAGGAGAGCCATCATGGGTCCGAAAGTCGTTGATGTATGCAAATACAAACGCTTTCGTTTCGGTCGCTGGGAAGATGTGTGCAAGCACAAACGCTCGTTACCGAATCGCTAAGTGATACACCCGTCGGTGGTAACCTAAGATATTCGAAGGTCGAGATTTAGCTATTCGACCTTCTATAAATTAATTTTATGCTATCGACTCATCTCTCATCATCGCATTAAAATGTGAATCATCACCGGTATCTGTAAATATTCTTTCAAACATCTCTAAATAAACATGAGCGTCGATTGCCCCTATCGTTTGAATATTTTTACCATCAGAGTGTGAGTGTCTATTTATAAATCGATAAAACGAGTTGTATCGTGGTTCCGCATGGGAATCTGCGAGTGACTTTAGCACCTCTTTTAGTCGATCCTTCTTACATGAAAAGCTGAAGTAATATTCAAGAATGTTCCTCATTACATTAGGTAAAATTATAGGATTGACTATTCCATTTTTTGCATCTTTTAGCGTTTGCCACAATGATTGATATTCATTGAGAAGTTCATCTCTTTTAAGTTTGAGGCATTGACTATGCGCGCCTTTAATCACTCGATAAAAAGCCCAGTCTTTTATTATTTTTTTCTCAGAACTGGCAGTTATGACCAACTCCTGGAAGAAAAAGAGGCTGTGTGTCAATATAATAAACTTCTTAGCTATCTCTTTTAATATCAAATCATTGAAAATCATTGATGATATTTCATATATATAATTATGAGAAAGGCTTGATATTGGATCGTCAATGACGATAAATTTATCTTTTATAATATCATCTTTATTTTTGAGGCCCTTGCATTGCTCTATAAAATATAAAAATGAGATTATTGTTTTTTCACCCTCACTTAATGATTTAAAAACACTCTTAGAATTACTTTGACCTTCACGGTGTAATTTATATGTTTCCGATTCATCCTGATGTTTGATCAAAGTAAACCCTGTCATACCGAGAGATACAAGACTATCATTAATCTTATTAATGGTTTCTTCAATATTAATAACTTCACTTGCTTTTAACCTGTTTTCCTCTTGCAACTTTGCATTTTGACTGTTAATGGTTTTAACTTCATCATTAAGCCTATCAACTAAACCATCCATTTCTTTTTCTTGTTCATGATAGCGATTGAGAGATGCTTCGTTAATAAACCTCAAATGGGAAAGAAGGTCTTGCGTCAGAATGACGCGTTCATCATCGTAATTATCAATTTTTTTGTTATGCGCTGCTATTTTTTCATTTATATCACTAACTTGCTTGTAAAGGTTATCAACTACGCCTATATCGCTAATTAAATCCACTAATTCTGATGGTGATGAAAGTTTGTTTACAATAAGCCTCTCATTAGAATCATAATGATTTCTAATGTCACTTATATTCTTAGCCAAAAGACTCTCATCTATTATTTCGCTAAGACCTTCGAAATTCACTAAATAATTATCTATATTACTTTTCCAGGCTGAATAACGTTCTTTTAGAGCCTCGATTTGTAACAATGTTTCGTTATAAGTCTCATCAAATATGCTATCTAACTCTTCTTTTAACCGTTCACTATCTATATGTTGCTGGCAAAATGGACATTGATCTTCAGAAAGATATCGTACACCATTTCTAACCCAATCAGAATTAGATAGTTTTTCAATAACTTTAGATAGATGACTATTGCCAGAACTCAGCAGTGGAGATTTTAATACTCGATGTTCTTCATCAGATAATATTGGTAAAATCAATTTTGGAACAGTAGTATACTTTACCTCTTTGAATTTTTCCAAGTACTTATATCGTCCCTCCAGTTCAATCAACTCATTGCTTTTAACTTTATCGTGTAGATCAATAGCCTCGAAGAGTTTTTGTTTTCTTGACATCCAATTTACGAGACCACTAATTTCCGACTTCCTAATATTTGCCGTTCTGTTCCATATCTCGTCAATTATTTTAGAGAGAACAGTTTCTTTTGATTCTCTTTTTTCTTCAATCTCGGTTTGTTTTAGATTTATTTTCTTATTATTTTTAATTAGCTCTTGATTATTTTCTTCAATTTTTTTTGTTATCTCAGCATTTTCATTATTGAGGGTGAATACACCAGGTTGAGTTTGGCTATTATGAAAAGTTTCATCAATATAATCCTGATTAAAAACAAGAAACTGGACATCCTCCTCTGGTGCCAACCTGCACTTTTCATACTCTGGATTTTTTGGATTGAAGAAGTATCCAGATATCGTAGATTTACCGCTCCCATTTAGCCCATAAATCAAAGTGACCTTAGAACTAAAATCAAATTCTGTATCAATATCCGGGTGGTAGCTTCTAACAGACTTAATAAATAATTTTGTCATTTGTTGTCCTTACATCGTAACAAAAATTATGTTTTGAACCCTAAAGAAAGATTGATGAGGTGGAGCTCAATGTTAGGAGCCAACATGGCTGTTGCCTTCCACGAGAGTTTGCCCGCTACAAAGCATACTTCTGGTTGGCTGAGGCTTTCCATCAAATTTTGGGAAGAATGTGAGGTTTATTGATTTGTATTAATAGGGTATACCTCACTGACAACATGATATTTAGTATCAATAGGGTGTCGGTATTAGGTAATTGATAACGTTTCAAGTGTGCTGTATACTTTGAGTGTTGAAGTCAAACCTCAAAGAGACAAATGATGAACGTCCTAATTTATGCACGAGCCTCTACCAGAGAACAAGATTCCACGCGTGCTATCCCGGCGCTGCGTGAGTTTGCAGGGGAGCGTGGTTGGGCTATCAGGAAGGAATATGTCGAGAATGCTTCCGGGGCTTCCCTTGAACGTCCTCAGCTATCTCTGTTGCTTGATGAGGCTAATACCGGGGATTTGTTGCTGGTTGAGTCTATCGACCGCCTGAGTCGTCTGGAGGCTGCACAATGGGAAAGTTTGAAGCGTACCATTCAGGATAAAGGACTGAAACTGGTGGTGGTGGATTTGCCCACCTCATGGAACATGCTTCAAGGGGAAAAATCTTCCCTTGTGGTGGATGGCATTATGGCGGCAGTTAACAACATGCTGATCGATATGCTGGCTACTATGGCCCGTCAGGATTATGAAACTCGTCGTGCACGTCAAAAGCAAGGTATCGAGAAAGCAAAAAAGGCGGGTGTGTATGTCGGTAAAGCTAAGGATAAAAGGGCGCGGGAGGTTGTTAAATCTTTACTCAGTGCAGGACACAAACCCGCTAAAGTAATGGAGCTGGCTGGAGTATCACGTGCCACTTTTTACCGCATCAAGAAGGAAATGGCGTGATTGCTCACGCCTAATTTTAAACCTCAGAACACAAACTAAGCGTATAGATAGCGGTCTGCCCGTCGTTGTTAGTTGGGCGCATAACGAAAACAGGATCACTCCCGTTGTCGATGTAAGTAACCGCTATTCCACCGTCTGGGGTGGCGTACATCTTCGCAATACTTTTCTCACCAATGAAACCCAGCCGCCAGGTTTTACCACCCATGCTCACTTTCATGCTTTTGTCCTGAACATCAAGACGAGTCTCGACTGAGGATTTTTGGCTACCAGAATCGATCTGCCCTTCCTGGATCGCCTTACAGGTGAATGTGGTTGCACTTGAGGCGAAGGGGAGAACGATCAGCGCCGCGAGAATCAATCTTTTCATGGTCTTCCTTTTTTTGTTGTGAATTAGGTATTCATCGGAAGTCATTATAAAATTACTAATTGATAAAAACGATCAATTTCTATTGTATCGATCGATAAAATTGATCAACATTGAAACTATAATCCCTATGCACAGTTGTTGGGAGCGATGGGTTTTGACAACGAAATCAAAGGAGAAAGTTTGTGACAAGAGTAATATTGGCGATATCAGGGCTACTGTTCTCGCAGTTTGTGGCAGCAGAGCAGATCACCATGTCCGATCCTCAGCAGGAAACGACGGAGAGTGGAAAGACGCTTTGTACGTACCAGAACAGCATTTATCTGTTCACTTACGTCACCAAAGGAAAATGTCCCTATACCAAAACCTTTCAAACCGATGATGCAGAGTAAGTGCACAGCAATGTGATGAAAACGCCACTCCTGCCGTACATTTTTATCAATCACAAGTGCCTGTGGAGGCAATAAACCGCCCATCTTCAATACGCCAGCGCCACGCTCGGTTTCCACTCACGTTCAGATAGAACTCTTCCAGATCGTAATTAATCGGCTCACGCGATTCTGCTGGTAGGATTGCATCGTTCAGATCCTGCCGCAAAACCAAGAAACCAGGAACTACCTCTACGAAAGGCAATCCCTCCCATTCGTTGTAAACACCGTCTATAGCGCCTGTTGGCGCACCCAATGCTCGTAACTGAGCATCAATTTCAGAGTTTTTTTGTCTTGCCATAGATAAAGTCTCCGGCGCTCTGCTGCGCCATTTGGGGAATGATGAATCCTGTCCGATATTCCTCGGTTCAGACGATAGATAAGTTTTTTAATTTCGCATTTACACGAAGTTGTTAAGCAATCATGCGTTTCGTCGTGGTGGCTACCTTCGCCATTAGCAAAGGTGCCACGCATAACGAACGACTGGACACGTGTTATGTTCCAACTGGGTTGTCACAGTCTTAAATAATAAGAAAAAAAGATTTAGGGCCGTTAGGGGCGTTTGCCCTGTTCAGCCCGTATGTTTCAGGTGCTGGGATAGAACGGCTCTATTTTGTGAGGGCCGTTTTAGGGCGGTTATGCAGCGTCGATCTTAGGGTAGTATTTCGACAGATACCATTCACGGGCGTGTCCCTTATCTAAGTCCGAATGATACCAGAGTGCACCCTTGGTTATTGTGGTGTCCTTAAATCGAGCGAGTGCGAATAATCTCGCGCTGGTATAACCGTGTTTGCGAAGCCATTCTGTTGCATCATTGTCCCGATTGAACGCCGGGCAACTCTCCCGAAAGGCATTGAACGAAAAAACCGCATGGCTTTCGGTGAATACCTCTGCCTCTGATTCTGCCGGGGACACACTGGCCTGTTTCATCCGTTCCAGTGCCACACTGTGTGGCGGGCGGTATGGATTAAAGTCACTGAGATCGTATTGCATAAACCAACGATAGACGGCTTCCAGCCCACCAGCGTTTAACCAGTCGCTGAGGCGAGCGATGAATGCTGCGGTTTCATCGTGATCCACTTTGTGTTTAACGAAGTGAGTCGCATAGTGGCGACGGTCGTTATCTTCCACTTCGATCGGCGTTGGGCTATTACTAAACGTCATGAACCGGGTGAATGTCGCAACCTTACGGGCGCTTTCATACAATGGTCTGATGTCCACCGTTGGTTCGGTTTGGATGGACTTCAGAGACTCCGCAACACGACGACTTGCCGTCGGCGGATCATCAAACACGATTATCAGATTATCGGCTAACGCGCCATTATGTTTTTCGGTCAGCTGTGCGTAGCTCGAATAATGTTTGGTCTGTCCCGCCAAAAGCGGAGATAGTATTTGCTGAAAGAGGAATCCCTTGCCCGTTCCTGTATCAGATGGAATCAAAAGATGCCATGTTGGGCGCTCTTCTGGGCGCTGAAGACAGTGGGCTAACCATGCGCAGACGTTGGTGCGATCTGCTTCATCCGGGAACATCCTCACTAAGTATTCAAACCATGGTGTAAGGATGTCTACTGGAGGCTTGTCACTGGAGAATCTGCGATATGTGTTCAGCGTGCCATCCTCAGAAAGGCCAGGCGGCAACGCCGGATTGAAGATGCTTTGGACGATGAATGGAAGTGTTCTAAATACAACTGACTGCCATTGTGAGTTCCATGAGTTCCCTGAAAAACGAGCGTAATGTACCGCAAGGGAATCGAGACTTTGATCAGTGCATGTGTTGATGTTGCGCAACTTAACGCCACCAGGCAGTGAAATCAGGGCGTATCCTTGGCTACGCAGGTGTAGCGAGAAGGCTTCAACCGGGGGTGTGGTTGTGTGTGTGGTCGTCTTTTGGATCATAGGTGTCGTGCTCCTGTGCGTCGTATAAAAGTTTAATAATCTGTGCTGCGCGTGAACGGTGTTCGCGCGTATTGTCCAGCCATTGTTCAATGTCTTTTGGAACGATTAACTGCATGGCTTAGTGTCCTGTTGTTGAAGGCTTTTCATAAAGCAAATGGTCGTAGTACACCCATGCTGTCCCGTAGTAAACGGCGAGATTTCGGATGTACATTAGGAAGCGTTCCCAGCTTAGGTAGGGCCAGACCTCCAGAGCTATTTCATATAGAATCGGGGTGAGTTCAGTGTGGCTCTGCCATGCATCAAATAGCGGTTGAGCAAACCGTTGAGGGGACCACCCTTGAGCCAGTAAAACGGCCCTGACTTTTCCTTCAAACGTGTTCGTGGCACGATTAAGGATTAGGCGGCATAGCCCGGTCTCGTGATCGTGGTCGATGCATGGAACTGTAAGTCTGGCCCCAGTGATCCAATCTTTCCCTTCTTGCTGTTCAGCCATCATGGCCCGATAAGATGGCCTATTCCTGTGAGCTAACCGTGTGGAATCCGACGGCATTGCAAATGCTTGAAATAGAGTGTCTCCCATTACACCTCCGTGAACGCTGCGAGAATGGCTTGCTCAGTAGTGATTGCGTCTTTGGCTTCCTGTTCTGCTGCTGCGATTTCCAGATTACGCTGACGTTTTTGGCGAACGATTTCCTGCACTTCGGCAGTGATCTCCAGCTTCAGACGTTCAGACGCTGCCGCTATGGCCTCTGTACGCTCTTGCTCAAGCAGACTCGTCGGTTTGAACATGCTCACCTCGAAGAAAGGCGAAGATTGATAATGGTTGCAGGCCTGAGGATTGAGGATGTAACCGTTGTCCAGGTAAGCTGCCGCCTTAGTGATGACCAGCGGGAACACCTCATTGAAGACGATGGTGGTGCTGACTTCGGACAAGGCTGCTTTTTCCGCTTGCGTGATACGTTCGTCATAAAGACGCTGGATGAGGGATGTTTGCTCTTTAGTTAGTTTCATTAATAATGCGCTCCTTTGCTTTAAGGATTTTGTTCAGATTGATGGATTTGCAGCACTTACAGCGGAATGGGCTATCGGTGCTGGTGGCGGTTTCGCTGAGAAAATACTCGTCGCGATGATGGATAAGTCCGCTTTTTTCATACTCATTGAGATGCAGATGGGCGTTGTTGTAACCCCATCTCTCCACGTACTCTTCAAAGGTGAAGACGTGATGTTGCTGGTGTTCCAGCCAGAGAAGGAAGCCGATTCGTTTCGGTGTCTGTGGTAGGCCCAGTAGCTTTAGCCGCGATTTGCACGCGTGCCATGTGGTGTGGTCAACCTTGCCGCGCAGACGTGCGGAGTCCGTTACGTCGATTGACGCTAAGTTTTTATTTTCCAAATAATGATTTCTTGATGGTAATAAAAAACCCGCAAGCGGATTGATCCAGCCTACCAAGGAGAAGAGGCAGAAACTGGCACCTGCGGGATTTTATGTGTTTCGGTGGGATGTCGGGGAAATCTTCCCCTTAATTACATAATAACACGAATCATTCTCATTTGTCAAGGGGTTTGTGTCTTTTATTATTAAAATCAATAAATTAAACAATGACAAGCGGCGACATCCTTGATGAGAGAAACACTTTGTGTGCCATAATTTATAAAAGTAGGGAGAGAATCCCCCACTGCACTTACAGGAGAGTTGATGGGAGTTTAGTCCCAGCAAATGCCATCAACCACTGGAAGTAAATTCGTCACAGTAAACTTGTGGGTGTATCGCTGGGTTTGCCCTTCCCCACTATGCTCATGTCCGACCACCTTCTGAACTGGCGTAAGCTCGTTAGTTTTTCGCGATTCAGTAATAAATGTGTGGCGAAGGCTGTGCACAATGCGGCGAGCGCCGTAATCATTGAGATAAGGGATCTCAAGAGTCTCACGAGCATCATGGAAGAAGTGGGTAATCTGGTTGAAGTTAGTAAGTTCAGGAAAAAGAGAATCGTCAGCAGAGAACCCCTCTACGTAGTCCATAAATCCAAGATCAAGCAGATGAAGTGATAGCGGTACTTGCCTCGTACCTGCTTCAGTTTTGGTATCATCAATCATGATGTAGTAACGCTGGGAATCATCATCAAGACGAACATCAGAACGCTTTAATTTGGCTATCTCTGCCCGGCGTGCGCCAGT
Organism: Citrobacter sp. VF227; assembly: GCF_052950715.1. Taxonomy (NCBI): domain Bacteria; kingdom Pseudomonadati; phylum Pseudomonadota; class Gammaproteobacteria; order Enterobacterales; family Enterobacteriaceae; genus Citrobacter; species Citrobacter sp. VF227. Next base: position 101,491 of record NZ_JBRFVF010000006.1, read on the forward strand.
ATAGGCAAGAAGAAGAGGTATCCACTTTTTCCAACCTGAGAGAGATTTGAAATGGGCCACCAACTTTCGCATTTCTGTTGCACTGTAGTCACCGTAACTTTTACTCTTGGCCTCGTATGGAACATTAAGTGTCGGCGAAGTTGCCAGCACATCCATTTCAGATGTTAGGTAGGTAGAGAACAGCCCTTGGCACAGTTTCAGATAATCCTTAACCGTCTTCGGGGACACAAGGTCTTCTTCGGGAACATCATCCAGATCTAAGCATTCGCGAACCGTCATCTTGTTGTATGGCTTCATATTCTGACGGGGTAGACCCTCCACCACTTCGAGCAAATGTTTGATATCGCGGCGGGTGATTTTGTCCACTGGCGTATCAGCCCCCAGTACTTCCCTGATAACCGTGAAGTACTTTTCGTTCCCCTTCCGAATCTTCGGATTCCAATCTGATTTGAACACCAGAAAACCATCCCATGCTTTTTGCAATGTCATCGCTGGCGCAGGCTCTTCAACCACTGCGGCAGGTGCAGGAATTTGCGGTTTCATTTTGGTAAGGATCTCATGGTACTTCGAGAAGTCTTTACTCAAGAAGGCTTCATTGGCCTGCTGGGATTGGTGCAGAAGAATATCGTACTTGGACGCTGCGGCGGCAATGGCACTTTCCATGCCCGTAATGTCGAAACGCCGGGCCAGAGACTCAAGGAAAATTGATTCTGTTGGTGATTCCTCGCCGCTGTCGTAAAGCTCCTCATAGAATTCTTGGAAGAATTTAGCGAATGCCTTCGCTTCATCTGTGGAAAGCACTGGAATCGTGCTTCCGTTAAGTTTTCGTTGGCGCGGGGCTGCGGGAAGATCTTCAACATAGCCGTAAATCTCAGCGGTCTGCTCTGCTACAAAAGCATCAATGTCATGCTGGGAAAGTTTTTTCATTGTTCGGATGATTCTCTGCAACTGGTCGCGGTGTATGGTACCAGATCGCAAAAGGGTGAAGAATGGCGTTAGCCGGGAGATCAGGAACTGGCATCGGCGCGGACTATCTGTACCAAGCGAGCAACGGAAAAATTGATTGTCAGACAATCTGAGGTAGGCGTAAAAAACGCCGTTACGCTGAAGCGTATGAGGTAGGTAACAATCGTTGATGTATCCCATTCTGTATCTCATTTATGCTTCTAAGTACCTGAGATACATCAACTTATTGTTTTTAAAGAAGTTGAAGCTGACCGATAAGCCGGGTTCTGTCGTGGACAGTCATTCATCTAGGCCAGCAATCGCTCACTGGCTCAAGCAGCCTACCCGGGTTCAGTACGGGCCGTACCTTGTGAACCCCTATTTGGCCTTGCTCCGGGTGGAGTTTACCGTGCCACGGACTGTTACCAGCCGCGCGGTGCGCTCTTACCGCACCCTTTCACCCTTACCTGATCCCACTTACGTGGGCCATCGGCGGTTTGCTCTCTGTTGCACTGGTCGTGGGTTTCCCCCCCAGGCGTTACCTGGCACCCTGCCCTATGGAGCCCGGACTTTCCTCCCCTCCGCCCGTCTCCCCCGAAGAGGACGACGACGAAGCGGCGACTGTCTGGTCAGCTTCGGCGCGCAGTATAGAGGGTTTGCGGGTCAATGTCACCCCGCACTGCGCATTCCTATCGCCAACGTGGCGGCGATGTTCCTTGAAGCGCGATAAATATTATCAAATGCCCCGCGGAAGGCCTCTTCCAGCGTGCTGATGCTGGTCAAGACGCTAAATACCGCATCGATACCATATTGATGCACTACCTCTACATCACGCGTCAGGCTGCCGCCAATACCAATTACCGGTTTGTGGTACTTCTTCGCGACGTTCGCCACACCTACCGGCACTTTGCCATGAATACTCTGGCTGTCGATACGCCCCTCTCCGGTCACCACCAACGTACAGTCGTGAATATGCTCTTCCAGGTTGAGCGCCTGGGTCACAATCTCAATACCACTGCGCAGGTCCGCGCCTAAAAAAGCCATTAACGCGGCACCCATTCCACCAGCTGCACCGGCTCCGGGAACATCCTTCACATCGACCCGCAGCGATCTTTTAATGATGTCAGCATAGTGGGATAAATTACGGTCCAGTTCGAGAATGCGTTCTTCCGTCGCTCCTTTCTGCGGGCCGAAGATTCGCGAAGCGCCAGTATCACCGATGAGTGGATTGGTCACATCGCAGGCCACGCGAATGGAGCAGGTTTTTAATCGCGGATCCAGACCGGAAATGTCGATGCGGTTGAGGCTCATCAGACTGCCGCCCCCGTAGCCAATCTCTGTCCCATTGGCGTCGCAGAGCTTCGCGCCCAGCGCCTGCACCATACCCGCGCCGCCGTCGTTGGTCGCACTACCGCCAATGCCGATAATAATGCTCTGCGCCCCGCTATCCAGCGCCTGCAAAATCAGTTCCCCGGTACCGCGTGACGTGGTGACTAACGGATTGCGCTTCTCAGGAGGAACCAACGCCAGACCGCTGGCAGCCGCCATTTCGATAAACGCAGTTTTCCCATCTCCGGAGATACCCCAGCAGGCATTCACTTTTTCACCCAGCGGCCCCGTCACCCACGCGGAATATTCACTCCCTTGCGTGGCGGCGATCATGGCTTCGACCGTTCCTTCGCCGCCGTCGGCCACCGGAACTGAAACATATTGCGCATCGGGGAAAATTTCCCGAAATCCTTTTTCTATTGCCTGAGCTACCTCGGTGGCAGAAAGGCTTTCTTTATAAGAGTCTGGGGCAATTACGATTTTCATAGTTATGTAGCCTGACTGTGCCGCGCAAGGCAAGAAATACAGGGCGCGCATCCGCGCCCTTCTTGTTAGCGAGTGACTTCCACTTTCGCCAGTTTTTCGTAGTAGCATGCGAGCGCACTGTGATCGGCAGTGCCCAGCCCATCTGCGCGGAGCGCCTGCATCATCTCCATGACGGCAGCAGTCAGTGGCAACTGCGCACCGACCCCATGCGAGGTATCCAGCGCATTCGCCAAATCCTTAATATGCAGGTCAATACGGAAACCCGGCTTAAAGTTACGGTCCATAACCATTGGTGCTTTCGCGTCCAGTACGGTGCTTCCAGCCAGTCCGCCTCGGATCGCCTGATACACCAGATCCGGGTTCACACCCGCTTTGGTCGCCAGCGTCAGCGCTTCAGACATCGCCGCAATGTTCAGCGCCACAATCACCTGGTTCGCCAGCTTAGTAACGTTACCCGCGCCAATGTCACCGGTATGTACCACCGAACCAGCCATCGCTTTTAGCAGATCGTAATACTTGTCAAAAATCGCTTTATCACCGCCAACCATCACCGACAACGTGCCATCAATCGCTTTTGGTTCACCACCGCTGACCGGCGCATCCAGCATATCCACGCCTTTCGCTTTCAGCGCTTCGCTGATTTCGCGGCTGGCTAACGGCGCGATGGAACTCATGTCGATCAACACAGTGCCCGGCTTCGCCCCTTCAATAATACCGCCTTCCCCCAGCGCCACCTCTTTCACGTGCGGAGAGTTCGGCAGCATAGTGATGATCACATCGCACTGCTCGGCAATATCTTTCGCCGTGGCGGCGGTTTCTGCACCTGCGGCAATCACTTCCGCAATGGATTCCGGGTTACGGTCAGCAACCACCAGCGAGTAACCTGCCTTGAGGAGGTTTTTACTCATTGGTTTACCCATGATACCGAGGCCAATAAAACCAACTTTCATTGTCATGTCTTTATCTCTCTCTACTGTCGATGGTGGTTATTTCTTAAAAGAATCAGCCAGTTTCTGCGTGGCTGAACGGAACACGCCAAGGTCGCTGCCAACGGCAACAAACGTCGCGCCCCACTCCAGATAACGACGCGCATCTGCCTCTACCGGGGCCAGAATGCCGCTTGGTTTGCCATGTGCTTTCGCGCGGGCAAAAATGTGCTGAATAGCTTTCTGCACATCAGGATGTGATGCATTGCCGAGATGGCCTAACGCCGCAGCCAGATCGCTTGGACCGACAAAGACACCGTCAACGCCTTCGGTCGCCGCGATGGCGTCAACGTTATCGACGCCCTGTTGACTTTCAATCTGCACGATGATGGTGATGTTCTTATTCGACTGCGCAAAGTAGTCAGGTACGGTGCCAAACATATTGGCGCGATGGGAGACGGACACGCCGCGAATACCTTCCGGCGGATAGCGGGTCGACGCCACGGCGTTCACTGCCTCTTCTTCCGTCTCAACGAACGGGATCAGGAAGTTGTAAAACCCAATATCCAGCAAGCGCTTGATAATCACCGGCTCGTTGGTCGGTACGCGCACGACCGGCGCGCTGACGCTGCCTTTCAGCGCCATCAATTGCGGGATAAACGTCGAGATATCGTTCGGCGCGTGTTCGCCGTCCAGCACCAGCCAGTCAAAACCCGCCAGGCCTAAAACTTCGGTACTAATTGGGCTGGCTAATGCAGACCAGCAGCCAATCTGAATCTGTTGCGCCGCGAGGGCCGCTTTAAACTTATTCGGGAAAATCGTGTTATTCATCGCCTATACCTTTGTTTATTTCTGCAATTCCATACGTTTAATGTCACCGACAATAAACAGGTAGCAAACCATTGCCATCAGCGCCGAACACCCTACAAACATCAGCGCAGCATTAAATGAGTGCAGCTCGCTCACCAGATAACCAATCACCAGCGGGGTGACGATAGAGGCTACGTTGCCAAATACGTTAAATACCCCACCGCACAGACCGACGATTTCTTTCGGCGCGGTATCGGAAATCACCGGCCAACCCAGCGCGCCGAAGCCTTTGCCGAAGAACGCAAGCGCCATCAGCGCAACCACCAGAGTGGTGTTATCGGTGTAGTTACACAGAATAATGGTCGACGCGAGCAACATTCCGAGCACAATCGGCAGCTTACGTGCCAGAGTGATGCTGAAGCCACGTTTAATCAGATAATCAGAGAACACACCGCCGAGCACGCCCCCGGCAAATCCGCACAGCGCTGGAATCGACGCCACCAGCCCCACTTTCAGGATCGACATGCCTTTTTCCTGTACCAGGTAAATCGGGAACCAGGTGAGGAAAAACCAGGTAATGGTGTTAATAAAATACTGACCAAAGAACACGCCAAGCATCATACGATTTGTCAGCAACTGCTTGATATAATGCAGTTTAGGGCCACCTGATTTCACATCGCCGGGCTTTTTATGGTCCATATCCACGACCGCACCGTTTTCAGAGATAAACTTCAGCTCTTCTTGCGACATACGCGGGTGATCGGTTGGGTTATGGATAAACTTTACCCACAGGCCAGTGAGCACAAAACCGATAACGCCCATCACGGTAAAGACGTGCTCCCAGCCCCAGGCAAAGGTCAGCCAGCCCAGCAGCGGCGAAAACAGCGCCAGGGAGAAATATTGTGCGGAGTTAAAAATCGCGGATGCCGTACCGCGCTCTTTCGTCGGGAACCAGGCCGCCACAATACGGGCGTTCGCTGGGAAGGACGGCGCTTCTGAGAAGCCCAGCATAAAGCGCATGATGAACATTGAAATACCCGCCCAGGCCAGCGGGAACATGTCTACAAAACCCTGCAGAAAGGTAAACAGCGACCAGAAGAACAGACTGTAGGTGTAGACTTTCTTCGAACCGAACTTATCCAGCAGCCAACCGCCAGGGATTTGCATCAACAGGTAAGCCCAACCGAAGGCGGAGAAAATGTAACCCATTGAGATGGCACTGAGCTGCAACTCTTTCGCCACTTCCGTGCCGGCAATAGACAGCGTCGCACGGTCCGCATAGTTAACGGCGGTAACAATAAATATGATTAGTAATATTAAGTAACGGGTGTGCGTACCTTTCTTTTTCTCGACAACTGTATCCAGTATCATTCTAATTACCTCGGGTACATAAAGTTTTTATTATTATTTGGCAAATATCCCTGATGATAAATTACCGATAATAAAAACGTATAATTATTTATCAGACGCTATAAAACCGTGATTTAGTATAATCAGCAGCCCAACGTTAATCATTGTGCAAGCGCTCATTAAACGCGAGTTATTAAAATAATGTTTTGGGCATATGCACACATGCATGGGCGCTAATCCACACATTTACGTATTGCTACCCCTGGTGGGACGGCCTTGCTGAGTTTAAGTGATCATTGTCACATTCTTCGCGATAAACTCCTGGCATTCTTATTTCACGATACCGAATCTTTATTACTGACAATGAGATTCAAAATATAAATATCTACACTATTATCACCACTTGTTGGAGAATACTGGACAATGGCCGACATCGAAATTAGACAAGAATCGCCAACGGCGTTTTATATTAAAGTTCACAACACAGATAATGTGGCGATTATTGTCAATGACAATGGTCTGAAAGCCGGGACACGTTTTCCGGACGGACTGGAGCTAATTGAACATATTCCCCAGGGTCATAAAGTGGCGCTCGTGGATATTCCAGTTCACGGCGAAATCGTGCGTTATGGCGAAGTGATAGGCTATGCCGTTCGCGATATCCCCCGTGGCAGCTGGATTGATGAATCAATGGTTGAGCTGCCCAAGGCCCCGCCGCTGGAGACGCTGCCGCTGGCAACCAAAGTGCCTGAGCCTCTGCCGCCTCTCGAGGGTTATACCTTCGAAGGCTACCGCAATGCTGACGGTAGCGTTGGCACCAAGAATCTGCTCGGCATCTCCACCAGCGTGCACTGCGTGGCGGGCGTGGTGGACTATGTAGTGAAAATCATTGAGCGCGACCTGCTGCCCAAATATCCGAATGTCGACGGCGTAGTCGGGCTCAATCATCTGTACGGCTGCGGCGTGGCGATTAACGCTCCAGCCGCCATCGTGCCCATTCGAACTATTCACAATATTGCGCTAAACCCGAACTTTGGCGGTGAGGTAATGGTCATTGGCCTCGGCTGTGAAAAACTGCAGCCAGAGCGCCTGCTGGAAGGCACGCACGATGTAAAAAGCATTCCGGTCGACAGCGCCAGCATCGTCAGCCTGCAGGATGAAAAACACGTCGGCTTTCAATCGATGGTTGCCGATATTTTGCAGGTGGCCGAACGCCATCTGGCAAAGCTCAATCAGCGCCAGCGTGAAACCTGCCCGGCATCAGAACTGGTGGTCGGCATGCAGTGCGGCGGCAGCGATGCGTTTTCCGGCGTAACGGCCAACCCGGCTGTAGGCTATGCCTCCGACCTGTTAGTACGCTGTGGCGCCACCGTGATGTTCTCTGAAGTTACCGAAGTACGCGATGCCATCCACCTTCTGACTCCACGTGCGATTAACGAAGGTGTGGGTAAACGCCTGCTCGAGGAGATGGCCTGGTACGACAACTACCTGGACATGGGCAAAACGGACCGCAGCGCTAACCCTTCTCCAGGTAACAAGAAAGGTGGTCTGGCAAACGTGGTGGAAAAAGCGCTGGGTTCTATTGCGAAGTCGGGCAAGAGCGCGATTGTCGAAGTCTTGTCGCCGGGCCAGCGTCCAACCAAACGTGGCCTGATTTACGCTGCCACCCCCGCCAGCGATTTTGTCTGCGGTACGCAACAGGTTGCTTCCGGGATCACAGTACAAGTCTTTACCACCGGTCGCGGTACACCGTATGGCCTGATGGCCGTGCCGGTGATAAAAATGGCGACGCGAACCGAGTTGGCCAATCGTTGGTTTGACCTGATGGATATCAACGCAGGCACCATCGCCACCGGAGAAGAAACGATTGAAGATGTGGGTCTGAAACTGTTCGAGTTTATTCTCGACGTCGCCAGCGGACGTAAGAAAACCTTCTCAGATCAGTGGGGGCTGCATAACCAGCTGGCGGTGTTTAACCCGGCGCCAGTGACCTGATTATCGAAACGAAAGCCAAAGAAAAAACGGGGATTTATCCCCGTTTTTTATGTCGATGCCTAAACAGATAAAGTGATAATGTTCGCATTTTTAGAGGTTTTTTTTAACGCCTGTTTTTTTCGTTTCAAACCTGAAAAATGAAGCTAACAATATGAAATAAAAAGAAATAATATCAACATTGTTTTACGTTATATTTTCGTTTTGATAAAAGAGAAACCCACCGAAAGACAATCTTGTTTTAATGCGATAAACCTCTCTTTTTTACTGCTTTGACTTTCTCCGATGTTAAACAGATTATTCATAGGTTCCTGTAATTTACCTCATTAGCATTCTGACCTGAATAAAGAGGGAAGTTATGTATACCCTGAATAAAAATAACGTCGCATTGGCCTGTCTTATTTCCTGTTTACTGGCAACACCTGTCGTCGCGAGTGCTGAAGGCCAGTCGGAAGCAAAGCCTGTTAAATTACGCTACACATTATGGGACCGCAATCAACTCCCTGGCGAACAACAGCTCGTTAAAGAATTTGAAAAAGACAATCCTGGTATTAAGATCGAAATTGAACTAACGCCTTATGACCAATATTTTATCAAACTCAGTTCGGCAGTCGGTGGAAATGTAGCACCGGATGTATTCTGGATGAACATGCCTAATTTCCAGCAATATGTGAAAAATGGCATGCTGGAACCACTGAGTAATTATCTGAAAGATAAATCAGTGCCGAAACTGGATGATTTTGTTAAAAGCTCAGTCGATGCCTACCAATATCAGTCGCAGCAATACGCTATCCCAAGAGATATTGATGCAATTGCCGTCTGGTACAACAAAAAAATGTTCGATCAGGCTGGTGTGAGTTATCCCGATAAAAACTGGACGTGGGACGATCTAAAACAAAAATCAGAGCAGTTACGTAAAGGGCTGGATAAACAGTCTTATCCACTGGCAATGGAATTCAGCAGCGGACAGGATAGTTACTTTAACCTGCTATTACAGGCCGGAGATAAGATTGTCCTACCGGGGAGCAAAACGGATGTTGCCAATGACAAAGCTATCGCCGTCTATCGCGATGTTCAAGGCATGCTGAACGCAGGACTGATCCAACCCCCAGGCGAGATGGAAGCCTCAGATGTCTTCCAGTCAAATCGAGTGGCCATGGTCTACGCTGGGTCATGGTGGGCACTACCTTTCTCTCAAAACGAACTGATTAAAGATCACGTCGGCGTAGTGCCAATGCCTAAAATGGCAGAGCAGGCAGGTGTATCCCATAGTCTGGCATTTGCTATGTCAGCCAAAAGTCAGCATAAAGATGCGGCGTGGAAGTTCATTGAATTCATGAGCTCTGAGCATGCGCAGCAGACGCTGGCTACGGGAAAAGTCGTGATCCCCGCCAATCAAAAAGTGGCCAAAGAGTGGGCTGAAGGCTTTAAGGATATTGATGTTTCAGCCTATATCGATTCGTTAGCTTTCTCACATAAATATCCAACCGCTGGCTCTAATACCGCCAAGTGGAATAGCATCCTGAATGATGGCTTGAAAAAAGTGTGGACGGGTACTGACCCAGAGAAAGTAATGCCTGGTGTTGCTAAACGCGTTGAACGAGAAATGCAGAAATAATCCTGAGGGAGCCATGCTCCCTCTCGCTTTCGCCCGCGCAATATATTTTGGTTGCACAGTGAGCATCCCGGAGTCTGTATGAGTTATTCAGATGAAGCCGCATCCCCACAATTACCGACCAGGGAGGCGCAAAAAAAGTCCCTGACCAAGCTGGAAAAAGAAGAACGCTTCTGGGGATGGATAATGATTCTGCCATTACTGGCGGGGTTAATTGTTTTCTACTTTACTCCGTTCTTCCAGAACGTTTTCTATAGCTTCACCGATCTTGGCGAGTTTCAGATCTGGACGACGATCAGCTTAGATAACTATATTAATTTATTCAGCGATGATGAGTTTCGTTCAGCAATATATAACACTCTGGCCTATGTATTTATTTGCGTACCAATAATCACCGTTTTGTCATTACTGCTCGCAATTGGCCTGAATCAGGCGATTCGCGGTCAGTGGTTGTTTCGCACGCTGTTATTTCTGCCCGCTGTCACTATGCCTGCGGCCATTGCTATGGTCTGGCAGTGGTTGATGAACCGAAACTTCGGCTTAATTAATCAGATCCTGGCCTTTTTCGATCTTCCAGCCATCGGGTGGTTATCCGATCCCGATGTCGTCCGGCTGAGCGCCTCACTGGTGATTATCTGGTCGGCTATCGCGCTGAAGATGATCATTCTGCTCGCCGGATTGCAGGGGATCCCCAAACAAATTTATGAAGCGATGTCGCTGGATGGCATCAGCAAATTGCGTGGATTCTGGTCTATTACCTTACCGCTAATGATCCCCACGCTGTTTTTCGTACTGGTGATCTCTTTTATCGAAACGCTGCAAATTTTCGATGTGGTTTATCTGCTGTTTGGCAGTTCATCCATGGTGGACGATCAGACGATGACTATCGCCTATCTCTTCTATAAATACGCCTTTATCTACCATGAAAAAGGGTATGCCTCAGCGATCGCGGTGGTGATTTTTGTTATCACGATGGTCCTGACGCTGCTGCAAATATGGATTGGTAAACGACTTAAAGCACAGTGAGGCAACCACGATGTTCATGACTAAACGTGAAAAATGGCTAATTTACGGTTTGATGATCCTCGCGACGCTAGTAACTGTGGTTCCCTTCATCTGGATGATCATCACCTCTTTTAAAACCCAGGCAGAAAGCATCGCCTTTCCGCCGATCCTGCTACCTGCCAACCCAGGGTTTCAGGCTTACGGTAAAATCTTGCATGAAATGCCTTTTGGCAGCTTTTACTTTAACTCGATCGTCTCCACGCTGGTCATCGTCATTTTGCAGACACTGATTGCGGCAATGGCAGCGTACGGTTTCTCCCGACTGCGTTTTAAAGGGCGAGATGTCCTGTTTATGCTGTGTATTTCAATTCTGATGGTGCCCGGTCAGATCTTTTTAATCCCACAGTTTTTAACCGTTGAAAAAATCGGTTTGCTGAACTCAATTCCTGGACTGGTGCTACCGGGTTTATTCAGCATATATAGCGCCTTTTTATTGCGTCAGTTTTTTCTGTCAGTACCTAAAGAACTGGAAGAGGCAGCCATTATGGATGGGTATAACCATCTGACTATTTTCTTCAAAATTATGCTGCCATTAATTAAACCAGGGCTGATTGCCTGCGTCATTATTAACGGATTGTGGAGCTGGAATAACTTAATGTGGCCGCTGATCGTTAATACCTCCATGGATAAAATGACATTACCGGTAGGGTTAGCCTCGCTTTCCGGACGCTCAGGCGTGGAATATCCGATGTTAATGGCGGGCGCATTGCTGGCGATTATCCCGATGTTGTTACTTTATATCTTCTTCCAGCGCTATTTTATTCGCGGCATCGCTGGTGCCGGAATTAAAGGATAAGGGGCAGTGTTATGTCAGGTATTCAATTACAGGCAGTAAGCAAAGTCTATCCCAATGGCTTTCAGGCGATCCATGGCGTTGATCTTGAAATCCACGATGGCGAATTCATGGTGTTTGTCGGGCCATCAGGCTGCGCCAAATCAACGCTGCTGCGCATGATTGCAGGTCTGGAAGATATCACTCATGGTCATATAGCAATCGGAGAGAAGTGCGTCAACGACCTGCTACCAAAGGAGCGAGGCGTTGCCATGGTCTTCCAGAATTATGCCCTCTATCCCCACATGACGATTTATAAAAATATGGCATTCAGTCTGTTAGGGAAAATGAGCAAAGAAGAGATTGATATCCGCGTACGGGAAGCTGCACACAAGCTGGAAATAGAGACATTACTCGATAAAAAGCCCGGCCAACTTTCGGGCGGTCAATGTCAGCGCGTTGCCGTTGGCAGGGCTATCGTGCGTAAGCCAGACGTTTTTTTATTTGATGAGCCGCTTTCCAACCTGGATGCAAAGCTGCGTGTTTCAATGCGCGTGCGGCTGACAGAACTGCATCGACAACTGCGTCACGAAGGCGTGAGCGCAACCATGGTGTACGTCACGCACGATCAGATTGAAGCGATGACGATGGGAGACAGAATTTGCGTTCTTAATGGCGGTCGTATTATGCAGGTGGATACCCCAGGAAATATCTACCATCATCCCAGGAATAAATTTGTTGCTGGTTTTATTGGCAATCCGGCAATGAATATCCTGCTGCTTGATATTGAACCCGGCGCTCGTGGCCTCCGCCTGGCTGATAATTTAATCCTGCCATTGAATACACGCTTGAGTAACCTACTGGAGCAATACCCGCACTCCAGCGTCTGGTTCGGCATCCGGTCAGAGGCCATTCAGTTAGCCTCGCAGCATGACGTCTCTGCGTTCGATGCGCACATTACCAACGTAGAAAGGATGGGCAACGAAGACCTTCTGCATTTTGATATTGGTGAACAACATATGATCTTACGTATTAACTCCACCCCCGACTGGAACCCTCTTCCTGGCGAATCTATCAAAGTGAAATTTAATCTGGAAGCCGCCTTTTTGTTTGATAAAAAACATGAAGAAAATTTGGCCTGACCGTTATTCAGGCTAAGTGAAAAATGAGAGGTTTATATGTGTGCGAATAAAGTAACCGTATTAGTGGTAGGGGCTGGTGCGCGCGGAGAAATATATTCTCGCTATGCGCTCGAACATCCAGACAGAATGCAGGTGGTAGGCGTTGCTGAGCCCAGAGAGGCATATCGCAAGCAGTTTGTCGCACAGCATAAGATTGCCCCAAACAACGTATTTTGCGACTGGCAAGAGGCTGCGGCCCAACCCAAAATGGCCGACGTAGTACTTATTTGCACCCAGGATAATATGCACAAAGATCCAGCCGTAGCGTTTGCCAATCTCGGCTATCACATTCTGCTGGAAAAACCGCTCGCCCCTACACCAGAAGATTGCCGGATCATTATTGATGCGGTCAAACGCAACAACGTATTACTGGCGGTCGCCCACGTTCTGCGCTACACCCGCTATACGCAAAAGCTGAAATCGCTGCTTGATGATGGCGTAATTGGCGATATTGTCAGCATGCAGCATCTCGAACCCGTAGGTTACTGGCATCAGGCACACTCGTTTGTACGTGGTAACTGGCGCAATGAAGCAGAATCGTCATTTATGTTGTTACAGAAATCCTGTCATGATTTGGACTGGATCCGCTACATCATGGGCGACAACTGCCAGGACGTGGGATCATTTGGCAGCCTGAGTCACTTTGTGAAAGAGAATCAGCCTGCTGGCGCCAACGATCGCTGCCTTGATTGTCAGGTTGAAGCAACTTGCCCTTGGTCAGCCTGCAAAATTTATCTGGGTGAAAACCACAAATGCACTCCACACTTCCGTCGGGTACTGACTGCAGACCCCAACGAAGAGAATGTTCGCCAGGCGCTGCGCGATGGGCCTTATGGTCGTTGCGTTTATCGTTGTGATAATGATGTGGTGGATCATCAGGTTGTTAACTTACGTTTTGCCCACCAACAGACAGTGACATTTACCATGACCGCGTTTACCAAAATGGAAGATCGAAAAACACGTCTCTTTGGTACCAAAGGTTATCTGGAAGGTGACGGCGAACAGATCCGTGTGTTTGATTTCCTGACAGATAAAGAGACAGTACATCAAATAGAGGAGATCGCCGCAGGGACGCAAACCCAGATGGGGGGGCATAGCGGTGGCGATTACTACCTGATGGATCGCTTTATCCACGCAGTGATGGCTAAGGATCAAAATATGATCCTTTCCGGCCCAGATGAGTCACTGGAAAGCCACTTAATGGTCTTTGCCGCAGAGCGCGCTCGCAAGGAAAACTGTCTGGTTACGCTGTGAAGCCGGAGGAGATGAGGCATGTTTTACGGTGTTGATATTGGTGGAACCAAAACTGAAATTGTCGCTTTTGATAAGGAAATGCAGGTTTGCTGGCGCAAGCGCGTCGCCACGCCAGTCCAGGATTATGAACTCTTTCTTTCGACCTTTACTTCACTTATTGATACCGCCGACTGGGCGACAGGAACGCAAGGAAAAATTGGCATCGGCATGCCCGGCCTTATGGACAGACATACCGGAAAGTTACTGTCATCTAACGTCCCTTGCTTGACTGGACGCCAGGTGATGAACGATCTGGCCCATCGCCTCAATCGTTCGGTTGAACTGGACAATGACTGCTGCTGTTTTGCACTCTCGGAAGCCCATACCCAGCAGGCTCGCCAGTTCTCCAGAATTTTTGGTGCCATTATTGGCACCGGCATGGGTGGAGGGTTAGTCATTGACGGTCAGCTGTATCGGGGCCGCAACAGAATGGCCAGTGAGTTTGGCCATTTACCGCTTCCAGCAACATTTATGCGTCGTTATCACTTGCCGGAACTGAAGTGCGGCTGTGGCTTACAAGGGTGCCTGGAACGCTATCAATCTGGCCCCGGTTTACTCTGGCTCCACAAACACTTCAGTGGTGAACAGCTTAAAATGGAGACATTGCTGGAGCGCTATCGTCATGGCAATGCCAGCGCCGTCACCACCGTAGAAGCATGGATAGATATGTTAGGTTGTACGCTGGCGCAATTGCAGTTGATTCTGGATGTCGATGCTTTTGTTCTCGGCGGTGGGGTTTCCAACATCGAAGAAATTTATACGTTGCTGCCGCAGGCCATGTCACGTTATTTGTTCCCGGGATTAGAACCTGCCCGCGTATTCCCGGCCATCCATGGCGCATCCAGCGGGGTTCGCGGTGCCGCATTGCTGCTGGTTGAACAGGGTACGCAGACCCACTAAAAAACTGCTGGCGGGGGAATCTCGCCAGCAATTTCAGTTATTCATCCGCAATCACCACATCCACCCCAAGCTGGATTAACGTCCGGTGGTAATTTTCTGGGATCCCGCTGTCGGTAATCACCCGGTCAATCCCGCTGATTTCGCTAATCATACAGAAACTTTTGCGGCCAAACTTGCTGGAGTCAGCGACCACCGTGACCTCCTGCGCAACTTCACACATTACCTGATTCAGATGCGCTTCTCCCGGATGTGGCGTGGTAATCCCCGCTTCCAGACAGAATCCGTCAACGCCTAAAAAAAGCTTATCAAACCGATATTGTCTGAGCTGGTGTTCTGCTGAAGGACCATACAATGAGTAGACGCTTTGCCTGACATTCCCTCCAAGAATCATGACATCTACGCGCTCAAAATTCGCCAGTTCCCAGGCAATGTTAAGCGCATTGGTCATCACCACCAGATCGCGGCGATTTTTTAACATGGGAGGAATAAGGGTAGTGGTCGATCCGGAATCGAGTATTAACGTGTCACCATCTTTCACAAAGCTGGCCGCTTTTTCGGCAATTCGCGATTTCACATCGCGGTTCAGCCGGTCCTTATCCTGCAGAGGCCGATCAAGGGCAAAGTGCTGATTGAGAACCGCCCCACCATAGGAGCGCATAACGCATCCCTTCTGCTCCAGATAACGTAAGTCGTTGCGGATCGTGACCGATGACACACCAAAATGGACGCTCAGTGGCTCGACACGAACGCTCCCCTGATCGCACAGCAAATCAATTATTTGCTCGCGACGTCTTAAGTTATCCAGCATTTCTATTGCTCCATCAAATATTCATGTTGTTTTGTTTTAGCGCTTTAGCACTTTCGTTTTCTTTTGAATATATTACATCAGAAGCAATAAGGGGAATTTGTGCGCACAGACTCAGTGTTTAATTTAACCAAAACCGATTATTTCCTTTCGTTTTAACAAATCGAAATAAAGAAAAACGAAAAAACGAAAAGGATAAAAATGGGGGGATGCCAGAAAGAGCCGGGAAGTCTGCAAAAAAACGAAAGCGAGCCTCTGAAAAAGCTCGCTTATGGTTTATTTTTGTTTAATTGTGTGGGATCACATTTTTGAATTTTAGAGTGGGACTACTCTACAATGATCACCTCAACACCGCTGCGGCGTAACTCCTGCAAGCTCTCCTCTGGGATGCCTTCATCAACAATGATGGTATGGATCCTTTGAGTATCAATGATCTTATGCAGACTGGAGCGGTCAAACTTCGTCGAGTCGGTAACGACGATAATGCGCTCAGCCACTTCACACATCCGGCGGTTGAGACGCGCTTCATCTTCGTTATGCGTGCTAACACCACGCTCCAAATCAATCGCATCAACGCCAAGGAACAGCATGTCGAAGTGATAATTTTGTAGCGATTGCTCAGCCTGATCGCCATAAAACGATTGCGACTGACGACGCAAATGGCCACCGGTCATCAGCAGTTCAACCCCTTCAGCTTCCAATAACGCATTGGCGACATTCATACCGTTGGTCATGGCAATGACGTTGGTATGCTGGCGCATCAGGCGGGCAATTTCATAGGTCGTGGTGCCGGAGTCAAGGATGACGCGGTGCCCCGGTTGAATTAACTCTGCGGCGGCTCTGGCAATACTGCGTTTTACTGCAGTATTAAGTGAACTCTTATCTTCAACAGAAGGCTCCACAACAGGCGCATTGCTCTCGCATATTAGCGCTCCGCCATAGGCACGTACCGCAATCCCCTGCTTTTCCAGAAAGGCGAGGTCGTTGCGAATAGTGACCGTGGAGACGCCAAAAAATAAGGAAAGATCGTTAACCTGAACGCTTCCCTGCTGCCGTAACCGCTGGATGATCTGCTCACGTCTTTCGCTGGTGCCAATAACGCGCTTGTCTGCAGAGGACTCGGTGTTACTCATAAGAAATCCTTTAGTTGAACCTTTCGTTTTATTTCGTTTTGTCTATTAACGCCTTTCTTTTACGCGAATGCAAGCCCCGCAAGCAGGGAAGAGCCAGACGAACTTACGCTGAAACCTTTCATTGCGTTTCTTTTGTGAAACAGATCGGAAAACTATTATCTTTCGTTTTATTTTTATAACACCATGATGCAGTATTAAATGAAACAAAACGAAAGATTGATGTCGAAGTTATCTGACCTGGAGAGGAAAGTGAAACATCTAACTAAAATGGTCGAGCAGCATAAACGGGGGAAGGCAAACGGTATTTATGCCGTTTGTTCCGCGCATCCAATCGTACTGGAAGCAGCAATACGCTACGCCCATGCAAACCATACACCGCTGTTGATCGAAGCAACCTCTAATCAGGTTGACCAGTTTGGCGGCTATACGGGTATGACACCAGCGGATTTTCGCAGCTTTGTCTGCCATTTAGCTGACTCGCTTAATTTTTCTCAGGATATGCTTATTCTCGGTGGAGACCATCTCGGACCAAACCGTTGGCAAAATCTACCTGCAGAACAGGCAATGGCCAACGCTGACGATCTGATCAAAAGCTATGTCACTGCAGGTTTTAAAAAAATCCACCTCGATTGCAGTATGTCTTGTGCTAACGACCCGGTTCCACTGACAGATGACATCGTCGCGGAACGCGCCGCGCGTCTGGCAAAAGTAGCCGAAGAAACCTGTATGGCACATTTTGGCGAGTCGGATCTGGTCTATGTGATTGGCACAGAAGTGCCGGTTCCAGGCGGCGCCCACGAAACGTTAACCGACCTGGCGGTAACAACCCCCGATGCCGCACGCGCAACGCTGCAGGCTCACTATCACGCCTTTGAAAAGCGCGGTCTGGAAGGTATCTGGCCGCGTATCATCGCCCTGGTAGTGCAACCTGGCGTTGAATTCGATCACACGCACATTATTGATTATCAACCGCAGAAAGCCGTGGCACTCAGCAAAATGGTGGAAGACTACGACACGCTGGTTTTTGAAGCGCATTCTACCGATTACCAAACACCACAGTCTTTGCGCCAACTTGTGATAGATCACTTCGCTATCCTGAAAGTGGGACCCGCGTTGACCTTCGCTCTGCGCGAAGCGCTGTTTTCACTGGCCGCGATTGAAGAAGAGTTACTGCCTGCAAAAGCCTGTTCAGGCCTGCGACATGTGCTGGAAAGCGTAATGCTTGATCGACCAGAGTACTGGCAGAGCCACTATCACGGCGATGGTAATGCACGCCGTTTGGCTCGCGGATATAGCTACTCCGATCGGGTTCGTTACTACTGGCCAGACAGCCAGATTGATGAGGCATTCGAACGGCTGGTGCGCAACCTGGCGGATGACGCTATTCCACTGCCGCTGATTAGCCAATATTTACCCTTGCAGTACGTAAAAGTGCGCGAGGGAGATCTCAGCGCCACACCGCGAGAACTCATCATTAACCATATTCAGGACATACTGCAGCAATATCACTGCGCCTGCCAGGGTGCTTCAGAGTGTAACGCATAACTAAAAAGAGAAAAAATACCATGCCAAACATTGTATTAAGTCGCATTGATGAACGTCTGATTCACGGTCAGGTTGGTGTGCAATGGGTTGGGTTTGCGGGGGCAAACCTGGTGCTGGTCGCCAATGATGAAGTGGCTGAAGACCCAGTGCAGCAAAACCTGATGGAAATGGTACTGGCAGAAGGGATCGCCGTGCGCTTCTGGTCGCTACAAAAAGTGATCGACAATATTCACCGTGCCGCCGATCGCCAGAAAATTCTGCTGGTCTGCAAATCACCTGCGGATTTCTTCCGTCTGGTCGAAGGCGGTGTTCCTGTTAACCGCATCAACGTTGGCAATATGCACTACGCCAACGGCAAGCAACAAATCGCCAAAACGGTTTCTGTAGACGCTGCCGATATCACGGCGTTCAACGGGCTAAAAGCCGCTGGGGTGGAATGCTTCGTTCAGGGCGTTCCAACAGAACCCGCCCAGGACCTCTATAAACTTCTCTGAGGGATTCACAATGGAAATCAGTCTGTTGCAGGCTTTTGCGTTGGGTATTCTCGCCTTTATTGCTGGGCTGGATATGTTCAACGGGTTAACGCATATGCACCGCCCGGTTGTTCTCGGGCCGCTGGTCGGTTTGATTCTGGGCGATCTACATACCGGTATTTTGACAGGGGGGACGCTGGAACTGGTGTGGATGGGTCTGGCTCCATTGGCTGGAGCTCAGCCGCCAAACGTGATTATCGGCACCATAGTAGGAACCACATTTGCCATAACGACCGGGGTGAAACCCGAAGTTGCCGTAGGTGTGGCGGTACCGTTCGCCGTAGCAGTTCAGATGGGGATCACCTTCCTGTTCTCTGTGATGTCAGGGGTGATGGCTCGGTGTGATCGCATGGCAGCGAATGCCGATACCGCAGGGATTGAGCGGGTCAACTATCTGGCGTTACTCGCACTGGGGACCTTCTACTTCTTATGCGCGTTCCTGCCGATTTATTTTGGAGCGGAACATGCCAAAACCGCTATAGATGTTCTGCCAGCTCGTCTGATTGATGGCCTCGGTGTGGCAGGCGGCATCATGCCCGCTATCGGCTTCGCCGTACTGCTAAAAATCATGATGAAAAACGTCTATATCCCCTACTTTATCCTGGGTTTTGTGGCAGCAGCCTGGCTCAAACTCCCGGTGCTAGCGATTGCCGCAGCTGCACTAGCCATGGCGCTGATCGATTTTCTGCGTAAATCACCTGAACCTACAGCTCCTGCAGCACAAAAAGAGGAATTCGAAGATGGCATCTAATCAAACGACTCTGCCGAACGTTTCCGAAACCGAAGAAACGCTGCAGTCTGGCACAAACGAAAACGTCTACGAAGACCAGAATATCGGTGCCGAGCTGACAAAAAAAGATATCAACCGTGTTGCCTGGCGTTCAATGTTGTTACAGGCCTCTTTTAACTACGAACGTATGCAGGCGTCAGGATGGTTGTACGGCTTGTTACCTGCACTGAAAAAGATCCATACCAATAAACGCGACCTGGCGCGTTCGATGACAGGTCATATGGGCTTCTTCAACACGCACCCTTTTCTGGTCACGTTTGTTATCGGGATTATCCTGGCGATGGAACGTTCGAAGCAGGATGTGAACAGTATTCAAAGCACTAAGATTGCCGTCGGGGCGCCGCTTGGCGGTATCGGTGATGCCATGTTCTGGTTAACGTTATTGCCTATTTGCGGCGGTATCGGGGCCAGTCTGGCGCTGCAAGGCTCTATTCTTGGCGCAGTTGTCTTTATTGTTATGTTTAACGTGGTTCATCTTGGTCTGCGCTTTGGCTTAGCACACTATGCTTATCGAATGGGCGTTGCTGCCATCCCGCTGATTAAAGCTAATACCAAAAAGGTTGGACATGCGGCATCCATCGTAGGGATGACGGTGATCGGCGCGCTGGTTGCAACCTATGTTCGCCTGAGCACTACCCTGGAAATCACGGCTGGTGATGCGGTTGTGAAACTGCAAACGGATGTTATAGACAAGCTGATGCCTGCTTTTTTGCCGCTGATCTACACATTAACCATGTTCTGGCTGGTCCGTCGTGGCTGGAGCCCTTTGCGCCTTATCGCCATTACCGTGGTGCTCGGCGTCGTGGGCAAGTTCTGTCATTTCCTGTAAATACGAGGGGTTGTAGATGTTAGGTATTATTTTGACGGGCCATGGCGGGTTTGCCAGCGGAATGGAAAAAGCGATGAAACAGATTCTGGGTGAACAATCACAGTTCATCGCCATCGACTTTCCGGAAACCTCAACCACCGCCTTACTCACCTCGCAGCTTGAACAGGCGGTGAGTGAACTGGATGCGCAGCAAGACATCGTGTTTCTGACAGACCTGTTAGGCGGAACGCCGTTTCGCGTCGCTTCCACGCTGGCTATGCAAAGGCAAGGCACTGAGGTGATCACCGGCACCAATCTGCAACTACTGCTGGAAATGGTGCTGGAGCGCGATGGCCTGAGCAGTGAAGAATTTCGCTTGCAAGCGCTGGAGTGCGGGCATCGTGGTTTAACTAGCCTGGTGGACGAACTGGGACGCTGTCGTGAGGAAAAGCCCGTTGAGGAAGGGATATGACACAGCTACTTCGCGCCAGACGTCTACTGACCGAACGGGGCTGGTTGGACGATCATCAAATTCACATTGAAGACGGCATCATTGCAGAAATAGAGCCAATTCCCTCCGGCGTTATGGCCCGCGATGCAGAGCTGCTTTGTCCGGCTTACATTGATATCCACGTGCACGGCGGTGCGGGCGTCGATGTGATGGATGAGGCACCGGATACGCTCAACAAACTGGCGATGCATAAAGCACGTGAAGGGGTAGCCAACTGGCTACCCACCACCGTCACCGCTCCACTACCGGATATTCACAAGGCGTTGGAGCGTATCGCGCATCGCTACCATTTCGGTGGACCTGGCGCGCAGGTGCTGGGCAGTTATCTTGAAGGCCCGTACTTTACCCCGCAGAACAAAGGGGCGCACCCGCCTGAGCTTTTCAGGGAACTGGAACTCAGTGAACTGGATGAACTGATTGCGATTTCCCAGCAAACATTGCGCGTCGTTGCGCTGGCACCAGAAAAACCCGGTGCATTGCAGGCCATTGAACATCTGAAGCAGCGCAACGTACGGGTGATGCTGGGACACAGCGCAGCTACCTGGGAACAAACCCGCGCGGCCTTTGACGCCGGTGCTGACGGACTGGTGCACTGCTATAACGGTATGACCGGCTTACATCATCGGGAGCCAGGAATGGTTGGTGCAGGGTTAACCGACCCTCGCGCCTGGCTGGAACTTATCGCTGACGGACACCATGTCCACCCAGCGGCCATGAAGCTCTGCTGCTGTTGCGCCAAAGACAGGCTGGTGCTGATCACCGATGCCATGCAGGCTGCAGGAATGCCAGACGGGCGCTATACGCTCTGTGGCGAGGAAGTGGAAATGTGCAGTGGTGTTGTGCGTACCGCTTCCGGTGGCCTGGCTGGTAGCACGCTCTCGGTTGATGCTGCCGTACGTAATATGGTCGAGCTCACCGGGGTAACGGCAGAAGAGGCCATTCATATGGCCTCTCTCCACCCCGCACGTCTGTTGGGTATCGATCGCCACCTGGGATCGTTAGCAGTGGGAAAACGTGCCGACGCGATCGCGCTTAATAGCGGGCTGCATTTACAACAGATCTGGATTCAGGGTCAGGCTCTCCCCCTTTGACCTTTCATTTTGTCTCGTGTTGGCCTGCGGTCTTCGATCGCAAGGCCTTTCTTTTCCTTTCGCTTATGGAAATACCGATCCACGTTGCAATCAATCTCTTCATTATATATCAACAAGATAACTGCAACCTTCGTTCTCACGATCACAAATTTCGTTTTATTTCATTTTGGATTATTGATCTTTCGATTTCTTTTCTATAGATTTTAATCAATCGACAAGATGAACAAGTGAAACGAAACGAAAGATAGCGACATTTTCGCCAGCGTCTTATGTGGAATTTACGAGACTAAGGACTTAAGTTATGCCAGAAACCTATACCTCTGTTACTGCGGTAACAGGCACCTGGACCGAAGAAGAGATCCGTCAACAGCCAGCCAGTTGGATCCGATCCCTCACGAATATCGACAACATTCGATCTGCCATTGACAACTTTCTCGCGCCATTGCTGCGCAAAAACGATCTGCGGATCGTACTGACCGGGGCAGGAACCTCAGCATTCATTGGCGACATCATTGCCCCCTGGCTGGCAAGCTATACCGGAAAAAACATCAGCGCTGTTCCGACCACTGACCTGGTCACCAATCCGATGGATTATCTGAATCCCTCGCATCCGCTGTTGCTAGTCTCTTTCGCTCGCTCAGGTAACAGCCCGGAAAGCGTTGCGGCAGTGGAGCTGGCTAATCAGTTTGTACCTGAGTGCTATCACCTGCCAATTACCTGCAACGAAGCAGGTAGCCTGTATCAAAACGCAGTCGCAAGCGACAACGCTTTTGCTCTGTTAATGCCTGCTGAAACACATGACCGTGGTTTCGCCATGACCAGCAGCATTACCACCATGATGGCCAGCTGTCTGGCAGTATTCGCCCCGGAGAAAATCAACAGTCAGACCTTCAGTGATGTGGCCGATCGGTGCCAGGCGATCCTGACTTCACTGGGCGATTTCAGCGACGGTGTGTTTGGCAATGAGCCCTGGAAACGGATCGTCTATCTCGGTAGCGGTGGATTACAGGGAGCTGCCCGAGAATCGGCACTGAAAGTCCTGGAACTGACAGCGGGTAAACTGGCCGCATTCTACGATTCCCCGACCGGCTTTCGTCACGGTCCAAAGTCGCTGGTTGATAACGAAACGCTGATCGTAGTCTTTGTTTCCAGTCATCCCTATACACGTCAATACGACCTCGATTTGCTAGCAGAGTTACGCCGCGATCGGCAGGCACTGCGGGTGGTCGCAATTTCCGCACAAACCCATGAAGTGATTGAAGCGGGTCCACATATTTTGCTGCCGCCAGCACGCTCTTTCATTGATATGGAATTGGCGTTCTGCTTCCTGATCTACGCCCAGGTCTTTGCTTTGACGCAATCCATCAATATCGGTAATACGCCGGATACACCTTCAGCCAGTGGCACAGTGAACCGTGTTGTACAGGGCGTTGTTATTCACCCCTGGAACGCCTAAGAGGATCGTTTTATGAGCATTATTTCCACAAAATACCTTCTGCTGGATGCGCAAAAAAAGGGCTACGCCGTCCCCGCCTTCAACATCCACAACGCCGAGACGATCCAGGCAATCCTTGAGGTGTGCCATGAAATGCGATCGCCAGTGATCCTCGCCGGAACGCCAGGCACCTTTAAGCATATTGCACTGGAAGAGATCTATGCGTTGTGCAGCGCTTATTCCACCAGCTACGACATGCCGCTGGCGTTACATCTCGATCATCATGAGTCTCTGGACGATATCCGACACAAAGTGAATGCTGGCGTTCGTAGCGCAATGATCGACGGTAGCCACTTCCCGTTTGAGGAAAACGTAAAGCTGGTGAAATCCGTCGTCGATTTTTGCCATGCCAAAGATTGCAGCGTGGAAGCAGAGTTAGGTCGCCTCGGTGGTGTTGAAGATGACATGAGCGTGGATGCCGAAAGCGCCTTCCTCACCGACCCACTAGAAGCCAAACGGTTTGTTGAGCGTACCGGCGTTGATAGCCTTGCCGTTGCCATCGGCACTGCGCACGGCCTGTACACCAAAACGCCTAAAATCGATTTCCAGCGCCTGGGTGAAATTCGTGAAGTGGTGGATATTCCGCTGGTGCTGCATGGCGCAAGCGATGTCCCTGACGAATATGTTCGCCGTACGATTGAGCTTGGCGTGTGCAAAGTTAACGTCGCCACTGAGCTGAAAATTGCCTTTGCCGACGCGGTCAAAGCATGGTTTGCAGAAAATCCGCAGGGCAACGATCCGCGCTACTACATGCGGGTCGGTATGGATGCAATGAAAGAAGTGGTGCGCAGCAAAATCAATGTGTGTGGCTCATATGAAAAGTTGCTAACTACATTAAATTGTTAATATATATTATTGGTCAAGATAAATAATAAATTAATTACTACTTACCTCTCAATTTATAAAGGTCATGATGAGATATTCATGACCTTCATGACTATACTGATAAAAATAATGGAGTACTCTACATGACACAGGAAAAGTCGTTTAAGTCACGGATATGGGAATTTTTCCAAAGTCTTGGCAAAACATTTATGTTTCCCGTATCGCTATTAGCATTTATGGGATTGTTATTGGGTGTCGGGAGTTCAATTACCAGCCCCTCTACTATAAAAAGTTTTCCATTTCTTGGAGGGGAACTAACGCAATTAACTTTTGGTTTTATTGCTATGGTAGGTGGTTTCGCATTTACCTATTTACCTGTAATGTTTGCTATAGCTATTCCATTAGGTATGGCTAAAAGAAATAAGGCTGTAGGTGCTTATTCTGGCTTTATCGGTTATATGCTGATGAACATGAGCATCAATTATTATCTGACAGTGACACATCAACTCGCGGATACAGCAACCATGAAACAGGTTGGGCAATCCGTTGTTTTGGGTATACAGACGCTAGAGATGGGGGTTTTGGGCGGCATCATTGCTGGCGTAATTACCTACTTCCTACATGAACGATTTCAGGATACGGTGTTACATGATGCCTTTGCATTTTTTAGTGGCATCCGCTTTGTGCCTATTATTACCTCCCTGACCCTGTCACTTGTCGGCCTTGCTATCCCGTTGCTCTGGACCTACGTAGCGATGGGCATCGCCGGAATCGGCCATATCATTCAAAGTACCAGCGTCTTTGGTCCCTTCCTCTACGGAGTCGGTGTACTGCTGCTCAAACCTTTCGGCCTGCACCATATATTGTTGGCGATGGTTCGCTTCACACCCGCAGGTGGTACAGAAATCGTGAATGGTCATGAAATTGCAGGCGCGTTGAATATCTTCTACGCCGAGCTAAAAGCTGGCCTACCATTTAGCCCTCACGTAACCGCATTTTTATCTCAGGGTTTTATGCCGACCTTTATTTTCGGTCTTCCGGCTGTAGCTTATGCTATTTATCGTACAGCAAAGCCTGAGAATCGCCCTATTATCAAAGGGCTATTGCTTTCTGGCGTGTTAGTTTCGGTTATTACCGGTATCTCTGAACCGATTGAATTCTTATTTCTGTTTATTGCACCTGCACTGTATGCTTTCCATATCGTTATGTCTGGTTTAGCACTCATGGTAATGGCAATCCTGGGGGTAACAATAGGTAATACTGACGGCGGGATTCTAGATCTTCTTATTTTCGGCGTGATGCAAGGCACATCAACGAAATGGTATCTATTATTCCCGGTTGGTATCGTTTGGTTTACTGTTTATTTCTTGGTTTTCCGTTGGTACATACTCAAACACGATATTAAAACACCGGGACGTGAAGATTCTACCGACGGCGCTGCGCAAGCCGTTGCTTCTAATACAAAAGCACGCGGGAAATCGAAATACGATCATGGCGTAATATTGAACGCACTTGGCGGTAAGGAAAATATTGATTCACTGGATAACTGCATTACCCGTCTACGCCTTGTAGTCAAAGATATGAGCAAGGTCGATCAACAAACGCTGAAAAGCGCCGGAGCACTTTCGGTCGTCGTTCTCGACGCACACAGCGTGCAGGTGATCATCGGACCGCAGGTACAAAGCGTCAAGACAGGCATTGAAGCCTTAATTTAAATAGGGGTTGGACATGTTCGATTTCGATAATATCATTGAGCGGAAAAGTGATAAATGCCGCAAGTGGGATCATCAGTTTGTATGTTCACGTTTTGGCCGGGTACAAGAGGACTTCATCCCCTTATGGATCGCCGATATGGATTTTACCTCACCGCCGGCGGTAATTGACGGATTTCAGCAGATCGTGAGCCACGGAACATTTGGCTACACCTACTGTTTCGACCAGTTTTACGACGCTGTGGTGGACTTTCAGCGTGAACGCCACCATGTCAACGTTGAACGCGACTGGATAACGCTCACCTACGGCACCGTTTCTACCTTGCATTATCTCGTGCAAGCCTTTTGCCTACCGGGCGACAGCGTCATGATGAATACGCCAGTCTATGATCCTTTCGCCATGGCAACGCAACGACAGGGAGTTACAGTACTGGCAAATCCGCTGCAGGCCACGGATAACCGCTATCAGTTGGATTTTTCGCTGGTTGAATCACAGCTGAAAACTCACAGGCCTAAGCTGTGGTTATTTTGCTCGCCGCATAATCCATCGGGAAGAATTTGGACACAGGCTGAAATACACCAGGTATCCGAGCTCTGTCAACGCTATGGCGTGATTCTGGTCGTCGATGAGGTTCACGCCGAGCACCTTCTTGAAGGGGAATTTACCAGTTGCCTGGCTCCGGGTGCAACGGCGCAGGATAACCTGATCCTACTCACCTCACCCAATAAAGCGTTTAACCTCGGCGGACTGAAAACCTCGTATTCCATCATTCCGGATAGCCGCCTGCGCCAGCGCTTTCGCCAGCAGTTGGAAAGGAACTCCATCACGTCCCCTAATATGTTTGGAGTTTGGGGGATTATTCTGGCCTACCAGCATGGGCTACCCTGGCTGGATGCGCTGAATGGCTATTTGCGGGGCAACTCCCACTACCTCGCCGACGCAATTCATACACATTTCCCAGACTGGAAGATGATGACGCCCGAGTCCTCTTATTTGGCATGGATAGACGTGAGCAGCGGTGGCAAAACGGCGACCGAGGTCGTCAACCATTTTGCCCATCGCGCTAGCGTAATTATTGAAGATGGCAGCCACTATGTTCAGGATGGTGAACGCTTTATCAGAATTAACTTTGGCACACAGCGATATTGGCTGGAACAAGCAATAGAACGGATGCAAAAAAGTTATTAATAACCCCAGCAGATAACTAACGTTATCTGCTTAATTCCACCGATCCTGATAAATAAAATTTACAGACCCGCCACATCCCTGTTTCGTCGCGCCAACGCGTTGCAGTTTGCCTTTTAGCTGCAACGCTTTCAGCGCGTTCTTCCGACATTTCTTCCAACAAACTGGCGATCAATCCAGACGCTCTTACTCTACCTGCTGTTCCAGCGCGTGCTTATACAGCGCATTCTTTTTCACGCCGTGGATTTCAGCGGCCAGCGCGGCGGCCTTTTTCAGCGGCAATTCGGCCTGCAGCAACGCCAGAGTTCGCAGCGCATCAGCAGGTAGATCGTCTTCTTGCGCTTTATGCCCTTCAACAATTAGCACCATTTCACCTTTGCGACGGTTTTCATCTTCCTTGACCCACGCCAGCAGCTCGCCGACCGGCGCACCGTGAATGGTTTCCCAGGTTTTCGTCAGTTCGCGCGCCAGCACCACGTAGCGGGATTCGCCCCAGACGGCGACCATATCTTCCAGGCTATCCAGTAAACGGTGAGTGGATTCATAAAAAATAAGCGTACGTGGTTCAGCCTCAATGGCTTTCATCGCATCACGACGCCCTTTCGATTTGGCAGGCAGAAAACCTTCATAGCAAAAGCGGTCTGAAGGCAGACCGGCAGCGCTCAGTGCCGCAATCGCTGCGCAAGGGCCCGGCAGAGGTACTACGCGGATCCCCGCTTCGCGACAGGTGCGCACCAGATGGTAACCAGGATCGTTAATCAGCGGCGTTCCGGCATCGGAAACCAGCGCAATGTTTTGCCCTTCTTTGAGTTTCGCCACCAGCGTTTCCGCTTTTTGTTGCTCATTGTGATCGTGTAATGCAAACAAACGAGCGTTAATCGCGAAGTGTTGTAACAATAACCCTGTATGACGGGTATCTTCAGCGGCAATCAAATCAACGGCTTGTAAAACTTCGAGCGCTCGTTGGGTAATATCAGCCAAATTTCCTATAGGAGTAGGTACAATAAAGAGTTGGCCTTGAGAATTATCCGCCGATTCGTGTTGTTTCATTGTGTCGTCCGTATTGCCGATTTAATATTGAGCATTGAGTAAAAAAATATCACTGGATACAGTATGGTACCCTCAACATTTTCTCGTTTGAAAGCCGCACGCGCGCTACCAGTCATTCTGGCAGCACTGATTTTCGCAGGCTGTGGCACCCAGGCGCCAGACCAGAGTGCAGCCCATATGCAGGGCACTGCGCAGGCTGATTCCGGCTTTTATCTGCAACAAATGCAGCAAAGCTCAGATGATAGCAAGACCAACTGGCAATTACTCGCCATTCGTGCACTGCTGAAAGAAGGCAAGAGCCAGCAGGCTATCGAGCTGTTCAACCAGCTACCGCAGAAACTCAGCGATACTCAGCGTCGTGAGCAGTCTCTGCTGGCCGTCGAAATCAAGCTCGCACAGAAAGATATCGCTGGCGCTCAGGCCCTGCTGGATGAACTTACTCCTGCCGATTTCGATCAAAACCAGCAGGCCAGATACTGGCAGGCGCAAATCGACGTCAACCAGGGTCGCCCATCGTTGACGCTATTGCGCGCCCTCATCGCCCAGGAACCGCTGCTGGCCGCGAATGCTAAGCAGAAAAACATCGACGCCACCTGGCAGGCGCTGTCATCCATGACCCAGGAGCAAGCGCAGGCGCTGGTTATCAATGCGGATGAAAACGTGCTGCAAGGCTGGCTGGATCTCCAGCGCGTCTGGTTCGATAACCGTAACGATCCGGACATGATGAAAGCCGGTATTGCTGACTGGCAGAAACGCTATCCGCAAAACCCTGGCGCAAAAATGCTGCCAACGCAGTTGGTTAACGTGCAGAGCTTTAAGCCCGCCTCCACCAGCAAAATTGCACTGCTGCTGCCGCTGAACGGTCAGGCCGCTGTATTTGGCCGGACTATTCAGCAAGGCTTTGAAGCGGCGAAAAATATGGGTACTCAACCCGTAGCGATCCCTGCTGTAGCTGCGCCTGCTGAGGATACAACAGCTGCGACAACTGTGGAGCAGCCGCAAACGACTGACGGTGTTGCCAGCCCTTCTCAGGCGTCTGTCAGCGACCTGACTAATGAGACGCCAGCACAGCCAGAAACACCTGCTGCGCAGCCCACAGCACCCGCTCAGCCAACAACCGCCAGCGCACCGGCGAATCCATCTGCAGAGCTGAAAATCTACGACACCTCATCACAGCCTCTGAACCAGATCCTGACTCAGGTTCAACAGGATGGCGCCAGCATCGTGGTTGGTCCGCTGTTGAAAAACAATGTTGAAGAGCTGATGAAAAGCAACACGCCATTAAACGTGCTGGCGCTTAATCAGCCGGAGTCGGTGAAAAACCTGCCGAACGTCTGCTACTTCGCTTTGTCGCCAGAAGATGAAGCGCGCGACGCCGCGCGTCACATCCACGACCAGGGCAAACAAACGCCGCTGCTGTTGATCCCACGCAGTTCGTTAGGCGATCGCGTTGCCAATGCCTTTGCTCAGGAATGGCAAAAACTGGGCGGCGGCGTGGTATTGCAACAGAAGTTCGGCTCCACCGCCGAGCTGAAAATGGGCGTCAACGGCGGCTCGGGGATTTCCCTGACGGGCAGCCCGGTGGCTTCCTCTGTGCCTGCGCAACCTGGCGTGACGATTGGCGGCCTGACGATTCCGGCTGCGCCAACCGATGCGCAGATCACCGGCGGCAGCGGTCGTGTTGATGCCGTGTATATTCTGGCAACGCCAGAAGAAATTGCCTTTATTAAGCCGATGATCGCTATGCGCAACGGCAGCCAGAGCGGAGCAACGCTGTACGCCAGCTCCCGTAGCGCGCAGGGAACTGCCGGCCCGGATTTCCGCCTGGAGATGGAAGGCTTGCAGTACAGCGAAATACCGATGCTGGCAGGGGCTAACGCGCCTCTCATGCAGCAAGCGCTTGGCGCAGTGCGTAATGACTACTCATTGGCGCGTATGTACGCGATGGGCGTCGATGCCTGGTCACTTGCCAACCACTTCTCGCAAATGCGTCAGGTACAGGGTTTCGAAATTAACGGCAACACCGGGGCCTTAACCGCAACGCAGGATTGTGTGATTAACAGGAAGTTATCATGGCTCAAATACCAGCAAGGACAAGTCGTCCCCGCCAGTTAACGAGTAAACAGACCGGTGACGCGTGGGAATCCACCGCGCGTGACTGGCTTCAGAGCAAGGGACTGCATTTTATCGCCGCTAACGTACGTGAACGTGGCGGCGAAATCGACCTGATAATGCGTGAAGGCAACACCACCGTCTTTGTTGAAGTCCGCTATCGGCGCTCGGCCCAGTTTGGCGGCGCAGCGGCGAGTGTGACCCGGAGCAAACAACACAAATTATTACAGACCGCCCGCTTGTGGCTTGCACGCCACAATGGGAGTTTTGATACTGTGGATTGCCGGTTCGATGTGTTAGCCTTCACCGGAAATGATGTTGAGTGGTTTAAGGACGCGTTCAACGACCGCTCATAGTTGAAGATTCAGAGCCTGGTTCTTAAGGATTAGCGTGTTAGATAGAATTAAAGTCTGCTTTACTGAAAGCATTCAAACTCAGATAGCTGCGGCTGAAGCACTTCCGGATGCGATCTCCCGTGCAGCCATGACGCTGGTTCAGTCCCTGCTCAATGGCAACAAAATTCTCTGTTGTGGTAATGGGACGTCCGCTGCCAACGCACAGCATTTTGCTGCCAGCATGATCAATCGTTTTGAAACAGAGCGCCCAAGTTTACCTGCGATTGCACTAAATACTGATAATGTGGTCTTAACTGCGATTGCCAACGATCGCCTGCACGATGAAGTTTATGCAAAACAAGTCCGTGCGCTGGGACATGCAGGTGATGTTCTGCTGGCAATCTCTACGCGTGGTAATAGCCGCGATATCGTAAAAGCCGTTGAAGCCGCCGTGACACGCGACATGACAATTGTCGCGCTGACCGGGTATGACGGAGGGGAGCTGGCCGGGTTACTGGGGCCGCAGGATGTCGAAATCCGTATCCCCTCACACCATAGCGCCCGCGTTCAGGAAATGCACATGCTGACGGTCAACTGCCTTTGCGATCTCATCGACAACACGCTTTTCCCTCACCAGGATGATTAAGGAGTACACATGAAGGCATTTTCGCCGCTTGCTGTGATTATCGCTGCACTGCTGCTGCAAGGCTGTGTCGCTGCTGCCGTTGTCGGAACTGCTGCTGTCGGCACCAAAGCCGCGACGGACCCTCGTAGTGTCGGCACCCAGGTAGATGATGGAACCCTGGAGTTACGCGTCAATACGGCGTTGTCGAAAGATGCCCAGATCAAGAAAGAAACGCGAATTAACGTGAGCGCGTATCAGGGTAAAGTGCTACTGGTCGGTCAGTCGCCAAATAGCGAACTGTCTGCGCGGGCAAAACAGATTGCGATGGGCGTAGAGGGTACGACAGAGGTCTTTAATGAGATCCGTCAAGGCCAGCCAATCGGCCTGGGCGATGCGTCCAACGATACCTGGATCACCACCAAAGTACGTTCACAATTGCTGACCAGCGATCAGGTGAAATCCACTAACGTGAAAGTCACGACCGAAAATGGGGAAGTCTTCCTGCTGGGTCTGGTGACCGAGCGCGAAGCGAAGGCGGCGGCGGACATCGCCAGCCGGGTAAGCGGCGTGAAACGCGTCACGACGGCCTTCACCTTTATTAAGTAAGATGATGACAGATGCCGGATGACGACGTCAGAGCACGTTATCCGGCATTTTATTTAGCCCGTTCGCGCAGCCCGGAAGAGGTCAGTATAGTAACACCTTCCGGTCCTGGTGCCAGCGCCTCTGCCAGCATAGCCCGCGCCACATCACGCGCTTCAATCGACTTCCAGTTACCCGGCAGCAACCGAAATAATGGCGCTAAAAACATTTCATTCGCCCGCTGTTTATCCCGATCCCCCAGAAGCATAGAAGGCCGGGCAATCGTCAGTCGCGGCCAATTCTGCGCAATCAGCGCCTGCTCCATTTCACCTTTCACCCGGTTATAAAAAAAGGGCGAATTGGCATTAGCGCCCATCGAACTCACCACCAACATGTGCTGGGCCCCCAGCCGACGCCCCGTCAGGGCCGTATCCACTACCAGCGTATAGTCAGCGTGGATAAATGCCTCTTTGCTGCCCGCTTCACGTCGGGTCGTTCCCAGACAACAAAAGACGAGATCGACCGGATCGGTAACCTGCGCCAGAGCATCGGTTAGCTGCGGATCGTGGGGATTATAGATGCCAGCCGTATCAGCCAGCGGTCGACGCGTCGGCGCCGTAATGGCATTGACCCGAGGTTCATTCAGCAACATACGCAATAAATGTCCACCCACCAGACCCGTTGCACCGGTTATTAACACCTGGCTCATCGTTTATTTTCCCCTGACGCTTCAATCACTCTTTTAACTATAGATCACGTAGCCAGTGCATCTTTTTACCGAAGCCCAGTGTGTTGTCCGTGAATTTGACTTCATCCAGTCGAATCTCCCACACGGGCGCTGGCAACATTCTGGCGACGGGGAAACGGCGGTTGTAGGCGTTACGCGCGGTGTCACTCTCCTGCCCTTCAAGACGGCGAATCTCCCCCTTAAACTGCACGCCACGAATCAGGGCGACCGTTTTGGGCTGACCATTTACCGTGCCGGCAATCGGCGCGCGCGGCCCGGACATTTGCGCATGGCGCGTTTTATCTTCGGTCAGCACATAGAATGCCATCTTTTGCGCATCAAACAGGTAAAACGCATTGGCGCACCACAATTCACCTTCATGATGAACGCACCAGGTCACGACATGCTGCTTTGCCAGCCAGCGGGTCACCGCAGTCAGTGTTTCCATTTCTGTTCTCTTTTATACTGTAGGCCTGAAAATTATCACGTCGATGGTGACAATGACACCCTGGTATCTGTACCTGATCCGTACTGCAGACAACGCCTTATACACCGGTATAACCACCGATGTGCAGCGCCGCTATAAGCAGCATCAAAGTGGGAAAGGTGCGAAGGCACTACGCGGAAAGGGGGAACTCACGTTGGCATTTGCGGCGCAGATCGGCGACCGTTCGCTGGCTCTGCGCATAGAGTATCGCGTCAAACAGCTCACCAAGCGGCAGAAAGAGCGCCTTGTAGACGGCGAAGGGCTTGAGGCGCTACTGAGCAGCCTGCAAACCCCGGAGCTTAAAAACGATTGAAGTGGTCGTGGTATTCCACAAGGCCCGTCACGCCTTCCAGCGCGTCATCCGCCAGGCGATGAACCTGGAATGCGCTTTCAGTGCCCGGCCAACGGCAATGCAGATCGTGATGCGCAGCCAGCTCAAAGCCAAAGCGGCTGTACAGTGCCGGATCGCCCAGCGTAACCACCGCGGCGTAGCCAAACTCGTTCAGGGAATCAAGCCCTTCATAGACCAGCTGACGCGCCAGGCCCTGCCCACGGTAGTTTTCATCCACGGCCAGCGGCGCCATGCCGACCCATTGCAGATCTTCGCCCTGGACATCGACAGGGCTGAACGCGACGTAACCCACGACCTGACCTTCGTCATCGGTAGCAACCAAACCCAGCGTTAAGAACCCGTCTTCACGCAGGTCGTGTACTAGTTTCGCTTCCGCATCGCTCTCAAACGAACGGCGCAGCAACGCATCAATACCAGGGGCATCAATGGGAATTTCAACTCGAATCAGCATGGCTCACCTACCGAAGTCTGTTTGGTTTCTGGCGTTGTTTTCATTCCCGCCTCAACAAAATCCGCCAACTGCATCAGCATGATGCGCAGCGCCTTAGGCATCTGCTCCAGTTCGATGGCGTCCATCAGATTTTTTACATACAGCCCTAATTCTGTATCACCTTCAATCACCAGGCGACGCTGGAAGAACAGCGTATCCGGATCCTGCTTACGTGCCGCGATCATCAGAAGATCGCTGGCATCCGCGCTAAAACTGACATCCGCATCTGCATTCTGGCTGACGATCAGTTTATCGTTTTGAACAGAGGTATACCATTTAAGGCCGATGTCACGCACATGAATGCTCAGCCAGCGACCGTCGAGAAACTCCAGCTCCCCATCGGCCAGCGCCTGACTAAACTGCCAGCTCAGGACCTGTTCCAGAACCTGGCGCTTCAGCGCAAAGGGCGTCAGTTTAACCGGTACACTCATCAAAGAAGGACCAAAATGTACTAAGCGTGAACGCAGTTTATCCAACACGAGCTTTACTCCCTGTTTCAATAGTCCTGCTATTTTGCCATATCAAATAAACGACATAGCGGCATAAATCAACAATTCGCTACGAAATTGTTACCTCTTTATTGGTGTCACCAATACGACTTTAACTGCCTTAAATCAAAAATTGTCTCATCAAGGTTAACTAAAATCCCTCTTCGTTAACATTTCTGCGCCCTACATGGCGCAACGTTCAGGATAAATTATGGAGCTGCTCTGCCCTGCCGGAAACCTCCCGGCGCTTAAGGCGGCCATCGAGAACGGCGCTGATGCTGTCTACATCGGGCTGAAAGATGATACCAATGCCCGTCATTTCGCCGGCCTTAATTTTACCGAGAAAAAATTGCAGGAAGCGGTGAATTTTGTCCATCAGCACCGCCGTAAGCTGCACATCGCGATTAACACCTTTGCGCATCCGGATGGTTACGCGCGCTGGCAACGTGCCGTGGATATGGCGGCGCAACTGGGTGCAGATGCGCTGATCCTCGCCGACCTCGCTATGCTTGAGTATGCCGCAGAGCGCTACCCGCATATTGAGCGCCATGTCTCTGTTCAGGCATCTGCAACCAATGAAGAGGCGATTAATTTCTACCATCGCAACTTTGACGTTGCCCGCGTGGTGCTGCCGCGCGTGCTGTCTATTCATCAGGTGAAGCAGCTCGCTCGCGTCACACCAGTTCCCCTGGAAGTGTTCGCCTTTGGCAGCCTGTGCATTATGGCGGAAGGCCGTTGCTATCTTTCGTCCTATCTGACAGGCGAATCTCCAAACACGGTTGGTGCCTGCTCTCCTGCTCGTTTTGTTCGCTGGCAGCAGACCCAACAAGGGCTGGAATCCCGCCTCAATGAAGTGCTGATCGATCGCTATCAGGACGGAGAAAACGCCGGTTATCCGACGCTGTGTAAAGGCCGCTATCTGGTTGATGGCGAGCGCTACCATGCGCTGGAAGAACCCACCAGCCTGAATACGCTGGAACTGCTGCCGGAACTGCTGGCGGCCAATATTGCTTCGGTAAAAATCGAAGGGCGTCAGCGTAGCCCGGCCTATGTCAGTCAGGTAGCGAAAGTGTGGCGTCAGGCAATCGACCGCTGTATGGCCGACCCGCAAAACTACGCCCCGCAGGGCGCGTGGATGGAAACGCTCGGTTCAATGTCCGAAGGCACGCAAACCACGCTTGGCGCCTATCACCGTAAATGGCAGTGAGAGAAGCAATGAAATATTCCTTAGGGCCAGTGCTATGGTACTGGCCGAAAGAAACGCTGGAAGACTTTTATCAGCAGGCCGCCGTAAGCCAGGCCGACATTATCTACCTTGGCGAAGCGGTATGCAGTAAACGCCGCGCCACCAAAGTGGGCGACTGGCTGGATATGGCGAAATCACTCGCTGGCAGCGGTAAACAGGTGGTGCTGTCGACGCTGGCGCTGGTGCAAGCCTCCTCTGAGCTGGGAGAGCTGAAGCGCTATGTTGAAAACGGCGACTTCCTGCTGGAAGCCAGCGATCTCGGCGTAGTAAACATGTGCGCCGAGCGTAAGCTGCCGTTTGTCGCTGGGCATGCGCTCAACTGTTATAACGCGGTAACCCTGCGTTTGCTGCTCAATCAGGGCATGGTGCGCTGGTGTATGCCGGTAGAGTTATCCCGTGACTGGCTGGTGAACCTGCTCAGCCAGTGTGATGAGCTGGGCATTCGCAATCAATTTGAAGTCGAGGTACTGAGCTACGGGCATCTGCCACTGGCGTACTCCGCCCGCTGCTTTACCGCACGCTCTGAAGATCGTCCAAAAGACGAATGTGAAACCTGCTGCATCAAATACCCGAACGGACGCGATGTGCTGTCGCAGGAGAATCAGCAGGTCTTTGTGCTCAACGGGATCCAGACCATGAGCGGTTATGTTTACAACCTCGGCAACGAGCTGACATCAATGCAGGGTCTGGTTGATATTGTGCGTCTGTCGCCCTCAGGCAGCGAAACGTTCGCCATGCTTGATGCGTTCCGCGCCAATGAAAATGGCGCGGCCCCATTACCGCTTGCCGCCCACAGTGACTGCAACGGCTACTGGAAGCGACTGGCGGGTCTGGAGCTGCAGGCGTAAAAAAGCTCACTTTGTTAACAACGGTAATCAAATTTTAATGCAGTATTAAAAGATTAACCGGTAACAAAGTGAGCCGTTATGACTGACAAAACTATTCCGTTCTCGGTGTTGGATCTGGCGCCGATCCCTGAAGGTTCTTCGGCGAAAGAGGCCTTCACGCACTCGCTTGATCTCGCCCGATTGGCCGAAAAGCGCGGCTACCACCGCTACTGGCTGGCAGAGCATCACAACATGACCGGCATCGCCAGCGCCGCAACTTCAGTGCTGATTGGCTATCTGGCAGCCAATACCACCACGCTGCATCTTGGTTCCGGCGGTGTTATGCTGCCTAATCATTCGCCGCTGGTGATCGCCGAGCAGTTCGGTACCTTGAATACGCTGTATCCGGGACGCATCGATCTTGGGCTTGGCCGCGCGCCGGGGAGCGATCAGCCAACGATGCACGCACTGCGCCGCCATATGAGTGGTGATATCGATAACTTCCCACGCGACGTAGCTGAACTGTTGGACTGGTTCGACGCCCGCGATCCTAACCCTCATGTGCGTCCGGTTCCCGGCTACGGCGAGCAGATCCCGGTCTGGTTATTAGGCTCCAGCCTGTACAGCGCACAGTTGGCAGCCCAGCTCGGCCTGCCGTTTGCCTTCGCCTCGCACTTTGCTCCGGATATGCTGCATCAGGCGCTGCATCTGTACCGCACCCAATTCAAACCCTCAGCGCGGCTGGCAAAACCGTACGCGATGGTGTGCATCAACATCATTGCCGCCGACAGCAATCGCGATGCCGAATTTCTTTTCACCTCAATGCAGCAAGCGTTTGTGAAACTACGTCGTGGCGAAACTGGCCAGCTACCGCCGCCGGTAGAGAATATGCATCAGCTGTGGTCCGCTTCTGAGCAATATGGCGTACAACAGGCGCTGAGCATGTCGCTCGTCGGCGATAAGGCGAAAGTCCGTCACGGCCTCGATGCCATTTTACGCGAAACCCAGGCTGATGAAATTATGGTTAACGGCCAGATTTTCGATCATCAGGCACGGCTACATTCGTTTGATTTGGCGATGCAGTTGAAAGAAGAATTGGCTGGGTAAGTTGTTGCCCTCTCCCGGTAGGGAGAGGGTGAAAAAAAGAGATTACTGATAGACCGGTAACAGATCCACGCTCGACAGAATATGGATAATCGCGTTGCCGATACCAAATACCAGGATTAGCGCAATCATCGGCTTGCCGCCCCAGACGCGGAATTTCGGGCTACCGAAACGCTCACGGGATTTACGTGCCAGCAGCGCCGGTACAATGGCGGCCCAGATGGTTGCCGCGAGTCCTGCATACCCAATGGCGTACAGGAAACCGTTCGGCCACAGCAAGCCACCCACAATTGGCGGGACAAACGTCAGCAATGCCGTTTTAAAACGCCCCATCGCCGAGTCATCAAAGCCAAACAGATCCGCCAGGTAGTCAAACAGACCGAGCGTAACGCCAAGGAATGAACTCGCCACTGCAAAGTTAGAGAACACCACTAACAGTAGATCAAGGCTGCGGCTGTTCAGTACGCCGCTCAGCGCCTGTACCAACACATCAATGTTACCGCCCTGCTGCGCAATACCGATAAACTCCGGACGTGGAATATTACCCATCGTTCCCAGCAACCATACAGTATACAGCACCAGCGCCAGCAGCGTGCCATACACCAGACATTTCACAATGGTCTTCGGATCTTTGCCGTAGTACTTCATCAGGCTAGGGACGTTACCGTGATAACCAAATGAGGCCAGGCAAAACGGCAGCGTCATCAGCAGGTACGGTGTATACGAAGCATTGCTTTGTGCCACATTAAACAGCGTAGTGGGCGTAACATGCCCCAGCAGACTACCAAAGGTCAGGAAAAAGGTAATCACCTTCGCGCCCAGCACAATCGCCGTCATGCGGCTAACCGCTTTGGTGCTTAACCACACCACAAATGCCACCAGCAGTGCAAAGCCAAGACCCGCCGCGCGCGCCGGAACATTCAGCGACATCTCGGAGAAAGTGTGATGCAGAATCGAGCCGCTCGCCGAAATATAGGCGTAGGTCAGGATATAGAGAACGAAGGCGATCGAGATGCCGTTCACCACGTTCCAACCTTTGCCCAGCAGATCTTTCGTGATGGTGTCAAAGCTGGAACCAATGCGGTAATTAAGGTTCGCTTCGAGGATCATCAGTCCGGAATGCAGCATACAGAACCAGGTGAAGATCAGCGCCGCCATTGACCAGAAAAACCACGCCCCGGACATGACCACTGGCAGAGAAAACATCCCCGCGCCAATAATGGTGCCGCCGATAATCACCACGCCGCCGAGCAGCGAAGGTGACGTTTGGGTGGTGGTTAGTGTTGCCATTTAGCCATCTCTCCAGTCATTTATATTGTGACTACATCTCAATGTGCTGCACTGTACCAGTACACGAGTACAAATGAAATAAAAAAAGCCCCGATTGTTGAGATCGGGGCTGTATATATTACTTTACGCAGTGAAACTTATGCGTCACCGCCGAAACGACGACGACCAGCGGAGTCATCACGACGCGGAGCAGAAGAATCGTCACGACGCGGACCACGGTTGCCTTCACGGCGTTCGCCGCTGAAACGACGACCATCGCCACGACCGCCTTCACGACGCTCACCGCTGAAATTACGACCTTCGCCACGACCACCTTCACGACGCTCGCCGCTGAAGCGGCCACCGCCACGACGCTCACCACCGGTGTGCGGAACTGCATCGCCAACCAGCTGCATGTTCATCGGTTTGTTCAGGATGCGAGTACGGGTAAAGTGCTGCAGCACGTCGCCCGGCATACCTTTCGGCAGCTCGATGGTGGAGTGGGAAGCAAACAGCTTGATGTTACCGATGTAACGGCTGCTGATATCGCCTTCGTTAGCAATCGCGCCAACGATATGACGAACTTCAACACCGTCATCACGGCCCACTTCAATGCGGTACAGCTGCATATCGCCAACGTCACGACGTTCACGACGCGGACGATCTTCACCACCACGGTCATTACGCGGGCCACGATCGTTGCGGTCACGCGGACCACGATCGTCACGGTCGCGGAATTCGCGTTTCGGACGCATCGGTGCATCTGGCGGCAGGATCAGCGGACGTTCGCCCTGAGCCATTTTCAGCAGTGCGGCTGCCAGCGTTTCGATATCCAGCTCTTCTTCCGGCTGCATTTTCGCCAGCAGAGCACGGTACTGATCCAGATCGCTGCTTTCCAGCTGCTGCTGTACTTTAGCGGCGAATTTTTCCAGACGGCGTTTACCCAGCAGTTCTGCATTCGGCAGTTCTACTTCCGGAATCGTCAGCTTCATGGTGCGTTCGATGTTACGCAGCAGACGACGCTCACGGTTCTCAACGAACAGCAGCGCACGGCCAGCACGACCCGCACGACCAGTACGGCCGATACGGTGAACGTAAGACTCGGAATCCATCGGGATGTCGTAGTTAACAACCAGGCTGATACGCTCAACGTCCAGGCCACGGGCCGCAACGTCGGTTGCAATCAGAATGTCCAGACGGCCATCTTTCAGACGTTCCAGAGTCTGCTCACGCAGGGACTGGTTCATGTCGCCGTTCAGTGCAGCGCTGCTATAACCGCTACGCTCCAGCGCTTCTGCCACTTCCAGGGTCGCATTTTTGGTACGAACGAAGATAATCGCCGCATCAAAATCTTCTGCTTCCAGGAAACGCACCAGCGCTTCATTTTTACGCATGCCCCAGACAGTCCAGTAGCTCTGGCTGATGTCAGGACGTGTGGTAACGCTGGACTGAATGCGTACTTCCTGCGGCTCTTTCATAAAGCGGCGGGTAATACGACGAATCGCTTCCGGCATAGTCGCGGAGAACAGAGCGGTCTGATGACCTTCCGGGATCTGCGCCATGATGGTTTCAACGTCTTCGATGAAGCCCATACGCAGCATTTCGTCTGCTTCGTCCAGTACCAGACCGCTCAGTTTAGAGAGGTCCAGAGTCCCGCGCTTCAGGTGATCCAGCAGACGGCCCGGCGTACCGACGACGATCTGTGGTCCCTGACGCAGGGCACGTAATTGCACGTCATAACGCTGGCCGCCGTACAGGGCAACCACGTTCACGCCGCGCATGTGTTTAGAGAAATCCGTCATGGCTTCTGCAACCTGAACCGCCAGTTCGCGGGTCGGTGCCAGCACCAGAATCTGAGGTGCCTTCAGCTCAGGATCAAGATTGTTGAGCAGCGGTAAAGAGAACGCTGCAGTTTTGCCGCTACCCGTCTGGGCCATACCCAGAACATCGCGACCGCCCAGCAGATGCGGAATGCACTCTGCCTGGATTGGAGATGGTTTTTCGTAACCCAGATCGTTAAGGGCTTCAAGGATAGGAGCCTTCAGGCCCAGATCTGCAAAAGTGGTTTCGAATTCAGCCATGTAGTACGTGTGCCTCAAAATTAATGGCGGCCAGTCTACATAACTCATCATGAAATTGATCTGCAATTTTCATTGAAAAGTGTGAACCGGCTCAAAGTAGGTGTATTAACGAACAACAACGCCCTCACCCGTGAAGGTGATGGCAATCAAAAAAGATTACGGGCTGATGTGTACGTCAGCTATTGCTGGTCCGATTCTGCCAGGTCATCTTGGTCCTGGCCCAGGAGCGATAATTCCAACAATGCGTATCGGTGCTCAACAAAGTTATGCACGTTGTTAGCCACCGCCAGTTTGAACAATGCCGTAGCGTTGTCCAAATCCCCCAGACTTAGGTAGTACTTACCTAAATAGAAGTTGGTTTCACTGAGATGCTCAGCGAGCGAGGTGTTATCCGTTGCGTCCGCCTTCAGGCGTTCCATCAGCGTTGCTTCGCTAATGTTGCCCAGGTAGAACTCGACAATGTTCCATCCCCATTGCTCTTTATCCGATTTTTCAAAGCGTTGCTTTAACGCTTCTTTAGCCTGCTTCTCATCGAGCTTCTGCTCGGCGAGATAAAGCCACAGACTACGGAAAGGATCATTGGGATCGTCTTGATAAAACGCTAGCAGATCATCTTGCGCTAACTTGTCGCGACCGCCGTAATACAATGCGATACCGCGATTTAAGTGCGCGTAGTTGTAAGTTGGATCAAGCTCAAGTACAGAATCAAACGCTTCATAGGCAGCATCAAAATTGCCTGCCTGCGTTAAATATATACCTAAGTAATTGAATACTTCAGGCAT
The DNA here is from genome assembly GCF_052950715.1 of Citrobacter sp. VF227. Lineage (NCBI taxonomy): Bacteria > Pseudomonadati > Pseudomonadota > Gammaproteobacteria > Enterobacterales > Enterobacteriaceae > Citrobacter > Citrobacter sp. VF227. Next base: position 143,146 of record NZ_JBRFVF010000006.1, read on the forward strand.
ATCTGGTCGGATTGCCAGCGCTTGTGAAAAATCATTCCGCGCTAGTGCCCTCAGACCGAGACTATCATACAACACTCCGCGCTCATATAAAAGCTGTGCGCGTTCGTCATCGGTTAAAGCCCGACTGGCAAGAATTTGTTCCATACGTGCCAGAATCACTTCCTGCTGCAAAGTCGGTTGCAATGGTACTGCGAGGACTTCACTCTTACGCCAGGCGGAATTACTGCATCCAGCCAGCGTGAGTGCTGTCGCAACGAAACACCAGCGCAAAAAAGGCTTCATTTCCCACTCCCGAAGACAACGATTGAATGAACGTCCAGGTTCCCCGGTTGCTAACAAGGCGTCCTGCCGGGTTAAAGGCCCTCCGCTTTCACGGAGGGCAATGGCAACCTTACTCGCCCTGTTGGCTTACCGGAGCTTCCGGTTCGCCTGCAGGTTGAGACTGCTCAGTTGCTTCTTTAATGCTCAGACGTACACGGCCCTGGCGATCAACTTCCAGAACTTTGACCGGTACTTCCTGGCCCATCTGCAGGTAATCGGTCACTTTCTCAACGCGCTTATCAGCGATCTGAGAGATGTGGACCAGACCTTCTTTACCGCCACCGATGGCAACGAACGCGCCAAAGTCAACGATACGGGTCACTTTACCATTGTAGATACGGCCTACTTCGATCTCTGCGGTGATCTCTTCGATACGACGGATAGCATATTTCGCTTTTTCGCCGTCGGTCGCAGCAATCTTCACGGTACCATCATCTTCGATTTCAATGGTGGTGCCGGTTTCTTCGGTCAGGGCACGGATAACAGAACCGCCTTTACCGATAACGTCTTTGATCTTGTCCGGGCTGATCTTGATGGTGTGGATACGCGGAGCAAATTCAGAGATATCGCCACGCGGTGCGTTGATCGCTTGTTCCATCACACCCAGGATGTGCAGACGCGCACCTTTAGCCTGGTTCAGAGCAACCTGCATGATCTCTTTGGTGATACCTTCAATTTTGATATCCATCTGCAGTGCAGAGATACCGTCGCGGGAACCCGCCACTTTGAAGTCCATATCGCCCAGGTGGTCTTCGTCGCCCAGGATGTCAGACAGCACAACATAGTTGTCGCCTTCTTTCACCAGACCCATCGCGATACCCGCAACGGCCGCTTTGATTGGCACGCCTGCGTCCATCAGCGCCAGGGAAGCGCCACATACGGAAGCCATGGAAGAAGAACCGTTAGATTCGGTGATTTCAGAAACCACACGCACGGTGTACGGGAATTTATCCAATTCCGGCATTACTGCCAGCACGCCACGCTTCGCCAGACGACCGTGACCAATCTCACGACGCTTCGGAGAACCGACCATGCCGGTTTCACCTACGCAGTACGGAGGGAAGTTGTAGTGGAACAGGAAGTTGTCAGTACGCTCGCCCATCAGTTCGTCGAGGTTCTGCGCATCACGGGTGGTGCCCAGGGTCGCAGTAACCAGCGCCTGAGTTTCACCACGGGTGAACAGTGCGGAACCGTGGGTACGCGGCAGAACGCCAGTACGCACGTCCAGACCACGGATCATGTCTTTTTCACGGCCGTCGATACGCGGCTCGCCTGCCAGTACGCGGCTACGAACAACGTTTTTCTCGATAGCGTGCAGGATTTCACCCAGTTCGTTAGCGTCCAGGGTTTCGTCTTCAGCCACCAGAGTCGCGATGGTTTCAGATTTGATCACGTCAACCTGAGCGTAACGCTCTTGTTTGTCGGTGATGCGGTAAGCATCGCTCAGGCGAGCTTCTGCCAGTGCGGCAACGCGCGCGTTCAGCGCTTCGTTTACGGCTTCTGGCTGCCAGTCCCAACGCGGTTTGCCAGCTTCTTTCGCCAGCTCGTTGATCGCCTGAATAACAACCTGCTGCTGTTCGTGACCGAATACCACAGCGCCCAGCATCTGGTCTTCGCTCAGCAGTTCAGCTTCAGATTCAACCATCAGTACGGCAGCTTCTGTACCAGCAACCACCAGGTCCAGCTTGCTTTCTTTCAGTTCGTCCTGGGTCGGGTTCAGTACGTACTGGTCATTGATGTAACCAACACGTGCAGCACCGATCGGGCCGTTGAATGGGATGCCAGACAGAGTCAGTGCAGCAGATGCACCAATCATCGCCACGATGTCCGGGTTAACCTGCGGGTTAACAGAAACAACAGTCGCGATAACCTGAACTTCGTTAACGAAGCCTTCCGGGAACAGTGGACGAACCGGGCGGTCAATCAGACGCGCGATCAGGGTTTCGCCTTCACTCGGACGGCCCTCACGGCGGAAGAAGCTACCCGGGATACGGCCAGCAGCGTAGGTACGCTCCTGATAGTTAACGGTCAGCGGGAAGAAATCCTGGCCTGGTTTCGCTTTTTTCTGGCCAACAACGGTAACGAATACCGCAGTGTCATCCATGCTAACCATAACAGCGGCAGTCGCCTGACGCGCCATCATGCCGGTTTCCAGCGTAACGGTATGCTGACCGTACTGGAATTTACGAACGATCGGATTAAGCAAAATAATATCCTTTCTCTATTTTTTGACGGCACATTTTTGCGCCATCGTTAATACCCGATCTTCTGCGCATCCTCGCGACTAATGACAACCCTAACCCATAAGCATGAGTAAAGCCTCTCATTAGCCGCGCGAACCTCTGCAACGGAAGATCATTCATAGCAACAATACATTAGTTTCCAGCGAATTGCTGCCATCTGCTGGAAAAAAGGGGCCATGAAGGCCCCCTCTTTCTGAAACTCGAAAGAATTAGCGACGCAGACCCAGACGCTCGATCAGCGCGGTGTAACGTGCAACATCTTTACGTTTCAGGTAGTCGAGCAGTTTACGACGCTGAGAAACCATGCGCAGCAGACCACGACGGCTGTGGTGATCTTTTTTGTGCTCTGCAAAGTGGCCCTGCAGGTGGTTAATCTGTGCAGTCAACAGAGCAACCTGAACATCGGTAGAACCGGTGTCGTTTGCATCACGACCAAACTCAGAAACGATTTTAGCGGTAGCTTCAGTACTTAGAGACATTTTAAAACTCCAAAGTGTTAAGAATGAAAGGATGCCGATCTCTAATTCAGCTATCCCAGTGTATACACTTTATCCTTCAAACTGACTCTGCGTTGGCTGCGTCCGCTCACCTCAGTCACTTACCTAAGTAAGCTCCTAAGGATTCTCAGACTTGCCGCCTTGATGCAGCTCGAATGATTTTGTGTATACGCCACGCACATTGTTAAACAATTTACGCGACGTTAAGCGGCAGTATTCTACTCGCAGCGCCCTTTTATCGCAAGACAGAGAGCGTTATGCCGGATATTCAACCACCAGGCGACGGGGGGCGACGCGACCTTCATCGTCGATCTCCCCCATGCCAATAAATTTACCGTCATCGCCTTCCGTCACACGCACCAGGCCTTCCAGCGGGGCACCTGTCGTACGTACCGGATTACCATTTTTAAAGTAAACCGACGATGTTAAAGGCAAATTAACCACCGGATAGTCCGATGCCGGACTGTCCATTGGCATCAGCAAAGGATCAAGCAACTGCGCCGCCGGAATATTTTGCTGTTCGGCCTGTTCAGCCAGTTCACGCAAATGCTCCAGCGTGACCATACGATCCACCGGATACTTGCTGACCGTCAGACGACGCAGATACGTTACGTGTGCACCGCAGCCCAGTTTTTCACCGAGATCGTCAACGATGGTGCGAATATAGGTGCCTTTAGAGCAGTGAACTTCCAGTTCCAGCTCGTTACCTTCGTGGCGAATAAACAACAGCTCATAGACGGTAATCGGTCGCGCTTCACGCGGAACTTCAATACCCTGACGCGCATATTCGTACAGCTTCTTACCCTGATACTTCAGCGCCGAATACATTGAGGGAATCTGCTCGATATCGCCGCGGAAAGTCTCCAGCGCACTTGCAAGCTGCTCAGCGGTGAAAGTTACCGGACGTTCCTGCACGATTTTCCCATCGGCATCAGAGGTATCAGTACGCTGACCCAGACGGGCAACCACACGATAGCGTTTATCAGAATCCAGCAAGTACTGTGAAAATTTCGTCGCTTCACCGAGGCAGATAGGCAGCATGCCTGTCGCCAGCGGATCCAGCGCGCCGGTATGTCCCGCGCGGTTGGCATTATAGATGCGCTTTACTTTTTGCAGTACGTCATTGCTGGACATGCCTTGCGGTTTGTCCAGCAGCAGAACACCGTGAATGTCGCGACCACGACGACGAGGACGACTCATCAGTCCTCCTTGCTGTCGTCCGCTGGGTTCACACGACGCTCATCGTCATGTTTCACCACGCTGGTCACCAGGTTGGACATGCGCATCCCTTCTACCAGCGAGTTGTCGTAGAAGAAGGTCAACTCAGGCACGATTCGCAGACGCATGGCTTTACCTAGCAGAGAGCGGATAAAACCAGAGGCTTCCTGCAGTGCCTTAATGCCGTTTTTCACGGCCGCTTCGTCCTGGTCGTTAAGGAAGGTCACGAACACTTTGGCATAGGCCAGATCACGGGACATCTCAACACCAGACACGGTAGTCATCATGCCCACGCGTGGGTCTTTGATTTCGCGTTGCAGGATGAGTGCGATTTCTTTCTGCATCTCCTGCGCGACACGCTGTGGGCGACCAAATTCTTTCGCCATAATAAATTCTCCAGAATAAAGACAAAAAAGGGGCAATAAGCCCCTTTTTAAATTTCTTGCCGGGTGGCGCTTCGCTTACCCGGCCTACGCTTATTCATCTTCTCAGGATTTTGGGCTGCAAGTTGCGGCCCAAAAGACGACGAAGATTATGCGATGGTACGTTTGATCTCGATGATCTCGAACACTTCGATCATATCGCCAACGCGAACATCGTTGTAGTTCTTAACGCCGATACCACATTCCATGCCGTTACGGACTTCGTTGACGTCATCTTTGAAGCGGCGCAGGGATTCCAGCTCGCCTTCATAGATAACCACGTTATCGCGCAGTACGCGGATTGGGTTGTGACGTTTAATCGTACCTTCGGTAACCATACAGCCTGCGATAGCGCCGAATTTCGGTGATTTGAACACATCACGAACTTCAGCCAGACCGATGATCTGCTGTTTCAGCTCCGGAGACAGCATGCCGCTCATCGCCGCTTTCACTTCGTCGATCAGATGATAGATGACGGAGTAGTAACGCAGATCCAGGCTTTCAGATTCGATAACTTTGCGTGCAGAGGCATCAGCACGGACGTTGAAGCCAACCAGAATCGCGTTGGATGCCGCAGCCAGGGTCGCGTCGGTTTCGGTGATACCACCCACGCCGGAACCGATGATCTTCACTTTTACTTCGTCGGTAGACAGTTTCAGTAAAGAGTCGGAAATCGCTTCGACAGAACCCTGCACGTCGGCTTTCAGGACGATGTTCACTTCGTGAACTTCACCATCAGTCATGTTAGCGAACATGTTTTCAAGTTTAGATTTCTGCTGACGAGCCAGTTTAACTTCACGGAATTTGCCCTGACGATACAGTGCAACTTCACGGGCTTTCTTCTCGTCACGAACCACGGTGACTTCGTCACCGGCCGCCGGAACACCGGACAGACCGAGGATTTCCACCGGAATGGACGGACCTGCTTCCAGGACTTCCTGACCCAATTCGTTACGCATCGCACGAACGCGACCGTATTCAAAACCACAGAGTACGATGTCGCCTTTGTGCAGCGTACCTTCACGCACCAGTACGGTAGCAACCGGACCACGACCTTTATCCAGGAAGGATTCGATAACCGCACCGCTCGCCATACCCTTACGGACAGCCTTCAGTTCCAGAACTTCAGCCTGCAGCAGAATAGCATCCAGCAGCTCATCGATACCGGTACCCGCTTTCGCAGAAACGTGGACGAACTGGCTCTCGCCGCCCCACTCTTCCGGCATGATGCCGTACTGGGACAGTTCGTTTTTAACGCGATCAGGATCCGCTTCTGGTTTATCGATCTTGTTGACTGCAACCACTACCGGCACACCTGCCGCTTTCGCGTGCTGGATTGCTTCGATAGTCTGCGGCATCACGCCGTCGTCTGCTGCAACAACCAGAACAACGATATCCGTTGCCTGAGCACCACGAGCACGCATGGAGGTAAACGCGGCGTGACCCGGAGTATCCAGGAAGGTGATCATACCGTTGTCAGTTTCAACGTGGTACGCACCGATGTGCTGAGTGATGCCGCCTGCTTCGCCAGAGGCCACTTTCGTAGAACGAATGTAGTCCAGCAGAGACGTTTTACCGTGGTCAACGTGACCCATGATGGTGACTACCGGTGCGCGCGGTTCAGCCGCTGCGCCGGTGTCACGGTCGCTCATTACTGCTTCTTCCAGCTCGTTTTCACGACGCAGGATAACTTTATGGCCCATCTCTTCGGCAACCAGCTGTGCGGTTTCCTGGTCGATGACCTGGTTGATGGTCGCCATTGCACCCAGTTTCATCATCGCTTTGATGACCTGAGAACCTTTAACTGCCATCTTGTTCGCCAGATCGCCAACGGTGATGGTTTCGCCGATCACAACGTCACGGTTAACGGCCTGAGCCGGCTTCTGGAAGCCCTGCTGCAGAGCGGAACCTTTACGCTGCTTACCGCCTTTACCACCGCGAACCGCTGCACGCGCTTCTTCACGGTCAGCTTTAGATTCAGCGTGTTTGTTGCCTTTTTTCGCCGGACGCGCGGCTTTCGCGCTGCGAGTACGACCACGACCGCCTTCAACTTCACGATCGTTCTCGTCTTCAGCCTGGCGAGCATGCTGGGAAGTGGTGACGTGATAATCGCTGGTATCTTCAACAGGTTCAGCGTTATTCACACCATTTTTCTCGTTTTCTTCCGCCATACGGCGAGCTTCTTCCGCTACGCGGCGCGCTTCTTCTTCAAGCTTGCGACGTGCTTCTTCTTCCGCTTTACGCTTCAGTTCAGCGGCTTCATTTTCACGGCGGGCTTTTTCGGCCTGGGCGGTTTTAGTCATATCGTCGGTCTGTTGATTGCTCACTTTGTCTTTTTCCGCAGCTTCACGTTTCGCTTTATCAGCGGCTTCACGCTTAGCTTGTTCTGCGGCCTCACGTTCGGCTTTTTGTTGCGCCTCGCGTTTGGCAGCTTCTTCTGCCTCACGACGGGCTTGCTCTTCCGCTTCACGCTGCGCCTGCTCTTCCGCGGCCAGGCGTTCAGCCTCTTGCGGATCGCGTTTCACAAAGGTGCGTGTCTTGCGGACTTCGATTTGTACCGATTTGCTTTTCCCACCGGTACCTGGAATATTGAGAGTACTGCGCGTTTTACGCTGCAATGTCAACTTATCCGGCGCTGAGCCGTTTTCACGGTTCAGGTGCGCCAGTAAGGTTTGTTTCTCTTGTGCGGATACAGAGTCGTCAGCAGACTTCGGGATACCTGCATCAGCAAATTGCTGTACCAGGCGATCCACGGAGGTCTGTATCTCTGCAGCCAGCGTTTTTACGGTTACATCTGTCATACTGTTCCTTCCTGCTACAGTTTATTACGCTTCGTCGCCGAACCAGCAAATATTACGGGCAGCCATAATCAGCTCACCGGCTTTTTCGTCGGTCAACCCTTCGATATCAGCCAGATCATCAATGCCCTGTTCAGCGAGATCTTCCAGCGTACAAACACCACGGGCAGCCAGTTTGAAGGCCATCTCACGATCCAATCCTTCCAGATTCAGCAGATCGTCAGCCGGTTTGTTATCACCGAGGCTTTCTTCCTGGGCCAGTGCCAGAGTGGTCAGTGCGTTTTTAGCACGCTCGCGCAGCGCTTCAACGGTCTGTTCATCCAGGCCGTCAATTTCCAGCAGCTCTTTCATTGGCACGTAGGCCAGTTCTTCCAGCGTCGCAAAACCTTCTTCCACCAGAACTGTCGCGAAATCTTCATCGATATCGAGATATTTGGTGAAGGTGTCAATGGCTGCATGTGCTTCAGCCTGATGCTTCGCCTGCAGGTCATCAACGGTCATCACGTTGAGTTCCCAACCGCTCAGTTGTGAAGCCAGGCGGACGTTCTGACCATTACGTCCAATCGCCTGCGCCAGGTTACCGGCTTCAACCGCGATATCCATGGTGTGTTTGTCTTCATCCACCACGATAGAAGCGACGTCTGCTGGTGCCATTGCGTTAATCACGAACTGCGCCGGGTTATCATCCCACAGGACGATATCAATACGCTCGCCACCCAGTTCGGTAGAAACCGCCTGAACGCGCGCACCGCGCATACCCACACACGCACCGACCGGATCAATACGCTTGTCGTTGGTCTTAACGGCGATTTTCGCACGCGATCCAGGATCGCGGGCTGCCGCTTTAATTTCGATCACTTCTTCGCCAATTTCCGGCACTTCGATGCGGAACAGTTCAACCAGCATTTCCGGTTTGGAACGGGTTACGAACAGTTGCGCACCGCGCGCTTCCGGGCGTACAGAGTACAGAACGCCACGAATACGGTCACCTGGACGGAAGTTTTCACGCGGCAGCATGTCTTCACGCAGGATCACGGCTTCAGCATTGCTGCCCAGATCCAGAGAAATGTTGTCGCGGTTTACTTTCTTCACCACGCCAGTAACGATTTCGCCTTCGTGCTCGCGGAATTGATCAACAACCATTGCACGTTCAGCTTCACGTACTTTCTGTACGATAACCTGTTTCGCGGTCTGGGTGGTGATACGGTCAAAGGTGACAGACTCAATCTGATCTTCAACATATTCGCCCACGTTCAGACTTTCGTCTTCGAAACGTGCTGCTTCCAGCGTAATTTCTTTAGTCGGCTGAGTAACTTCTTCTACGATTACCCAACGACGGAAGGTATCGAAATCACCGCTTTTACGATCGATTTCTACGCGAACGTCGATCTCTTGCTCATATTTTTTCTTTGTTGCTGTAGCCAGCGCACTTTCCAGCGCTTCAAAAATTTTCTCGCGTGGCAGCGCTTTTTCGTTGGATACGGCTTCAACAACAGCCAAAATTTCTTTGTTCATCGCGGGCTTTTCACCTCAATCCAGACTGTTAAAAGTGGGGAACCAGGTTCGCCTTCTGGATATTACTCAGCGCGAACACTTCATCTTTACCGTCGACTGTGACCGTGATCATCTCACCGTCCACCGCTTTGATAACGCCCTGCCATTTACGGCGGTTTTGTACAGCCATACGAAGAACCAGCGTGACTTCTTCACCCAGGAAACGCACGTAGTGTTCAGCGGTGAACAAAGGACGGTCGAGACCCGGAGAGGAGACTTCCAGGTTATAGGCAACGGTGATCGGGTCTTCGACATCCATCACGGCGCTTACCTGATGGCTCACATCAGCACAATCATCAACATTGATGCCATCTTCACTATCAATATAGATGCGCAGTGTGGATGTGCGACCGCGAATAAATTCGATGCCGACTAGTTCGTAGCCCAGAGCTTCAACTGGCGCTGTAATCATCTCTGTTAATTTTTGCTCTAATGTGGACAAGCCCACCCCCAAGACATAAAAAAAGGGCCTAAAGCCCAGTTATTCTGTAGTCAGATAACAAAAAACCCCGATAAATCGGGGCTTTAGATAACTGAACCCTATAACCGCACCTGCGGTTCGGAGAACCTTCCGAAAGAATTTTTTTCAAATCCAGCTACGAAGGCCTAAGTCTTCACAGTATATTTGAAAAAGAACTCTAAGGGAAAGTGGTTGCGGGGGCCGGATTTGAACCGACGACCTTCGGGTTATGAGCCCGACGAGCTACCAGGCTGCTCCACCCCGCGCCTGAAACGTGGCAAATTTTACGCGTTTTGGGTAAAAAATGCAAATACTGCTGGGATTTGGTACCGAGGACGGGACGTAAAATCTGCGCACAGTATATTGATTCACTATGCGGTATGTCAACCTTGTTACGACTATGCAAATCAATGAATGCTGGCCCGCGGATGTTCAGCAAGATAAATATGCTATCCACGCCGTTATTTAACGAAATTATCACTAAACTCTTCCTGTTACCCAGAAAAGATGATTAAATGAAAACTCATTTATTTTGCATAAAAATGCAATCAGTATAATAAGCCGACCTCTTCACCAGTCTATCAAGCAGGGTTTTATTTTATGACGACGATTCTCAAGCATCTCCCGGTAGGTCAACGTATTGGTATCGCTTTTTCCGGCGGCCTGGACACCAGTGCAGCACTGCTGTGGATGCGACAAAAAGGGGCTGTCCCATATGCATATACTGCGAATTTGGGCCAGCCAGATGAGGATGACTATGACGCCATCCCTCGCCGTGCAATGGAATATGGTGCTGAGAATGCTCGCCTGGTAGATTGCCGTAAGCAGCTGGTTGCCGAAGGGATCGCAGCCATTCAGTGCGGTGCATTCCACAATACCACCGGCGGACTAACCTATTTCAATACCACTCCGCTGGGCCGTGCAGTCACTGGCACCATGCTGGTTGCTGCCATGAAAGAAGATGGCGTAAATATCTGGGGTGACGGCAGCACCTATAAAGGGAACGATATTGAACGTTTCTATCGTTACGGTCTGCTGACCAACGCCGAACTGCAGATTTACAAACCATGGCTGGATACCGACTTCATCGACGAACTCGGTGGTCGCCATGAGATGTCTGAATTTATGATTGCCTGTGGTTTCGACTACAAAATGTCCGTTGAGAAAGCGTACTCCACAGACTCCAATATGCTCGGCGCGACCCACGAAGCTAAAGATCTCGAGTTCCTGAACTCCAGCGTCAAAATCGTCAATCCGATTATGGGCGTGAAATTCTGGGATGAGAGCGTGAAGATCCCAGCAGAAGAAGTTACCGTACGTTTTGAGCAGGGTCATCCGGTTGCACTGAACGGTAAAACCTTCAGCGACGACGTTGAGATGATGCTGGAAGCCAACCGTATCGGTGGCCGTCACGGTCTGGGTATGAGCGATCAGATTGAAAACCGTATTATTGAAGCGAAGAGCCGCGGCATTTACGAAGCCCCGGGGATGGCGTTGCTGCATATCGCCTACGAGCGTCTGCTGACCGGTATTCACAACGAAGACACCATCGAGCAGTATCACGCGCACGGTCGCCAGTTGGGTCGTCTGTTGTATCAGGGCCGCTGGTTCGACTCTCAGGCGCTGATGCTACGTGATGGTCTACAGCGTTGGGTTGCCAGCCAGATTACGGGTGAAGTTACGCTGGAACTGCGTCGCGGTAATGACTACTCAATCCTCAACACCGTGTCAGACAATCTGACTTACAAACCAGAACGTCTGACCATGGAAAAAGGCGATTCGGTATTCTCTCCGGACGATCGTATCGGTCAGTTGACCATGCGTAATCTGGATATCACCGATACCCGCGAGAAGCTGTTTGGCTACGCGCAGTCTGGCCTGCTCACCGCCTCTTCCGCAACCGGCCTGCCGCAGGTTGAGAATCTGGAAAACAAAGCGAAATAAACATTCATCATCTTAAGGCCGCGAAAGCGGCCTTTTTTATGCGCGGAATATGAGAGATATGGCTTGTAATAATGTCGGATGGCGGCGTAAACGCCTTATCAGACCTACAGCACAGCTACAAATGACAGACGAAAAAAAAGACGCTTTTCAGCGTCTTTTTTTCGGAATTTGGTACCGAGGATGGGACTCGAACCCACAAGCCCGTTAGGGCACTACCACCTCAAGGTAGCGTGTCTACCAATTCCACCACCTCGGTACAGAATACTTAGCGTGGGATGTCGCTGGTCGGCTGAGCCGGAGCAGCTGGCTGAGTTTGTTCGGTTTTCACCGGTGCGCTCAGATTTTCCCACTCACTTCCTTTATTGGTCTTGTTGCTGTTCATGTTACCCAGCACCAGACTGATAATGAAGAACAAGGTTCCTAATACAGCTGTCATACGGGTCATGAAGTTACCAGAACCACTTGAACCAAACAGAGTACCAGAAGCGCCTGCGCCAAAAGAGGCTCCCATATCAGCGCCTTTGCCTTGCTGCAGCATGATCAAGCCTACCAGGCCAATTGCCACAATAAGGAAAACTACTAAAAGAGCTTCGTGCATAATCAACCTGTTCCTTGCGGAGTTGCCGCGTACAATGCTTCGACCATTAAAGCGGGAATATTTACTGTTTCCCACTGAAGCGGGTGTGAATACTAACCAAAGCGAATAACCTTCGCAAGGGCAATTTGTTAGCATTGTATCAACTGCGGAAAAAATCGCCACATCAATCAAAAACGCAGCAACTTCTCCCAGCATCTCTGCATGACGGCACGTTGATCGTCAAGATTCGCCCATACCACAACGGGGATTTCACAAATCAGATCTGCGTTTTCCGGCCAGCAATGAATAATTTGCTGATTCACCAGCTCCTCCGCCACCATCGACTCGGGTAACCATGCCATCCCCATATGGCGTAGAACCATTTCTCGTATTGTTTCGCTTAAACCACTCTCAAACACTTTTTTCAGACGTGGGCGAACACGCTGTTCAGCTGGCTCAATAATGCGTCTGACAAAGGTGTAATCGCTGTAGCAAAGCCACGGGATCTGTGCATGCAGATCGTTAAGCACATTAGCAAGTTGCGCAGAAATAACCGGTATAAATCGCTCATATCGCCATAGCGAACGCTTTAATCCTCCGGCGATCTCCAGCCCCGGCTGCGCAGACGGCAAATCATATGTCACCAGCAGATCGATTTGCCGGTCTATCAGGGCGTTAAAGTGGTTGTCTATCCCCTGAATGCTGGCATTTACCGTGAAATTTAACTGCGGTTCACTTTGTCGCAGATAGTTGATCATATCCGGCAAGATATTCACCGACAGCGTATGCAGGCTAACCATTACCAGCGTATTGTCCGTTGCTGGCATCATCGCCGCCAGCTCGTGGCGCGCCTCTGTTAACGTGCTGAGGACGTGCCGGGCATACGGTTCAAAGCGCTCACCATAATGCGTCAGCGTAACGGGAGTCGTGGTCCGGTCAAACAATGGCACCCCCAACACCTCTTCCAGCGCCTTTATACGGCGACTGAGCGCTGGTTGAGTAATATGCCGCTGCGCTGCGGCCTGAGAGTAGTTTCCATGCTGACTCAATGCCAGAAAATCTTCCAGCCACTTACAATCCACGTTGAACTCTCCACCATGCCATAACCGCATCCTCCAATAACAAATCGGTAATAGTCATAGTTATAGTAATGGCTTTATGGTGGGCATCATAACAACAATATTCCGTTCACCAACCCATGTTGCGAGAACAGAGCCCTTGTTTGAACAGGCAATTGCTTTCGCCCATCGCGGCGGCCATATTGACGTGACATCCGGTGGTAGTCGCTTCATGCCTCAGGAACAGGCGATCCTCCATGCTCTGGAAGCCCAGGTCCCGGCCGATCGCATCACGATCAGCTCTGATGGTAATGGTAGCGTTCCGCGGTTTAACGCTCAGGGGATCGTGGAAGGTTTAAGCGCAGCACCGGTCGCAGGTAACCTTAATCTGCTTCCTCGCCTGATTGATGTGGGGATTCCGGTGCCACAGGCGATTGCGATGTTGACGGCAAACGTGGCGCGCTCGCTGGGTATTTCCGGTGGTGTACTCTGCGCCGGGGAACGTGCCGATATTTGTGTACTCAACGATGACCTCTCGCTGGCCCATCTGTTTGCTGCGGGTAAGCCGTTGCTACGGAATGGCGAGTGCCAGGTTACCGGCAACTTCGAGTAAGGGGGCGAGAATGTCATTATTATTGGCGCTACTCGCCATCATTTTTGCCGGACGTCTGATCCTCAAAAAATATCACCCCCAGTCGGTGCTGCTCCTGACCGGGATTGTGCTGCTGCTCATCGCGCATTTTAGCGGGATGACCACGCTCAGCAGCCTGGTGAAAAAGAGCACCGGATTTGGTCCCTTTGACGCCTTTGAGTTTATCCGCGATACCCTGAGCGTGCGTCTCGGCGGCCTCGGGCTGCAAATTATGCTGATCGGTGGGTTCGCCACCTATATGTCAGCCATTGGCGCAAGCCAGGTGCTGGTTCGGGTAACGTCTCGTCCTTTGCAGCGTCTGAACTCACCGTACCTGCTGTTGGGCCTGGCGTTACTACTGGGCCAATTCCTGTCGCTGTTTATCAGCAGCGCCACCGGACTTGGCCTGCTGTTGATGGCGACGCTTTACCCGTTACTGACCCGTCTTGGCTGTAGTCGCGCCGCCGTTGCCGCCGTTATCGCCAGCACCTGTGCGGTTGAATTTGGTCCGGGTTCCGGCAACTCAGTTCTCGCCGCTAAAACCGCCGGCATTGAGGTGGTGAATTATTTCGTGCAGGATCAGTTGCCAATCGTTGTCCCCGTTATTCTGTTCATCGCCCTGCTGCATATTGTTGTACAACGCTTTTTCGACCGTCGTGAAATTGGTGACAATGTGGCTCAGCAAATGCAAACACTAACGTCTTCCGATGAAGCCGATGCACCGATCGCCTGGCTGTTTCTGCCCATGCTCCCACTGGTGTTGATGCTGGTGTGCAGCGATTTAGTATTCAGCTCGCTCAAAATTACGCTCGATACCGCCGTACTGATAAGTCTTGCCATTACCCTGATCTTTGAGTACTGCCGCCACCGTAAGGCACGCGACGTGATGGCCGGCGTACAAAAAGTTTTCGACAGCATGGGCAGCGTATTTGCCACCGTGGTGACGCTGATTATCGCCGGTGAAGTTTTTTCTGCCGGACTGAAAGCCATTGGCGCCGTCGACGCACTACTGTCGCTTTCTGGTGAATTTGGCCTCAGCGCCGCCTCGATTATCCTGCTAATGACGCTGATCACCTTTGCGATTTCCGCCCTGATGGGCTCCGGGAATGCGGCATTTTTCTCATTCGCCCCAATGGTACCGGACATCAGCCGTCATATCGGTAGCGACATCGCAGTCATGATGTTGCCTATCCAGATCTCGGCGGGCATTGGTCGTACGTTATCCCCCATTGCCGGCGTCATCATTGCTATCGCGGGAATCGCTGGCGTTTCGCCAGTCGATATTGTTAAGCGCACCGCAATTCCGATGCTGGGCGGTTGGTTACTGATGATTGCGTTGACTTTTGCCCGGTCAGGGCATTTGCTGGCAATACTGCCGTGGCTGGCAGTCCTTGTACTGCTGATGGTCGCCGGTTACTTCTGGCAGCGCAGACGTAAACAGCCGCTTGCCGTACAGTAAAAAAAAGCCGGAGTCTCTGACTCCGGCTTTCGCTGTTTAAGTGATTACACTGCTTTCACGGCATCTGCAATACGGTGTGCGAATTCAGTCACCTGCGCTTCGTCTTCACCTTCAACCATCACGCGAATCAACGGTTCAGTACCTGATTTACGCAGCAGGACACGTCCACGATTGCCCAGCGCCGTTTCAACTTCGGTCATCACCGCTTTTACGTTTTCATGCTCCAGCGGATCGCCGCCACCTGCGGTGTAACGTACGTTAACCAGCAGTTGTGGGAACATTTTCATGCCGCTGCACAGGTCGTGCAAACTCATATGGTTGCGCACCATCGCCGCCAGGACCTGCAAACCCGCCACGATGCCGTCACCAGTGGTGGTTTTGTCCAGCAGGATCACATGGCCTGAGTTTTCGGCACCGATACGCCAGCCTTTTTCCTGCATTTTTTCCAGTACGTAGCGGTCGCCGACTTTCGCGCGGGCAAACGGAATACCCAGCTGTTTCAACGCCAGCTCGAGGCCCATGTTGCTCATCAGTGTGCCTACCGCGCCACCGCGCAACTGCCCCTGACGCAGGGCTTCACGAGCGATGATGTACATGATCTGATCGCCATCGACCTTATTACCTTCGTGGTCAACCATAATGACACGGTCGCCATCGCCGTCCAGCGCTATCCCCAGATCGGCTTTTTCCGCAATCACGCGCGCCTGCAGGGCACGGACGTCGGTGGCGCCAACTTCTTCATTGATGTTCACGCCGTTTGGCTCACAGCCAATAGCAATCACGTTCGCACCCAGCTCGCGCAGTACATTTGGCGCAATGTGGTACGTCGCACCGTTGGCGCAATCCACCACGATTTTAAGCTCACTCAGGCTTAGCTCATTCGGGAAGGTGCCTTTGCAAAACTCGATATAGCGACCAGCAGCATCAACGATACGGGTAGCTTTACCCAGCTCAGCCGAATCTACACAGGTGATCGCTTTTTCCATTTCGGCTTCGATAGCTTCTTCAACGGCATCCGGCAGTTTAGTCCCGTCGATGGAGAAGAATTTAATCCCGTTGTCATAGTACGGGTTGTGCGAAGCAGAGATAACAATCCCGGCCTCAGCACGGAAAGCGCGAGTCAGATAAGCAACAGCAGGAGTTGGCATTGGGCCCGTGAAAGAGGCAGAAAGACCGGCAGCAGCCAGACCCGCTTCCAGCGCAGACTCCAGCATATAGCCAGAGATACGCGTATCTTTACCGATAATAATTTTACGTGACCCATGACGTGCCAGCACTTTACCTGCAGCCCACCCCAGTTTAAGGACAAAGTCAGGAGTAATAGGGGCGTCGCCTACGCGTCCGCGAATTCCATCAGTGCCAAAATATTTACGATTACTCATAGCGTTTTTTTTCCTTTGCAGACAATGTGGCTTCCACCACACGCATCGCTTCTACGGTTTCTTTGACGTCATGGACACGAACAATCTGCGCCCCCTGCATTGCGGCAATGACCGCGCACGCCAGACTGCCGCTCAGGCGTTCGGATGGCCCCACATTCAGCAGTTGGCCAATCATTGATTTTCGTGACATTCCAACCAGCAGCGGCAGATTAAAATGATGAAACTCCGCCAGACGTGCCAGTAATGTGTAGTTGTGGGTGAGATTTTTACCGAATCCGAACCCGGGGTCGAGCAACAATTTATCTTTTGTGATTCCAGCCCGTTCACAACGCGCTATTTGCTCAACAAAATAACGATTTACATCAGCAAAAACATCCTCGTATTTTGGTGCTTCCTGCATGGTTTTCGGCTGCCCCTGCATATGCATCAGGCAAACTGGCAATCCGGATTCCGCTGCAGCTTCCAGCGCTCCGGGTTCCGAGAGTGAGCGAATGTCATTAATGATATGTGCGCCGGCTCTGGCGCTTTCGCGAATCACTTCCGGTTTTGAGGTATCGACAGAAATCCACACTTCAAAACGCTGAGCAATCGCCTCCACCACCGGGATCACTCGCTGCAACTCTTCTTCGACGCTCACATCGGCAGCACCTGGACGCGTGGATTCACCACCCACATCAATGATAGTCGCCCCGGCGTTAATCATCAGGTTGGCGTGTTTCACCGCCTCAACCAGAGAATTGTGCGCCCCGCCATCGGAAAAAGAATCTGGCGTGACGTTCAAAATCCCCATGACATGTGGATGGCTGAGATCCAGTGAAGAACCCTGAGCAAAGAGTTTCATAGCTTTATCCCTGAAAAAATCTTGAATATGCAGATAAGAAAAACCCCGGAGCAAGCCCCAGGGTTTTCAATTAAAACACGGTCATCATCAACGATAACTTATTTGTCGCCCAGTTGCTCTGACATGGTGCCAGAGTCCGGCGCACGCGGTTCATCAACCGGACGCGGTGCGCTAGGCTTACCGGTGCTGCCAGAGTTGTTGTTAGAAGAACCCGGTTCTTCCCAACCCGCTGGCGGACGCACGTCGCGGCGAGCCATCAAATCGTCAATCTGCGGTGCATCGATGGTCTCATATTTCATGAGCGCATCTTTCATCGAGTGCAGAATATCCATGTTTTCATTCAACAGACGACGCGCACGGTCATAGTTACGTTCAATCAGCAGTTTAACTTCCTGATCGATAATGCGAGCCGTTTCATCGGACATATGTTTAGCTTTCGCCACAGAACGTCCCAGGAACACTTCGCCTTCTTCTTCAGCATACAGCAACGGTCCGAGTTTCTCGGAGAAGCCCCACTGAGTAACCATGTTACGCGCCAGATTGGTCGCGACCTTAATGTCGTTCGACGCACCGGTAGAAACGTGCTCAACACCGTAGATGATCTCTTCCGCCAGACGACCGCCGTACAGCGTGGAGATCTGGCTTTCCAGTTTCTGACGGCTGGCGCTAATTGCGTCGCCTTCAGGCAGGAAGAAGGTCACACCCAGTGCACGACCGCGCGGGATAATCGTCACTTTGTGCACCGGATCGTGTTCCGGTACCAGGCGACCGATAATCGCGTGGCCTGCTTCGTGGTACGCGGTAGATTCTTTCTGCGCTTCCGTCATCACCATGGAGCGACGTTCCGCACCCATCATGATTTTGTCTTTCGCTTTCTCGAACTCAACCATCGACACGACGCGCTTGTTGCCGCGAGCAGCAAACAGCGCCGCTTCGTTCACCAGGTTCGCGAGGTCCGCACCAGAGAAGCCTGGCGTACCACGTGCAATGATTGCCGCATCGATATCCGGAGACAGCGGTACGCGACGCATATGCACTTTCAGGATCTGTTCACGACCGCGAACGTCCGGCAGACCAACCACAACCTGACGGTCGAAACGGCCTGGACGCAACAGCGCAGGGTCAAGTACGTCCGGACGGTTAGTTGCCGCGATAACGATAATACCTTCGTTACCTTCGAAGCCGTCCATCTCAACCAGCATCTGGTTCAGCGTCTGCTCACGTTCATCGTGACCACCGCCCAGACCTGCGCCACGCTGGCGACCTACGGCGTCGATTTCATCGATAAAGATGATGCACGGTGCCGCTTTCTTGGCTTGTTCGAACATGTCACGCACACGAGATGCACCGACACCGACGAACATTTCCACGAAATCAGAACCGGAAATTGTGAAGAAAGGAACCTTCGCCTCACCTGCGATAGCTTTTGCCAGCAGAGTTTTACCTGTACCCGGAGGACCGACCATCAGGACGCCTTTCGGGATTTTACCGCCCAGCTTCTGGAAACGGCTCGGTTCGCGCAGATACTCAACCAGTTCAGCAACTTCTTCTTTTGCTTCGTCACAACCGGCAACGTCAGCAAAAGTGGTTTTGATCTGATCTTCCGTTAGCATGCGCGCTTTGCTCTTACCGAACGACATGGCACCTTTGCCACCACCGCCCTGCATTTGACGCATGAAGAAGATCCAGACACCAATCAGCAGCAGCATTGGGAACCAGGAAATGAAGATAGAAGCCAGCAGGCTCGGCTCTTCAGGCGGTTCGCCAACAACCTTGACGTTTTTGGTCAGCAGGTTATCAAGCAGCTTCGGATCGTTAACCGGAATGTAGGTCGTGTAACGGTTACTATCTTTCTTGGTAACGTTAATCTCACGTCCGTTGATCTTCGCTTCACGAACCTGGTCCTGATTGACCTCTTGCAGGAAGGTAGAGTAATCAACCTTACGGCCATTAGACTCGCTGGGCCCAAAGCTCTGGAATACTGACATCAGCACAACGGCAATGACCAGCCAGAGAATTAGGTTTTTCGCCATGTCACTCAAGGGATTAACCTCATATTACAACTGTGTTAAAAACAGCGTCAGGATACTCTATATCCAGTTTCTTTCAAACTTTCGTTTGAAATCTACCGGTTATGGTTTACGCCCGGTCGCTACAATATACACTTCACGCGAACGGGCGCGAGAAGAGTCCGGCTTACGAACTTTGACCTTCGTAAACAGGGAGCGAATCTCTCTTAGATACTCATCGAAGCCTTCGCCCTGGAACACCTTCACTACAAAACTACCACCTGGCGCTAATACATCACGAGCCATTCCAAGCGCCAGCTCTACCAGATACATGGCCCGGGGAATGTCCACCGCCGGTGTTCCACACATATTTGGTGCCATATCAGACATGACAACTTGTACTTTACTGTCACCTACGCGCTCAAGTAACGCTTTCAGGACTAATTCATCACGAAAGTCGCCCTGAAGGAAGTCCACACCAACGATTGGATCCATAGGTAAAAGATCGCAAGCGATAATGCGGCCAGTGTTGCCGATCTGCGTAACCGCATATTGCGACCAACCACCGGGTGCAGCACCGAGATCAACAATCGTCATCCCCGGTTTAAAAATTTTGTCACTTTGCTGTATTTCATCAAGTTTAAACCAGGCACGGGAACGTAACCCCTTTTTCTGCGCCTGTTGAACATATTTATCGCTAAAGTGTTCCTGAAGCCAGCGACTCGAGCTGGCAGAACGCTTTTTACCTGTCATTTCACATTCCCAAAGGGCAGTTCATCGTAACCAATGGTGTAAATTTCTACACAGCTATTTGGCGATATATGGGAGATGGCGGTAGAATGACCCGTTTTCAATCCCAACGTAAGCAAAAATATACGATGAATCTGAGTACTAAACAAAAACAGCACCTGAAAGGTCTGGCACATCCGCTCAAGCCTGTAGTTATGCTTGGCAACAATGGTTTGACCGAAGGGGTACTGGCCGAGATTGAACAAGCGTTAGAGCACCATGAACTTATCAAGGTGAAAATCGCCTCGGAAGATCGCGATACCAAAACCTTGATCGTGGAAGCTATCGTACGCGAAACCGGCGCCTGTAACGTACAGGTCATCGGCAAAACGCTGGTACTGTATCGCCCGACTAAAGAACGTAAAATCTCGCTGCCACGCTAAGAATATCCCAAAGTTGCACACGAAGTTTGTGTAAAACGCGGGATTTTCCGCTAGCAGGAGAGCAAAATGCCACGCTCTCTTCGTTGATAAAAGGCCGCTATGCGGCCTTTTTCCTTTCTTTACAATACATCAACATCTTGAGTATTGGGAAATTCTTACAGGTATTCGACCTTCGTCACTTCATATTCAACTTCACCGCCCGGCGTTTTGATAACCACCACGTCATCCTGCTCTTTGCCAATCAGGCCACGAGCGATAGGCGAGTTCACCGAAATCAGGTTCTGTTTAAAATCGGCTTCATCATCGCCGACAATACGCCAGGTCTGCTCTTCGTCGTTATCAAGATTCAGCACGGTAACCGTCGCACCGAAAACGACGCGGCCATTGTTCGGCATTTTAGTGACGTCGATAACCTGCGCGTTGGACAGTTTAGCTTCGATATCTTTGATGCGCCCTTCGCAGAACCCCTGTTGTTCACGCGCCGCGTGGTACTCCGCATTTTCTTTCAGGTCGCCATGCTCACGCGCATCTGCAATAGCGGCAATGATTTCAGGACGGCGCACAGATTTCAGAAAATCCAGCTCTTCGCGCAGTTTTTCAGCACCACGTAAGGTCATCGGGATAGCTTGCATTTGTTATACCTCTTGAACATTCCTGTAGGGGGCGGTTGCTCTCACCCCGGCTGCTAAGCACACTCTGGCATACGCCATGCCAGAGTCAGAAGCAAAAAAATACCGACCCGGGGCTCAGGGTCCCAGGTCAGCTACAATTCTCTATTTGATGATCATTTTACCCTGGAGTTCCCGATGGGTCATCGTTTACTTTTTGGGGCGTTGCGCCGTAGTATGACGGCCTGTTTCCAGGTTGTTAGCGCGAGATTATGCGATTTTCCAGATTTACCATTGGATTGACTGCCAGTATAGCGTTCAGCGTTCAGGCCGCGAACGTCGACGAGTATATCAATCAGCTCCCTGCCGGAGCCAACCTCGCCCTCATGGTACAGAAGGTTGGCGCACCTGCTCCTGCTATTGATTTTCATAGCCAGCAGATGGCACTCCCCGCCAGTACCCAGAAAGTGATCACCGCGCTGGCGGCATTGATTCAGCTCGGGCCTGACTTTCGTTTTACCACCACGCTTGAGACAAAAGGCAACGTGGAAGGCGGGGTATTAAAAGGTGACTTAGTGGCGCGATTTGGTGCCGATCCGACGCTAAAACGTCAGGATATCCGCAATATGGTGGCAACCCTGAAAAAATCAGGCGTGACGCAAATTGCCGGAAATGTCCTGATCGATACCTCTATTTTCGCCAGTCATGATAAAGCTCCTGGCTGGCCCTGGAACGACATGACGCAGTGTTTTAGCGCGCCGCCCGCAGCAGCCATTGTCGATCGTAACTGTTTCTCTGTTTCACTCTACAGCGCGCAAAAACCTAACGATCTCGCGTTTATCCGCGTGGCATCTTATTACCCGGTCACCATGTTCAGCCAGGTGCGAACTCTCGCTCGAGGCTCTGCCGAAGCGCAATATTGTGAACTGGACGTGGTGCCTGGCGATCTCAACCGCTTTACGTTGACCGGATGTCTGCCACAACGTGCCGATCCGCTGCCGCTGGCGTTCGCCATTCAGGACGGCGCCAGTTATGCCGGGGCGATTCTCAAAGATGAGCTAAAACAAGCAGGGATCACTTACAGCGGTACTCTGCTGCGCCAGACGCAGGTCAACACACCGGGAACCGTGGTCGCCAGTAAGCAGTCAGCGCCGCTGCATGACCTGCTTAAGATTATGCTGAAAAAATCGGACAACATGATTGCCGATACCGTTTTCCGCATGATTGGTCATGCGCGATTTAACGTGCCGGGCACCTGGCGAGCAGGTTCTGATGCCGTACGCCAGATTTTGCGTCAGCAAGCGGGCGTTGATATCGGCAACACGATTATTGCCGATGGTTCTGGACTCTCCCGCCATAACCTGATTGCTCCTGCGACCATGATGCAGGTACTGCAATATATTGCTCAGCACGATAACGAGTTGAACTTTATCACCATGTTGCCGCTGGCGGGCCATGATGGCTCTTTGCAATATCGTGCGGGTCTGCATCAGGCTGGTGTGGATGGCAAAGTATCGGCGAAGACAGGCTCTTTGCAGGGGGTCTATAACCTTGCGGGCTTTATCACTACGGCAAGCGGTCAACGTATGGCATTTGTGCAGTATTTGTCTGGTTATGCGGTAGAGCCGGCTGACCAACGTAATCGCCGAATTCCGCTAGTACGCTTCGAGAGCCGGTTGTACAAGGACATTTATCAGAATAACTAGATTTTGAAGATGGCGGATGGCGCTTGCGCTTATCCGGCCTACGCAAACTGGAAACAAAAACCCCGGCAGCATGGCCGGGGTTTTTAATGCGATTAACGCTTGTAGATGAACTCAACGCCTTCTTCGTCGTCTTCGTCCCAATCGTCATCCCAGTCATCTTCCGCTTCGTCTTCGACTTCAGCGAGCTGCTGGCGATGGTAATCATCCCACATGAACTCAACTTTCTCTGGCTGTTTCGCTTCTTCAGCCTGAACAATCGGGTTCTCGATGATAAAGGTCATCACATCCCAGCAAAGATCCTTCACGCCCAGCTGGCTGGCGGCAGAGATCAGATAATATTTACCTTCCCAGCCCAACGCTTCGGCGATCGCTTTCGCTTTCTCTTCCGCTTCAGACTTGTCCATCAAATCAATTTTGTTGAACACTAACCAGCGCGGTTTAGACGCCAGATCCTGACTGTATTTTTCCAGTTCGCCAATAATGATACGGGCGTTTTCTACCGGATCGGAACCGTCAATCGGATCGATATCGATGAGGTGCAGCAACACGCGGCAACGTTCCAGATGTTTCAGGAAGCGGATGCCCAGACCAGCGCCTTCAGCCGCACCTTCAATAAGCCCCGGGATATCGGCAACCACGAAGCTCTTTTCATTGTCCATACGCACTACACCCAGGCTTGGTACCAGGGTGGTGAACGGATAATCAGCGACTTTCGGCTTCGCCGCAGATACTGCACGGATAAACGTCGATTTACCGGCGTTTGGCATACCCAGCATACCCACGTCTGCCAACAGCATCAGCTCGAGCATCAGATCGCGCTTATCGCCCGGCGTCCCCATTGTTTTCTGACGCGGAGTACGGTTGACCGAGGATTTGAAACGGGTGTTACCCAGACCGTGCCAGCCGCCTTTAGCGACCATCAGACGCTGACCATGTTTAGTCATGTCACCCATGGTTTCGCCCGTGCCCTGGTCGATAACACGTGTACCGACAGGCACTTTAATCGTGACATCTTTACCACGCTTACCGGTGCAATCACGACTCGCGCCATTCTGACCACGTTCCGCACGGAATGATTTTTCAAAACGGTAATCAATCAGCGTGTTCAGGTTCTCGTCGGCTTCCAGCCAAACGTCACCGCCATCACCGCCGTCACCACCGTCCGGACCGCCTTTTGGGATGTATTTTTCGCGGCGGAAACTGACGCAACCATTACCGCCATCACCTGCAACGACCAGAATCGATGCTTCATCAACAAACTTCATTTTACTCTCCGTAAATCATTCGCCTGAGCGGGGTTGCGAAACCACCGTTTCATGCTTACGTAAACCGCCCCAAATTCGATGACCAATGGCGGAATACATCGCGCCCGCAACCACGATAAACGCACCGAGATAACCTAATAGGTTTAGCATCGGTCTGGCGAAGAAATCGGGCCAGGCCAGTGATAATAAATCTGAAAATAACAACGTAAACAGCGGTGTGAGCGTAATAATGGCACTCACCTGCGCCGCCTGCCAACGCGCCATCGCTTCCGCGAGAGCACCGTATCCTACCAGCGTATTCAGGCCGCAGAATACAAGGCATGCCAGCTGCCAGTCGCTGAGCTGCGTGATGACACCGGGTTTAGCCAGCGGCAATAACGCAATCGTACATAAAGTGTACAGCAAAAACAGGATCTGCGGTGATGCCAGCCGACGCAATAACACCTTTTGCGCGACCCCATAGCTCACCCAAACCATTGCCGCACCGACACCAAAGATAACGCCCCAGGTGTAATCGGTGAGCCGGGTAAAAATTTCGATCAGACTAGTATTAAAAAACAGGACCAGTCCGCTCAGAAGCATAATGGCGCCAATCACCTGCGTGCCGCGCATCTTTTCTTTCAGGATAAAGACGCTGGCGATCATCATACCAACCGGTGACAGTTGACCGATAACCTGCGAAGCCGTTGGGCTCAAATATTGCAAGGATGAACTAAACAGAATGAAGTTACCGAACAGCCCACCGGTAGCGATAGCCAGCAGTACCAGCCAACGCGCTTTGCGAAAAATACGCAATGGAGGGAGCTTTTTTTTAACCGCAAGAATAGCGCCAAGGCCAATACTTGCCATTAAAAAACGGTAAAACACCACGGTAGGAGGCTCCATCACCTCCAGCACTTGCTTCATTGCTATTGGCAAAGCCCCCCAACATACTGCCGTTGTGAGTGCTAACAGAATACCAATGCCTGCCTGCTGCTTCATACCGTATTCCCTGCAAGGGCTCGTTTCCGGGTTGTCACGGCGCGACGAGCGTATTTACCGGCCGTCGAATGTAAAAAGCCCCGCAACGTGTTGCGGGGCTTTTATCCGTTACCGGGACGCGAAAAACTTATTCAGCAACGATGCTGATGAATTTACGGTTTTTCGGGCCTTTCACTTCAAATTTCACTTTACCGTCTGCTTTAGCAAACAGAGTGTGGTCTTTGCCGCAACCAACGTTGGAGCCAGCGTGGAATTTAGTACCACGTTGACGAACGATGATGCTACCAGCCAGAACTGTTTCACCGCCGAAGCGTTTTACGCCCAGACGTTTAGCTTCTGAATCGCGACCGTTACGAGTCGAGCCGCCAGCCTTTTTATGTGCCATTTAATCTGCTCCCCTTAACTTAAGCGCTGATGCCAGTGATTTTCACATCAGTGAACCACTGACGATGGCCCTGCTGCTTACGGTAGTGTTTACGACGACGAAACTTAACAATTTTAACTTTCTCGCCACGACCGTGAGCAACAACTTCAGCTTTGATAACGCCGCCATCAACGAAAGGAACGCCGATTTTGACTTCTTCACCGTTTGCGATCATCAGAACTTCAGCGAATTCAACAGATTCGCCAGTTGCGATGTCCAGCTTTTCCAGGCGAACGGTCTGACCTTCGCTTACTCGGTGTTGTTTACCACCACTTTGGAAAACCGCGTACATAAAAAACTCCGCTTCCGCGCACACCTTTTTGATGATTCAGAGTGCGCTATAAATATTCACAATAGGGCGCGAATATTACGCAAAACGCGAGCCTTTGACAAGTGCTACCGTCAATACATGAAGAAAAAAAACACAACACGTACGGTAACGTTTATCTACGGCGTTTTTTCAGTACAATCAGCATATATTTATAACCCTAAACCCGACGTTACCTTTTCATACAGTAAGGTAATCGGGGCGAGAAGCCCGGCTTTTGCGATGAATTTAGAAAAAATCAATGAGTTAACCGCGCAAGATATGGCGGGGGTCAATGCGACAATCCTTGAACAGCTCAATTCCGACGTCCAGTTGATCAATCAACTGGGGTACTACATCGTTAGCGGCGGCGGAAAACGCATTCGCCCAATGATCGCCGTACTCGCCGCGCGTGCCGTTGGCTACCAGGAAAATGCACACGTTACGATTGCGGCCCTGATCGAGTTTATCCACACCGCGACCCTGTTACACGACGATGTTGTGGATGAATCTGACATGCGTCGCGGGAAAGCCACGGCGAATGCGGCCTTTGGTAATGCGGCCAGCGTGCTGGTCGGCGATTTTATCTATACCCGTGCTTTTCAGATGATGACCAGCCTCGGTTCGCTGAAAGTGCTGGAAGTCATGTCGAAAGCGGTCAACGTCATCGCCGAAGGTGAAGTCTTACAGTTGATGAACGTCAACGATCCGGACATCACCGAAGAAAACTATATGCGCGTCATCTACAGTAAGACCGCGCGTTTGTTTGAGGCAGCGGCCCAATGCTCTGGCATTCTGGCTGGTTGCAGCGAAGAACAAGAGAAAGGATTGCAGGATTACGGCCGTTATCTCGGTACAGCTTTCCAGTTAATTGACGATTTGCTGGATTACAGCGCTGATGGCGAGCAACTGGGTAAAAACGTTGGTGATGACCTCAACGAAGGCAAACCTACGCTGCCGCTGCTGCATGCCATGCGCCACGGTACGCCAGAACAAGCGCAAATGATCCGCCAGGCCATTGAGCAAGGTAATGGCCGTCACCTTCTGGAGCCGGTTCTGGAAGCGATGAACGCCTGTGGTTCTCTGGAGTGGACTCGCCAACGTGCAGAAGAAGAGGCTGATAAAGCCATCGCTGCGTTACAGGTGCTACCAGATACGCCGTGGAGAGAAGCGCTGATTGGTCTGGCGCATATCGCCGTACAGCGCGACCGTTAATTCCTTCCAGCCCCCTCCTTTATCATCCCGTGCCTTGCACGGGATGTTCTTATAAACTCCAATACCAAATATAACCTTCCTAAAAACAACAAATAACCTTGATATATTCTGAATGTACACGCTCTTTAAGTGAACATTTTAGAACATTCATTCTCCGGGCGTTATAGTGTTGCCACAACCGATCGTGGAACCGTAAGTCGTTAACCAAAGGAGAGATGAATTTATGGAAAGCAAGCTGATTGACTGGCATCCGGCCGACATCATCGCCGGACTGCGCAAGAAAGGAACCTCAATGGCCGCTGAATCACGTAAGAATGGGTTGAGCTCATCAACGCTGGCCAATGCGTTAACCAGGCCATGGCCAAAAGGTGAGTTGATTATCGCCCGGGCACTGGGAACTGATCCCTGGGTGATTTGGCCGTCACGCTATCACGATGCCAAAACGCATGAGTTCATTGACAGAACGCGGATGATGAGGAGTCGCAGAGAGAAACAGAATCCGGAATGAACATTGAGCAGTAACCCCCGGCCAACTGAACTGGGGGTTACAAGAGACGTAGACGATTACTCGCCTTTCACGCGCTCAATGTTTGCGCCCAGCGCGCGCAGCTTATCTTCGATACGCTCATAGCCGCGATCGATATGATAAATACGGTCGACTACCGTCGTCCCTTCAGCAATACATCCTGCGAGGACCAGGCTTGCGGATGCACGCAGATCGGTCGCCATAACCTGTGCGCCAGAGAGCGTTTCCACGCCGTGGCAAATCACAGTATTGCTTTCGATTTCTGCATGAGCGCCCATACGGCTCAGCTCAGGCACATGCATAAAGCGATTCTCAAACACGGTTTCCGTGATGAAGCCCGTCCCTTCTGCCACCAGGTTCAGCAGCGTGAACTGAGCCTGCATATCGGTTGGGAACGCCGGATGCGGCGCAGTGCGCACATTGACCGCTTTCGGACGTTTACCGTGCATATCGAGGCTTATCCAGTCGTCGCCGACTTCGATATCCGCCCCCGCATCACGCAGCTTCGCCAGAACGGCATCCAGCGTGTCTGGCTGTGCATTACGGCAGATGATTTTGCCACGAGAAATTGCCGCTGCGACCAGGAAGGTACCGGTTTCGATACGGTCTGGCAGAACGCGGTAAACGCCGCCACCAAGACGTTCTACGCCTTCGATAGTAATGCGATCGGTACCCTGACCGGTGATCTTCGCACCCAGCGCAATCAGGAAATTCGCGGTATCGACAATTTCCGGCTCACGTGCGGCGTTTTCGATGATGGTCGTGCCTTCGGCAAGCGTTGCTGCGCACATGATAGTAACAGTCGCACCGACGCTTACTTTGTCCATGACGATGTGCGCGCCTTTCAGGCGGCCATCAACGGACGCTTTCACATAGCCTTCTTCGAGCTTGATTGTCGCGCCTAACTGCTCCAGACCGGTAATGTGCAGGTCAACCGGACGCGCACCGATGGTGCAGCCGCCCGGCAGTGAAACCTGGCCCTGGCCAAAGCGAGCAACCAGCGGCCCGAGCGCCCAGATGGACGCACGCATGGTTTTCACCAGATCGTACGGCGCACAGAAAACGTTCACGTCGCGCGCATCAATGTGCACCGAACCATTACGTTCAACTTTCGCACCCAGCTGGCTCAGCAGCTTCATTGAGGTGTCAACGTCCTTAAGTTTCGGGACGTTTTGGATCTCTACAGGTTCTTCAGCCAGCAGCGCCGCAAACAGGATCGGCAGTGCAGCATTTTTTGCGCCTGAAATTGTGACTTCGCCCTGGAGCTTGGTTGGCCCCTGAACACGAAATTTATCCATTATTCTGTTCTCTGTTAAGAATTTATCTTCGCTACCGGCACATCACCCGTAGCTCAAAAACCGTTAAGTTTGCGATCGCGCGCCCATTCTGCTGGGGTAAAGGCCTTAATCGACACGGCATGAATGCGGTTGTCCGCAATGTACTCCATCAACGGGCCATAGACTGTTTGCTGCTTCTTGACCCGGCTCATGCCTTCAAACATCTCACCCACGGCAATAACCTGAAAGTGACTGCCGTCGCCAGAAACGTGGACTTCCTGGAGGGAGAGTGCATTCATCAGCACGCTCTGAATTTCATTATTTTCCATGGGCTCTTCATTCGTCAGATAGTGAAAACAGCCCAACATCTTAGAGCAAAGTGGCGCTGTCATAAATAAGCAAAAAGCCTCGCTGATAAATCAGACAAGGCTTTAGAGGCAGATCCCTCGCAGAGGGGTTACCGGATGACGGCACAAGCCCTTATCCGGCCTGAAAAAATTAACGCGGAAGAACGTCGTCAGGCAAATTGTAAAGCTGCGCCAGCGTGTACACTTTATCGTTAACGCCAGCGAGCGAAACACTGTTCCCCTGCTGCTTGCCCTGATTAATCAAGTGCAGCAGTAATGCCAGACCACCGGTATCGACCCGGGAAACCTGGTTCAGGTCGATGCAGGATACTCCCTTCATCGCCTCAACTCGTGCATCCCATAATGGATTTAATACGTCCTGATCCAGCTCGCCCACCAGCACCAGCTTGTCGCCTTCACGCGTCCAGGTGAGTGATTGCGTCATTATTTTTTCTCTTCCAGAGTAATTTTCTGCTGAGAAATTGATTTCAACTGAGCAGTCAGGCCATCAATACCTTTCGTACGCAGCAGGTCGCTCCACTCATTTTGTTTGGTGGTGATCATACTTACGCCTTCAGCAATCATGTCATACGCCTGCCAGTTACCGGTCTGAGAATTTTTACGCCACTGGAAATCCAGACGCACCGGAGGACGACCGTTTGGATCGATGATAGTTACGCGGATAGGAACGATAGTCGCATCGCCCAGCGGCTGCTCTGGGGCAATCTGATAGGTCTGGCCATGGTACATCGCCAGCGCCTGACCGTAAGCCTGCTTCAGATATTCACGGAATGCGGCGAAATAGGCGTCACGCTGAGCGGGAGTGGCATCTTTGTAGTAACGGCCCAGTACCAGCGCGCCAGCATATTTAACCTGCACATAAGGCAACAGTTCCTGATCGACAACCTGACGCAGGTAATCCGGGTTGGAACGAATTTTAGGTTGTTCGTTCTTCAGACGGTCAAACGTCTTCTGCGCGGCCTCATTCATCAGTTTATACGGATTCGTCTGGTCCGCTGCGGTTGCCGCGCTAAGTGGGGCAATGACAAGCATAGCCACCATCATCAATCGTTTAAACATACGTCGATTCTCCTGAGATTATTTCGTTGCGCCCGCAGGCGTAGTGGCTTCATTATTGCCTTCAGTTGCGGCTGGCGCATCGCCAGAATTCTTATTGTCGTCACCTTTACTGTTGCTGTTGTAAAGGAACTGACCAATCATATCCTCCAGTACCATCGCAGATTTCGTGTCCTGAATCGTACTGCCATCTTTGAGGATAGACGTTCCCAACTCAGGATCTTCAAAACCCACGTTCAGTGCCAGATACTGCTCGCCCAGCAGACCGGAAGTACGGATGCTCAGAGAACTGGTGTCAGGAATATGGTTAAAACGCGATTCGATTTCCAGCGTCACGCGCGGCAGGTACGTTTTCGGATCTAACGAGATGTCCGCTACGCGTCCAACGACGACCCCGCCAATCCGCACCGGAGAACGCTCTCTCAGGCCGCCGATGTTATCAAAAGTCGCATAAATCGTATAAGTCGGTTCAGTACGCATGGAGGTAACGTTCGCCGCCTTCAGGCAGACAAACAGCGCAGCCAACAGCGCCACCAGCAGGAATAACCCGACCCAAATTTCATTTTTTTTCGTTTGCATGAACTCAATTCCCAAACATCAGTGCGGTCAGCACAAAATCCAGCCCCAAAACGGCAAGAGAGGCGTGCACAACGGTGCGTGTCGTTGCCCGGCTAATCCCGGCAGAGGTCGGGATCGCATCATAACCATTGAACAATGCAATCCATGTGACCGTAATGGCGAACACCACGCTCTTAATCAGACAGTTGACCAGGTCCAGACGCCAGTCGACGGCATTTTGCATAGCCGACCAGAAAAAGCCGGCATCAATACCTTTCCAGCTTACGCCAACCAGTGAACCACCCCAGATCCCCACGGCGACAAATATAATCGTCAGCAGCGGCAATGAAATGACACCGGCCCAAAAACGTGGAGAGATCACCCGGCGCAGTGGATCGACGGCCATCATTTCCAGACTGGAAAGCTGCTCGGTCGCTCGCATCAGACCAATCTCTGCAGTTAAGGCCGAACCGGCCCGCCCAGCGAACAACAGTGCCGCAACCACCGGCCCCAGCTCACGTAGCAATGACAGCGCCACCAGCATACCGAGGCTGGTTTCCGCACTGTAGGTCGTCAGCACCAGGTATCCCTGCAATCCCAGCACCATACCGATGAACACGCCTGAAACAATAATGATCAGCATCGATAAGACGCCGACATTATAGAGCTGGCGTATCAGCAGCGGCGCATGTTTGCGAAACTCCGGTTTGCCGACAACCGCATTGAACAACATTAATCCGGCTCGCCCGAACGTCCTGAGGGTTTTTATTCCCCGATGTCCGAGTGATGCCAGCGCATTTAACAACATGGGTGGCTTAACTCCCTGTTTAGAGTAAATCGATATGGTAGTCACCCGCCGGGTAACGGAACGGAACCGGTCCATCGGCAATGCCGTCGAGGAACTGACGCACTCGCGGATCGGCATTTTCTTGCAGCGCCTGAGCACTACCGTAGGCCACAATTTTTTTGTCCGCCATTATATAGGCGTAATCCGCAATACTCAGCACCTCTGGCACATCATGAGAAACCACCACACAGGTGACGCCCAGTGCGCTGTTCAGTTCTGAAATCAGCTTCACCAGCACGCCCATGGTAATGGGATCCTGGCCAACGAACGGCTCATCAAACATAATGAGGTCAGGCTCCAGCGCGATAGCACGCGCTAACGCAGCGCGACGCGCCATCCCACCGGATAATTCAGAAGGCATTAATTTTG
Organism: Citrobacter sp. VF227; assembly: GCF_052950715.1. Taxonomy (NCBI): domain Bacteria; kingdom Pseudomonadati; phylum Pseudomonadota; class Gammaproteobacteria; order Enterobacterales; family Enterobacteriaceae; genus Citrobacter; species Citrobacter sp. VF227. The sequence continues at coordinate 175,239 of NZ_JBRFVF010000006.1, forward strand.
CCGCGCCCCGCAGCCCGACGGCCTCGAGTTTCATCATTACCGTGCTTTTCAACAGCGGCGCAGGTAGCGTTGTATGTTCGCGCAACGGATATGCGACGTTGTCAAACACGTTCATGTCGGTAAACAGCGCACCAGACTGAAACAGCATGCTCATACGCTTACGCACGGTAAATAAACGCGAACGGGACATGGCTGGGACGTTTTCGCCGTCAAACAGGATCTCGCCCTTATTCGGGGAGATTTGTCCGCCAATCAGACGCAGCAGCGTCGTTTTGCCGATGCCTGATGGCCCCATGATCGCCGTCACCTTACCACGCGGCACCGTCAGGGAAATATTATCAAAGATGCAGCGGTCACCTCGGGAAAAGCTGACATCGCGCATATCGACTAGATTCGCCACAGACTGACCCATTGATTCATCCTTTACTATTGCCTCGTTGATCGAAGAGTTTGGCGCTCAATTTAGCCCTGAACCCAACATATTTACAGATTATTGCCTGTCCTGGTTAGCGAAAGCTGGCATTTGTTTTACTTTTTAGCCGCATAAAGTCAAAATTAAGACTTCGTTACGGCTTCCAGAAACCCTTCAAGTGGACCGGCGAGTATACCTGAAGAAAGGACTTTAGATGCTTTTAGCGACGGCGCTGTTAATAATTGGTTTACTTCTGGTGGTCTACGGCGCCGACCGTCTGGTGTTTGCCGCATCCATTTTATGTCGAAACTTCGGTATTCCCCCCATCATTATCGGGATGACCGTGGTCAGCATTGGTACATCGTTACCCGAGATCATCGTCTCCGTTGCCGCGTCAATGAACGGGCAACTCGATTTAGCCGTCGGTACCGCCATTGGCTCTAACATCACCAACATCTTGCTTATTCTTGGCTTGTCGGCGCTGATTCATCCTTTTACCGTGCATTCTGATGTTCTGCGTCGCGAATTACCGCTAATGTTGCTGGTAAGTATTTTAGCCGCATCAGTTCTGTATGACGGGCAGTTGAGCCGCAGTGACGGTTTCTTTCTTCTGCTTCTGGCCGTGCTATGGCTGCTATTCATTGTTAAAATCGCCCGTCTGGCCGAACGACAAGGCAATGACAGCCTGACCCGCGAGCAGGTAGCTGAGCTTCCCCGCGAAGGCGGGCTACCCGTCGCATTTTTGTGGTTGGGTATTGCGCTGATTATTATGCCAATGGCCACGCGTATGGTAGTGGATAACGCTACTGTACTGGCGAACTACTTCGCCATGAGCGAACTCACCATTGGGCTGACGGTAGTCGCCATTGGTACCAGCCTGCCGGAACTGGCAACGGCGATTGCGGGTCTGCGTAAAGGTGAAAACGATATTGCCGTCGGCAACATTATCGGCGCGAACATTTTTAATATTGTTATCGTGCTCGGGCTGCCCGCCTTGATTACACCGGGCGAGGTCAATCCGATGGCCTTCGTCCGTGACTACAGCGTTATGCTGCTGGTGAGCGTTATATTTGCATTACTCTGCTGGCGACGTTCGCGCCAGATTGGTCGCGGTGCGGGTGCGCTGCTGACCAGCGGTTTTATCATATGGCTGGCGATGCTGTATTGGTTATCGCCAATTCTCGTTGGATAACTGGAAACGCATTATGTCGCACTTAGAGTTGCAACCGGGTTTTGACTTTCAGCAAGCAGGCAAGGAAGTCCTGGCAATTGAACGTGAAGGCCTGGCGGAGCTTGATCAGTACATCAACCAAAATTTTACCCTCGCCTGTGAAAAAATATTCAGTTGCCCGGGTAAGGTTGTGGTGATGGGGATGGGGAAATCCGGTCATATCGGGCGGAAAATGGCGGCCACGTTTGCCAGCACCGGCACGCCCTCTTTTTTCGTACACCCTGGCGAAGCCGCACATGGCGATCTGGGCATGGTCTCGCCGCAGGATGTGGTCATCGCCATCTCTAATTCCGGTGAATCCAATGAGATAGCGGCGTTGATCCCTGTGTTAAAACGTCTTCACGTACCGCTTATCTGCATGACCGGTCGTCCGGAAAGCAGCATGGCGCGTGCGGCAGATGTGCATCTGTGTGTTAAAGTGCCTAAAGAAGCCTGCCCGTTAGGTCTGGCACCGACCAGCAGCACGACCGCAACGCTGGTGATGGGCGATGCGCTTGCCGTGGCATTATTAAAAGCGCGTGGCTTTACTGCAGAAGATTTTGCGTTATCTCATCCCGGCGGCGCTCTGGGCCGTAAGCTTTTGCTGCGCGTTAACGATATTATGCATACGGGTGATGAGATCCCGCATGTAAATAAAAGCGCTAGCCTGCGTGACGCTCTGGTTGAAATCACGCGTAAAAATCTCGGCATGACCGTCATTTGCGATGATGCCATGAAGATTGACGGTATTTTTACCGATGGCGATTTACGTCGCGTCTTCGATATGGGCGTTGATGTCCGCCAGTTAGGCATTGCCGATGTGATGACCCCAGGAGGCATTCGCGTGCGTCCGGGCATTCTTGCCGTCGATGCCCTGAACTTAATGCAGTCCCGCCATATCACCTCGGTAATGGTTGCTGATGGCGACCAGTTACTCGGTGTGTTACATATGCATGATCTGCTGCGTGCAGGTGTAGTGTAAGAAACTCAAGGATAAACAAAATGAGTAAAGCAGGTGCGTCGCTTGCGACCTGTTATGGACCCGTCAGCGCAGACGTTATCACCCGGGCAGAAAACATCCGTTTGCTGATCCTGGATGTGGATGGCGTGCTGTCTGATGGTCTGATTTATATGGGTAATAACGGTGAAGAGCTGAAGGCATTTAACGTCCGCGATGGTTACGGCATTCGCTGTGCGCTCACTTCCGGTATTGAGGTTGCCATTATTACCGGACGAAAGGCTAAACTTGTAGAAGATCGCTGTACCACATTGGGGATCACGCACCTGTATCAGGGACAGTCAGATAAACTGGTCGCCTTTAGCGATCTACTGAACAAACTGGCGGTCGCGCCCGAAAATGTCGCCTACGTTGGCGACGATCTGATCGACTGGCCGGTGATGGCACAAGTGGGATTAAGCGTGGCGGTGGCGGATGCTCACCCTTTGCTGATCCCGCGGGCAGATTATGTCACCCGTATTGACGGGGGACGCGGCGCTGTGCGTGAAGTCTGCGATTTATTACTGCTGGCACAGGGCAAACTGGACGAGGCCAAAGGGCAATCGATATGAGCAAAACCAGACGTTGGGTTATCATTCTACTGTCGCTGGCTGTCCTTGTGATGATTGGTATTAATCTGGCAGACAAAGACGACACCACTCAGGCTGTCGTCAATAACAATGAGCCAACCTATAAGAGCGAACATACTGATACCCTCGTGTATAGCCCGGAAGGCGCGCTGAGCTATAACTTGATCGCGCAACACGTTGAATATTATTCAGAACAAGCGGTTTCCTGGTTTACTCAACCGGTATTAACCACGTTTGATAAGGATAAAGTACCGACCTGGTCGATCAAGGCAGATAAAGCCAAATTGACCAACGATCGCATGCTGTATCTGTACGGCCATGTTGAAGTCAACGCTCTGGTGCCTGACTCTCAACTACGCAGAATTACCACCGATAACGCGCAGATTAACCTGGTGACACAAGACGTCACTTCCGATGATCTTGTCACGTTATATGGCACAACATTTAACTCCAGCGGACTGAAGATGCGCGGTAACTTACGCAGCAAGAACGCCGAGCTGATTGAAAAGGTTAGAACCTCATATGAAATTCAAAACAAACAAACTCAGCCTTAACCTTATGCTTGCCAGCACACTTCTGGCCGCCAGCATTCCGGCATTTGCCGTCACCGGCGATACCGAGCAGCCGATCCATATTGAGTCTGACACGCAGTCGCTCGATATGCAGGGCAATGTTGTCACCTTTACTGGCAACGTGGTGATGACTCAGGGCACCATCAAAATTAACGCCGATAAAGTCGTTGTGACCCGCCCTGGTGGCGAACAGGGCAAAGAGATTATTGATGGCTACGGTAATCCCGCAACCTTCTACCAGATGCAGGACAACGGTAAACCGGTTAAAGGTCGCGCCTCACACATGCACTATGAACTGGCGAAGGATCTCGTCATCCTGACCGGTAACGCCTACCTGGAACAACTCGATAGCAACATTACCGGCGATAAGATCACCTATCTGGTAAAAGAGCAGAAAATGCAGGCCTTCAGCGAGAAAGGCAAGCGCGTCACCACTGTTCTGGTTCCGTCGCAGTTGCAGGACAAAAACAAGGCCAAGGCTCCGGCAGAGAAAAAAGGTAACTGATTCGTTATGGCAACATTAACTGCAAAGAACCTTGCAAAAGCCTATAAAGGCCGCCGCGTGGTGGAAGATGTCAGTCTGACCGTCAACTCCGGGGAGATAGTCGGTCTGCTCGGTCCTAACGGCGCGGGCAAGACGACGACCTTTTACATGGTGGTCGGCATTGTCCCGCGCGATGCGGGCAACATTATCATTGATGACGAAGATATCAGCCTGCTGCCTTTGCATGCGCGCGCACGTCGCGGCATTGGCTACTTACCGCAGGAAGCGTCAATTTTTCGCCGCTTGAGCGTGTTTGATAACCTGATGGCGGTGCTGCAGATTCGTGACGATCTGACCAGCGAGCAGCGGGAAGATCGCGCCAACGAACTGATGGAAGAATTCCACATCGAACACCTGCGTGACAGCATGGGACAGTCGCTATCCGGTGGCGAACGACGCCGCGTGGAGATCGCCCGCGCGTTGGCCGCTAATCCGAAATTTATCCTGCTGGATGAACCGTTTGCCGGTGTTGACCCGATTTCGGTTATTGATATCAAACGGATCATCGAACACCTGCGCGACAGCGGGCTTGGCGTGCTGATTACCGACCACAACGTCCGCGAAACGCTGGCAGTGTGTGAGCGCGCCTACATCGTGAGTCAGGGCCACCTGATCGCGCACGGTACGCCAACAGAAATACTGCAGGATGAGCACGTGAAGCGCGTATACCTTGGGGAAGACTTCAGACTCTGATAGGGTAGAAGACTTCACGTCACCGCAGGAGAGAAAAACTCTGAACATGAAGCAAGGTTTGCAACTCAGGCTTAGCCAACAACTGGCGATGACGCCTCAGCTACAACAGGCTATCCGTCTGTTGCAGCTGTCCACGCTGGAACTTCAGCAAGAACTTCAGCAAGCGCTGGAAAGTAACCCACTGCTCGAGCAAACCGATCTTCACGACGAAATTGATACCCAGGAAAAACAGGACAGCGAATCACTCGACACTGCAGATGCTCTTGAACAAAAAGAGATGCCAGAAGAGCTGCCGCTTGACGCCAGCTGGGATGAAATTTACACCGCCGGTACGCCTTCGGGTACCAGCGGGGATTACATCGACGACGAACTGCCTGTGTATCAGGGTGAGACCACGCAATCGCTGCAGGATTACCTGATGTGGCAAGTGGAGCTGACCCCGTTCTCAGATACCGATCGCGCTATTGCGACATCCATTGTTGATGCGGTAGACGAAACCGGTTATCTCACCGTAACTCTGGACGATATTCTCGAAAGCATGGGCGATGACGACATCGGTATGGATGAAATCGAAGCCGTGCTTAAACGCGTTCAGCGTTTTGATCCCGTGGGCGTAGCGGCCAAAGATCTCCGCGACTGCTTACTGATCCAACTTTCACAGTTTGATAAAGCCACGCCGTGGCTGGAAGAAGCGTCCCTGATCATCAGCGATCACCTCGATCTGCTAGCCAACCATGACTTCCGCACGCTAATGCGCGTGACCCGACTGAAAGAAGAGGTGCTGAAAGAGGCCGTTAACCTTATTCAGTCTCTGGACCCAAGACCCGGGCAGTCTATCCAGACCGGTGAGCCAGAGTACGTCATTCCAGATGTACTGGTGCGTAAGCATAACGATCGCTGGGTGGTCGAACTCAACGGTGACAGCATTCCACGGCTGCAGATTAACCAGCACTACGCCGCCATGTGCAACAGCGCGCGCAACGATGCCGACAGCCAGTTTATTCGTAGTAATCTGCAGGATGCGAAGTGGCTGATTAAAAGCCTGGAAAGCCGCAATGATACGCTGCTGCGCGTCAGCCGCTGCATCGTTGAACAGCAGCAAGCCTTCTTTGAGCAAGGCGAAGAGTTTATGAAACCGATGGTGCTGGCGGATATCGCCCAGGCCGTCGAGATGCACGAATCGACCATTTCCCGAGTGACCACGCAAAAGTATCTGCACAGTCCGCGCGGCATTTTTGAATTGAAGTATTTCTTTTCCAGTCACGTTAACACTGAAGGCGGAGGCGAAGCCTCATCCACGGCGATCCGTGCGCTGGTGAAGAAATTAATTGCTGCGGAAAACCCCGCGAAACCGCTGAGCGACAGCAAGTTAACCTCTATGTTGTCAGAACAGGGTATCATGGTGGCACGCCGCACCGTTGCGAAGTACCGAGAGTCTTTATCCATTCCGCCGTCTAACCAGCGCAAACAGCTGGTCTGACCCAACCGATAAGGAAGACACTATGCAGCTCAACATCACTGGAAACAACGTCGAAATCACGGAAGCCCTGCGCGATTTTGTTAATACAAAATTCGCCAAGCTCGAACAATATTTCGACCGGATTAATCAGGTCTATATTGTGTTGAAAGTGGAGAAGGTTACACATATCTCGGACGCAACACTGCATGTGAACGGTGGCGAAATTCATGCCAGTGCGGAAGGTCAGGATATGTACGCCGCCATTGACGGTTTAATTGATAAACTGGCTCGGCAATTAACAAAACATAAAGATAAACTGAAACAGCACTAACTTGTCCGGGCAGTTAGCGGGTGCAGGACGGCCTGTTGTGTAGCACAACAGGCCATTTGTACAGTTAGCGCTTAGGTGAAATTATGACAAATAACGATACGACTCTACAACTGAGCAATGTTCTTAACCAGGAATGTACACGCGCGGCAGTTCACTGCCAAAGCAAGAAACGCGCACTGGAAATCATCAGTGAACTGGCGGCAAAGCAGCTCAGCTTGCCTTCTCAGTTGGTATTTGAAGCTATTTTAACGCGTGAAAAAATGGGTAGTACCGGCATCGGGAATGGTATTGCTATCCCGCACGGAAAGCTCGAAGAAGACACGATGCGCGCAGTGGGCGTGTTTGTGCAACTTGAAACGCCTATCGCTTTTGACGCCATCGATAATCAACCCGTCGATCTGCTTTTCGCTCTGCTGGTACCGGCGGACCAAACCAAGACGCATTTGCATACGTTGTCACTGGTCGCCAAACGTCTGGCAGATAAAACAATCTGCCGTCGCCTGCGCGCCGCACAGAGTGACCAGGAGTTGTATCAAATCATCACGGACACCGAAGGTGGACAGGATGAAGCATAACAGCCCAATGGCATCCTTTTTTGTCGTTGTGAGGAGAAACAGTACATGGTACTGATGATCGTCAGCGGTCGTTCGGGGTCAGGCAAATCTGTCGCCTTGCGTGCGCTGGAAGATATGGGTTTTTACTGCGTGGATAACCTTCCCGTAGTGCTGTTGCCCGATCTGGCTCGTACTCTGGCCGATCGCCAGATTTCTGCAGCCGTCAGCATTGATGTGCGCAACATGCCTGAGTCCCCGGAGATTTTCGAGCAGGCAATGAACAATCTGCCTGAAGGCTTCTCACCACAGCTGCTGTTCCTTGACGCCGATCGGAACACCCTGATTCGTCGCTACAGCGACACGCGTCGCCTGCACCCACTCTCCAGCAAGAACTTATCTCTGGAAAGCGCTATCGATAAGGAAAGCGACCTGCTGGAGCCCTTGCGCTCTCGCGCTGACCTGATCGTTGATACCTCCGAAATGTCCGTGCACGAACTGGCGGAAATGTTGCGTACCCGACTGCTGGGCAAACGCGAACGCGAATTGACGATGGTATTCGAATCCTTTGGTTTCAAACACGGCATTCCCATTGACGCGGATTACGTGTTTGACGTGCGTTTCCTGCCTAACCCACACTGGGATCCGAAGCTGCGCCCGATGACCGGTCTTGACCGACCCGTCGCCGCCTTCCTCGACAGGCACACAGAAGTACACAATTTTATCTACCAGACGCGCAGCTATCTTGAGCTATGGTTACCCATGCTGGAAACCAACAACCGCAGCTACCTCACCGTAGCCATCGGCTGTACCGGCGGGAAACACCGTTCGGTGTATATTGCAGAGCAGCTGGCAGACTATTTCCGCTCACGCGGTAAAAACGTGCAGTCACGCCATCGTACGCTGGAAAAACGTAAATCATGACCGTGAAGCAAACTGTTGAAATCACGAACAAGCTGGGCATGCATGCCCGCCCAGCAATGAAACTGTTTGAACTGATGCAGGGCTTTGAAGCAGAAGTTTTGCTGCGTAATGATGAAGGAACGGAAGCCGAGGCAAACAGCGTTATCGCTCTGCTGATGCTGGATTCCGCTAAAGGGCGTCAGATTGAAGTCGAAGCCACGGGTCCACAGGAAGTTGAAGCCCTGGCAGCAGTAATTGCGCTATTTAATTCAGGGTTTGACGAAGATTAGTCGAGTGCAGAGTTACCGTTTCAGCACCTGGCCAATAGGCCGGATAAGGCGTTTAAGCCCTCTTCCGGCAATAACCCCGTTAATACAGCTTATTTTCCCGCATGAACGACTCACCGCCTAACTGGCGCATTTGGCGCATAATCCACGCCTGACGGCTACGCACATAACCAGAAGGCGCATTCGCCTTAAAACGCAAAGGATTGGGCAATACCGCCGCCAGCAAGGCCGCTTCAGACAGACTCAACCGACTGGCTGGCTTATGGAAATAGCGCTGCGCCGCCGCCTCCACGCCGAAAACCCCATCGCCAAACTCAGCAATGTTCAGGTAAACGGTCAGAATACGTTTCTTGCTCCAGACGGTTTCCATACCCAGCGTAAGCCCGGCTTCGAGGCCTTTACGCACCCAGCTACGCCCATCCCACAGAAAGAGGTTTTTTGCCGTCTGTTGCGATAAGGTCGACGCCCCGCGGATACGGTTTTCATTACGTTCGTTGTGCGCCAGCGCTTTCTCTATGGCGGAGACATCGAATCCCCAGTGCTCGGGAAACTTCTGGTCCTCTGCGGCAATGACAGCCAGTCCCATCCACACAGAGATCTCATCCATGCTCACCCAGTCCGAGTGCGCCACATAACCAAAATCACCGGACAGCCATGCGCCCAGTTGCCGTTCAACCATTACCGCAGAGAAAGGTACAGGCATCACGCTGAAAAGTGCGATGCCCCCGCCCCAGAATACGGCGAGGACAATGACCGCCCGCAGAAAGATACGTCGCAGAAAGGCGGTAACTCCTTTTTTCATTCAGCCAGTACCAGAACACGCGAGACCAGTTTCTCGATACCGCTCGCGGCTTGAGCGATGTCCTGTGCCAGCATATAGGCGGGCGTGGTGACAATTTTGTTGTCTTCATCGACGACAATGTCATCAACCGGACACGGAACATGTTCAGCGCCCATTTCTTCCAGCACCTCTGCCGTATCGATATCAGTACCGATGGTCAGACGCAGCGGGAAGTCAAAAATTTTAGGTAACATGGCGGGCGCAATACACATAAAACCCAGCGGCTTACCCGCCTGATGCATGGCCACCGCCAGCGCGGCTAAGTCGCTATCAACCCGGCAGTCGCTGCCCTGGCTGGCAAAATTGCTCAGATTTTTGGCCGCGCCAAACCCACCTGGCACTATCAACGCGTCCAGTTCCGTTGAGACTGCCTGAGCGAGAGGGCGGATATCACCACGTGTTATACGTGCGGCTTCAATCAGCACATTTCGCGTTTCCTGCATCGGCTCGCCGGTCAGATGATTAATCACATCCGCTTGTTGTTTATCCGGAGCAAAGCAGACGGCTTGTGCGCCGTTGCGGGCAATGGCCAGAAGCGTGAGAACAGTTTCATGGATCTCTGCACCGTCGTACACGCCGCATCCGCTGAGGACTACACCCACTTTTTTCATCGTGATACTCCTTTCTCAACTGGCTGAAACATATTAGTTATTATGATTTAAATGCTACGCTTCACACATTTAACTGATTCATGTAACAAATTATTTAAGATTTGCTATCTTAACTGCGTGCGGCCTGAGAATTAGGGCTGCGCCCTTGTAAACAATGATAATAATTTACGGCGCAGCCACGATTTCCCTGGTGTTGGCGCAGTATTCGCGCACCCCGGTCAAGCCGGGGTCATTTTTTTTCCACGCTCGCCACCCAGGCTTTTAATACTGCCACGTCGTGCTGCCACTCCTGCTTCATCTCTTCAATCCATTCAGCAACGTTATCTTCCCAAGCAGGGAGATCCGGCGACTGGATTTGCTGAGCTAACTGTTGCAAGTGGCGCAGTCCCACTGAACCTGTCGCACCTTTAATTTTATGGCCTTCCTCAACCACGCCTTTTTTGTCACGTGCGGTCAGATTGGATTCCAGCACGCTCAAATATCCCGGCATCATCTTCTCAAACACCGCCAGCCCGTCGGTAATTAACTTCGGTCCCACCAGCTCGAGGTATTGTTCCAACATAGGAATATCTAACAGCGCTTGCGATTTACTGCTCTCTTCAGATGTCACAGTGCTCTCCTCTTTGTTTCGGGTATCCCAGTATTTTTTGATCATGGCGGTTAACGCCGGAACCGACAGCGGCTTACTCAGCACGTCGTCCATTCCCGCGTCCAGATACTCTTTTTTATCTTTCAGGACGTTGGCGGTGAGCGCAACCAGCGGCGGCAGATCCTCACGTGGGTATTTTTGCGTCAGCTCGCGCGAGATATCCAGGCCGGTCATATCCGGTAGCTGAATATCCAGCAACACCAGGTCATATTCGCCCGGCGTGAACATTTCCAGCGCGGCTTTCCCGGTCATGGCGACATCGACACTGTTGCCCAGTTTTTCCAGCACAGAACGCGCGACAATAACGTTCAGTTCAATGTCTTCCACCAGCAGCACATTCAGGGCTGGCAGCGGCATGTCATCGTCTTCAAAGGCGTCTTCTATCTCTTCCGCTACCGCAGGCGCATGCACGGTCAGCGTAAAGATCGAGCCTTTGCCAGCCTGGCTGGAGACCGTAATATCACCGCCCATATTTTTCGCCAGACGCTTCGATACGGCCAGTCCAATCCCGGTTCCCGTTGCCGGTTTGCCACCGTTGCTGTCCTTCACCTGATAATACATGGCGAAGATTTTATCCTGCTCATCCTGCGGAATGCCGATCCCAGAATCTTCAACCTCGAAATGCAGCATATCGCCCTGGTCATAGCGCGCCCTTACGGTCACCTGCCCCTGCTGTGTAAACTTCACGGCGTTGCTTATCAGATTCCACAGAATCTGGCGCAAACGCGTGCCGTCGGTAATGACCTTATGCGGTAGCGGTAACGTTGGCTCAAGTACAAAACGCAGCCCTTTTTGCTGCGCCTGCAGGCCAGAGAGGTTTTCCAGATCCGCCATAAAACTGGTGAAGTCAACAGGTTGGTTATCGAGCTGGACTTTACGTCGTTCCATCTTGTCCATGTCAATGATATCGTTGAAAATATTTCCAAGCGTCACGGCAGAGACATGAATGGTTTTCAGGTATTTTTCCTGCTCAGCAGTCAGGTCCGTATCCAACAGGATCCGGCTTAAGCCGACAATACCGTTAAGCGGAGTGCGCAGCTCGTGGCTGATGGTGGAAATGAAGGTGGTCTTATCACGGCTGGCACGTTCAAGTGCGTCCTGATAACGCTTACGCTCGGTAATATCTCGCCCAAAGCCCATCAGGCCATGTCGCTTACCTACGCGGTCATAGTACGGCACTTTACGAATTTCAAAGCAGGCTTTGCGCCCGTCCGGGTAGTCCAGCCATTGTTCGTAGGTGAGCGAGACGTTATGACGGAATACCTTCTCGTCGGTTTCAATTACCTTTTCAGCCGCCTCAGGGGAGTAAACATCAGCCGGTTTTAAATGCACCAGTTGCTTTTCGCTCTTGCCGGTCAGCAGTTCCATGGCACGGTTACAGCCGGAAAATTCTTTATCTTCATTACGATAAAAAACCAGATCCGGCGAGGCATCAAGGAAAGAGCGTAGAAAGGAAGACTGTTGCTCGAGCTGGATCTGCGCTTCTTCGCGCTCTTTGATTTCAACCTTCAGTTGCTCGAACGTATCCTGGCGCTCCGCTTCGGCTTTTTCGCGCTCAACAATTTCCTGATTGAGCTGGGCAATATTATCTTTCAACTGCACATTGAGCTTGAGATCGCGCTCGCGCATCTCTTCCAGCTTTTGGACCAGTCGTGACAAGCGTTGTCGGGACTCTTCGAGTTGCTCCACCACCACTGACAGGAAGTAGACAGCCCAAGGGGTAATTAACAGACCAAAAAAGATAGAACGGATAACATCAATACTTTCTACCTGACCATGCAGCACCATGGTGACAGCCATCTGCACCACAATTGCCAACACGACCAGAGCCAGCGCTAATAGCAGCGAAAAGCGCACCAGACCCAACTTCATCATCAGGTCGACGTAATATTGCGCCAGCATACGGATTTGCTTCATAGAGGGTTCCTTCACGACAACTTGGCACAATAATACTCAATTCTTGGCGTGACGTTTGAGAATGTGCAAGAAATGCGGGGTTTCCCTCATCACGCTACGCTGTTGGCGGGCTCCAGGGTCGTCCGAGAGCAGATCCCTGGACGCCATGTACATTGAGATAACGATCCAGTTCAACCATCCCGGTCCAGCGATTTTCACACCACAGAGGTGCCAATAGTGTTGGGCGACGCGCGCTGGCGGAAATGCGATGATAAATCACCTCTGGCGGCGTATGGCGGATCATCTCCCCGGCGGTAACCGTATAGTCGTCCAGTTCAATGCCGCTCAGCCGTCCCGCTTCCCAGGCTTTCGCCATCGTACTGCCTTTCACGATATGCAGCGGATGCAGCTTAATACCGTCGACTCCCGTCTCCACCACACGCTCCATGGTTTGCAGACATTCTGCCAGCCCTTCTCCCGGCAGACCCACAATCAGGTGCGAGCACACCTTCAGTCCGCGCTCGCGTGCCAGCCGCGTGGTGTTCTGGTAGCAGGCAAAATCATGGCCGCGGTTAATACGGTGCAGAGTTTTATCATGCGCGGTTTGCAGACCGAGCTCCAGCCATACCTCATAGCCCAGGTCTTTATACTCACAAAGCAGATCGAGTACCGCATCCGGTACACAGTCGGGGCGCGTGCCAACACATAATCCGACGATGCTGGCCTGGCTGACGGCCTGTTGGTACATCGAACGCAGCACCTGTACTTCAGCAAAGGTGCTGGTATAGGCCTGGAAATAGGCCAGATAGCGTCTGGCGCGATTGACCAACTGCGCCTGATGCTCAAGCTGCTCGGCAATGGAATGATGCTGTTGAGCTTCATCAGCAAACGAGGCGACATTACAGAAAGTACATCCGCCACGTCCGATGGTGCCATCACGATTTGGACAGCTAAAGCCGCCGTGCAGCGTGAGTTTATGAACCTTTTGTCCATAACGGCGAGAAAGATCCCCACCAAACATATTGACTAATTTCTGTAACTGCATAATCTGGTAGACCGCGCCTTGAAAAGAGGCCAAAGCCTGCCATTTTTTGCCCCAGTCGGCGATGACCTGGATCAATCGCCCTGGCGAGCCTTTATTTATTGCATAACAAATCAAAATAATTGAAATTCCATTCACTAAAAATCTAATTACTTTTCCTTATATTCAGCGGTTTTTTTTATCTTCTTATACTCTCAGCGTAAAAACAGTATCTTTAAGACGCCGAAACTTTATAAACCAGCATAAAATGCCAGACATCTCGATAAATAAAGGGAGGACGAGGGATATCAGGCCTTTCTGACAGTGAGACAGATCACACTTCCAAGAGTATTCCCCTCGGGTTAAATCAATGTAAAAAAACCTTTTATTTCAACATTTTCATAAAGTTAATTGTCCTATAGCACATTTTTGCATAAATAAGATTGCCATTTGACCTGTGTGTGGATTCCCGATAACTTGGAAATCCGCTGGAAGCTTTCTGGATGAGCAGCCTGCTCATCATATTTATGCAGTTATTGAGATTCCCTCTGAAGCAAGTCCTCAAACTTGTTTGACCTGTGCGAAAAGGATAAAGAGGGCGAATGCGAGGTAAGCGTATGACACGCAAACCCCGTCGCCATACTCTTGGTGTGCCCGTGCGCAACGGTCCAGATGGGGATCCCGCAGAGCCTGGGGAGGTTCACTGATATGTTGTACGATAAATCCCTTGAGAGGGATAACTGTGGTTTCGGCCTGATCGCCCACATAGAAGGCGAACCTAGCCACAAGGTAGTGCGTACCGCCATACACGCACTGGCCCGTATGCAGCACCGTGGCGCAATTCTTGCCGATGGAAAAACCGGCGATGGTTGCGGCCTGCTGTTACAAAAACCTGACCGCTTTTTCCGCATCGTGGCGCAAGAGCGCGGCTGGCGTTTAGCCAAAAACTACGCCGTCGGCATGATCTTTTTAAATAAAGACCCTGAGCTGGCTGCGGCTTCTCGTCGCATTGTTGAAGAAGAATTACAGCAGGAAACCCTGTCGATTGTCGGCTGGCGCGACGTGCCGACCAACGAAGGTGTTCTCGGTGAAATTGCGCTCTCCTCCCTGCCTCGTATCGAGCAAATTTTTGTTAACGCCCCTGCGGGCTGGCGTCCGCGTGATATGGAGCGTCGCCTGTTCATTGCGCGTCGTCGTATCGAAAAACGCCTCCTGCAAGACAAAGACTTCTACGTCTGTAGCTTGTCGAATCTGGTCAATATCTATAAAGGTCTGTGTATGCCGGCGGATCTGCCGCGCTTCTACCTGGACCTCGCAGACCTGCGTCTGGAATCGGCCATCTGCCTGTTCCATCAGCGCTTCTCCACCAACACCGTACCGCGCTGGCCGCTGGCGCAGCCGTTCCGCTATCTGGCGCACAACGGTGAAATCAACACCATCACCGGCAACCGCCAGTGGGCTCGCGCGCGTACCTATAAGTTCCAGACCCCGTTGATCCCGGATTTGCACGACGCCGCGCCGTTTGTTAACGAAACCGGCTCAGACTCCAGTTCGATGGATAACATGCTGGAACTGCTGCTGGCAGGCGGGATGGACATCATCCGTGCCATGCGCTTACTGGTTCCACCGGCATGGCAGAATAATCCGGATATGGACCCGGAGCTGCGTGCGTTCTTTGACTTTAACTCCATGCACATGGAACCGTGGGATGGCCCGGCGGGCATCGTGATGTCCGACGGTCGCTTTGCCGCCTGTAACCTCGACCGTAACGGCCTGCGTCCGGCACGCTACGTCATCACCAAAGACAAGCTGATCACCTGTGCCTCTGAAGTCGGGATCTGGGATTATCAGCCGGATGAAGTGGTAGAGAAAGGCCGCGTCGGCCCCGGCGAACTAATGGTTATCGATACCCGCAGCGGGCGCATTCTGCACTCCGCCGAAACCGATGACGATCTGAAAAGCCGACATCCGTACAAAGAGTGGATGGAGAAAAACGTCCGCCGCCTGGTACCGTTCGAAGACCTGGCTGACGATCAGGTCGGCAGCCGTGAGCTGGACGACGATACGCTTGCCAGCTATCAGAAACAGTTTAACTACAGCGCTGAAGAGCTGGATTCCGTTATCCGCGTGCTCGGCGAAAATGGCCAGGAAGCGGTCGGTTCAATGGGTGACGATACCCCGTTTGCCGTGCTCTCCAGCCAGCCACGCATCATTTATGACTACTTCCGCCAGCAGTTCGCGCAGGTCACCAACCCGCCGATCGACCCGCTGCGTGAAGCGCACGTCATGTCGCTGGCCACCAGCATTGGTCGTGAGATGAACGTCTTCTGCGAAGCTGAAGGTCAGGCACACCGCCTGAGCTTTAAATCGCCGATCCTGCTGTACTCTGATTTCACCCAGCTCACCACCATGAAAGAGGAGCATTATCGCGCTGACCGCCTGGATATCACCTTCGACGTGACCGAAACTACGCTCGAAGAGACCGTCAAAGCATTGTGTGATAAGGCGGAACAGATGGTGCGCAACGGCACGGTACTGCTGGTACTCTCTGACCGCAACATCGCCAAAAACCGCCTGCCGGTTCCGGCGCCAATGGCCGTGGGCGCAGTGCAAACACGTCTGGTAGAACAAAACCTGCGCTGTGACGCTAACATCATCGTGGAAACCGCCAGTGCCCGTGACCCGCACCATTTTGCCGTCCTGCTCGGCTTTGGCGCGACGGCAATCTATCCGTACCTCGCGTATGAAACATTGGGACGTCTGATCGACACTCAGGCGATTGCCAAAGATTACCGGACCGTGATGCTGAACTACCGTAACGGCATCAATAAAGGTCTGTACAAAATCATGTCCAAAATGGGCATCTCGACCATTGCCTCTTATCGCTGCTCGAAGCTGTTTGAAGCCGTTGGTCTGCACGATGATGTGGTTGCGTTGTGCTTCCAGGGCGTGGTTAGCCGCATCAGCGGCGCAGGATTTACCGACTTCCAGCAGGATCTGCTGAACCTCTCCAAACATGCCTGGCTGGCGCGTAAGCCCATCAGCCAGGGAGGATTGCTGAAGTACGTCCACGGCGGCGAATACCACGCCTACAACCCGGACGTGGTGCGCACGCTACAACAGGCGGTGCAAAGCGGCGAGTACAGCGACTATCAGGAGTATGCAAAGCTGGTCAACGAGCGCCCTGCGGCCACGCTGCGCGATTTGCTGGCGATTACACCTGGCGATGAAGCCGTAAGTATTAACGACGTCGAACCTGCGACCGAACTGTTTAAGCGCTTTGATACCGCCGCCATGTCTATCGGCGCATTAAGCCCGGAAGCACACGAAGCGCTGGCCGAAGCGATGAACAGCATCGGCGGTAATTCCAACTCCGGCGAAGGCGGTGAAGACCCGGCGCGCTACGGCACCAACAAAGTGTCGCGGATTAAGCAGGTGGCTTCTGGTCGCTTTGGCGTAACCCCAGCGTACCTGGTCAACGCAGATGTCATTCAGATTAAAGTCGCTCAGGGCGCAAAGCCCGGCGAAGGCGGCCAGTTACCGGGCGACAAAGTCACTCCGTACATCGCCAAACTGCGTTATTCGGTACCGGGCGTGACGCTGATCTCCCCGCCGCCGCACCACGATATCTACTCTATCGAGGACTTAGCGCAGCTGATTTTCGACCTGAAACAGGTCAACCCGAAGGCGATGATCTCGGTGAAGCTGGTTTCCGAACCGGGCGTGGGCACTATTGCCACCGGCGTAGCGAAAGCCTATGCGGATCTGATCACCATCGCCGGCTACGATGGCGGTACCGGCGCAAGCCCGCTGTCATCGGTGAAATACGCCGGTTGCCCGTGGGAACTCGGTCTGGTGGAAACCCAGCAGGCACTGGTGGCTAACGGTCTGCGTCACAAGATTCGTCTGCAGGTCGATGGCGGTTTGAAAACCGGCGTCGATATCATTAAAGCGGCGATTCTGGGTGCAGAGAGCTTCGGTTTTGGTACCGGCCCAATGGTCGCGCTGGGCTGTAAATATCTGCGTATTTGCCATCTGAACAACTGTGCAACCGGCGTGGCAACTCAGGACGACAAACTACGTAAGAATCACTATCACGGCCTGCCGTTCAAAGTGACCAACTACTTTGAATTCATCGCCCGTGAAGTGCGTGAGCTGATGGCTGAACTGGGCGTAACCCGTCTCGTCGACCTGATTGGCCGCACTGATCTGCTCAAAGAGCTGGATGGATTTACCGCCAAACAGCAAAAGCTGGAGCTGTCTCGTCTGCTGGAAACCGCCGAGCCGCATCCGGGTAAAGCGTTGCATTGCACCGAGAACAACCCGCCGTTTGATAACGGCGTGCTGAACGCCCAGCTGTTGCAGCAGGCGAAGCCGTTCGTCGACGAGCGCCAGAGCAAAACCTTCTGGTTCGATATCCGCAACACCGACCGTTCCGTCGGCGCATCGCTGTCGGGCTATATCGCTCAGACGCATGGCGATCAGGGGCTGGCTTCTGATCCGATCAAAGCGCACTTCAGCGGTACTGCAGGCCAGAGCTTTGGCGTGTGGAACGCGGGCGGCGTGGAGCTGTATCTGACCGGCGATGCCAACGACTATGTCGGTAAAGGCATGGCGGGCGGCCTGCTGGCGGTGCGCCCTCCTGTTGGCTCTGCTTTCCGTAGCCATGAGGCGAGTATCATCGGTAACACCTGTCTGTATGGCGCCACCGGTGGCCGCCTGTTTGCTGCGGGTCGTGCGGGTGAGCGCTTTGCGGTGCGTAACTCCGGCGCTATCACCGTGGTTGAAGGTATTGGCGACAACGGCTGTGAATACATGACCGGCGGCATCGTCTGTATTCTCGGCAAAACCGGCGTTAACTTTGGCGCGGGCATGACCGGCGGATTCGCCTACGTGCTCGACGAAGACGGTGAATTCCGCAAACGCGTAAACCCGGAACTGGTCGAAGTGCTGAGCGTGGACTCGCTGGCGATCCACGAAGAGCACCTGCGCGGCCTGATTACCGAGCACGTACAGCATACCGGCTCTTCTCACGGCGAAGAGATCCTGGCGAACTGGCCAGCATTCTCGGCGAAATTCGCGCTGGTAAAACCAAAATCCAGTGATGTGAAAGCACTGTTGGGTCACCGTAGTCGTAGCGCAGCAGAGCTGCGTGTGCAGGCGCAGTAAGGGGTAGCAGCAATGAGTCAGAACGTATACCAATTTATCGACCTGCAGCGTGTTGATCCGCCGAAGAAGCCGCTGAAGATCCGTAAGATCGAATTTATCGAGATCTACGAGCCGTTTTCCGAAGGCCAGGCCAAAGCGCAGGCAGATCGCTGCCTGTCCTGCGGTAACCCGTACTGCGAGTGGAAGTGCCCGGTGCATAACTACATCCCGAACTGGCTGAAGTTGGCGAATGAGGGACGTATTTTTGAAGCGGCAGAATTGTCGCACCAGACCAACACCTTGCCGGAAGTCTGTGGCCGTGTATGCCCGCAGGATCGACTGTGTGAAGGATCCTGTACGCTGAACGATGAGTTTGGCGCAGTAACTATCGGCAATATCGAGCGCTATATCAATGATAAAGCCTTCGAGATGGGCTGGCGTCCGGATATGACCGGCGTTCGCCAGACGGACAAGCGCGTGGCAATTATCGGTGCGGGTCCGGCGGGCCTGGCCTGTGCTGATGTGCTAACCCGCAACGGCGTGAAGGCAGTGGTATTTGACCGTCACCCGGAAATCGGCGGCCTGCTGACCTTTGGTATCCCGGCCTTCAAGCTGGAAAAAGAGGTCATGACCCGGCGCCGTGAAATCTTCACCGGTATGGGCATTGAGTTCAAACTGAACGTGGAAGTGGGCCGCGACGTTCAGCTCAACGACTTGCTGAAGGATTACGACGCCGTGTTCCTTGGTGTCGGTACCTATCAGTCGATGCGCGGCGGGCTGGAAAACGAAGACGCTGATGGCGTGTTTGATGCCCTGCCGTTCCTGATTGCCAATACCAAACAGTTGATGGGCTTTGGCGAAAGCAGCAACGAGCCATACATCAGCATGGAAGGCAAACGTGTCGTCGTGCTCGGCGGTGGCGATACCGCGATGGACTGCGTGCGCACCTCCGTACGTCAGGAAGCATCGCACGTTATCTGCGCCTATCGTCGCGACGAAGAGAACATGCCGGGTTCCAAACGCGAAGTAAAAAATGCGCGTGAAGAAGGCGTCGAGTTCCAGTTCAACGTCCAGCCTTTAGGTGTGGAAGTGAATGCCAACGGGAAAGTGTGCGGCGTGAAAATGGCGCGCACTGAAATGGGCGAACCGGATGCGAAGGGGCGCCGCCGTGCGGAGATCGTCGCTGGATCCGAGCACGTTGTTCCGGCTGATGCGGTGGTCCTGGCGTTTGGTTTCCGCCCACACAGCATGGAGTGGCTGAAAGAGCACAGCGTCGAGCTGGATTCACAGGGCCGCATTATTGCCCCGGAACGTAGCGATAACGCTTTCCAGACCAGCAACCCGAAAATCTTCGCCGGTGGCGACATCGTGCGCGGTTCGGATCTGGTAGTCACCGCGATAGCCGAAGGTCGTAAAGCGGCAGACGGGATTCTGAACTACCTGGAAGTGTAATACTTTTGGCTCCCCTGACGCTGATAGCTGGGGAGCCAATATTCCTCCACTAAATACATGCGGTATCATTTTTCGAAAACCGCTCACAAATACAGCTGTATATTCAGTACATTGAAATTCCGCAGACAGTGTCTGCAGAATCTTACCATTTGGCGTAACACTTAATCTTTTCCACTACCCTGGTCGGCGTTTGTCCGCTTCTTATTGGTTAAAAATGTCGAGCCCAAAAATCAACGCAATCATCAACCTCATGAATAAAAACCATGTAAAGATTATACGTAATCGTTTGCTTTATTCTAAGAACTGTATATTATGCGGCGGATTTTTTGGGCAAAATTCATGGAGGCGTTGTGTCGCAGGACAACAATTATAGCCAGGGCCCCGTCCCTCTGGCGGCGCGGAAAGGCGTGGTTCCACTAACATTTGTCATGTTGGGTCTCACATTTTTTTCCGCCAGTATGTGGACCGGTGGCACACTCGGTACCGGTCTTTCTTATAATGATTTCTTCCTGGCAGTTCTCTTCGGTAATCTTCTCCTCGGTATTTACACTGCATTTCTCGGTTTTATCGGCGCAAAAACAGGGCTCTCAACCCACCTTCTGGCGCGTTACTCATTTGGTGTGAAAGGTTCATGGCTTCCCTCACTGCTGTTAGGCGGTACGCAGGTAGGCTGGTTTGGCGTGGGTGTGGCCATGTTTGCTATCCCGGTGGGCAAAGCGACGGGAATTGACGTCAATATCCTGATTGCAGTTTCCGGTCTGTTGATGACTATGACCATCTTTTTTGGCATCTCGGCGCTGACCGTTTTATCTATTATCGCCGTCCCCGCCATCGTCGTTCTTGGCAGCTACTCCGTCTGGCTGGCGGTGAGTGATGTCGGCGGTTTAGACCATTTAAAAGCGATAGTGCCGCAGACACCGCTGAATTTCTCCACCGCCCTGGCGCTGGTGGTCGGCTCGTTTGTCAGCGCAGGAACATTAACCGCCGACTTCGTTCGCTTTGGTCGCAACGCCAAAGGCGCGGTGCTGATTGCCATGGTGGCGTTTTTCCTTGGTAACTCTCTGATGTTTATCTTCGGCGCGGCGGGTGCCGCCGCTGTTGGACAGGCGGATATCTCCGACGTGATGATTGCCCAGGGACTGCTGCTGCCCGCGATTGTAGTGCTCGGCCTGAATATCTGGACTACCAACGACAATGCGCTGTACGCCTCAGGCCTGGGTTTTGCCAATATTACCGGCCTTTCCAGCCGTTCGCTGTCGGTGGCTAACGGTATTATCGGCACATTGTGCGCGCTATGGCTTTACAATAACTTTGTCGGCTGGCTGACCTTTCTGTCGGCAGCAATTCCTCCCATTGGCGGAGTGATCATCGCCGACTATCTGCTAAACCATCGCCGTTATGCAGACTTCAGCAAAGCGCAATTTATTTCCGTAAACTGGATAGCTATCCTGTCCGTTGCATTGGGCATTGCCGCAGGCCACTATATTCCCGGTATTGTGCCCGTCAACGCCGTACTTGGCGGCGTATTCAGTTATATCCTGCTGAATCCACTTTTTAATCGCAGCCTTGCTAAATCACCAGAGGTCAGCCATGCAGAATAATAACATCACCCTTTGTCAGGCACGTTTACAGGGACGCGAAGGATTGTGGCAGCTCACGATTGAAAACGGGCGCTTCAGCCGGATTGAGCCACAGGACACCGCCACATTGCCGCAGGGAGAAGTACTTGATGCCGAAGGTGGCTTAGCCATTCCACCGTTCGTTGAGCCACATATCCATCTGGACACCACGCAAACCGCAGGCGAGCCGAGCTGGAACCAGTCTGGTACGTTATTTGAAGGCATTGAACGCTGGGCCGAACGTAAGGCAATGCTCACGCACGAAGACGTCAAAGCGCGCGCCATGCAGACCCTGAAGTGGCAGATGGCCAACGGCATCCAGCATGTCCGCACGCACGTTGACGTTTCCGATCCGACGCTGACGGCGCTGAAAGCCATGCTGGAGGTGAAGCAAGAAGTCGCACCGTGGATAGAGCTGCAAATTGTCGCCTTCCCGCAAGAGGGCATTCTTTCTTACTCCAACGGTGAAGCGCTATTAGAGGAAGCCGTGCGTTTGGGTGCCGACGTCATTGGCGCGATCCCCCACTTTGAATTTACGCGTGAATATGGCGTTGAGTCGCTGCACAAAATTTTCGCTCTGGCGCAGAAATATGACCGACTTATCGATGTGCACTGCGACGAAATTGACGATGAGCAGTCACGCTTTGTTGAAACCGTTGCGGCACTGGCCCATCGCGACAATATGGGCGACCGCGTGGCCGCCAGCCATACCACGGCAATGCATTCCTATAACGGCGCCTATGCTTCCCGACTCTTTCGCCTGTTGAAAATGTCCGGCATTAACTTTGTCGCGAATCCACTGGTAAATATTCACCTGCAAGGGCGCTTTGATACGTATCCTAAACGTCGCGGTGTAACGCGCGTCAAAGAGATGCTGGAAGCGGAGATCAACGTCTGCTTCGGCCATGATGACGTCTTCGATCCGTGGTATCCGCTGGGCACCGCGAATATGCTGCAGGTACTGCATATGGGATTACACGTGTGTCAGCTGATGGGATACGGACAGATCAACGATGGTCTGAACCTGGTCACTACCCACAGTGCGAAAACCCTGCACCTGCAGGATTACGGTCTGAACGTGGGGAACTCCGGAAATCTGGTGATTTTAGCGGCAGAAAATGGGTTTGACGCGGTTCGTCGCCAGACGCCTGCACGTTATTCCATTCGTCACGGGCGAGTCATTGCTGAAACGGTGCCAAGCCAGACCACGCTGCATCTGACACAGCCGGAAGCGGTAACGTTTAAGCGCTAGGTTGTTCTATCCAGTGTCGGATGGCGCAAGCCTTGCCATCCGACACGGTCTGTCAGGCTTGTAATAAGCTGGCGTGTACCTTAATCACTACCTTTTTGATTTCCCCCGGCTCCCCCACCATACAGCCTGGTTTATGCGGTTCGCCCGGCATAAAAATCGCAAATCTTCCCGGCTTCAGTACGAGCGCCTGCTCATCGGCAATCTCGCTGCACAGCTGATAGTCATCCTCAACATGCATCTCATCGCACTGGCGAGCAGAATCGGTCATCCCGAACAGAATGCGTTCTTCACCGGACAATAGCACCTGAATATCAATGTACTGCTGATGCAGTTCCGCTTTCTTTTGTTCTGGGCTCTGCGTCGCAAACTGCATGACATTCATAAAAATAGTATCGCCCTGCAAGGCGTAGCTCCCTGGGGTCTTCTTCTGAGGATTCGCCGCAATGGCAAGCGTTAATGCCTGCTGCAAGACCGGATGTAATCCGGCAGAAGGCAGTGAACGCAACTCATCTGACATCATAATCAATCTCCCTGGGCCAACAGCGCGGCCCCCAGTAAACCAGCGTCATGACGGTAATGCGCTGCCAGTAATTCCACGTGATAGACCAAAGGCTCTTGTGCCAGATAATGTTCAACCAGCGCCAGATATCCTTCAGCCAGCCCAACGCTGCCACCAATCACCACAATCTGGCAATCGGTCGTAGCCTTCACATCGGCGACAAGCCTTGCCAAAGTACGCGCTGAACGATGGATCAAGTGTCTTGCCTGCTCATCTCCTTGCCCGGCGCGGCTAAAAATGGTTTTGGCATCGCATCCAGCAAGCGTACCTTCGGCTGCAGCCGCGATCCCTCGACCGGAAGCGATCGCCTCGACACAGCCCACGCGCCCGCAGCCGCATACTGGCCCATGCGGGTCAGCCAGCGTATGTCCGAGATGTCCTGCCAAACCGTTGATTCCGGTCAGCAGTTTTCCCTCGCTCACCACCCCGCCGCCCACGCCGGTGGAGACGGTAATAAACACCATATCGCCGTACTCGCCTCCAAGCGCATGATGTTCAGCCCAGGCCGCCGCTTGCGCATCATTAACCGCCATGGTCGGCAAACCGGTCAGCTCTTTTAAGGTTTGTACCAGCGGGAAGTGCATAAGCCCGCCAAGATTGAGCGGGTTTATCGCCAGTAGTGTGCCCTCGCGGATAATACCGGTGGAGGCAATCGCGACGTGGACAGCCTGCCCCTGTAGCGGCGCAACGAGTGCTTGCAGTGCAGCGCGCAGCGCCTCCGGCGTTTTGCTGGCGGGCGTCGGCAATTCACGCCGCTCGCGAATTTGCAGATTACTGTCTACCAGCGCGGCTGCCAGTTTGGTACCGCCGATATCAATCGCCAACGTAGTCATGACACCGCCTTCTGCATCGCGGTGATACGCTTTTTATCCCGTTGCTCAAATAACGACATACTTCTTCCTTTACGTTAATTGCCCGGTTCAACACCGGGCAATCGGATTAACTTTTGGATTTCATCATGGTGCTTTTGTCACCGCCGAACGGCACAGCCCCGCTAAACGGTCGACCATCAATGGCATCATGCGTACGTATCGCTTCAGGACGTAGCCAGCGCTGTACGCGGGACGGCATATCGAGACCAATCAGCAGGATAACCACAAATGTCAGGCCGAAAGAGAGCGATCCCAGCGCAGTGCCCAGATCCAGACGCTGCGCAATCAGCGCCCCGATGATCGGCGCCAAAGCCCCGCCCAGCGCACCCACGTTGTAGGTGAAGCCCAGACCAGCCGCACGCTGGTCGGTATCGAAATAGCCGCCAATCAGTTTTGGTAAGATCCCGGAGATCCCTTGACCAAGCATTTGCTGGAAAAACAGCAGCAAACCCAGCACCCAGACGTTTGAGCCGCCAATCGCAAATACCGGAATAATCAGCAACTGTGAAGCCAGCAGACTGCAAACGTAGGCCTTGCGCGTGCCCAGCCAGTCACCAAGAAAACCACCGACGCAACAACCGACCGCCGCGCCAAATCCGCTAAAGAACAGGACATTGGCAACCGTGTGCGGATCATAAGCCAGTTCGGTTTTCAGATAGGTTGGCAACAACGCCTGAATAGGCCATGAATAGAGGAAGGCGAACAGCACGACCACCATTAGCATGACGCCTGTCGGCCAGCGCTTCCCGCTGCTTTGCACCATAAAGCTAATGAAAATAAAAGCACATATCAGGCCAAGGACCGCTACGATAGCTGCATTTTGCAGGTTGCCTGCAAAGCAAAACCACAGCGCGGTCGCGGCGGCGAGGGTCATCAGAATATTGATAACCCGATGTTCGCCCCGGTAGAGTACGTCCACCATCGTGCGCACCGGCGCTTTGCCTTCGTGTTTCTCTTTCCAGTCTTCCGCTTCCGGGATATTTTTACGCAGCCAGAGGGCGAAGATAATTGGCAGAATGCCGATGAAGAACAGCGCGCGCCATCCCCAGACCGGAACCACCAGGCTGTAGACCTGCGCGGCGATCACCGCGCCAACGGAGAAACCGGAAATCAGGAAGCCACTGGCTTTATTTCGCAGATGCTTAGGCCAGCTTTCAATAACATAAGTCGCGCTGGAACCGTACTCGCCGGCCATTCCCATACCGATAACCAGGCGGGCGATAAACATAGTGGTGTAGCCCGGTGCGAAGCCACAGGCCAGCGTCCCCACTGAGAACAGAATGATGCTGGTGACCATCGCCAGGCGACGTCCGTAACGGTCACCCATCGCCCCCAGCATTAATCCGCCAAACCAGCGGGAGATAAAGGCGGCGGAGATCAGACTGGCCGCCTGCACCGTCGTCAGTCCGAATTCGCCTTGTACTTCTGTCAGTACAAGGGCGATTAATACAAAATCAAAACCATCAAGCAAATATCCCAGCCAGGCGGCGGAAAATGCCCGCCATTGAGCCCGATTGAGATGGCGATACCACGGGATGCTCTGGGTAGAAGTACTCATTTTACTCTCCCGACGATCTTTGTTGTTGAGCCGGATGGCGGCTTTGCCTTATCCGGCCACGGTCGAAATATTCAGGCCGGGCAAGCGAAGCGCCCCGGCGACCCGCGATTACGCCTTTTCCGCCAGCAGTTGGTTTGCCAGCGCTTTCAGTTCCGGCAAATATTGTTCATCTACCGGGGCAAATGGTTTACGGCACAGCGGAACAGAAACCACGTCCATATAGTGCAGTACCGTTTTCAGGCCGCGGAACACGCCAACTTTAATGAGCAGATCGATAACCTTATTGCACTCGGTTTGCAGCTTTTGTGCCGTCCGGATGTCGCCTTCTTTGAGCGCTTTCACAATTCCCTGGTAACGCCATCCCATGATGTTGTAGGTACTACCGATACCTCCATCTGCACCCGCCAACAGACCAGAAGCGAAGATCTCATCATAGCCGTTGTAAAGCACCAGATCGGGGTGAGCGCGGCGGATCTGTTCCATCTGATAGAGATCGCCTGAGGTTTGCTTCAGCGCACCAACGCCCGGCAACGTCACCAGCGTGTTGATCTGATCCAGCGTCAGTTTTACGCCGCTCAGTGCCGGGATGTTATAGACCACCATCGGTAAGCCATCGGCGGAATCAATAATTGCGCGGTAGTGATCGCAGTGCTCTTCAAAGCTGAACGGATAGTAAAATGGCGTGACAGCCGAAACCGCATCAAACCCGTAGCGATGCGCAGCGCTCGCCAGCTGCTGGCTCTCTTCGGTACTCACTGTGCCGACGTGGGCGATCAGCGTCACCTTGCCTTTTGCTTCTTCGGCAACAATTTCCAGTACCTGCTCTCTTTCAGCGCGGTTTTGGACAAAGGCCTCACCCGTTGAGCCACCGACATACAGCCCATCTATTCCCTGCCCAATATTGAAACGCACCAGACGGCGCAAGCTCTCGATGTCCAGTTTCTGTTGGTTATCGAATGGAGTTAACAACGCTGGCATTACGCCTTTTAAATTTCTTGCCATAACGACCTCTGAGGATGATTAGTGTTATCTGACTACATACCTTTATACCTGTTATACCAGATCAAATAAGCAGCAATACAATACAGAACGCTTATATTGCGATCTACCTCACTAAACACTTCATCCTTCGAGCCGCCTCTGCGTTGGCTGCGTTCGATCACCCCTGTCACATAGTTATCTATGCTCCAGGGTGCTCGCTCTCTTGCCGCATTGATGCAACTTGAATGATTTTGTGTTTAAACGATCGTCGGGATCGCGATCACTTACGCAATTTTTTGTTTTTACTGAGGGCGTGCCAGGTGGCAGAAACGCTGTTGAGATGTTCTTGTAATGCGCGGTCGGCTTCATCAGGATCATGCTGACGAATAGCCTCAACAATAGAAATATGTTGTTGATAACTCACACTATTATGCTCGTACAATTCCCGATCAGGGACGGTCGGACGTGCGGCAATCAGCCAATCCAGCAGCGCGACGTGGATCGCCATAAAGATGGGATTGCCCGGGATCTCCGCCAGTACGCGGTGAAAATCAACGTCCGAGCGAATGAACAACGCATTGTCATCGAGCGACTGACTGTTGATCTCCAGCGCCTTCGCCAGTTTGTCGATTTGCTCGTCCGTCGCATGTTCGGCGGCATATCGTACCAGGCTGGATTCAAAGAACAATCGCAGCTGTTCGAAGTGGGCAATGCCGCCGGGATGCGCGAGGAAATCTTTCGCCATACCAGAGAGCTCGCTGATAATAGTATCAGCAGAAGGACGCGAAACGCGGGCGCGCTCACCGTTGTTGATTTGTACCAGACCTTTGCGCTTTAACGCCGCCAGCGCTTCTCGTACAGAAGGACGGCCCACGTTAAAGAAGGTCATCAGCTCTCGCTCAGACGGCAACTGTTCGCCCTCGCCAAATTCCCGACGACGAATCATCTGCTCCAGTTCTTCTTCAACCATTTCAGACAGTTTTTTACGCGCCAGCGGGCGATTGCGTAAGCTACGGCCAATGGCGGATGGAGAGTCTTCAGCTTGCGAATCAAATGCGTTCATAGGGCCCATTCAGCTAAGTCGTGGTAACAAACAACAGCGGGTTTATCCTATCACAGGATCGAAAGCAGGGTGAAATGATGGTCATTCGGGCTGAACAGCTTATTGGTCATATCTGCAATAAATATATTTTATTCAGTTTAATCATTCTGCATATATTTAATTTAACGGCACTCTATTCACTTTTTGAAATTTATGAATATGAACATGACAAATTATCATAACCATCTATTTTATAACGATAAATAATTTAAAGATCGAATTAAAAACAAGATATCCACTCCATAAAAAACGCTCAAAAAAATATAACATCCGTTTACATAACAGCGTTATTACCGGATTTATCTTCTTCTCTGGCATGGAGTGAAACAATGTTCGGCATCATTATTTCTGTTATCGTTTTATTAACGATGGGTTACCTGATCCTCAAAAACTACAAACCGCAGGTCGTGCTGGCGGCCGCGGGGATATTCCTGATGATCTGCGGTGTCTGGCTGGGCTACGGCGCGCTGGTCGCTGACGACAAGAGCAGCGGCTATCTGCTGATCGATATTTACAACGAAATTCTGCGTATGCTCTCCAATCGGGCGGCCGGACTGGGGTTATCCATCATGGCAGTGGGCGGTTATGCCCGTTATATGGACAGAATGGGAGCCAGCAGAGCGATGGTTAGCCTGTTAAGCCGTCCGCTTAAGCTAATCCGCTCACCCTATGTTGTTCTTGCCGCCACTTATGTGATTGGTCAGATCATGGCGCAGTTCATTACCAGTGCATCCGGGTTAGGTATGCTGCTGATGGTGACGCTGTTCCCAACGCTGGTCAGCCTTGGCGTGAGCCGTTTGTCTGCGGTGGCCGTCATTGCTACCTCAATGTCCATTGAATGGGGCATTCTGGAAACCAACTCGATTTTTGCCGCGCAGGTCGCAGGTATGAAAATCGCCACCTACTTCTTTCATTATCAGTTACCCGTCGCATCGTGCGTCATCATCGCCGTCGCCATTGCGCATTTTTTCGTTCAGCGGCAATTTGATAAAAAAACAGTACCGGACTACAACGGATTCACTGAACAAAAAGCACTGGAAAACGTACCTCCACTCTATTACGCCATTTTACCCGTCATGCCGCTGATCCTGATGCTGGGCTCGCTTGCCCTGGCACAGATGGGGCTAATGAAAGCAGAGCTGAATCTGGTGGTGGTAATGCTGATGAGCATGACGCTCACGATGTTTGTTCAATTCCTGCATAAACATGATCTGCGCGAAACGATGGATGATGTGCAGGCTTTTTTTGACGGTATGGGGACGCAGTTCGCCAACGTTGTCACGCTGGTGGTTGCCGGGGAGATCTTTGCGAAAGGGTTAACGACAATCGGCACTGTCGACGCCGTGATAAAAGGTGCAGAGCATTCCGGCCTTGGCGGCATCGGCGTGATGATCATCATGGCCGTGGTCATCGCCGCCTGCGCGATCGTCATGGGATCAGGCAACGCGCCATTCATGTCTTTTGCCAGCCTGATTCCGGATATTGCCGCCGGGCTGCATATTCCTGCGGTAGTGATGATTATGCCGATGCATTTTGCTACTACGCTCGCCAGAGCGGTGTCACCCATTACCGCGGTCATTGTGGTGACGTCGGGTATTGCCGGCGTGTCGCCCTTTGAGGTGGTAAAACGTACAGCCATCCCAATGGCGGTGGGATTTGTGGTGAATATGATAGTCACCATCGCGCTGTTTTACTGATCCCGAAACCAGAAAACAGAACAGGCCCCAAAGGGCCTGTTTTTTTATTTCACTATTTATTTCACTACGCGCAGCGCTGGACGCCCACCGCGAGGTGGCGGCGGTGTGTCATCTGGTTCATTGTCGTCGCCATTGTCAGGCTTATCGCCATCAATGACCGACATGACCGTTTCACTCTCAAAACCAGACGCGTCGTTGTCGTCATCATTTAAGCTGGCGACATCTTCGTCGTAGGCGGCTTCCGGTTCGAACATCGTACCGGCGCCATTTTCACGAGCATAAATTGCCAGGACGGCAGCCAGCGGCACTGAAACCTGACGCGGCACACCACCAAAGCGCGCGTTAAAGCGCACTTCGTCGTTAGCCAACTCCAGATTGCCCACCGCACGCGGTGCAATGTTCAGAACAATTTGCCCGTCACGTGCATATTC
Source organism: Citrobacter sp. VF227 (assembly GCF_052950715.1). Classification (NCBI taxonomy): domain Bacteria; kingdom Pseudomonadati; phylum Pseudomonadota; class Gammaproteobacteria; order Enterobacterales; family Enterobacteriaceae; genus Citrobacter; species Citrobacter sp. VF227. Next base: position 205,477 of record NZ_JBRFVF010000006.1, read on the forward strand.
CATCGGAACCTGCACGTCCTGGAGCGTCACATCCACCACCAGATGCGGCGTGAGCTGGTTGTCTAACAACCACTCATAGAATGCGCGCAGCAGATACGGACGGCGTGGTGTTAGCTGTGGCAAATCCATACAGGTTAACCCCGGCCCAGACGCATTTCACGTTCAGGCTCAGTCAGAGAAGCCAGGAAAGAGTCACGTTCAAAGACGCGAGTCATGTACCCTTTCAGTTCTTTCGAACCTGCACCGTTGAATTCAATACCCAGCTGCGGTAAACGCCACAGCAGCGGCGCCAGATAGCAATCTACCAGGCTGAACTCATCGCTCAGGAAGTAAGGTTTCTGACCAAATACCGGCGCAATTGCCAGCAGTTCTTCGCGCAGACGCTTACGCGCGACTTCGGCTTCAGAAGCAGACCCGTTCACGATGACGTTCATCAGCGTGTACCAGTCTTTTTCAATACGCTGCATGTACAGGCGGCTTTCACCACGCGCAACCGGGTAAACCGGCATCAGCGGTGGATGCGGGAAACGCTCATCCAGATATTCCATAATGATGCGAGATTCCCACAGGGTCAGCTCACGATCCACCAGTGTCGGTACGCTCTGATTCGGGTTGAGGTCGATCAGATCCTGAGGTGGATTGTCCTTCTCCACATGCTCAATCTCGAAACTAACACCTTTTTCAGCCAGCACAATGCGGACCTGATGGCTATAGATGTCAGTAGGACCAGAAAACAGCGTCATTACCGAACGTTTGTTGGCAGCGACAGCCATGAAAACCTCCAGGTATATTCAGAATTTTTACTGCTACCAGCCACTCAGTGGCCAGCCAGAAGTGATGTCACCCAGGCTCGGAAAGTCATTGCTGTTCAAAATACAAACAAAAAATGAGCGATACCGGACATTTGGGCAGAAAATTGGATGATAGTTTACCAGATTTTGTGACCGTTGTGGTGAGTCGATTCTTGAAATGGGGAAAAAGAGGTGGCAATTAGCGGATTGCCGTGGTTCTACGGCGAGAAATAACGATAAAAAAACCCGCCGAAGCGGGTTTTTTCGCAAATTGTCGTCTGCCGAAGCAGAATACAATTAACGTTTGGAGAACTGAGGACGACGACGTGCTTTACGCAGACCGACTTTCTTACGTTCAACCTGACGAGCATCACGGGTAACGAAGCCAGCTTTACGCAGTTCGCCACGCAGGGACTCGTCGTACTCCATCAGAGCGCGGGTGATACCGTGACGGATCGCACCAGCCTGACCAGAGATACCACCACCTTTAACAGTGATGTACAGATCCAGTTTCTCAACCATGTCGACCAGTTCCAGCGGCTGACGAACTACCATGCGGGCAGTTTCACGACCGAAGTACTGTTCCAGAGAACGTTGGTTGATTACGATTTTACCACTGCCCGGTTTGATGAAAACGCGAGCTGCGGAACTTTTGCGGCGACCAGTGCCGTAGTATTGATTTTCAGCCATTGCCTATAATCCCGATTAGATGTCAAGAACTTGCGGTTGCTGTGCCGCGTGGTTGTGCTCGTTGCCAGCGTAAACTTTCAGTTTACGGAACATAGCACGACCCAGCGGGCCTTTTGGCAGCATGCCTTTAACCGCGATTTCAAGCACACGCTCAGGACGGCGAGCAATCATCTCTTCAAAGGTCGCTTGTTTGATACCACCGATGTGGCCGGTGTGGTGATAGTACACTTTGTCAGTACGCTTGTTGCCGGTTACAGCAACTTTGTCAGCGTTCAGAACGATGATGTAATCACCGGTATCTACGTGCGGAGTGTATTCCGCTTTGTGCTTACCGCGCAGGCGCAGAGCCAGTTCGGAAGCCAGACGGCCCAGAGTTTTACCGGTCGCGTCAACAACATACCAGTCGCGTTTTACGGTTTCTGGTTTAGCTGTAAAAGTTTTCATTAAAAGCTTACCCAAATAAATAAGTTACACGTTGGTGAACACCCAAACGTTTTGTCAGTTGAGGTTCACACGACATTGTCCAGCAAACCTACCCCTTCGAATAGCCTATGCCGGCGCATAGAAAGTTTTGGGAAAAAAACTCTCTCGTAACGTGGGGTCGCAAGATTATAGAGAAGTCAGGGTCAAAGATCGACCCCTTTATGTGATTTGCGGCAGGTTTAACCGGCTAAATGTTCCCGCTTCAGATACTCTTCGCTTTGCATCTCCTGCAAGCGCGACAAACAGCGCTGAAATTCAAACTTCAGACGCTCGCCCTGATAAATTTCATAGAGTGGCGACGCCGCGCTGACCACCAGCTTGACGTGACGCTCATAGAACTCATCCACCAGCGCGATAAAACGCCGCGCCTCACTCTCCATCAGCGTCGTCATGACCGGTACATCAAACAACAGCACCGTATGAAACAGACGCGACAGCGCAATGTAGTCATGTTGGCTACGCGCATCGACACAGAGCGTAGTGAACGACACCGCCAGCGTTTGGTTTTCGACGGCCAGCGTCTGCATAGGGCGATGATTGATTTCCAGCGTCGGCGCATGCTCGCCTTTCGTTCCCGCCAATGCCAGCCAGAGCTTATCCATCTGCTGGCGGGTTTCCTCATTCAGTGGTGACAACCACAAATGCGCCTGGGTTAAGGTGCGCAGACGATAATCGACGCCAGCATCAACATTCATAATGTCACAATGCTGTTTGATAGCATCAATAGCAGGAAGAAAACGCGTGCGTTGCAAACCGTTGCGATACAGTTCATCTGGCGGAATATTGGAGGTCGCGACCAGCGTAATACCGCGGGCAAATAGTGCCTTCATCAGGCCGCCGAGCAGCATGGCATCGGTGATGTCAGAAACAAAAAATTCGTCAAAGCACAGCACGTCCGTTTCGGCCTTAAAACGGTCGGCAATGATTTCCAGCGGATCGCTCTGCCCCTGCAGGGCGGTAAGCTCCTCATGGACGCGCAACATAAAACGGTGAAAGTGCAAACGCTGTTTACGCCTGCCCGGCAGGCTATGGTAGAACAGATCCATCAGCCAGGTTTTTCCGCGCCCGACGCCGCCCCACATATACAGCCCACGCACCGGCGGGTTAGTCGGCGACTCGCGCTTACCCAGCAATTTGCCAAAACGCGCCATCAGTCCACTCTCCTGTGGCACAGGACGCGCCGGCGTCGAAAGCGCCTGGAAAATGGTTTCCAATCGATTCACGGCTTCTTGTTGTACGTTGTCGGGCTGATGACTGCCATCTTTGAGGGCTTGCTGGTAACGCGATGTCGGAGAAAGGCTTTGCATGATGTTATTGTTATTCCTTGAGAATCGATGTGCCGTCGCTCACGGTTGACGAAAAAAAGGCCGTTCTACATTACGTGATATAAACACGGGATTCCACTTCTACGGAATTAGCGGTTATAGTGGCATAATCAGGCGCAGGCATGGAGCCTAAAGCCAACACCCTACGGAAACACAAGACAACGGGAGATGTTCATGACCTGGGAATATGCGCTAATTGGGTTAGTCGTCGGTATCATTATTGGTGCTGTAGCCATGCGTTTTGGTAATCGTAAATTACGCCAACAGCAGGCATTGCAGTACGAACTGGAAAAAAATAAAGCTGAGCTGGAAGAGTACCGCGAAGAGCTGGTGAGCCACTTTGCCCGCAGCGCTGAATTGCTGGATAACATGGCGGACGATTATCGTCAGATCTACCAGCATATGGCGAAAAGCTCCAGCAACCTGCTGCCGGGTATGTCACCGGAAAACAACCCGTTCCGTAATCGTCTGGCAGAGTCCGAAGCTGGCAACGATCAGGCGCCGGTTCAAATGCCGCGTGACTATTCTGAAGGGGCTTCTGGCCTGCTGCGTAGCGGCGTAAAGCGCGACTAACCGCACATCGTTAAGAAATTTATTGGGCGCAGCAATTGCGCCCTCCGCTTCTCTTCCCGTCCCAGCTATTATTTAGTCGTTAGCCTCATTGTGACCAAACCGAAAATTCAATAACATCAAACTGTTTTGAATCATCTTCCGTTTACTCAAGGTACGAGAGCAGGATCCATGAAAAAACAAACCCAGCTGTTGAGTGCATTAGCGTTAAGTGTCGGGTTAACTCTCTCGGCGCCATTCCCGGCCGTTGCGTCGATTCCCGGCCAGGTTCCCGGTCAGGCTGCGCTCCCCAGTCTCGCCCCGATGCTGGAGAAAGTGTTACCTGCCGTGGTGAGCGTAAGGGTCGAAGGCACCGCCACTCAGGAGCAGAAAGTCCCGGAAGAGTTCAAAAAGTTTTTTGGTGATGAACTTCCCGACCAACCTTCCCAACCTTTTGAAGGGCTGGGTTCCGGGGTTATTATTGATGCCGCCAAAGGCTACGTCCTGACCAATAACCACGTTATTAATCAGGCGCAAAAAATCAGCGTTCAGCTTAATGATGGTCGTGAGTTCGACGCAAAGCTTATTGGCAGCGACGATCAGAGCGATATCGCTCTGCTACAAATTCAGCATCCCAGCAACCTGACGCAAATAGCCATTGCCGATTCCGACAAACTCCGCGTGGGTGATTTCGCGGTAGCCGTGGGTAACCCGTTTGGTTTGGGGCAAACTGCCACCTCAGGCATTGTATCGGCTTTGGGTCGTAGCGGGTTGAACCTCGAAGGTCTGGAAAACTTTATTCAGACGGACGCTTCCATCAACCGGGGTAACTCCGGCGGTGCATTGCTTAACCTCAACGGTGAGCTGATTGGCATTAACACCGCTATTCTGGCTCCCGGTGGCGGTAGCATCGGTATTGGCTTTGCAATTCCGAGCAACATGGCGCGTACGCTGGCGCAGCAGTTGATGCAGTTTGGTGAAATCAAACGTGGCCTGCTGGGGATTAAAGGCACCGAAATGACCGCCGATATCGCCAAAGCGTTCAAACTGGACGTGCAGCGCGGCGCGTTTGTCAGCGAGGTTCTGCCTAACTCCGGTTCCGCAAAAGCGGGAGTGAAGTCTGGCGACGTCATTACCAGCCTCAACGGCAAACCGCTCAACAGCTTCGCCGAACTGCGTTCACGCATTGCGACAACCGAACCTGGCACCAAGGTCAAACTGGGTCTGCTGCGTAACGGTAAACCGCTGGAGGTTGAGGTCACCCTGGACACCAGTACATCATCGTCCGCCAGCGCGGAGATGATTGCGCCTGCGTTGCAAGGTGCTACGCTCAGCGACGGACAGTTAAAAGACGGCACCAAAGGCATTAAAATTGATAACGTCGAAAAAAGCAGCCCAGCCGCGCAGGCCGGCCTGCATAAAGATGACGTTATCATTGGCGTTAACCGCGATCGCGTAAACTCAATCGCTGAAATGCGCAAAGTGCTGGAAGCGAAACCGTCGATTATTGCTCTGCAGGTGGTTCGCGGTAACGAAAGTATTTACCTGCTCCTGCGTTAACGCCTGTAACCGGACATCAGCCCCCCGTGTGATGTCCGGTAAACTCGTGATATGCTGCTGCCGTTCCCTTTATTAATGACGCCGCCATCATGTTTGTGAAGCTTTTACGTTCGGTCGCGATTGGTTTAATCGTCGGCGCTATTCTGCTGGCCGCGATGCCCTCGTTGCGCAAAATTAATACGCTTACCGCACCGCAGTTCGACAGTGCAGATGAAACACCCGCCAGTTATAACCCGGCTGTTCGCCGCGCAGCGCCTGCCGTCGTTAACGTTTATAACCGCAGTATGAACAGCACAGCGCATAACCAGCTTGAGATCCGCACGCTCGGCTCAGGCGTTATCATGGATCAGCGCGGCTATATCATTACCAACAAGCACGTCATTAATGATGCTGACCAAATCATCGTCGCATTGCAGGATGGCCGTGTATTTGAAGCGCTACTTGTGGGTTCTGATACGTTAACCGACCTTGCGGTGCTGAAAATCAACGCGACTGGCGGACTGCCGACAATTCCGATTAATAACAAACGCGTACCGCACATCGGCGATGTGGTTCTCGCCATTGGTAACCCTTACAACCTCGGGCAAACCATCACTCAGGGGATTATCAGCGCCACCGGTCGTATTGGCCTGAACCCGACGGGGCGGCAAAACTTCCTGCAAACCGATGCCTCCATCAACCACGGCAACTCCGGTGGTGCGCTGGTTAACTCGTTGGGTGAGTTGATGGGTATTAACACCCTGTCATTTGATAAAAGCAACGATGGCGAAACCCCGGAAGGGATCGGTTTTGCTATTCCTTTTCAACTGGCAACCAAAATCATGGATAAGCTGATTCGTGACGGACGCGTGATTCGCGGCTACATCGGCATCAGCGGTCGCGAAATAGCGCCACTGCACGCCCAGGGCGGCGGCATGGATCAAATTCAGGGAATTGTGGTTAACGAAGTGTCCCCGGATGGTCCGGCAGCGCGGGCTGGCATACAGGTTAACGATCTGATTATTTCGGTCAATAATAAGCCAGCGGTGTCAGCGCTGGAAACAATGGATCAGGTGGCAGAGATTCGCCCAGGCTCGGTTATCTCCGTGGTCGTGATGCGCGATGATAAGCAGTTGACGCTGCAGGTCACGATTCAGGAATATCCGGCAACCAACTAACGCGGATATAAAAAAACCGGAGCCAGTGCTCCGGTTTTTTACTTTCTGGCAGTTCGTTATTTAACGAACTCTTCGCCCAGAGTGATATCTTTCTTCAGCGTATCCAGCATACCTTCCAGCGCAGCTTGCTCAAACGCGCTCAGCTTGCCGATAGACTGACGTTCTTCTACGCCGTTTTTGCCCAGCAGCAGCGGCTGAGAGAAGAAGCGAGCATACTGGCCGTCGCCTTCAACGTAAGCACATTCAACCACACCTTTTTCGCCGCTCAGTGCGCGAACCAGTGACAGGCCAAAACGTGCTGCAGCCTGACCCATAGACAGGGTTGCAGATCCGCCACCAGCTTTAGCTTCCACAACTTCAGTACCCGCATTCTGGATACGTTTGGTCAGGTCAGCCGCTTCTTGCTCGGTGAAGCTTACGCCAGGAATTTGTGACAGCAGCGGCAGAATGGTCACGCCAGAGTGGCCGCCAATAACCGGGACTTCAACGTCGCCTGGCTGCTTGCCTTTCAGTTCCGCCACAAAGGTGTTGGAGCGGATAATGTCCAGCGTGGTCACGCCAAACAGTTTGTTCTTATCGTATACGCCTGCTTTTTTCAGTACTTCTGCAGCGATAGCAACCGTCGTGTTAACCGGGTTGGTGATGATACCGATACACGCTTTCGGACAGGTTTTAGCAACCTGCTGCACCAGGTTCTTCACAATACCGGCGTTAACGTTGAACAGGTCGGAACGATCCATACCCGGTTTACGTGCGACGCCAGCGGAGATCAGCACCACATCAGCACCTTCCAGTGCAGGGGTAGCGTCTTCGCCGCTAAAGCCTTTGATTTTCACAGCAGTAGGGATATGGCTCAAATCAACGGCCACACCAGGCGTTACTGGAGCGATGTCGTACAGGGAGAGTTCTGAACCTGAAGGCAGTTGGGTTTTTAACAGTAATGCTAGCGCCTGACCGATACCACCAGCAGCGCCGAGGACTGCAACTTTCATCCTAAACTCCTTATTATATTGATAAGCAAAGTGTCTATTGCTCCGCGGCGGCGACCTTAATTCACAAATCCAACGAATACAACAACCACGCGTCAAGAATGCGTAGTCACGCAAATTTGGCTTTTATGCATTTAACTTACGTAAAATAAAACCTAAGTTACGTAATTCAAAACCACCCGCACAGTAGAGCAACTTTCCAACAGGTGCTGACAATATACCCTACCCACCTCTCAAAACAACATCAATTTGATAACATTTAATTTACTTTTAACCTTATTTGCGAGCCGTGACACAGGCATGTTTCTTGATAACGAAATTTGATAAAATTCCGCTCTTTCATAACATTATTTCAGCCTTGAACAAGGCAGACCGTTTGCATAAAAATTCATCTGTATGCACAATAATGTTGTTTCTACTGCCATATTACGGGTGACTTATGCGAAGCTCGGCAAAACAAGAAGAATTAGTCAAGGCGTTTAAAGCGCTGCTTAAAGAAGAAAAGTTCAGCTCTCAGGGCGAAATTGTCCTGGCGTTGCAGGATCAGGGCTTTGATAATATCAATCAGTCCAAGGTTTCTCGCATGCTGACCAAGTTCGGCGCCGTGCGTACACGCAATGCGAAAATGGAAATGGTTTACTGCCTGCCAGCAGAGTTAGGGGTACCGACAACCTCCAGCCCGCTAAAAAATCTGGTACTGGATATAGACTACAACGATGCGGTCGTGGTTATTCATACCAGCCCCGGCGCTGCTCAGTTGATTGCACGTCTGCTGGACTCATTGGGGAAAGCGGAAGGTATTCTGGGTACGATTGCCGGTGACGATACTATCTTCACCACCCCAGCGAAGGGATTTACGGTAAAAGATTTGTACGAAGCCATTCTGGAACTGTTCGAACAAGAACTATAGTGCCTCCTCCCCGTCGCCTCGCGACGGGGAAAAAACTCTGTTTTCTCCCTCTTCCCTCTATTTTCCACTACAACTCGTTTAACAAATGGTGCGTTTAACCATCAAAAACCATTCACGTAGTGAATACGAATACTTTAAAACGCACATTTTGCAAAAATTCATATCATTATGATTTGATTGAATTTATTTATTTAAAGATGTCAAAAACACTCTTTTTAATTCCATTTGATTATAAAAAAACCATTTCTTAACACCAAATACCAGCAGAAACAATTAGCGTGGTATTAATTTATCAGGTTATTAGTGTATACTTGATTTTGTGATGAGGGTCACGAAACGCAGACCCCTATAAAAGAATTCGACGAGGTAAAAATCATGAAAATCAAAACGACTATTGCAACCTTAAGCCTTCTTTCTGTTCTCTCTTTCGGTGCAAGCGCCGCGGTTACTCAGGTGAACTCACAAGAAGCACAGAACCTGCAATCCATGGGTAGCATCTCCGTATCTCAGATCGGTAGCTCACCAATGGATATGCGTCAGGCCATCGCTGCTAAAGCTGAAAAAGCAGGTGCCAGCAGCTATCGCGTTACCGAGCTCCGTGAAGGCGCTCACTGGCATGCTACTGCAGAACTCTACAAATAAACCCTCGTCGTCTCAGTCCGACGACTTGCCCCCGCCTGCCGGGGGCTTTTTTATGCCTTATATTGAATGCCGAACATTAAAGCGCAACTGCCCTTCCAGCTCTTCTTCCGCTTCATCGAACAGTAAAATCAGCGCACCATATCGTCTGCGTAGCTTGTCCGGCAAATGAACAAATTCAATCTCCAGCGGCAACGGTAAGACTTCCCCGATAACCACCTCCCACAAAGAATCTAAATCAACCACCTTTTCCCTGGCGAGACCGAACGTGCGCGTAAACTCGCGATAGAAATCACCCTGGTCTTCTATCTCGTCAAAATCAAATGTATAGATGTTCATCTATAGCCACCATCCCGACGCCAGTCACTGTCACTCTACGAACCAATAATATGCAGAGACTTCCTGCATTTTCAGGTAAGTATAGCCATAAAAAAACCGACGTTTTTATCGTCGGTTTCTCACATTCAATTGCTGGTCAGCGCATGTTGATACTTATGTAGCATCCCACTGAGTCGTTTTACCGGCTCGGTAACCTGCGGTGGTGCTTGCCAAATGATTAATTTCTCCTGGTAGATCTCAAGCTCTTCCAGCAACTGACTAAAGTAACGTCGCCGCTTGTCGTCGTTTCCTGCAGAAATCACGTGATCGGCAGTGCGGCGAAGCTGGCGATGGAATGCGGAGAGATCCTCGTTTACCGGTACCGGCGCATCGCGCAGGCGCTGATGCGCGATGATCATGGTCAGCGCCAGGCGAAACTTCGCCAGGTCGCCGGGAAATTTGTTCATTAGCAAAAACAGCTGCTGATAAAGCGCCGGAAGATGGTTTTCTTTTCGACGAACCACGTTGGTGGTCATCGCAGAAACCGCCGCCGAGACAAACTGGTTGAGCAACACGCGGCCCGTTCTGTCACGAGAGTTATCACGCACCAACATAATGACGATAAATGCCAGTACACAACCAACAATCTGCCCCAGAGCACTGTCAAGAAACTGGCTAAAGTGGAACGTCATCGGGTTATCCAGCACGATGATATTAATCGTGCTGGCCAGCGCCCCCATCGATCCCAATCGTCTTTTCTGTACCTCGATCCCCAGAAAGAAACCCAGCACCGCCAGGCTCAGACACAGCAACAACATACTTTGCTGGGTATTAGGGATAATCACCAGGAAATAGAGTGCCCCGAGCGGTAACGCCGCCAATGTGCCGTATATAAAGTCTATCGCCACCATACGCGGGTTAGGCAAACGCATTGCCAGCGAGGTAACAACCGCAATCATCACCATTGCACCGCTGCCGGATGTCCAACCGGTCCACAGCCAGAATAAGGTTCCCAGCACACATGAAAGTGTGGTGCGCCAGAAATTAACCATCGCATGGTGACGCTCGGCAGATTCCACTTTCACCACCGGTTCACCTTGCAGGATCTCTTCTTCGATAGCGCTAATTTTGGTGTTGCTGACAACTCCACGTTTAAGTAACAAATAGCGTGTTGCCGCCCCAGCCCAGGTGTAAATTGTGACAGGTGTGTCACGTTCTCCGGTCCAGGCAATCACCCTACGCATCCGCTTCAACTGTTTATGGACATCCTGTACCGTTTCAACCGGCGTATCGAACAACTCACGGAAGGTATCGGTGATCAATTCTGGTCGGGTGTTCTGAATTAGATAGGTTTCGCAGGACTGCGTGATGAGCGTGAGCGACAACGTATTCAATGCCTTGAGTCTGCGGTTAGCCCGCACCCAGCGCGAGGACTCCATATTCAGGTTACTACGCATCCCTTCCAGCGCCGCCGTTCGCCTGACTAAATCTCCCCAGGCTTTGTCCACTTCCTCACTGTCGCCATGCTTAATGCACAGCTGCATAAGCTGATATTGCGCTACCAGCAGGCTATCCAGTTCGACATCAATTTCCTGTTTCACCGAACGGGGCGAAAAGAGCAGGTCAGCAACAATGGCACAGACAATGCCCATCACAATTTCACTACAGCGTTCGAGCGCAAATTGCGGCGTCAGCAGCGGTTCAGCCTGAATAGTAATGACGATGATCAGCGCCGTATAGCCTGAAAGCCCCCAGGCATAGGAGTTTTCGATCTTCACTAACGATGAGATCCAGGTACAAAAACCGGCCCAAACACAACACACCAGGATCATCAATAGCGGGGCGCGGATCATGCTGATGATAATGATCAGTGCGGCAATACAGCCGATAAATGTCCCGACAATACGCAGCATGCCGCGATAGCGGATAGCACCTGAATAAGGTTCTCCACCAGCGGCAAAGGCCGGACCTGCCGCCACAATGGCCGCGGTCAGCACCGCCCAGCGCGGGGTCTCAAGCTGGAAATGAAAGCCAACGAACAGCGCCAGTACAATCGCGCAGGCCAGTTTTACCGCAAAGCGGATATGCTGATTGGCAATGGAGAAAATACCCATCGCGATTAACCAAATTCGCGCAGGCGGTGCGCCATTTTACGGAAGAAAGATTCCTGACTGGCATCGCGATCCTGCTTGCCGGTAATGACGACGGTCGCGGTCGTCCCGGCAGGCCACAAGGTTCCCTGCTGCTCATCAAGGCGAATTCGCACCGGCACACGCTGCGCCAGACGCACCCATTCAAGATTGGAATCAATGGTCGCCATACCCTTGGCGTCCCGCGTGCTGCTGGCATTCGTTACGCCAGCCGCCACACTATCAACAGTCCCCTTCAGCACATTATTACTGCCAAGCGGGGTGATTTCAGCGCGATACCCAGGACGAACGCCTTCCAGTTTGGTTTCTTCCATATACGCCAGCACATAGAAAGAATGCTGTTTGACTAACGCCACCGCCGTGGACCCGCGCGTAATAAATTCGCCGCTATAGACGTTCAGGTTAGTCACCCAGCCATCTGCTGGCGCGCGGATAACGGTACGCTCCAGATCTAATTTCGCCAGGTCGCGGGTCGCTTGTGCCTTCGCAAGCTGGTGTAATACGGTTTGCAGGACGTTGTTTGACTGATCGATCTCTTCACGAGACATGGCCTGCACGCCAAGTCGGTTACGACGACCAGCCTCCTGGCGTTTTTCCTGCGCCAGAACTTGATAATAAGCGACATCAGCTTCAGCCTGTTCAAGGGCTTTCTTATAGCGTGGCTGATCGATGGTGAACAGGATCTGATCCTTTTTCACCAGTTGGTTATCATGGATGTTAACGTTGGTAATAAGGCCCGCAACATCCGGCGCAATGGCGACAACATCGGCGCTGAAACGGGCATCACGCGTCCACGGCGACTCGGTGTAGAACACCCATGCGCGGAAAATGGCGATGAAGGCCAGAATGACCAGTATCACGGTAATGGCCGTGCGGGAGAGTTTTCTTGTTAGTGTTTTCACTTCAACCTCAAACGAACAGGCGCGTTGTTAAGTAGAACAGACAGCAATACAGCGCGGTGTTAAACAGAGCCGGATGCCAGACAAAATCATAGATACCAGTCGGAACCAGCACCCGACGCACCAGCCAGAAAATCGCCAGTGACAAAAGTAATTCGAAAAAAATCGGTGGGAAGGACAAACCAAACACCACGATAACGGGAAACAGACTCATGTTGACCTTGGTAACGTAAGAGAGTGCAGATGATAGTTTTTCTAGCGTATGTCACCGCAGAGAAGGGCGAGGATGAGCCAGGCGAGAGCGACATAGCCGTTATTTGAATAATAATATATTAACGTAACTGTTATGCTGTTATCTATATTATGTGATCTAAATCACTTTTAAGTCAGAGTGAACAATGGAACGATTAAAACGTATGTCGGTGTTCGCCAAAGTTGTCGAACTGGGCTCCTTCACCGCCGCCGCAAGACAGCTACAAATGAGCGTTTCATCAATAAGCCAGACGGTCTCCAAACTGGAAGATGAGTTACAGGTCAAGCTGCTAAACCGCAGTACGCGCAGCATTGGGCTAACTGAAGCCGGTAAAATTTATTATCAGGGCTGCCGCCGGATGCTGCACGAAGCACAGGATGTTCACGAGCAACTTTATGCCTTTAACAACACGCCTATCGGTACCCTGCGCATTGGCTGCTCTTCAACTATGGCACAAAATGTCCTCGCCGGGTTGACCGCCACGATGCTGAAAGAGTATCCGGGATTGACGGTAAATCTGGTAACCGGCATTCCGGCCCCGGATTTAATCGCGGATGGCCTGGACGTAGTTATCCGCGTCGGCGCGTTGCAGGACTCCAGCCTGTTTTCACGCCGTTTGGGAGCTATGCCGATGGTGGTCTGCGCCGCGAAAAGCTATCTCGCGCAGTTTGGCGCCCCGGAGAAACCCGCCGATCTCAGCAACCACTCGTGGCTGGAATACAGCGTGCGCCCGGATAATGAATTCGAGCTTATCGCTCCGGAGGGCATCTCCACCCGCCTGATCCCAGAGGGGCGCTTCGTGACTAACGATCCGATGACGCTGGTACGCTGGCTGGCCGCAGGCACGGGCATTGCCTATGTACCGCTGATGTGGGTGATCAATGAGATCAATCGTGGCGAAGTGGAGATCCTGCTTCCCCGCTACCAGTCGGATCCGCGTCCGGTCTACGCGCTGTATACCGAAAAAGACAAATTGCCACTCAAGGTGCAGGTAGTGATTAACTATCTGACAGACTATTTTGTCGATGTGGCGAAGCTATTCCAGGGAATGTACGGTCGGGGAAAAGAGAAGTGATGATATGCCCGATAGCGCTAGCGCTTATCGGGCAAAAATACCCTTTAAATTACAGTTTCTCAGGCAGTACCGCCCACGGTCAGGTTATCCACCTTCAGCGTCGGCTGACCCACGCCCACAGGCAGACTCTGTCCTTCTTTACCGCAAACGCCAACTCCGTTATCCAGTCTCAGGTCGTTACCCACCATCGAAATCTGCTGCATCGCTTCGATACCGGAGCCAATTAACGTTGCGCCTTTCACCGGTTTGGTCACTTTACCGTTCTCAATCAGATACGCTTCGGACGTCGAGAATACAAATTTCCCGGAGGTGATATCCACCTGGCCGCCGCCGAAGTTAGGTGCATAAATACCGTATTCAACGGATTCGATGATTTCCTGCGGCGTGGATTTCCCCGGCAGCATATAGGTGTTAGTCATACGCGGCATCGGCAGGTGCGCGTAAGATTCACGGCGACCATTACCCGTTGGCGCGACTCCCATCAGGCGCGCATTGAGTTTGTCCTGCATATAGCCTTTCAGAATGCCATTTTCGATCAGCACGTTGTACTGACCCGGCGTACCTTCGTCATCGATAGCCACGGAACCACGACGGTCCGCCATTGTGCCGTCATCCACCACGGTACACAATTCTGACGCCACCAGTTCACCCATGTGACCGCTGAATACTGATGTGCCACGGCGGTTAAAGTCACCTTCCAGACCATGACCGACCGCTTCATGCAGCAGGACGCCAGGCCAGCCAGCGCCGAGCACCACCGGCAACGTACCGGCAGGCGCGGCCACCGCAGAGAGGTTAACCAACGCCATGCGTACGGCCTCTTTCGCCCATGCGTCAGCACGGACTTCGCCATCGAGATCGGCAAGGAAATAGTCATAGCCAAAACGCCCGCCGCCACCGCTGGCGCCGCGTTCACGCTTGCCATCCTCTTCAACCTGTACGCTTACCGACAAACGCACCAACGGACGGACGTCAGCGGCCAGCGTACCGTCGGTCGCCGCCACCAGAATCAGTTCATAAACACCAGTCAGACTGGCGGTCACTTCCTGAACGCGCTTGTCTGCGGCACGCGCCACGTTGTCTACGCGGCGCAGAATATCCAGCTTCTCTTCACGGCTCATGCTCTGCAGGGGATCAACTGAGGTATAAAGCGCCTGGTGCTCCACCGCCCCCAGCGTTTTTACTTTGCCATCACCGTTGTCACGCACGATGGTACGAGCGGCATGAGCACTTTGTTCCAGCGCCAGCAGGCTAATCTGGTCTGCATAGGCAAACCCTGTTTTTTCGCCGCTGATGGCTCGCACGCCAACGCCCTGATCGATATTGTAAGAACCATCTTTAATGATGCGGTCTTCTAAAACCCAGGATTCGTGATAGCTCGACTGAAAATAGAGATCGCCGTAATCAAGGCGGCGTTCGGCCAGTTGGCCCAGGATGGCAAACAGATCCTGATGTTTCAGGCCATTCGCCGCTAGCAATTGTTCACTTACCAGGTTCAGACTCATCGTTTTGCTACTCATTAGTTACTGCGGTAGAAGATCTATGTAGTGAGATTGGGGCAATTACTCGCCCCCGTCAAATCATTGCTGGCTTTCTTTGCGCGGCTGACGCAGAACTTCGTTGATCTGTGGCTTATCGATCGGACCAGTGATGCGATAGCGCAGAATCGACACTTTGCTCCACAGCGGTCCCAATACCTTACTGGCAGCAAACACCGCCGCACCAACAATCGGGTTGACGGCAAACGCAGCGGCAACCCCTACGGTGGCAGAAATCTCTGGCGCGACCACCGCTTCCATATTCAACTCCCGGCGTACCAGGTTCACCGAGCCTTTCATCGCAATATCGGCTTCCAGACCGTCCACCAGCGTATCATCAGTATGCATCACGCCATCTTTGATCCACGCCGTGCTGCGAATCGAGTCGAAATAGAAGCCTTCGCTGAAGGTATCGCTGAAATCAAAGCGCAGTTTACGCAGCAACGCATCAAAGCTTAACAGGCGTAACAGTTGTCCCGCATGACCGGTACTGAGTTCTGTAAGCTCACCTTTGCCCAGGCGGGTACGCAAAATACCATTCAGCGAAGCTAAATCTGGATCCCACGGCGGGTTACGCCAGTGCAGATCGTACTCAACGTTGAACGAAGAGTTGCGAATCGGGGTCGATACGCCAAAGAAGTTGGCCGCGGAGTCAATTTTATTGCCACTCAGTTTACCCTTCAGCGACGTCCGCTCCTTGCCCGGCGCATTCACCCACACGCCGTCGGTGGTCAGTCTGGCAAAACCGGTATCCAACAGGCCGTTACTCAAGGTGAGCGTGTCGCCTTTAATCGCGACATCGGCGTCAATGCGACCGTATTTCTGTCCCCACATCCAGCACTCGGCACAGCGTAGTTGAAGATCCGGCCAGCCACGGAAGCTGACGTTGTCGATGGTGGAAAACGGCGAAGCGGGCGTACTATTCGGTGACGGTTTTGCCGCACTTGGGTTGTAATAAAGATACTTAATATTGGCCAGCCACGGCGCGTTATTGCGCATCGCCAGCGTGGCGTTAATTTCGCGGCCCTGCGCCTGCACGGTGGAGCCATTGATTGACGGCTCAGACACAATACTTAAATTATTCCACTGCTGGCCACCCAGGGATAACGCTGGCGTACGTACCGTGATGCGCTGAGGGAAGTTGGCGTTGGTCCCAACGTTATCCGCAGCACCTTTCTGGAACAAAGCCAGCCATTGCGCCCCATCCATAGGGGGAAGATTAAGCTCAATGCCTTGTTGATCGGGTAACGCGGGCACGGTACGGCTTTCCGACGTCCAGATTGCGCGGTCAAGCGTCAGTTTCTGATTCAGCAACCAGCGGCTGTTAAAGTGATTCTTACTGCCCGCGTTGCCGGTCAGATCAAAACTGCGCAGATTGCCGTTGGCCTTAACGTTAACCGGCAACGCCTCACCGGCAGCCTTGTTCAGGGGAGAAGGTAAGTGACTACTTACATTCTTCAGGTCGCCTTTTATCTCTATGTCGTAAGTCGGCCCCGCATGATACGGGAGATCGATACCTACCTTGCCATTCCACGCCATGCTGCCGCTTAACGCATCGTTGACCTGCGCCGGTAAAATCCCCATACGGGTTGGCTGCCAGTCACCTTGCAGATTCACGGCTACCTGATAGGCTTTCGCCCCTTCGGTCGTGGAAAAGTCGACGTTCAGCGGTTGATTAAACCAGTTCGCCGTCATCGGCTCGCTCTTTAAATCGCCATTGATAAAGCTGAATTTACCGTTCAAATTCTTCAGCGTGCTGTCGAGCGGTTTAATAAACAGGCTGTTATTACGCAGGTTGACATCACCTTTCGCGGTAACCAGCGAGCCGTCTAGCGGAATATCCAGATGTAAGCGAGCATTCACATCGCCGTCAATCTGCAACTGCTCTAGCGTGGCGCCGAGGGAATCCTTCAGCGGCGTCTCATCAAAATAAGGTCCGACCGCCTTGCCTGGTCCGTTAATATCGGCATCAATCAGCAGTTTTTCTTTGGCATAGTCGGGGATATTGGCCGTCAGATTACTGGCCTTCACGCCGCCCAGATTAACGCTATCCGTCTTCATCCACAGACCGTCGTTAATGAAATTCAGTTCAATATTGAGGTCAGTAAGCGCAGGCCAGTCGGGCTGGAAAGCAAATTTCGCGTTGCGTAGCGGCACCAGGACCTGAAATTGCCCCTCATTATGCAGATACGGGAACAGATGCGGGTTACCGCCATACACCAGCGTGGCGTTATCCGCTTCGCCGCCCTGAATAGCGCCACTGAGGTAGTCAACCAGGTCTTTGCCCATCAGATTTTCCGGGAAGTAGCGCCAGGCTTGGGAGCCGTCGTCGGTGCTGATGCCAGCCAGAATACCTAACCACGGTTCATCTCCAGTGGGTTGCAGATAGCGAAAACCACCGCGCGCACGTACCGCTTTCGCTTTCACATCAATGTTGCGCCCGTCTAACTGAAAGCCTTTCTCATTCTTCAGCCAGCTTAGCGTCGCCACGCCGTTCTCTATTTCCAGCGGTGCGCGGAAAACGGTTTCGTACGGCATTTTAGCTTGCTTCATCGAAGCGGTGAGTGCACCATTTTCAACGCTGCCCGCAAGCGTACCGGAGAAATGCTCAGCCCCCGGTAGCAGCTTCCACTGTTTCCAGGCCAGATTGCTCCACGAGGACTGGAAGCGAGTTTTTTCTGTCGCCTGCAGTGGGATATCCAACGCCAGCACATCTATCTTTCCGCTCGGCTGCGTGGCCCGCCAGATATCACCCAGTGCAGGCGATATCCTGGCCGCCATCGGGCGCAGCCCCTCCAACCCAGCCAATTCCAGGTTACTGGCACGAATGCGTAACTCATCGCTGCGTTTATGATTCTCACCACCGACTTCCTGCTCAGGGACCCAGGCCAGCGTTAATGCCCCGCTCGGCCAGGGTTTATCGTCCATGGTGATACGGGTGTCAGGGATCGAGAATTGCCAGCCCGGTCCTTCATGGGTAATGTGCGCCGTCAGGTTATCGACAGAGAGCGTGTGAGTATGCTCATCACCCAGCCAACTTGCCCCGCCTTTTTTCAGCCAGACATCACCGCCGGAAACGACCCCTTTGCTAATCGTCATCCAGGCTTCCAGGCTGAAACGCGCAGTTTGCAGCGCAACATTATCCTGCATCCATTTACTCAGCCACGGTTTGACGTCGATGTCATCGGCTTGCAGCCAGACCCGACCGTTATTCAACAGCCCGTCATCGTCGCGCAAATCCATACGCACCTGCATAACACCGTGCTGCCCGGTCAGACTGGAGAGACTGACCAGGCCCTCTGCACGATGGCGGTTTTTACCGTTCAGCCAGGTAAGCTGTGGGATCGCCAGTTCTGCACGCTGGCCAGAGAGGGTTAAGAAACTAATCTGGCTGTCACGCAGATCGAAATGATCAAACTGACGCAGAAAGAGATCGCTGAGGTGGCCGGCTTCAATTCCGTCACCGCTTTCACTGTGCTGGATGGGGGTATTGATGCGCAGTTGCAATTGCCAAAAGGTGAGGTCGCGGAACTGCCAGCGCATGTGCAGTAAGCTTTGCCAGACATCCAACGCTAACGTGACGCGCTTTACCGAAAATTCGCCACCGTCTTTTAGCTGCGCATGGATATCGCGCGCTTCAAGCGTAGGACCGAAATTTTGCCAACTTGCGGAAAGCTCACTGGCGGAAACCGGCAGACCGGTGGCGGATTCAATCTTGCCAAGGATGACAGGCCGCCAACTGTCAAGATGAGGTAGCGCCAGGCGCAGCCCACTGACCAGCAGCGCTGCGATGACAACGAATGCGGCTCCAGTGAGCAGTAATATCCCCGGCAATCGCCTCACGCGCCTCTCCTTGTCTACCAAAAAATGTGACTCACAAAACCGTGTTGCCGGATGGCGGCGTGAACGCCTGCTCCCACCTGCAAGGTATCGCCATCAGGCGTTTACCAGGCCAGATTACATCATGACGACGTCGAACTGCTCCTGGTTATACAGCGGTTCAATTTGAACTTTGACCTGCTTGCCGACAAAGATTTCAACTTCCGCCAACGCATGAGACTCCTCCCCCTTCAGGGCTTCAGCCACCGCCGGAGAGGCATATACCAGGAAACGATCGGATTCATATGCATGGTGAACGCGCACAATTTCACGCATGATTTCATAGCACACGGTTTCCACCGTTTTCACCGTGCCGCGCCCATGGCAGGTCGGACACTCGTTGCACAACACATGTTCCACGCTTTCGCGCGTGCGTTTGCGCGTCATCTCTACCAGACCCAGCTGTGAAAAACCGTTGATGCTGGTTTTTACGCGATCCTTGCTCAGAGCCTGCTCCAGAGAGTGCAGCACTCGGCGACGGTGGTCTTCATTATTCATGTCGATAAAATCGATAATAATAATGCCGCCGAGGTTACGCAGACGCAGCTGACGGGCAATAGCCTGCGTTGCTTCAATATTAGTATTAAAGATAGTGTCGTCGAGATTACGATGCCCAACAAACGCGCCGGTATTAATATCGACGGTGGTCA
The DNA here is from genome assembly GCF_052950715.1 of Citrobacter sp. VF227. Lineage (NCBI taxonomy): Bacteria > Pseudomonadati > Pseudomonadota > Gammaproteobacteria > Enterobacterales > Enterobacteriaceae > Citrobacter > Citrobacter sp. VF227. The sequence continues at coordinate 225,332 of NZ_JBRFVF010000006.1, forward strand.
TCGCTTCAGTCTGGTCGATAACCAGATAACCACCTGACTTGAGTTCAACTTTACGCTCCAGCGCACGTTGGATTTCATTCTCAACGTCAAACAGATCAAAGATAGGCTGGCGACCGCTGTAATGCTCAAGCTTACTGGTCATTTCAGGCATATATTCAGCCGTGAATTCCATTAACGCTTCGTACGTCAGGCGGGAGTCGACGCGGATCCGATCAAGCTGGGCGTCAGCAAAATCGCGCAACACGCGCTGCGCGAGCGCCAGCTCACCGTACATTTGATAGCGCGTTTGCGGGCGTTTCTTACGTTCCATGACTTTCGTCCAGACACGCTTCAGGTAGGCAGCATCCGAAGCCAGATCTTCTTCGCAGACGCCTTCTGCCGCCGTACGAATAATGAATCCGCCCTGCTCATCGCAGTAATCCGCCACCACTTTTTTCAGGCGTTCGCGTTCAATTTCGCTTTCGATACGTTGGGAAACGCCAACGTGCGACGCCCCCGGCATAAAGACGAGATAACGGGAAGGCAGCGTGATATCCGTGGTAAGACGGGCGCCTTTAGTACCCAACGGATCTTTTACTACCTGCACCATCAGGTCCTGACCCTGGCGCACCAGTTCAGAGATGTCGCGCACGGTGAACTGTTTTTGTTCTTCACCCGCCACGCATTCGGTGTGCGGCATGATGTCCGAAGCGTGAAGAAATGCAGCTTTATCAAGCCCAATATCTACAAAAGCCGCCTGCATACCCGGAAGTACACGACTTACACGACCTTTGTAGATATTGCCTACGATTCCGCGTCGCGCCTCACGTTCAATATGAATTTCCTGCAGAATACCACCATCAATGTAAGCCACCCGTGTTTCCGATGGCGTTACGTTTACCAACAATTCAGCCGTCATGTTTATCCCTTTTATCACGCAGTGCGTTAAAATTGGTCAGCAACTCATACGTTTCTACCAGCGGTAAGCCGACTACGGCGTGATAGCTGCCATTAATCTTCCTGACAAAACAGCCACCCAACCCTTGAATACCGTATGCACCTGCTTTATCCATTGGTTCACCGCTGGCAACATAACCCGCGATGTCCTCATCGGTTAGTGCTCTGAACGTCACTTCCGTCATCACCAGACAGTCCAGACTGTGCTGGCGGTCGGCCAATGCTACGGCGGTCATGACCTGATGCGTTTTGCCCGACAGTTTACGCAGCATTGCAGCGGCATGGTCGGCGTCATGTGGTTTTTCCAGCACCTCGCCATTAAGGATAACAATGGTATCCGCCCCCAATACCGGCAAATCGCGCGCGGCCAGCGCCACGCCAGCCTGCGCTTTTTCGCGCGCCAGACGCGAAACATACTGCTGCGCACTCTCCTGCGGGTGGCGCTGTTCTTCAATTCCAGGAACCAGCCGTTCAAACGTAACACCAAGCTGAGCAAGCAACTCCTGACGACGTGGAGAACCTGAAGCAAGATACAGAGTATTCATATCAACCTTTATTGCACCGCAAACTGCTGACGGACCTTACGCATCAGTAAGAATAGCCATGGCCAAAGCACACCATTCACTACACTACTCCAGAACACTTCGGGTCTGAAAGAGACATTGATCACTAAAAACTCGGCCCAGAAAACAATAATATCCACGACCAGTGATAACAACATGACTACCAGCGCCTGTTGCCAGAGTGCGAGGTTGCGGAATAGCTGGAATTTCAGCGCGACCAGATAAGCAATGATACTCATCGACAGTGCACGCACGCCAAGGGTGGAACCGCTGATGAGATCCAGTATGGCACCCATCACAAATCCTGTGCCTACATTTACGCGATGCGGCAGCGCAAGGATCCAGTACAACAAGATAAGCAGCACCCAGTTCGGCCGGAAAACCAGAATGTCGTCCGGCCAGGGCATGACTTGCAGCAACAGTGCAATAAGGAACGAGAGCCAAATCACCCAACGTCCCTGGCTACGATAGCTTGCCACTTACTGTCCTCCCGGCTTACGCGGAGCAGGCTGTGGCGATGTGGTATCCGCAGGCGCAGGAGTCACGCCTGTTGCTGGAGCTGGCATGGGCGCAGGCGGTCCCATTGCTTCAGGTGCAGGCAGAACTTGCGGCATCATTTGCATCAGACGTTCATTGGCAACACGGTGCACTTCTTCTGGCGTCATCGGATTTGCGCCATTGCGATCGGCGCCCCACAACAGCAGCAGATAGCGCAGACGCTGCAGACCGGCGGTCGGGCGCGCCTGAATCACGGTATATGCGCGCTGCGTGTCCAGCTTAACCGATGAAACGACACCGACCGGATAACCTTCAGGGAAACGTCCGCCCAGGCCCGAGGTAACCAGCACATCGCCAACGCGAATGTCGGTATTGGCCGGCAGATGTTCGAGCTGAAGATCGTCGGTGCAGCCGTTACCCGCAGCGATCACGCGAATATCATTACGCAGGACCTGGATCGGTAGTGCATGCGTCGCGTCGCAAATCAGCAGCACGCGGCTGGTCAGTTTAGCCACAGCAACGACCTGACCCACAACGCCTTTGTCGCTAATAACCGGCTGACCTTCATAGACGCCGTTAACGCTCCCTTTGTCGATCACGACCTGATCGCTGTAAGGGTCATTAACCGTTGAGATGACCTGCGTCACCATCTTTTGTTCGTCCTGACGTAGCGGCGATCCCAGCAGCTCGCGCAATCGCGCGTTCTCCTGTTTATATTGCCCCAACATCAGCAGCTCGCTGTTTTTCAGCAGCAGTTCCTGACGCAACGCCCGGTTTTCAAGTTCGAGTTGATCGCGCGAAGCCAGCGTTTGTGAAACGCCGTCGAGTAATTCACGGGGAGCATTTGAGATAAAGTAGAAAGGACTGACGGCGGTATCCATGTACGTTCGGATTTGACTAAACGTACCCAGGCGGCTGTCGGCAATAATAACGCCGAGCGCCACCAGCACCGCCAGAATAAGGCGAATCTGTAGCGACGGGCCACGGCTAAAAATTGGCTTCATAGTCTATGCGTATTCTCGTATCAGAGCGGAAGGGCAACCCGCGGGCTACCCAGCCTGCATCCGATTACTCTTCGCTGAACAGGTCGCCGCCGTGCATATCGATCATTTCCAGCGCCTTGCCACCACCGCGCGCCACGCAGGTCAGCGGATCTTCAGCAACAACAACTGGAATACCGGTTTCTTCCATTAACAGACGGTCAAGGTTACGCAGCAGCGCGCCACCACCGGTCAGCACCATGCCGCGTTCAGAGATATCAGACGCCAGCTCTGGCGGGCACTGTTCCAGTGCAACCATTACCGCGCTTACGATACCGGTCAGAGGTTCCTGCAGGGCTTCCAGAATCTCGTTGGAGTTCAGGGTAAAGCCGCGTGGAACACCTTCTGCCAGGTTACGACCGCGAACTTCGATCTCGCGGACTTCGTCGCCCGGATAGGCGGAACCGATTTCGTGTTTAATACGTTCTGCGGTGGCTTCACCGATCAAAGAACCGTAGTTACGACGAACATAATTAATGATGGCTTCATCAAAGCGGTCACCACCAATACGAACAGAAGAGGAGTAAACCACGCCGTTCAGGGAGATAACGGCAACTTCAGTCGTACCACCACCGATATCCACAACCATAGAACCGGTTGCTTCAGAAACTGGCAGACCGGCACCGATCGCAGCCGCCATCGGCTCTTCGATCAGAAAGACTTCACGGGCACCAGCGCCCTGTGCGGATTCACGGATCGCACGGCGTTCAACCTGCGTTGCTCCAACCGGTACACACACCAGTACGCGCGGGCTTGGGCGCATGAAGCTATTGCTGTGCACTTGTTTGATAAAGTGCTGGAGCATTTTTTCAGTCACGAAGAAATCAGCGATAACGCCGTCTTTCATTGGGCGAATTGCAGCAATATTGCCCGGCGTACGACCCAGCATCTGCTTCGCATCATGACCTACTGCAGCCACGCTTTTCGGCGAACCGGCACGATCCTGACGAATGGCCACAACAGAAGGCTCATTCAATACGATGCCTTGTCCTTTTACATAAATAAGGGTATTCGCGGTACCCAGGTCAATGGACAGGTCATTGGAAAACATGCCACGAAATTTTTTCAACATACTAAGGGATAATCCTGAAAGCTGGGGCGGAAAACAAAATCCGCTTACTTTACCAACCACACGCAGCAGCGACAAGGCGCAAAAATCATCTGCTACGGTGAAAATTAGTGCAGTTCGTTTCCTTTGTTACAAAACCGGCCTGAGTCCATCAGGGCTGAATAAATCAGCAGCACTCCTCGCTTTTGTTTGCAACCTGTCAAAGGTCATTCACCTGCATGTTTGCTGTTACAATCTGGCGAGCAGACAAGCACACCCCCAGAAGGCACAGCGCGCGTTATTCTACGTGAAAACAAATTAAACGGCAGGTTAAACCGAGTATCTTTGCGAATATTTTTTCACGTTAGTGTCAAGTGGCTGTGATGCGGCAAAAAAATCCCCTTGCCCACCAGCAACTCCGCGTTCCGTCAGCGTGTGCCACTCACTACGCGAACGAACGCCCGTGGCGTAAACCTGCGTTGGTGTTCCTGAACAGGCCTCTACCAGGCTTTGAACCAGCAGCTGGTTTTCCGTTCGTTTATCAATATTCCTCACCAGGCTTGGATGTAGCTTCAATAACTCAACGTTAAGCTCCTTGATCCAACTGGTACTCACCAGCGTTAAGCCCGCCTGCGTCACAGCGATTCGCACACCCAGCGCCCCCATCAATCTGATGACGGGTTGTAACCGGCTGATATGTTGACAGACATCTGCCTCCGCAAGTTCAATAATTATGCGTTTGCGTAATGATTTTTCGCACTGCATCAGCGTATCACGTAGCCAGCGCTGAAAACGCGGGCGAATGAGTGATTCAACCGTTGTCTGCATCGCCAGACTTTCCTGCGGCCAGTACCCCAACAGCAGGATCAAACGGCTGATTTGCAGACGGTCATACTCTTCAGCCAGGCCAAACTGCAGCACCATCGGCATATATTCCGCCGAAATAACCTCTTCGCTGCCATCAAAAATACGGCACATCAGCTCCCGATGATGTACTCGTCCTTCACGCGTTACCGCAGGCTTTTGATAAATTCTCGGCCCGCCCCGACTGAGCATCTGTTCGATTAGCGTTCGCCAGCGTACGTTGCCCCGACCTTTTTCCGGCAGTGAATCATCATAGACCGACCAGCTGTTCCCACCCTGTAATACCGAATTCCGCGTGGCGGCTTCGGCATGATCCATCACTTGTTCTGTCGACTGCCCGCTGCGACAAACACAAATGCCGATATGAATCATATCGGCACGATCGATCATTTTATTAGCCGGAAGCGCGTCCACCGCTTTTAATAATTGCCCCGCGATGCTTTCCGCCTCTTTCAACGTGCGGTGCGGCAGCAGGATGGCAAAATCGCTACGGTGGTAGCGCGCCAGCAACGCGCCTGGATAGCGCGTCATAAAAGTCGACAATAAATTGATGAGCATTGAAATTTGTTCTTCCGCGAGGGTAATTCCCCAGCTATCGCGCAGCAGCGTAAAGTCTGGAAGGCGCACCATCATCACGACGCCATGCGATCCCACTTTTTCCTGATCTTCAAGTAGCGTTGCCAGTTGGTTATCAAAGAACAAGCGGTTACTCAGCCCGGTTTTTGTATCCTGCGCCACATAGGAACGAATCAGCGTATCGAGGCGACTGCGTTGTTCGCGAGCATTTTGAATCTCGGCCAGGAGCATATCGAGCGCGCTACTGGTACGTGCTGGCCATTCATAGACCGTTCCCCGCACGTTCGGTCCACGTTCACCATTCAGAATGCGCGTTGAACGAATCTCCAGCAGCTCTTGCCCTGAAAGCTGACGCTGAAGCCAGCGCACCGACAAAAAGAGCATAAGTATAATGAAAGCAATCGCCAGCGTGAGCGGTGCGGTGGTCAGCAGCGAATGGAAATAGTTACCCATCGGATCCTGATAAACCAGACGCAGCGACATACCCGGGTTCTTGATCAACGGGACGGTGATATCGCGATAGAGATTATTTGTCCCCGCCGGGCGATAGCTGCTGGTGCGGGAGTGCTCATACACCACGTGCTCGCCCTGCATCAGTTGTATACGCACGATATCAACCGAAACCATCAGTTCATCGATTTGCGGGGTTAACGCAACGACATCGCGGGAGACAAGTTGAGTATCAATCGCCGTCGCCACCCCCTGAACACGGGTGGTGAACTTATATTGAACTGCGTTGTAGAAACTCAGCGAGCAGCCGATGAGAGTTACGAAAATCGTTAACCCAGTAAGCAGCGTGACAAAAGCTGAAAATTTCGTCGTTAATCGCATCCTTGTGTTAACTCCGACAGTTATGAAACAGGTATGAAAGTGATAAAGCGACGCGCAAATGCAAAGCTGAACGCAAAATCCGTCCATTTATACAAACAGTGTGGGCATACTACCAAATCAGGTATATCTGGCAATTTATTGCGCAGAATCGGCATCATGTTTTGATTAGCGAGTATAGTCTTCATAATTAATTTTCCAATCCACCAGACGAATTGAGGACAGGTTATGCAGGCTTTGATCTTAGAACAGCAGGACGGAAAAACCCTCGCATCCGTTCAACCCCTCGACGAAAATCAGCTACCGGAAGGCGATGTGACGGTGGATATCCACTGGTCAAGCCTGAACTACAAAGACGCCCTGGCTATCACTGGCAAGGGTAAAATCATTCGTAATTTTCCGATGATTCCTGGTATCGATTTCGCCGGTACCGTTCGCGCAAGCGAAGATCCCCGTTTTCATGCAGGTCAGGAAGTTTTGCTGACCGGCTGGGGCGTGGGTGAAAATCATTGGGGTGGACTGGCAGAACGCGCACGCGTGAAAGGCGACTGGCTGGTTGCGCTGCCAAAAGGGCTGGACGGACGTAAAGCCATGGTCATCGGTACCGCCGGTTTTACCGCCATGCTGTGCGTCATGGCGCTGGAAGATGCCGGCATCCGCCCGCAAGACGGTGAGATTGTTGTCACCGGCGCAAGTGGCGGCGTGGGCAGCACGGCCATTGCGTTACTGCATAAGCTGGGTTATCAGGTTGCGGCGGTTTCGGGTCGCGAAAGCACCCACGACTACCTGAAGAGCCTGGGCGCTAGCCGTATTCTTGGTCGCGATGAGTTTGCAGAATCACGCCCGCTGGAAAAACAACTGTGGGCTGGTGCAGTTGATACGGTTGGTGACAAAGTCCTGGCGAAAGTACTGGCACAGATGAACTACGGCGGCTGCGTTGCCGCCTGTGGCCTGGCAGGCGGTTTTACTCTGCCGACTACGGTGATGCCGTTCATTCTGCGTAACGTTCGTTTGCAAGGGGTAGACTCAGTGATGACTCCTCCGGAACGGCGTGCACAAGCCTGGGCGCGACTGGTGAAGGATTTGCCGGAATCGTTCTATGCTCAGGCCGCCACGGAAATTACGCTGGCAGATGCACCGAAGTTCGCCGATGCCATCATCAATAACCAGGTGCAAGGCCGTACGCTGGTGAAAGTGAAGTAATAGACCGTGGCGCAGAAATTTACACTTAATTAACCAAATTTCACGGCATATCTTCAGACTCCCTGCCATATTAACTACGCGTCCCCTGTCAGTTATGACGCGTAAGCCGGGAGTCTGTTATGAAGAAATTACGTCCATTTACAGAAGCCGACGTCACTGACGAGTCGGCTTTTTTTATGCAGCGCCGCCAGGTTCTGAAAGCATTAGGGATCAGCGCTGCCGCGTTGTCTTTGCCCCTCTCTGCGCAGGCCGATCTTCTTAGCTGGTTTAAGGGCAACGATCGCCCTCCAGCACCCGCAGGTAAGCCGCTTGATTACAGTAAGCCCGCCGTCTGGCAAAATTCGCTTCCTTTAACGCCTGCGGATAAGGTTTCTGGCTACAACAACTTCTACGAGTTCGGTCTCGATAAGGCGGATCCGGCAGCCAATGCAGGCAGCCTGAAAACCGATCCGTGGACGTTGCAAATCAGTGGCGAGGTGGCAAAACCACTCACCCTCGATCACGATGCACTAACCGCCCGTTTCCCGCTGGAAGAACGGATTTATCGGATGCGCTGCGTGGAAGCCTGGTCAATGGTCGTGCCGTGGATTGGGTTTCCGTTACATAAACTGCTGGCACAGGTTGAACCGACCAGCAACGCAAAGTATGTTGCGTTCGAAACGCGCTACGCGCCGGATGAAATGCCAGGACAAAAGGATCGCTTTATTGGCGGCGGGCTGAAGTATCCCTATGTTGAAGGGCTGCGTCTGGATGAAGCGATGCATCCACTCACACTGCTCACCGTAGGGGTTTATGGTAAGGCCCTTCCCCCACAAAATGGCGCGCCCATCCGCCTGATTGTGCCGTGGAAATACGGATTTAAAGGCATTAAGTCGATCGTGAGTATTAAACTCACCCGCGAACGTCCCCCGACCACCTGGAACCTGGCTGCCCCCAACGAATACGGGTTTTATGCCAACGTTAATCCGCATGTCGATCATCCCCGCTGGTCCCAGGCCACAGAGCGTTTTATTGGCGCAGGCGGTATTCTGGACGTTCAGCGCCAGCCCACGCTGCTGTTTAACGGTTACGCCGACGAAGTCGCTTCGCTGTATCGAGGACTTAATCTGCAGGAGAATTTTTAAGTGCGCCTGACTGCAAAGCACATTACCGGGCTGAAAGTTTGCCTGCATCTTGCAGGCTTTTTACCGTTTGTCTGGCTATTTTGGGCGGTAAACCACGGTGGACTGAGCGCCGACCCGGTCAAAGATATCCAGCACTTTACCGGTAGGACAGCTCTGAAATTCTTGTTGGCGACCTTGCTGGTCTCTCCACTCGCGCGCTACGCTAAACAGCCATTATTGATACGCACGCGTCGCCTGTTAGGGCTATGGTGTTTCGCCTGGGCGACATTGCATTTAACCAGCTATGCGCTCCTGGAGTTGGGTATTAATAATCTGACGTTGTTAGGGCGGGAGTTAATCACGCGACCTTACTTGATGCTGGGCATTGTCAGTTGGGTGATCTTATTCACCCTCACCTTAACGTCCACGCAGGCGGCACAGCGAAAGCTGGGGAAAAAATGGCAGTATCTGCACAACTTCGTCTATCTTGTGGCGATTCTGGCACCCATACATTATCTGTGGTCGGTAAAAATTATCTCCCCTCAACCGATTATTTATGCCGCACTCGCGGCGGTGCTGTTAGCCTGCCGCTACAAGAAGTTTCGCCAGTGGTGGCGGTAGTTTCACGATATGTGCAGTACGTTGCAAAATGCGGACGATCCGATTTTCTTTACATGTTAACGGTTGATTATCTTCCCTGATAAGACCAGTATTTAGCTGCCAATTGCTACGAAATAGTTATAATGTGCGACTTTGCTATCCCCGGTAGCGTTTTTACGGCGTGGAAAGGGTGACATTCGCATATTGAAGGTATATTTTGTCTTTTACCCGAAAATGGCAGAAGATAGCCGCACAATGACTAACAAGTCTGGCAATCTCATATAATGGCCGCAGCACCCAGTGCAACGCCTGAGATGCGTGGCATCTTGTCACTCACTGTTATAAAAATGCTATACAGACGGCGGTAAAACGCTTGTCACAATCTCACTAAACAAAGAGTACGGAACCCACTCATGGATATTCGTAAGATTAAAAAACTGATCGAGCTGGTTGAAGAATCAGGCATCTCCGAACTGGAAATTTCTGAAGGCGAAGAGTCTGTACGCATCAGCCGTGCAGCGCCAGCTGCAAGTTTTCCAATGATGCAACAAGCTTATGCTGCACCAGTGATGCAGCAGCCAGCTCTGTCTAACGCTGTCGCACAAACTGCCTCTCCAAGTATGGAAGCTCCGGCAGCAGCGGAAATCAGTGGTCACATCGTACGCTCCCCAATGGTTGGTACGTTCTACCGCACCCCGAGCCCGGATGCTAAAGCGTTCATCGAGATCGGCCAGAAAGTGAATGCGGGCGATACCCTGTGCATCGTTGAAGCCATGAAAATGATGAACCAGATCGAAGCCGACAAATCCGGCGTAGTTAAAGCGATTCTGGTAGAAAGCGGTCAACCGGTAGAATTTGACGAGCCGCTGGTCGTCATCGAATAACGAGGCGAACATGTTGGATAAAATTGTTATCGCCAACCGCGGCGAGATTGCCTTGCGTATTCTTCGTGCCTGTAAAGAACTGGGCATCAAGACTGTCGCGGTGCATTCAAGCGCGGATCGCGATTTAAAACACGTATTGCTGGCGGATGAGACGGTCTGTATTGGCCCGGCTGCGTCCGTAAAAAGCTATCTGAACATTCCGGCTATCATTAGCGCTGCTGAAATCACTGGCGCGGTGGCAATTCACCCGGGTTATGGCTTCCTCTCTGAGAACGCCAACTTTGCTGAGCAGGTAGAACGTTCCGGCTTTATCTTCATCGGTCCGAAAGCCGACACAATCCGCCTGATGGGCGACAAAGTGTCTGCGATCACCGCCATGAAGAAAGCTGGCGTACCGACAGTACCAGGCTCTGATGGCCCGCTGGGCGATGACATGGACGCTAACCGCGCTCATGCTAAACGCATCGGTTATCCGGTTATCATCAAAGCCTCCGGCGGCGGCGGCGGTCGCGGTATGCGCGTCGTACGTAGCGATGCCGAACTGGCACAATCCATCTCCATGACCAAAGCGGAAGCGAAAGCGGCTTTCAACAACGATATGGTTTACATGGAGAAGTACCTGGAAAACCCACGCCATATCGAAATCCAGGTGCTGGCAGACGGTCAGGGTAACGCGATTTATCTGGCTGAGCGTGACTGTTCCATGCAGCGTCGTCACCAGAAAGTCGTCGAAGAAGCACCAGCACCGGGCATTACCCCGGAACTGCGTCGCTACATCGGTGAGCGTTGCGCCAAAGCGTGTGTTGATATCGGCTATCGTGGCGCGGGTACTTTCGAGTTTCTGTTCGAAAACGGTGAGTTCTACTTCATTGAGATGAACACCCGTATTCAGGTTGAACACCCGGTTACCGAAATGATCACCGGCGTTGACCTGATCAAAGAGCAGCTGCGTATCGCTGCGGGACAACCGCTGTCCATCAAGCAGGATGAAGTTGTGGTTAAAGGCCATGCGGTTGAATGCCGTATCAACGCCGAAGACCCGAACACCTTCCTGCCAAGCCCGGGTAAAATCACGCGTTTCCACGCGCCGGGCGGATTTGGTGTGCGCTGGGAGTCTCATATTTACGCAGGCTACACAGTACCTCCGTACTATGACTCAATGATCGGGAAGCTCATTTGCTACGGTGAAAACCGCGACGTAGCAATCGCCCGTATGAAAAACGCATTGCAGGAACTGATCATCGACGGTATCAAAACCAACGTTGATCTGCAGATCCGCATCATGAATGACGAGCACTTCCAGCATGGTGGAACCAATATCCACTATCTGGAGAAAAAACTCGGACTCCAGGAAAAGTAAGCATGCGTTAACCGAAAAGGCCGGAAATTCCGGCCTTTTGTTTTTCTCCCCTCCCGTACGCGCCATAAGGTACAATCCCCGCTTTCTTTATCTACAAGGGACAAAAAATGGACGCTCGTTTTGTTCAGGCCCATAAAGAGGCGCGCTGGGCGCTGTGGCTGACCCTTTTATATCTTGCCACATGGTTAGTGGCCGCTTACTTACCAGATTCCACGCTCGGCTTTACCGGCTTACCGCACTGGTTCGAAATGGCCTGCCTGCTAACGCCGCTGGTTTTCATCGTACTGTGCTGGGCGATGGTGAAGTTTATCTATCGCGACATTCCGTTGGAGGATGACGATGCAGCTTGAAGTTATTTTGCCGCTGGTCGCCTATCTGTTGGTGGTCTTCGGTCTCTCTGTTTACGCCATGCGTAAGAGAGCGACCGGTACTTTCCTGAACGAATATTTCCTCGGCAGCCGCTCGATGGGTGGGGTCGTGTTAGCCATGACGCTAACGGCAACCTACATTAGCGCCAGTTCGTTTATTGGCGGCCCTGGCGCGGCTTACAAATACGGATTGGGATGGGTGCTGTTGGCAATGATCCAGTTGCCTGCCGTGTGGCTCTCTTTGGGGATTCTCGGGAAGAAATTCGCCATTCTGGCGCGCCGCTATAATGCCGTTACCCTTAACGACATGCTGTTTGCCCGCTACCAGAGTCATCTACTGGTGTGGCTGGCAAGCCTGAGCCTGCTGGTCGCGTTTGTTGGAGCAATGACCGTACAGTTTATTGGCGGCGCACGATTGCTGGAAACCGCAGCGGGCATTCCTTACGAAACCGGTCTGCTGATCTTTGGCGTCAGTATCGCATTGTATACTGCGTTCGGCGGATTTCGTGCCAGCGTACTGAACGATACCATGCAAGGCATGGTAATGCTGATTGGTACTATCGTGCTGCTGATCGGCGTCGTTCATGCCGCCGGTGGCCTTAGCAATGCAGTGGTAACCCTACAGACCATCGACCCGAAACTGGTCTCACCGCAGGGTGCGGATGACATTCTGTCACCCACGTTTATGACCTCATTTTGGGTATTGGTGTGTTTTGGCGTAATTGGCCTGCCACATACGGCAGTACGCTGTATCTCCTATAAAGACAGCAAAGCGGTCCACCGCGGAATTATCATCGGCACCATCGTAGTGGCGATCCTGATGTTTGGTATGCATCTGGCAGGTGCATTAGGACGGGCGGTAATCCCTGATCTGACGGTACCGGATCTGGTTATCCCGACCCTGATGGTAAAAGTGTTGCCACCGGTAGCTGCCGGGATCTTCCTTGCGGCTCCCATGGCCGCGATCATGTCGACGATCAATGCCCAATTGCTGCAAAGTTCCGCTACGATCATTAAGGATCTGTACCTGAACCTTCGTCCGGAACAGCTTAAAAATGAAACCCGGCTGAAGCGCATGTCGGCCGTGATTACCCTGCTGCTCGGCGCGTTACTGCTGCTGGCTGCCTGGAAACCGCCAGAGATGATTATCTGGCTTAACCTGCTGGCGTTTGGCGGGTTGGAAGCCGTCTTCCTGTGGCCGCTGGTGCTGGGCCTGTACTGGGAACGAGCAAATGCTGCTGGCGCATTGAGTGCGATGATTGTCGGCGGCGTGCTTTATGCCGTACTCGCGACCTTTAACGTTCAGTACCTGGGCTTTCATCCGATTGTGCCTTCGTTACTGATAAGCTTGCTGGCTTTCCTGATCGGTAACCGTTTCGGTTCCACCGTCCCGCAAGCTGCCATATTGACTACTGATAAATAAAGAGTTTTGCCATGCCATGGATCCAACTAAAACTGAACACGACCGGTGCCAACGCTGAAGAGTTAAGCGATGCGCTGATGGAAGCGGGCTCCGTTTCCATTACTTTCCAGGATACGCATGATACGCCGGTATTTGAGCCTCTGCCGGGCGAAACTCGCCTGTGGGGTGATACCGATGTTATCGGCTTGTTCGACGCAGAAACCGACATGAAAGAAGTCGTTGCCATCCTGGAACAGCATCCGCTGCTGGGTGAAGGCTTCGCGCATAAAATCGAACAGCTTGAAGATAAAGACTGGGAACGCGAATGGATGGATAACTTCCACCCGATGCGTTTTGGTGAACGCTTGTGGATTTGCCCGAGCTGGCGCGATGTCCCGGATGAGAATGCCGTCAACGTAATGCTGGACCCGGGTCTGGCGTTTGGTACAGGTACTCATCCAACCACTTCGCTGTGCCTGCAATGGCTGGACGGTCTCGATCTAAACGGCAAAACGGTTATCGACTTTGGTTGCGGCTCAGGCATTCTAGCGATTGCGGCCCTGAAGCTGGGCGCAGCGAAAGCCATCGGTGTCGATATCGATCCGCAAGCAATTCAGGCCAGCCGTGATAACGCTCAACGGAATGGTGTTTCTGAGCGTCTTGAGCTTTATCTACCGAAAGACCAGCCAGAAGCGATGAAAGCCGACGTGGTGGTCGCTAACATCCTCGCGGGTCCATTACGTGAACTGGCGCCGTTAATCAGCGTACTGCCCGTTGAGGGCGGTTTACTGGGGCTTTCTGGCATTCTTGCCAGTCAGGCGGAAAGCGTCTGTGAGGCCTATGCCGATCTCTTTACACTCGATCCGGTTATCGAGAAAGAAGAATGGTGCCGCATTACCGGTAAGAAAAAATAATCCCTTCCGGCGTGGTTATCTGACCACGCCATTTTCAGACAATTGACCAGCACAGCGATACCTCTCCTCGATATACAATATTTAATTGATTTTGTTAATTTTTATATTGTTTTCGTTGAGTGTACGTATGCATTTCTATCGTTTTACAACAACTTTACTAACAGCATGCTTGATGCCCCTGACAACGCTTGCCGCATCATGGGGATATATCGGAGAGACCGGCCCTGCACGGTGGGGAGAAATTAGCAGTGAGTATGCAACGTGCCAAACTGGAATAAATCAATCACCCATTGATATCCAGACCGCCACAACCAATAAACTCAGCCTTCCTGCGCTCAACATACAATACGTCGATGGCCCGACAAGATTTCGTAGCATCAACCATACGCTACAGGGAACAATGAGTCCCTATACTTCAAACTCTATTAATGTTGATGAAAAAATTTATTATCTGAAACAATTAGATTTTCACGCACCGAGCGAACATACCCTCAACGGAAAAAACTATCCTCTGGAGCTGCAGTTAGTCCACAAAAACCAACACGGAGACATCGCCATCGTAGCGGTCATGTTTGATGTCGATGAACCTAACCAGGCGATTCAAAATCTGTGGGAATCCTTTCCAACCATGAAGGACAATAGCATGCCCATTTTTTCGCCAGTCAATATCAACCACCTTTTACCCGATGATAAATCCTACTGGCGTTATAGCGGTTCGCTAACTACTCCTCCCTGCACTGAAGGCGTGACCTGGACTGTACTGAAAACGCCAGTTACCCTTTCCGCCGACCAGTTGGATAAATTTCACTACATTGTTGGGTCTGCGAATAATCGCCCACCGCAGCCGCTGAATGAACGCAAAATTGAGGAAAGCAATTCCGGGGATACCGAGATCCTGTACTAAAATGAGGTAGCGATCACACAATGGTGAGGTTATTTGCTGATTAATTCAGCAGAATATCTTGTCAGTACCTTCTGCCGCTGAAGAAAAAATGAGAAGTTACGCAAAATTATATGTGTATATAAAATCGGCACTTTTTTATAACACTATGATTTACATAATCAAATATTTTAATGCGCTCATATTTACGGCAATTCATTGATCCACCTCAGTGGATTGGTCAAAGTTTGGCCTTTCATCTCGTGCGAAAAATGCGTAATATACGCCGCCTTGCAGTCACAGTATGGTCATTTCTTAACTCATGCGCATCGGACAATACCAGCTCAGAAATCGCCTGATCGCAGCACCTATGGCTGGCATCACTGACAGACCATTCAGGACGCTGTGCTATGAGATGGGAGCCGGGTTGACGGTATCCGAGATGATGTCATCTAACCCGCAGGTTTGGGAAAGTGACAAGTCTCGTTTACGGATGGTGCACGTTGATGAGCCAGGAATTCGCACGGTGCAAATTGCCGGTAGCGACCCTGTTGAGATGGCCGATGCCGCACGAATTAACGTGGAAAGCGGCGCCCAGATTATTGATATCAATATGGGGTGTCCGGCTAAAAAAGTGAATCGTAAGCTCGCAGGTTCAGCCCTTTTGCAGTACCCGGATCTAGTGAAATCAATACTAACCGAGGTCGTCAATGCAGTGGACGTTCCTGTCACGCTCAAGATTCGCACCGGCTGGGCTCCGGAACACCGTAACTGCGTAGAGATTGCCCAACTGGCTGAAGACTGTGGCATTCAGGCTCTGACCATTCATGGACGCACCCGCGCCTGTTTGTTCAATGGAGATGCTGAGTACGACAGTATTCGGGCAGTTAAGCAGAAAGTTTCCATTCCGATTATCGCGAATGGCGACATTACTGACCCGCATAAAGCCAGAGCTGTACTCGACTATACAGGGGCGGATGCCCTTATGATAGGACGTGCAGCTCAGGGAAGACCCTGGATCTTTCGGGAAATCCAGCATTATCTGGACACTGGGGAGCTGCTGCCCCCGCTGCCTCTGGCAGAGGTTAAGCGCTTGCTTTGTGCGCACGTTCGGGAACTGCACGACTTTTATGGTCAGGCAAAAGGGTACCGAATTGCGCGTAAACACGTATCCTGGTATCTCCAGGAACACGCTCCGGATGACCAGTTTCGGCGCACATTCAACGCCATTGAAGATTCCAGCGAACAGCTGGCGGCGTTGGAGGCATACTTCGAAAATTTTGCGTAAACAGAAATAAAGAGCTGACAGAACTATGTTCGAACAACGCGTAAATTCTGACGTACTGACCGTTTCTACCGTTAACTCTCAGGACCAGGTAACTCAAAAACCCCTGCGTGACTCGGTTAAACAGGCACTGAAGAACTATTTTGCTCAATTGAATGGTCAGGATGTTAACGATCTCTATGAGCTGGTACTGGCTGAAGTAGAACAGCCCCTGTTGGACATGGTGATGCAATACACCCGCGGCAACCAGACCCGTGCTGCCCTGATGATGGGCATCAACCGTGGTACGCTGCGTAAAAAACTGAAAAAATACGGCATGAACTGATACTAATCAGTTAAATGTTTGTTTTAAAAGGCGCTACTCGGCATGGGGAAGCGCCTTTTTTATTGACGTCATACGGGAGGCTTTGGCGATGAACGCGAGATGTGAACCTGTCTATTTTGGCGATGAATCTAAAAAGATAATCCTGGGTGATGCGCTGACCGAACTGAAAAAGCTGCCGTCTGAAAGCGTCGAGCTCATTTTTGCCGACCCACCTTATAATATCGGTAAAAACTTTGACGGAATGGTGGAATCCTGGGACGAACAGAGCTTTTTGACATGGCTGTTTGAATGCATTGACGAATGCCATCGTATTCTCAAACCGCATGGCACCATGTACATCATGAACAGTACGGAGAACATGCCATACATCGACCTCAAATGCCGCCAGCTTTTTACCATCAAGAGCCGCATCGTGTGGTCATATGATAGCTCTGGGGTGCAGGCCAAAAAGTACTTTGGTTCGATGTATGAACCGATCCTGATGATGGTAAAAGATCAGAAAAACTATACGTTTAATCGCGATGATATTCTGGTGGAAGCCAAAACGGGCGCTAAACGCGCGCTGATAGATTACAGAAAGAATCCACCCCAGCCATATAATCAGAAAAAAGTGCCTGGCAATGTCTGGGCGTTTCCCCGCGTTCGCTATCTGATGGACGAATACGAAAATCACCCCACGCAGAAACCCAAAGCTTTACTGGAGCGCATCATTCTGGCTTCCTCCAACCCAGATGACAAAGTGCTGGATCCGTTTGCCGGTAGCTTCACGACCGGCGCCACCGCCGTGGAGTTAGGTCGCAAGTTTGTCGGGATTGAAATCAATACTGAATACGTGAAAATGGGGCTCAGAAGACTGAGTATTGGTTCTCATTTTTCAGAAATTGAACTTGCAAAGGTGAAAAAGCGTAAGACAAAAAACATGTCTAAAAAGAGCCATTTGACGGCAAAGTGTGGCGATCGTTCAGCAAAGTAAAGGCATTGTAAGTCCGCTTTTCAGCGTGCAGATTTCGTGTATATTCCCTGCACGCTTGGGCATGAATACACAGGGTTTGGTAATGATACGCAAGTATTGGTGGCTGGTTATTTTTGCGGTCTTCGTTTTTCTTTTTGATGCGCTGCTTATTCAGTGGATAGAGCTGATGACAACAGAGCACGACAAGTGTCGGAACATGAACTCGGTGAATCCCCTTAAGCTGGTCAACTGCGTCGATCTCGAATAGTGCCGCCCACCCCACTTCAGCAGCCGTCAGGCCTGGCGGCTAAAACTACCCTACCTGACTCTCACTCTGCGTTAATTGCCTTACGATACCATCTGGGCTTAACATTTTTAATACATTATCAACTAATACTGGCGCTTGTTTATAAAGATCATAACTCATTGGATTAATGAGCCAGTTTTTAACGATGCCACTAAAACTGCCATGAAGAATAATTATTATAACGTCTAAATCAAGGCCGGTTGCGACAAGCCCTTCGTCCATACATTGTTGCAAGGCAATGCGCATATCCAGATGATTGATACCAATTTTTTCACGAATAGCCTGTTCCGATATCATATCATTATGGAATTCACATTTATGATATAAAATCTGCATTAATGCCTGCTGTCGAGGATTCTCAGCAATATATTGCAAACCCACGACTAATCTTTCTTGTAACCGCTGTAATGGGTTATCTCCCCAACGCCCAACGAGCTGCTCCTGAATAAGATCACGCAAGGGTGGTTGCTGTAACCAAAGCTCATTAAAAAGCTGCGTTTTATTTTCGAAATGCCAATAGAGTGCCCCTCGCGTAACGTTGGCCGCATCCGCAATGTCGTTGAGCGTCGTATTACTCACGCCACGCGCGGCGAACTGCACAATCGCTGTTTCAATCAGGTGCTGTCGCGTTTTGAGGGCATCAGCTTTTGTTCTTCTGGCCATGATCCCGACTGTCCGGAGTAGAGTGGAGAATGATTAACTTTCTTATCTAATATTTGCTGAACGGAATAAATGTATCACTTAGCGTATATTTAGACGAGGCCTAAAAGCGTTAATTGCTGACATTGCACACGAATAAATAAAACATATAAAAAACTTAAATATATTCACCAATCAAATGCTTATTTCGACATGTATTTATGCGCATCATAGTATTGCTATTAACACCATAATGAAACATCAGAAGATTAATCCTTTTTTGTTTTTATGTGCCGTGTGTCGCGTCCATAAATAAGTATTACTTACATCGCAGGCTAATAATTTGTAGGATAGCCAACTATTATTTTTCTTGTGCGCGTTATCACCTCTGCGTTACCCGGTTAATAACGAGCGTTCGGTTTTTTAAGGAATAGAAATGACGAAAAATGCCAGGTTTTCACTCCTGCCCTCATTCATCATCATCTCCGCTGCATTACTCGCCGGTTGTAACGATCAGGGAGAAACACAAGCTCATCCCGCAGAGCCGCAGGTGACTGTCCATGTCGTCGAAAAGGCCCCCTTAGCCGTGACGACCGAATTACCCGGGCGTACAACGGCATTTCGTATTGCAGAAGTCCGTCCTCAGGTTAGCGGGATTGTACTTAAACGGAATTTCACTGAGGGAAGCGATGTTGAAGCCGGTCAGTCGCTTTATCAGATCGACCCCGCGACTTACCAGGCTGACTATGACAGCGCCAAAGGCGAACTGGCAAAGAGTGAAGCGGCGGCAGCTATCGCGCATTTAACGGTAAAACGTTATGTTCCGCTGGTTGGCACTAAGTACATCAGCCAGCAAGAGTACGATCAGGCCATTGCTGATGCCCGCCAGGCCGATGCATCCGTAATCGCAGCAAAAGCCGCGGTCGAAAGCGCACGTATTAACCTGGCCTACACCAAAGTGACATCGCCCATTAGCGGACGTATCGGTAAATCTAACGTCACTGAAGGCGCATTAGTCACGAATGGCCAGGCGACTGAGCTTGCTACCGTTCAACAGCTTGATCCTATTTACGTCGATGTAACGCAGTCCAGCAATGACTTTATGCGCCTCAAACAATCTATTGAGCAAGGGAGCCTGCATAAGGACGATGCCAGCAGTACTGTAGAACTGGTAATGGAAAATGGTCAGTCGTACCCGCTGAAAGGCACTTTGCAATTTTCTGACGTGACGGTTGATGAAAGTACCGGATCCATCACCCTCAGGGCCGTCTTCCCTAACCCGCAGCACACATTGCTGCCGGGCATGTTTGTGCGCGCGCGCGTTGATGAAGGTGTTCAGCCAAATGCGATTCTCGTTCCGCAGCAAGGGGTAACGCGTACGCCTCGCGGCGATGCCACCGTGATGGTCGTTAACGACAAGAGCCAGGTTGAGTCTCGCACTGTTGTTGCTACACAAGCCATTGGCGACAAGTGGCTCATCAGTGAAGGTCTGCAACCGGGTGACAAAGTTATCGTGAGCGGCTTACAGAAAGCACGCCCTGGCGTCCAGGTTAAAGCAACTGCCGACACCGAAACCTCTGCCACGAAAGCCCAATAAGGTACCGGATATGGCTAACTTCTTTATCAGGCGTCCTATTTTTGCCTGGGTACTGGCCATCATTCTGATGATGGCGGGAGCTCTGGCAATCATGCAGCTTCCCGTAGCGCAGTACCCGACCATTGCACCTCCTGCGGTCGCAATCACCGCAACCTATCCAGGCGCGGATGCACAGACGGTGCAAGATACTGTTACGCAGGTTATCGAACAGAATATGAACGGTATCGATAACCTGATGTATATGTCCTCCACCAGCGATTCCGCCGGGAGTGTGACCATCACACTGACTTTCCAGTCCGGTACCGACCCCGATATCGCCCAGGTTCAGGTGCAAAACAAATTGCAGCTCGCCACACCGTTACTGCCGCAGGAAGTCCAGCAGCAGGGGATCGGCGTTGAGAAATCCAGCAGCAGCTTTTTAATGGTCGCGGGGTTTGTTTCTGATAACCCGCAAACCACGCAGGATGATATTTCCGACTACGTCGCCTCAAACGTTAAAGACTCAATCAGTCGTCTGAATGGCGTAGGCGACGTACAACTGTTTGGCGCGCAGTACGCTATGCGTATTTGGCTGGATGCGAACTTGTTGAACAAGTACCAGCTTACGCCGGTTGATGTGATCAATCAGTTAAAGGTCCAGAACGATCAAATTGCCGCGGGTCAGTTAGGGGGGACGCCTGCATTACCTAACCAGCAGCTTAACGCTTCTATCATTGCGCAAACGCGACTGAAAGACCCTGAAGAGTTCGGCAAAGTCACTTTACGCGTGAACAGCGATGGTTCGGTAGTTCATCTGAAAGACGTCGCGCGGATCGAACTGGGTGGTGAGAACTACAACGTCGTTGCGCGTATTAACGGTAAGCCTGCATCCGGTCTCGGTATTAAATTGGCTACCGGGGCAAACGCGCTGGATACCGCTAACGCAATCAAAGCCAAACTGGCTGAGTTACAACCGTTCTTCCCGCAGGGAATGAAGGTGGTCTATCCGTACGACACCACGCCATTTGTGACTATCTCCATCCACGAAGTGGTAAAAACGCTGTTTGAGGCGATCGTGCTGGTGTTCCTGGTCATGTATTTGTTCCTGCAGAACATCCGGGCAACGCTCATTCCAACCATCGCTGTACCCGTCGTATTATTAGGCACATTCGCCGTACTTGCCGCGTTTGGCTACTCGATAAACACCCTGACGATGTTCGGGATGGTGCTCGCCATCGGTCTATTGGTCGATGATGCAATAGTGGTGGTGGAAAACGTCGAACGTGTGATGATGGAAGATAATCTGCCGCCTAAAGAGGCGACGGAAAAATCTATGTCACAAATTCAGGGAGCACTGGTCGGTATCGCCATGGTGCTGTCTGCGGTTTTTATCCCAATGGCCTTTTTTGGTGGGTCGACAGGTGCTATCTACCGGCAGTTCTCCATCACCATTGTTTCCGCCATGGCGCTTTCTGTATTGGTCGCGCTGATCCTGACTCCCGCGCTTTGCGCAACGCTGCTGAAGCCGGTATTGGCTGAACATCACGAGAAAAAAAGCGGTTTCTTTGGCTGGTTTAATGCCAAATTCGATAACAGCGTCAACCACTACACCAATAGCGTCAGCGGTATTGTGCGTAAAACCGGGCGTTACCTGGTTGTCTACCTGATCATCGTGATCGGAATGGCAGTGCTGTTTATGCGTCTACCGACTTCCTTCCTGCCGGAAGAAGATCAGGGCGTATTTATGACCATGATTCAGCTCCCGGCGGGCGCAACACAAGAGCGCACCCAGAAAGTGCTGGATCAGGTTACTCAGTATTATCTGAACAATGAGAAAGCTAACGTCGAAAGCGTCTTCACGGTTAACGGCTTTAGCTTCAGCGGCCAGGGGCAAAACTCCGGTCTGGCGTTCGTCAGCCTCAAGCCCTGGGATGAGCGTAGTGGAGAAGAAAACAGCGCTGAAGCTGTCATTGCACGCGCCACTTACGCCTTCAGCCGGATTCGCGATGGCCTGGTCTTCCCCTTCAACATGCCAGCGATAGTTGAATTGGGTACCGCAACCGGCTTCGATTTCGAGCTGATCGATCAAGGCGGTTTGGGACATACGGCGTTAACGCAAGCACGTAACCAACTGCTGGGTATGGTGGCTAAACACCCAGATTTGTTAGTCCGCGTACGCCCGAACGGCCTGGAAGATACCCCTCAATTCAAACTGGATGTCGATCAGGAGAAAGCACAAGCACTGGGCGTTTCGCTGTCGGACATTAACGAGACGATCTCTGCATCGTTGGGCGGCTATTACGTCAATGACTTTATTGACCGCGGTCGTGTGAAAAAAGTTTACGTTCAGGCGGATGCTAAATACCGCATGCTGCCAACGGACATCAGTAATCTGTATATCCGCAGTGCCAATGGCGAAATGGTTCCGTTCTCTGCGTTCAGCGCATCGCATTGGGTTTACGGCTCACCGCGCCTGGAGCGTTACAACGGTATGCCATCGATGGAAATACTGGGGGAAGCCGCGCCTGGTCGAAGTACGGGAGAAGCAATGGCATTAATGGAAAGCCTCGCAGAAAAGCTGCCAAACGGTATTGGTCATGACTGGACAGGTATGTCTTATCAGGAACGACTGTCGGGTAACCAGGCGCCTGCACTTTATGCCATCTCGCTAATCGTCGTCTTCCTTTGCCTGGCCGCATTGTATGAGAGCTGGTCAATTCCCTTCTCCGTCATGCTGGTTGTACCACTCGGCGTGGTAGGCGCATTGTTAGCTGCATCGCTGCGTGGGATGAATAACGACGTCTACTTCCAGGTCGGTCTGCTAACCACTATTGGCCTCTCGGCTAAAAACGCCATCCTGATCGTCGAATTTGCCAAAGACCTGATGGATAAAGAGGGTAAAGGGTTGATAGAAGCCACTCTGGAGGCGTCGCGCATGCGTCTTCGTCCAATCCTGATGACATCTCTGGCGTTTATTCTGGGGGTTATGCCTCTGGTTATCAGCCACGGAGCGGGTAGCGGCGCGCAGAATGCGGTCGGTACGGGCGTAATGGGGGGAATGTTGACCGCGACGTTGTTGGCAATCTTCTTCGTCCCTGTCTTCTTTGTTGTCGTCAGACGGCGTTTTAGTCGACACAACGACTAATTTGTAAAAAAAGGCGTCTTCGGACGCCTTTTTCATCGATGGTGTCCCTCTTTATTTATTAATAAGATAGCCATTAATTTCTTTTTAATCTTTCCTGAAAATTCGCCCGTCGCCTTTCTTTTTATTCATTATTTTTACAATCCACATGAATTGAGATTATTCCTCATGTCAGTATTTTTTTAAGAAGTGGTAAAATAGCCTCCAGGTTCGCAGATGGCTTAGCGTTTGTCTTTGCCCGATTAGCGAAACGCTTATTTTTGAGGTAACACCATGAAAAGATTAATCTCCGTTGCATTGCTAACCGCATTTCTGGCCGGCTGTGCACACGATTCTCCTTGCGTACCTGTATACGACGATCAGGGACGCCTGGTTCATACCAATACATGTATGAAAGGCACCACGCAGGATAACTGGGAAACCGCCGGAGCCATCGCCGGTGGTGCCGCAGCCGTTGCCGGACTGACGTTAGGGATCGTTGCCTTAACCAAATAATTCCTCTTAAAAGCGCGGTTGTTACCGCGCTTTTAGTTATAAAAATAAAATATATATAAGACAAAGCGTTGGTATAAAGCACCTAACGTATAATAAAATTATTATAGATTTCTCTCACATCTCCACGATTTGAAATTAGCATTTTTCCTTTTCTTAGTAACACCACGTTTTCTTTCCATTATTCTCACGTGATCAATATTAACGCACGAAATCGTTATCACGCGTCCAGTCTGATTTTTGAATTTTTTGCGCCGAAATGTGGCTTACGTTTCAATTTTGCACCACTTCAGGGCGCTGCATTTATTTTTTCCTGTCTACACTCTGCATATTGCGTCGAATAATCGTGCGCAAAAACCTGGCACTACCTTTGCTTAAAAGAGTATGGCCAAAGCCACAGACAGGTAAAAGACGTTTTCAGAACGTTTCCATAACAATAATTCCTCCACACAGGATGCTCTATGAAAAAGATGATAATAGCCAGCCTGGCTGCGGCCGGCGTGCTGCTTGCGGTTGCAAATCAGGCACATGCCGGCGCAACACTGGATGCAGTAAAGAAAAAAGGTTTTGTGCAGTGTGGGATCAGTGACGGGTTGCCTGGCTTTTCTTACGCCGATGCAAGCGGTAAGTTTTCAGGTATTGATGTCGACGTATGTCGTGGCGTTGCCTCCGCCGTATTTGGCGATGATAGCAAAGTAAAATATACCCCGCTTACCGCCAAGGAACGTTTCACCGCGCTACAATCGGGTGAAGTTGACATGCTTTCTCGTAATACTACCTGGACCTCCTCTCGCGATGCAGGAATGGGAATGTCTTTCACTGGCGTAACGTATTACGACGGCATTGGTTTTCTTACCCACAATAAAGCAGGTCTGAAGAGTGCTAAAGAGCTGGATGGCGCAACGGTTTGTATCCAGGCAGGAACTGATACCGAACTGAACGTGGCCGACTATTTTAAAGCCAACAATATGAAGTACACCCCCGTCACTTTCGACCGCTCGGATGAATCCGCTAAAGCTCTCGAATCTGGGCGCTGCGATACGCTAGCTTCCGACCAGTCTCAGCTGTACGCCCTGCGAATCAAGCTGAGTAATCCTGCGGAGTGGATTGTCCTGCCAGAAGTTATTTCTAAAGAACCGCTGGGACCTGTCGTACGTCGTGGCGACGATGAGTGGTTCTCCATTGTTCGCTGGACGCTGTTCGCCATGCTGAATGCGGAAGAAATGGGGGTTAACTCGAAAAACGTCGATGAAAAAGCGGCTAATCCTGCTACGCCGGATATGGCGCACCTGTTAGGCAAGGAAGGGGATTATGGTAAGGACCTGAAGCTTGATAACAAGTGGGCTTACAACATAATCAAGCAGGTAGGTAACTACTCGGAGATCTTTGAGCGTAACGTTGGATCGGAAAGTCCACTGAAGATCAAACGTGGACAGAACAATCTCTGGAATAACGGCGGCATTCAATATGCACCACCGGTGCGCTAATGCGTAGTGATGTAACGGGCGCCGCGACTGCGGCGCTCAGTCCAGGGTCATCGTTACCGAGGTTTTCTTATGTTCCATCGCCGCTCAACCGTAAAAGGATCGTTATCCTTTTCTAACCCTGCGGTCCGCGCCTGGTTATTTCAAATACTTACCGTCATTGCAGTCATCAGCATTGCGGTCTATCTCATTCATAACACAATAAATAACCTGAACAATAGCGGTATTACCTCGGGATTCTCTTTTCTCGATCGCAGCGCCGGATTTGGTATTGTCCAGCATCTTATTGATTACGAGCAAGGCGATACGTATGGCCGTGTCTTTGTAGTCGGTCTGCTCAATACGCTATTAGTCTCTGCGTTGTGTATTGTTTTCGCTTCTGTTCTCGGTTTCTTTCTCGGCCTAGCACGCCTTTCAGATAACTGGTTATTGCGAAAGCTCTCAACGATCTACATCGAAACGTTCCGCAATATACCGCCGCTGCTGCAGATCTTTTTCTGGTATTTCGCCGTATTACGTAACCTGCCCGGCCCACGTCAGGCCATTAACGCGTTGGATTTACTGTTTCTGAGTAACCGGGGATTGTATATTCCGGCACCGCAAATGGGAGAAGGTTTTTTTGCGTTATGTATCGCTGTCATTATCGCTATCGCCGTCGCCATCGGGCTATTTCGCTACAACAGAATGCACCAGACTAAAACAGGTCAGTTACGCCGGACCTGGCCAACGGCTTTGGCGCTGATCGTGCTTTTACCGGTGATTTCACAGTGGCTGTTTGGCGCGGCGCTTCACTGGGACATCCCCGCGCTTCGCGGTTTTAACTTCCGTGGAGGTATGGTGCTTATTCCCGAACTGGCTGCCCTGACCCTGGCGCTTTCCGTGTATACCTCGGCGTTTATTGCAGAAATTATTCGGGCGGGAATTCAGGCTGTTCCTTATGGCCAACATGAAGCCGCACGCTCACTGGGCCTACCAAATCCAGTAACGCTGCGCCAGGTAATCATCCCACAGGCGCTGCGCGTCATCATTCCCCCATTGACCAGCCAGTATCTGAACATCGTCAAAAACTCCTCCCTTGCGGCCGCCATTGGCTACCCGGATATGGTTTCACTGTTTGCCGGTACGGTGCTCAACCAAACAGGGCAAGCCATTGAAACTATCGCCATCACCATGTCGGTGTACCTAATCATCAGCCTGAGCATTTCTCTGCTGATGAATATTTATAACCGCCGTATCGCACTGATTGAGCGCTAAGGAGCCATGATGACAAAAGCACTGCTGTCTCCCCCCTCGCGCCAGAGCAGTAACCCGGCTGGCCGCAGTCTACTCTGGGTGCGTAAAAACCTGTTCTCCAGCTGGTCAAATAGCCTGCTCACGCTGCTATGCGTATGGCTGATTTGGTCATTTCTTCCACCACTGCTGAACTGGGTATTCTTTCAGGCCAACTGGGTCGGTTCGACCCGAGCAGACTGTACCAAAGCCGGAGCCTGCTGGGTGTTCATTCATGAACGCTTTGGGCAATTCATGTATGGACTTTATCCCCACGATCAGCGCTGGCGCGTAAATCTGGCCTTGATAATTGGCCTGGTTTCTATCATCCCCATGTTCTGGAAATTTATCCCCCATCGTGGCCGCTATATTACCGTCTGGGCCATTGTGTATCCGGTGGTGGTCTGGTGGTTGATGTACGGTGGTTTTTTCGGACTTGAGCGCGTAGAAACCCGACAGTGGGGAGGATTAACACTGACACTTATCATCGCATCCGTAGGGATTGCGGGCGCGCTTCCGTGGGGTATTTTATTGGCACTGGGGCGTCGTTCCCATATGCCAATAGTGCGGATTTTATCTGTCATTTTCATTGAGTTCTGGCGCGGTGTGCCGTTGATAACCGTCCTGTTTATGTCCTCAGTTATGCTCCCTCTGTTTATGTCCGAAGGAACCAGTATCGACAAACTTATCCGGGCGCTGGTCGGCGTTATTCTTTTCCAGTCGGCTTATGTCGCAGAAGTGGTTCGCGGAGGACTACAAGCCCTGCCAAAAGGTCAGTATGAAGCCGCTGAATCACTGGCGCTAGGGTACTGGAAAACACAAGGGCTGGTCATTCTTCCGCAAGCCCTTAAGCTGGTTATTCCCGGTCTGGTTAACACAATTATCGCTCTGTTCAAGGATACCAGCCTGGTCATCATTATCGGTCTGTTTGATCTCTTCAGCAGCGTGCAGCAGGCAACTGTGGACCCCGCGTGGTTGGGTATGTCGACGGAAGGATATGTTTTTGCCGCTCTGATTTACTGGATCTTCTGTTTCAGCATGTCACGTTACAGCCAACATCTGGAAAAACGTTTTAACACCGGGCGTACACCGCACTGAGGAATTTATGAGCCAATTATTAATGCCGTCTACCGACGCGATGATTACGCTGGAAAACGTCAACAAATGGTACGGACAATTTCACGTCCTGAAAAACATCAACCTGAAGGTAAAGCAGGGAGAACGTATCGTATTGTGCGGGCCTTCCGGCTCAGGTAAATCGACAACCATCCGCTGTATTAACCACCTGGAAGAGCATCAGCAAGGACGTATTGTGGTGGATGGAATTGAACTCAATGAGGACATCCGAAATATTGAGCGCGTCAGGCAAGAAGTCGGCATGGTCTTTCAGCACTTTAATCTCTTTCCCCATTTAACGGTTCTGCAGAACTGCACGCTGGCACCTGTATGGGTGCAAAAAATGCCGAAAAAAGAGGCGGAAACTCTGGCAATGCACTACCTTGAGCGAGTTCGCATTGCTGAACATGCGCATAAATATCCCGGACAAATCTCTGGTGGGCAGCAACAGCGCGTGGCCATTGCACGCTCGCTGTGCATGAAACCCAAAATCATGTTGTTTGATGAACCCACATCAGCATTGGATCCTGAAATGGTAAAAGAAGTGCTGGATACCATGATAGGTCTGGCGCAATCGGGCATGACCATGTTATGTGTTACCCATGAAATGGGCTTTGCCCGCACAGTGGCCGACCGGGTGATCTTTATGGATCTTGGTGAGATTGTTGAACAGGCGCCACCGGACGAGTTTTTTGCTCATCCAAAATCTGAACGCACACGCGCCTTTTTGTCGCAGGTTATTCATTAAATAGATATGGCGGATACCGTTCTGGATTTTTTCGCTTATAAACGCAAAAAGGCCATCCTGACGGATGGCCTTTTTGCTTATTTGATGTCTGGCAGTTCCCTACTCTCGCATGGGGAGACCCCACACTACCATCGGCGCTACGGCGTTTCACTTCTGAGTTCGGCATGGGGTCAGGTGGGACCACCGCGCTACAGCCGCCAGACAAATTCTTTTCTAAGTGCCGAACTTAAACCGAAAAACTGGTGCTGATACCCAGAGTCGAACTGGGGACCTCACCCTTACCAAGGGTGCGCTCTACCAACTGAGCCATATCAGCACACTAAATTTGATGCCTGGCAGTTCCCTACTCTCGCATGGGGAGACCCCACACTACCATCGGCGCTACGGCGTTTCACTTCTGAGTTCGGCATGGGGTCAGGTGGGACCACCGCGCTACAGCCGCCAGGCAAA
>NZ_JBRFVF010000007.1:0-194799 GCF_052950715.1 Citrobacter sp. VF227
CCGCTTTTGCTAATAGCGTACTGGCGATTAATGCATTGACCGACATGACGCGTGGCACCACGCTAAATGTGGGGGTGGTGCAGGGTGGCAGTGCGGCGAATGTGGTGGCAGCGAAACTCCGCGCAGAGTTGGACGTGCGCTTTTGGGACAATGAAGAATATGATCGTGTCCATCAGGCTTTACTGTCGCTCTGCCAGCAAGGTTTTCTTGAGGGCGTGACCACTACGCTTACCCGGGTCAGCCATAAGCCTGCGATGGCTGCGAACGAGGAGACGCAACAGCTGATGGCGCTGGTTGAACGAGCCGGACAGGAAGAAGGGATCGCCGTGACATGGCAGGCCGTTGGCGGCGGTAGCGATGCTAATCTCACTGCGTCACTGGGGATCCCGACGCTGGATGGTTTGGGACCAGTCGGCGCGGGTTTTCACGGTGTTGATGAATGGCTGAATATCTCCTCCATCGAACAGCGAATTCGTTTATTAAAACGTATCATCACGATGTTGTAATCTGCTGATAATATAGCCTCTGACCGGAGGCTATATTCATATCAAAATAAAAAATTAGCTGACATATTATAAAGTATTATTTATACATCACGTAGCTGAAGCTGATTTTCTAAACGCCGATCGCGCAGGGTTGCATAAATAAAAGTAATCACAAACAGCAGTGAAAATAATACGACGATGGTGGGAGCCGGTGCGCTGTCGATGAAAAATGACAGATATACCCCTATAAACGAAGTAACGATCGACATCACGACCGCCAGCCACAAGGCGTTGGAAAATTTCCGCGTCAGTAAAATTGCAATCGCCCCAGGAGCAATCAGTAAAGAAATCGACAAAATAATCCCGACCGATTTTAGCGTGGCGACAATCGTCAGGGCGATCATACACAACAGGCCGTAATGCAGCAGAGTGGTGTTAAGCCCACTGGTCTTGGCCTGATGTGGGTCGAACGCATACAGCAGCAGATCTTTCCACTTCAGCCCAATGATTAGCGCGATCCCCAACGCAATCACCGTTGTTTGCATGATATCGCTCAGTGATATGCCGAGCATATCGCCGAACAGAATATGATCCAGATGCACTTCCGACTGAATGGAAACATACAGCACCAGTCCCGCACCAAACATCCCGGAGAAAACAATGCCCATGATGGTGTCGCGCTTAATGCGGCTGTTATCGTCGAGGTATCCGGTGGCTACCGCGCAGAACAGTCCAGCGACAAACGCGCCAATTGCCAGCGGGATGCCCGCGATGTAAGCCAGCACGATCCCCGGAAAAACCGCATGGCTCATGGCATCACCCATCAGCGCCCACCCCTTGAGCACTAAAAAAACCGATAACAACGCGCAGGGGATAGCCACAATAGTGGAGATGATCAGCGCATTGACCATAAAGCTAAACTGAAAGGGGTCCAGCAGCGTTGTTAAGATCATACCAGCTCCTTATTGATCCTGCGGGCGCGGCGGCGATTCGCCAGCAGACCGTGTTTGGGGGCGAAGACAAACGCCAGCAGGAACAGCAGTGTTTGCAATACGACGATAATTCCGCCGGTTGCACCATCCAGCCAGTAGCTCAGCCAGGCCCCGAAAAAGCTGGTCAGGCTACCGATAGCTACGGCAACCGCCAGCAGGCGAGGAAAACGATCGGTCAACAGCCAGGCGGTGGCTCCGGGCGTGACCACCAGGCAAATCACCAGAAATGCGCCGACGGTTTGCAGGGCGGCTACCGTTGAAACGGAGAGCAGTGTAAAAAACAGCAGCTTCAAACGCCCCGGATTCAGACCGATAGACCGGGCGTGGTTTTCATCAAAAAAGACCACCATCAAATCTTTCCACTTCAATAACAGGATGGTCAGCGATACCACACCGATGATCGCCAGCTGCAGAATATCTTCCGGCGCAATTGCCAGGATATTACCGAGAATAATGGTCTGGATGTTCACCGACATCGGATTGAGCGACACCATAAAAATCCCGATACCGAAAAAAGACGAAAAAATCAGCCCGATAATCGCATCTTCCTTCAGGCGTGAACGCTGATTGAGAAACAGCATGCTGCCCGCTGCCAGCCCACCGGAAAGAAATGCGCCCAGTGCGAAGGGAAGCCCTAACATATAGGCTCCGGCTACACCCGGCACGATAGAGTGCGATAGCGCATCGCCAATCAGCGACCAGCCTTTGAGCATCAGATAGCAAGAGAGAAACGCGCACAGGCCGCCGACCATCGCCGAAACCCACATGGCGTTGAGCATATACTGGTAACCAAACGGCTCTGTCAGCCAGTTCATGATTATTCCCCCTCGCTTGCCGCGCGTCGCGAAATAAACGGACGTTCATCATCGGTAATCACGTGCTGTTCGCCGCCGCGCAGGGCAACGTGACGCAGGACACCGCTAAATGCCAGCTCGAGATTCTCGGGAGTAAAGGTGGTTTCGGTCGGGCCACTTGCCAGCACCGTGCCCTTAATCATCACCGTGTAATCACAAAACTCGGTGACGGAGCCCAGGTTATGGGTAGAGACCAGCATGGTCCGGCCTTCATCACGCAGTTCACGCAGCAGGTCGATGATCCGGGCCTCGGTTTTCACATCTACACCAGTAAACGGTTCATCCAGTAAAATGACCTGGCCGTCCTGTGCGATAGCGCGCGCCAGAAAGACGCGTTTTTTCTGCCCGCCAGAAAGTTCACCAATCTGGCGATGGCGATAGTCCAGCATGTCGACCCGCGCCAGCGCCGTATCTACGCAGTCGTGGTCGATCTGTTTTGGCCGACGCAGCCAGCCCATATGGCCAAATCGTCCCATCATCACCACATCTTCCACCAGCACCGGAAACGACCAGTCCACCTCCTCTGACTGGGGGACATAGGCGATCAGATTCTGTTTGAGCGCTTTATTAACCGGTTGTTGCAGAATAGAGATTTCCCCCCGCGCCAGACGGACAAACCCCATCAACGCTTTAAATAGCGTTGATTTTCCCGAACCGTTGACGCCGACCAGGGCGGCAATTGAGCCGCCCGGAACCTGAAAAGTGGCATCCCGCAGCGCAGTGTGCCCGTTGCGATACGTCACCGTAACCTGATTCACGGTAATCGCAGATTGACTCATTTTTGGCTCCTTAACCCGTCGTTGATGCCGCTGACGATGGTTTGTGTCGTCACGCGCAGTAAATCCAGATAGGTCGGTACCGGACCATCGGCAGCGCTGAGCGAATCGACATACAGCACGCCGCCGTAATGCGCGCCAGACTCACGAGCGACCTGACGTGTAGGCTTGTCGGACACGGTGCTTTCGCTAAATACGGTGGGGATTTGATGCTCTTTGATCGCGTCGATCACTTTGCGTACCTGTTTGGGCGTGCCTTGCTGATCGGCATTGATTGGCCACAGATACAGCTCTTTCAGGCCGTTATCACGTGCCAGGTAAGAGAATGCGCCTTCGCTGGTGACCAGCCAGCGTTTATCGGCAGGGAGCTTTATCAGTTCATCATGCAGCGGCGCCAGAGTCTGCTGGATTTTCGCTTTATAATTCTCCGCATTTTTCTGGTAGGTGGCAGCATTGTCTGGATCGTATTTCATCAGCGCATCGCGAATGTTATCCACGTAGATGAGCGCGTTCTCCGCTGACATCCAGGCATGCGGGTTCGGTTTGCCGTTGTACGGCCCTTCGCTGATACCCATTGGCTGCACGCCATTTGAGACCATTACCTCCGGCACGCCGGATAAATGCTGATAGAAGCGGGCAAACCAAAGCTCCAGATTGAGGCCGTTGGAGAGGATTAGCTGTGCACCCTGTGCGCGTTTAATATCCCCTGGTGTGGGCTGATATTCGTGAATTTCAGCCCCGGGTTTGGTGATAGAACTGACGTCAGCGGCGTCACCTGCCACATTACTGGCCATATCGGCAATCACCGTAAAGGTGGTTACTACCTTAAATTTTTCTTTCGCCCAGGCAGGAGACAGCGTCAGCGCCGTGATTACGCTTGCAAGGAGAAGCGATTTCAGATGGGGCAGATGCGGCATAGTATCCCTCACAATAAAATGGTTAATTTATCATCAAATATAGCCTTTGCTATGTTATATAGCACAAGGTATGAGTAAATGAAAATAATTCTTATTTGCGTAGGGTGCTAAGGAATGGATGAGGATATGCGTTTACGCCGACACGATTGTCGGCGTGCAGGGGAGGACAAAGCCGATGATTATGATTTCTGGAACTCAGTGACGGTTTCCCAGGCTACTTGCTGCAAGGCTTTGGCGGTAGCAGGGTTCATGTCCGTATCAATGGGAAGCGCACCGCCGACCGGAGACTGATTATACAGAGTAGCGAAAAATACGCAGGCGGCGAGATATGTTCCTGAAATCGAAGGGTGTACACCATCTTGATAATACAGGTTAATTTCTGGGTGCGTTGTACGCGCTTTCTCGAAAGCCAGACCTACCGGAGCTACATATCCCCCCGTTTTTTGCGCAATCGAGATATAAGCATCTGCCAGTTTTTGGCTATCTTCGGGTTTGTCTTTTTTCGGCCAGGTCATGAAATAGACGACTTTTGCACCGGCTTTATGCGCCATTTCGGCCATTTGGGTTGCAGAGTCCACGAAATTTTGTCGGGTACTTTCTTTCTTTGAAATCGTTTCTGTAGAATTCCCCTGCAGGATGACGACATCCCATTTCTGTAGCGTGTTCTGATAGCGCATATTCTCAATTTGCCAGCCTAAATGACCGCTGGAAATCGTGATCCCCCGATATTTATAGCCTTTGGCGTGATCAGGCAGTAAGGACTGCGTCAAATCCCGCAGGCGGGTATTAATATTATTGTTATAGAAAGTGAAAGAGTTACCATAAAGCGCGACAATTTTATTCTCACCATCCATTTTCGCATATGCGGAAGGCGCTAATAACGTATCCGCTTGAACACAGATACTACTTAAGGCGAAAGTCGTCGCTGCGGCAAGTAATGTTATCTTTTTCATTTTTTATCTCTTAGAAATCATAACGGAGCCCAACGATAAGCGCATCATCATTGGTCTTTTTGTTCTTACTTGCGAACTCTTTATCGTAAGTAAATGATAACCACGTGTCTTTAGCCAATGTTAATTGCGCTTCAGCACGCCAGTCTTCTTTTTCAGCAATATCTTTACCATCTTCATTTAAAAAGCTATATCCGGTAAGAACCTTGACGGTGCCAAAGTTGTAGGAAATGAACGAATCCATCCCTTTATAATTATTATCGCTTTTGTTATCACGAGAAATAGACGTACGTAATGCGGTTACTGCGACTTCATAGGCTTTATAACTGAGTTGTAATCCTCCCATGATTTGATCGTTTTGATTACGTCCATCGGTGGTCACTACCCCGTCCTGTCGTTTATAACGGCTGGCCGCTATCGCCGGTGTAATCCTAAAATCGCCAAATTTGAAAGAATTGCGATAGCTGGCCATCGCGCCGTAATCCAGAGCTTCGTTATCACTGTTGCCGTTACCGGAAACCCATGCCAGTTGAATCTCATTGCCGGCAAATTTGGCGTTCCACTGCACGGTGCCGTCCTGTCGGTTGAACTGGTAAGAGTCATCAATGGTTGTAATGCCATAGCTGTAGATATTGGGGGTGAAGTTTTTGTACTTATCGGTCATTTTCATTACCTGATACAACGGGTTTTTGGTTCTCCCGGTGATCAGTTCACCCCATGTTTTATTCGACAGGCCGACATAGGAATAGCGGGCCTCCATATCGCTTTCGCCGGTATTATTATCATTTTTTTCGGTACGCACCTGCCATTCCAGTCGGCCTACGATTTTAGTCTCTGGCAGAAGATCCAGATCTCGCGTGAGATAAATACCTATACGACCACCTAAATCACTTCGACTTTCACTGCCAGCGAATGAATTCTGACCACTTGCAATTTTGCCCTCAACACGACCATAGATATCCAGCGTATTTCCATCCTTATTATAGACGTTTAAGGCGAACGCCGAGGAACTCATACCCATTAGTAATATTAGTGAATAATTTTTTAGTTTCATGTTATCCCTCAAATCAGCATTAGTTTCCTGACCATAAAAATAAATTTCACAGCGAGGTAATTGTTTGAGGAAAAGGAATGACAGCGATATGGGAATCATTTTTTCTCGTAATGAAATGTGATTATTCGCGCATAACTATCTCTGATTTGGCGATTGTATTAATGGTTCTTATATTTAATGAGTGTTTTTTTTAAGGTATTACGGTGACTTAAATTGTAATGCAGAAGTTACTGTGAACTACATCGCATTTTTACAGAAGGCAAAAACTGAAAATGGGAATATTACATTCTCATGGCCTATTTTGGGGTGGGAATACTATTTTCCCCTATAATTTGGCAGACAAATCCCGCAAAATTGATTAATCACATTTTCGATTATCACGCATTCACTAGCCGGAGAGGCGCTGTATGTACGGGAAGCAAACAACGGTATTTGATTCTGACCTTTATTCATCATTGTTCACTCAGGAGAAGATGCGGGAAATATGGTCTGACGACAATCTGCTGCGTTGTTGGTTGCGTTTTGAGGCGACGGTCGCTCGCGTGCAAAGTGAGCTGGGGATTATTCCTCAACAAGCAGCCGTTGAAATTGAACAAACCTGTCGGGAAATAGAGATTGACTGGCCCACCCTGGCGCAAGAAACAAAAACCGTCGGCATGGCTATAAAGCCGCTGATCGATCAGATCTCCGCCAGTGGAACACCATTGGTAAGTCAGTTTCTGCACTGGGGATGTACCACTCAGGATTTACTGGACTCAGGCATGGCGATGAGATTGCAGCAAACGCTGCAACTGTTACGTGAGCAATTGCTTGATGTTGGCGAAGCCATGAAAACGATGGCGTTACGACATGCTCGCACGGTAATGGTTGCACGAACCAATTCGGTGGATGCTTCTGCAACGACGTGGGGGCTTCATGTTTGCAGTTATCTGGCGGAGATAAACCGCCACCTGACACGTCTACAGCAGCTGTATCCGCGTGCCGTAACCGGACTTTTTGGTGGTGCGGTGGGGAATCTGGCTTCTGTAGGTAAGCAGGGAATGGAAACACGCCAGCGGCTGATGTTAGCGTTGGGTCTGAACGTGCCCTGCGGGATTAATAATGCCAGTCAGGATGCGGTCGTTGAAGTTGTGCAGTTTTTTGCTCTTGTTCACGGCACGCTGTGTCGTCTGGCCAACGATGTCGAAACAATGGGACGTACGCCGATTGCTGAAGTACTTGAGGGAGAGGGCGGTGGCGGATCCAGCACCATGCCACACAAAGTTAATCCACGCGCCAGTAATATGATGCAAACGCTGGCAAGAATGGGGTGGATGTATGCTTCCGGCGCGCCAGCAATGCTGGATCAACAGGATGTGCGAGCAGCCTCTATGCGGGTATTAAACTGGACGATCCTTCCGGAGGCCTCTAATGCGTTATCGACCAGCCTGACACGCGCAAAGAGCCTGCTTTCGCATCTCATTGTTAATGAAGATAAGATGCGCGCTAATTTTGACTGCTCAAAGCACTTTATTATGTCGGAATCGCTGACGATGAAGCTTGCCGCCAAAATTGGCAGAGAGTCCGCTTATAACCTAGTGAAAAAGCTGCTGAAGCATGCAACCGGCGAGCACAGCTTCATGGAGATCGTACAGGCTAGCCCGGAAATCCGCGCGTCATTATCTGGGGCGGAAATTGCTGCCGCCTGCGAGCCGCTGTCATATATCGGGGCTAACGACGCGCTAATCGCTGAGACTATCGCTGAGTTCGATCGCGTGAAAACCGCAGATATTGCCTGATTCGTCATGTCGCCGGGAGGGATAACACTCCTGGCGGTTGGTGGCGCTAAGTATTGTGGGCCGAAGCAGAAAATGTTTCGAAAAAGACGAATAATTCTTCCAGTTGGGCAAAATTACCCTCGCTATCTCCTTTCTCATAAGCCAGATGCAGAATGAGTTCGATAAAAAAGAAGCCAAGAATACGGCTTTGAAAAATGGAATGTACGTCGCTTGGGAGAACAAACTGCAGATCGCAGAACTTACCGTAAGGGTTCGCCTCTGAGTTGGTCACCAACACTACGACGGCATTCTTTTTTCTGAACCATTTTGCAATATTGAGGGCGACCCGGTTAAATCGATAGTAAGAGAAAACAATCAGGACATCCCCTTCCTCAATATTGATGAGACATTTGGGGAGCTCGCTGATGTCCGTCGGTAACAGAGTGATGTTGCTGCGAAAGTACTTTAGCAGTGTACAAAAATGCGTCGCCATGGCATGAGATGATGAAGGGCCGACGACATAAATATGACGTTTATTATTCAGCACCAGATCTATAAACGCATTAAGGCTCTCAATATCAATATTATTTTTAAATTGATTAAATAACTCTGATACTTTGTGGGTGAAATCGGTAACGATAGTTTCGGTGGTAATGCTGGGATTGTTACGCAGTTTGATGTTTTTCTCAAACGGCGCAGATATTTTATTTTTTGACAGCGTGATATCTAATGCCTTACGGAAAGCAGCATAACCCGTAAACCCAATCTTATTTAAAAATCGGCCAATAGTTGCTTTGCTTACCATCGCATTTTGCGAGAGATCAACAATGCCATGATAAGGGAGTTCATTAAAGTGTTTATTAATGTACTCATTAAGTCGGCACTCAGATTCAGTTAGATCACCCATATTAAGAGTCAGTAAGTTATACTCATCCAGACTTAATGTGTTTTTATTGTACATGGATAACACCCGGTTGCTGTTGTATATCAACGTTGTTATAGGATAATACCTTTTCGACGTCAACCATTGAATGAATATCTTGGAAACCCGCATCCAGCCTTTTCTTACGGATGCTACCTTATTCAGATGAGTTGCGATCTTACTCACAAAAAGGGGTGGGAAAACACCTTTCCCGTATTTTACAACCACACAACCCATTACACTTAAATCTCAATATTTGAGTATGTAATACGATAAATTTACGTACATATTATAGCTGCTTATATATAGGTGTAATTTTTTACTATCCTACATAAGCTATGATGATATGACAGGTAACCCTACCCGATTTGTATGGCATAGGAATTGTTATTATGACAGCGTTTATTATAGCTATAGTGATAACAGCTATTGCTGCATGGTTAATTGTGAAAAATTATCAGCCGCAAACTGTTTTATTACTCGCTGGATTGGCATTATTGACCATTACCGTACTGTTTTATCCTGAAAAAAGCATTCTCTATGATAAAGCCAAATCCACGGGATCAACCTGGCTGGATATCTTTAGCTTTGCCAAAGAATCGCTGACCACACAAATTGCGGGTATTGGTCTTATCATCATGGCTGCGGGCGGATTTGCCAGCTATATGGATCACATCAAAGCGTCGAACGCGATGGTTAATATGTGCATTCGTCCGCTACAAGTGATTAAAGCGCCTTACCTTATCCTCGCGCTGGGGTACATCTGTGCGCAGCTTCTGCATGTGGCAATTTCAAGTGCGGCGGGATTGGCGATGTTGCTGCTGGTGACATTCTTCCCGGTTCTGGTCCGTCTCGGAGTCAGTAAAGCCTCTGCGGCAGCGATGATTGGTCTGTGCGCGTTTATGGATTTAGGGCCTGCGGTTGGAACAGCGAATTTGGCGGCCAAGCATGCCGGAATGGAAAGCGCTATCTACTTTGCTCATTACCAGATGCCGGTCGCGGTGGTGGTGATGCTGGCTGTTGCGGTGGTGATTTACTTCACCGCGAAATATTTTGACAAAAAGGATGGCTTCGTGCCGGGCGAGCAAAGTGTCGCGCAAGCGGAAGAAGAGGGTCGCAAGTCTCCCGTTATTTACGCGCTTCTGCCGGTTCTGCCTGTGGTTCTGGTGCTGGTCTTTAGCCCGCTGGTGATCAAATCTATTAAAATTGACGTAGTGACGGCGATGATTCTTGGCGCGGTCGTCGCATTTTTCTTTGAACTGGTGTCAACCCGAGATTTCAAAAGCTGCTGTAAAGGATTACAGGTCTTCTTCAAAGGTATGGGCAGCATGTTTACCAGCATCGTTTCCTTGCTGGTGTGTGCGGATATCTATGCGCAGGGGCTGCAGAAAATTGGCGCAGTGGACTACCTGCTGCAGTCGGTGCAAAACGCAGGTCTGGGCTTTACCAGCATGACACTAGTGATGACCGCGCTGGTGGGAGTAACCGCTGTACTGACTGGCTCTGGCGTTGCTGCCTTCTTCTCTTTCTCCGGCCTGGCCCCCTCCATTGCGGCAAAATTTGGCGAAAGCGCCGTTAATATGATCCTGCCTATGCAACTGATGGCGGGAATGGGGCGCTCAATGTCTCCTGTGGCTGGCATCATTATTGCGGTAAGCAAAGCAGGGGAATGTTCACCGTTTATGATCGTCAGAAGGACGCTGCTTCCAGCGCTGGCCGGTATCGCGGCGATGCTGGTTGCCAACTATGTCCTGATTTGAATCCCGAGAGCCTGTTAATGCAGGCTCTTATTGTTTATCTGGTTGTAATTTATGGATGGCAACGTGACAAACGATGTTTTATACGTCCCGTTTACGGGCAAGTTACTGCTTGAGTCTCCGTTATTGAACAAGGGAAGCAGCTTCACGCAACAAGAACGACATGACTTTAACCTGAGTGGGCTACTGCCTTGCGCCATTGAGAATATTGATGAACAAGCCGAGCGGGCGTATCAACAATATCTTGAGGCTGAATCCCACAACGCCCGGCATATTTATTTGCGTAATATTCAGGATACCAACGAAACGTTATTTTATTATCTGCTGAAAAAGCATCTACCTGAGATGCTGCCAATCGTTTATACCCCGGTAGTCGGGGCCGCCTGCGAAAAATTCTCCTGGATATATCGTCGTGCGCGTGGTGTATTTATTTCATGGCCCGATCGCGATCGTATTGACGATATTTTGCATGATATTCCACGGCACGATATTAAAGTCATTGTCGTCACTGATGGTGAGCGCATTCTGGGCTTGGGCGACCAGGGCGTTGGCGGTATGGGTATTCCTATCGGGAAGTTGTCGCTTTATACCGTTTGTGGAGGGGTAAATCCGGCGAATACGTTACCCATTCTTCTGGATGTCGGCACTAACAATACACGACTGCTGGACGATCCGCGCTATATCGGCTGGCGTCATCCGCGTATCACCGGTGAAGATTACTTCGCATTTATTGGCATGTTTATTGCGGCGGTTAAACGACGCTGGCCTAACGTTCTGCTGCAGTTTGAAGACTTCGCCCAGCATACAGCGATCCCTTTGTTGGCGAGTTATCGTGATGAACTATGCTGTTTTAATGATGATATTCAGGGCACGGCGTCAGTGGCTCTTGCAACAATTCTCTCGGGCTGTCGTGGTAGCGGTCGCGACCTCTGCCAGCAACCCATCGTGATTGTAGGGGCGGGCGCGGCAGGATGTGGCATCGCCCAGCATATTATTGCCTGTCGTATATCTGAAGGTATGAGCCAGGCTGAAGCCCGACGGACCATTTTTATGGTGGATCGCGACGGTCTGGTGATGACCACCAATGATGCCTTAGCTGATTTCCAGCAATCGCTGGCGCAACCTCCCGAAGCCTTATCTGACTGGCAGTATGATGGGCAGGCGCCGTCATTACTGGAGGTGATTCATAATGTCAAACCCACGGTGATGCTGGGTGTGTCGGGCCAGGCCGGACTGTTCTCGCAGGAGGTGATTAGCACGATGTATCAATACTGCGATCGCCCGATTGTCATGCCGCTGTCGAATCCCACCTCGAGAATGGAAGCGCGGCCAGAAGATATCGTGCGCTGGACCGAGGGACGGGCCATCATCGCGACAGGCAGTCCCTGCGATGCGGTTGTATTTAATGGGGGTTCCATTCCCGTTGCACAGTGCAATAATGTGTATGTTTTCCCGGCCATCGGTCTGGGGGCTATCGCCAGCGGCGCGACGCGCATAACAGACACGATGCTGATGGCGGCAAGCTGCGCACTGGCCAATGCTTCTCCACTGGTGCGCAATGGTGAAGGTGCTCTGCTACCGGAGGTTAAGACAATCTGCGAAGTGACTCGCAGTGTTGCTTTTGAGGTCGGTAAGGCAGCACAGCATTCCGGTGTGGCGGAGAAGATGAGCGACGAGACGCTGTTGCAGAGTATTAAAGATAACTTTTGGCTACCGCATTATCGACCTTATAAACGCAGAGCTATTTAGTCATTTTTCCTGGAATGATTAACGGCTCTTGGTTGCCTCTATGGTTAAGGTGTATTATTTATGCAACTTAATTATGGAGGCATTATGTCCGGCAAACGTATTGCTCGTGAAAAAATGACGATCCGGAGAATGATCTCACTCTACGAGAGCCAGTGTCCGCAGGCTTCAGACGAGCCGGGGCATTACGATGCGTTGTTTGCCTATGCGCAAAAGCGCCTCGATAAGTGCGTATTTGGTGAGGAAAAACCGGCCTGTAAACAGTGTCCGGCACACTGTTATCAACCTACTAAACGCGAAGAGATGAAACAAATTATGCGCTGGGCTGGGCCAAGAATGCTCTGGCGTCATCCGATTCTGACCGTGCGTCATCTGATTGATGACAAACGCCCTGTCCCGGAATTGCCAGAGAAATATCAGCGCAAGAAGTAATTCAGATGCCCGATAAGCGTGGCGCTATCGGGCAATCAGTTAAACCAGCGCATCCTTATCAATGCCCAGGCGTTTCATACGCGAGAGTAACGTGGTGCGCTTCAGTCCCAGGCGCTGCGCTGCACCTTTAGGACCGGCAACCACGCCGTTGGTCTCTTTCAGAACGCGCATGATCAACTGGTATTCGTCCTCGCCATCCTGCGCAACTTCGGTGGCCACTGGTGGTGCGGACGGCGTCAACGCGGCAATATCCGGCAGGGACAGCTGTAGCACGTTGCCTCGGGTAAGCAGAACTGCACGCTCCACCACATTTTCCAGTTCGCGCACGTTGCCCGGCCATTCCATGCTGCTCAGCGTACGCAGCGCTTCGGCAGGAATGCTGTCGATATTGCGCCCCATCCGGCGGGCAATTTTAAAGGTGAAGGCTTTCACCAGCAGCGGGATATCTTCCGGGCGCTCGCTCAGTGGCGGCAGATGGATTGGGAAGACGTTCAGTCGATAGTAGAGATCGTTACGAAACTCGCGATCGGCGACCATCTTTTTCAGATCGCGATTAGTGGCGGCGATCAAGCGAACGTCGGTCTGGATCAGTTTATTGCTGCCCAGACGTTCAAACTCCTGCTCCTGCAATACGCGCAGCAGTTTGGGCTGAAGCTCCAGCGGCATGTCGCCCACTTCATCGAGGAACAGCGAGCTTTTATCGGCCAGCTCGAAACGTCCAATCCGCTGCGTGCTGGCCCCGGTAAATGCGCCGCGCTCATGACCAAATAGGTCGCTTTCCAGCAACCCGGCAGGCATGGCGGCACAGTTCATTTTTACCATCCGGCGGGCGTTACGCCCACTCAGGTTGTGAATTGCTCGGGCAATCAGCTCCTTACCGGTTCCGGTTTCGCCGAGAATCAGGACGGTACTGTCGCTCTGCGCCACCATTTCGACCTGTTTGAGCACGCTGTACATTGCTTCACTGCGGCCAATGATTTCGCCGAACTCGCTCTCCACGTTGTTAAGTTGTTCAGTGAGCGCCAGGTTTTCATCGACCAGGCGCTCTTTCAGGCGATGAATTTCCTGATAGGCGAGAGCGTTATCTACGGCGATCGCCACGCGTTCGGCGATTTGGCGTAGCAGTTTGAGGTTGGCAGTGGTGAACACTTTCTCTTCGCACTGCGCCAGCTTAAGGACGCCGAGCATAGTATTGCCCGACATCAGCGGCAGCAGACACAGGGTCTGTAGCTGGTTGCCCCAGGTTTCGAACAGCATCCGTTCGTAAGGGGCGAGCGTATCGCGTTCGCTCAGATTAATCAGCAGCATCTCTTTGCTTTTGAACACGCGTTCGGAAAGCG
Organism: Citrobacter sp. VF227; assembly: GCF_052950715.1. Taxonomy (NCBI): domain Bacteria; kingdom Pseudomonadati; phylum Pseudomonadota; class Gammaproteobacteria; order Enterobacterales; family Enterobacteriaceae; genus Citrobacter; species Citrobacter sp. VF227. The sequence goes on from NZ_JBRFVF010000007.1 coordinate 13,983, forward strand.
TACCAGCTTCATCCACTTCACTTTGTTCGTGCGCCGGATGATGTTCATCCAGATAGTGGGTGGAATAAATGCTGAGTTTGTTTTTGCGATCGCTGCGTAACACGATGCTGATGGCATCGATGTCGAAGTAGTGGTGGATCTCTTTGGCGACTTCGCTGACCAGTTCGTCAATGTCCAGGCGAGAGAGCACTGCATTGGTGATGGCGACCAGGATGCGAAAGTTATCACGCTCGCGGCACAACAGATCGTAATCGACGTTGTTGCTGACCCGGCTTTGAATTTGTTCAGCTACAACGCCGACTATTTGGGTGAAGGTCTGCAGCCGGTTGTACTCTTTTTCACTCCACGGACGATCCTCGTTACGGATGAATTCACAGCCGCCAAAGATGCGCCCATCCGCCGCCAGCGGCAGCAGGCAGTAGTGGCCAAATTCAGAATACAGTCCGCCAGCGGCCAGCTGTGGCCAGGTTTCAGTAAATTCGTGATAGTTGCAGTGCAGCGCATCGGGGCGGGACAAAATACGGCGTACCGGGCCATGGGCCAGTACTGTTTCGTCTTCATAATCGATGGGTTTACCATTTTCACGCGTCGCAAAATAACGCGCACGCTGCGTTTGTGCCTGCCATAAGACAATAGCCGCACAGTCGGCCAGCGCTGAACGCTTGACCAGCTGCGAAAGCGCCTCGCTGAGAGACGGGAGATCGGGCTGCTGTAATAATGTACGAGTAATATCGAACAGGCCTTGCTGTCCGAGGTCACTCATCGGTGTATACGACATATTGCTTTTCCAGGAAAAGCACCGCAGAACGGTGCGAAAACGGTAAATGAATTATAGGTATAAGTCGTAAATTATTGCCGGATAGCGATTTCAGCTTATCCGGCCTACACGTTGCCGCTAATGGGCTGTTAGCATATACGAGGTAAGGGTTCGGCGTGTGGTAAATCAAGGGTTCGTTTCACGCCGTAGAGTCCGGCAAGACGCACACCCTTGCGCTCTACCACTTCGCCAATCATTGCGGCATCGCGTCCTAACGGATGCGCGCGCAGCGCGGCAAGTGCCGTTTCAGCGGCCTGACGTTCAACGGCAATCACCAGCTTGCCTTCGTTAGCAAAGTTGAGCGCATCGAGGCCCAGCAGTTCGCAAACGCCACGTACTGCAGGCTTCACGGGCAGGGCCGCTTCTGACAGCTCAATACCAAACCCGCATGATGCGGCAAATTCATGCGTTACCGCATTCACGCCGCCACGGGTCGCGTCACGCAGAGCCTTCACGCCGGGGATATCACGTAGCGTCTGGATAAGCGGTGTCAATACCGCGCAGTCACTGACCAGTTCGCCATCAAGACCCAGTTGTTCGCGGAGGTTGAGGATAGTTGCGCCATGATCGCCAAGCGTACCGCTGACCAGCAGCACATCGCCCACGCTCAGGGTTTGTGCCCCCCAGTGAATGTTAGCCGGGATCGCGCCCATTCCGGCGGTGTTGATAAACAGTTTGTCCGCCGCGCCGCGCTGTACAACCTTGGTGTCGCCGGTGACGATGGCAATGCCCGCTTCGCGCGCGGTTGCCGCCATGCTGTTAACGACGGTTTTCAGTGTCTCCATTGGTAAACCTTCTTCGAGGATAAAACCGCAGGAGAGATAGCGCGGGAGCGCGCCGCTGACGGCCACATCGTTAGCCGTACCACAGATAGCCAGCTTGCCGATATTCCCCCCCGGGAAGAACAACGGATCAATAACATAGCTGTCGGTTGAAAACGCCAGACGGTCGCCTTCAGCGACCAGTTGCGCCAGTTCCAGACGTGCCTGATCTTCCTGTTCCGCCAGCCACGGATTCGCAAAAGCCTCCATAAACAGACTGTTGATCAACTGCTGCATAGCTTGACCGCCGCTACCGTGGGCGAGTTGTACGCTGTTCATGCTTCACACTCCTGCTGACGATATTGATACCAGGCGGCACATGCGCCTTCTGAGGAGACCATCAGGGCGCCAAATGCGGTCTCCGGATTACAGGTTTTACCAAACAACGGGCACTGATGCGGTTTGCATCTGCCGGTCAATACTTCTCCGCAACGCGCACGCGGATCGTCATACACCTGCTGCGGTGCTGGCTGGAAATGCGCTTCGGCATCAAAGCGTTGATACTCCGGCGTCAGATGAACACCGGAAGATTCAATTACGCCCAGACCGCGCCATTCGCTGTCGCCATTGACGCAGAAAACGTCGGCAATTGCCTGTTGCGCTAGCGCGTTACCGGCGTCCGGTACCACGCGACGGTACTGGTTTTCTACCTGGCTGTGCGCGGCAATTTTCTGCTCAATCAACATCACCACGCCCTGCAGCAGATCGAGCGGTTCGAAACCGGCGACCACTAACGGACGATGGAAATCTGAGGCAATGAAATTATAGGCATCGGTACCAATCACCATGCTGACGTGGCCCGGCGCTAAAAAGGCATCAATGCCGTTGTCCGGTTGTTCCAGCAGGCTGCGCAGCGTAGGGATAAGCGTGATGTGCTGGCAGAAAAAGTAAAAATTCTGCACGTCACGCTGTTTTGCTTGTTGCAGGGTAATGGCGGTTGTTGGCATGGTGGTTTCAAAACCCAGGCCAAAGAACACAACCTTACGCGTTGGGTTTTCCTGTGCCAGCTTCAGCGCATCCATCGGTGAATAGACGATGCGGATATCCGCGCCGCGCGCCTTGGCTTGTAGCAGGGAACCTTGTTTACCCGGGACGCGCATCGCATCGCCAAAGGTGCAGAAAATCACTTCCGGATGGCTGGCAATTTCTACACAGCTGTCGATTCTGCCCATCGGTAGAACGCAAACTGGGCAGCCCGGACCATGAATAAACTCGACGTTTTCAGGCAGTAATTGATCGAGACCGAACTTGAAGATTGCGTGAGTATGACCACCACAAACTTCCATGATGCGCAGCGGGTGTTCAGCAGTGTAGGGGAGGAGTGCAGCACGTTCACACAGGTGCTCTATCAACTGCATCACCTGTTCTGGTGCGCGGTATTCGTCAACAAAACGCATTATTTTTCCTCGCCATACAGCAACGCGCCGACATCCGGCTCAACGTCAAACATGTTTTGTAGCGCATCGAGCGTGTCGCGCGCTTCTGCTTCATTAATGATGCTCATGGCAAAGCCGACGTGAACCAGTACCCACTGGCCCAAACGGGGTTGACCATGCTCATCGTAGCTACCGACCAGCGTCAGATCGACGTCGCGCTGAATACCGCAAACGTCGACTTTAGCCTGGTTGCCGTCAATGGTGCGGATTTGACCCGGAACACCTATGCACATCGCTGCGTCTCCAGCCAGGAGAGCCATTGGTCCATCCCTTCGCCGCTGGTGGCAGAAATCAGGATGATCTCAATTTCCGGGTTCACTTCCCGGGCGCTGGCGATGCACTTATCTACGTCAAAATTGAGGTACGGCAGCAGATCCACTTTATTGAGCAGCATCAGCGAGGCGGCGGCAAACATATGCGGGTATTTCAGCGGTTTGTCTTCGCCTTCAGTGACGGAAAGCACGGCCACTTTATGGCGTTCGCCGAGGTCGAAACTCGCCGGGCAAACCAGGTTGCCGACGTTTTCAATGAACAAAATACCATTGTCTTCAAGCGGCAAACGCGGCGCGGCGTCAGCGATCATTTGGGCGTCGAGGTGGCAACCTTTACCGGTGTTGACCTGGATGGCTGGCGTGCCCGTGGCACGAATACGTGCGGCATCGTTAACCGTTTGCTGGTCGCCTTCAATGACGGCACACGGCACGTTGTCTTTGAGCTTCATCAGCGTTTCGGTCAGCAGCGTGGTTTTACCGGAACCCGGGCTTGAGACAAGGTTCAGTACCAGATGCTGACGAGCGGCAAAGCGGGCGCGGTTGCGTTCGGCCAGACGGTTGTTTTTATCCAGTACGTCAATTTCCACTTCCAGCATGCGGCGCTGGCTCATGCCCGGCGCATGGGTACCTGCTTCACCGTGACCATAGTGCAAATCGCCTTCTTCGGTCTGACTCGGTGTGAAACTGGAGGTTTTCACACCGGTAATATTCAGTGCCGGGCGAGCCGCCGGGGCAAATGGCGCGCTGCGAAACGCCGAGTGGGGATTATGCTCATCACCCTCTATATAAAGGTTGCCTTCAGCGCAACCACATGTCGTACACATCGCTCACTCCTGATCTATTGCTTATTACTAGCTTTTTATGCCGGAAATGACTAAGTCGATATCCGGCATTAATTAATCTTCAGCGTCGCCAATTTCAATTCGCCGAATCTGTAGACCGTCATCGGCCACAATTCTCAGCGTATCGCTGTTGCATTGCGGGCACCGACGCACGCGTTGCGTCAGTAAGGTGACGTATTGCTGACAAGATTCGCACCAACATTCGGCTTCTTGTTCTTCGAGGTGGAGTTTACAACCTTCTGCAAGGGTGCCACGGCATACCAGATCAAAACAAAAGGCGAGAGCGCTGGTTTCTACGCAAGAAAATGCGCCAATTTTGAGCCAGACCCCAGTTACTCGTTTTGCGCCGTGCTGGGTGGCCTGTTGTTCAATCAATTCCAGTGCCCGTTGGCAGAGGGTTATTTCGTGCATACCGCCTCCTGTGAAGTTGCCGTACTAAAAGCAATAAACATGCCAGCTTGGATTTTTTCCAACGTGACAATGACGACGATGACGAAATGACATGTCGTCACTCGTTTTTGATTTTTTATCTGTATGAAAATTAAGGATTTTAATTTTGGCATGAAATGTGCTTAAAGCTGTTCATCTCTGCTAAACGGGTAACCTGACATGACTATTTGGGAAATAAGCGAAAAAGCCGATTACATCGCTGAACGGCATCGTCGCCTACAGGACCAGTGGCGTATTTACTGTAACTCGCTGGTTCAGGGGATCACCCTGTCGAAAGCGCGTTTGCATCATGCAATGAGCTGTGCGCCGGACAAAGATCTCTGCTTTGTCCTTTTTGAACACTTCACTATCTACGTCACGCTGGCGGATGGCTTTAACAGCCACACCATCGAGTACTACGTCGAAACAAAAGATGGTGATGATAAACAACTGATTGCACAGGCACAGTTGACCATCGACGGTAAAGTCGATGAGCGTATCAACGCCCGCGATCGTGAACAGGTGCTGGAGCACTATCTCGAAAAAATCGCCACCGTCTACGACAGCCTGTATACCGCGGTTGAGAACAATATGCCGGTGAATTTAAGTCAACTGGTTGAGGGACATAGCCCGGCTTAAGCCTCGGGTACTGCCCAGTTTTGTCATGATGCGCTTTCATTCTGCGTCACGACAGTTTAGGGAATGGGCATGTCGAAAAATGTCGAAATGACATTTCGTAGACATGTTTTCGTCAAAAATGACTATCACCTGAGGAATGCCTGGTGAATCGTTTTGTAATTGCTGACTCCACTCTTTGTATCGGCTGCCACACCTGTGAAGCTGCCTGCTCAGAGACACATCGCCAGCATGGCCTGCAGTCTATGCCGCGCCTGAAAGTGATGTTAAATGAAAAAGAATCCGCGCCGCAGCTTTGCCACCAGTGTGAAGATGCACCTTGCGCCACCGTTTGTCCGGTTAATGCGATTAATCGTGTTGACGGTGCTGTACAGCTGAATGAAAGCCTGTGCGTCAGTTGCAAATTGTGCGGGATTGCCTGTCCGTTCGGCGCGATTGAGTTTTCCGGTAGCCGTCCGCTACACATCCCGGCAAACGCCAATACGCCAAAAGCGCCTCCGGCTCCGCCTGCACCTGCCCGTGTGAGCACGCTGCTGGACTGGGTTCCGGGCGTTCGCGCCATTGCGGTGAAATGCGATCTGTGCAGTTTTGACGAACAGGGTCCGGCCTGCGTGCGCATGTGCCCAACCAAAGCCCTGCACCTGGTGAGCAACATGGATATCGCCCGCGCCAGCAAACGTAAGCGTGAGCTGACTTTCAATACCGATTTCGGCGATCTCACCTTGTTTCAGCAGGCTCAGAGTGGGGATGCAAAATGAGCGCAATTTCACTAATTAACAGCGGCGTGGCTTGGTTTGCGGCTGCGGCGGTTCTGGCATTTCTGTTTTCATTTCATAAACCGTTGAGCGGTTGGATTGCCGGGGTTGGCGGCGCGGTCGGCAGCTTGTGTACGGCGGCTGCGGGTTTTACCGTTCTGACTAATGCGCTGGCGGTGAGCGGCGTGATGCCGTTTATTGGTCACAGTCTGCAAATTACCCCGCTAAATGCCATCTGGCTGATTACGCTGGGCTTGTGTGGCCTGTTTGTCAGCCTGTACAACATCGACTGGCATCGTCATCCACAGGTCAAAGCTAACGGCCTGCTGATAAATTTGCTGATGGCAGCAGCGGTATGTGCGGTGGTGGCCAGCAACCTCGGGACGCTGGTGGTGATGGCGGAAATCATGGCGCTTTGTGCCGTGTTCCTCACCGGCTGCAGCAAAGAGGGGAAACTGTGGTTTGCGCTGGGGCGTATCGGTACGCTGCTGCTGGCGATTGCCTGCTACCTTGTGTGGCAACGTTACGGCACGCTGGAGCTGCGTCTGCTAGACCTGCGCACTCAGGAGCTGCCGCTCGGGTCTGACATCTGGCTGCTGGGTGTGGCAGGTTTTGGCCTGCTGGCCGGGATTATTCCGCTGCACGGATGGGTGCCGCAGGCACACGCCAACGCCAGCGCGCCGGCTGCGGCGCTGTTCTCTACCGTGGTCATGAAGGTGGGGCTGCTGGGTATTCTGTCGCTGTCGCTGCTGGGCGGTAACGCGCCGCTGTGGTGGGGAATTACGCTGCTGGTGTTGGGTATGATCACCGCATTTGTCGGCGGTCTTTATGCGCTGATGGAGCACAACATCCAGCGTCTGCTGGCGTACCACACGCTGGAAAATATCGGCATTATTCTGCTGGGTCTGGGTGCTGGCGTGACCGGCATTTCCCTGAATCAACCTGCTTTGATTGCGCTGGGTTTAACCGGTGGTCTGTATCATCTGGTCAACCACAGCCTGTTCAAAAGCGTTCTGTTCCTGGGCGCGGGCAGCATCTGGTTCCGTACCGGTCATCGCGATATCGAAAAACTGGGCGGGATCGGTAAACGTATGCCGGTTATCTCTCTGGCGATGTTGGTTGGCCTGATGGCGATGGCCGCGCTGCCGCCGCTGAACGGTTTTGCCGGTGAGTGGGTTATCTATCAATCCTTCTTCAAGCTGGGTAACAGCGGGGCGTTTGTCGGTCGTCTGTTAGGGCCGTTGCTGGCGGTTGGGCTGGCAATTACCGGCGCGCTGGCGGTGATGTGTATGGCAAAAGTCTATGGCGTAACGTTCCTTGGCGCACCGCGTACGAAGGAAGCTGAGAATGCCTGCTGCGCACCAATCCTGATGGGTGTGAGTGTCGTTGCGCTGGCTATCTGCTGTGTGATTGGCGGTGTGGCTGCGCCGTGGCTGCTGCCGATGATCTCCTCTGCTGTTCCGCTACCGCTGGAAACCGCGAACACCACCGTTTCTCAGCCGATGATCACGCTGCTGCTGATCGCGTGTCCGCTACTGCCGTTCATCATCATGGCGATTTTCAAAGGTAACCGCCTGCCGTCGCGTTCACGCGGTGCGGCATGGGTGTGTGGCTACGATCACGAGCAGTCAATGGTCATTACTGCGCATGGTTTTGCTATGCCAGTGAAAGAAGCCTTTGCTCCGGTACTCAAACTGCGTAAATGGCTGAATCCGGTATCACTGGTTCCGGGCTGGCAGAATGCGGCTGCGCCGGTGCTGTTCCGTCGCCTGGCGCTGATTGAGCTGGCGGTACTGGTGGTGATTGTGGTTTCACGAGGAGCCTGAGAATGAGTGTTTTATATCCGTTAATTCAGGCGCTGGTGCTGTTTGCCGTTGCGCCGCTGCTTTCCGGTGTTACCCGCGTGGCGCGTGCGCGTTTGCACAATCGCCGCGGTCCGGGCGTTTTGCAGGAATACCGCGACATTATCAAACTGCTGGGGCGTCAGAGCATTGCGCCTGCGGATTCCAGCTGGGTTTTCCGCCTGACGCCGTTTGTGATGGTGGGCGTGATGCTGACTATCGCCACTGCGTTGCCGGTAGTGACCGTTGGCTCACCGCTGCCGCAACTGGGCGATCTGATCACCTTAATTTATCTGTTCGCTATCGCCCGCTTCTTCTTCTCTATCGCGGGACTGGATACCGGTAGCCCGTTTACCGCCATTGGTGCCAGCCGCGAAGCGATGCTCGGCGTATTGGTTGAACCCATCCTGCTGCTGGGTCTGTGGGTTGCAGCGCAGGTTGCCGGTTCGACCCACATCAGCAACATCGCCGATACCATTTACCACTGGCCTGCTGCGCGTAGCATCCCGCTGATTCTGGCGCTGTGCGCCTGCGCTTTTGCCACTTTTATCGAAATGGGCAAACTACCGTTCGATTTGGCGGAAGCCGAGCAGGAACTGCAGGAAGGCCCATTGACCGAATACAGCGGCAGCGGTTTTGCGGTGCTGAAATGGGGCATTAGCCTTAAGCAATTGGTTGTTCTGCAAATGTTCGTTGGTGTGTTCTTGCCGTGGGGACAGATGGAAACCTTCACCGCCGGGGGGCTGCTGTTGGCGTTGGTGATTGCCGTCGTCAAACTGGTTCTCGGCGTGCTGGTTATCGCCCTGTTCGAAAACAGCATGGCGCGTCTGCGTTTTTGCGCCACTTCACGCGTGACCTGGGCCGGTTTTGGGTTTGCGTTTTTAGCGTTCGTCTCCTTGCTGGTGGCGTGATTTAAGAGAGTTTGAGCATGTCTGAAGAAAAATTAGGTCAACACTATCTCGCTGCACTGCATCAGGCCTTTCCGGGCGTGGTGCTGGATGAAGCCTGGCAGACCAAAGATCAGCTGACGATCACCGTCAAGGTGAACTACCTGCCGGAAGTGGTGGAGTTCCTGTACTACAAACAGGGTGGCTGGTTGTCCGTGCTGTTTGGTAACGACGAACGTCAGCTGTGCGGCCATTACGCCGTTTACTACGTGATGTCGATGGAGCAGGGCACCAAGTGCTGGATAACCGTCCGCGTTGAAGTCGATGCCAATAAGCTGGAGTTCCCGTCCGTCACGCCGCGTGTTCCGGCTGCGGTCTGGGGTGAGCGCGAAGTGCGCGATATGTACGGTTTGATCCCGGTTGGTTTGCCGGATGAGCGCCGTCTGGTACTGCCTGATGACTGGCCGGACGAACTCTATCCGCTGCGTAAAGACAGCATGGATTATCGTCAGCGCCCGGCGCCGACTACCGATGCTGAAACCTACGAGTTCATCAACGAACTGGGCGACAAGAAAAATAACGTGGTGCCGATCGGCCCGCTGCACGTCACCTCTGATGAACCAGGTCACTTCCGTCTGTTCGTTGACGGCGAGAACATCATCGACGCCGACTACCGTCTGTTCTATGTCCATCGCGGCATGGAGAAACTGGCGGAAACCCGTATGGGTTACAACGAAGTGACGTTCCTCTCAGATCGCGTGTGTGGTATCTGCGGCTTTGCGCATAGCACCGCCTATACCACCTCCGTTGAGAATGCGATGGGCATCGTGGTGCCGGAGCGTGCGCAGATGATCCGCGCCATTCTGCTGGAAGTTGAGCGTCTGCACTCACATCTGCTGAACCTCGGTCTGGCCTGTCACTTCACCGGTTTTGACTCCGGCTTTATGCAGTTCTTCCGCGTGCGTGAAACGTCGATGAAGATGGCGGAGATCCTCACCGGGGCACGTAAAACTTACGGTCTGAACCTGATCGGCGGTATCCGTCGTGATCTGCTGAAAGAAGATATGATCCAGACCCGTCAACTGGCGCAGCAGATGCGTCGTGACGTGCAGGAACTGGTCGATATGCTGCTCAGCACGCCAAACATGGAACAGCGTACGGTCGGTATTGGTCGTCTGGATCCGGAAATTGCCCGCGACTTCAGTAACGTCGGCCCGATGGTTCGCGCCAGCGGCCACGCGCGCGATACCCGCGCCGATCACCCGTTTGTTGGCTATGGTCTGCTGCCGATGGAAGTTCATAGCGAGCAGGGCTGCGACGTTATTTCTCGTCTGAAAGTTCGTATTAATGAAGTCTATACCGCACTGAATATGATCGACTTTGGTCTGGATAACCTGCCGGTCGGTCCGCTGATGGTAGAAGGCTTTACTTATATTCCTCACCGTTTTGCACTGGGCTTTGCTGAAGCGCCGCGCGGAGATGATATCCACTGGAGTATGACCGGCGATAACCAGAAACTGTATCGCTGGCGTTGCCGTGCGGCGACCTACGCCAACTGGCCGACGCTGCGCTACATGCTGCGTGGCAATACCGTTTCCGATGCACCTCTGATTATCGGTAGCCTCGATCCTTGCTACTCCTGTACTGACCGTATGACCGTGGTTGATGTGCGTAAGAAGAAGAGCAAAGTCGTGCCGTACAAAGAACTTGAGCGCTACAGCATCGAGCGTAAAAACTCGCCGCTGAAATAAGGAATCGCCATGTTTACCTTTATCAAAAAAGTCATCAAAACCGGGGCGCCGACGTCGTCGTATCCGCTGGAGCCGATTGCGGTCGATAAAAACTTCCGTGGCAAACCGGAACACAATCCGCAGCAGTGTATTGGCTGCGCGGCCTGTGTGAATGCGTGCCCGTCGAACGCGCTGACGGTTGAAACCGATCTGGTCACCAATGAACTGGCGTGGCAGTTCAACCTTGGTCGCTGCATCTTCTGTGCCCGCTGCGAAGAAGTTTGCCCGACGGCGGCAATCAAGCTGTCGCAGGAGTATGAGCTGGCGGTGTGGAAGAAAGAGGATTTCCTGCAGCAGTCTCGCTTTGCGCTGTGTAATTGCCGCGTATGTAACCGCCCGTTTGCGGTACAAAAAGAGATTGATTACGCCATTGCGTTGCTGAAGCACAACGGTGATTCCCGTGCGGAAAACCACCGCGAAAGCTTTGAGACCTGCCCGGATTGTAAGCGCCAGAAATGCCTGGTGCCGTCTGACCGTATTGAACTGACTCGCCATATGAAAGAGGCCAGCTGATGAGCAATTTATTAGGCCCACGTGATGCCAACGGTATTCCGGTACCGATGACGGTGGATGAATCCATTGCCAGCATGAAAGCGTCGCTGCTAAAAAGCATCAAGCGTTCAGCGTACGTTTACCGTGTGGACTGCGGCGGCTGCAACGGTTGCGAAATCGAAATCTTCGCCACGCTCTCTCCGTTGTTTGACGCCGAACGCTTTGGCATCAAAGTGGTACCGTCCCCGCGCCATGCGGATATCCTGCTGTTTACCGGCGCGGTAACACGTGCCATGCGCTCTCCGGCGCTGCGCGCCTGGCAGTCTGCGCCAGACCCGAAAATTTGTATCTCTTACGGTGCCTGCGGCAACAGCGGCGGTATCTTCCACGACTTATACTGCGTATGGGGCGGCACGGACAAAATCGTACCGGTGGATGTGTATATCCCTGGCTGCCCGCCAACGCCTGCGGCCACGCTGTACGGTTTTGCCATGGCGCTTGGTCTGCTGGAACAGAAAATTCACGCGCGTGCGCCGGGTGAACTGGATGGGCAGCCCGCCGAAATTCTGCATTCGGATATGGTCCAACCGCTGCGCGTGAAGATCGATCGCGAAGCGCGCCGTCTGGCGGGCTATCGCTATGGTCGCCAGATTGCTGATGATTATATGACGCAGTTAGGCCAGGGCGAGCACCAGGTGGCGCGCTGGCTGGAAGCGGAAAACGATCCGCGTCTGACCGAGATCGTTACGCATCTTAACCATGTTGTTGAAGAGGCACGTATCCGATGAGTGAAACGGTGGTGTTCAGCCAACTGAGCCGTAAGTTTATTGATGAGAACGATGCAACGCCCGCCGAGGCGCAGCAGGTTGTCTATTACAGCCTGGCGATTGGTCACCACCTTGGGATCATCGATTGCCTGGAAGCGGCGTTAACCTGTCCGTGGGATGACTATCTGGCGTGGATTGCCACGCTTGCCGAAGGCAGTGAAGCCCGCCGGAAAATGGAGGGCGTGCCGAAGTACGGCGAGATCGTCATCGATTTCAACCATGTACAAATGCTGGCGCGTGCGTTCGATGATGCGCGTGCCGTGCAAACCCCTCAGCAGCAGGAGTGGAGCAAACTGATGCTCAGCATGTTGCACGACATCCACCAGGAAAGCGCCATCTATCTGATGGTGAGGAGACATCGTGACTGACGTTTTATTATGTGTGGGTAACAGCATAATGGGCGACGACGGCGCGGGTCCCCTGCTGGCTGAAATGTGTGTCACAAATCCTCAAGGCAACTGGGTTGTCATCGACGGCGGTAGCGCGCCGGAGAACGACATTGTCGCCATCCGTGAACTGCGTCCGCAACGTTTGTTGATTGTTGATGCTACCGATATGGGGCTGAACCCAGGTCAAATCCGCATTATCGATCCCGATGACATTGCCGAGATGTTCATGATGACCACTCACAACATGCCACTGAACTACCTGGTTGATCAGCTGAAAGACGATGTTGGCGAGGTGATTTTCCTTGGTATTCAGCCGGATATTGTTGGTTTTTATTACCCAATGACACAACCAATCAAGGATGCGGTCGATACCGTCTATCAGCGGTTAGCTGGCTGGGAAGGGCACGGTGGATTCTCCGAGCTTGAAGCGCCGGAAGAGTAAACCGTATCAGTGCCGGATGGGAGTGACATCCGGCCTGTTTCCCCGCCTATCCTCGTTACTCAATGGCCTGCTCAATAATTAATTTCCCCTGGGTCACTGACACACTCACTGCTGTTCCGGTAGGAAACCCTGCTTGTTCCAGCCAGTCGCCGTTCAGTGTGAGTGAAGCGTGCCGACTGATTCGTCGCGTGTAACCCGTTTTGGGATCCTCATGGCGTTTTCTGACATATCCAACAGTTAAACGACGGACGGGTTTGGTGATAGCCACTGCTGCTGTGCCATTTTTATCAGACATGCGCGCTTCCTTATGGTGAGCGACCAGGATTAAAAACTACTGAATAAAATGCCAGTAAAAAAGCGTGGGGGCAAACCTGAAACGGGAAGGACGGTTCCACATTTTGAATGCAATAAATGAAATGAAAATACGCACGTCTGCCGGAGGGCTGTGGACCTCTCCGGCAGGCCCTTCACGCCAGATCGACGCCGTTGCTGGCGATCACTTTTTTGTACCACCAGAATGATTTCTTGCGGGTGCGCGCCAGCGTGCCGTTGCCCGTATCATCGCGGTCCACATACACAAAACCGTAGCGTTTACTCATCTCACCGGTTGAGGCAGAAACCAAATCAATACAGCCCCATGTGGTGTAACCCATCAGCGGCACACCATCTTCAATAGCGTCTGCCATCGCGCGAATGTGTTCGCGTAAATAGCTGATGCGGTAGTCGTCATTGATCTCGCCGTTAGCATCAATTTCATCTTTCGCCCCCAGCCCATTTTCCACCAGAAACAACGGTTTCTGGTAGCGGTCATACATCATATTCATGGTAATGCGCAGACCAAGCGGATCGATGCCCCAGCCCCATTCGCTGGCGGCAATGTACGGATTACGCAGCGACTTCACCACGTTGGCGGCGCTGGTATTGCCGGTGTTCATTTCCGCCGAGGCACAGCGTGATGCGTAGTAGCTAAACGAGACAAAATCGACGGTGTTTTTCAGGATATCGTCATCTTCCGGGGCTTTTTCTATCACCACGCCCTTTTCGCGAAACACGCGGGCAGAGTAAGCGGGATAAGCCCCGCGCGCCTGCACATCAATAAAGAACAGGTTTTCGCGGTCTTTTTCCAGCGCGGTCCACACATCTTCTGGTTTACAGGAATAAGGATAAAAATTACCGCCAGCCAGCATACAACCGACCTGGTTTTGCGGATTAATTTCATGGGCTATTTTCGTCGCCAGGGCGCTGGCAATAAGTTCGTGGTGAGCGGACTGATATTTCACCTGATCCTGATTTTCACCTTCTTCAAATACCAGCCCGGCGCCTGAAAAGGGGCTGTGCAGCATAATGTTGATTTCGTTGAACGTCAGCCAGTATTTCACCAGCCCATCAAAAGCCTCGAAGCAGGTACGGGCGTAGCGGGTAAAGAACTCAACCATTTTGCGGTTACGCCAGGAGCCGTACTCGGTGACCAGATGCATCGGCACATCGAAGTGACACAGCGTGACCAGCGGTTCAATACTGTATTTTTTACACTCGGCAAATACCGCCCGGTAAAACGCGATACCCTCTGCATTCGGCGTCAGCTCATCGCCGTTGGGGTAGAGACGGCTCCAGGCAATGGAAGTACGAAAAACCGTAAATCCCATTTCCGCCATCAGCGCGATATCCTCTTTGTAGCGATGATAAAAATCGATCGCCTGATGGCTGGGATAAAATTCGTTATCCCGCAGCGCAAAGCGCTTTTCCTGACCCAGCTTGACGGGCATCCGATGTGTGCCGTGGGGGATCATATCGACGGTAGTCAGTCCTTTGCCGCCTTCCCGGTATGCCCCTTCAGACTGGTTGGCGGCCAGTGCGCCGCCCCATAAAAATCCTTGCGGAAAAACAGACATAATTAACCTCAGTTCATACCAGTCAAATGCTGGCTCCATTGATATTGCCCGGTTGTGCGGCCTGGTTTTTTCTGGCCTGCGCGGCTGCATCTTCGACAGGGATATCTTCAAAGCCCAGAATCAGCGTTAATACAAAGGAAAGCACTACCGCCAGCGCCATCACGCCAAACACCCAAACGATGGTCATCGGATTGGCCGGATCGAAAAACTGTACGCTGGTGAACAAGCCAGGAGCCGCCATGGAATGACTCGCCAGCCCGGCCATCCCGGCAACGGCACCGCAGATAAAACCGCTGATAAGGCTTGCAATCAGCGGTCGTTTCAGGCGGATTGCCACGCCATACAGCGCGGGTTCGGAAATGCCCGCCATGATGGCGGAGGCGGCTGCCGCTAACGCCGTCTGACGCAGTTCCGGGTTTTTGGTTTTCCATGCCACTGCCAGCGATGAACCGCCTAACGACAAGTTGGCGCCGATTTCTGACGGCATCACCATGCCTTCTTTCCCGGTTTCAGCAATGGTCTGAATAATGGTTGGGGTGAAGACGCGATGCATGCCGGTCATCACCAGCAGCGGCCACAATGCGCCCATAATGGCCACCGACAGCCAGCCGAGATAGCCGTGAATGGTATAAACCAGCGCGGAAATTGCGCTACCGATCCAGATACCGATCGGGCCAATGATGACGATGGCGAGCGGCGCGGCGATCAGCACGATTAGCATTGGTTTAAGGAAGTTTTTGGTTACCGCCGGAGTGATGCTATCCACCCAACGTTCGATGTATGACAGGCACCAGGTCATCACCAGCGCCGGGATCACCGTGTAGGTGTATTTCACCGCCGTCACCGGGATCAGGGCAAACTCAACGTGCTCACCCTGCGCAGCCTTCGCCATCAGATCGATGAAGCTGGGGTGCACCAGTACGCCTGCGATGGCGATTGCCAGCGACATGTTGGTTTTGAATTTGATAGCGGCCGACGCGGCGACCATCAGCGGCAGGAAGAAAAATGCGCCGTCACCGATAACGGTCAGAATGGTGAGCGTGGACGATCCTTTCTCCAGCACGCCGGTCATTTCGAGGATCATTGCCAGCAGCTTGAGCATTGATCCGCCGATAATAGCCGGGATCAACGGCGACATGGTGCCGATCAGCGCGTCGAGGATCCCCGCGCCAATCCGCTTCAGTGTCAGTCGGGGTTTGGTTTGCGGC
Source organism: Citrobacter sp. VF227 (assembly GCF_052950715.1). Classification (NCBI taxonomy): domain Bacteria; kingdom Pseudomonadati; phylum Pseudomonadota; class Gammaproteobacteria; order Enterobacterales; family Enterobacteriaceae; genus Citrobacter; species Citrobacter sp. VF227. The sequence goes on from NZ_JBRFVF010000007.1 coordinate 29,759, forward strand.
TCAGCAGGCTGCATATTGGCAGGCAACAGGCTGACCACTTCGCGATACGCCTGCGAAACGGTGTTGCCGATGATCACCTGGCACTGGTTATCGCTACGCACCACGCCAAGTACGCCAGAGAGCGTCTTCAGCGTCGCGCTGTCGACCTGCGAGTCATCTTTGATAACGAAACGCAAACGGGTCATACAGTGGGTCACTGCTGTGATGTTGTCAACGTCTCCCAGAGCCGTCACAACGGAGCGCGCCAGCGCTGCATAATTCTTGGACATCGGATTTAATCCTGTTTTATCAGTAGGGTACGTTATGTTTTATCCGTTTACGTTGGGTCGCTTTTCTGAGTTATGAAACGCAGGTAGGAAACCGGTTCCACAAAATCATGTTTAAATTATGAATAATGAGCAAGATTTAATTTTGATCATTTTTTGTAATTGTGACCCATATCACTAGATGTCAGCGTCTGCGATTTAGCAGCGAGGACAGCGGCGAAACGGTGCAGTACACTGCGTCACATTAAGAGAAAAGGGATGAGTAATATGACCACTATGCTGGAGGTGGCGAAGCGTGCCGGCGTGTCGAAAGCGACGGTTTCCCGGGTGCTTTCTGGGAACGGCTACGTCAGCCAGGAGACCAAAGACCGCGTGTTTCAGGCCATTGAAGAGAGTGGTTATCGCCCTAACTTGCTGGCGCGCAGTCTGGCGGCGAAAACCACGCAGACGCTGGGACTAGTGGTGACGAACACCCTTTATCACGGTGTCTATTTCAGCGAACTGCTGTTTCATACCGCACGTATGGCGGAGGATAAGGGACGTCAGCTGTTGCTGGCTGATGGTAAGCACAGCGCTGAGGAAGAGCGCCAGGCGATCCAGTACTTGCTCGACTTACGCTGCGACGCGATTATGATTTATCCGCGTTTTCTCAGCGTGGATGAGATAGACGATATCATCGACGCCCATAGTCAGCCGATTATGGTGCTTAATCGACGTCTGCGGAAAAACACCAGCCACTGCGTGTGGTGCGATCAAAAGCAGACCAGCTTTAACGCCGTCACTCAGCTCATTGCCGCCGGACACAAAGAGATTGGATTTATTACCGGTTCGATGGATTCACCTACCGGCGTGGAGCGACTTTCAGGCTATAAAGACGCGCTGGCACATCATGGAATTGCGCTTAATAATGAATTGATTGTTAAAGGAAAGTGGACGCCAGCCTGCGGTGCTGCGGGTGTGGATACTTTGCTTTCGCGTAAGGTCAATTTTACCGCGCTGGTGGCCAGCAATGACGATATGGCGATCGGCGCGATGAAGCAGTTGCACGCCCGTGGTGTGTGCGTGCCTTTACAGGTCTCGGTGATTGGCTTCGATGATATCGCCCTCGCGCCATATACGATTCCTGCGCTTTCCAGTGTCAAAATCCCCGTGACGGAAATGATCCAGGAAACGATTGGACGGCTGATCTTTATGCTGGGGGACGGGGTATTTACCCCGCCAAAAACCTTCACCGGTGAACTCATTCACCGCGACTCTGTTGCGCCACCCGTTTCGTCCTGACGGCTGTCATTTGTCATCGTCACTAGTGACGATGACACGCTTTCCTTGTAGACATCAAAATAAAAAACCTTTAAGAACAGTAGATTAAAATCTGGCACGATTTGTGAATGCTTCGGCAGATATTCTGTCATTGCTGGAGAAATTGATGAACCGTTTCATCATTGCAGACGCCAATAAATGCATTGGTTGCCGTACCTGTGAAGTGGCCTGCGTGGTATCCCATCAGGATAACCAGGACTGCGCATCGCTGACCCCTGAAACCTTTTTACCCCGCATTCACGTCATCAAAGGCGTTAATGTCTCCACGGCGACATTGTGCCGCCAGTGTGAAGATGCGCCGTGCGCTAACGTCTGTCCGAACGGTGCAATCAGCCGTGATAAAGGCTTTGTCCACGTAATGCAGGAACGCTGTATTGGCTGTAAAACCTGCGTTGTGGCTTGTCCTTATGGCGCAATGGAAGTGGTTGTGCGCCCGGTTGTACGTAACAGTGGGGCTGGCCTGAACGTCCGTGCAGAAAAAGCCGAAGCCAATAAGTGCGACCTGTGCCACCATCGCGAGGCCGGTCCCGCCTGTATGGAAGTCTGCCCGACTCACGCGCTGATTTATGTGGATCGCAATAAGCTTGAACAACTGAGCGCTGAAAAACGCCGTCGCGCGGCGCTGGATTCCACCGCATCTTTGCTGTTCTGATATCTGAAAATCCGCGTAAAATACGTGCCTGATGGCGCTGTGCTTGTCAGGTCTACAAAGGAGTAACGTAGGCCGGATAAGGCGAAGCTGCCATCCGGCAAACGGAGATTTCAGGGATACATTACCGCGGGAATTCATCATGACAATAAACACCCACACCGGCGTACAGTTGCGTATTCGCGGCAAGGTACAGGGCGTTGGATTTCGCCCCTACGTCTGGCAACTGGCGCAGCGGTTACAGCTGCATGGCGACGTGTGTAACGACGGTGACGGTGTGGTTGTGCGCTTGCAGGAAGATCCGGCGGAGTTTATTGCGCAGTTGCACCAACACTGCCCGCCACTGGCGCGCATTGATAGCGTTGAGCGCGAATCGTTCGCCTGGACGCAACAGCCTGCCGATTTCACTATTCGGCAAAGCGCTGGCGGTTCGATGAATACGCAGATCGTTCCGGACGCCGCGACCTGTCCCGAATGTCTGATTGAAATGAGCACCCCCGGCGAACGCCGTTATCGTTATCCTTTTATCAACTGTACCCACTGCGGTCCGCGCTTCACCATTATTCGTGCAATGCCGTATGACCGTCCCTTTACCGTCATGACCTCATTCCCACTGTGTTCACAATGCGAAGCGGAATACCGCGATCCATATGATCGTCGTTTTCATGCGCAGCCTGTCGCTTGCCCGGCGTGTGGCCCGCATCTTGAGTGGATAAGCGCAGATCTGCGGGCGGAAAAAGAAGCAGCGTTGCAGGCGGCGGTATCGCGACTGAAAGCGGGCGGAATTGTGGCCGTTAAAGGCATTGGTGGGTTTCATCTGGTGTGCGATGCGCGCAATGATGACGTCGTCGCGCTGCTCAGGCTGCGCAAACACCGCCCGGCGAAACCGTTGGCGGTAATGCTACCAACTGATGACGGACTACCTGAACCCGCGCGTCGTTTGCTCACAACCCCCGCTGCGCCGATCGTGCTGGTGCAAAAACGCTATGTCGCTGCATTGAGCGAGGGCATTGCGCCAGGGTTAACGGAAGTGGGCGTCATGCTGCCCGCGAATCCGTTACAGCATTTGCTCTTGCAAGAGATGAATTGCCCGCTGGTGATGACCTCTGGCAATCTTAGCGGCAGGCCGCCTGCTATTACCAATGCGCAGGCGCTGGAAGATTTAAGTGAGATTGCCGATGGTTTTTTGCTGCATAACCGCGAAATTGTGCAGCGGATGGATGACTCCGTGGTGCGCGACAGCGGGGAAATGCTGCGTCGTTCCCGGGGTTACGTGCCGGATGCGGTCGCGCTGCCGCCGGGATTTCGCGACGTGCCGCCGATGCTGTGCTTAGGTGCGGATCTGAAAAATACTTTCTGCCTGGTGCGCGGCGAACAGGCGGTTATCAGCCAGCATTTAGGCGATCTCAGCGATGACGGCATTCAGCAACAGTGGCGTGATGCGCTGCGTCTTATCCAGAACATTTATGATTTTACGCCACAGCGTATCGTGCATGATGCACACCCTGGCTATGTTTCCAGCCAGTGGGCCAGTGAAATGAATCTGCCAACCGAAACAGTACTGCATCACCATGCGCATGCTGCAGCATGTCTGGCCGAGCACGGCTGGCCGCTCGACGGAGATGACGTGATTGCTCTGACGCTGGACGGCATCGGCATGGGGGAAAATGGTGCGCTGTGGGGAGGTGAGTGTTTGCGGATCAACTATCGTGAATGCGAGCACCTTGGCGGCTTACCGGCGGTAGCGCTGGCGGGCGGCGATTTAGCGGCAAAACAGCCATGGCGCAATCTGCTCGCGCAATGCCTGCGTTTTGTTCCTGACTGGCAGCGTTACCCGGAAACATCGGGGCTACAGCATCCAAACTGGAACGTACTGGCGCGCGCCATTGAGCGGGGAATCAATGCCCCGCTGGCATCGTCGTGCGGGCGCTTGTTTGATGCGGTTGCCGCCGCGTTGCATTGTGCGCCGGAATCGTTGAGTTATGAAGGTGAGGCGGCCTGTGCGCTGGAGGCGCTGGCATCGCGGTGTGCAGGTGTTGATCACCCTGTTACGGTGCCGCTTAATGGCAATCAACTGGACTTAGCGATTTTTTGGCAGCAATGGCTCACCTGGCAGACCGACCCTGCAGAAAGAGCGTGGACGTTTCACGACGCGCTGGCGCGTGGTTTTGCCACGCTGATGCGTGAGCAGGCCGAAGCGCGCGGAATTAAAACGTTAGTATTCAGCGGTGGCGTGATGCATAACCGCTTATTGTCGGCCCGTCTGGCGTTTTATCTGCGTGATTTTACATTACTGTTCCCGCAGCGTTTACCGGCGGGCGACGGCGGGTTGTCATTGGGGCAGGGCGTGATTGCCGCGGCGCGGGTGTTGACGCAAAAATAAAAAAAAAGCCCCGGGACTGGCGGGGCAAGAAAAACATGTCGGGGCATACCGACAAGTGGCAACGCACATCCGTGCGCGTGAGGTTAATAAATCAAGCAACGGTACTCTGGACTTACACGGGCAGCGTTTTCAGCAGCGCAAAGGCCTCTTTCATTCGGTCTTCACTGACGACAAACGCACACAGCTGGCCTTCAGCGTTCATCCCTCTGGCCACCATACCCTGCGCTTCGGCGGCAATATGCCAGTTTAGATCGCGGCGCTGGGTTTCCCCGGCCAGATGCAATGGCAACTCCGGGGTTTTGACTTTTACTAACATCGCTGGCAGCTTCAATTGGGCATTGCCGCCGAGCAGGTTCTTCGCCAGATACATGGCGCTCAGTTGAATCGGCTGCAGGAACGGCAGAACCTGACCATTAATTTCCGCACAGTCGCCGAGGGCATAAATGTCCGGGTGGCTGGTTTGCAGATAGCTGTCGACGCAGACGCCACGATTGATGTTCAATCCGGCGCGACGCGCCAGCGCGGTTTCAGGGCGCAGGCCGGTGGCGGCAATCACCGCATCGACTTCTACGTTGCGGCTACGATCGAGCGTGGCGCGAATACCCGAGGCCGTTTTTTCCAGCCCCTGAAGCTGGGATTTCAGCAGCAGATGGACACCCATATCGGTCAGACGATGCTGTAAGCGACTGCTGACTTCCGGCGGCATCAGCGAGGCCAGAATGCTGGCGGCGTTGTCGATAAGCGTTACCGCTTTACCGGCCCGACAGAAATCCATCGCCAGTTCGCTACCAATCAGTCCGCCGCCAACAATCAGCACCCGCCGGGCGTCACGCAGCAGCGTTTCACAGGCGCGATACTCTTGTTGGCTGTTCAATGTAAGCATTAACTCACGCCCGCTAACCGGAGGTACAACGGCTGAAGCCCCCGTCGCCAGCACCAGTTTGTCGTACTGCCACTGCTTGTCCTGACTTTTCACTATGTGGGCATCGGCGTCGATGTCGGTTACCCAGGTATGTGGGAACAGGCGCAAATTAAACTGCTCGGCAAACTCCCCCGCCGACTGGCGGGTGAGGTCGTCTGCACGCTGTGACTGACTGATAACGTGGCTGAGATCGGGCTTGTTGTACTCATCCATGCTGTCCGCGGCAATCAGGGTCAGCGGGACAGTCACATCCTGTTTACGGATATTTTTGACTAACTGGCGGGCGGCGAAGCCCGAACCAATGATGACAATTTCGTGGCTCATTTTGCCTCCGTTGCCAGTACGTCGAAGACGTCTTTACCTAATGAACATTCCGGGCACAGGAAGTTGTCCGGTACGTCGCTCCACGGTGTACCCGGTGCAACGTCCTGCAGCGGTTCACCTTTTGCTGGGTCGTAAATCCACTGGCACACGCTGCACTGCATGCCTGGGCCAAGGTCAGCGGCAGCCGCAGCGGCACAGGCGCACTCTTCTTCTTTGGACAAGGCTTTAACGGGGGTCTCCGGCAGTGGAGCAAGCGCCCACTGACGTGCAATTTCGCGGCCATGCTGGCGGCACAGTTCCAGTGCACCGAGGTCCGGACGCCATTTCGCCTTCAGGCTCAGCGACATCTCGAAACCGGCATCCTGCAAACGCGTGGACAAACGGTCTACCGCACCGCCGCTCCAGCCGTGTGAACCAAAGGCGCTGGCACGCTTGTTACGAAAACGCAGGCCGGTCATCTCTTCCACCAGACCGGCGATTTTCGGCATCATCACGTTGTTCATTGTGGAAGTCCCGACCAGCACGCCTTTAGAGCGGAAGACGTTAGTCAGGACTTCGTTTTTGTCGCTACGGGCGACGTTAAAGATTTTTACCGCCACGTTCGGGTCGACTTCGTTGATGCCCTGGGCAATCGCGTCCGCCATCATGCGGGTGTTATTGGACATGGTGTCGTAGAAAATGGTGATGCGGTCTTCCTGATAATCCGCTGCCCATTTCAGGTACAGCTCAACGATTTGTGTCGGGTTGTCGCGCCATACCACGCCGTGGGAAGTGGCAATCATATCGACCGGCAGGTTGAAGCTGAGGATCTCAGTAATTTTCGGCGTCACCAGACGGCTGAACGGCGTCAGGATATTGGCATAGTAGCGCTGGCACTGTTCGAACAGTTCGGCCTGGTCAACTTCGTCGTTGAACAGGCGTTCGTCGCAGTAGTGCTGGCCGAAGGCATCGTTACTGAACAGCACCGCATCGCCGGTCATGTAGGTCATCATACTGTCCGGCCAGTGCAGCATAGGTGTTTCAACGAAGATCAGCTGTTTGCCGTTGCCGATGTCAAGGCTGTCGCCGGTTTTGACCACATTGAAGTTCCACTCCGGGTGATGGTGGTGTCCGTTAATAGAGTCAATGGCATTAGCGGTGCAGTAGATTGGCGTGTCCGGGATGCAGGACATCAGCTCGGTCAGCGCACCGGCATGGTCTTCTTCCGCGTGGTTAATAATGATGTAGTCGATATCGGCAAGGTCGATTTCACTGCGCAGGTTCTGCACGAATTCGCGGCTGAATTTGTGGTCTACGGTATCGATCAGGACATTTTTTTCTTCACGGATGAGATAGCTGTTATAGCTGCTGCCGCGCAGCGTTTTGTATTCAGTTCCGTGGAAATCACGCACTTCCCAGTCACGTTGGCCAACCCAATGAATGTTATTTTTAACCAGAATAGACATAACAACCTCAATTAATTCAGCGTTTTTCAAAAAAGATGTTTTGCTAATTGCAGGTTGCATGCCAACTTTTTATTTCTTTGATTTTAAAGATTTTATTTTTTATTGCTCATAAGGTGGTAGTCAAAATGACTATGTTTCTTATTGTCAATATGACAATATGAATTGTCAAAATGACAATGAGGTAGCCATGAGCTTTTCCGTAGATGTGCTGGCGGGCATCGCCATTGAATTACAAAGCGGTATTGGACATCAGGATCGCTTTCAACGCCTGATAACCACCTTGCGTCAGGTACTGGAGTGCGACGCGTCGGCATTGCTGCGCTACGAGTCGCGACAGTTTATTCCACTGGCAATCGATGGGCTGGCCCAGGATGTTCTCGGCAGGCGCTTTACGCTGGAAGGGCATCCGCGTCTGGAAGCGATTGCCCGTGCCGGAGACGTGGTACGTTTTCCTGCCGACAGTGATTTGCCCGATCCTTACGACGGGCTGATCCCAGGCCAGGAGAGTCTGAAAGTGCATGCCTGTATTGGCTTACCACTGTTCGCCGGTCAAAATTTGATTGGCGCGTTAACGCTGGATGGCATGGAGCCGGATCAGTTTGATGTGTTCAGTGATGAAGAACTCAGGCTGATTGCCGCGCTGGCGGCTGGCGCGTTGAGCAATGCGCTACTGATTGAACAGCTGGAAAGCCAGAATATGCTGCCGGGTTCGTCGACGGCTTTCGAGCAGGTGACGGAAACCCAGATGATTGGCCTGTCGCCCAATATGATGCAGCTGAAAAAAGAGATTGAGATTGTGGCGGGGTCCGATCTCAACGTACTGATTAGCGGCGAAACGGGGACCGGGAAGGAGCTGGTAGCGAAAGCGATTCATGAAGGTTCACCCCGCGCGGTGAACCCGCTGGTGTATCTGAACTGTGCGGCCTTGCCAGAAAGCGTAGCGGAAAGCGAGCTGTTTGGTCACGTAAAAGGGGCCTTTACCGGGGCTATCAGTAATCGGAGCGGTAAGTTTGAAATGGCCGATAACGGGACGCTGTTTCTCGATGAAATTGGCGAACTCTCGCTGGCGCTACAGGCTAAGCTGCTACGCGTGCTGCAATACGGTGATATTCAACGCGTGGGTGACGATCGCAGCCTGCGTGTCGACGTGCGCGTACTCGCGGCAACGAACCGTGATTTACGCGAAGAGGTGCTGGCCGGGAATTTCCGTGCGGATTTATTCCACCGCCTGAGCGTCTTTCCCCTTTCCGTACCGCCTCTTCGTGAGCGTGGCGAAGATGTGGTGCTGCTGGCAGGCTATTTTTGCGAGCAATGTCGACTGCGACTGGGACTTTCCCGTGTGGTGTTAAGCCCCGGTGCGCGTAGTCATCTGTTGAGCTACGCCTGGCCTGGTAACGTACGCGAGCTGGAACATGCCATTCACCGTGCGGTTGTTCTGGCAAGGGCCACCAGAGCAGGGGATGAAGTGGTGCTGGAGACGCAGCATTTTGCCTTGCAGGATGAAGCGCCTGTAACACCAGCGGCGGAAGGTGTTGCAGAGATCCCGCAACAGCATAATCTGCGTGAAGCAACGGAGTCATTCCAGCGAGAGATGATCCGCCGGGCGCTGGCGCAAAATAATCACAGTTGGGCAGCAAGTGCGCGGGCGCTGGAAACAGACGTCGCCAACCTGCACCGGCTGGCGAAACGTCTGGGGCTGAAGGATTAGATAATACCGGCCTGATAGAAATCCTGCAGGTTGATAGCACCGGTAAGTTTACCGTTTTCATCGACCACCGGTGCTGCGGTGATTTTGCGTTTCATCAGGATCTCTTTGGCGTCAATGGCGCGGCTCTGTGCCTGCAACGTAACGCCGTTGTGGGTCATCGCCTCGCTAACCTGAGTGGTGAGCGCTCCACCGCCAACCAGCCAGCGGCGCAGGTCGCCGTCGGTAAAGACGCCTTTCACCAACGAGTCATCATCACAGACTGCCACCAGGCCAAGACCCGTACGGCTAAGTTCCAGCATCGCGTCCATGACGCTGGTGGTGAGCGTCACCTGCGGTATGGCATCGTCACGACGCATCAGATGATGCACTTTATTTAACAGACGAGCGCCCAGCGCACCCGCCGGATGCGAGCGCGCAAAATCTTCTTCGTTGAAGCCGCGCGCCTGCATTACGGCGATGGCCAGCGCGTCGCCCATCATCAGCGTGTTAACGGTGCTGGAGGTCGGTGCCAGGCGCATCGGACAGGCTTCACGCTCAACGGAAATATCCAGCACCGCTTTGGCCGCCAGACCCAGCGGTGAGGTCGGTTTTCCGGTCATGGCCAGCAGAGCGACGGATTTGTCTTCCAGGCGTGGAATGATGAGATCCAACTCTTTCGCGCCGCCGGAGTAGGAGATAAACAGCATGACATCGCGGCTTTCAATCATGCCTAAGTCGCCGTGCAATGCTTCCGCCGGATGTACAAAAAAGGCGGGGGTGCCGGTACTGGCGAGGGTTGCCGCGATTTTTTTGCCAATATGGCCGGATTTGCCAATCCCGGAGACAATCACTTTGCCTTCGCAGTGGATGATCGTATTGGCAGCGCGGACAAAATCATCACCCAGTCGTTCTGGCAGTCGGCTGGCTTCCTGTAGCTCCAGCATTAACGTCTGGCGGCCCGCGTTCAGTAGTGCATCACTCATTGGTTTCTCCGGTTATGATTACTTCAATCCCTTTTGCTTCCAGCGCCTGACGAAACGCAGGGTCGATACCCGCATCGGTAATCAGCTTGTCGACGCTTTCCAGACTGCAGACAACATTGGGGCTTTTGCGCCCAAATTTTGATGAGTCAGCCATCAGAATTACTTCGCGAGCGGCATTGCACATCGCTTTGCTGACGCTAAACACTTCATTAAAGGTGGTCACGCCAGCATTGAGGTCAATGCCGTCGGTGCCCATGAAGAGTTTATCAAAGCTGAACTGCTCAAAGGCGTTTTCAGCCAGCTGACCGTGAAATGACGCAGATTTTTTGCGAAAGGTCCCGCCGGGCATCAGGATGGTTTGCTCGTTGTCCAGCTCCGAAAGGGCGTTAACAATGTGCAGGCTGTTGGTCATGACTGTGATGTTGCTAAAGCGCGTGAGCATTGGCACCATCTGCAGTACGGTGCTGCCCGCATCCAGAATAATGGAGTCGCCATCGTGAATAAAACGGACGGCGGCTTCGGCAATCTGCTCTTTTTTATGCGTGTTGATTAGCGTTTTGTGATCGATTGGCGGGTCGGATTCGTCTTTATTTAATACTACGCCGCCATAGGTACGAATGACGGTACCGGCATTCTCCAGAATAACAAGGTCTTTACGAATGGTCGTGCCGGTCGTGTCAAAGTAGTGGGCCAGTTCTTCAACCGAGCATTTTCCCTGCTTTTGCAGATGCTCCAGTATGGCAGCCTGACGCTGACGAGGTTTCATAGGCGTGATTACCCTGACTATAGGTTGCAAAATGATAATTTCGCAAGCTATTAGCATTCACAACGAAATTATCCATGTTTCAGTTTAAGCGCCAATGATAGTGCATTCTGCGATAGCGGATCATGGGGAAAGATCACATCAGGCTGTAAATCATCAAGATGTTTGCCCATTATTGTGGCAATTTTGCCGGGTCTGGCGAATACCGTAAGACCTTTCATAAATAACGTATCAGTTACTCGCTGCTGCTCATCTAGCGCAATGGCGACCACCACGCGGGGTTTAAAACGTCCGCCGGAGCGCCCCACGCCAACCCGACCCTGTTGGCAAAGCCTATCAAACGCCCGATTAAAGCGGGATATTTGCCAGCCCCCTAATGCCAGCTGCAGACACCACGCAATGGCGGCGACGGTAATCAGTGCGGAAACCATTATGTACTCCTTTAATTTTGCCGGATAAGCGTAGCCGCTATCCGGCAATTCAATATTAAAACATCACCTGACCGCCGGTCACGTTGATGGACTGCCCTGTGCAGTAAGAGGCTTTCGGGCTGGCGTAAAACAGCAGCATGTTCAGCACGTCCTGATAATCGCAGCCGCGTTTGAGCGGAACCTTATCAATGTAGTACTGCTCAACTTCGTCTGGCTTAAGTCCAAGTTTGGTTGCATATTGCGGCAATAACGACTGGAACATCGGTGATTTCAGCAGATTGCCAAGCATCAGTGAATGCACGGTGATCCCGTATTCCGCCAGATCCAGCGCCAGTGACTGGGTTAAGCCCACGCCGCCAAATTTTGCCGCGCTATAGCCTGAATTGTGTTTACTGCCCACTTTCCCGGATTTGGAGTTGATCTGGATAATGCGTCCCTGAATACCATCGCGGATCATCAGGCGTGAGAACTCACGTGCGCAGAGGAAGTAGCCGACCAGATTCACCTGCAGCGAACGGTCGAAATCACCGAGCTGAAAGTCGCTGATAAACGCGGCTTTAGCGATACCCGCGCTGTAAACCAGCAGATCGACGCGGCCGAATATTTCATCCACTCCGCGCGATAGCGCCATCACACTCTGTTCGCTGGTGGCATCTGCGCCAAAACCGTAGGCGGTGCCTTCGCCAAACTCGGCGTTAATTTCCTGCGCCACGTTGGCGGCTTTATCGCTTTGAATATCCACCACCGCGACGCGGTATCCTTCTGTCGCAAGCCCACGGCAAAGGAATGCGCCAAGGGTCTGGCCTCCACCAATGACAACGGCAACCTGATTCATCTTTATCTCCTTCAATCTTAAGCAACAAACTTCAAAATACAGCCCGGCGCGATACCGTCTGGCACGGGGCCTGAAACGTGTACGGTGCCGGGGAATTCCGCTTCACTCAGTCCGTCAAAACGCAGGGTGATATGTCCCAGTTCACGTAAGTTTTGTTCTGCCACGCTGCCAACGGCGGTGACCGGGTACTGATGCTGGCCTAGTTCAAACTGGATCCCCGCTTGTAACGAACCGTTCAGCTCGCCGTGGCAATGAATGAAGCAAAACTCCTCGATATCCGCGGGCGCACCTTCACGAAAGGTAATCAACATCTGGTCGCTGAGTGCATCCGGGGCGCTCTGGCCGATGCGGGTGATGGTGGTCTGATAAATCACGGTCATTTTTGAGTGCCTCTTATTGGTAAATAAAGCCGGAAACAAACCAGGCGATGAGAACGGTTGGCGCGCCGGTCAGAAAACGACTCACCAGAACGGATGGCACGCCGACGCGGACCGTGTCCTGACGTGCTTCGGCCAGCGACAGCCCGACAGGGATAAAGTCGCATGCAGCCTGGGCGTTAATGGCGAACAGAGCAGGTAACGCCAGATGCGGGGGAATATTCCCCAAACCAATCTGTACGCCGATCAGAACGCCGATAACCTGGGCGATGACCGCACCGGGGCCGAGGAAAGGCGACAGCAGTGGGAAAGAACAAATCAGCGCCAGCGTCACCAGCCCCAGCGGATGGCTGGCCAGCGGTGCGAGTCCATGGGCGATCCAGTCTCCCAGACCAGAAGCCATAATGATGCCGATCAGCGCCGAGACGAATGCCATAAACGGCAGAATGGTTTTCAGCACGGTATCAATAGTGTCGCGCCCGGCCTGGAACAGAACCGCAACGGCTGAGCCCATGCCCATCCCGACTTTTGCCAACAGACCGTCGCTTTGCTCGGTAATTTTCTTGCTGGTGTCGTAATCGCGGCCCATGCTGCTGTTTGCGGGCGTTGGTGTAGCGGACGCTTCACCGACAACGGTAATGTTTTCTTCTTTTACGCCAGAGACATAGATATCTTCAACAATGAACTGGGCCAGCGGACCGGATTTTCCCGTGGCGTGAATGTTCACCGTCGGGATACGACGTTTTGGATAGATCCCGCAGCGCAGTGTGCCGCCGCAGTCGATGATCGCCACGCCAATTTCATTCTCCGGCGGTTCGCCTTCTTTGAAGCCATCAACGGCCTGCCAACCGGTCAGATTCGCCAGCTTGTCGACAATCGCCGGGCGCGTTCCTGCAGTGATATAGACAATTTTCTTGCCCGGAACGGCATCCAGTTCAAGCGGGCCGCCCCAGCCGCCGGTGCCTTTTTCAATACGAATACGCGTCATGATGTTGCTCCCGCCAGATGTACTTTCTGCTCAAGTTGAATGCCCATTTTTTTCTCAAAGATGGTGGTGGTGAAATCGGTCACCCAGCCACGGAAGAAGTTGGTCACCAGACCGACCAGCAAATAGCTCACCGCGAGCGGACCGAGCGGCAGACCCAGCGTAGTCAGTCCGCTGGCGATCCCCAGATAGACAAACAGCTCGCCAGGGTTGATGTGCGGGAACAAGCCGTTCATTGAATGGCAACTGTAAGAGGCGGCGGCGTAGTAGCTGGGCTTGTATTTTTCCGGCATAAAGCGACCCAGGCTCAGCGTCATAGGGTTACAAAACACAAATGTGCCGATGCACGGCAGTAGCAGGTAGCGGGACAGCGGGTTTCCAGCGCAGCGCTGGGCAAAACGTTCAATACGCTGCTGACCGATAAAGTTAATCAGCGCATTCATGATGACCAGCAAGCTGATCAGCAGAGGAAGAATACCGGTCACCATGCCGGTAAAGACCTCTCCGCCTTTCTGGAACAAGCCGATAAACCACTCAGCCCCGAGTGTGATGGTGTCGATCATTATTCTCTCCTGTAGGGGTTTTTAGTTATCTTGCCAAACGGTAATTTATTTTAATCACATTGAAAGGTTTGAAAGTGTTATTTTGATCTCAAAATGAAAGATAAATATTTTAATTTGAAAGAAAGTGCGTGAAGGCTCGCAATTGTGCCGGGCGGAAGTGCAAGAGGGGGGAAATTCTGTGAAGGAGAGCGACAACTGCTTCCTTGTGTGACGGAGGATGCTTTACCATACTTCCCCCAGGCTGAATTTGTTTAATGGATGTCTCATGTTCAAGCGTCGTTATGTAGCGTTACTTCCCCTTTTCGTATTGCTCGCTGCCTGTAGCAGCAAACCTAAACCTTCAGAGACTCAAACGACTACGGGTACGCCATCCGGCGGATTCCTGCTTGAGCCGCAGCACAATGTCATGCAAACGGGCGGTGATTTTGCCAATAATCCGAACGCCCAGCAGTTCATCGAGAAAATGGTGAATAAGCACGGTTTTGACCGCCAGCAGTTGCAGGAGATCTTGTCGCAGGCTAAGCGTCTGGACTCGGTATTGCGTCTGATGGACCGCCAGGCGCCGACGACACAACCGCCAGCCGGACCTAACGGCGCATGGTTACGGTATCGTAAACAGTTCATCACACCGGATAACGTGCAAAACGGCGTGGCTTTCTGGAACCAATATGAAGATGCCCTGAACCGCGCCTGGCAGGTCTACGGCGTACCGCCGGAAATTATCGTTGGCATTATTGGCGTAGAAACTCGCTGGGGCCGCGTGATGGGTAAAACGCGGATTCTGGATGCGCTGGCGACGCTGTCCTTTAACTATCCTCGTCGTGCGGAATACTTCTCTGGCGAACTGGAAACCTTCCTGCTGATGGCGCGAGATGAAAGCGACGATCCGCTCGATTTGAAAGGTTCTTTCGCGGGGGCAATGGGCTACGGCCAGTTTATGCCGTCTTCCTATAAACAATATGCCGTTGATTTCAATGGTGATGGGCACATTAACCTGTGGGATCCGGTTGATGCCATCGGTAGCGTGGCGAACTACTTCAAAGGCCACGGCTGGGTGAAAGGCGATACAGTAGCGGTTCCGGCAAATGGTCAGGCGCCTGGGTTGGCTAACGGCTTTAAAACGCAGTACAGCATTTCTCAGCTTGCCGCCGCAGGTCTGACGCCGCAGCAGTCATTGGGGAATCATCAGCAGGCCAGCCTGCTACGCCTGGATATCGGTACCGGCTACCAGTACTGGTATGGGTTGCCGAACTTCTACACGATTACCCGCTATAACCACAGTACCCATTACGCGATGGCCGTGTGGCAATTGGGTCAGGCGGTGGCGCTGGCGCGTGTGCAGTAATCACTCCCCCGGCCTACTGGAGGATATCTCTTGTAGGCCGGAGAAGATGCCCTGACATCGCCATCCGGCAGGTCTTATTTATGCAACGGAGCAATTTTTGGAATCCCCCTCGTAAAACGTTCTCGCCATCCCCACATTGGTTATGAAAGTGCTATCTTGTCCGGCATATTTTTTTAACTGACAGAGGCTGAAATGACCGACAGTGAACTGATGCAGTTAAGCGAGCAGGTTGGCCTGGCGCTGAAAGCGCGCGGGGCAACCGTGACGACGGCGGAATCCTGCACCGGCGGCTGGGTAGCCAAAGCGATTACGGATATTGCCGGAAGCTCCACCTGGTTTGAACGCGGGTTTGTGACTTACAGCAATGAAGCCAAAGCGCAGATGATTGGCGTGCGTGAAGAGACGCTGGCCCAGCATGGCGCGGTGAGTGAGCCAGTGGTGGTGGAGATGGCGATAGGTGCGCTAAAAGCCGCCCGCGCGCATTTCGCTGTTTCGATAAGCGGTATTGCGGGGCCGGATGGCGGCAGCAAAGAAAAGCCCGTGGGGACGGTATGGTTTGCTTTTGCCAGCGCAAGCGGCGAGGGGATTACCCGCCGGGAATGCTTTAGCGGCGATCGCGATGCAGTACGTCGACAGGCGACCGCCTACGCGTTACAAACCCTGTGGCAACAATTTCTACAAAATACTTGATACTGTATGAGCATACAGTATAATTGCTTCAACAGAACATTATCTATCACGTTTCGCGGTTTAACCCGAAAGCGGCATGACAGGAGTAATTAATGGCTATCGACGAAAACAAACAGAAAGCGTTGGCGGCAGCGCTGGGTCAGATCGAAAAGCAATTCGGTAAAGGCTCCATCATGCGCCTCGGTGAAGACCGTTCCATGGATGTGGAAACCATCTCCACCGGTTCGCTTTCTCTGGATATCGCATTGGGCGCGGGCGGTTTGCCTATGGGTCGTATCGTCGAAATCTACGGGCCAGAATCCTCCGGTAAAACAACGCTGACACTGCAGGTTATTGCCGCCGCACAGCGCGAAGGTAAAACCTGTGCGTTCATCGATGCGGAACACGCGTTGGATCCCGTTTATGCGCGTAAACTTGGCGTTGATATCGATAACCTGCTGTGTTCTCAGCCGGATACCGGTGAGCAAGCGCTGGAAATCTGTGATGCGCTGGCGCGTTCCGGTGCGGTTGACGTTATCGTTGTCGACTCCGTTGCCGCATTGACGCCGAAGGCAGAAATCGAAGGCGAAATTGGTGACTCTCACATGGGCCTTGCGGCACGTATGATGAGCCAGGCAATGCGTAAACTGGCCGGTAACCTGAAGCAGTCCAACACGCTGCTGATTTTCATCAACCAGATCCGTATGAAGATTGGCGTTATGTTCGGTAACCCGGAAACCACCACCGGTGGCAACGCCCTGAAATTCTATGCTTCTGTTCGTCTGGATATCCGTCGTATTGGTGCGGTGAAAGAAGGCGACAACGTGGTGGGTAGTGAAACCCGCGTTAAGGTCGTGAAAAACAAAATTGCAGCACCGTTTAAACAGGCCGAATTCCAGATTCTTTACGGTGAAGGTATCAACTTCTACGGCGAACTGGTTGACCTGGGCGTGAAAGAGAAGCTGATTGAAAAAGCTGGTGCATGGTACAGCTACAACGGTGAGAAGATCGGTCAGGGTAAAGCGAACGCAACCAACTGGCTGAAAGAAAACCCGGCAACTGCGAAAGAAATTGAGAAGAAA
Source organism: Citrobacter sp. VF227 (assembly GCF_052950715.1). Lineage (NCBI taxonomy): Bacteria > Pseudomonadati > Pseudomonadota > Gammaproteobacteria > Enterobacterales > Enterobacteriaceae > Citrobacter > Citrobacter sp. VF227. The sequence goes on from NZ_JBRFVF010000007.1 coordinate 46,788, forward strand.
TTACGTGAGTTACTGCTCAATAACCAGGATTCAACGCCTGATTTCTCCGTTGATGATAGCGGCGAAGACGTAAAAGAAACGAACGAAGATTTCTGATAATCTGTTTTGAATCGCATATAGTAAAGGGCTGCATATCATGCAGCCCTTTTTCATTTCTGAAGGCTCACTATGACAGACGCAACTTCCCGCCGTTCCGCTTATTCCCGACTGCTTGACCGCGCCGTACGTATTCTGGCGATGCGCGATCACAGCGAGCAGGAACTGCGACGTAAGCTGGCCGCTCCGGTGATGGGGAAAAATGGACCAGAAGAAATTGATGCCACGCCAGAGGATTACGACAAGGTCATCGCCTGGTGTATTGAAAGTCGTTATCTGGATGATGATCGCTTCGTGCAGCAGTTTATCGCCAGCCGCAGTCGTAAGGGCTACGGACCTGCCCGCGTGCGTCAGGAATTAAATCAGAAAGGGATCGCGCGTGAGGCTATTGAGCGAGCCATGCGTGAGTGCGAAATTGACTGGGCAGTGCTTGCACGTGAGCAGGCCGTCCGGAAATATGGAGAACCTTTACCTGTGGAATTTTCAGATAAGGTAAAGGTCCAGCGTTTTTTGCTCTATCGCGGCTATCTGATGGAAGATATTCAGGCAATATGGCGAAATTTTGACGATTGACCGCATACGGGATTTTACTTCCCAGTAAAGAAAACTTATCTTATTCCCACTTTTCGATTGCCAGAGGCGCAGTTTACGTGCCGATGCTGGTAATGACATTTCGTTAGCTTGATTTCTTCAGGATAATTATGAGCAAGAGCACCGCTGAGATCCGTCAGGCGTTTCTCGATTTTTTCCATAGTAAAGGACATCAGGTAGTTGCCAGCAGCTCCCTGGTACCGAACAATGACCCTACTTTGTTGTTTACCAACGCCGGGATGAACCAGTTCAAGGATGTTTTCCTTGGCCTCGACAAGCGTAATTATTCCCGCGCAACCACCTCGCAGCGTTGCGTACGTGCGGGCGGTAAGCACAACGACCTGGAAAACGTCGGTTACACTGCACGTCACCATACCTTTTTCGAAATGCTGGGCAACTTCAGCTTCGGCGATTACTTCAAACACGACGCCATTCAATACGCATGGGAACTGTTGACCGGTGAAAACTGGTTTGCCCTGCCAAAAGAGCGTCTGTGGGTCACCGTCTATGAAACTGACGATGAAGCCTATGAAATCTGGGAAAAAGAAGTCGGTATTCCGCGCGAACGTATCATCCGTATCGGTGATAACAAAGGCGCGGCTTATGCTTCCGACAACTTCTGGCAGATGGGTGATACCGGTCCTTGCGGTCCGTGCACCGAAATTTTCTACGACCACGGCGACCACATTTGGGGGGGGCCTCCGGGAAGCGCGGAAGAAGATGGCGATCGCTACATTGAGATCTGGAACATCGTCTTCATGCAGTTCAACCGTCAGGCTGACGGCACCATGGAACCGCTGCCGAAACCGTCCGTGGATACTGGTATGGGTCTGGAGCGTATTGCGGCCGTGCTGCAACACGTTAACTCCAACTATGAAATTGACCTGTTCCGTTCACTGATTGAGTCCGTGGCGAAAGTTACCGGCGCGACCGATCTGAGCAACAAGTCGCTGCGCGTTATTGCCGACCATATCCGTTCCTGTGCGTTCCTGATTGCCGATGGCGTTGTTCCGTCGAATGAAAACCGTGGCTATGTGCTGCGTCGTATCATTCGTCGCGCAGTTCGTCATGGCAACATGCTGGGCGCGAAGGACACTTTCTTCTACAAGCTGGTTGGTCCGCTGGTAGACGTAATGGGTTCCGCGGGCGAAGAACTGAAGCATCAACAGGCTATGGTTGAGCAGGTTCTTAAAACCGAAGAAGAGCAGTTTGCGCGTACGCTGGAGCGTGGCCTGGCGCTGCTGGATGAAGAACTGGCAAAACTGTCCGGCGATACGCTGGACGGCGAAACCGCATTCCGTCTGTATGACACCTACGGTTTCCCGGTTGACCTGACGGCAGACGTTTGCCGCGAGCGTAACATCAAGGTTGACGAAGCGGGCTTTGAAGCCGCAATGGAAGAGCAACGCCGTCGTGCGCGTGAAGCCAGCGGCTTTGGTACAGACTACAATGCGATGATTCGCGTTGATGGTGCTTCTGAATTTAAAGGCTACGAGTACCTGGAACTGAACGGCAAAGTCACCGCACTGTTTGTTGATGGTAAAGCGGTAGACGCCATTAACGCAGGTCAGGATGCCGTTGTCGTTCTTGACCAGACGCCGTTCTATGCGGAATCCGGTGGTCAGATTGGTGATAAAGGCGAACTGAAAGGTGCGGGCTTCGCGTTTGCCGTTAGCGATACGCAGAAATATGGTCAGGCGATTGGTCACATCGGCAAACTGTCTGCGGGTTCTCTGAAAGTTGGCGATGCCGTGCAGGCTGACGTAGATGAAGCTCGTCGTGCGCGTATCCGCTTGAACCACTCCGCAACGCACCTGATGCATGCGGCGCTGCGCGAGGTTCTGGGCACGCACGTGGCGCAGAAAGGCTCGCTGGTTAACGATAAAATTCTGCGCTTTGACTTCTCTCATACCGAAGCGATGAAACCTGCTGAAATCCGTGCCGTTGAAGATCTGGTGAATGCACAAATTCGTCGCAACCTGCCGATTGAAACGAACATCATGGATCTTGAAGCGGCGAAAGCCAAAGGTGCAATGGCGCTGTTTGGCGAGAAATATGACGACCACGTGCGCGTTCTGAGCATGGGTGATTTCTCTACCGAACTGTGTGGTGGTACTCATGCCAGCCGTACGGGTGATATCGGTCTGTTCCGCATTGTGTCCGAGTCAGGTACTGCTGCAGGCGTTCGTCGTATCGAAGCCGTAACCGGTGAAGGCGCTATCCAAACAGTGCATGCTGAGAGCGATCGCTTAAGCGATATTGCGCAGCTGCTGAAAGGCGATAGCCAGAATATCGGTGACAAAGTTCGTTCCGTACTGGAGCGTACGCGTCAGCTCGAAAAAGAATTGCAGCAATTGAAGGAACAGGCTGCGGCGCAGGAGAGTGCAAATCTTTCCAGCAAAGCGGTTGATATCAATGGCGTGAAGCTGTTGGTCAGCGAACTCGCGGACGTTGAGCCGAAAATGCTGCGTACCATGGTTGATGATCTGAAAAATCAACTGGGGTCTACCATTATCGTTCTGGCAACGGTGGTGGAAGGTAAGGTTTCTCTGATTGCGGGTGTGTCTAAGGACGTGACAGATCGCGTGAAAGCAGGGGAGCTGGTTGGTATGGTCGCTCAGCAGGTAGGCGGTAAGGGTGGCGGTCGTCCGGATATGGCGCAAGCCGGTGGTACGGATGCGGCGGCTCTGCCTGCAGCGTTAGCCAGTGTGAAAGGCTGGGTCAGCGCAAAACTGTAATAACTATAAGCGTTAGCGCATGCCGAAACCCCAAGTTACGGCATGCGAATCAACGCTATCGACAACGATAAAGTCAGGTTGAAGTTGTGTATATCGGCTAAACTTAGGTTTAACAGAATGTGATGCCGTGACTGCTTACACTTAGGTGTTTGTCATCGCTTACTTTTTGGCGTTATATGATGGATAATGCCGGGATACAGAGAGACCCGACTCTTTTAATCTTTCAAGGAGCAAAGAATGCTGATTCTGACTCGTCGAGTTGGTGAGACCCTCATGATAGGCGATGAGGTCACCGTGACAGTTTTAGGGGTGAAGGGCAACCAGGTGCGCATCGGCGTAAACGCCCCGAAAGAAGTTTCTGTCCATCGGGAAGAGATCTACCAGCGTATCCAGGCTGAAAAATCCCAGCAGTCCAGTTACTAAGGTTTTCGCGTCTCACCTTTCTGGTGAGGCGCAACCTGATTGAGTTGTCCTTTTTCTTAACTTTTCTTCTTTGCCTTCCTTGTTTTCTCGATTCCCTTACACGTATTGCCGTTCCCTGCGAATTTTCCGTTTGTTCATTGCTTCAGAGAATTGCCAATTTATCTGTTGATAAAACACTCTTTTTGCCGTTTTTGCAGACTAATTGCGCGTGAAATGTGCAAACGATAAAAGCGCTGGAAAAATTGTTTGACTTATAAGTCCCAGAAAGTAATATGTGCGCCACGCAGCGACGATGAGCAGAAACAAGTTCTTCGAAGCACTCGTAAGAGGCGTGTTGGTGAGGTGGCCGAGAGGCTGAAGGCGCTCCCCTGCTAAGGGAGTATGCGGTCAAAAGCTGCATCCGGGGTTCGAATCCCCGCCTCACCGCCATTTGCATCCGTAGCTCAGCTGGATAGAGTACTCGGCTACGAACCGAGCGGTCGGAGGTTCGAATCCTCCCGGATGCACCATTTTCTCTGCAATAATGCATTAGCGTTGTTACGGAAAACGATATCACTTTAGCAGTGATATCAAATCTGCAGTAAGTAAGTTTCCCTGATGCATCCGTAGCTCAGCTGGATAGAGTACTCGGCTACGAACCGAGCGGTCGGAGGTTCGAATCCTCCCGGATGCACCATATTCTCCGAGACAACAGCAAAACTGTTGTTTCATGGTCTGCGAGATAATCGCGAGCACTAGGGAGGATAACGTTGCTTCAGCAACGGCCCGCAGGGCGAGGCGCAGCCGAGTAATCCTCCCGGATGCACCATCTCTTACTTGATATCACTTATTTCGATATCAATATCGGCAGTAAAGCAAGTTTCCTGATGCATCCGTAGCTCAGCTGGATAGAGTACTCGGCTACGAACCGAGCGGTCGGAGGTTCGAATCCTCCCGGATGCACCATATTATCCGAGACAACAGCAAAACTGTTGTTTCATGGTCTGCGAGATAATCGCGAGCACCAGGGAGGATAACGTTGCTTCAGCAACGGCCCGCAGGGCGAGGCGCAGCCGAGTAATCCTCCCGGATGCACCATCTCTTACTTGGTATCACTTATTTCGATATCAATATCGGCAGTAAAGCAAGTTTCCTGATGCATCCGTAGCTCAGCTGGATAGAGTACTCGGCTACGAACCGAGCGGTCGGAGGTTCGAATCCTCCCGGATGCACCATATTCTCCGAGACAACAGCAAAACTGTTGTTTCATGGTCTGCGAGATAATCGCGAGCACCAGGGAGGATAACGTTGCTTCAGCAACGGCCCGCAGGGCGAGGCGCAGCCGAGTAATCCTCCCGGATGCACCATCTTCTCCGAGATAGCAGCAAAACTGTTGTTTCATGGTCTGCGAGATAATCACCAGTACTTTTCCCCCGTTGAATCATTTCCACCAACACTCAGAACCCTCTTCATTCGCTGTCAGCGACAAAATCAATCAATTACGATAAAATAACGTCTGGTCATTCGGCTTGTGAGAAGACGATGTACGAACGTTATGCGGGTTTGATTTTTGATATGGATGGCACCATCCTGGATACCGAGCCAACACACCGTAAGGCGTGGCATGAGGTATTGGGGCATTATGGGTTGCGTTTTGATGAACAAGCCATGGTCGCCCTCAATGGCTCCCCAACGTGGCGTATTGCCCAGTCGGTAATTGAATTGAATCATGCCGATCTTGATCCCCATGCCTTAGCGCGTGAGAAAACCGACAAGGTGAGAAGCATGTTGCTGGACAGCGTCCAGCCTCTGCCGTTGGTTGACGTCGTGAAAGCCTGGCATGGGCGTCGGCCTATGGCGGTAGGAACGGGGAGTGAGAGCGCGATTGCAGAAGTGCTGCTCGCTCACCTTGGACTGCGTCGCTATTTTGATGCTGTCGTCGCAGCCGATCACGTACAACGCCACAAACCTGCTCCTGATACGTTTTTGCTCTGTGCTGAACGCATGGGTGTTGAACCGGCGCGTTGCGTCGTGTTTGAAGATGCCGATTTTGGACTTCAGGCGGCGCGTGCCGCAGGAATGGACGCCGTGGATGTCCGGTTATTGTGAGTGATGGACTGTCGCTCCTGTCACTGTTTGCCAGCAGTTTTCTCAGCGCCACGCTATTACCCGGCAATTCTGAAGTTGTTTTAGTTGCTTTGCTGGTCTCCGGGGTAAGTCATCCCTGGGTCTTAGTCTTAACAGCAACAATGGGTAATAGCCTTGGAGGGTTAACTAACGTTATCCTTGGGCGTTTCTTTCCATTGCGTAAAACATCGCGCTGGCAAGAAAAAGCCACTGGCTGGCTGCGGCGCTATGGCGCTGTCACACTATTATTAAGCTGGATGCCGGTTATAGGTGATTTATTGTGCCTGTTAGCTGGATGGATGCGCATCTCGTGGGGTCCAGTTCTCTTTTTCTTATGCCTTGGCAAGGCGCTGCGCTATGTTGTTGTCGCGGCGGTTACGACGCAAGGCATTATGTGGTGGCACTAATTGTGTTGTGAGATAGCCTTCAGGGTAACCAATACCATTATGCTAATTAAAACGATTTTGACAGGCGGGAGGTCAATTTGATCCCGGACGTATCACAGGCGCTGGCCTGGCTGGAAAACCATCCTCAGGCGTTAAAGGGGATTCAACGTGGGCTGGAGCGCGAAACGCTGCGTGTTAATGCAGACGGGTCATTAGCAACAACAGGCCATCCTGAGGTGTTAGGCTCAGCGCTAACGCATAAATGGATAACGACTGACTTTGCCGAAGCGCTGCTGGAATTTATCACTCCGCCAGGCGATGACATTGAGAAAATGCTCACGTTCATGCGCGACCTGCATCGGTATACCGCCAGAAACCTGGGCGACGAGCGTATGTGGCCGTTGAGCATGCCTTGCTATATTGCCGAAGGCCAGGATATCGAACTGGCGCAGTACGGCACGTCTAATACTGGTCGTCTGAAGACGCTGTACCGTGAAGGCCTTAAAAACCGTTACGGCGCATTGATGCAGACTATCTCCGGCGTACACTACAATTTCTCCCTGCCAATGGCCTTCTGGCAGGCGAAGTGCGGCGTAACCGAAGGCGAAGATGCTAAAGAGAAGATCTCTGCGGGCTACTTCCGTCTGATTCGCAACTACTACCGTTTTGGTTGGGTGATCCCGTATCTGTTTGGCGCCTCTCCGGCCATTTGTTCCTCCTTCCTGCAAGGAAAACCGACAACCCTTCCGTTTGAAAAAACTGACTGCGGGATGTACTACCTGCCGTACGCAACATCGTTGCGTCTGAGTGATTTGGGCTATACCAATAAGTCGCAAAGTAATCTCGGAATTACGTTTAACGATTTGCATGAGTATGTGGCAGGATTAAAGCGCGCGATTAAAACGCCTTCCGAGGAGTATGCAGCGATCGGTCTGGAGAAGGAGGGTAAGCGCCTGCAAATCAACAGCAACGTTCTTCAGATTGAAAATGAGCTGTATGCGCCTATCCGCCCGAAACGTGTTACTCGTCGTGGTGAAACACCATCTGATGCGCTTCTGCGTGGCGGCATTGAATACATCGAAGTACGCTCGCTGGATATTAATCCGTTCTCACCGATCGGCGTTGACGAGCAGCAGGTGCGCTTCCTCGATCTGTTTATGGTCTGGTGTGCTCTTGCTGATGCCCCGGAAATGAGCAGTGATGAATTGCTGTGTACGCGTAAAAACTGGAATCGTGTGATTCTCGAAGGTCGTAAGCCAGGGCTGACGTTAGGTATTGGCTGTGAAGCCGCCCAGTTCCCGCTGCCTAAAGTGGGTAAAGATCTGTTCCGTGATCTGAAACGTGTGGCACAAACGCTGGACAGCATCGATGGGGGAGAGGAGTATCAGAAGATCTGTGATCAACTGGTGGCCTGTTTTGACAATCCTGAACTGACTTTCTCTGCCCGGATCCTGCGGTCTATGATTGATGAAGGCATTGGCGGTACGGGCAAAGCGCTGGGTGAGGCTTACCGAAATCTGCTGCGTGAAGAGCCATTAGAAATATTGCAGGAAGCTGAATTTATTGCTGAAACCGAGGCTTCAAAGCGTCGTCAGCAGGAGATAGAAGCGGCTGATACTGAGCCGTTTAGCGTGTGGCTGGAAAAGCACGCTTGATACAAAAGAAAAAGGCCACTCGGGAGTGGCCAAAATTTCATCTCTGAAAACAGGGATGATGATAACAAATGCGCGTCTTTCATATACTCAGACTCGCCCCGGAACAAAGAGTTCAGATTATTTTAAAAAAATTTATCGGAGGTGGCTAAATGCCGTTGTTAGATAGTTTTACTGTCGATCACACCCGGATGGAAGCTCCCGCAGTCCGGGTTGCAAAAACGATGAATACCCCGCATGGCGACGCAATCACCGTGTTTGATCTACGTTTCTGCATTCCGAACAAAGAAGTGATGCCTGAGAAAGGTATCCATACGCTGGAGCACCTGTTTGCAGGTTTTATGCGTAACCACCTCAACGGTGACGGCGTTGAAATTATCGATATCTCTCCGATGGGATGCCGTACCGGCTTTTACATGAGCCTGATTGGTACGCCGGACGAGCAGCGTGTTGCCGATGCATGGAAAGCGGCGATGGCGGACGTGCTGAAAGTGCAGGATCAGAATCAGATCCCGGAACTGAACGTTTACCAGTGCGGTACGTATCAGATGCACTCTCTTAGCGAAGCACAGGATATCGCGCGTCATATTCTGGAGCATGGTGTGCGCGTGAACAGCAATGAAGAGCTGGCGTTGCCGAAAGAGAAACTGCAGGAATTGCATATTTAGTCTTATTAATTAGCTGTTCTTGTATTGAAATCAACCCCGGCTTATCACCGGGGTTTTTTATTTCGCTATATAATCCAGAGCTATTATATTTACGACGGGAATATAATCTCGCTCAATTAATTCATAACCTGCTAAATAATAAAATGTGATCTGGCAGGCAGAAAATAATGGATAATTAACGATGCCATCTCACACCGATCACATAAATAAAAAAACATAAATAATTAATAGAAAAACATAATGGAATACGCCAGGTATCCAGGTAATAAAAAGACTCTTTTCATTGCTGGTGGATGGGGTTTTTATCAAATCTTATCTGGTATACATTAAACTTTAGGGATAAAAAATGAAGGTGAAATATTTAGCGCTTGTGGTCGGCGCTTGCTTTTCGCATAACCTTTGGGCAGCAAATACCACTATTGAACAGCGTCTTGCCGAGCTGGAGCAGCGCGTGATTAAGGCCGAACAGCGAGCCGCAGATGCTGAGTCGCAAATTCGCTCGCTGAAGCAGCAGCAAGTAGCCGCAGCGCCGACGGTGCAAGTACAGTCTGCTGAACCCACCGCCTCTACGGAAAATCCACCCAAGTTAACGCTATCCGGTTTTAGCGATATTAAGTTCTATGGCGACGTTGAGTTTAACATGGATGCGGCAAGCCGCTCTGGTAGTCTGACATCAACCCGAACCTCGGCAAATAAAGATTGGGCACCTGGAACGAATGAACGTTGGGATATCAACGGGCGTCTGCTATTGGGGTTTGATGGCTACCAACGACTGAATAACGGTAATTTTGCCGGATTCTCGGTTCAACCTCTGGCAGACCTGACCGGAAAAATGAACCTCGATGATGCGGTGTTCTTTTTTGGTCAGGAAAAAGACTGGAAAATTAAGGTGGGACGTTTTGAAGCGTACGATATGTTCCCGCTGAATCAGGATACGTTTATTGAATATTCAGGTAATACGGCGAATGACCTTTACAGTGATGGCTATGGCTATATTTATATGATGAAAGAGGGGCGTGGACGTAGCGACAGCGGCGGTAATTTCCTGATCAGTAAAACCATCGATAACTGGTATTTTGAAGTGAATACATTGATGGAAAATGGCAGTACGCTCTATACCGAGAAGCAGTACCACGGAATGGACTTAACCAATGATAAAAACGTGGCTTACGTGCGCCCGGTGATCGCCTGGCAAAACGGGCGTTTCTCGACGGCGGTGGCGATGGAAAGTAACGTCGTCAATAATGCCTACGGCTATTATGAGAACGGGAAGTGGATCGATCAGTCCGATCGTACGGGGTATGGTTTTACCATGACCTGGGACGGACAAAAAACCGATCCGGAAGATGGCGCGGTGATTAACCTGAATACTGCTTATATGGACGCGACCGATGAGACCGATTTTACCGCTGGGGTGAACGCGTTGTGGCATCGATTCGAACTGGGCTATATCTATGCGCATAACAATATTGATGCTTTCAATGCCGCTAACCTGGGGGCCGTTTGCGAGGAAGACTGCTGGATCACCGATCCGGGCAGCTATGACATTCACACCATTCATGCCTCATACTTATTCCCTAACGTAATGAATATGAAAAACTTTAATATCTATCTCGGTGCTTATGCCTCATGGGTTGAGGCCGATCCGAACAGTGGCGACAATAGTGAAGATGCACGTTACGGCGGACGCCTGAGATTCAAATATTATTTCTGATGCTGGCCACAATAAAAAAGGGATCCGCAGATCCCTTTTTTTCAGATAGTTAGTGCGCGCCACCGCCGCCGCCGCCCGCGCCGAAGGGGGGTTTAGCGAACCACACCAGACCAAGCAGAACCAAGAAGATCCCCGCCGACATCCAGAAGATTTCGTTGGCTGAAATAATCAGACCCTGATTAGTGATTTGCTGGGCTATCCATCCTGACGCTTGCTGGTGCGTCATCCCTAAATCCTGCAGCTTGTCGTACATTGCCTGAGCATTTGGGTTGTAGGGATTAACGGATTCCGTTAGCTGCGCATGATGCAGCGACTCACGGTTAGTCCACATCGTTGTTGTAATCGATGTACCAATAGAGCCGGCCAGCGTTCGCGTAAAGTTAGACAAGCTCGATGCAGCCGCCAAACGCTCAGGCGGTAAACCGGACAGCGTGATGGTCGTCAGTGGCATAAAGAAGCAGGCTACCGCGAAACCCTGAATAAACTGCGGCCAGGCCGATGCGCCAAAGTCCATACCCGGTTCGAACGTCCACGCGCGCCAGTAGAAACAGACGGCGTACATAATAAAACTGAATGTCACCAACCGACGCATATCCAGCTTGTGCGCAAAGCGGCCGATAATTGGCGACAGGATCACCGGAATGATCCCTACCGGCGCGGACGCCAGACCGGCCCAGGTTGCCGTATAGCCGTAAACCTCCTGCAATAGCTGCGGCAGCAGGACGATGGCGCCGAAGTAGAGCATATAGGCCAGGCTGATACACAGACAGCCGATGGTAAAGTTGCGCGACTTAAACAGCGAGAGATCGACAATGGGGTGCTCGTCGGTAAGCTCCCAGACGATCAGGAAGCTGATAGCCACCACGGCGACCACCGTCAGGAGAATAATCTCCTGAGAGGCAAACCAGTCCAGCTCTTTGCCACGGTCGAGCATAATCTGCAAACTACCGATACCAATGACCAGCAGTGCCAGACCAATGGCGTCGATGCGCCGCTGCTCGGTTTTTGTTTCCCGACCACGCAGTGTTTGCAGGGTCATCAACACTACTACAGCACCGATTGGCACGTTGATGAAAAATATCCAGCCCCAGTGATAGTTGTCGCTGATGTAACCCCCAAGAATAGGGCCACATATTGGGGCAACGATCACCGTCATCGACCACAGCGCCAGGGCGATGGAACGTTTGGCGGGAGGATAGTTATTCAGTAACAGGCTTTGTGACAGCGGAATCAATGGACCAGCGACAATCCCTTGGATCACGCGGAAGAAAATCAGCATGTTCAGGCTGGTGGACATCCCACATGCCCATGATGCAATGACGAAGGCAGTCGTTGACCATATGAATAGTCTTACTTCACCAAAGCGCTTTGCCAGCCAGCCGGTGATCGGAATTGAGATAGCGTTTGCCACCCCAAATGAGGTGATCACCCAGGTTCCCTGGCTCAGTGAAGAGCCGAGGTTCCCGGCGATAGTGGGGATCGCCACGTTAGCAATGGTGGAGTCCAGCACCTGCATGAATGTCGCCAGGGATAGCGCGATCGTCATAATGACGAGCTGCGCGCCTTCCAGCGGTTTTTGCTGTTGCATCACACGCACCTTTGAATTAGCCCGCGTTGGCCCGCACGATCTCTTCGATCATCTTATTGACCGGAGCAAGGTTGATTTCACGTGCATTACTTTCTGATACCGGCGTGGTGCGGACCTGGCTTGCCAGAATTTGTCCGTCACGATTGGAAGTATCCACCGTAACCAGCGTAGACAAACCGATCCGCAGTGGATGCTGTGCCAACTGCTGCTCATCCAGTTCGATACGTACCGGCAGACGCTGGACGACTTTGATCCAGTTACCGGTCGCGTTTTGGGCCGGCAGCAGTGAAAAGGCGCTGCCCGTCCCCATATCGAGGCCGACAACTTTACCGGTATACTTCACGTCATCGCCATAAATATCGGTGACAACCGTCGCGGGTTGACCAATACGAATATGGGCGAGCTGTGTTTCTTTAAAGTTGGCATCCACCCACAGGTTAGTGGCCGGGACAACCGCCATCAATGGCGTTGTTGGGCTAATCTGTGCCCCTGGCTGTACGGCACGGCGGGATACATAGCCGGTCATAGGGCTGACGATTCTGGTACGTTCCAGCGCCAGCCAGGCATCGCGCACTTCGGTGGCGGCCTGTTGTACGGCGGGTTGATCTTCCAGCTTGCTACCGAGAATCATTGCCTGGTTAGCATTATACTGCTGGATAGCGACATCAAGCTGAGCCTGAGCGCTGGCAACGGCATCACGCGCATGTTGCAGCTCTTCGCGGCCAATCAGGTTGGCGTTGCCCAGCGGGACACGACGATTAAAGTCGCTTTGTGCCTGCGCCAGCGCGGTTCTCTGCACCTCAATGCTGGCCTGTAACTGCTTGCTGTTGATCATCAACTGGTGCGTCTGACGCACGCTGGAAGCCAGCGCAGTTTTGGCTTTTTCAAATGCCTGTTTGGCATCAGTCTGGTCGAGGGTGACCAGCACATCGCCTTCTTTAACAAAATCAGTGTTATCAGCCCAGACTTTTGTCACGCTGCCTGATACCTGCGCCATGATTTGAACCTGATTCCCTGCCACGTACGCATCGTCTGTATCTTCGTAATGACGCAGTACTAAAAACCAATAAATCCCATATGCCACGGCAATGATAATAAAGAGCAAGGTCAAAAGGAGAAGCATACTTTTACGTTTGCCATTCTTCTTGACCGGTTGCTGCGGGGTTTGAGTCTCCGCATTTGCGCTCATGTTGTTCTCCACGATCTTCTTTTTATCACATCGGCTGAGCCGACCTGTTTATCAGACAGGCCAGCAGTATGCGTGCTGGCCTGTCGGTTTTTTCATTTATAAATCTGGATTTCTGAGCGAGTCGACGCCTTAGCGCAGCGCTTCTAACACCGCGCCATCCTGCTCCATCTGATCAAGACGGGTCAGAAGTTTACGGGTAATTTGCTCAAGCTGATCTTTTTCGGTGGTGCTAAGAGATGACCAGAGCTGGTGCAGGCAGTTATGCTGAGGCGGTAACACCTCCTGCAAAAATGCATGGCCTTTCTCGGTCAATTGCAGATGCAGACAGCGGCGATCGTTATCGCTTTCACGACGTTCGATCCAGCCACGTTTTTCTAACTCATCCGCGATGCGGGTGGCGTTAGTACGTGACGATCCAAGCGCGCAACTCAGTTCAGAAGGCTGAATACTGTGGTTTTCCTGAGACTCCAGCGTAATTAACGCCATAAACAATGTCTCGTTAATCCCTTGAGCTTTCAGCATCTTATTGCGGTTTTCCAGCAGCTTGCCTTGCATGTGCATGCAGAGACGGGTCAGAAGCACTTCCTGATAAGGGAACTCTTCGTAGCGGCTGGCGCGAAATTTTAGCATTTGTTCAATGGGCGTAAACGAACTATCCATTTGGGTATAACCTCATTAATTTCAGCCGATATAGTAACGACAGTGACAAATAAAGTAAATGTATTATTTATTTAAAATGATTTTTTTTATCTATAATCCAACCAGCATTTTCCAGGCTAATCCATAGCCCAGAGCACTCAGTAACGTTGGAATGATGATGCTGCGGGTCTTATAGAAGCTTGCGCCCAGTATGACAAACCCCACCAGTGTAGGCACAAACCGACGAGTGTCGTGCATCACTTCCGGTGCGGTAGACACCACCAGCAGGGCGCAAATTGATGCAATGCCAATGGTGTCGAGTAATATCCCCATCGCGCCACGCTTCGCCGGGCGAACATTCCCCACGCCAAGACGAAGCGGCAAATAGCGGAAACAGTAGTTAACACAGCCGACCAGCAGGCCAAGCAGCAGAACCTCATAGCTCATCAGGACCTCCCTGCCAAAATGACTGGATGAGTGCGGTCAGACATCCGCAGACAATGCCTGAAAGGATAGCTGCTGGAATGGAAAACAGCGTAACGCCAGCTAACGCCCCGGCCAGTGCAGCAGTTACGCAGAGCGCCTGTTGACGCTGGAAAGAGGCGAGCAGGAAGCTCATGAACAGTGCCGGGAGCATGAAGCCTAACGCCGCCTCAACCGCCGGGTAATCCTTGAGTAAACCGCTGCCGGAAAACGCGCCGATCACCGTACCAAACACCCAAGAGGCCCAGGAGCATAGCGCAATACCGATCATCCAGTTTTCACTCCAGCGCCGGTTATCCCGTACCAGCTTCGCCGTTGCGGCAGCAAAGACTTCATCGGTGAGGCCAAAAGCCCATAGTGCGCTTTTGGGCTTGCTCAGTCGCTGAGCGATGCGGCTGCGCAGGGAAGGGCCATACAAAATATGACGGACGTCCATCGCCATAACAGTAAGGGCCGCGACCCACAGTGAACTGCCTGCGGCGAGCATCGTGGTGATGACAAACTGGCTGGCTCCAGCATAGATAATGCAGGAGAAAAAGACGCTTTCAACGGGACTAAAGCCAAGACGAGTGGCACTAAGACCAAAAGCAAAAGCGACTGGAATATAGCTGATGACTATCGGCAGGCTATCTTTGAAACCTTCAGTTAGCGTTGCAGAACTGGGTTCAGGTTGGGGAACAGGGCTTTCCATAGGGCTATAGGCTTCATTACCGAAATTAATATAACTTGGTTCAATGAGTTATAACCTTAGCAGACTGATGGGCTCCTTAACACCCTGCGGAGCCCAATCAACGGTAAACATGCGCTATACGCTTAATTTACGGCTTCCTGGCGGTGAAAACCTCGCCACCAGACTAACAGGTTGAGTATGGCAACGGTCATACCTGCCAGACAAACGCCAGCCCACCCGGCGTGCTGCCAGGCAGAAGCTGAAATCAGCGAACCGGCCGCCCCGCCGATAAAATAGCTGGTCATGTATCCGGCGGTCAGGCGATTACGTGCGTCTGGGTGAATGCGATAGATAACCGTCTGGTTGGTGATATGTACACCCTGAACGGTGAGATCCAGTACCAGGATGCCGATAATCAGCATGGGTACGGAACTATGCCCCAACCAGATGGCCCACCAGGAGAGCAGCAGTAATAACAAACCTGCAGTGGTGGTGAGATGCGATTTTCCCTTATCGGCAAAACCACCCGCCGGACGCGCACCTAACGCTCCGGCAGCGCCAGCCAGGCCAAACAGTCCGATGGTGCCTTCGGAATAGTTAAACGGCGGTGCGGCGAGCAAAAACGCCATTGAGGTCCAGAGAATACTGAAATTAGCAAAGGTCAGGCAGCCCAGCATCGCGCGGGTACGCAGCAATTTATCATGGGTAAACAGACTGAATACGGAGCCTAACAGCTGTGGATAGTTAAGATGAGTCTCTGATTTCATCTTTGGCAGGCCGCGCCAGAGCGCAATCGCCATCAGCGCCATTAATACCGATGCGACCCAAAATACGGTACGCCAGCCGCCAAGATTAGCCAGTAATCCCGCTACGGTGCGCGCCAGCAGAATGCCCAACAGCAGACCGCTCATAATTGTGCCGACAACCTTACCGCGCTTGTCCGGCGTCGCAAGCGTTGCCGCCAGCGGAACCAAAATTTGTGCCACGACGGAGAACAACCCGGTCAGAGCGGTGCCGAGGATCAGCATGGCCAACGACTGGCTGCTGGCGGTAATCAGCATGCCGCCTGCCGCTAACAGTGTCATAGAAACGATCAGCATTCGACGCTCAAACATATCGCCAAGCGGTACTAAAAACAGCAGGCCGGCGGCATAGCCAAGTTGGGCAGCGGTGACGATAAACCCTGCAGTACTGGCAGATAGCGAAAAGTTACGCGCAATGGTGTCGAGCAGCGGCTGTGCATAATAGTTACTGGCGACGGCAAGGCCGGTGGCGATAGACATTAACAGGATTAGCGAAGGGCTAAGTCCCTGAGTGGTTTTCGTCATGGTTTTCAACTGAATAATGGATTGCAGAAAACAATCATAACGGAAGTGATTAAATGTTGCTGATTTGTTGGGTGATGGATTGTGCGGTTTAGAGGAGATAGAGGGAAGCAGGCCGGATATGCCTTAGCGTATCCGGCACTCAGGCGATGTTATTTCTGCGCAGCCAGCGCTTCATTCACCCAGCCGTCGAACTGTTGCTGGTGGGCTTTGATCCAGCCGTCAACGTGACCCTGTACGTCAGCTTCCGAGGCTTTCCCATCATGCATCATCGCGTTCTGCGCGTTAATATCTGCCAGCGGCAGCTTCATGATAGCGAACAGTTTCGCGGCGGCCGGGTTTTTCTCCGCCCAGGCTTGATTGGCGACGATATGCATCGTGTTCACCGGGAAGCCGTAGTTGGCACCGTTTGGCAGTTTGGTATCAATGCCTTTCTGTTCGCCTGGCAGGGAAGAGAACGGCACCTGCAGCCAGACCACATCTTTACCCGGTTTCATCACGTCGCTTACCCAGTACGGTGTCCAGGTGTAGTAAAGAATGGGTTTGCCTTCTTTAAAACGCGTAATGGTGTCGGCCATCATCGCCGCATAGTTCCCGTGGCTGACCTCGACGGTTTTTTCCAGATCGAAGGCTTTGTTCTGGTGGTTAATAACCGCTTCACAGCCCCAGCCCGGTGAGCAGCCCATCATGTCTGCTTTTCCGTCGCCGTTGGTGTCAAAGATTTTGGCGATCTTCGGATCTTTTAACTGGGCGATGTTGGTGATTTTGTACTGCTCAGCGGTTTTTTTATCGATCAGGTAACCCTGTGCCGCCCCCGTAACGAATACCCCCTCGCGATAAAACTTTTTATCTCCGCCCGCCGCGGCGTACATATCATCATGCAGCGGCTGCCAGTTCACAGCGGTAAACGTTGCATCGCCAGAGGCAATGGAGGTATAGCCGACGTTGTAGTCAACTTCGCTGGTTTTGTTAACGGTATAACCCAGCTTCTCCAGCGCGCGGGCGACCAGCTGCGTCTGGAAAGATTCTTCAGAGATAGTGCTCTGGATTGGCTGTACGGTGATGCCTTTGCCCGGCAGGTCAGAAGCGAAAGCGCTGGTGGAGACAAGGGTGGCAAACGCTGTGGCAATAATGATTTTCTGTCGCATCGTTGTTCCTTATTGCACTTCATCCTTCAAGCCGCCTCTTTGTTGGCTGCACTCATGCACCCCAGTCATGTACTACTTGTACGCTCCCGGGGATACATTCGTTTGCCGCCGCGATGCAACTTGAACGATTTTGCGCAAGTTAATGAATTGTAGGCCCGGTAAGCCATGCGCTACCGGGCAACGGGTGAATTACTTCGTGAAAGGGCGAGTGATAAGCCCAACGGGACCTGTGGTGTACCAGCGGCGGTTGCCACGGCTACGCGAGTCGCGACCGACGGCCTGCGTCAGGCGGTCGAGAATGATGGCGAGGATCACAATCCCAACTCCGCCAACGGTGGCAAGCCCCATATCCAGACGAC
The DNA here is from genome assembly GCF_052950715.1 of Citrobacter sp. VF227. Lineage (NCBI taxonomy): Bacteria > Pseudomonadati > Pseudomonadota > Gammaproteobacteria > Enterobacterales > Enterobacteriaceae > Citrobacter > Citrobacter sp. VF227. The sequence continues at coordinate 64,563 of NZ_JBRFVF010000007.1, forward strand.
CGATGCCGCGCAGAACCATCTGACCCAGTCCGCCGACGGCAATCATCGATGCGATGACGACCATTGAGAGCGCCAGCATCAGCGTCTGGTTAACCCCGGCCATGATGGTGGGCATTGCCAGCGGGAGCTGCACTTTAAACAGCATCTGGCGCGGGCTGGCACCAAACGAGCGTGAGGCTTCAATCAGATCGGCTGGCACCTGGTTAATCCCCAGAATGGTCAGACGCACAATTGGCGGCAGGGCGAAGATAATCGTCACCACCACGCCCGGGACGTTACCAATACCGAACAGCATGACAATCGGCACCAGATAGACGAACGCAGGTGTGGTTTGCATCGCATCCAGCAGCGGGCGAACAATTTTTGCCGCCCGAGGGCTACGTGCTAACCAGATCCCCATCGGCAGACCGATCACCACGCAGAACAGCAGCGCAGTCAGCACCAGTGCCAGGGTTATCATGGCCTGCGACCACGCGCCGATGGCACCGATTGCAATCAATGAAATCAGCGTAGCAACGCCCATTCCAACGCCGGAAATCTGCCAGGCAATCAAGGCGAACAGGATAATCGCCGCCGGGGCTGGCATACCTAACAGCAGCTGTTGAAAGCCGTTGAGAATGTAATCCACCGGGACACGAATGCCCTGGAAGACCGGACGGAAATGAGTAACAACCCAGTCGATCCCCTCAGTGACCCAGCTATCGAGCGGGATCAGCGTTTTATGGAACGGATCCATAATATTGAAATGCTCTGGCGCCGGCGCGGGGGCGCTGGTCAGCCAGTCCGCGCCACCGCCGTCAGCGGGCGCACCGGATGGCGTACTCCAGGCATCGGCAGTTTGTGCGGCGCTGTCAGTCGCTGGTGTGGTATCCCACGGATTAGTTTGATCAGCCATTGTTTACCCCCTCACGATCTAAAGCCTGTAACAGCATGCGTTTTGAAATGACGCCCACATACTGCTGTTCCTCATCAACAACCGGCACCGCGCACGGGGCCTGGCCGACATGAGAAAGCAACTCGCTGAGAGGAGTTTGTGCATCGACGGCTAGCGGTTCATCGATCAATGCCGCTTCAATACCTTGCGCCTGACTTAACGCTGTTTTTAATGAGTCGATAGAGACAACACCGACGAATTTGTTGCCTCGCTCGATCACATAACCATATTCGCGATCTTTGTCCTGCAATAATTGCAGCGCAGAACGTGGGCCCACCCCGGGCGTTTTTCGAATTAAACCCTCGGGGCTACGGCGCGATATATCTTTCGCACTGAAGACCTGGCTAATATCAACGCCACGGAAGAAGGTGCGGACATAATCATTGGCCGGATTATTCAGAATTTCATCTGGCGTACCGACCTGCACCACTTCACCGTTTTGCATAATGGCAATTCTGTCGCCAATACGCATGGCTTCGTCGAGGTCGTGCGAAATAAAGACCACGGTACGTTGATGCTTCGACTGCAGTTTTACTAGTTCATCCTGCATCTCTGTACGAATTAAAGGATCGAGTGCTGAGAAAGCCTCATCCATTAATAAGATGTCAGGATTAATGGCTAACGCACGGGCAAGTCCCACACGCTGGCGCATCCCTCCGGAGAGTTCATCCGGGTATCCGTGAGCGTAATTCTCCAGACCAACCTGACGTAGCGCATCTAAGGCTTTTTCACGACGTTCATCGGCGCCAACACCGGCTAATTCCATACCGAATGCCGTATTGTCCAGAACCGTCATGTGCGGCATCAGGGCAAAGGACTGGAAGACCATCGCAATCTTTTTTCTGCGCACCTCGCGAAGCTCGGCATCGGATATCCGGGCGATGTCTACACCGTCAATCAATACCTGTCCGCGGGTGGGTTCAATCAGGCGATTGAGAAGGCGTACCATTGTGGATTTACCCGAACCAGATAATCCCATGATGACAAATATCTCGCCTTCTTCAATGGCCAGACTGGCGTTCTTAACGCCAAGCGATAGCCCTGTTTTATCCAGAATCTGCTCTTTTGAAAGTCCTTTTTCAATATATTTGAAGGCTCTCTGCGGATGCTCTCCAAATATCTTATAGAGATTTTTAACTTCTAATTTAATTGCCATGCAATAGAATGATTCCTGTTATTTGTTTATATCGATATATTACCTGATGGAAATAGTGACCTTTTTCTACCCTAACATACTGAGAATCTGAGACAACCCTGAATTTGGCTGTGGCACGAATATTGCCGAAGGCCAGGTGGCGGGATTTCCCATGATATAAGGGCTGAACGCGAATGTGAGTTGCTTGATATTTTTTGTAAATGGCAAGGGAAAAACGCCTGAATTGATGAAATGCAGGCGAATAATGCGGCTGGTATTGAGTGTAGATCACACAATTATATTTGCGCGATAAAAGTGTGATCCTGTTAAAATATTTCCGCGAAAATTGTAAGGAATTTCCCGCGAAAATGAGTGCTAGAAATTCCAGTCGTCGTCTTCAGTTTCGACCGCTTTTCCCATCACGTAAGATGAGCCAGAACCCGAGAAGAAATCGTGGTTTTCGTCAGCGTTAGGCGATAGTGCGGCAAGGATTGCCGGATTGACCTCCGCCATTTCTGGCGGGAATAATGCCTCATATCCCAAATTCATTAATGCCTTATTGGCGTTGTAACAAAGGAAGGCTTTGACGTCATCTACCCAACCGGTCTTTGCATACAATTCTTCCGTATAGCGCGCTTCGTTATCATACAATTCCATCAACAGGTCGAAGGCAAAATTCTTTAACTCCTCACGTGCGGATTCGGAAATATGTTCCAGACCTTTTTGAAATTTATAACCAATGTAATACCCATGAACGGCTTCATCACGAATGATCAGACGAATAAGATCGGCAGTATTGGTCAATTTGCCGCGGCTGGAAAAATACATCGGCAACCAGAAACCGGAATAGAACAGGAAAGATTCCAGAAACACGCTGGCAATTTTCTTCTTCAGCGGTTCGTCGCTGGCGTAATGTGCCAAAACGATCTGTGCTTTGCGCTGGAGTGGGGGACTTTCTTCACTCCAGGCGTAAGCCGCATCCACATCTTTGGTCTGGCACAGGGTGGAAAAAATAGAGCTGTAGGAACGGGCGTGCACCGCTTCCATAAAACTGATATTCGACAGCACCGCCTCTTCATGCGGTGTTAATGAATCTGCCATTAATGCTGGCGCGCCGGCAATATTCTGAATGGTGTCGAGCAGCGTCAGCCCGGTAAAAACGCGGATCGTCAGTTGCTGTTCAGCAGCGTTCAACGTTTGCCAGGCCGGGATATCATTGGAAAGCGGAACTTTTTCCGGTAGCCAGAAGTTACTGGTCAGGCGATTCCAGACTTCGAGATCTTTATTATCCTCAATCTTGTTCCAGTTGATGGCGCTAACGCGGGATAATGTCATTTTGTTCTCCTTACAGCGCGCATGACACGCAGCCTTCTATTTCGGTCCCTTCCAGCGCCAACTGACGTAGTCGGATGTAGTACAGCGATTTGATGCCCTTACGCCAGGCGTAAATCTGCGCTTTGTTGATATCGCGCGTAGTGGCGGTATCGGGGAAAAAGAGCGTCAGTGAAAGCCCCTGATCGACATGGCGCGTTGCCTCAGCGTAGGTATCGATGATTTTTTGCGGACCAATCTCCCAGGCATCCTGATACAAGGCCAGATTTTCATTGGTCATGAACGGGGCAGGGTAGTAAACGCGCCCGGTTTTGCCCTCTTTACGAATCTCCACTTTCGACACAATCGGATGAATGCTTGACGTGGCATGGTTGATGTAGGAGATAGAACCAGTGGGCGGAACCGCCTGTAAATTCTGGTTATAAATACCGTAGCGCATCACATCTTCACGCAGTTGCGCCCACATCGCGCGCGTCGGTAGCGTAATGCCGCTGGCGGCAAACAGTGTGCGGACCTTGTCGGTTTTTGGCTGCCAGTCGCCCTGCAGATACTGGCTAAAATACTCGCCGCTGGCGTAGCGGGACTGCTGGAATCCGGCAAAGGTTTTACCGCGCTCGCGGGCGAGCTTCATCGATGTATTCAATGCATGCCAGGTGATGGTGTAGAAATAGAGATTGGTGAAATCCAGTCCTTCCGGCGAACCATAGGCAATCCCTTCCCGCGCCAGATACCCGTGCAGGTTCATCTGCCCAAGGCCAATCGCGTGCGACGCGCTGTTTCCTGCTTCAATCGAGGGTACGCTGCGAATATGGCTCATGTCCGAAACGGCGGTTAAGCCGCGAACAGCTGTCTCCACGGTGCGGCCAAAGTCGGGTGAATCCATGGTATGGGCAATGTTCAACGAGCCGAGATTGCAGGAGATATCATGCCCTGTATGCGCGTAATTGAGGTTTTCATCGTAGGTGGAGGCGCTGTTAACCTGCAAAATCTCTGAGCACAGATTGCTCATATTGATCCGACCGGCAATTGGATTGGCACGATTCACCGTGTCTTCAAACATGATGTATGGGTAGCCTGACTCGAACTGGATCTCTGCCAGCCGCTGGAAGAAATCGCGGGCGTTAATGTATTTTTTGCGTACGCGTTCGTCGGCGACCAGTTCGTCATACCGTTCACTCACGGCGATATCACCGAACGGTTTGCCGTAAATGCGTTCCACGTCATACGGTGAAAACAGCGCCATCCGGGCATTTTCTTTCGCCAACCGGAAGGTGATGTCGGGGATTACCACGCCAAGCGAGAGCGTTTTGATACGGATTTTTTCGTCGGCGTTTTCACGTTTAGTATCTAGAAAACGCAAAATATCCGGATGGTGCGCGTGCAGGTACACCGCGCCCGCGCCCTGACGCGCACCGAGCTGATTTGCATAAGAAAACGCATCTTCCAGCATTTTCATGACCGGGATCACCCCGGAGGACTGGTTCTCAATGCGTTTAATGGGCGCACCCGCCTCGCGCAGGTTAGAGAGCAAAAAAGCCACGCCGCCGCCGCGTTTGGAGAGCTGCAGCGCCGAGTTGACCGCGCGTCCGATTGACTCCATGTTGTCTTCAATACGTAACAGGAAACAGGAGACCAGCTCGCCGCGTTGCTGTTTACCGCAGTTTAAAAAGGTTGGCGTGGCGGGCTGAAAGCGCCCGGAGAGCATTTCATCGGTCAGTTGCGTCGCAAGCGCTTCATCGCCCTGCGCCAGAGTGAGCGCCACCATCGTCACCCGATCCTCAAAGTCTTCCAGATAGCGCTTACCGTCGAACGTTTTCAGCGTATAGCTGGTGTAGAACTTCCATGCGCCGAGGAATGTCTGAAAACGGAATCCACTGGCGTGGGCGTGGTCAAATAGCTTCAGCACAAACGCGCGATTGTAGCGGCTTAACACGCTGGCATCGTAGTAGCCTTCATCCACCAACGTTTCGAGACGCGCCTGCTGGCTGGCAAACGCCACCGAATTGGGGCGGACGTGGGCGGCAAAGAAAGCCTCCACCGCCTGATGGTCTTTGTCGAACTGAATGCGCCCGGCTTTATCGTACAGATTCAGCATGGCGTTCAGGGCGTGATAATCCAGCGTCTGCTGCATTACACGTTCTGCGGTTGTCGTTGCCAAAATTCGCTCACTCCTTTTCGAACGTTGTTGATATCGCTTTGGGTGCCCATTAGCTCAAAACGATAAAGCCACGGCACGCCGCATTTTTGTGAAATGACATCACCCGCGCGACCGTAGGCATCACCGAAATTGCGGTTGCCGGAGGCGATCACGCCACGGATTAACGCCCGGTTGTGCGTATCGTTTAAAAAGCGGATCACCTGTCTCGGAACAGCGCCAGCCGTGCCGCCACCACCATAGGACGGCACGATTAAAATGTAAGGTTCGTCTACCCGGATCCGCTCGCGTTCATTAAGCGGGATGCGAATGGCAGGCATCCCCAGACGCTGCATAAAGCGGTGCGTATTTTCGGAGCTGCTGGAAAAGTAGACGAGTTGACTCATGCGCTGACCACTTGAGGTTCAGGACGCAGACGGTTGATCATATCCGGGCGAAATCCTGACCAACTGGTTTCCCCTGCGACCACGACCGGTAGCTGGCGAAAGCCTTGAGCGCGCAAGCTATCAGCCTGGTCGGGCTGTAAATCGACGTTCACCATCTCAAAGTCGAGGCCACGGCTTTCCATCGCTTTCTTGGTGGCGTGGCACTGAACACAGTTATTGCGAGTGTAAATAACAATGAGCATGATTCGTATTTCTATTGAAGGGTGAAAGAATGACGCGACAGACAGCGTCAGGTTGTGTGCATCTTGATACAGATGATACTAGATGTAGTTTTAAAAATATTCAACCATACAAGATATGGGAATTTTAGGTTGATTAGGGCATGAGTGAGGAGTGTGGCGGGGAAGAAGATTGTTGCCGGACAGAGCTATCCGGCAACCGATAAATCACATGCGCATTCCCACAGCCAGGCGGTTAAAGCAGTTCATCAGGCTAATGGCAAACGTCAGGTCGCTAATTTCTTTCGCGCTAAAATGGTCGAGCAGCGGCAGATAAACATCGTCTCCGGCATGGGTGCTGGCGATATCGGTGACGGACTCGGCCCACGCCAGCGCCGCACGTTCCTGCTCGCTGAAGTGGTGACTCACCCGCCAGCCTGCCAGCGCGTCCAGTTTAGCCTGCGCAACGCCTGCTTTGCGCAGCGCTTTACTGTGCATTTCCAGACAAAAGGCGCAGCCGTTGATTTGCGAGACCCGCAGGTAAATCAGTTCCGTCAGCGTAGGTTCCAGCGCGCAGTTCTCCAGCGCTTTGCTTGCCTGAACCAGAGCGTTATAGATTTCAGGACTGAGTTCATAATAGGGCTGGCGTAACATGGTCATGGTATTTCTCCTCGTTTGGATAACCCGCAATGTAGCACTATAATGGACTGCTACAGAGAGCCATATTGTTGCAAAAAAAGCAGACCATAAATGCCGCGCTATCAACAAATCGCCCGCCAGTTAAAAAATGCCATTGAGACAGGTGAACTCAAACCAGGCACAAGATTGCCCTCCAGCCGGACGTGGTCCCAGGAACTGGGGGTTTCGCGTTCGACGGTGGAACATGCCTATGCCGAGCTGGTGGCTCAGGGCTGGCTCGCGCGGCGAGGACAGGCAGGAACATTTGTCAGTGAGCAATTGCGCCTGGAAAAGGCACCTGCGTCTCCCACGATCTTCGCCGGAGAAAACCCCAGACCGCAAGCTTTTCAGATGGGATTACCCGCACTCGATCTCTTCCCACGTGACGTCTGGGCGCGAGTGATGGGTCGGCGTTTACGCACCCAAACGCGTTTTGATCTCGCGGTGGGCGATGTTTGCGGCGAACGCGCGTTACGTCAGGCGATTGTGGATTACCTGCGCGTTTCACGCAGCATTGAGTGCCAGCCGGAGCAGATTTTTATTACGTCAGGCTATGCGGCATCAGTAACGTTAATTCTGCGCGCTCTGTCTCAACCTGGTGAGGGAATGTGGGTCGAAGATCCCGGCTTTCCGCTGATTCGGCCCGTGGTGGCTCAGGAACAGATTGAGCTGATGCCGGTGGCGGTGGATAGCGATGGTCTGGATGTCTGCGCTGGGATCCGCGACTTTCCACAGGCGCGTTTTGTCATGCTCACACCCGCACACCAAAGCCCGCTGGGTGTGGCCCTGTCATTAGACCGTCGCCATCGGTTGCTGGAGTGGGCGGCTCGCGAACAGGCGTGGATTATTGAAGATGATTACGACAGTGAATTTCGCTACCACGGTAAGCCGTTACCGCCACTTAAAAGCCTGGATGCGCCCCAGCGAGTGATTTATGCCGGCACGTTCAGTAAATCGATGTTTCCGGCGTTGCGCACGGCATGGTTGGTGGTCCCTCTGACTCAGGTCGAACGTTTTCGTCAGCAGGCGGCGCTAACGGCCTGTAGCGTTCCGGTTTTATGGCAGCAAACGCTGGCGGATTTTATGCAAGATGGTCATTTCTGGCGGCACTTAAAACGCATGCGCCAGCATTATGCCGAGCGGCGTCAGTGGATGGAGAACGCCCTGACTGAACAAGGATTCAGCGTCATTCCTCAGGAAGGGGGGATCCAACTGGTGATGACCGTAGAGGGAGATGATGTTGCGTTAGTGCGCAAAGCGAATCAGGCCGGGCTTGCGGTTCAGGCGTTGAGCCGTTGGCGAATAACTTCGGCTGGAAAGGGGGGGATCTTGCTGTCGTTTACCAACATCAGCTCGGTTGTAATGGCGCAACAGGCGGCAAATCAACTGCGGCTGGCACTGACATAATCTGTATGGTTCTTACGATATTCGTCCCACCCTGGTCACTCGTTTATGGACTTTTCTGAAAGCGTTGCTAATGCTGAATCAGGTAAGGTAAGCCCGCAGTAAAAGATAACGAGGAAAATAATATGTATTTACGACCTGATGAGGTGGCGCGCGTACTTGAAAAAGTGGGCTTTACCGTTGATGTAGTGACTCAGAAAACGTATGGCTATCGTCGTGGCGAAAATTATGTGTACGTTAACCGTGAAGCACGCATGGGACGTACCGCATTAATTATCCATCCCACGCTAAAAGAGCGAAGCTCTTCGCTGGCAGAACCTGCGACGGATATTAAAACCTGCGATCATTACCAACAATTTCCACTGTATTTAGCCGGTGAGACACACGAACACTATGGTATTCCGCACGGCTTTAGCTCGCGAATTGCGTTGGAGCGTTATCTGAGTGGGTTGTTTGGCGACGTTAGCTCAAACTAATAATGCGACTGGCAGGGCCAGTCGCGAAGAGACCTGTCAGGCTTTAGCCTGGTGATAGCTGCTGACCTTAAACAGGCGGCGGCAATAATCAAGAAAGTAGCCATAGACCGCGCCCATCAGCATTGATACCACGATATTCGAACTGACTGCAGCCGTAATCTGGTGCCAGTCTGCGCCAACCGTCAACAGAATAATCACATACACTGGCGACTGGAAGGTGACATAAGCCAGCACGTCCGCCAGATTTTTCCCCCACCCAGCCTGCGTGGTTTTGCGTGCCGCGCGCATAAATAAATCGCGGTACATGCCGTATGGCCACGCGATCAGTATGTTAATGGGGATAGCAACGAGTCTGGAGTACAGGGACTGTTCGAAGCTCATTCCTGAAAGGAATATTTCGATCAACATGTTCACGACAGAACAATAAACAACCATCGCGAACGTGTCTGCTACTGCATGACGCAAGCGTGACTGCGGAGAGAACATGTTAATGCTCCTTGTAAAAAGAGAAAAAAAGGTTTTGAATACCTTTCTGCTAGTGATTTGTCTTGCTGCATTCGCGTTTAAATAGGATATCTGGCTGGATAATAACTATCAACTAGCTTAAAATTTTTATTTATTACCTTTTTGTCGATAAAATGCTCTGTAATGGTGTGTTTTTTGTTCGTTTTGGTGTTTTCGTTGCTGGGTTAAGAAAAAATGTTTTAGATCAACTGGTTATGGTTATTTGTTTTTATGAATTTTTTGCGCTCCTTTTCTGAATGTTGACCAATGTTCAATATATCTACTCGTCGATTCTGCGCGATAGTGTGGCCTGGTTATCAAGTGACGCATCGAGATACCTTGAAGGTATATTTATCGTGGCTATCAGAGGAACGGAAATATTATATAGATAATATAAAAATTGATGCCATAAATACCTGTGTTGGCTTTTTGTTTTATAACATACGAATAAATTAGACTGGAAATATAATAGGTAGTTGCATACAATATTTAGCGTAATACCATTTTTATGTTTTACGTTAAAGAGGTTTTGTTAATATGAGTTCAATGTTAAAAAACTTAAATAATATCCGCTCGCTGCGAGCAATGGCTCGAGAATTTTCTGTTGAAGTGCTGGAAGATATGCTTGAAAAATTCAGAGTTGTGACCAAAGAACGGCGCGATGAAGAAGAACAGCTACAGCGCCAACGTGCAGAACAGCAGGAAAAAATTAATACCTTGCTGGCGCTGATGCAGGCAGACGGGATCAATCCGGAAGAGCTGCTGAGCATAACGTCTGTGACGGCACGTTCAGTTAAAAAACGTCTGCCGCGCCCGGCGAAATATCGTTTTACCGATCTCAATGGTGAAACAAAAACATGGACTGGACAAGGTCGCACACCGAAGCCAATTGCCGAGGCGCTGGCTGCCGGTAAATCGCTTGATGACTTTTTGATCTAATTATGAATGCGGTGAGGGTGTCCTCACCGCTTATTTTCAGCAAACGCCGAAATCACCTTCTTCGGTATATCGCGTCACATCAGCCGCTTTCAGCGTGAATTTCTCACCGCTTTCATTACTGGCTTGTACCGCCACAATTTGATCGTCATTGACTTCGACAACTTTCAGTTTGGGGCCGCCCATGCGCGGTTGAACCAGATCGCCAGGTTGAAACATAGTGCACTCCTTTATTTATCGCAGAACTCACCATAGATCACGTCAATCGGCGGGTACAGCGCTGTTTCAAGGTTTACCGCTTAATGAGTACGTCGGTTCCAGGGCATGATGTCCAGTAATCGTGCCATGCCGCAAAAGCCGGTCACACCAGCGAGTATCAGCCCCGCGCCGACAAAACCGCTCAGCAGGAAGAAGGCGCTATTGACGGCGTAACCCAGTATGACGCCGAACAGGGCAAGGCTACCTGCGGCTATCTGCACCTGACGCATCAGCGGTAACGGTTGTGAACTGTCTTTTGCCACCGGCAAACCTGCAGATTTCCAGCCGTCAATTCCGCCCTCCAACAACCAGACCTGCGCAGGAGCGGCAAGAGCACTCAGTTTTGTCGCCGCGTTTTGTGTACGTTTGCCAGACTGACAGTGAAAGATAATCTTTTCGGCGCGGAGATTCGCAGGCAACGCCCCATGCTCGAGCGTCGATAACGGGGCCAGATGCGCCTCAGGGATATGTTCGTGCAGATACTCGTCAGCATCGCGGATATCAATCAGTTTTGCGCCTTGTGCGACCAGCGTCTGCGCTTCGCGTGGGGAAATCGTCCCAATAGTCATGATGGCTCCTTATGGGCAATAAAGTGTCTTTAATGTGGCGATCAGCGAATTCACGGCCGCATTTTTGATGGAGTACAGGATGCGCTGGGCATCGCGTTGGCTGTCTATCAGGCCTTCTTCTCGCATACGTGCCAGGTGCTGCGAAGTGGCGGAGGGACTGAGACCGGTAATACGGGCTAACTCGCCCGCGCTGGTACCGGGCGAACCGCAGAGCATGCACAAAATCAGCAACCGCTTCGGGTTACTCATCGCTTTGAGCAGAGCGGCAGCCTGTTCCGCGCTGGCCTGGAGTTGTTCAAGTTCTGTCATATGTATTTAAGCATAATCTAAATTAAGTAAATTCTAAAATAAAAAATCAACCTACGCCAGCGTCAAAAGCGTAAAAGAGGGTAAAACAACAGGGCGAGACGGGAGGAGTTAGCTACACTGATTAGTCTTAGAGATAAAATCTCTTTTTAAACAATGGTTAATTTTTTGCTTGTAGGGAGTATGTATGGGTTTCTGGAGAATCGTTTTTACTATTATTTTGCCTCCGCTCGGCGTGCTGCTGGGTAAAGGATTCGGTTGGGCTTTTATTCTCAATATCGTTCTGACGCTGCTGGGCTACATCCCAGGTCTGATCCACGCCTTCTGGATACAGACGCGTAACTAATTCCCCTTCTACAACGGCGCTTTGGCGCCGTTTTCGTTGTGCTCCTTTCTCCTCTGCTACACTTTTCAGGTTGATTGTTTATTATCGAGGTGGATATGGGTCTCTTCAATTTTGTAAAAGATGCGGGTGAGAAACTGTGGGATGCGGTCACTGGAAATCATGACACAGCCGATCTGGCAAAAAAAGTGCAGGAACACCTGAATAAAACCGGTATTCCAGATGCGGATAAAGTGGACGTCCAAATTAACGAAGGCAAAGCCACCGTTTCTGGCGATGGATTAAGTCAGGAGGCGAAAGAAAAAATCCTGATAGCGATTGGTAATATCTCTGGTATTGCCAGTGTCGACGACCAGGTTAAAACCTCTGCGCCCGCGAGTGAAAGCCAGTTTTATACCGTGAAATCGGGGGATACCCTGAGCGCTATTGCCAAACAGGTTTACGGCAACGCTAATCTGTATAATCAAATATTTGAAGCAAATAAACCGATGCTGAAAAGCCCGGATAAAATTTATCCCGGGCAGGTTTTACGTATTCCGCAACAATAATAATGTTCAGGTTTATTGCGTCAGCAATTTGCCGGACATCGCCTGTTGAATAATCGGAATCGGCGTCAGCAGGTGCTGACGCATTAATTCGCTGGCTCGCGGGGCATCGCGTGCCAGAATTGCTTCGATCAGCGTTTGGTGCTGATCGTGTTTATCTTCCAACATCTCAACCGACAGCACCGTTTTTCGCAGCCAGATAAACCGGTAGCGCGCCGCCAAATCGAACAGTCGTTCGCGCATTTGCAGCAAATATTGTGAACCGCAGCCGGAGACAATCGCTGAGTGAAACGCCTGATGGCGCTGATCCCACTCGTCGAGCATCTGTTCACTGGCGTCAATCGCTTCAAGCTTAGCGAGCATATGCGCCCGCGCCAGAATTTCAGCTTCCCAGGCATCGTCGCCGCGTTCAATCGCCAGCGCGACCAGCATGGCCTCCATATTGGCGCGGGCATCGAAAATATCGAGCAACTCCTGCTCGGACATTGGGGCGACACGATATCCTTTCTGATTGACCACCGTGACCAGCCGCTCGGCAACCAGTTGCGAAAGCGCTTCGCGTAGCGGTCCCACGCCAAGATCATAACGCGAGGTCAGCAGGCTCATACGCAGTTTTTCATCAGGCTGATACACACCGCGGATGATGTCGTTCTTCAGCCAGCGGTATCCATCAATGGCCGTCGGTTGGTGAATGGCGGTCATGGTTTCACTCCTGAACGGATTTCCCGGCCTGAGCCGGGAACAGGTTTAATGCGTATTTTGCAATGGTGCTTTTTGCCACGATAGCAGTTTTTTCCAGCGCGACATAATGGGCACGGTACAAATAATTCCTATGGCTAACAACCCGGTAGAGATAACTTCCAGCTGTTGTGCCGGGCGAAACAGCATTACCACTAGCACAAAGATAATAAACGCGATCACCAGCCAGGTTAGCCACGGATAAAGCCACATTTTCAGTTTGATTTCACCACCTCGCGCCAGCAGGATTTTACGCATCCGCAGTTGGGAAATCGCAATCACCAGATACACCAACAGTGCGATTGCGCCGGAGCTGTCGATCAGGAATTTGAATACTTTGGCCGGGGCATAATAGTTGACGACCACAGTGAGAAAGGCGGCACCTGTCGACAGTAACACTGCAACATAAGGCGTTTTACTGCGGTTTGTTTTGCCCATAAAAGCGGGTGCATCGCCGCGACGACTCAGGGAGTAGAGCATGCGTGATGAGGTATACAGTGCGGAGTTCAGACAACTAGTCACCGACAACAAAATGACGCAGTCCATGATCAGCTTCGCATGTGGGATATGCAGTAACTCCAGCACAGAACGATAAGAGCCCACTTCTTTCAGTCCCGGCATGTTCCATGGGATCAGCGCCACTACCACGAAAATAGAGCACAGATAGAAGATGGAGATACGCCAGATAACCGAGTTGGTGGCGCGGACGATGTGTTTATCCGGGGTATCGGATTCGGCGGCGGCGATAGTGACAATTTCCGCGCCCATAAAGGAGAACATGGTGATCAGCATCGCGCTGAGCACAGCGCCGAAACCGTTGGGCATGAAGCCGCCATGATCCCACAGGCGCGAAACCCCACTGACTTCGGCATAAGGGTAGAAACCACTAATCGCCACCGCGCCGAGGGTTATAAACGCCAGAATGGCAATCACTTTGCACAGCGCCAGCCAGAACTCGAACTCACCATAATTTTTGACGCTCAGCAAATTACTGCCGGTTAATGCCAGCGTGATAACCAGAGAAAACAGCCAGATAGGGATGCCCGGGACCCAGGAGTGAAGAATAATGGCGGCAATATTCGCTTCCAGTGGGATCACCAACACCCAGAACCACCAGTACAACCAACCGATGGTATAACCTGCCCACGGGCCGATGGCCTTATCGGCATAGGTAGAAAACGATCCGGTATCCGGGGTGGCGACGGCCATTTCGGCCAGCATACGCATAATCATCACCACCAGTAACCCAGCGAACAGGTACGCTAATAGCACTGCGGGACCGGCTTCTGCTATCGCCACGCTTGAACCGACAAATAAACTTGCGCCGATAACTCCGGCAATAGACAGCATGGTAACGTGGCGTGATTTCAGCCCGCCCCCTAAATCATGTGATTGTGACACTTGCCCCATCGTTTAAACCTCTCGAAAGTATTGCACTTGGGAGAGCACCCCGGCATTCCCGCGCCGGGGCACGCGTATTATTGTTATTGATCTGTTTGCCGGATAAGGCGCATTTGCATCGCCATCCGGCTCGGATGCAGGGGTGTTAACCTTGCTTCGCCTCGGCAAAACATTGAGCGATGATGTCCAGCCCCTGGTGGATTTGCGCATCTTCAATGGTCAGCGGGACAAGGATGCGCAGGACGTTGTAGTAAGGCCCGCAGGAGAGCAGGATCAGTCCTTTATCACGCGCACGCGCGACAATTTCGGCGGTCAGTTTGGCGTCTGGTTTTGCATGGTCGCCATCTTCGAACAGTTCGATAGCAATCATCGCCCCCAGCCCGCGAACGTCGCCAATCTCGCGGTGGGTTTCCGCAATAGCCAGCAGACCTTCACGCAGGGTTTGCCCCAACTCGTTGGCTTTTTGCAGCAGATTTTCCTGCTCGAAAATGTTCAGTACCGCCAGCGCGGCGGCACAGGCAATCGGATTACCAGCATAAGTACCGCCCAGCCCGCCCGGTGGAATAGCGTCCATGACGTCGGCGCGTCCGGTCACGCCCGCCAGCGGGAAACCTCCGGCGATGGATTTTGCGAAGGTGGTGAGATCGGGCGCAACGCCCATCTGCTCCATGGCAAACAGTGTACCGGTACGGCCCGCGCCACTCTGGACTTCGTCAGCAATCAGCATGATGCCGTGCTCATCACAAATGGCGCGCAGCCGTTGCATAAAGGCCGGTGAGGCGGCGTAAAAACCTCCCTCGCCCTGAACAGGTTCAATCACGATGGCGGCAACGTCTTCCGGCGCGGCATCATTTTTGAAGATGCGATGAATGCTGGCGATAGCATCGTCGTCACTGATGCCATGCAGCGGGCACGGGTAAAGCGCGCGATACACATGGCCAGGCATCAGCCCCATTCCGGCAGAGTACGGGTTTACTTTCCCGGTCAGAGACAAAGTGTAATGGGTACGACCGTGGTAAGCGCCGCTAAAGGCGATTGTGCCGGTGCGTTTGGTGGCGGCGCGGGCGATTTTTACCGCGTTTTCCACCGCTTCAGAACCAGTCGTTACCAGCAGAGTTTTCTTGGCAAAATCGCCCGGCACTTTCTTGTTCATGATTTCGCACAGCTCCAGGTAAGGCTCATAGGCCAGCACCTGGAAACAGGTATGGGACAGTTTTTTCAACTGCGCTTCTACCGCAGAGACAATCTGCGGGTGCAGGTGGCCGGTGTTTAGCACTGCGATACCACCGGCAAAATCGAGGAATTCGCGGCCTTCAACGTCCCAGACCCGACAGTTTTCTGCTCGCTCGGCGAAAATAGGGTGGATCTGTCCTACGCCACGGGGAACGGCGTTGCTGCGACGTTGCATGAGTTCTTTGTTGGTGCTCATCAGGTGTTCTCCAGTATTTGTTTTATTAAAGGCCGATGCACATGTATTTGATTTCTAAGTAGTCTTCGATGCCGTATTTTGAACCTTCACGGCCAAGACCGGAGGCTTTGATTCCTCCAAATGGAGCGACTTCGTTGGAGATGATGCCGGTGTTAATGCCGACGATGCCGTATTCCAGCGCTTCGCCAACCCTGAAAACGCGGCTCAAATCACGGGCGTAGAAATAGGCTGCCAGACCAAACTCGGTGTCGTTGGCCTGAGCGATGACATCTGCTTCGTCTTTAAAGCGAAACAGCGGCGCCAGTGGGCCAAACGTCTCTTCTTTGGCGACCTTTGCGTTGTCAGGCACATCCACCAGAATGGTGGGCTGGAAGAAGTTCCCGCCGAGCGAGTGAGGTTTACCGCCCGCGATAATGCGCGCGCCTTTATCCAGGGCATCGGCGATGTGCTCCTGCACCTTGGCGACCGCTTTTTCGTCGATCAGCGGTCCGGTGGTGACGTCAGGTTGCAGACCATCGCCGAGGTGCAGTTTGCTCACAGCCTGCTGAAGTTTTTCGGCAAAACGCTCATACACACCGTCCTGCACGTACAGACGGTTGGCGCAGACGCAGGTCTGCCCGGCGTTACGGAATTTCGAGGCCAGCGCGCCTTCCACGGCTTTGTCGAGATCGGCATCGTCAAAGACGATAAACGGTGCATTGCCGCCCAGTTCCAGCGACACTTTTTTGATGTCTTTGGCGCACTGTTGCATTAACTGACGGCCAATTTCAGTTGAACCGGTAAATGACAGCTTGCGCACCAGCGGGTTGCCGGTCAGCTCGTTACCGACTGCGCTGGCTGAACCGGTCACCACGCTGAAAACGCCTGCCGGGATCCCGGCGCGATTAGCAAGCTCTGCCAGCGCCAGTGCGGAGAATGGCGTCTGGCTGGCGGGTTTGAGCACCATGGTGCAACCTGCCGCCAGCGCCGGACCTGCTTTGCGGGTGATCATCGCCGCCGGGAAGTTCCACGGCGTAATCGCGGCGGTAACGCCGATCGGCTGTTTGATGACGATCAGGCGTTTGTCAGCCTGATGGCCAGGTATCGTATCGCCATAAATGCGTTTGCCCTCTTCGGCAAACCACTCAATAAAGGAGGCGGCGTAGGTAATTTCGCCTTTGGCCTCCGCCAGTGGTTTTCCCTGTTCCAGGGTCATCAGACGGGCGAGATCGTCTTGATGCTCAATCATCAGATTGAACCAGCGGCGCAGAATGTTGGCCCGCTCTTTGGCGGTCAGCGCACGCCAGGCGGGCAGCGCGCGGTTGGCGGCGTTAATCGCTTCGCGGGTTTCATCCGCCCCCATTTTCGGTACGCTACCCAATTGCTGACCGTTGGCGGGGTTGGTCACCGCGAGGGTCTCGCCGCTGTTGGCGTCACGCCAGTTGCCGTCGATCAGTGCCTGCTGGCGAAATAAGGTTGGATCGTTAAGTTGCATAATTGCTTCCTGTCTTCATCGTTTTAGCGGGTGAATGCGGCGTGTAATGTCTCCACGCTACGTGCCGCACGCAGCGTGCGTCCGGGATTACTCTGGTTCTCAAGCAGCGCATGAACTTTACTGACAATATGCGCGCCGATAGGGATTGCTGACGTTGCCGCAGGAGAAGGGGCATTACAGGTATGAATTGAACGTGGCGTGGTCACAAACAGAAAATCATCGATCAGTTTGCCGTCAGGTGATACCGCCTGTGCCCGCACGCCCGCAGGCCAGGGCTGCAGATCGTGTTGTGTCAGGCTCGGGCAGTACTTTTGCACCAGTCGCAGATAACCGCTTTTGCACAACGAATTCTTCATTTCGCCAAGCCCGGATCGCAGGTTGTTTTGCAGCACGCGGCGAATACCGGAAGAGCCGAAGATCTCCAGCGTATCGCTCAGTGAGAAGTCGCGCTTACGGTAGCCTTCGCGTTTAAACGCCAGCACCGCGTTGGGGCCGACCGTGACGCTGCCGTCGATCATCCGGGTGAGATGCACGCCGAGAAACGGCATCGCCGGATCGGGGATCGGGTAAATCAGATGATTAACTATCTGGTTATGTTCTGATGCCAGACGAAAGTATTCGCCACGGAACGGACATATGATAAAGCCGGGTTCGACACCGAGCATTTTCACCAGTCGATCCGCCATCAGCCCGGAGCAGCTAATTAGCGTCGCACCTTCATACTCCTGACCCTGACGCGTATGGACGATCACGCCCGCGGCATGCTCTTTCAGCGCGCTGACCTCGGCGTTGTAAACAATCTCACCGCCCTTGGCCTGGAAAATCTTCGCCATCGCGGCGGTCACTTCACGGTAGCTGACGATCCCGCTCGACGGGACGAAAATACCGCCCAGACCGGTGATATTCGGTTCACGCTCGCGAAGCTCTTGTGCATTCAACCATTCACGCTCAAGGCCGTTAGCGGCGGTGCGATCCCATAGCGCACGCATGCGCTCCATTTCCAGAGAGGAGGTGGCAACCAGCATTTTTCCGCAGACGTCGTAGCGGATGCTGTTTTGATCACAAAAGGCTTTGGTGGCGCGATTTCCGGCCAGGCAAAACTGCGCCTTCAGGCTGCCAGGCGTGTAATAGACCCCGGCGTGGATCACACCGCTGTTATGGCCCGTCTGGTGACAGGCCGGGCCGGACTCTTTTTCCAGCAGCGCGATTCTGGCGTCCGGATAGACATCAATCAGTTGCATGGCGGTCGACATGCCGATAATACCGCCGCCAATAATCACAAAATCATACATCCGCTTTTTTCCTTCGCGCTTACTGATGGGTCTGGTAGTGGTTGGTCGCGTAAGCGAAATAACCACGCTGGCGCATCAGTTCGCGGCGCAGGTCAGGATGCGAAGTGAAACGATCGCGACCGTGCAGCCAGAACAGGTTGTTGATCAGCAGGAATTTACCGACTGAAACCGGTACGGAAATAATGCTTTTGCTGGTTTCCAGCGCGTCGGACAGGTCGCTCAGCCAGACGCCTTCTTCATAGTCTTTTGGCTGGACGAACTGGTCGATGTAACGCATTACCGGACGACCCTGCTGGTCAACGTCAAACACCGGATGGAACACTTCCTGGCTCACGTTTTTGCTTGGCGGCGCGGCAAAGCGCATGGGGCGGCGTGCCAGCGGATGGGTAAAGTACTGCTCCAGATGTTCCCAGTCGTCGAGGTGCAGCAGCAGCGAGTTACCGCCGGTCATGTTCTGCTCGTCAATCTTCATCATCAGTACATAGTCTGTTACCTCTTCGAGGTAGGTTCCGTCGTTATGTAGCTCCATAACACGGTGCGGCTGACGCAGATAGCTGTCTGAGTTATCGACATTTTTCACTACAAAACGTGCATAGTATTGCCCACTCATCGCATCAAAATTGGAGCGTCCAATAAGATGCGCAACCGCCGTCGCCAGCTTGACCATCTCTTCTGCCTGCGCCACATCATCCACGCCAACGGCATTGATCAGCAGTGCGCCTTCGGCACGATCGAGCAACGTTTTCAGCAGCAGAGGTTGCAACTGATTGCCGCAAAGGTCATCAAGGATTTTGCCGACTTTGAATCGCAGGAAGGATTTGTATTCCAGTGCCTGTACCGGCCACTGCGCCACGGCTTGCAGAAATTGCTCAGTGGTCTCAGCGGAAAAAGTCAGCTCGAGCAGGCGTGGGGACTGGGCTGATGGTTTCAACGTGAAACCGCTGTAGTGCTGGGCTGGATCTTCTGCGTTAGGTTTTACGGCAGTCAGTGCGTTCATCAAATCGTTCCTCTCAGTAGATTGTCAGGGAGATATGGCGCAGCTCGTTTCGTAGCCATAAATTAAAAATATCTACATTTTTGAAAAACGCGCACAGAATGAGCTTCTTTGTTTATTATTTGTGATCAAAAGCAACAATTATTTAACATTGCAAACGGTGTGGATATCACGGGGTGAGGCGGGAAGGCGAGCTATCAGGTGTCATACCAGCAGAGTTTTTGTCTATCTAACTTTTTGGTTATTAATGAATTTTTTGAGTGGTGCCACGTGTTCCACGTGGCCAATTAGTCTTTTTCTTCTTCAGATTTATGGCGACTGCTTTGATTGCTCAGTTGCGCTATTGACAGAGACCGAATACGACTGTGAATACTCGGCGTAGAAAGGGTAGATGGTAATAATATCGTCGCTAATACTCTGTAACTGACGCAGTTTAACTGAGAAGTAACTTAATGAAGTTTTATTCGCGTTGCAGGCATCTTTGCGTTTCTTCCCGACGACCAGGAAATCTTTTAGTGCTGCAATATTATTCCTGCTGTTGATGCGAGCGATTTTAATTAAAACATTGAAATGTTCTTCGCTGAGGCTTCCATTTGACAAAGAACGATAGCTACGTGGACGGCAGTGTGACTGAGAAGGATGGCGCTGTGACATAAAAGGATCCATGGCTTTGGTTTCAAAAGTTCATTTTTTGCCATAGAAAAATATAAAATTTAATAATTTGTAATAACTCTAATTTAATCTAAAATCCGTAAAAATCAATAATCTAATTTTATATAAATTTATATAAAAAATGATATATATAACGAGTTCACTATTGTGAACCATGAGCGAATGATTAAGTGTTTATCGATCCTGGGCGGCGATGTATAGAGTAGGTTTTCAAGTGTTTTTATGAAATTTTGCGGTGGTGATTATTTTTCTTTGGTTGATGAAATATATTGTTACATTTTAACTTGAGTTATGGATTATTCTTTGTATAGCGATATATTTTATTAAATTTATATAACTTTTATTTGTAATAACGATACGTGCATTTTTATGTCACAATTCGTTAACTATTTTATTAACAATTTACTGTGTATTTGTTAGGCTGAATAACAAAAAAAATAGCCACTTTTTTTCCATGTTTACACTTGGTCTTATTTTACTATCATAATACAAAGTTAAATATGGCTGGGATAGATGGATGATTAAATGAAGTATACTTTATCAGCAAAGATATTCATTAGTGCTCTGGCTGTAAGCACAGTTTTTATCGCATGCTTGCTTTCCTGGATTGTCACTTTGTAAATGTGGGGTGAAAAAATGAGCTCTAATGAAGAAATTGATTTATTAGATTTTATAAAGTATGCCTTTAATAAATATCTACTAATATCATTTATCGTGTTTTTCTGTATTGTAATAGGTGGCGTGTTTTGTTACATCAATAACGATAAGGTGACGTTAACACTTGATATTACACCGAAAGTTTACTCACCATTTTTTTACACTTCATGCAGCGATGATGTTGAATGCCGTAATGAAATATTCAAAACATTATTGGTGTCCAGAGTTGATAGTCGCTTTAGTGTCAATGAAAATAAAAAAAGTAATACCCTGAATCTGAAAGCCTTGGTTTCCAGGAATGAAGCAAATGAAATTGAGAACTCACTGCTCTCTCTTAACGCCGCACTCAATGCATGGTATGCAGATGATGTCGACAACGTATTGCAGGAGTTAAATGCGCGGCACGCTGATAATAAATCAACAGAGACCCTATCGCGTGCCTATCTAATCGCAGTGGCAACGAAACGTTATTTGGATAAGGGCGATATTGTTATTATATCAGAGCCGGTAGTGGTGGCTCGATACAATACAACTATGGTTCTTTTATTGTCAGCGCTTGTAGGACTTATTTTTTCTTTGTTATTGGTGATGTTAAGCTACCATAACCGTCAAGAAGAAAATAAATGTATAAATTGTCAGTTTAATATTAAGTAAACTGCTCCACTTAACGTAATTACGCCCCTGATGATTTGCATCGATAAGGGGCGTTAAAATATTCATTAACGTATAGAGGAGAGGAACTTAAAATGGAGTAGAATGATTTTCTCAAGTATCTACATTAAAAGCTAGCTATGACATTTTTGAATTCATGAAGATGATTCAATTTTAAATAGTTTAGACCTGCTTTCCTGTGCGCATACAATGTTGGTGGTGTACGTCCAGTCTTTTCTGCAATCTCTTTTATCTCAACACCTATAAATGAGAGCCATAATGCTTCCCATTGATATTTTGTAAGCCCCAATATGCCGTTAGCACAGTGAGGATGACGGGAGCGAAGATAAGTACTTCTTTCAATGGAATCTTTTAAATCCGCAATCGGCGTTCTGATGTCATAGGCCCTCAGTCCGGTCATATCGACAAAACGTCTTTCATTCGCATTTTTTTGATCATATAACACAATGCCTTTCCAGCCGTAGTTGTTGGAAATCTTACGCGTCATATCGAGCATTTTGATACGTTGTTTAAGGGTACTACCCGTGGTTACTAGCAACATGATGCCGATGCTTGCTGATGGATAGCAAAACGCAGGCGAAAGGTCTGATTCATTTATCCATGTGAAATCCACCAGGTTCTGGATGGCTAACTTCAGATAGCTATTAGCCGATACGCACACGATCTTAATATTATTACTCATTTTATATGAATTAGGTAAGTTAATTAATATTTGCACAATACCAAGGGTACATCTGTACGACGGAGCGACTAATGCGTTGCAATTGCCTGAGTTTAATTGACAGACAACTCTGTGAGATGCCGCTGATAAGACAAGCTTCATTTCGTTTTAATCCATTAACTAAATGAAGTTCGAGTGCGTATATAATCTTTTCACTATATATACTGGATATATCAATAAGTAAATGGAAATGGGTTTTATCTACCATTCCTGGTGTTAGGGTCCCTGGCGCTGGAATAGAAGAGTAATGTTCTGCAAAGCCATCCTTAATGTTCATTTCTTCCTCATGGCGCAAAATGATAACTATTGGCTTGAATGGTTCATTGATGAACTCTTCTTTAATAATAGCTTTAACATTGATTTAGTAAATAGCTCACAGTTTTATATTTGGCATTTTTGCGGGTTGATTTAATTCAGGGGTTACAAAAAATCCAATAAAATCAATTGTGAAGATGTTTTTTTGTTAATTATAACATTATGTGTTTTGATGAATTTGGCGATAATGCTCCTGGTATTTATTAAATAATGATAAAGGTTTAATCAATATAATAGAAAATTGATGTTTATTAAATGTTAAATTTATTAAAAATAATATAATTTGAATTAAAATCTAATAATTACCATGTGGACTAAAATGTGCATCGATCTAACATAAGAAATGTGCAATGCATTGCCAGACAACCGACTGGTGCAAATTAACTCTTTTGTGTGATGAAAGCATAAGTACTTCTGGTAACTGGATGTGTAAGCCATACGAGTATAAATTTTTAAAAATCTCTAAGGCACCTACGTTAATTTTTTTTAGGAGGATTACTTGCTATTATGAAAATTATAATTTTTTTGTGTGTGGTAACAATATCGACACAAAATAGTGAATTTTATGTCAATAATAAATTTTATACATCTGGCTGATGAGTAATTTAATTTTCTTAGAAAACATACAGTTGTATTATGACTAATAAACTTTATTTGCAAAGGAAAGATAAATAATATAAAAATGCCACAAATATTCATCACCTGGATAAGTATGAACAAAAAAACGTATAGATTTAGTAATGGGTGGATTATTGGTTTTTATGTTATATTGATCGTCTTGTATTTGGGCGTGGGGTTATGTCTTTCGCAATTTAAAATAAGTGTAAAAAACGTCCCGCAAACAACATACTTAATCGTCATTGTGGGACTGTTGTTTCTCTATACAATAATGTTTTTGTTTATGCTGTTTCAATATCTATGTCGAAAAGAGTTATCCTATATCTTTATTCTGGGTATAGCATTTATTAGCTGTGATATCTATTTTATTGAAACGATCTATATTGTGCAGGCGCTGATTAATGATAGTGTTTCAATCGAACAGAGAAGCAATGACATTGCTATCTTTTACTACTTTCGGCAATTGAGTTTTATCATTACGCTGTGTATCGGCATTAAAGCGTATAGAAACGATACGATTGTCATTGAGGATAAACAAAAGAAGCCGATACTGGAGATGATAACGGTCATCGTTGTGGTCGCAATAGGTATTCTTGCTCATAATTTATCAAGTTATAATCCCGATGTCGTGATAGATATCACCTGTTTAAAAGACGATCTGGTGACGTTGCATTGGGAATTAAGATACATTTATTCGTTAATTGCAGGTTGGGCCATAGCTTTAGTCTACCTTACATTGAAAACCCGATTGAACAATGCGTTGTGGGTCAGTATCGCTCTGATGTGCTGCTCGGCGATATTAACCAATTTATTACTTATCACTCTTGATGAGTACAGTATGTATATCTGGTACGTCAGTCGCGGGCTTGAAATAATAAGCGCATTATGCGTAATCTCAATTTTAATGTTTAATACTTTCCTGCTACTAAAAAGAGAAACGGAATCCTCTATGAGAGATGCACTAACCAAAATTTATAATCGTAAGCTGTTCTATAAAACACTTAACTCTGCCATGCTACGTGGAAATGTTTGTGTGTTGATGCTTGATATTGATAAATTTAAGAGGATTAACGACACTTATGGACATCAGGAGGGAGATAAAGTGATCGTCTCCATCGTTTATATCATTAATAAATCGATTCGTGACTCCGATGTATTTGCTCGGGTGGGGGGAGAGGAGTTTGGCATTTTATTGAAATGCAATGATAAACAGGAGGCTATGGTGGTGGCTGAGCGGATTCGACAAAATGTAGAAAAACTCACGTTACCGCCAAATGTATTTGGTATTAAAGAACAGATGACAATAAGCATCGGGGTTTATTTTAGTTCTCCGAAAGATGAATCGGGTGATAAAGTCGTTTCCTATGCTGATGCTGCACTTTACGCCGCAAAAAATGCAGGCAGAAATAAAGTGATGTATTACTGCGGTCCCCACGAGCTAACGTGTCCGTGCGTACAGCCATAACCAGCAGTATGTTAGCCGGCCAACAACGCCATCGCGTAGTTGGCCGGCAATATTGACTAACCTGCATCTACCTGCGGTTTACTGTTACGTTTACGGATCAGGCGCAGCACCGGCGGGACCACAATAACTACTACCGCCATTACCAACAGCACTTTTGCCACGCCGCTGGCCCACAGAATATCCAAACTCCCGTTACTGATGGACAGCGCCCGGCGCAGGTTCTGCTCCAACATTTCCCCGAGAACGAAGCCTAAAATTAACGGCGACATCGGGAAGTGCATTTTACGCAATATGTAGCCCAGCACGCCTAAGGCAACCATCAGCACCAGATCGAAGGTGGTGCTGTGGACGGCATACACGCCCACGGCTGAAACCGCTGCAATAGCCGGTACTAAAAACCACAGCGGGATGGTCAGCATACGGGTAAACAAACCGATCAGCGGGATGTTCATCACCAGCAGCATCACGTTGGCAATCAGCAGCGCTGCAATCAGCCCCCAGACGATATCCGGCTGCTCGGTAAACATGGCCGGCCCCGGTGTGATGTTGTAAAGCGTTAGCGCGCCCATCATTACCGCCGTGGTGCCGGAACCCGGCACGCCGAGCGTCAGCATCGGAATGAACGAGCCGCAGGCCGAGGCGTTGTTTGCTGCTTCGGGGGCCGCCACTCCACGTATATCACCTTTACCGAAGCTGTCGCTGTTGCCGCTGAGTTTTTTCTCCGTCATGTAGGTGATAGCACTCGCAATGGTCGCGCCTGCGCCGGGCAGGACCCCGACGAAAAAGCCAATCACCGACGAGCGCAAGGTTGCGCCAGCGCACTGCGCGCCTTCTTTAGCGTTAAATAGCATGCGACCCGTTTTACGCACCAGCGTCTGGCCACTGCTGGTATGTTCCAGCATTAACAATATTTCTGAGACAGAGAACAGCCCAATCACCACCACGATAAACTGCACACCGTCGGAAAGATGGACACTGTCAAAGGTAAAGCGATAAACCCCGGTATTGGCGTCTACGCCGACGGTCGCGAGTCCCAGACCGATGAGCGCTGCCAGAAATGATTTCAGCGGATTTTGCGCCATCATGCTGCCGAGGCATGCAATGGCGAAAACCATTAAGGCAAAGTATTCAGCCGGACCGAAGGCCAGCGACCACTGGGCTAATGCCGGGGCAAACAGAATGATGCCGCCGATAGCGATGAGCGAACCAAAGAAAGAGCTGACCGCAGAGATAGAAAGCGCCACACCACCGCGGCCTTGCTGCGCCATCGGGTAACCATCCAGCGCGGTCATAATCGCCGCCGCATCGCCGGGCACGTTCAGCAAAATCGACGAGATTCGCCCGCCGTATTCACAGCCGATATAGACTGTCGCCAGCAGGATCAGCGCAGACTCAGCAGGCAGGTGCAAAGCGAAGGCCAGAGGCAGGAGGATCGCCACACCGTTGATTGGCCCCAGTCCAGGCAACAGCCCGACAATGGTACCGACAAAACAGCCAATCAGGGCGATGACCAGGTTTTCCGGCGTCATGGCCACCGCGAAACCTTGTGAAAGATAAATCCAGGTATCCATCGTTTCTCCGTTAACCCAGCCAGGCGCCGAGAGGTAAGGTGACGTCAAGCAGGCGGTCAAAGGCATACCACAGCAGAATGCCGAGCACCGCGCCCGAAATACCCGCAGCCGGAATGGTTGCGCCGAACAGCATGCCAATCACTACGGTGAGAATGGCGGTGGCGATGGGAAAACCGAGCCATTCGAAACCCCAGGCGTACATCAACAGCACAATTACCATCGTCAGCAGCTTTTGCAGCACGTGACGGCGGGGCCAACTGATAGTGTCGGGATGGCGCAACAGCAGCGCCACGGCACAGACCAGCATCAGACTGATAATGCCCAGCGGAAAGGGACGCGGCCCAACTGGCTCATAGCTATATTCGCTGGTGATTTGCCAGGCCACGAACAGCCCGGCTATACAGAGCAACAACCAGATACCTGCAAAAA
Organism: Citrobacter sp. VF227; assembly: GCF_052950715.1. NCBI lineage: Bacteria > Pseudomonadati > Pseudomonadota > Gammaproteobacteria > Enterobacterales > Enterobacteriaceae > Citrobacter > Citrobacter sp. VF227. The sequence continues at coordinate 91,190 of NZ_JBRFVF010000007.1, forward strand.
TACGATCGCTCATCATCTTTGCCTCTGTGCTTATTTCGCCAGACCGAAGGCTTTCGCCTGCTCACGATAATCCGTGACCTGCTTCTTCACGTACTCGTCGAGCTGCTTCCCGCTCATGTTGAACTCGAACAGGCCACGGAGATCGCGCTGCTTTTTAAACTCATCGGTTTGCTGGAGTTTGTTAAAGGCATCGACCCACCACTGATACTCGGCGTCGCTGACTTTTGGCCCAACGTAGAAACCACGGATGATCGGCCACACGAGGTCATAGCCTTGCTCTTTGGCGGTGGGGACGTTGGCTAACTGGCCCGGCAGACGTTGATCGGAGAACACCGCGAGCACGCGGATTTTGTCGCCGTTGAGATACGGCACCATCTCACTGAGATCGCCGGAAACTACCTGAACGTGATTCCCCATCAGCGCGGTAACCGGTTCGCCGCCGCCTTCAAAGGCGACGTAGCGCATTTTGTGCGGATCGACGTTTGCTTTTTGCGCCAGTAGCGCCGACTTCATCCAGTCCTGACTACCAATAGAAGCTCCCGCGCCAATCACCACGCTGTTGGGATCTTTCTCCATCGCCGTCAGCAGGTCTTTCAGCGTTTTCCACGGTGAGTCCTGGCGTACGGCAATCATGCCGTAGTCAGTGCCTACGCTTGCCAACCAGCGGACATCATCCACGCCGTAGCGACCAAACTTGCCTTGTGACAGGTTCAGCAGCGAGCCGCCGGAGAAGGCAACGACGGTACCCGCTTCGGCAGGACGTTGCGCGACGATAGCGTTATATGCCACAGCTCCCACGCCACCGGGCATGTAGGTTACGCGCATCGGTTTTTCGATAGCGCCGGTTTCCATCATGCTCACCTGAATCAACTTACAGGTGAGATCAAAACCACCGCCGGGTTTAGCAGGGGCGATACATTCCGTGCGCGATGGCGCTTGTTCCGCCAGAACAGAGGTACTCATCAATAACATGCTTGCAGTAAGGGTACGAAGTAATTGTTTTTTCATTATTTATCCTCACGCCGGATGACCGGATTTCAGGTACGGAAGATTATTTTTGTGATTATGTGAGCCGATGTGTAGCAGTTCGGTTGCATGATTGTTAAAACATTAACCTTTCAATTCCCTTTCAATGCGGCAGAAACTTTACAGGATGTGATATGCGTCTCTTATTAGCGGAGGATAATCGTGAGTTAGCTCACTGGCTGGAGAAAGCGCTGGTGCAAAACGGTTTTGCCGTCGACTGCGTTTTTGATGGCCTGGCGGCCGATCACCTTTTACATAGTGAAACGTACGCGTTGGCGGTGCTGGACATCAATATGCCGGGGTTGGATGGCCTTGAAGTCGTTCAGCGCCTGCGCAAACGCGGGCAGACGCTTCCCGTTCTGCTGCTGACGGCGCGCAGCGCGGTGGCCGATCGGGTGAAAGGATTGAACGTTGGGGCCGATGATTATCTGGCAAAGCCGTTTGAAATCGAGGAACTGGATGCCCGGCTGCGGGCCCTGCTACGGCGCAGTGCGGGGCAGGTACAAGGTATACAGCAATTAGGGGAACTGGCGTTTCACGATGAAGGCTATTTTCTCTTGCAGGGGCAACCGCTGGCACTCACCCCGCGCGAACAGGCATTGCTTACGGTGCTGATGTATCGTCGATTGCGACCGGTTTCGCGTCAGCAGTTATTTGAACAGGTCTTCAGTCTAAGCGATGAGGTCAGCCCTGAAAGCATTGAGCTGTACATCCATCGTCTGCGTAAAAAGCTACAGGGAAGCGATGTGCGTATTGCCACGCTACGCGGCCTGGGCTATGTGCTGGAGCGCAGCGATGAAGTGGGTTAAACCCCAATCGTTGTATCTACAACTGCTGATGTTTCTGGGCCTGCCGCTCCTGTTGTTGTGGGGGCTGTCGGCATTTAATAGCTATGTCAGCGCGCTACAGGCGGCGACGCAGGCGTATGACCGGACGTTGCTCTCGTCTGCCAGAACTGTCTCCGAGCGGCTGGTAGTACGCAATAAACAGTTGGAAGTGAATGTGCCGTGGGTGGTACTGGACAGCTTTGAACTGAATATGAACGACAGATTGTATTACAAGGTGGTCGATCCAGCGGGGAAGGTTATCTCTGGTTATGACGATTTACCTGCGATGCCGCCAGCAACTTCGCGCACGCGGCTTTATCCGGCGCTGGCGTGGTTTTATCACACTGAATATCGTGGCGAGGCCATTCGCGTAGCGCGCCTGCTGCAGCCCGTCAATGAGGGCGGTATTGTCGGCATGGCTGAGATTTATGTCGCCGAAACGCTGCAATCGCGACGTTATCTGGCGCGGCAGCTGTTGTTTTCATCGTGGGTTTCGCAAGGGCTGCTGGTGCTGCTCACGCTGGTGCTGGTTGGCTGGCTGCTGCGCCGGGTATTACGCCCGATGTGCCAGCTGTCTTCGCTGATGGTGCGTCGTGAGCCGGGGCTGCTGACGCCGCTGCCGGAGCTGTTACCGTGGTCGGAAACCCGCCTGTTGATTGTGGCATTCAACCGCTATCTGGACCGACTTCGCGGCCTGATCTCTCGCCAGGAACGCTTCAGTGCGGATGCTTCCCATCAGCTTAAAACGCCGCTGGCAGTGCTGAAAACTCAGGCGGCGGTGGCTCTGGCCAGTCAGCAACCGCAGCAGTGGTATGAGAGTTTACAGGCTATGAGTACCACGCTGGATAACACCATTCAACTGACTGAAAGGCTGTTACAGCTGTCGGCGGTGAAGCGTAAAGAGCAAGGAGAAAGGCACTTTTCACCGGTTAATTTGTATGAGGTGGTGCAAACCAGCTGTTTCACGCGACTGGCGCAGGCGCGCAGTAAAGGGATCGATCTGGGCTATGAAGGGGAACAGGACGCGGTGTGGGTTGAGGGCGATGAAGTCCTGCTCGGGGAACTGTGCGGAAATCTGCTGGATAACGCACTGAAATACACGCCGCCGCATGGCGTAGTGACTGCCCGACTGCGGCGAGAGGGAGAAGCAGTGGTATTGGTGGTTGAAGATAGCGGGCCAGGCATTGATGAACAAATGGTGCATCAGGCGCTGCTCCCGTTTCATCGCCTGGATAACGTCGGCAATGTTCCCGGGGCAGGAATCGGTCTGGCGCTGGTCAATGACATTGCTCGTCTGCACCGCACGCACCCGAAGCTATCACGGAGTGAAGCACTAGGTGGGTTAAGCGTGCGGATGCGTTTTTTATGTCTGGAGCGAGAAGAGCAGGGGCGCCCTGCGCCCGTTATTTAAAGGTCATCGTCGCATTGACTAGCCCTAAACGGCTGACTTATGGCCGTCGAGTTTCAGAATTGGTGGCGTAATTAACATTGCAAGTTAGCTGGCGTCTCAACGGGATTACCCTTATCCAGCCACGTCTGTACCATATTTGGCTTGTCTGTATTATTGTTGACGTCAAACATCGCCGCTTTATCATTCTCATTATAAATAATGCGAGTTTGCCTCAAGTTAATTGCGCTGTGTGTGGTGCTAACGACGCACAGCAACAGATAAAAGGATACTTTATTCATCAGGTGTACTTTCCAGACTCAGGGAACAGTGCCATCCATAGCATCAACGTCCGTTATTCGCTGCTGCGCCAGTATTCGCGGCAAGCAAAGCGACCAGCATACTGCTGATGAGTAAAGTTTTTTTCATCATAACTCCGTTAAATTTATTATTTACCCAGAAGATTACTTGTCAGAGGCACAAATTCAGCTGGAGTACATCAACGTCAAAAAATGATGTAGGGCTTCATTTGAAATGAAACGATTAACGTGCGTAAATCGCTCAGCAAGTCATCCGCTGCGGATGCTATTTATTTGCGATAAGTAAGTAAACTAAATTTTTTGAAATGATTAAGTAGCTTTATGAGGCTTTTGTATATATGCCTTAACAAAGGTGTGTAAAAATTTATTGGAGTGGTTTGCTCTATTTTTAACAAGTTTTTAATGTTGTCATTTATTCTCTTTTGTTTATTTTCATAAACATGTTGATGAGTGCTGAAAATTCTGGTGTTAAAGGTGTTTGCACGCAGAATGTTGACATTAGTGATATGTAATACATATTTTTAGTATGGGTAATGATAACGTTGCTAATTATTATGCTGTGAATGTATTGCTATGTTCTTTTTATAACGAATATTATTAATATAATTATTGATTATCTCTGTCGTTCACCGGGGCTTTTGCTGCAGGGCGTAACACTGTCAGGGTTGGAAGAAGTGTTACTGCTTGTAAGGTTAACCTGTTGTCAGGTGGTATCACTTGATTCTATCTGTTCATAGCTTATGGGTTGTGATCTGTCAATGGCAATTATGTTGCAATTAGCCATATTTTTATATGATACAATCAAAAATAAACGTCAATAAATGCTTAATTTAATCAATATGTTAAGTTTATGTGGTGCGAAACTCATCACATTGTATTACATTGTTTTTTACATTTACTGACAGTGTGCCATTGCGTTTTTTAGACTTGTGATATAATTAGCAACATTAAATGGGAAAAAAATGATTAAAGATCAATAAATAATAGGCTGAGCTATGCTTAAAAACTCGCTAAAGATTAGCAGCCAGGGATATCCAGTCTTTCTAAAACTGGTCGATTTCATTGTTATCAATGCGACGTTAATCTTTAGCGCCCATCTGCTGGGAGTGGAGCCCTTTAACACTATTGCCATCCTGAGCATTCTGTTCTCAGTTTTTTATTTGCTATTTGCTGAATACATCAAAATGTATCAGCAAAAGATTAAAACAATCGGTCTGCGAAACCAAAAACGGTTGGTTGTTTGTACGCTTCTGGCCATTTTTTGTAACGAGCTGGTCACTGTCGCCGTGGCTGAACCTGAATCGCTCGGAGCCTTAGACCGACTGCCTGCGCCTTTTTATTCAGCGATTATTTACTGGTACTTCATTCCATTACCTTTTCTTTATTACATTCGCTTTTTCATTTTTAAATATTCAACGAAAAAGAGTATGCGCGTAGCGATTATTGGTCTGACTGACAATGGTCTGGCCGCAGAAAACGCGTTAATGAACGAATACGCCAACATCACATTAGATTTGTCATTTTATGATGAGCGCGCCTTATCCCGTTGTGGAGATATCGTTGATAAAGTCAAAAGCCCCTTTCGTGGCCCGGTGATTAATCTGGTCGAGGAAGCCAGGCAGGGCAATATCGACGAAATCTATATCGCTTTACCGATGGTGGCCTTGCACCGTATTCGTCATTTCCTGGCGATGATGTCAGACACCACCGTCGATACCTATATTGTCCCGGATTTCTATACCTACAGTAACAACATGTCCAAGTTGCGCTCCATCCACAATCTGCAAACTATCGGTATCTTTAGTTCGCCGTTTGAAGGGGCGGGGTCGTTTATTAAGCGAGCGGAAGATCTGGTGCTGGGCAGCATCATTATGGTGATGATTTCTTCACTGATGTTGGCAATAGCCATTGGTATTAAACTCACTTCCCGCGGGCCGGTATTTTTCAAGCAAGATAGGTATGGCCTGAGTGGGCAAAAAATTAAGGTCTGGAAGTTTCGCTCGATGCGTGTGATGGAGAACGCCGATACGGTTATTCAGGCGACAAAAAACGATCCACGTGTAACGAAATTCGGGAGTTTCTTGCGCCGTACCTCGCTTGATGAACTCCCGCAATTTATTAACGTATTGCAGGGAAGTATGTCGATTGTCGGCCCCAGACCCCATGCGGTTACGCATAATGAGCAGTACCGCAAACAGGTCGAAAATTACATGATCCGCCATAAAGTGAAGCCTGGGATCACTGGGCTTGCACAGATCAACGGTTTCCGCGGGGAAATCGATGCGCTTTATAAGATGGAAAAACGGGTTCAGTACGATATTGAGTACATTCAAAACTGGTCGTTATGGCTGGATATCAAAATCATCATTAAAACTATTTTCAAAGGATTTGTCGGTAAGAATGCATACTAAATTGATAGTGATTACCGGAATCGTGATATCGCAGCCCGCATGGGCTGATTTAACCCCGAAATCACACATTGGCTTTGCGGGAATCGACTTCCAGGGCAAGGTCGCTGTGGATTATGGTTATAATGATAACGTTTCTTATCAGCCACATAGCAGCGATGCTATCGGTTCCTCGTTTCAGAGCGCAGCGCCTGTACTGAGTATGATCGGAGAGCGCGGCCAGGATAAGTATTTACTGATGTACTCCGGAGATTATCGTAACTACTCCAGTGATTCCGCTGATAACTATAACGATCATTTTTTCCGTTTTAACGGTGCCTGGCGGTACGGGCTCAAGCATGGTCTAACCCTCAATCTGGAAGATACGCTTGGGCATGAATCCCGTGGCCGCGGTATTACCGAGGGTTTTCTCCCGGGCCAATTCGAGCAGTATGGGATTACATCTCCACTGACGACGAATTTTATCAACAGTGAATTGCGTTACAGTTACGGCGCACCTGATGGGCGTGGGAAAGCTGAACTGGCGTTGTTGTATAAAAAACTCACTTTCGGCAACACGTCTGATGTACGGGACAGCAGTGACGATTTCTACAATTATATTCAGGAACAGGAATGGCACGAAAATAGCCTGGTGGCAGAAATTTTTGACCAGTACACATCCAGGACGCGCTTTCGCTATAGCTTTATTACTAACCAACGTCACTATGATAACAACTCAGAAAAAGACACAAATGAGTATTATTTACTGTATGGCCTGAAATCGCAGTTGACGGGGAAAACCAATGTCGACATGAATATTTCATGGTTGTACAAGACATTTGAAAACAGTGCCAACTCGCAGGATTTTAATGGTCTAAACTGGGACATAAAAGGAGAGTGGAAACCGTTACAACAGTCTGTATTCACCGTCCACTCGGCGCAAAGCATTAAAGACCCATCGGAAGTTGGGGGATATATTTTAGTGACCCAGTATGGTCTTTCTTACCAGCATTTCTGGTTAGGCAACCGTTTTTCTACCTTACTGGATTACTCATTTACCTCGGAAGATTATAAAAAACAGAATAAGGATCGACATGATAAAGATGGAGTATTTAGCGTAACCATGAGCTATGACTACACGCCGTCGGTTAATTTTGAGATTAAATATCAAATAGATACATTGAATTCGAATAAGGATACTGACTCGTTTTATATCGGTCCCAACGACAATCAGGAAGTCATTAGAACGTTGGGTTATGATAATTCTATGATTATGCTTAAAGCTAAGGTTCAGATCTAAAATGAAAATAATAGAACTGTGCGCGGTTTTGCTATTCAGTATCCTGATGGTCGGATGCACAACGTCCAGCCCGAGATTAATGGACGATCCTGCTGCTGTTCAGCAGGATTACCGGCTTGGCGCGGGGGATACTGTCAATATCGCTGTTCATGGCCAACCCGATATGACGATGCGGTTTATTTTGGATAAGAGTGGCGAGATTAATTTCCCATTCGTGGGTGCTCTTAAATTAAACGATAAAACCGTCGATCAGGTGACTAAAGAATTAACTCAGCGTCTGACTGGAGATTATTTTACCACTCCGATGGTGACAGTGAGTATTGCCGAGTTCCGTAAATACTATGTTTCTGGCGAGGTGAAAAGTCCGAATGGATACGCCTATGAGCCAGGTCTTACCGTCGAGAAGTCTATTGCGCAGGCGGGGGGGTTTACAGACCGTGCAGACCGTCAAGATATCAACATTCGCCTGTCGGGTAGCAATCAGCTGCTTGAGAATGTCGATTTAACGCACTCTGTTCATCCTGGGGATGTCGTGATTATTGGCATGGGGTTCTTCTAACGATGAAACTATCTATAGTGGAAAACGGCAAAAAACGAGAAAGCACTGTCGAATTCTCCCGCTTTGCTAAAGAGTTGAAAAAGAACGCCTGGAAAATCGCGCTAGCCGGTATCGTTGCCGGGGTCGTTGCTTATCTGTTAATCAGCATGATGTCCTCAAAGTATGTGTCAACGGCAACGGTGCTGATTAAGGCGCAGGCCGATAACGTTTCTCCGTTTCCACAGGTTGATGGTTTCGATTCAACGCGCAGTGGTTACTATGAAACGCAATACGCGTTGATGCATTCACGGATTGTGCTCGAGCAAGCCGTTCGCGATATGAAGCTGGATGAGAACCCAGAATTTATCGGGGAAAAAACCGATGCTCAAGGGGCGGATAGCAGTGAAAGTCGGCAACTGAGAATAGAGCAGGCGCTGAAAACGTTGTCGAAAAACCTGAATGTCATTGGTATTCGTACAACGAACCTGGCCTCGATTACCTATGAATCGACTTCGCCTCAGGTTGCGGCGGACATCGCCAACGGTGTCGCGCAGGCTTTCATCAACTATACGGTGGAGCAAAAGCGTCTGAAAGTGGAGCAAGCCCGCAAACTGAATTATGAAAAAATGGAAGAAATTCAGAAGTCGATAGCGAAGCAAAAAGAAGATATGGAGAGTTATCTGAAAAATGCCGGGCTGCTGACCTTTCGCGGTATTGATGGTTTTGAAACCGAGCAGTTAAGTATCGTGACCAATCGCCTGGCCGATGCGACTCAGCGTCGTGTTGCCGCGGAATCTGTCTATAACGAGGTGAACGGGGGAGGGAAGTCCGCTGAGAGTGTTATCTCGCTACCTTCGGTCTCTAACCACGCCCAGATTCAGGATTTACGCATTGCGTTAATTCAGGCGCAGCGTACGTTGTCTGAATTGCGCAAAGTCTATGGGCCAAAAAACCCGGCCATTTTAAAAGCAGAAGCTGATGTGCAGTCGATCCAAAGCCAAACGGGACGGGTGTTGGGTGAACTGAAAGTGGGTTTACGCCAGCAATATCTGGCGGCGCTTGCGGATGAAAAGAACTACCAGCAACAATTGGCTGAGCAGAAAGCGATCTTCCAGAAAATGGCGTCAAAACGGGATGCCTGGAACAGCCAAAAACTGGCGTTAGATAAAATGGAAGATCTGTACAAATCGCTTTATCAGCGTACTCAGGAGCTGTCGCTCTCCGGCGTGAATGCTGATGCGGTGTTATACGATCCGGCTGTTCCAGCATTGAAACCGGCGAAGCCGAATAAATCACTGCTGTTGGTGATGGTGGTCATGCTGGTGGTGGTGTTCAGCATCATGTATTTCATTGTCAAAGCGGCGATGGATAACTCAATCGGTACGTTGAGTCGTATGAGAAAACGCCTGAACGTTGTACCGCTTGGTGAAATCCGTCGTTTTAGTGGGATCTCTGGGCGCGCGCAGGTGCGTGACATGATCCTGAAGAACCCGCTGAATGCCGATATTGTGCACGGTATCCGTACCCGGATTATGCTCGATAACCGGTCATTACAGACGCTCATCGTGGCGTCAACGGAGCACGGTGAAGGACGTTCTCTGCTGGCGAGTTTGTTGGCGAACTCCTTTAGTTTCGATCAGAAAACTCTGCTTATTGATGCGGATTTCTTTGATACTGATGGGCTCTCTTCTGAACTGGCGTCGGCAACATCCGCAGGTCTGGCGGAACTGTTGCGCGGGGAGACTGAGCTTAAACAGGCGCGGATTACGCTCAGTGATAATCTCGATTTTATTCCGCACGGCAAGAGCGCAATCTCTTCTTTACTGATGCTGTCGTCGGGTCACGTTGAGCCCTTAATGCGCGAGCTGAAATCGCACTATCAGCGCATCATTATTGATGTCGCAGCTGTGAATCAGAGTCAGGATGTTCAACTGATTAAACGCGCCGTTGATGGGGTGATTTTCGTCGTGAAAGCTGGGGCGGGGTCCGCCGGGCAAATCGCCAACGCGCTGGATAAGTTGGAGGAAAATAACGGCGCGGTTATTGGCGCGGTACTCAATGCGGTTGAAGAAAAAGATCTTGAGACGCAAGAAGGTTTACGTTCACTCAACTTTAGTACCGATCAACTGATGACCACGCCAGGCCGCGTATGAGTCTACTGAAGAGCGCTTCCACGATAGCCGGTTCATCAGTCATTTCGCAATTGATTGGTGCGCTGTCTATCTGGTTGATTTCACACAAGTATGATATGGCGGAGGTGGGGCTGTATGCGCTCAACTACAGTATCGCCGTGGTGGGCGCTCAGGTATGTACCTTTGCATCACAGCTGTTAATTCCGAAACAACAGGAAGAAGAACTGGTGCAGAACGTCGTGTTCTGTCTGATCCAAAGCACGATTATTGCCTTACCGTACGCCGTAGTGACCGCATGGTTGTTTCACCAGAATATCCTGTTTCTCTATTTGCTGACGCTGGCAACGGCGTGGGTTTTAATCTCAGAGAACCTGTCTCTACGCACGGCTAACTTTCGTTTTCTGATTTTCCAACGCATTTCTGTCTCGGTAGTGGTATTCCTTTCGGTACTGGTGACGCACCATGTGCAGCTGTTTTATTGGGCATGGGCGTGCGCGACAATGGCACTGACCGTCAGCTGCATTTTGCATTCGTTTGACGTTCGTTCGGTGGCAATTCAACATCTGCGGCCTACCAGTAATTGGCATTTTTTCAAACAGAATATTCATCACATTACCAAAGTCGGCAGCGCGGAGGTGTTGGCGATGGCCAGCAGCAATTTGCCGATTATGCTGATTAACTTTTGGTTCTCCGCGCTGACGGCGGGTTATTTTTCCGTGGTTAGCCGCTTCTGTCTTGCGCCGGTGGTGATCATCGGAAACGCGGTGCGCAATACTATTTTTTCCAAGTGGTCTATCGACTTCAGAAATAACACCTTTAATTATCAGGAATATACCAGGGTACGGATGCTGTTGTTGTTACTGGGGGTTATCTGTACCCTCGGGGTATTTATTTTCTATCCGATAGTAATGCGGCTGGGCTTCAGCGAAGACTGGATTAACTCCATTGAGACTTCACGCTACATGTTGCCCTATTTATTCCCAGCGCTGGCGATAAGCCCCCTAACGGTGATCGAGCTTATTTTTGGCTCTCACCGCTACTTTCTGCGCATCCAACTGGAACAGCTGGCGATTGTGTTATTCGCTTTTGTCGTCGTCCCTTATTTTTATAAAGACTACGCCACGTCGGTCATTCTGTTTTCTTCCCTGACATTTATTCGCTACGCCTTCATTTATCTGAAAATGAATAAGCGAGCCAATCTTCTGAAAGACAAGCCGGTGATACTATGACGCTGAATACCGGATACTATTTACAGGTTTATACTTTTGTCACGCTGATTCTGTGTGGTCTGGTGCAATACTTTACCGGCTTGCAGTCGGTGCTGTGGATCCCCTTTTTCCTGACCCTGTTGATGGTGGGATTGTTGGTGATGCAGACGCGCGATGGCTCCCTGCAACTGGACGCGCAGGAAACGATTGTGCTGGCGCTGTACTTCTCGTTTCTTATTTTGGCCGGAACATCAACGCTGATTCAGGGCGGGATTACCGTTGCGATTGTGGCATTCAAAAACGAAATCGCATTGTCGTTGGTGATGATCTGCTTGCTGCTGGGATTTTGTCGGGAATCGCAGATTTATCGTGTTACACGCTTTCTGTACTGGGTGTTTTACGCGCAGATCCCGGTAATGATTTATCAGGTTTTACTGGTCGTTCCCCAGCGCGTCGCGGTGCGTGGAGAAGATGAGAAATGGGATTCCGTGGTTGGTACGTTCGGCGGAGATCCCATGGGGGGCGGTAATACTGCCGCAATGGGCCTGTTTTGCCTGTTGATTATGTTGTTAAAAGTTTCTGAGTATAAGCACGGGCTGACCACGTTTAAATCCATGGCCTTGCATATCGTTCTTGGGATCGGGTTATGCATTATGGGTGAAGTGAAGTTCGTTATACTACTTTCACCAATATTCCTCGCGTGGGTGTGGATCTCCCCGAGCTATGTCAAAGACGTGAGTAAGGTTAATCTAAAGACATTGCTGATTATTGTCGCAGGAATGCTGTTGCTCGTTAGTCTGTCGATAGTGATCCTTGCGTACTATTATTCTTCCGCGTTTGGCGGCGATCCGTCGAAAAGCGCGTTGAGCATTTTTATTGACTCCTTAAGCTATATCTTTGATCCGAACTACATTATGTCTACCGGGGAGTTAGGGCGTTTTACGACCTTCCTGTTCTGGTTGAAAAATAACGATTTGTGGGGACTTACAGGAACGTTATTTGGCTACGGACTCAATGCCACTAACAGCGGTAGTACGGTATCGCCGGGCTTTTTGAATATTATCTATAACTTAATCCTCGACTCGACTTCTCTGAGTATGCTGCTGTGGGAGGTCGGCGTTATCGGCACGTTGCTTTTTATTAGCTTGTTCATTTATATCCTGAAAGTTTGTCAGCCAAAGCCATTACTGACACTTGCACAGCTGGACCAGCAGGATCTCCAGTTGCTGAGTTTTGCACCAGCGTTTAACGCTTTTGCTATCAGTTGCTTAATCAGCTTACCTTACAGTCAGATACTGATGATTATACCGATGTTACAATTCCTGTTCTATTTATCACTAGGATCGAGTTTGGTGATTCGTCGAACCGTCCTTCGCTGCGTAGGGTAATTGTATGGACTATAAACCGTTTATTTCAGTGAGTATTAAAACGCTCAATGAATCTGAATGTATTGAGAAAACGATTGACAGTATCCGTAAGCAGCTTGTTGATTATCCACACAAAATTATTGTGGCCGACAGTCTTTCAACGGATAACACCCAACAGCTTGCGATCGATAAAGGGGCGACCGTAGTGTCATTAACTAACCCAAACGATCGTTGCTGCGGCGTCGGGCATCAGTTGGGTTATCTTTATAGTGAAGGGGAATATCTGTTGCTGATGGATGGCGACATGGAGTTGGAAGAGGGCTTTGTGGATCAGGCCGTCGCGTTCTTGCAGGCTGAGCCGGAATATGCAGGCGTCGCGGGAACCGTTGAAATGGACGATGCCGTTAACTATGAGTTTAAATCGCGTAAGCAGCGAATAAATAAGATTTATCCCCTGGGGGATAGCGACCATTTAGGCGGTGGCGGATTATATCGCCGCTCGGCGATAGAGAAAATTGGTTATCTTACCAACCGTAATTTGCATGCTTATGAGGAAGCCGAACTGGGTCTGCGTTTACTTGATGCGGGTTATAAATTGCGCCGTCTGAATATTCCGTATTTTATTCATACTTCGCATACCATGCCGACCTTTCAGTTGCTGAAGCACCGCTGGACAAGCGGATACTATCAGGCTCCTGGCGAGCTTCTACGCTGCGCCTGGGGAAAACCTTATTTCAGTAAAGCGTTAAAAATGGTTAAGAACGAGGCGATTTTTGCTGTTTACCTGATTGCCTTGTTCATTGCGGCAGTGACCTTCAATCTCGAGCTTTTCGATATTGCATTTCTTCCGTTGCTTGTCTTTGTTGTCTTGAAAACCGTGCAGAACCGATCGTTATTAAACGGATTACAGAGCGTAATGAATCTGGCCGTGCTTTCTGCGGGGCTTGTTAAAGGGTTGACTAAACCGATACGCGATCCGTTGACTCCGCCTGACAGTAAAATCATTCATGAATAACCAAGGCTGGCGCAATGAAAGTTTTATTAGTGAATAAGTTTTTTTTCATTAAAGGCGGCGCGGAAACGGTTTATTTTCAAGAGCGCGATATGCTGAAACAGGCCGGAGTGCAGGTTATTGATTTCTCTATGCAGCATGAGAACAATTTCCCTTCGGACTATGCGGATTATTTCGTCAACAATGTGGATTATCATAAAGAAAGTAATCTGCTGGGCGGGCTCAAAACGGCGGTTAACTTTATTCATAATTCCCAGGCCTGCAAAAAGATGCTGGCGTTATTACAAAAAGAGCGTCCGGATATTGTTCACTTTCATAATATTTACCATCAGTTAACGCCGGCATTGATTAAAGTAGCGCGCAATTTTGGCTGCAAAACGGTGCTGACCGCGCATGACTACAAGATCGTCTGTCCCGCCTATTCGATGCTGCGCGATGGCAAAGTGTGTGATTCTTGTATTACCGGGACGGTTTTCAATGCCTTCAGGTATCGTTGTCAGGAAGGTTCCGCCTCAAAAAGCTTACTGCTCTCTTTAGAGGCGACCTGGCAGTATATTGCGCAAAATTACCAGGCGCTGGATGTGATCGTTTCGCCAAGCGTCTTTTTACGCGGCGTATTGCTACGTAAGCTGCCGAACTCTCGCATTGATGTCATCGTTAATGGCGTTGATGATAGCCGTCCCTTGGGTGAGATAAGCGATGAGGGCTATATGCTTTACTTCGGTCGCCTGAGCCGTGAAAAGGGAGTGGCAACGTTGTTGGCGGCGCATCAGAAAATGCAGAATAAAGCGCCGCTGAAAATTGTGGGCCACGGCCCGTTGCACGACGAATTGGTTGCCCAATACCCGGATGTTGAGTTTTTAGGTTATGTGCAACAAGGGGAGGCTCTCGACAAACTTATCAAGCATGCGCGGGCGGTGATCCTTCCTTCTGAATGCTATGAAAACTGTTCGATGGCGATATTAGAGGCGATGTCCTTGGGCAAGCCGGTGATCGGGTCGCGCATCGGCGGCATCCCGGAACAAATTCGTGACGGTATTGAAGGGATTTTATTTGAACCTGGCAATGCGCAGGAGTTGGCAAATGGGATGGACGCCCTGGCCGACTCGCCAGAAAAGGCGCGGACTATGGGGCTGCAGGGTCGTGCGCGGTTGAGTGAGAAATATGCGTTGAGTAAACATATGGATACCCTACAGGCGCTGTATAAAGAATTGCTGAGCAGGCCATAGCATGAGTAAAAAAATAACGGTTTTTGGTACGCGTGGAATTCCTGATGTATTGGGCGGTGTGGAGACACATTGCCAAAATCTTTATCCAGCCATTAAACAGCAGTTTGACGTTGATATATGTGTGATTGCTCGCTCGCCGTATGTAAATTACAAACGTTCGATCTATAAGAAGGTCGAAACTTACGCGCTGTGGGCTCCCAAAAAGCGTTCGCTGGAAGCGATTGTCCATTCCGTTTTAGCGGCGTTCAGGACAAGTATCGACCATTCGGATATTGTGCATGTCCATGCTATTGGGCCTGGCCTTGTGATCCCATTACTACGCATGTTAGGCAAGAAGGTGGTTTTCACTCACCATGGGCCCGATTACGACCGTCAGAAGTGGGGATTCGTTGCCAAAAAAATATTGTTGCTGGGCGAACGTTGGGCAGTGCGATATGCCAACGAAGTGATTGTGATCTCTGAAGTCATTAATCAACTGATCCAGAAAAAACACGGTCGCTATGATGCGCATTTAATTCACAATGGCGTCAATGAGCCGCGGTTGCTATCTGAACAGACCATCGACAATACGCTCTCCCGCTTTGGGCTACAGCCGAAAAATTACCTTGTGGTGGTTGGGCGGTTTGTGGAAGAAAAAGGGATGCATGATGCCATCGCCGCCTATCAGTGCAGCGGTTTGACCATGCCGTTGGTGCTAATTGGCGATGCGGATCATCCAACCGAATACAGCATTCGCCTCAAAAAGCTTGCCGCAGATACACCAGGCGTTGTGATGACTGGTTTTTTACGCGGTGATGAGCTGCAGGCGGTGTTTTCGCAGGCCCGGCTGTTTGTGATGCCTTCATACCATGAAGGTTTGCCCATTGCGCTGCTGGAAGCGATGTCATTTTCTCTTCCTGCCGTCGTCAGTGATATTCCGGCAAACCTCGAAGTTCAACTTCCCGCCGAGGCCTATTTTAAGGTCGGAGATGTGGTTAGTCTTGCCGAGAAATTAACCCAGTGGGCGCCAACCCATAGTGTGGACTATCGTGTATATTTACAACACTATAACTGGCATGAAATCGCCAAAAAGACGGTTAACGTCTATCACTCAATTAATAAAGATATAGGTTAATTTTGACCAGTTATCAAAACCGTCCCCCTGTCATCGAACGATTTTATACTCATCTTGATGAGACGATTGCGCAGGAATTGACCCCTGAACAGAAAGAAGGGGTGGAAAATGCGATTCTGGCCTCGACTCTGGCTTCGCGGCATCAGATCGATATTCGGCGAAGTTTTCCCTTTTTCAGTAAGCGTTATTATCTGGTTTTTTTGTTTGGCAGAGATTTACGCCGCCAGCACCGCCAGGAATCGACCCTGTCGAGAATGTTGCTCACTTTTTTGCTGCTGATTGCCGTGCTGTTCGTCACCTGCTGCGTATTGTTGACGCTGTATATGATCAAATCCGCGTTAGGTATTGATGTGTTCCAAAATTTTCACGTAGGTATCTGGGATTGGTGGTTAAGTCTGAAAAACCACTAGCGTTAACAAACCTGTGGAGGCATTACTGCGATGAAGTGTAAATGGGTTTCTGCGCTGTTGTTAATGTCCTTTCCGTTAACGGTCATCTCCGCATTAACGACCGTAACCCCCAAAGCATTAACTGGCCCGCTGACCAATCCGGGGATCGGCGTGGCAAGTTTTCATCAGGGATACGGTGAAACGCTGGGTCTGGCTGATTACCCCAATACCGGGTTTGAATACGACCGGTTTTACTGGCAAGAACTGGAACCTGTTGAAGGTCAGTATAATTTTGCGCTGGTGGATGCTGCCTTCAAATACGCGGCGGCACATCGTCCTGCGATGAACGTCGGGTTACGGTTTATGGCGCTAGCCGACCCAGGGGACGGTTCAAAAATTCCCGACTGGCTAATTAAAAAAGGCGTGAAAGGTACGTGGACACCCGATAATAAAACATTTATTCCGGATTTAGATGACCTTCTGTTTATTGAATACAGCCAGCGTCTGCTGAACGCATTCGGAAAACGCTACGACGGTAATGAGAATCTCGCTTTTGTCGATATCGGCATGGTGGGGGCCTGGGGAGAGTGGCATAACAGCAATTTCCCTAATCTGCAGCCACTATTGGAGCGATACACCACGGCGCAGTTGGACCGCTATGTTGCAATGCATTTTTCCGCCTTCCCCTCGACCCCGAAAATTATGTTGATGAGCGGTGGACAAAGCCTGGCGAATGCGGTGGCGCGAGGGGCGGGATGGCGCGCGGACTGCTGGGGTGATCTGCGCGTATTTTCAGAAAACTGGAACCATATGGCCGATGATTACCCGCAGCGATTACTGGCAGCACAGCAGAGTTATGCAGGGTTTAACGATGCCTGGAAACGTGCGCCGGTCAGTCTGGAAATCTGTTCATATATGCAAGACTGGAAGAATACTTTTCATTATACGCGTGCCGAAGTGCAGGGTATTTTTGACTGGGCGGTCAAGCAGCACGCCAGCACCATCAACCTGAAATCGAGAACGATCCCAAGCGATTATCGACCGATTGTCGACGATGCGCTGACCAAACTGGGCTATCGGTATCGCTTAGCGTCTCTGAGTCATGAATCAGTGTGGGACGGTGGACCAACGCTGGTATTAAACAGTATCTGGTATAACGAGGGTAACGCACCGATTTATCTGCCCTACACGTTGGCATTTCGTGTGGTGGATAGCGCTAATAAGGTCGTTGCGCAGGGTAATGCGGCGGATGATATACGGCACTGGTTGCCTGGAAAGTATCAGGTCAGCTATGCGTTGCCCATCCCGGGACAACTCGCGAAAGGTCAATACGCGATTGAGGTCGCGATACTGGATAAATCCGGCGCGGCACGAATTAACTTTGCTAACGAAGGGAAGCAGAGCAGCGGCTGGTATCGCGTATCAACGATTACTGCACGCTAGCCCGTTACGACAACGAGCCTGACCGTCAGGCTCGTTACAGGGCATATCAGATGTTATAACCATTCGGGTTATTTTTTTGCCAGTTCCAGGTGTCACGCATCATTTCATCAAGGTTGTAGACCGCCTTCCAACCGAGCTCTTTGTATGCCAGTGACGGGTCAGACCAACATTCGGCAATGTCTCCGGGTCTTCTGGCGACAAACTGATAATGAATTTTGGTCTGGGCCGCTTTCTCAAACGCCTTAATCAGATCAATCACGGAATAACCGACCCCGGTACCGAGATTAATCACCTTATAGGCAGCGCCTTTGTTCTGGCAATCAAGCGCGGCTAAATGACCAGTCGCCAGATCCATGACGTGGATATAATCACGCACGCCGGTTCCGTCAGGGGTTGGATAGTCATTACCATACACCGATACGGTTTTTAGCTTACCAATCGCGACCTGGGAGATGTATGGCACCAGGTTGTTTGGGATACCGTTAGGATCTTCACCAATGCGACCCGATGGATGAGCGCCGACTGGGTTGAAATAGCGCAGGCAGGTAATGCGGAAATCAGGTTGCGCACGCGAGAAATCGGCCAGAATCTGTTCGACCATTAATTTAGAGGTGCCGTAGGGATTGGTGGTACCGCCCGTGCGTGATTGCTCGCTCAACGGCACGCTTTCCGGATTACCGTATACCGTAGCTGATGAGCTAAAAATGAACCGGTTAACGCCTGCGGCCAGCATCTCATCCAGTAAAACCAGCGTTCCTGTGACGTTGTTTTCATAGTAGGCAAGAGGTTCTTTTATCGACTCGGAAACCGATTTGAGCCCTGCAAAATGAATGACATCGGTGATGTGATGGTCGGTAAAAATGTTTTTTAAGGCCTGTCTGTCGAGAACATCGGCGATATAGACAATGGGTTCCTTTCCGGTAAGTTCCGCGACCCTGTCCAGCGATATCCGACTCGCATTTGCCAGATTATCGATGACAACGACATCATCGCCTCTTTCCAGTAGTGATAAAACAGTATGTGAACCAATATAACCTGCACCACCTGTGACAAGAATTGCCATACAGACTCCAGAAAAATGCTAGAAACCCGAACAATTTTCTACCAATGTCACCTGAGAATCCAGTGAATCAGTTGTGTTGCCGGGAAAGGTAGATGTTTCTGTATTTTACCATAAATTTATATGATAGTTTTTTTAAGATAGCCAACAGACTGAACTTATTGATTTTTGTATCATAAGCAATGAAATTATTTGAGAAATTCAGCGTATGAACACCGTCACTGTGGTTGATCGATGAATTGATTTGTTCGATCAGATTCTCATCAAAGTTAATATCGTTAAGTGTAACTAGTTCTTTGATATAGATAGATTTTCCATAAGTTTCGGGCGTGCATTCCTGGGTGAGGAAGTACATTTTATTATCGACAAGATAAGGGGTACCAGCTCCTCGATGATGATGATTACTCACCTTTAATGTAGGGGTGATCCGCTGCCACTGACCGTGAAGATGCTCTGCGGAATGAATAATTATTTTATTATCCATGGTGGTCGACAAAAGATAGCAAGTTTCATTTATTGAAAGAAAAATGTTATCTGTGACTTCGGTATCAGAGAGTAGAACTTTAATTTTCTTCCAGCGCGCAGGAAACTCTACCGACTGGAACAGGAGCACTTCTTTTCTTTCTGATGATTCCGGGATCATGAAGAGTTGATTGTTAATATTAATCAGGAAAGGGAATGACAAATGACACCTCAGGTCGTCAAATCCTTCAAGTTTCACATCATCAATTTCAGTTAGTTCACGATCAAGAATGCGGCAGCGGAGCGTGCCTTTCGAGTTGCGGAAGCTAAAAGCTTCATAAAAAACATACAGTTTGTCGTCTTTTTCAATAAGAAAAGGATCGGCCTGAAACGTATATTTCTTTTTTAACTGCTGCGCAGTAGATTTATTCAATATTTCCAGCGTGTTATCAGGAAAGAAGTGTATACCATGATCCTTAATAATCATGATATCCCACGACTCATGATAGAATAACATGTTTATTATTCTTTTTATTTTCGCTTGCATTCGTACCTGCTCCTTTTTATCGCTTGCACCATGTATGAACAGCTACTTGCGGGGCAGCTCATGAGACTTGTCGCAATGTCGCAATGTTGTATGAATGTGCGAAAACCGCGTGGTAACACCTGCGGTTATTTTAATGTTAGTAACAAGGATGTTTTTTGTCCATAGCACCAAAGTAGGTAAAAACTATCCAGAGCATCCTTGCTCCAGTGGAAGAATTACTCGAAATGCACCTGCGGGTTTTCAGCAAGGGAAACGTAGGTTTTGCTGTTTTTATCCAGGGTACGGATTTCACCGCTTTCGATGTCATATACCCAGCCGTGCAGACGAAGCGCATTATTTCGCAGTCCAACCGCGACACAAGGATGCGTTTTAATGTTGTTGAGCTGCGCGATAACGTTCTCTTCCACCATGGCGTTAACTTTATCGATTGGGTTAGCCCAGGTTTTTTTCTCGACCACGGCTTTCGCGGCATCGGCATAGTGCAGCCAGTGAGCCACAGCAGGCATCGGATCCAGAGGCTGGCTATCGGCGATGGCTTTCATTGCGCCGCAGTTGGAGTGTCCGCAGATGACGATATCCGTCACGCCAAGTGCCACAACCGCGTATTCAATAGTCGCGGATACGCCACCCGGTTCCGGGCCGAAAGAGGGGACGATATTACCGGCGTTGCGGATAACGAAAAGCTGTCCGGGGTCTTGCTGAGTAACGAGTTCTGGCACCAGGCGGCTATCGGAACAGGAGATGAAAAGCGCTTTAGGATTTTGGCTGGATGCCAGGCTGCGAAAGAGTTCCTTGCGTTGAGGGAAAATCTCTTTTTGGAAGTTGAGGAAGCCCTCAATGATATGTTGCATAGCAGTGTCTCTTTTCTCTGTTTAAGCAGGTTATGATGAAGATCACACTTTCCAGTTTAACACCAGCCGACAGAAGAGAAAGACTTTATAGCAGTTCTGCAACATCTTTGGCTAACTTTTCTCCACCGCGGCGAGGCGAATAGCGTGATGTGCGCTACGTGCTTTCCCCTTTTATGCCAATAAATCGGAGTTATAGCGATAGCCAGTATTCACGCGATACCGTACATTTTTATATGTATCCACATTTTAAGGAATCATCATGTCCAGACTTCGTGCTTTAGCAACAGCTTTAGTCGCCGTTGCCGCGATGACGATGTGCGCCACCCCAGTATTGGCCAACCCCGGTAATGGCAACGGCAATGGTAATAGTGGCAACCATGGAAATAGTGGCAACCATGGAAATAGTAGCAATCATGGTAATAGCGGGAATAAGGGCAATAGCCAGAAAAGCAGTTCGCAGGCAGAACAACGTAAAAATTATGGTAAGCCGGACCATGTTGATAGTGACATCAGCTATAACGTGGCCAGACAGTATGCCGTCAGATATGGTTTGACGGGCTATAAGTCACTGCCTCCGGGTATCGCCAAAAATCTGGCGCGAGGAAAGCCGCTTCCTCCGGGGATCGCTAAGAAAAGTGTTCCATCCTCTATGCTGAACCAATTGCCGTATTATCCAGGTTATGAATGGCAGGTTGTGGGCGACAATCTGGTGTTGATTGCACTGAGTACGGCGATTGTCACCGCGGTAATTAATGGTGTGTTTGATTAAGTATTTTCGGGCTTAATTTGCTCTGTTATACCGATGAGAAGCCCGCGTTGTGCGGGCTTCTCAGTTAATAAGGAAAGCTTACAGTCCGTACAGTTTTATTTTTCGATAGAGTGTGGCAATACTGATCCCCAGTTCTGACGCGGCCTGTTTTTTGCCCTCCACACTTGATCCAAATCGCTGGATGGCATTTTCGATGGCGTCCCTTTTCGCTTGTTTCCCTTGGTTCGCCAAAAGTCGGGGGGGCTCGGTCATCGTTGTTTTTCTGCCGTCAGCCGAGGTGAGTAAATAAGGGGGCAGATGGCTGGCATTGATACCGGCAGCTTCTCCGCGCATCACAAAAATGTATTCGATGACATTGCGTAATTCACGAATGTTACCCGGCCAGTGCCAGGCATAAAGGCGGTTAATAACGTCGTCGGGCAGCTTCTGCGGTGAACGCTGGTAACTGACCGAAAATTCATCGGCAAAATATTGTGCGAGAACAGCGATATCAGCCCGACGTTCGCGCAGGGAAGGAAGTACCAGAGGGACAACATTCAGACGATAGAATAAGTCTTCGCGAAACTGATTATTCTCCACCATCGCACTAATATTTTTGTTAGTCGCGGCAATAATGCGCACATCAATATTGATGGTGTTATTAGAACCAACGCGGGTAATTGCCTTTTCCTGCAAAACCCTGAGCAGCTTGGCCTGCAGGTGCAATGGCATATCACCGATCTCATCCAGAAACAGACTGCCGCCGTTGGCCAGTTCAAATTTCCCCATTCGTCCTTTGGGGTCTGCACCGCTAAATGCACCACGCACGTAGCCAAACAGTTCGCTTTCCAGGAGTTGCTCGGGGATTGCCGCGCAGTTAATTGTCACGAAAGGGGCGGCTTTGCGTGGGCTGTTTTGGTGAATGGCAAATGCCACGACCTCTTTACCCGAGCCGCTTTCCCCGGTGATGAGCACGCTGGCATAGCTTTTGGCAATTTTGCCAATGGTGCTTCTGAGCTGTTCCATTGAAGAAGAGTGACCAATCAGCCGCACCTGCGCGTCTGATTCATAAGGGGATGGGGTAAGGGTACTCAGGTAGTCGTATGCATCACGAAAGATGACCATAGTTAAGCGATCGTTATCCAGCGAGGAGAGCGAAATTTGTTTGCACAGTACATGGTGTTTCTGGCCTTCAAGCGTCAGCCACGCTTCTTCATCGCCATACAAGCTGTCCCCGGTTATTTCAATAGTCAGTGGTAATCCCTGAACCTCGCGGTTAAGAATACGATCGGCTGAGTGATTGGCATGCCAGATAAGACCATTGCCATCAATTGCCACAACGCCGCGGTCCATGGCATCTATCAGACGTCGAAATGCGCCGAGCGTTTCCTGCGCACGTAAACGCTCCAGACATTCAAATACCTTACTGGAGATCATCACCGCGATTTGCTCAATAAAAGTGACAAATTTATCAATCTGGCTCAATAACGTGTCACGCTGCGTCTGGGTTGAGCAAATAATGCCGATTACTCCAATCACGCGGTTGTTGAGAAAAATAGGTGCGTTCAAATCGAGCATTTCAGAACAGTAGCGGTGTTTTTCACATAACTGACAAAGCGGATGTTCGCCGGGGTTTTTGATAAGAACCGTTTCTCTGACCTGCAAAACGTGGCGGTAGATGTAGCCATTTTTTGCCACGTTCTCATTGAGCATATGCCGGTATTTACCGGTACCAGCGATGCGCATTAAAGATTCATCGATGATTTCAACGTCCGTACCGGTTATGCCAGAAATCGCGTCGGCATAATTGCATATATCATCCTGAATATTGCTGAGTACTGAAATCATGGTACTTCTCCGGCAGTGTGTCGTATTTCTCAAAGAAAATGATAAATAGGCGAACCACTACGGAAATGATTTGCGAAAAATCAATCTACTGCTTTGTTTTATTATGTTTTTTCTGTTTTATCTTCCTCGATCACACTATTTATCAACAGTGAGAATTTCTCAAATTCAGGCGATAAACTGACGCTGTAGTATTTTTAGTATCAATCATGGTGTTGCTTTAATTACTTGAAAATAAAGTCTTTATTAAAATATTCCTAAGATTTTACTCAAGGCATAAAAAACTGGTAAGCATTTTGCTCTATTGGGAATACCGATAGCGTAAATATCTCTGTATTACCTTAACTACAGGGAATGAAATACCAGGACAATGAGGTTTTATGATGCAGGAAAACTTATCATTTTTTATCAACCAGACACCGTTTACCGAACATCCGAGCGCGCCGCTGGCACCGTTTAGTCGCCAGGAACTGGTAAAAGCGTTGAATTTTCATCGGTCTATTCCGGGCTATGCGCCGACGCCGTTATATGCGCTGCCGGCTCTTGCACAAAGGCTGGGTGTTAAAAATATCTATCTCAAGGATGAGTCTCAACGTTTTGGCCTGAAAGCCTTCAAAGCGTTGGGCGGGTCCTATGCGATGGCTTGCCATATCGCTGAATTAGTCGGCAAGGATATCAGTGACCTGCCGTTTGACGTGATGACCAGCGAAGAGGTGCGCCGCGATCTACAAACCGTTACGTTTGCCACCACCACTGATGGTAACCACGGTCGCGGCGTGGCATGGATGGCGCGTCAACTGAAGCAAAAAGCGGTGGTTTACATGCCTAAAGGCTCTTCGCAGCAGCGTCTGACGTCCATCCGTAATGAAGGCGCTACCGCTGAAATCGTCGATATGAACTATGACGATGCGGTGCGTATGACCGCGGAACAGGCACAAAAACATGGCTGGATTGTGGTGCAGGATACTGCCTGGGAAGGATATGAAAAAATCCCGCAGTGGATTATGCAGGGTTACGGCACGCTAATGCTGGAAGCGATAGATCAACTGCATCAGGTTGCACCGACGCATATTTTTGTTCAGGCAGGCGTTGGTTCGTTTGCTGGAATGGTTCAGGGAATGGTGACGGCAGCCTGGGGGGAAAATCGTCCAAAAGTGATTGTCGCCGAGGCATTGATTGCCGATTGTCTTTACCGCTCCGCACGTTCTAAAGAGGGGGATGCGATCGCGGTGGGCGGTGATTTACTCACCGTGATGGCTGGTCTCGCCTGCGGTGAGGCAAATAGTATCGGCTGGAAACTGCTGCGTGATTATGCCAACGCATTTGCCTCCTGCCCTGATGAAGTTGCGGCGCTGGGTATGCGCATGCTGGGTAATCCGCTGGCGGGCGATCCGCAGATCGTATCTGGCGAGTCAGGTGCGGTCACTACCGGCCTGCTGGCGCTGCTGATGACATCGCCTGAACTGGCGCATACGCGTGAACAATTGGGGCTGGATGTGCATTCCCGGGTGTTGCTGATCAGCACCGAGGGAGATACCGACCCGCAACAATACCTGAATATTGTCTGGGGCGGTCAGTACCCGGGCATCAACAACTCGTTTCCTGATTGTGAGAAATAACGGAGAAACCCATGTTATCTGCAAACCGTATTGATGAAGTCATTAGAAACTGTCAGGCGCTAATCCAACAAAAAAGTTATTCGGGTCAGGAAGGGGATGTGGTTAATGCCATAAAAATAATGATGCAGCATTACCAGTTTGATGACATCCATGTTGATAAGTACGGCAACATAGTTGGTGGTATTGTCGGTAATCAGCCGGGGAAAACGCTGGTTCTCGATGGACATATTGATACCGTACCGGTCAACGAAGAGAAGTGGAGCCGCAATCCGTACGGCGGCGATATCGAAGATGGCAAAATTTATGGTCGCGGCACAACTGACATGAAAGGTGCCGTGGCGGCAATGATCTCCGCCGTGGGTTTTTTTGGTCAGGACAATCAACGTAATTTCGCCGGCAAAATCTACGTTGCCTGTATTGTGCATGAAGAGTGCTTTGAAGGCATTGCCGCTCGGCTGGTCAGCGAGCGCTATAAGCCGGATTACGTGATTATCGGTGAAGCTTCCGAGTTAAACCTGAAAATTGGTCAGCGTGGCCGCGCAGAAATTGTGGTCGAAACGTTCGGTAAACCTGCGCACTCCGCCAACCCGCAGGCAGGAATTAACGCGGTGTACAAAATGGCGCAATTGATCGACAAAATTCGCACAATTACACCGCCAACGCACCCAATTCTGGGGCCAGGCATCCTTGAACTTACCGACATTAAATCTTCGCCGTACCCAGGAGCTTCGGTCGTGCCAGATTACTGTCGCGCAACCTACGATCGTCGTTTGCTGGTGGGTGAAACCAAAGAAAGCGTTATTGCCCCACTGGAAAATGCGCTCGCGGAACTTACCGCACAGGATCCACAGTTTAAAGCCTGTGTTTCCTACGCGGTGGGTCAGGAGTCTTGCTATACCGGTGCCACGATTGAGGGCGAGCGCTTCTTCCCGGGTTGGGTGTATGACGAGTCCGACGAATTCGTGCAGGCCGCTCTGGCTGGCATTCGCGAGGCCGGGTTTAATCCAACTATCACGCAGTACTCATTTTGTACCAACGGCAGCCACTATGCGGGAGAAGCGGGAATCAAAACCATCGGCTTTGGTCCTTCGCGGGAAAATCTGGCCCACACCATTGATGAGTATATTGAGATCGAGCAGTTAACCGGCTCGGCCAGCGGCTATTACAGCATCATCCAGACACTCTATCGCCAATAACAATAAAGAAACCACCTCTTACCTTACAAGCGGTGTCGTAAATCGACATCGCTATGGAGAATAACGATGAAAACCATTTTCAAAAACGGAAATGTAATCGATGGGACGGGCTGCGACGGCAGAATTGCCGATGTGATGGTTGATGAAGGACGTATTGTCGCAATCGGCGAAATTGATGTTGGCGTTAATGATCAGGTTATTGATGCAACAGGTAAAATTATTTGTCCCGGTTTTATTGATACTCATACGCACTCTGACCTTTCGGCCATTATTAACCCCGCACTGTCGGCAAAAATTCGCCAGGGTATTACCACCGAGTTATTAGGGCAGGATGGTGTTGCTTTGGCACCGTTGCCTGAAGAATACATTCCGGCCTGGCGTAAAAATATCGCTGGCCTGGATGGCGATACTGACAAAATAGACTGGAAATATAAAAATACTGACGGTTACCTCAATCTGCTGGCATCGCGTCATCCGGCGACAAACCTTGCGTATTTAGTGCCACATGGCAACGTGCGTATGGAAGCCATGGGTCTGGATGGTCGTCCTTCCACTCGTGAAGATGTGGCGAAGATGTGCGAAGTCCTGGAACGGGAATTAAAAGCCGGAGCATTTGGTCTTTCAACTGGGCTTATCTATATGCCTTGCGCCTTTGGTGATACCGCCGAAATGATTGAACTATGCAAAGTGACGGCGAAATATGACGGGATCTTTGTGGTGCATCAGCGCAGTGAAGCGGACGATATTATCAACTCCACACAGGAGCTGATTGATATCGCCACAGCTACTGGCGTCTGGCTGCATATTTCGCATATGAAGGTTTGCGGTAAGAAAAACTGGGGGCTGATTGACCAGATGCTGGGCATGCTGGAACAGGCGCAGGAAGCCGGGATTCGTATCTCTTTCGACCAGTATCCCTACGTGGCGGGCAGCACGATGCTCGGCGTGATCCTACCGCCGTGGGTCCATTCGGGTGGAACGGATAAATTGCTTGAGCGCCTGGCCTCGCCTGAACTGCGCGCCAAAATGATTGACGATATTCAGCAAGGCATTCCCGGCTGGGATAACTTTATCGATTTTGCTGGGTTGGATCAGATTTTTGTCACCAGCGTGAAAACGGCAAAAAACCAGGATGCCGTCGGTCTGAACCTTGTGCAACTGGGGGAGCTACGCGGAAAAGATCCCTACAACGCCACCTTCGATCTGCTGTTTGAAGAAGAAAACGCCGTGGGGATGGTCGACTTTTACGGTACTGAAGAACATGTGATTAAGTTCCTTTGCCGCCCGGAGCAAAACGTTTGTACCGACGGTTTAATGGGTGCTGGCAAACCGCACCCGCGCGTTTTTGGCGCATTCCCTCGCGTGCTCGGTAAATATGTGCGTGAAGAGGGATGTCTGAGCTGGGAGGCGGCAATCCGTAAGATGACGGGTAAACCTGCGGAGGTATTAGGCCTGCAGGATCGCGGACTGCTGAAGGTGGGGTACGCGGCGGATATTGTGATGTTCGATCCGAACACCATTGCTGATAAGGGTACCTTTGTTGAACCTAATCAATATCCGGAAGGGATTGAAATTGTCATGGTTAATGGACGCATAGCCTTAATCAATGGCACTGAAAGTTATGCCTGTAGCGGTACGGTTATTAGAAAACAATATTAATAAATAACGCTAAACACGCATTGATTTATCGCGACCATTTATGGCCGCGGTAGATCACTACACCCTAAGGACATCACAATGAACCTACAAACATCTTTACCTTCAGGTAAACCAAAGACCTGGAAAGCAAGATATACCGTCCTGACATTGATCTGGCTGGCGTGGCTGCTCTCTTTTCTCGACAGAATGGTGATGAGCGTCTCGCTCCCTTATATCGGCAAAGATTTAAATCTGGATACGACCCAACAAGGGTTAATTATTAGCGCCTTTTTTATTGGTTATGCTGCGTTTCAAATTCCCGGCGGTTTGCTGGCGGATAAGTTTGGCTCGCGCAAAATCATGGCCATCGGTATTGCCTGGTGGTCTGTTTTCACCAGCTTGACCGGCGCCGTATTGACGCTGCCATTGATGCTGGCCGTTCGCTTCTTCTTTGGTGTTGGTGAAGGTTGCTTCCCATCGGCGTCGTGGAAGATGATATCGACCTATTTCCCGTCGAAAGAGCGTGGCCGCGCCACAGCGATTCAGTCGACGGTAAACACCTTAGGCCCAGCGCTGGCAGTAGTTGTAGCGGCAAGTATAATCGGGGCTTTTGGCTGGCACATGGTCTTTATCGTGCTGGGTATTCCGGGTCTGTTTATTGCGGCGGGCATCTACTTATTTACTCGTGATAACCCGAAAGATCACCCTGCCATTACGCAGCAGGATCTAGCGGAGCTGGCTGCTGACGAACAGGGGAGCCTACAAAACACCAGCGGTATCGCGTTTAAAGATGTGTTGAAAATGCCGGTGCTCTGGCAAATGGCAAGTATTTGGTTTTTGTTTGATATCACCTTCTGGGGGTTTTCAACCTGGCTGCCTAGCTACCTGATCACCGTTCGTGAGTTTTCTCTGGCAAAAACCGGTGTTATGGCGGCTATTCCTTTCCTGTTTGGCGCAGGTGGAACATTATTGGGCGGCTATTGCTCAGATAAATTTAAACCCCAGCGTAAAACGTTGTATGTCGTGACCTCGGTTATTGCTGCGGGTTTCCTGTATCTGACTTTCAGCGTGAGCAGTGCAGATATGGCAGTGGTGTATCAGTGTATTTCAGCCCTGTTCATGTTCTTCGCCATGGCGACATTCTGGGGCATTCTGATGGATACCATTCCCAGCAACATTATGGGACGGGCATCCGGTATCGTTAACTTTGGTGGGCAGATGGCGGGCGTTGTTTCTGCTCCGATCATCGGCTGGCTGATTCAAAGCAGCGGCGGAAGTTATAACAGTGCTTTTATCTTTATGATTGCCGCGCTGTTGTGTTCTGCCGTCGTTACGCTGACGGTGAAAAGCTCGCATGCAATAGGGGCATTGCCCAGTAAAGCCTGATTAATAGCGGCCTCCCTGTGGCACTGCTGTTCCAGAGCCGCAGGGAGTTTCTCTCTAAATTCAGCAGGTTTTCTCTATATTTGGTCGGGTATAAAATTGATTTTTAGATAGCTATTTTTCATATACGCCCCCGCAGTTCTGATGAACAATATTCCGACTATATGTTCCTGGTCATTAAGAATAAATTATAATAAATGAGCGATTTGTCCTACACGTGTAAGAATATTCCTTTATATTGTGTTAATAGTTTGATATTTAGATAGGTTCAAGGTTTAAAATTTGTAAATTACAGTGTTGCGTTTATGCCTTGATCTTCGTTTTTATAAAAAAATGAATAAAACAGACGAGTAATTATGTTAGGATTTACCTGAAAAAGCCTTATTTTCATAAATCATAACGTTGAAGGCACACCTGCTCTATAGCCATCGCCTCTCTTTATTTATCGGGATTCTTACACGCAATGAACGCGATAATCGTTGACGATCACCCATTAGCTCGCATAGCCATCCGCAATTTGCTCGACACTAATGGTATTACCGTAACCACCGAGCTTGACAGCGGGGAGCAAGTGGTTCAAACCGTTGAAAAAATGAAGCCTGAACTGCTGATTATTGATGTGGATATTCCGGGGATCAGCGGCATCGAAGTACTGGAGCAACTGCGAAAGCGACACTATGCTGGTGTAATCATTATCATTTCAGCCAAAAATGAATTTTTTTACGGCAAACGTAGCGCCGAATATGGCGCTAACGGATTTGTGAGTAAAAAAGAAGGTATGAATAATATTCTCGCCGCAATCGAAGCAGCAAAAAATGGCTATAGCTATTTCCCCTTTTCCCTTGAGCATTTCACTGGTTCATCTGTTAGCGAGCAGGATAAGCTTGATACGTTGTCAACCCAGGAAATGAGAGTGTTGCGCTATATTCTTAACGGTATGGATTACAGCACTATTGCCAGCAAAATGAACATCAGTAATAAAACAGTAAGCACCTATAAAAGTCGTTTAATGGAAAAATTAGATTGCTCATCATTAATGGAAATTTATGATTATGCGCAGAGAAATAAAATAGGATAGAGTAATGCTGGCACGCTTGTTTATTTTTTTGATGGTCATATTTACCATCGGGTTGTCTATGGGTGTAAGCTCGGCTCGGCAAGTTGAGCTAAAAAGTAACTATAATACCTCAGTACAGAATATCAGCTTGAACAAGGAAGAAACAAACTGGTTAGCGCATAAGAAAACCTTGGTTGTTGGCACCTGGTTACCGGAAGTTTCCCCCATTGTTTATCAAAATAGCGGTGAATATTATCGGGGAGTCAACGCAGACTATCTGGCGCTGATGCAAAAGATTCTCAATCTAAAAATTGTTATAAAGCAGTATGATAATGAGAAAGAAGCGTTGGCCGCACTTGCCAGTAACGACGTTGATACGTTGATAACCCAGCTTTCAAGGCGCCAGGAGATCGGCGGGCATTTATTGCGTACTTCTGCCTTGTTGACGACGTGGCCGACGTTGGTGACTTCGCTAAAAAACACCATGCTGCCGCTGACCTCCGGGCATCAGGTTAGCGTCGCGTGTGTGCGAGATTGTCCTTTTCTTGATGTTATCCAGGATGCTTTTCCTGAGGCTAAAGTTTCATTCTACGACGACGAATATCAGGCTATGGCGTCGGTAGTAAATGATGAGAACCAATATTATATTGGTAACAATATCACCAGCAGTCATTGTATCTCACGATATTTTTCGCAATCACTGGTTATTACGCACTACTTTAATCAGCAAGAACAATATAATTATTTTGTAGTAAAGGAAGACCAGCCGGTATTAAGAACTATTCTTGATAGTTTCATTACGTCAATCAGTAATGAAATCCATATGCAGGTCATGCAGAACTGGCTGAACCGCGGTAACCTTGCTTATCTGAATGCGCCTATTCCTTTCACTCATCAGGAAAAAGCGTGGCTGGAGAAAAAACACACTATTCGTATTTTGATCAACCCAGACTACCCACCGTATACTCTGGTCGATCGCAGCGGGGAGCTTCGCGGTATTCTTGGTGATTTGCTGAATATTGTTCATCTGCAAACGGGTCTCGATTTTGAACCTATTTTAGCTGATTCCAAAAGCGAACAGATGAAAATAATCAGCGGTGAAGACTGGGATATGTATCCCACCATTACGCTGACTACGCAAAATCAGCGAAACTCGACCTTTAGCGATCCGCTGATGAATGTCGCATTTGTGATGATCACTTCCCGCGAGGAAGCAGCCGACTCGCTACTGAATAAACCGATCCGTATTGCGTTGCCCGCCGGACATGCATTGGAAAGTGATTTGAGACAACGCTATCCCCAGGCCACCTGGGTGGATGCTGATACAGGCAGCGTCGCGATGTCTATGCTCAGGGAGGGTAAGGTTGACGCGGCGATCGCTACCGAATTGTCGGCAAGGTACATGGTCGATCATTACTACCAGAAAAATATGCACTTTTTTAGGCTTCCGGATATGCCTGGCGCCTCCGTGAGCTTTGCAGTTTCTCCCCGCGAGCCCATGTTGAAGTCTGTTATGGATAAAGCGCTCCAGGCCATTCCGCCGCGTGAGATTTTGCAGATGACGGAGAAGTGGTCGAAAATTTCTAATACGCAGGTCGATATCTGGAGTCGATATAGCAAACAGTTCTATCAACTGGTGGTGTTTGCGCTTTTGCTGATAGCGGTTAGCCTGATCTGGGGGATTTCACTCTCTCGTGAGGTAAATAAAAGAAAACAATCTCAGCGGCTATTGGAAGAACAACTTCATCTCAAAGAGGCTTTATCTCAAGAGCTGGAGATCGAAAAGAACAAAGCGATTGAAGCGACCAAGGCCAAAAGCCGTTTTCTTGCGAGCATGAGCCATGAATTGCGTACCCCAGTAAGCTCTATTGTTGGCTTTCTGGAATTACTGTCGAGTTCAGAACTCAGTCCGGCGCAGCGAAAAGAGGCGATTGCCCTTACCGGGGCGACGGCTCAGTCCTTGCTTGGGCTGATCGGTAAGATTCTGGACGTGGATAAGATTGAGTCTGGTAAATACCAGGTTGTTCCTCAATGGACGGATCTCTCACAGCTCCTTGCATTGCAGTGCCACTCTTTTGATGCTTTAGCCAGACAGAAAGGCATAACGCTTGCTTGCACGAGCCAATTGCCGGCAAACGAGCGGGTATTTGTCGACCAACAGGCTTTGCGGCAAATTATTACCAACCTCGTGGGCAATGCGCTGAAGTTTACCGAACAGGGGAGTATTCATGTG
Organism: Citrobacter sp. VF227; assembly: GCF_052950715.1. NCBI lineage: Bacteria > Pseudomonadati > Pseudomonadota > Gammaproteobacteria > Enterobacterales > Enterobacteriaceae > Citrobacter > Citrobacter sp. VF227. The sequence continues at coordinate 123,508 of NZ_JBRFVF010000007.1, forward strand.
ACGGCCCGTTTGACGCCTGACGAGGAGAATCACGGTACCCTGATCATCACCATTAGCGACACAGGTTGCGGGATTAGCGAAGAGGAGCAGGCTGGGCTGTTTCATCGTTACGCTCAAGGGTGTTGCGGACGTCAGCAAACGGGGTCTGGTCTGGGATTATTTATCTGCAAAGAGCTGGTGACGCTGATGGGCGGCACGCTGGAGCTGATGAGTATCCCGTCGCAAGGAACCACGTTTACCATAACGCTGCCGGTCGAGACTGCCCGCCAGTCGGTTGTACCGGATGGCGACACGCCAGGTACTCTGTTGCCGCTGCCGTGTCTGTCTATTTTGATAGCCGATGACAACCCAACTAATCGCCTGCTGCTTAAGCGACAGCTGAACACCATTGGTTACAGTGTGGATGAAGCCTGTGATGGTGAGGAAGCTGAAGCCAAACTGGCTAAAAAATCATACGATCTGTTGATAACTGATGTGAATATGCCGAAGAAGGACGGGTTTGATCTCGCGGCTTCGCTACGTCAGCAGCAGCCCCATTTACAAATCTGGGGGCTGACGGCAAGTGCACTTCCGCAGTCTCGCGATCGATGTCTGCAAAACGGAATGAATTTATGTCTGTTTAAGCCCGTGTCTATTCAGACCCTGACGCATGAATTGAGTAAAATCGAAACCGGTTATTCGTCTCCTGGTGCAATCCGACATCTGAAATTCAATGTCTTGACGGAAAATACCGGCGGCGATCGCACGTTAATGAACGAGATACTCGAAACATTTCGTGAGGCCACGCTCAGCGATCTACAGGCGGCAGAGAAAGCCGTTAGGGAAGATGAACCTCAGCTGTTTTTGCGCGCCCTGCACCGGCTGCATGGTTCAGCGCAAATTCTGGGGATTACCGCGCTTCAGACGCTATGCAAACCTTTTGAATCTATGCGACATGAGGATATTCCTCTGGCGGTATGTCAGGAAGCATTACAAAAGATTGTTGCTGTGATGCGGGAAATTGAGATTGAGATCGACAGTCTGATTAGCCATTAACCCTCCCGCTCGGGTAGCCGTAGCTGCCCGGGCAGGAGAGAAAGTCCTGGTTCAACACGCCGTAGTGCTGAGTATTACTGGCCTGCGCCCAGCATCTCGCTATCGATCACAATGCCTTCTTCAGCCCCCTTTAACACAAGGTTTGCTTCATAGTATTTACCTGAAGACAGCAGTTTCTGCGCGCTGGTAACGGCTTTACGCGTCTGATTCAGGGGCATCAGATATTGAGTCTGAAGTACGCTGATACCAGCCAGTTGCAAAGTATCCACTGCACCTTTCCAGTCGCCTTTGGCCATTTTGCCATTCGCTGTTTTGATAGCAGATTCTTTGGCCGGAGTAGCAATATAATCTTCTGACAGCGCAACCGTCGCATTGATGACCACGTACTGATCGTCAATCATCTTGGCTTTAGGCGCAGCCTTTACAAATTTCGCCCAGTCGTGGCTGTCACCTGCCAACAGGGAAGCGGCGTCATCTGTTAATTTTTTTGCACTGTCAGGTTGTCCATGAAACAGAGCCAGACGGGCAAGCTGAATATCACGCATCGCATTTGCACCTTGTACCGCGACCTGCATAATATCGGCAGCTTCTTTTTGTACATTTGCTGTAGCAGTTTGTGCCGGAGTGGTAGTGGTCGCTGCCATTACCGGTGCTGAACCCATCATGGTTGCTAGCAGACCCGCAAGAATAATCTTTTTCATTACTTTCTCCTGAATAAAGTTGGTATATGTCACCAAACGAAATAAGCATATTAAATAAATTAAATGAGAGGAATCAGAGCCAGGAAGGAATAATGAGCGTTTAATCTTACAGATGTCAGACGTCTGACGTGTGTAGGATTTTACGGATAACGGATTTCCTTTATTCTTATATACGAATCCTGAGTGGAAGTCTTATCATTCCATGGTAATTGATATGTATCAACTGAGTATTATTCTTTTATTTGCAGGTTACATTGCATTGCTATGTGACGGAGGATGTATGTTTGTTTTTAACCAGCGCAGCCTGAAAGCGTTCAATGAAAAAACACTATTTCACTATAAAAGACACGCCACGATCATGGCAGTGCTGTTATTGATTTGCGGCATCTGCTGCTTAATCTATCCAATCGCCGCAGGCGTTTACTTAAGCTATGCCACAGGTTTTATGTTCCTGGTGTGTGGCTTCTATTCTATTTATAGCCTGTTCAGCGCGGGTAAAAAACAGTTGAAAGCCAGATTCACTTACGCCTTTTTTGCTATGGCGTGGTTACTGTTGGGATACTGTTTCCTTGTTAATCCGGTGATTGGCATGAATTCGCTGGCAATGGTTTTTTGCTGCCTGTTTATTCTCGGCGGTATATTCCGTGTTGCTTCCGGTGTCAAAATGTTCCGCAGTCCGGGCTATGGATGGAATATCTTTATTGGTATTTTTGACCTGCTTATTGCTGGCGCGTGGCTGAATATGGATCCTGACAGATCTTATGTGTTTACCTCCATCTTTATTGGTGTGGAGATGATCTTTAGTTCTTTGGCTTTTATCAGTCTGCGCAAAAATACGACCTTGGCACAAACTGATAAACTCGCTGATAAAAATTAATGCGCCCCTGGAGTGCATTGTGAGTGTTAAAATGTGTCATCAACATCCTGATGCTAAATTGGGTGAACTGGCTGTAAATCTGCAGGATACCGGCCTGCACTATTGATTAACCGTTTTGATAGCCTGGCATTAGTTAGAATTGACAACCTCTGTACCTACCCCGGTCGTTCCCCTACAAGAAAACCAGCTATCCGCGAGAAACTCGCTGGATAGCCGGGTCCGCTAATACTCGTAGATCTCACAAGTGAAGCGCTATCCCTGGGATCTTATATCTTTATCCCAGGGATAGGGCAGGGTATCAGCGCCGTGCTTTAAATCGCGCCAGCATGTTTTCAACAAGCACAAAGAAGAGCGGAACAAAATAGATTGCCAGCACCGTTGCGGCCAGCATCCCACCGATAACACCTGTACCGACAGCATTTTGCGCGCCAGAACCCGCGCCATTGTTTATAGCCAGTGGAATAACTCCAAGAATGAAAGCCAGTGACGTCATCAAAATAGGGCGTAAGCGCATTTTGGCCGCTTCCACCGCGGCTTCAAGCGGCGTTTTCCCTTCTTTTTGCATAATCTCGACGGCGAACTCGACGATCAGAATGGCGTTTTTAGCCGACAGTCCCATGGTGGTGAGCAAGCCGACCTGGAAGTAAACATCATTGCTCAGGCCGCGCAGATCGGTTGCCAGCAACGCGCCGACCACCCCGATTGGCACAACCAGCATCACGGAAAATGGGATCGACCAGCTTTCATACAGCGCCGCCAGCGCCAGAAATACGACGATCAGCGAAATGCCGTACAGCATTGGTGCCTGGTTTGTGGACAGCGCTTCCTGATAAGACAGGCCAGTCCAGGCATAGCCGACGCCCGCGGGCAGTTTATTAATCAGCGAGGCCATAAATTTCATCGCATCACCGCTGCTTTTCCCTTCAACCGGTTGGCCCAGAATTTCCATTGCTGGCTGACCATTGTAGCGTTCAAGGCGTGGAGAGCCGTAGGTCCACTCGGTTGATGAGTACGCGGAAAGCGGCGTCATCGCGCCAGAGGCATTACGTACGTACCAGCGATTGATATTGTCCGGCAACATACGGAATGGCGTATCAGCCTGGACATACACTTTTTTAACGCGTCCCTGGTTCAGAAAATCATTGACATAGCGACTACCGAAGGCCGTGGAGAGAGTCTGATTGATATCCGCTAATGCGACGCCCATGGCTTCCGCTTTCCTTGCGTCGACGTGAATGCGGAACATCGGCGTGTCTTCAAGACCATTCGGACGCACCCCGTCGACCTCACCGGACGACTGACTGGCCAGAGCCAAAAGCTCGTTTCGAGCCTGCATCATTTTTTCATGCCCAAGGTTACCGTTATCCAGCAGCTCCATATCAAAACCTGAAGCCGTACCCAATTCTGCCACTGCGGGTAAATTAAACGGATACACGACGGCATTATTGATGGTACTTAAGGCCATCATTGCCCGTCGAATAATGGCGGTAACCGAGTTTTCTTCGCCAATGCGTTCTGACCACGGCTTCAGGCTGATAAACGCCAGGCCATTGTTTTGTCCCTGACCGCTAAAACCAAATCCGCCTACGGTAAAAACAGACGCGACGTTTTTCTGTTCTTTCGTCAGGTAGTAATCCGTTATTTCTCCAAGCACTTTGCTGGTGTTTACCATCGTTGAACCTGAGGGCAATTGCGCCGTGGTCATGAATACCCCCTGGTCTTCTTCAGGCAAAAAGGAGGTCGGCGTACGTAAAAACAGCACCATCATGCCCGCGCCAATGACTAAGTAAACGACCATGTAACGGCCAGTGCAACGTAACAGTTTTCGGGTGCTGTCCGTGTAGTGCTGAGTGCATTTCTCCATGAAATGATTGAATCGGGCAAACAGAAAATGCGTATTTGCCTGCTCGTCATCGTGTGCTTTTAACAGCATGGCACAGAGTGCTGGCGTCAGGCTCATCGCCACAAACACCGACAGCAGCATGGAGGAGATCAAGGTGATGGAAAACTGACGGAAAATTTCTCCTGTCGCGCCGCTCATAAATGCCATCGGCATAAATACGGCGGATAACACGACGGCAATACCAACCAGCGCCCTCTGGAGCTGGCCCATTGCTTTATGCGTTGCCGCTTTGGGTGACAAGTGTTCTTCGGCAATAATACGTTCTACGTTCTCCACTACCACGATAGCATCATCGACTAACAACCCTATCGCCAGCACCATGCCAAACATCGTGAGCGTATTAATCGAGAAACCGGCGACGTCGAGAATGGCAAAGGTGCCGAGGATAACCACCGGAACGGCGATTGTGGGGATAAGCGTTGCCCGGAAGCTTTGTAAAAACAGATACATGACGAGGAACACCAGAATGATTGCCTCGATCAATGTATGAAAAACACCCTGAATTGAAATCTCGATAAACGGCGTGGTGTCATAAGGATAAACGGTTTTCATGCTGGCCGGAAACCAGGCCGATAATCGGTTCAGTTCGTGTTTGACCGCCTGAGATGTTTCCAGAGCATTGGCGCCAGCGGCAAGTTTAATCGCAATCCCGGCTGCGGGTTTGCCGTTGTAACGAGCAACCGTAGCATAATTTTCCGCGCCCAGTTCAATGCGGGCGACATCACGCAGCAAAACCTGGGAGCCATCTTGCTGAACTTTGAGGAAGATCTTGCCAAACTCATCGGTAGTTTGCAGGCGCGTCTGGACGATGATCGACGCATTTAGCTGCTGATCGGCAGCCTGTGGCATGCCCCCCAATTGTCCGCCTGAGATCTGATTGTTCTGAACTTTGAGCTGGGTAATGACGTCCTGCGGGGTGAGGTTATACTTGTCGAGTTTTTGCGGATCAAGCCATATGCGCATAGCGTATTGTGAACCGAATAGCTGCACGCTCCCCACCCCAGCAGTACGGCTTAGCGGGTCTTTAATGTTCGAGGCCACATAGTCGGCAATATCATATTGGCTCAGACTGTTATTATCAGAGATAAAGCCGGCGACCATTAAAATATTGCTGCTCGATTTATCAACGCTGATCCCTTGCTGCTGTACCTCCTGCGGCAAGGATGGCATTGCCAGTTGCAGCTTATTCTGTACCTGAACCTGCGCAATATCGGGCGATGTGCCCGTTTTGAAGGTCAGGATGATTGACGCATTACCTGCCGCATCGCTGGTGGATGACATATACATCAGGCCATCAAGACCATTCATATTCTGTTCAATCACCTGAGTCACGGAGTCTTCAACGGTCTTGGCGTCAGCCCCTGGGTAGGCGGCGCTGATGGTAATGGTCGGGGGAGCAATTTGTGGATATTGGGCGATCGGCAGATTCATTATTGCGATACCGCCGGTAAACATCATGATAATGGCAAGCACCCATGCGAAAACCGGGCGCTCAATAAAAAAGTTGGCCATGAAGAGAGTGTCCTTAATACCTGAAATATTACTGTTTTGTTACCGCATCAGGGGGGTTCAGTTTTGAAGGGAGGACCCGGGCTTTGACTCCCGGACGAATTCGTTGTAGTCCGGACACAATGACCCGATCGCCGGGACGTAGACCTGCGGTCACCAGCCATTGATTGCCAACGGCCTTCACGGCGTTTATTTCGCGCAGTTGCACCACGTTTTCCTGGTCAAGGAGAAGCACGGTGGCTTTTCCTTGCGCGTTATGCGTAACCCCTTGTTGGGGGACCATCAAAACGTTCTGCTGACTGCCTTCGTCCAGCAACGCCGTGACATACATCCCGGGTAAAATTTCACCTTCAGGATTCGGGAACACCGCGCGCAGGGTTACCGAACCAGTGGTCTCATCGACGGCGGGATCGGCAAACTCAAGCGTACCGGTATGACGATAGGGTTTGCCGTTTTCCAGCATCAGCTCAACAGGAATTTTGCCCTGTTGCTGGGCGATTTTGCCGTTGGCTTTCTCTTCTTTCAGGCGTAAGAAGTCTTGTACTGACTGCGTTAAATCAACATAAATAGGATCCAAACGCTGAACGGTGACCAGTGCGTTTTGCTGGTTGGCAGTGACCAGGGCACCCACGGTCACGGATGATTTACCGCTGATGCCATAAATCGGCGAGGTGACATTGGCGTAACGAAGGTTGATGGTGGCCTGCTCAAGATCCGCTTTGGCGACAGCGACATTGGCTTGCGCTTCATTCAGCTGGGAGCGTGTTGTGTCGTAGTCCTGACGGCTGACGTAATTAGATTTAAGTAACGCTGACTGCCGATTTAATGTGAGACGCACATTATTGGCCGTCGCTAATGCCTTTGCCAGTGCGCCTTTGGCTGAATCCAGTTGCGCCTGCAGCGGAGCAGGATCAATTTGATACAGTGATGCTCCTTTACTGACTTTATCACCCTCAATAAAATTGCGTTTTATGATTATCCCGCCAACCTGAGGCCGGATTTCGGCGATCTCGAATGAAACCGCGCGGCCCGGAAGTTCACTTTTAATATTTACTGAAGAGGGCGCTAAGGTAATAACGCCGACTTCGGGCTCTATGGCGGTGTTTTTTACTGCTGGTTTATTATCGCAGGCGGTGATAATGACGCTACTAAAAAATAATGGTATCAAGAGTAAGCATTTTCTGTTCATAGTTATCCCTGAATAATGTGTAAACACAAATGTTTTTGTATTGCATGCAGGATGGGAGAGTGATCGATAAATAACAAAAGATGCTCAGGCATGAGACGACTAAAGCCCATTTTTCGCTAAAGTGCTAGCGGGTAAATTATAGGTAACAGGAAGAATTCATGTTAGCCGAAGGATCGCATTCAGTGGCATGGCGCAATAAGATAAACACGGAAGATGATAAGGATGTTTCGCCTGTATCAAATTCCGCGATAGATTAGCGCCATCTAACTACGGGGTTATTTTACGAGCTCCGGTGTAACCTCGGTTACGGTATTTGTGTAGTAGGGGCCTCCCCACATCGGTTCAGGCCAGAACGCGCCGTATCCGTAATCCCACAGGTTATAGGTGGTGTTGACAGTATCTGTTAAATGCCAAATCTGAATGCCCTGTAAATCAACTTTCACAAAGTTGTACGGGACCTTATTGATGAATCCAGGTTCTTCCCCTTGAATTGTCCCTAAAATAGTCACGAAATGGTTTCTGTAGTTTACCGGGTCGAGAAACCCTTTCTGCTGGGCAAGTATACGTCCCTGATAGTTCGCGTCTATTTGTGGTTTGGCGTAGCTGTTCAGTGGTAATACGGCGATTTCCAGTAGCGTATCTGTTTTGGTGTTAATCACATTGATGACTTTACCCCCAAAGCGAGCCTGCTGACCGGTATATAACCCGGGTTGGTTGTGCACTGAGATAAAGTTTTTTTGAATATCGGATTGATTATTACCTTTGATATTCTCAGGAATTGAAGCACATGCTGCCAGGGCGAATGTAAGGGCAATAACCAGCAACCCTTTTACTTTATTCATTTTTACTTTCCTGCTAAAAAAGACAGGCCTATAGTAAACCTTTGCCCATTATTGTCAGCACGCACATTGTTGATTGGCTAATAGTCGTATAATTGTAGCTTATGGTAATAATAGAGAGTATTTTTGGACATATTCCCGTCACGTGACGGGAATATAAAAAGACGGGCCATCAATTTGTGGACTGCCCGGTTACCCGACAGAATGACCGCGTTCATTGCTCCCGTCACCCAGGCGGTAAGCCAGCGCAACCACTAGCGACTGTACCAGACACAGCGTCGCTGACTGAGAGCGAAACGCGTCAACCTGCGCCTCTTTCACCACAAAGCAGAGATCGCTGAACGTTGCCAGCGGGCTTATCTGGCTGTCGGTTATGACTATCTGGCGCGCGCCCGCATTGGCCGCGGTTTCGCTGACCATCACCGTTTCTTCCGCATACGGCGAGAAGCTTATCGACACAACAATATCGCGCGCTTTGATGCGGTTAATTTGCTCGCGCAACATCCCACCCATACCGTCGAGCAAAATAGGGCGACATTCAAGATGGCTCAGAGCGTAGGTGAGATAGGCGGCTACGCTAAACGAACGACGCAGACCGGCGATGTAGATGGTCTCGGCTTCTGCCAGTAATTGTACGGCGCGTTCTAACATTTCAGGTTCGGCACGGGCCGCCAGCTGCTGTAGGGCCTGAGTATTCGAACGGGCGAACTCCTGCAGGATATCAAGCGGCGTTTCTGGCACGGCTTCGCTTTCCATCTCCCGGAACAGGCGCGCGCGATCGCTGTAGCTGGCAGTTTCCTCCACCAGGTTCATACGAAACAGCTGTTTCATTTCGTTGAAGCCGGTGAAGTCAAAGGCGTTGGCGAAGCGGATAAGCGTTGAGGGAGGCACTCCGGCCCGCTCGGCAATGACGGCAACCGTATCAAAAGCCACGCTATTTGTATTATCCAGCACATAGCGGGACACCTGCTGCAGCCTCTTGCTCAGTCCATCGTAGCGATCGCGGATTTGCTGCTGCAGTTCGTTCAGGCTGGTTGCTGTCGTCATTTTACCTCCTGTTGCATAGTTTTATGATTCTAAACGCAAAACCGCGTCTTTGAAATGTCACTCATTCATCCGACCGAAAAAACGAAACAAAAGCTTCAGACTTATCTCCTGCTGAAACGTTCTGCCAGTGCAGGTGAATCATGCAATTTCACTTGTTAACATAAAAACCCATCCTTGATCACATTAATCATTATTTATTTTATTTCAACTTAAAATGGAATGTTTGTTTCATATATAGTACACAGATAGCAGCGTTCAGGTAACAGTCACGTATCAACAGCGAGAGGTTAAGGATGGAGACGGTAGCGAATTTTATTCATGGCGAATGTGTCACCGGTTCAGGCCAGCGCGTTCAGGCGATCTTCAACCCGGCCACCGGCGAACAGATCCGCCAGGTGGTGATGAGTACAACACAGGAAACCGAACAGGCCATCGCGGCAGCGTATGACGCGTTCCCTGCCTGGGCGCGACACTCTCCACTAAAACGTGCGCGAGTGATGTTCCGCTTTAAGGCGCTGCTGGAAGAGAACATGGATCAGTTGGCGCGCATCATCAGTGAAGAACATGGCAAGGTGTTCTCTGACGCAGTCGGTGAATTGACGCGCGGCCTGGAGGTGGTGGAGTTTGCCTGTGGCATCCCACATCTGCAAAAGGGTGAACACTCAGCCAATGTAGGGACCGGAGTCGATAGTCATTCGCTGATGCAACCGCTCGGGGTTTGTGTGGGGATCACACCGTTTAACTTTCCGGCAATGGTGCCGATGTGGATGTTCCCCATCGCATTAGCGACCGGGAATACCTTCGTACTGAAGCCCTCGGAAAAAGATCCTTCTCTTGCATTGGCGCTGGCGAAATTACTGCAAGAAGCAGGTCTGCCGGACAGTGTGTTCAACGTCGTCCAGGGCGATAAAGAGTCCGTTGATGTGCTGCTGACCGACCCGCGCGTACAGGCCGTGAGCTTCGTCGGCTCAACGCCGATTGCGGAATATATTTATCAGACGGCTTCGGCCCACGGTAAGCGTTGCCAGGCGTTGGGCGGTGCTAAAAACCATTGCATTTTAATGCCGGATGCCGACATGGATATGGCGACTAACGCCATTATGGGCGCAGCTTTCGGCGCAGCGGGAGAACGCTGCATGGCGCTTTCTGTCGTGTTGGCGGTGGGCGATAAAACGGCAGATGAGCTGTGCTCACGACTGGAAAAACAGATTGCTGCACTGCGTGTCGGGCCGGGGCTTGATCAGACGCCGGAAAACGAAATGGGGCCGCTTATTTCCTCGGCACATAGGAATAAAGTGCTCGGGTATATCGACAGTGGGGAATCTCAAGGGGCCAGCCTGCGTGTGGATGGTCGACGTTTTAGCGTCAAAGGTCATGAGCAGGGCTATTTTGTCGGGCCGACCCTGTTTGATAACGTCACCCCGGAAATGACGATCTACAAAGAAGAGATTTTCGGGCCGGTACTTTCTGTGGTGCGCGTAGCAGATTACAGCAGCTCGTTGGAACTGATTAATCGCCACGAATATGGTAATGGCACGGCGATTTTCACACGTGATGGCGGCTGTGCGCGTCGCTTCTGCGAAGAGGTTCAGGCGGGTATGGTGGGCGTTAATGTGCCTATTCCGGTGCCGATGGCGTTCCACAGTTTTGGCGGCTGGAAGCGTTCCATTTTTGGTGCGCTCAACGTTCACGGCAACGATGGCGTACGTTTCTATACGCGGATGAAAACCGTTACCGCACGCTGGCCAGAAATGCTGCAGGACACGGGGGCCGCGTTCTCCATGCCGACGCTGGGCTGACAGGAGGGTTTATGCAAACCGAACGTATGACCATGGCTCAGGCGCTGGTCAAATTCCTTAATCAACAATATATCTGTGTCGATGGACAGGAAGCGCCTTTTGTCGAGGGTGTGGCGACCATCTTTGGTCACGGTAACGTGCTGGGTGTCGGCCAGGCGCTGGAGCAGGATCCCGGTCACCTGCAGGTGATGCAGGGCTGTAACGAACAGGGAATTGCGCATATGGCGACTGGATTCGCCAAACAGCATCGACGCCAGCGTATTTTTGCCGTCACGTCGTCGGTTGGACCGGGGGCGGCGAATATGGTGACTGCCGCGGCGACCGCGACGGCGAACCGTATTCCGCTGTTGCTGTTGCCCGGGGATGTCTATGCCAGCCGCCAGCCGGATCCGGTACTGCAACAAATTGAGCAATACCATGACCTTGGCATCAGCACGAATGACTGTTTCCGGCCTGTCTCGCGTTACTGGGATCGGATTAATCGCCCGGAGCAGTTAATGAGCGCGATGCTGAACGCGATGCGAGTGCTTACTGACCCCGCAGATACTGGAGCAGTCACTATTTGCCTGCCACAGGATGTGCAAGGGGAAGTCTGGGATTACCCGCAGAGCTTCTTTGCGCGCCGCGTGCATTTGATTGAACGTCGTCCACCCGATCCGCAGCGTCTGGCGATGGCGCGGGCGCTGATTGCCCGCAAACGTCGTCCGCTGGCGGTATGCGGCGGCGGGGTTCGCTATTCCGGTGCGCATGAGGCATTTCAAACGTTTGTTGAAACGCTGCAACTGCCATTTGCCGAAACTCAGGCCGGAAAGGGGGCGCTGGTTAGTGACCACCCACTTAACCTTGGTGGCATTGGGGTTACCGGGGGGATGGCCGCCAATCAGCTCGCGCCGAAGGCCGATCTGGTGATCGGCATCGGCACGCGTCTCACCGACTTTACCACCGGCTCGAAAGCGCTGTTTTCTCATCGGGACGTTGAATTCCTGCTGCTGAACGTGGCGGAGTTTGATGCGCTGAAGCTTGATGCTACTGCGCTTATCGCCGACGCCCGTACCGGGCTGAATGCACTAACCGAAACGTTGAAAGATTACCGCAGCGATTGGGGGAATGAGGTAGCGCAGGTGCAAGCGGCCTGGCGCGATGAGTGCCAGCGTTTGTGGGATCGTGACTGGCGTCCTGACGACGAACCTGAAGTGGCGGGGCATCTTGACGCCCAACTGGCAGAATATGGCGACACCCTTAACACCCGGTTGACCCAGACTAAGGTGCTGGGGCTTATCAATCAGCACATCGAAGACAACGCTATTGTCGTCGGCGCGGCTGGCTCGCTGCCTGGCGATTTACAGCGCATCTGGCAGGTCAAAACCCCTGACAGCTATCATCTGGAATACGGCTACTCCTGTATGGGCTATGAAATTGCAGCTGCTATTGGGGCCAGGCTGGCGAAGCCACAGCAGCCGGTTTATGCCATGGTGGGAGATGGCTCGTACATGATGCTACATTCCGAGCTGCAAACTGCCGTTCAGGAAGGGATAAAGGTGACCATTCTGCTGTTTGATAACGCCGGCTTCGGCTGTATTAATAATCTGCAGATGGGACACGGGATGGGGAGTTTCGGCACGGAAAACCGCCACCGTAACCCGCAAACCGGGCGACTGGATGGGCCTTTGGTAAAAGTCGATTTTGCCCAAAACGCGCAGAGCTACGGCTGTCGGGCGTGGCGGGTACATGATGAACAAAGCCTTCTGGCGGCGCTGGAAGCCTCCCGTGCGCATCCTGGTCCTGCGCTGCTGGATATCAAAGTCCTGCCGAAAACCATGACCCACGATTACGCCGCCTGGTGGCGCACTGGCGACGCGCAGGTGGCCGATTCGCCGTCGGTGCGCAAAGCCGCTGAGCAGACGTTTGAGCAGGTGAAAAAAGCGCGCCAGTACTGACGCAGAGTTATGCCGGATAAGCAAAGCCGCCATCCGGCAATCCTTCCCGACGAAATTTTCATTTCATTTTTCTTTTCTCTTGATCCACCGCCTCATCCACCGCCTCCTTCCTGAACGGAAGGGGGCCAATTCCTGCATCTTTCCTTATATCATGTTGTGATATTGATAACAGATTTTATCTCATTCGTCTCAAAAGTGTTAACTTGCACTCAAAAATATAATTTTCACTATTTATAAAAATGAAATAAATGTTTTATTTAAGGGGTCGTTAGTTCATCGCATTCACCAACACCGGGAGCCGTTATGTTTAACATTGCTTTACTGGGCGCTGGCCGAATTGGCCAGGTACATGCAGCTAACATTGCCAGTCACAGTGCCACCACGCTCTGGTCCGTCGTCGACCCGAATCAGGAATTTGCCACTCGTCTTGCCACCCAGTACCAGGCCCGTCTGCAAAGTCTGGATGAGGCAATGACTGATCGAAACGTTCACGCCGTGTTGATCGCCTCCGCGACAGATACCCACGCAGACCTGATTGAACTGGCTGCTCGTCACGGCAAAGCTATCTTCTGCGAAAAGCCCGTCCACCTGGATCTGGCCCGCGTGCGCGACTGTCTGAAAGTGGTTAAAGAGTACGACGTGCCGCTGTTTATCGGCTTTAACCGCCGTTTTGACCCGCAGTTTCGCCGCGTGAAAACCGACGCACTGGCCGGGCGTATCGGTAAGCCGGAATCGCTGCTGATTATCTCCCGCGACCCGTCTCCGCCGCCTGCGGAATACGTGCGCGTCTCCGGCGGCATGTTCCGCGATATGACCATCCACGATTTTGACATGGCGCGCTTTATCATGGGCGAAGAGCCGGTGTCGGTGTATGCCCAGGGCAGTAATCTGGTGGATCCGGCGATTGGTGAGGCGGGCGATATCGACACCGCATTTATCGTTCTGAAATATGCTTCCGGCGCGATGGCGACCATCGTCAATAGCCGCCGCTCATCCTACGGCTACGACCAGCGCCTTGAGTTGCACGGCTCTGAAGGGCTGCTGTGTGCGGGCAATATTCTCGAAAACCAGGTGCAGCACTACGGCAAACAGGGCTGCAACAGCGCGCTGCCTGAACATTTCTTCCTGCAGCGTTATAAATCGGCCTATGCCGCGGAATGGGAGCACTTTGTTGCGGTACTGCGCGGCGAAGCGGTCCCGGATTGCAGCGGGGACGACGGTGAGCGTGCGCTGTATCTGGCGGATAAAGCGCTGGAGTCACTGCATAGCCAGCGTGAAGTTCTCCTCTGATTGTCATCACAACCAACCCTACACAGAGAGACATAATAATGAAAAAACTGATCTTAGCTGTCCTCATCGCCATGACATCCGGGGCAGCCATTGCTGAAAATGAGCAAATTGTTTTTAGTACGCCAAATCTGGCGATGCCATTTGAAGTTCACATGCAGCGCACGGCGGTGAAAGCCGCAAAAGAGATGGGTGTGAATTTGCAGGTTCTGGACGGGCAGGGTAGCTCGCCGAAACAGGTCGCTGACCTGGAAAACGCCATCACCCGTGGCGCACAGGGTTTTATCGTTTCACCGAACGATGTTAACGCGGTGTCCAGTGCGGTAGATGAAATTCAGGATGCGAAACTACCCGTTGTTACTCTCGACCGCTCCGTCGATAGCCAGAAAAAAGTGCCGCACTTCGGCGCGAATAACTACAAAGGCGGCCAGGCGATTGGCGACTTTGTAAAAACCAAATTTCCTGACGGGGCGGACATTATTCTGCTGACCGGCCAGCCAGGCTCCTCCTCCAACATAGAACGTACTAAAGGTATTCGCGACAGCCTGAAGGCGGGCGGTGAAAAGTACAAGATCGTCGCCGATCAGACGGGTAACTGGATGCGTTCTGAAGGGATGCGCATTGTCGAAAGCGTGCTGCCTTCACTGCCGAAACGCCCTCAGGTGATCCTCTCCGCTAACGACGACATGGCGCTGGGCGCGATTGAAGCGTTACAGGGGCAAGGTCTGAAACCGGGTGAAGTTCTGGTCACGGGCTTTGATGCTGTACCGGAAGCGCTGGCACGCGTGCGTGACGGCTGGCTGGCGGTAACGGCGGATCAGCGTCCTGGTTTTGCGGTGAAAACGGCCATGAGCCAACTGGTGAATAACGTCCGTGAGAAGACCGCAATCACCGGTGCTGACTATCCGCCAACGCTGATAACTCAAGAAAATCTGCAGCAGGCTGAGCGTATCGGTGAGGCCGGTAACTGATATGTCCAGAGCCGCTGCGTAAGTGGCGGCTCACTATGAGGAGGAGCAGACCGATGTCGCAACCCTTACTGAAAGTGACCGACCTGGCGAAAAGCTTTTCCGGCGTCTGGGCGCTAAGCAGCGCACAACTGACCGTTGGTGCGGGAGAAATCCACGCGCTGTTAGGTGAAAACGGTGCCGGAAAATCGACCCTGCTGAAAGCGCTGGCGGGCGCGCAGCCGCAAACGCGTGGGGAGATTTGGTTTAACGGCGAAACGTTGCCGGTAGAGGACTCTCCGGTCGAGCGGCAGAACAAGGGCATTATCACTATTTATCAGGAATTTAATCTGCTGCCCAACATGACCGTCGCCGAGAATATGTTCCTCGGGCGTGAACCGCGCAAGCGCAATCTGATTGTGGATGAAAAGGCGGTGAATCAGGAAGCGCAGGTGATTCTGGATTATTTGCAACTGAACGTTGCGCCAACCACTGCCGTGGCCCGACTGAGTGTGGCACAGCAGCAAATGGTGGAAATTGCGCGGGCGCTGACGTTGAACGCAAAGCTTATCATCATGGACGAACCTTCCGCCGCGCTGAGCGACAGCGAAGTAGAAAGTCTGCACCGGGTGGTGCGGGAACTTAAAGGGCGGGGCGTGAGCATTATCTATGTCACCCATCGTCTGCATGAAGTCTTTCAACTTTGCGACCAGTTTACCGTTTTCCAGGATGGACGTTTTACCGGCAATGGTGCGGTTGCACAGACCACTGTAGAACAGCTGATTCGCCTGATGGTGGGGCGTGATGTGGCCTTTAATCGCCGCCCGGCCAGTGAAACTCACCATCAAGATAAACCTGTGCGTCTGGCGGTAAAGGGACTCAGCCGTGAAAAGCCGCCGTTGGATCCGCATGGCATCGCGCTACACGACATTAGTTTCCACGTTCATGCCGGAGAAGTATTAGGCATCGCCGGGCTGGTTGGTGCCGGGCGCACTGAAGTGGCCCGCTGCCTGTTTGGCGCCGACGGGTTTACCTCCGGTAGCTTTGAGCTTGATGGCGTGCCGTATCAGCCGCGCGATCCGCTGTTTGCGCTGGATCAGGGGCTGGCGCTGGTGCCGGAAGATCGTAAAAAAGAGGGCGCGGTGTTGGGGTTGTCGATCCGCGACAACCTGTCGCTTTCCAGCCTGTCATCACTGCTGCAGTGGCGCTGGTTTGTGAATACCCGCAAAGAGGATGCCCTGATCGAGTCTTACCGTCAGGCGCTGCAGATCAAAATGGTCAACAGCGCGCAGGAGGTACGCAAGCTCTCTGGTGGCAACCAGCAAAAGGTGATCCTCGCGCGCTGCATGGCACTTAATCCGCGGGTGCTGATTGTCGATGAGCCGACGCGTGGCATCGATGTTGGTACCAAATCAGAAGTCCATCAGGTGTTGTTTGATATGGCGAAGAAGGGCGTGGCGGTGATCGTGATCTCCTCCGATCTGCCTGAAGTCATGGCGGTTTCCGATCGGATCATCACGCTGAGTGAAGGCCGGGTGACTGGCGAGATCCATGGCGATGACGCCAACGAAGAGCGGTTAATGACGATGATGGCCATCAACCACAACGCCCTGAATGCGGCATAACGGAGTGATTCATGACGCAGATTATTTCTAAAACGCAGGTTCCAGCCAAACGCGGCGGACGTCTCGATCCTATAGCCTTTTTTGAGCGCTTTGGGGTACTGATTTTCATGATCCTGCTGCTGATTTTCTTTCAGTTGCAGAACAGCAATTTTCTTTCTGAACGCAATATTTTCAACATCCTGACCGAAGTCTCCATCTACGGGATCATGGCTGTCGGTATGACGTTTGTCATTCTGACCGCCGGAATCGATCTGTCGGTAGGCTCCATCCTGGCAGTCTGCGCCATGACCGCCGCGTATGTGATTAAGGGCGACAACTTCACCACCGTCGATCCGAACGCCTGGGGCGGCATGAGCTGGCTGATTGGCCTTGGGATCTGTATGGCGATGGGCACCGCGATTGGTTTTCTGCATGGCCTCGGCGTGACCCGCCTGCGTCTGCCGCCGTTTATCGTCACCCTCGGCGGGATGACCATCTGGCGCGGCCTGACGCTGGTCATTAACGACGGCGCGCCGATTGCCGGGTTCGACGCGGGTTACCGCTGGTGGGGGCGTGGTGAACTGCTCGGCATTTCCATTCCGATCTGGATCTTCGCTTTGGTGGCGGTGGGTGGTTATCTGGCGCTGCATAAAACCCGTTGGGGGCGCTTCGTGTACGCCATCGGCGGCAACCCGGAGGCGGCGCGCCTGGCCGGGGTCAACGTCAAGCGCGTGTTGGTCAGCGTCTACGTGCTGATTGGCTGTCTGGCGGGGCTGGCGGGCTTCATCCTCAGTGCGCGTTTGGGCAGTGCGGAAGCGGTCGCCGGGATCTCGTTTGAGCTGCGCGTCATCGCTTCCGTGGTGATTGGCGGCACGTCGCTGATGGGGGGCTACGGACGCATCGGTGGCACCATTATCGGCTCGATCATCATGGGCATCCTGATTAACGGCCTGGTGCTGATGAACGTCTCGGCTTATTACCAACAAATTATAACCGGCTTAATTATCGTTCTGGCGGTGGCGTTCGATACCTACGCCAAGAGCCGTCGCGGCGCACTGTGAGGATCACGATGAAAGAAGTTCGTATTGGACTAATTGGCACCGGGTATATCGGCAAGGCGCATGCCATCGCCTATGCCCAAGCCCCGACGGTGTTCAACCTGCGCGGCAAACTGGTGCGCGAAATGGTGGCGGAAGTCACGCCGGAGCTGGCGGCCGAACGGGCGCAGGCCTTTGGCTTCAATCGCTCAACCGGAGACTGGCGTGCGCTGGTGGCCGACCCGGCCATTGACGTGGTTGATATTTGTTCGCCTAACCATCTGCATAAAGAGATGGCGCTGGAGGCGATCCGTCACGGCAAGCACGTCTACTCGGAGAAGCCGCTGGCGCTGAACGCCCATGACGCGCGTGAAATGGTGGAGGCGGCACAACGGGCCGGAGTGAAAACGCTGGTGGGTTTCAACTACATGAAGAACCCGACCGCGCAGCTGGCGAAAGAGATCATTGAGCGCGGCGAAATTGGCGAGGTGATCCATTTCTACGGTACCCACAACGAAGACTATATGGCCGACCCGCTTTCGCCGATCCACTGGCACTGTTTTAAAGAAACGGCGGGTCTGGGCGCGCTGGGCGATCTCGCGGCGCATATCGTCAATATGGCCCAGTATCTGGTGGGGGATATCGAGCAGGTCTGCGGTGACCTGAAGATCGTGGTCCCGGCACGTCCGGCGAAGGCGGGTTCGGCAGAGATGATTGCCGTCGAAAACGAGGATCAGGCCCACGCGATGGTGCGTTTTGCGGGCGGGGCGCAGGGCGTCATTGAAACCTCCCGCGTCGCCTGCGGCCGCAAGATGGGGCTGTCATATGTCATCACCGGGACGAAAGGTGCCATCAGTTTCACTCAGGAGCGCATGGCCGAGCTGAAGCTCTATCTGCATGACGACCCGGTGAACCGTCAGGGATTCCGCACGCTGCTCGTCGGCCCGGCTCACCCGGACTACGGTGCGTTCTGCATGGGGGCAGGCCATGGGATTGGCTTTAACGATCAAAAAACCGTGGAAGTGCGCGATCTGGTGGACGGCATTGCCGCCGATGCGCCGATGTGGCCGGACTTCGAAGAGGGCTGGAAGGTGTCGCGTGTGCTTGACGCCATCGCACTCTCGCACCTGGAAGGCCGCTGGCTGAACGTGAACGACATTGTCTGAAGAGGGTTCAACGTGGAAAAGCAGTTTGATGTGATATGCATGGGCCGCGTGGCGGTTGACCTCTACAGTCAGCAGATTGGCGCACGCCTGGAAGATGTGTCGAGCTTTGCCAAATACCTTGGCGGTTCGTCGGGCAATGTGGCGTACGGCACGGCGCGCCAGGGATTGCGTTCTTCAATGTTGGCGCGGGTTGGCGACGAACATATGGGGCGTTTTCTGCGGGAAGAGTTAAACCAGGTGGGCTGTGACACCAGCCATCTGATTACCGATAAAGACCGCCTGACGGCGCTGGTGCTACTCGGCATTAAAGACCGGGATACCTTTCCTCTGATTTTTTACCGTGATAACTGCGCGGATATGGCGATTACTGCCAGCGATGTTGATGAACAGTACATCGCGTCTGCCCGCTGTCTTGCCATCACCGGAACCCATCTTTCTCATCCCCAGACCCGCGAGGCGGTGCTGACGGCGCTGGGTTATGCCCGCCGCCACGGCGTGCGCACGGTGCTGGATATCGACTACCGTCCGGTGTTATGGGGGTTAACGTCCTTAGGCGACGGCGAAACGCGTTTTATCGCCGCTGAGCAGGTGACGCGTCAATTGCAGGATGTGCTGCACCTGTTCGACGTCATCGTCGGCACCGAGGAGGAGTTTCATATCGCGGGCGGCAGCACTGAAACGCTGCAGGCGCTGGAGAAGGTGCGTGGTGTGAGTCAGGCTACGCTGGTCTGCAAACGCGGCGCGCTCGGCTGCTCGGTGTATATCGATGCCATCCCACCCCGGCTGGACGATGGCCTGACGGTGACCGGCGTGCGCGTCGAGGTGCTTAACGTGCTTGGCGCAGGGGATGCGTTTATGTCCGGCCTGCTGCGGGGCTACCTGAACGATGAGGGCTGGGAGCAGGCGTGCCGCTATGCCAATGCCTGCGGCGCGCTGGTAGTGTCGCGCCATGGCTGTGCCCCGGCGATGCCGAGCAAAATCGAGCTGGATGATTATCTCTCCCGCGCCGCACTCGTTCCGCGTCCGGATCTTGACCCGCGTCTAAACCATCTGCACCGCGTCACTACCCGTCGCCGCGAATGGCCGGAACTGTGTGTGATGGCCTTCGATCACCGCAGTCAGCTTGAGGAGATGGCGCTGCAGTGCGGCTCGTCTCTGAAACGTATTCCGGCGCTGAAGCAGCTGATCCTGCAGGCCAGCCGCGAGGCGGCCAACAGCGCCGGGCTGGAGGGTAAGGCCGGGCTGCTGTGCGACGGTACGTTTGGTCAGGATGCGCTGAATGCGATAACCGGAGAGGGCTGGTGGATAGGTCGCCCTATCGAACTGCCGGGTTCGCGCCCGCTGGAGATGGAACACGGCAATATAGGTTCGCAGCTCATCAGCTGGCCGCAGGAGCATGTGGTGAAGTGTCTGGTCTTTTTCCATCCGGAAGATGCCCATGCGCTGCGTCTGGAGCAAGAACAGAAAATTGCCGAGGTGTACCACGCCTGCTGCCAGTCCGGGCATGAGCTGCTGCTGGAGGTGATATTGCCCGCCAGCATGCCGCGCAGCGACGATCTCTACCTGCGTGCCATCTCCCGTTTCTACAACTTGGGGATTTCCCCCGACTGGTGGAAACTGCCACCGCTCTCGGCCAGCGGCTGGACGGCGCTGAGTGAAATTATCGCGCGCCGTGACCCACACTGCCGTGGGGTGGTGATCCTCGGTCTGGATGCCCCGGCAGAGCAACTGCGCGCCGACTTCAAAGCCGCTGCAGGACAAACGCTGGTCAAGGGTTTCGCCGTGGGACGTACGCTGTTTGGCGACGCCTCTCGCGCGTGGTTGAAACACGATATTGATGATGCGCAGCTGGTGGCGCGCATTAAGGATAACTACCTGCAGCTTATCGCCTGGTGGCGCGATCGCGGACAAGCATAATTCAGGAGAAGATAATGACGGTACAATTAGGTATTAATCCACTGACATGGACGAATGACGATCTGCCTTCTCTGGGCGCCGAGACCTCGCTGGATACTTGTCTGAGCGAAGGCAAAGAGGCCGGGTTTGCTGGTTTCGAACTGGGCAATAAATTCCCGCGCGAGGCGCGACTGCTCGGCCCCATTTTGCAGCGCCACGAGCTGCAACTGGTTTCCGGCTGGTACTCCGGTCGTCTGCTGGAGCGTAGCGTAGAGGAGGAGATTGCCGCCGTGCAATCGCACCTGACGTTACTGCGCGAACTGGGGGCGAAGGTGTTGGTATTTGCCGAAGTGAGTGGCTGTATTCACGGCGAGCAGCAGACACCGGTACATCTGCGTCCGCGCTTCCCGCAGGCACGCTGGCAAGAGTACGGCGAAAAACTCACTGAATTTGCCCGCTACACACAGCAGCAGGGGGTACAGATTGCCTATCATCACCATATGGGCACGGTGATTGAGTCCGCCGACGACGTGGACAACCTGATGACCCATACCGGTGATGAAGTCGGATTGCTGCTCGACACCGGCCATTTGACCTTCGCAGGTGCCGATCCGCTGGCGGTGGCACAGCGTTGGGCATCGCGTATCAACCATGTTCACTGTAAAGACGTGCGTGCCGACGTGCTGGCGGATGTCAAAAATCGCAAAACCAGCTTTCTTGATGCAGTACTGAGCGGTGTTTTTACCGTGCCGGGAGATGGTTGCGTTGACTATCCGCCGATCATGGCCTTGCTGAAGGCGAATCAATATCAGGGTTGGCTGGTAGTGGAAGCGGAGCAGGATCCGGCCATCGCGCACCCGCTGACGTATGCGCGTCTGGGCTATAACAACCTTAGCCGTCTGGCGCGGGATGCCGGGCTTATCTAAGGAGGTGACATGTCACGTTTATTATCACGCTGGCAGCAACCTGACGCACAAGGGCGAACGCAGTCGGTGACCCCAGAACGTGCTGGCTGGGGATATGTCGGATTTGCAGCGTATGAACTGGAGGAGGGGCAGCAGCTTACGCTGCCCGCAGTCAGCGAAGAACGCTGTCTGGTACTGGTCGCCGGACGCGCAACCATCACCACGCCGGGCGCAACCTTTACGGATATCGGCGAGCGGATGAGCCCGTTCGAACGCAGTAAACCGTGGGCGGTGTATGTCACCTCTGGTGAGGCAATACAGATTCAGGCTGTGACCAGACTGGAGCTGGCAGTTTGTGCTGCGCCGGGGAAAGGAACGTACCCGACGCGGCTGATCGCACCACAGGATATCGAGGGAGAAGCGCGCGGCAAGGGCAATAACCAGCGTTATGTGCATAACATCTTACCGGAAGATAAACCCGCAGATAGCCTGCTGGTGGTGGAGGTGTGGACCAATGAAGGCTGCACCAGTTCCTACCCAAGCCATAAGCATGACACAGATAACCCACCGCAGGAGACCTATCTGGAGGAGACCTACTATCATCGTCTCAACCCGGAACAGGGGTTCTGCATGCAGCGCGTCTACACTGACGACAGAATGTTGGATGAATGTATGGCGGTCTATAACCGTGACGTGGTCATGGTGCCGAAGGGGTATCACCCGGTGGCGACGATGGCTGGGTATGACAGCTATTACCTCAACGTTATGGCCGGGCCGGTCCGCAAATGGATGTTCACCTGGGAAGATGATCACGCGTGGATTAACAGGGATTATCCGGTCGATAAATAAGGATGAAAGTGTTTGGCTGCGGTGAAAGCAGATTTGGAGTCAGGGCCTGTGCGTTACTGTGGCCCTGCTCTGGTTTCGCTGTAAAAAGGATTGAGTCAGGTCAGCAATCCTGGATTGTGGTTAAATAATAATAAAAAACGCGAAAGCGGCTTTCATTATTAAATGACTTTATTAAATGGCTGGGAAATTATTCGCTGATTTTTTTCTCAACGGATGCAGCACCTTCTTTGGTCTTATTCCAGCCTTTCTCTGTGCCTTCTTTGGTTGCATTCCAACCTTTTTCAGTGCCTTCTTTAGTTTTATTCCAGGCTTTTTGCGAACCTTCGCTCACTTTGCTACTCAGGTTATCTTGTTTACCTTCCGCAGCATGTTTAGCTTTTAATTTCTGCTCTTCGCCCTGATTCTGCGCCTGATGCAGTTTTTCTTTTGCGGTATTAGCGTTTTCGTGTGCGGCAGCTACATCATTATCAGTTGCGTGTGTCGTAGCGGCAATAACCGGAGAAGCCAGCAAAATTGCAGATAATGCGATAATTGTCTTTTTCATAATATCCTCGCTTAGCGTTATAAGTTATTAGCGTGAATAAGCGTGGCACGTAAACGAAGCGCTGGCTTTAGGAAAAAACTGTAAGTGCAGAAAAAACTATTTATCTGATTAATGCACTCACGAACCATCAATATGGTTATTTTTTGTTGGGTCAAACCCACTTTTAATATTGGGTTAAATAACGAGTGGCTGTGGGGGAACAGAATTTTACGCATTGGTTGATGCCCCGGTAGAAACTTTAGGGGCGGTGTTTCCTTCGGTGCGTTTGTGCAAGATGCGGACATTTCGCGGCTAAACTAAAGTAGTTTTGGTAGTGTTTAAAACCACCTAACCCTTTGTGATACGATGGCGGTTTCAGCTTGTCACATGAGGTCAGATTGTGAATTCATACATTTTTCTTGCAGGAGCCATCGTAGCTGAAGTTATAGGTACAACCCTGATGAAGTTCTCTGACGGATTTACACGCCTTTGGCCATCTGTAGCCACAATAGTGTGCTACTGCACTGCTTTTTATCTTCTTGCCCAGACGTTATCGACCATTCCAACGGGTATTGCGTACGCAATTTGGTCAGGTGCTGGAATCGTTTTAATCAGCCTTCTGGGCTGGTTAGTAAGTGGGCAAAAGCTTGATTTTCCGGCGATTGCAGGCATGGTCCTTATTTGTGCCGGGGTTCTGGTTATTAATATTTTTTCAAAATCCTCCCCACATTGATTCTCCTGGAGGAGTGTCGGATATCAGGTTATCTGCTTCATCTACCCCTAAATTTTCCGGTTAATGCGCAGCGCATCAACAACGAGTGAAAAGGCCGGGGAAGGCTGCTTGCGGCTGGGATAATAAAGATAGTAGCCCGGAAAAGGATGACACCAGGATTCAAGTACGCGAACGAGACGACCCTCTTTGAGGTGTGAGCCAAACTCCTCCTCAGGTAAAAAGGCAATACCCAACCCTGCCAGCGCGGCGTCAACAACATGTTCCGACGTATTAAACGTCAACTGTCCGTTAACCCGAACGTTCAGCTCTCCTCCCTCGTGATCGAATTCCCAGACATAAATCCCCCCGGATCGGACCATACGCAGATTAATACACTGATGCTGCGTCAGATCATGAGGCGTTTGCGGTACCGGGTATCGCTCGAAATAATCTGGCGAGGCGGCCGCTGCCATACGAAGTTTCGGACCGATGGGCATCGCTATCATATCTTTATCGATCGTATCGCCAAGCCGCACGCCCGCATCGAACCGATCTGCCACGATGTCACGGAATCCGTGGTTGGCATCGAATTCGATATGAATATCCGGATATTCGCGCAGCAGCGGCGTCAGCTTGGGCAGCAGGGTCGTTTTCAGCACGTTCGGCCCGCAGGTGATGCGGACGGTTCCTGCTGGCTTGTCCCGCAGTTCAGTCAGCATATCCAGTTCGGCCTCAATCTCGTCAATGCGATGGCCCACTGACTGCAGCAGTCGTTCACCGGCGGCCGTCGGGGCGACGCTGCGGGTGGTCCGCGTCAGCAGGCGGATTTGCATCCGCTCTTCCAGCCCGGAAATCGCCTGGCTCAGCGCGGGCTGAGTCACGCCAAGCTGCGCGGCGGCACGCGTAAAGCTGCCTTCCCGCGCCACGGTGACGAAAGAGAGTAAATCGTTAAGGTTGCGTCTGGCCATGTTCAGTTCCGGTCTATTTATAAATTTTACTTATAAGCCTATTAAGCATTCATTAGCTAGTTTCCCCGCTGCCTATTGGTAACAATAATGCGATGAAAAAGTCAACGCTAAACGATATGCAAAACATGCACCGCAAAACGTTGCTGCTGCTGATGTTCCTTCTTGTCTGGCTGCTATGCGTTACGCAGTCCGTGATGGCGGGTGGCAACGAACGGGTCGCTGTACAGGAGAAGCTTATGAAAATTGAGATCGTTGTGAATGGTGAGACCGCCACCGCCACCCTCTATGACACGCCGACAGGGCGGGATTTTGCATCACTGCTTCCCCTCAGCCTCACGCTGCAAGATTACGCCGATATTGAGCGCATTAGCGATCTGCCGCGCAGGCTTTCCACTGCACAGGCTCCGGAAGGCATGACGCCGGAAGCCGGGGATATTACTTTCTACGCGCCCTGGGGCAACCTGGCGATTTTTGCCCAGGGCAGGCCTTACGCCCGATCACTGATCCCGGTTGGCAAAGTCGATTCGGGATTGTCCGCCCTGCAGCGCCATGGACCGCTTAAGGTGCAGATCAGGATCGTGGACTGAGCAGTCGTTCCTTTCATACCCATCGTTCCCTTTTACTACCGTGCTTGTCCCCACGCCGACGCGTCAAAGTCTCCTGAAGGCGCAGGGGAGGGCATCGCATTATCAACAAAAAAGAAAGGCTAAATGCGTAATCAGAAAACTGAAACCAGAAACAAAAACGGAGAAAGTGAAAAACAACCGGCGCACTGGGGCGGCGTGTTTGCCATGACACTGTGCGTCTTCGCCCTGATCGCCTCCGAATTTATGCCGGTCAGCCTCCTGACGCCGATGGCGCAGTCCCTGAACGTCACCGAAGGCATAGCCGGGCAGGGAATCGCCATTTCCGGCGTGTTTGCGGTGGTGACCAGCCTGTTTATTTCCCGACTGGCAGGCGCGCTTAACCGGAAAACTCTGCTGCTCGGCCTGACGTGCATCATGGCGCTGTCCGGGGCCGTTATTGCGATGGCCCCCAACTACCTGACCTATATGACGGGTCGGGCTCTGATTGGCATTGTAGTCGGCGGGTTCTGGTCGATGTCGGCGGCGACGGCGATGCGTCTGGTGCCAGTGCACCGTGTTCCGTTGGCGCTGGCTATTTTTAACAGCGGCAATGCGCTAGCCACTGTCGTGGCCGCACCTCTGGGCAGTTGGCTGGGTTCGGTCATCGGCTGGCGGGGGACCTTCTTCTGCCTGCTACCCGTCGCCATCGTCGCGTTTGTCTGGCAACTGCTCAGTCTGCCCTCTATGCCGGTTACCCGCCCGCATATGGGCGCTGGAAACGTCTTCATGCTGTTCCGCCACCGGGTGGTCACGCTGGGCATGCTAGGGGTGGGGATCTTCTTTATGGGACAGTTCACGCTCTTTACCTATATCCGACCCTTCCTCGAAGCGGTAACGAAGGTGGACGCTTCAGCGGTGACTCTCATCCTGTTGGTCATCGGTATGGCGGGCTTCATCGGCACTACGTTGATTAGCCGGGTATTGAAGCGCGGATTCTACCCGACCCTGATGGCGATTCCTGTACTGATGGCGATCATCGCGCTGGCCCTGATCGCGTTTAGCAACCAGGCGGCCATCGTGACGATACTGCTCGGACTGTGGGGGCTGATTTCAACCGCCGCGCCAGTGGGATGGTGGGCATGGGTTCCACGCACGTTCCCGCAGGATGCCGAAGCGGGAGGTGGGCTAATGGTGGCGATGGTGCAACTGTCCATTGCGCTGGGATCCACCGTGGGAGGCCTGCTGTTCGACCATCACGGTTTCCAGAGCACCTTTCTGGTCAGCGCCGCAATGCTGATTATCGCAACCGTACTGATATTCCTGACCTCACGAGCAGACGCGTCTGCCGGTGGCCATTCATCACACTCGTCCTGATAAGGAAACCATCATGAATAAATTTACGTTAGCCCTGGGGATGTTCATCAGCGCATTTGCCGCCTCCGCGGCGGATATGTCCAGAGGTGCGGATAACTTTTATAAAAGCGATAAGGTGACGCAGCAAAAAGTCACCTTTAAAAACCAGTATCAGATGAACGTGGTTGGCAATCTGTTTGTCCCGAAAACGATCGTTCAGAACGCCAAAAACCCGGCGGTCATCGTGGGCCACCCGATGGGCGCAGTCAAAGAGCAGGGCTCAAACCTGTACGCGCAGAAACTGGCGGAGCAGGGTTTTGTCACGCTGGCGATTGATCTCTCGTTCTGGGGAGAAAGCGAAGGTAAGCCAGGGCACCTGATTTCACCGGAAATCTACGCGGATGATTTCAGCGCGGCGGTTGATTATCTCAGCACACAACCATTTGTTGATCCGGAAAATATCGGCGTGCTGGGCATCTGCGGTAGCGGAAGTTTTGTCATCAGCGCCGCGAAGATTGACCCACGTATGAAAGCCATCGCCACCGTTAGCATGTATGACATGGGAGCTGCGTTCCGTAACGGGCTTAACCATTCCCAGACGCTTGAACAACGTAAGGCCTTCATCCAGTCGGCCATTGAGCAGCGGTTTGCTGAGTTTAAAGGGGGAGAGACGGCTTACATTCCGGGCACTGTAAATAAACTGGACACCTCCACGCCAGAAATTCAGCGCGAGTTCTTTGATTTCTACCGCACCGAACGCGGCGGCTACACCCCGCAGGGCGAGAAAGAAGAACTGACGACAAAACCGATGCTGAGCAGTATTGGCAAGTTTATGAACTTCTACCCGTTCAACGATATTGAAGCCATTTCACCGCGTCCGATGCTCTTTATCACCGGCGATCAGGCTCATTCAAAAGAGTTCAGCGAGGACGCCTTCAAACGCGCCGCTCAGCCTAAAGAGCTGTATGTCGTTCCGGGGGCTGGGCACGTCGATCTGTACGATCGCACAGACGTGATCCCCTTCGACAAATTGGCCGACTTTTTCCGTAAGAACCTCAAATAACGCGTCAGTTAAGGAGCATGCGACATGAACTACAAACATCTGGGCCGAACAGGCCTGCGGGTGAGCCGTATCGGTCTTGGGACTATGAACTTTGGTGAACTGACGGATGAGCCAACCAGCTTCAGGATCATGGATGAGGCGGTGGATGCGGGTATCAACTTTTTCGATACCGCCGATGTTTACGGCGGACCGCAGTCGCCGGATATGGCAAAGGGGTACGGGACATCCGAAGAGATCATCGGCAACTGGCTGGCGCGCAGCGGAAAGCGCGAGCGGATCGTGCTGGCCACAAAAGTTTATCAGCCGATGGATACGGGTCCGAACGATAAATATTTGTCCGCTTACCATATTCGCCGGGCATGTGAAGCCAGCCTGAAAAGGCTCAAAACGGACCATATCGATCTCTATCAGATGCACCATATCGACCGGAACACCCCCTAGGAGGAGATCTGGCAGGCTATGGAACAGCTGATCCGTGAGGGTAAAATTAGTTATGTGGGCAGCAGTAACTTTGCTGGCTGGGACATTGCTACCGCACAATGTAAGGCCGACGTACGTAACCTGCTGGGACTGGCATCTGAACAGAGCCTGTACAATCTGACCCAGCGCACGGTTGAGCTGGAGGTGATCCCTGCGCTGCGTCATTACGGCATTGGCCTTATCCCATGGAGTCCGGTAGGGAGGGGAATGCTGGGCGGTGTGCTGCGTAAAATGACAGAGGGGCGCAGGGCAACACCGCATATGCAGGTGCAAATCAATCATCTGCGGCCACAGCTGGAAGCCTGGGAGCAGCTTTGCGATGAAATGGGTGAAACGCCGGCTGACGTTGCGCTTGCCTGGCTATTGCAAAATCCGACCGTCACCAGCGTACTCAGCGGGCCACGCACGGTTGAACAACTTCGTCAGAATCTCAATGCGCTGTCTGTAACGTTAACGCCTGAAACACTTGAAAAACTGGATGCTATTTGGCCAGGACCAGGCGGGGAAGCTCCTGAGGCCTATGCCTGGTAACAAAGTGTCTAAAAGGTTCGGATTTAATGGGTTCTCTTCGGACTTCGCTGGATAAAATGAGGGCACAAAAAAGCCCGCAGAGCTTGCGCCGTGCGGGCTCTTAGGACTTATCGGATGACACTGGTAATCACCGGCTGGCGTCCTTGTAATTGGTGTGGGAGGTGGTTGAGGCTCTGGTGGACGTTGCTAACATTGTGATGTGGCTTTATCGGAACATATCAATATCGCTAACACTGCTAAACTCAACGAGATATATGCAATCTGAACACGGAGCACATGATGGTCACCACACATGTTTTCATCGCGGTCAGTCTTGATGGTTTTATCGCTCGGCAGGATGGTGATATCGACTGGCTGTTAAAGCGCGATGACCCGACAGAAGATCATGGCTATGCCGCATTCATCGCGGACAAAGATTGGATCATTATGGGTCGAGGCAGCTATGAGAAGGTGCTGACTTTTAACGAATGGCCTTATGATCTGCCCGTGCTGGTGCTTTCCCGGCAGCTAACCGATACCACCGTGCCCGAGGCGCTGAAGGATAAAGTGCAGTTTTCATGCCTTACGCCAGGGGAAGCTCTTGCTGACCTGATGGAGAAGAACGTGCACCGGGTCTATATCGATGGTGGGCAGTTAATACAGTCGTTCCTGCGCGAAGGTCTGGTCGCCGATATCGTTATCACTACCGTTCCTGTCCTGCTCGGTTCGGGAAAACCGCTGTTCGGAGTTCTGCCCCATGATATCGATTTGACGCTATTATCCAGCCGCAGCTTCCCTTCAGGTCTGGTGCAGTCGCATTATTGGCTGACGCCATAAGCTGAATCAAAGCATAGTGGTGACCTCCACTTTTCGCTCATAGCGGATGCTCACATCAGTTATGGCTAAAAGCAGGTATGAGAGGAAGATTACAGACTAAGGTGAAAGAAAAGTGGGTTGTTGATTGTGGTTGCATTGAGCGTGGCGAATGAGGCTAGAAAGCAGAAACAAAAAAGCCCGCTGATGCGGGCTTTTTTGTCACTCGGGAGCCGCGGCTCCTTTGTGTATCCTTTTTTGTCTCCTCACCGTCTGGTCGGTGTCCTGCTGAGACTGCTAACTTCCTGTTTTACTAGTGCTGTCCTGGCACTGTCCAATCATGATTGGTGGAGCTGGCGGGAGTTGAACCCGCGTCCGAAATTCCTACATCCTCGGTACTACATGCTTAGTCAGTCTTTACATTCGCCTGGCACCTGCGGACAGACACGCCACTACCAGACTAGCCTGATTAGATTTAACGCTTCAACCCCAGGCAGGGCCTCCACGCGATCTCTTTTGGGTTTGACCTCTCTTTGATCCCCGTCTTAAGAGCGGAAGCTAGGGAGAGAGGGCTCAGAGCAGGTTATTAAGCTGCTAAAGCGTAGTTTTCGTCGTTTGCGACTATTTTTTTGCGGCTTTTTACGAGGCCAACCGCCCCTCGGCATGCACCTTGGGTTTCGCGAATCCCGTCGAATCCAGAATCAGCCCCAATGTGTGAGAGCAAGTATAACAGACTTGTGACACGCGTGACCAGCCCCTGCAACCCCTAATCCTCAAGGATTTACCGCTCGCGCAGTGCTTCTTTTGCACGATTAAATGGTTTGATTAAATAGTCGACGATGGTTTTTTCACCTGTTTTTATATCCACGGTAGCAATCATGCCCGGTACGATGGAGAAATGGCGTCCGAGTTTGTTCTGCAAGAAGTCCTGATGGGTACGGATAAACACGCGGTAGTAGAAAATTTCTGGTTTCACTTTGTCCTGGATGGTGTCCGGGGAGATGGTTTCGACTACGCCTTCCAGACCGCCGTAAATAGCGTAATCATAGGCGGTTATCTTCACCAGCGCCCGCTGCCCGGGGTGGATGAACGCGATATCGCGCGGAGACAGGCGGGTTTCTATCAGCAGATGATCGTCCAGCGGTACAATCTCCATCATCTCGCCGTTAGGCGGAATAACGCCGCCAATGGTGGTGACCTGGATATTTTTTACAATACCGCGCATCGGCGCGCGCACGGTCAGGCGGGTCACGGAATCCTCTCGACCTTTTAAAATAGCCGCCAGCATATCCACTTCGGCGTTGGCTTTTGACAGTGCTTCCCGTGCCTGCACGAAGTATTGCGAGCGCAGGTCGGTGATTTTTAATCCCAGATCGCTTTTTTGGCGTTGCAGGCGCAGCACTTCTACGTGGCTGGCGGCACCGCTTTTCTCCAGCCGCTGAGTAATGGCCAGTTCTTTATTTACCGAAACCAGCGCATCTTGTAGCTCCGCCATAGAATCAGCAAGCTGCGCGCGACGGCTTTTATACAAACGCGTTTCGGAAGCGATAAGTTCCGGCCAGGCGCGCAGTGAATCGGGAAAGACCAGTGGCAGATCGTTAACTTCGGCATTGAGCCTTGCGCTGGAAGCCAGCGAGGCACGATAGCGGGCGGCGCTTTCCCCAACGTTGGACTCCGAACGGGTGGGGTCGAGGCGCGCCACAATTTGATTGGCCTGAACTTTATCTCCCTCACGGACAGTCAGCTCGGCGAGAATACCGCCATCCAGTGACTGCAAGACTTGTTCACGCGAGCTGGGGATCACTTTCCCGCTGCCGGTCGAGACTTCATCCAGCTTGCCGAAATACGCCCAGATCCCCAGGACAGCAAACAGTAGCGTGCTGAGCAGAATAATGCGGCTGGCCCCGGAAAAACGGTGCTCGCGGCGAATATCGAGGTCGTCCATGGCGGCGTCATGCGGATTGGTTTTCATTTTTCCACTCCCGACCGTGAGTTGGGGCAGGTGCCCGGCTCGCATTCAACGCCTGCGCTTTCGGGGCATCCATGACCAGTTGGCCTTCTTTCAACACCACCACGCGTTCGACCAGTTCCAGAACCGGAACGCGATGGGTTGCAACAATCAATGTGCGGTTGCCCAGCCACAGGTTCAGGCGCTGAATAAACTCCCGTTCGGTATGTTCATCTAACGAGGCGCTGGGTTCGTCGAGCAGCACAATATTGGGTGAGCGCAGCAGCATTCTTGCCAGCAGGATCGACTGCCGTTGGCCGCCGGATAAACCGCTGCCGCCTTCCATAATAGGATGCGCTAGTCCTTTGGCGAGCTGTTTAACGAAAGCCGCCGCGCCGCTGACCTCCAGCGCGTCGAAGATCTGTGCGTCGCTGGCATGCGGTGCGCCGAGGGTCAGGTTCTCGCGCAAGGTACCGAAAAACAGCCGCGCATTCTGGCTGAGAAAACCGATGTTACGGCGTAAATCGGCCATGTCGATTTGTGCCAGGCTCAGGTTATCGAGCCGGACATCACCCTGGATAATCTCCACGCCACCTGCCATGGCCTGTAGCAGCGTTGATTTTCCGGCGCCGTTACGCCCGAGGATCGCCACCCGTTCGCCGGGCATGACCTCCAGACGCGAGATCCGCAGTGGAACGCGCTGATCGTCGCTGTGGTAGCGGAAGTGTGCGTTTTCAAACAGATAATGGCCGTGAAAAGTCTCCTGATGCACGCGGTCTTCATCGTACTGCGTTTCGGTAGGGAGCTGCATGATGCTGTCCAACCCCACCTTCGCCGCCTTCACCTGTTGCCAGCGGGCCAGCACACCGCACAGGTTAGCCATTGGGGCAATCATTCTGGAACCGAGCATCGATGCCGCCACCACGGCCCCGGTGGTCATCGTACCTTCAATGACCATCGGCGCGCCGAACATAATGATGGCGGCGTAGACCAGGCTTTGCACCGACATGCCCCAGCCAATCAGCCCCTGAGTGAGCTTACGCGTGCGCAGCCCTGACTCTCCAGTAATACGGATATAGCTGTTCCACTGCTGTAAAAAGCGGTTTTCCGCCTGCATCAGCTTGATGTCTTCCAGCCCCTGAACGCTCTCGACCAGCACCGCGTTGCGCAGAGTGGATTCATGCGCAGCCTGGTTGGCAAGCACTGCCAGCTTTTTCTGTAACAGCAAGCCAGGCAGAATCATCAACAAGGCAGCGACGGGGGCTATCCACGCTAGTGGCGGGGCAATACAGGCCAGCACTACGATAAACAGAAAGAAAAACGGCAGATCGACAATGGTCGACATAGTCGAGGAAGTGATCATCTCACGAACCTGTTCCAGCTCGCGCAGTTGAGAAATAAAGCTCCCTGTCGAACGGGGGACGGCGCTGTTGCGCAGCCGCAAGGCGTGGCTAAACACGCGATCGGAAATGCGCATATCGGCGCGTTTGCCGAGCAGGTCCATTATGTGGGTACGCGCTTCGCGCAGCAGAAAACCAAACAGTACTGCGACCAGAACGCCGGTTGAGAGAACATACAGCGTTGGATAAGACTGGGCGGGGATTACCCGGTCATAAACCTGCATCGAAAAGATAATCCCGGCGAGCGACAGGACGTTAATCAGAAAGGCGGCAATCATGACCGGCAGGTAAGGGCGGATGTCCTGTAATACCAGTTCGCGCATCCAGTCGGGCTTGAAGCGCGAAATATAGCGGTCAACCCGACTATCCTTCAGCGCCGACAGCGGACGCAGTGCGGTAATGCTTACGATCTCTGGCAAAAGTTCTGCAACCGCGAGTCGGTTACGCTGGCCCTCATCGACGATGATAAAAACATCCAGGACATCTTCACCGTTGAAATGTTCTATCACCATCAGTTGGCCGTCGCGCAGTTCCGCTATCACTGGTAAACGCCACTGACCGAACGCCTGTGCAGCAGTATCCAGCGCATGAAATGACAGTCCCGCCTGCCGCGCCAGCTGTGACAGAGCCATCGCCCGACTTTTTCCTGCAAACCACGGGGCGTTGGCCTGGATTGCGCCTGGCGAACAGGTAACGCGATAGTGGCTGGCAATATGCGTCATCGCCTGCGCCCACTGGCTCAGGGCGTGTTCACTAATCGCATCTTTAGCATGTGAATCGACGTCGCTCATAGCGTGATCTCCACCGATTGAATGCTGCGATTATTTAAGGCGAACGCCTGACGAAGTGAGCCGGTGTTATAAAGGCAGTTCAGCTGTAGCTGGCGCAGCTGATTTTGAGTCTGAAGTTCGGCAAAACGGGCCTGATATACCTCCTGCTCAGCGTTAAGCACGTCGAGCAGTGGACGCGAACCAAGGTCCAGATATTGCTGTTGATAAAGCTCGCGCGTTTGTTCGCTCAACCGCTGTTGGCGACGCAGAATCTGCAGGGCGGTGGCGAGGCTCATTGCCTGGCTACGGGACTCAAGTAATTTCTGTCGTACTTCAAGTCGGGTGCGCTGGATGGAGTACTGTGCAGACTCTACCGCGTGGCTGGCGGCGTTGCGTCTGGCGGTGAGTCCGCCTCCCTGATACAGCGGCATTTCAACTTTTACCCATGCAGAATACTGGGTTTTGTCGAGTACCTCATGGCTGGGGTATTTGTCGTTGAGATAGTGCTGAACCGAAGGCTCCAGAGAGATGGTGGGCGTCATCTGCGCGTTGGCGTAGTCGAGGTTTGCCTGCGCCACATTCGCCTGCGCCCATGCCGCCAACACCGCAGGAACCAGTTTATCTTCTGGTTTGACTACATCACAACTGCTGTCCAGTTTGACCGGAAATTCATTGCTGATGCCGTTAAGCGAGTTCCAGCCGAGGAAGCTCATCAGCGTTGCCTTGCTGCTGTCGAGATTGGCTTGATACTGCGCCAGTTGAGAACGTGCGGACTCGATACGCGCATCGGTTTGCACCACGTCCGACAGTGAGGTTGCCCCTTCATCATTACGCTGGCGGGTCAGTCGGCCAATGCCGTTCAGGGCGTTAAGTTGCTCTTCGGCGGCGTCCACCATTTGCTGCCACGTCTGCACCTGGACTATCGCATTGGCGGTGGCATGGGCGATGGTATCAATACTGAGTAGCACATTCGCCTGCTGTTGTGCGGCTCCGGCAGTTTCAGCGCGGACCTGGCTTGCCACTTTGCCGAAGTCGTACAGCATTTGCGACACCGAAATAACCAGCGCCGGGCTAAAGCCGTGGTCGGTGTAAGTATTGCTGTAACCGTTGTTCATTCCGGCAGAAACCTGCGGGTAATATTTTGATTTCGCCACGTCGATCTGCTCATTTTGTGAGAGCAGCTTGCCGATGGATTCACGAATAGAAGGATGCCAGCTCACGGCGCGACTCACTGCGTCATTGAGCGTCAGGCTGCCGGGAGCGGCGGCACTAAGCGGCAGATCGGCAACCGCGCCGTCCAGCGAGGGAAGCATCTGGCTGGTGGCCAGACCTTCCGGCGTAATAATTTGCGGTTCATCTTCGGCATTCACCCGCATGGCACAGAGCGTTAATGCCAGCAGCAAGGCAACAGGCGCGACATTTCTCATAGATTATCCCTTACAAAATACGGCAGCGACGACTGTTATTGCCCCGGACGTCATGGCATCCGGGGCTGTAGTTATGGCGCTTTAACGCTATACGTTAACGTCAGGGCACAATGTGATTTTGTTGCACCAGCTCATCGAGCGTGGTGTGTACGTTCTCCAGCGTTATGAGATTGGTTGAGTGATAAGTGTTGCCCGTACCGTCGCGGTCGATGGCAATTACCGTGTTGTTACCGTTAGTGGTCACGGTGAGGTAGTTACCGAGCGTCGCGTTCTGTCCGTTCCAGCCCACCAGCAGGTCGCCGATATCGATTTTGTCGCCCTGGGCCAGCGAGAAGTTGGTCCAGGTGTCGGTAGGTCCAATGCCAACATTGCCAACGTTACCACCGGTAGCGTCGTTGGCATTAAGCAGGTGATAAATCAGCGTATCGCCGTAGACACTGCCGGTAAAACGATCTGCATCGACGGTGCTCACCACCTGCGGATTCATGTTGATAGTTAGCGTTGCGGTATCGGTATGACCATTCTGGTCGTTAAGGGTGTAGGTAAATGTCTCTTTGGTGATGATGGTGGAGAGTGAGACATCGCTGTTGAGGGCGTAGGTGTAATGACCATCAATTCCAATGGTCAGTTTGCCGTATAGCCCGTTAATGATGGCGCTGGTCGTGCTGCTCAGCGGATCCAGCGTGGCGGTGCTACCGCCCGCGCCGTTCACCGTCAGCAGAGTATGTACGCTGGCAATATGGTCTCCGTCATAAATATTGCCAGTGACGCTGTTTGCTGCGGAAGTCTCGAAGTTCTGCAGGTCGATTATCGTGCCTTTTACGCTGGGGGTGATGGTGATATTCCCCACCCCCAGAGCCCCGACGCTGCCGGTGTAGTCGAGGCGATAGTTGCCGGGGTGCAGCACTACCCCGCTCAGGGCAATATCGATATTGCCGCCAACCAGTAATCCACCATTGAATGAGCTGCCGGCAACCTTGACGTTGTTGCTGTCATACAGCGCCCAGGTGACGGTTAGCCCGCCCAGCGTCAGACCTGAAGCAACGTTAAAATGCAGTATGGCGTTTTGCACCGCCGTTCCCGTCCCGACCTCAATGACGCCGGTACCATTTTGTGAGGTAGGTGAAAGGAGTTGGGCGTTCCAGCTGGCACTCCCAACGCTGCTATCGGTGAACGACCGGGAAGTATCCGCCTGCGTGGTGACTGCCATTTGACTGCTGATGTCGTTTACGGCATCCAGCGCCTGCGGGGTTGCTGTAATGTTCAGTGACGCGCTGCCGGTATCGCCATTTGGTGCCCTGACCTTATACACGAAGCTGTCCGGTGTGTTGATACCGTCTGCGCCCAGTCCGCTTTTCAGCGTGTAGGTATAGTTCCCTTTTGCATCAATAGTCAGCGTGCCGTACTGCCCATTAATCGTGGTCGTACCCGTCCCATTCACGGTGACACCGTTCACTTCGGTGATAACGCTATTAGCCGGAGCCGAGTCGTTGGCCAGCAGATTTCCATTGGTTGCCGCACTCAGGCTGTCAACGGCGTAGGTATGATCGGCCAGAATATTCAGGGTATAGCCGGTCAGCAGCGTCAGGCCGCCGGAAGCGTTAAGCAGGAACAGATAGTCACCGCCCGGCAGGGTGATGGTGTAGTCCGTTGAGTTGCCACCCAGCAGCGCCGTGACCCAATTGGGCTTCACGCGGAACTGTTCATACTGCTGAATAGATTCGTTGAAACGATAAACATAGAGATCAAAACCGCCCACCGTTACGCCAAGAACGCTGGCCTTGACGGTTAACGTGCGGGTTGCGCCATCGTCAACGTTGAACTTAATCGGGTTAGTCAGACCGTTGACCAGACTCACGTCCAGCACATTGCCGAGCCCAACGCTGGCGAGGGTGAAGCCGGTTTGTTGGGATGAGCCATGATCAACTGCGATAACCTGCGTCCCGTAAGTCAGCGCAGCCACATCGTCTGCCGCCGTTACCGTACTGGTGGTTGGGGCCTGACCCAGCGTGACCACCAGTTTTGCCGAGGAGTGATCGCTGCCATGCGTTAGCGTGTAGGTGAAGCTTTCGGAACGTCCATACACTGAGATTGACGTATTGGTCAGGGTATAGGTGTAGCTACCATTCTGGTTGATATGCAGAATGCCGTATTTCCCCTGCACATCAATGCCGCCCGCCGGGACGTTCACGACGTTGCCGTTACCGTCAGTAACGGCGGTGACCAGCGTGCCGGAAGGTGCATTATCTTGCCCGTTAGCGGGATCGGTATCCGTGATGATGTTGCCGGATTCTGTGGTACCGCCAATGATGGTCCCTGCGCTGGCTTTCACCACCGAGACATCAAGGCTGGTGTATGCCCCGGTAGCCAGCAGGTTGGTGTTGTAGCTGACCACACGGTAATCACCACCAGTCAGTCCACCGTAATTGAGCGTAACCCCTGAGGCGCCCAGGGTGAGTAGGCTGGCAAAGTCTGGTTTACCGGTATCCACCACCGTTACCCAGGCATTCAGCGCGGTGTCAAAGCGCTGGATGACAATTTCCATGGTGCTCAGCAGCGACAGGACCACGCCGGTGGCGGCGGCATTGATCGTAATGGATCCGCTGCCGCCAGGGGCGATGCTGAAATTGACGGCTGCTGTATCGTTCCCCAGCACGTTGGCGACATTTCCCAGCGCATTAACCAACAGGAAGCCATAATCGCTTTGATGCTCGGTGCTGACGATCACATCGGTTTGTAGTGGCAGACTGGTGACATTGTCTTCAGCCAGCAGCGGCAATACCGGCGCGATAGCGCTTGTTGGTGATGAGGTATTTCCCGCTGCATCGGTTGCCGTGGCGGACAGCGACTGCCCTTCAATCTGGCGAACCGGCAGGTTGACGCTGTAAACACCGCTGCCGTTGGCGATTGCTGTCACGCTGGTGCCGCCGGGTAGAGAGATGGTGACCGTGCTTCCCGCTTCGGCGACGCCGCTGACGGTACCGCCATCGGCGCTGATCAGTATCGTTGGCGCGGTCGGTGGCGTGGTATCCACAATCACGCTGAACGAACTGGACAACCCGCTTGCGCCGTTGACGTTTGTTGCCGTGGCGGTAAACGTGTGGCTACCTTCGCTGAGTGCGCCGGATGGCGTAAAGCTCCAGAGCCCGTTACCGTCTGCGGTCGTGGTGCCCATGAGCGCGCCATTGTTGTACAGATTGATGATGGCGTTAGCCTGTGCCGTTCCGCTGAGCGTAGGCAGGGTATCATTGGTGGTTTTTCCGGCCGCGACCAGCCCCGTGATCGTGCCGACGTCATCGAACACGCTGGCAATAACCGGCGCAGGCGGTACGCCGGTAAACGGTGCGAGCACGTTACCCGCCGTGCCGATGTTGCCTGCGGCGTCCTGTGCGCTAACCAGCAGCGTTTGCCCACTGATTTGGGGTGGATTCAGCGTGAAAGTGAAATTACCGGAGCCGTTGGCGGTTGCCGTACCGATCACCGTTCCGCCGCTGGAGGTAATAATGACCGTGCTGTTTGGTTCGGCAATGCCAGTAAGCGTGGTGCCGTTGGCGTTGACCGCCAGCCCCGTAGGGATGCCCGGGGCGACGGTATCGACCACAATCGCTGCCGCAGACGATGTACCACTGGTATTCCCCGCACTGTCCGTTGCGGTGATGGTAAACGAGTGGGTACCTTGTGCCAGCGCGGTTGCCGGGGTGTAGCTCCAGTTGCCGCTGCCGTCCGCCGTCACGCTGGTGACAAAGGTGCCATTATCATAAATATCGACCCGCGCGTTGGCCTCGGTGGTGCCGTTTAACGTTGGGCGTGCGTCGTTGGTTGGCTGATTACTGCCAATCGCCCCCGTGTTTGGTCCAACATCGTCAATAATATTGCTGATTGAAGGCTGCGTCGGTGCCGTGGTGTCGACCACCACGTTAAAGCCTGCCGTCGCACCGCTGGTGTTGCCCGCCGCATCGGTGGCGGTGACGGTGAACGTATGCGATCCATTCGCCAGTGGCGTGGTGGGGGTGAACGACCAGCTGTTATTGCTTTGCACCAGCGCCGTGCCCAGCAGGGTGCTGCCGTCATAGATGCTGACAGTGCTGCCTGCCTCAGCGGTACCGTTTAGAGTCGGGCGTGCATCATTGGTCAGTTGTCCGTTGCTGAGCGCCGCATTGAACACGCCGCCTGCGACATCATCTACCACTGAGACCAGCAGCGGGACGGAAGGCGCAATGGTGTCGACATTAAGAGTAAACCCGCCTGATATGGGGCTCTCATTCCCGGCGGCATCGGCGGCGATAGCGGTAAACACGTGCTGACCGTTGCTCAGCGTAGCCGGCAGATATTCCCAGCTGCCGTCTATCGCCGCAGTTACTGTTGCCAGCAGCGTGCCATTATCGTAGATAGTTATCCGGGCACCGGCTTCCGCCGAACCGTTCAGTACGGGACGGGTATCATTGGTGTAAGCACCGTTCGACAGCGTTCCGGTACCTGGCAGTACGTCATCAAAAGCCTGGATAATTGTTGGCGCTAGCGGGGCCACGGTATCAACAACGATGTTAAATCCAGCGGACATTGGGCTTACGTTTCCAGCCGCGTCGGTTGCTGTCGCTGTCAGCGTGTGATTCCCGTTGCCAAGCGCGGTTCCCGGCGTGAAGCTCCAGGCGCCCGTGCCATCTGCTGTGGTTAAACCGATAAACGCTCCGTTATCGTAAATTCTCACCGTGGCATTGGCTTCGGCCGTGCCGCTCAAGGCGGGGCGTGCGTCATCCGTTGACTGACCGTTGGTTAAGTTCCCTTGCTGCGACCCGAAATCATCGGCGGCCTGAGTAATAGCTGGTGCTGTCGGTGCCAGCGTGTCGACGGTGTAGGTAAAGCCACCTGAAGGAAGGCTGGTATTGCCTGCGCTATCTGTCGCCGTGGCGGTCAGCGTATGCAGGCCGTTACCTAACGCTGCTGAGGGTGTAAAGCTCCAGGTTCCACCCGCGCCGACGATAGTGGTGCCAATGGGTTGGCCATCGCTCAGGACAGTAATGGTCGCGCCAACTTCACCCGTACCGCTGAGCGCCGGGCGACTTTCGTTACTGATTTGCCCGTTAGAGATAGGCCCGGTTGTCGGGGCTGTGTTGTCCTGAACGGTCAGAATTATCGGTGCTGTCGGCGCAATCGAATCGACTAAAACGGTGAACGAGGCAGAAGCTCCGCTGGTGTTGCCCGCTGCATCCGTCGCGGTCACCGTAAAGATATTTTCCCCCTGCGCCAGCGCGTTTGTTGGGGTCAAGCTCCAGCTACCGGAGCCATCGGCATTTGCGGTGCCAATGATCGTTCCGTTACTACGAATGGTGACAATAGCATTAGCTTCGGTCGTGCCACTCAGAGTGGGTTGGGCATCATTAGTCAGTTGGCCGTTGGTCAACAGCGTGCTTCCCGGCTGATCGTCGATGACTGACACAATCGTTGGTACTGCTGGCGGGAGTGTGTCGACCAACAGCGAGAACGGCGATGTCGCCGGGCTAACGTTGCCAGCAGCGTCCGTGACCGTGGCGGTCAACGCGTGATTGCCTTCGCCGAGTGCCGGAGAAGGCGTAAA
The DNA here is from genome assembly GCF_052950715.1 of Citrobacter sp. VF227. Classification (NCBI taxonomy): domain Bacteria; kingdom Pseudomonadati; phylum Pseudomonadota; class Gammaproteobacteria; order Enterobacterales; family Enterobacteriaceae; genus Citrobacter; species Citrobacter sp. VF227. The sequence continues at coordinate 164,143 of NZ_JBRFVF010000007.1, forward strand.
GCTCCAGTTGCCGCTTCCGTCGCTGGTGGTGGTGCCAATCACCGTGCCGTTATCGCGAAGAGTGACCAGGCTATTGGCTTCGGTGGTACCTGCCAGGGTTGGCGTATTATCGTTGGTTGTCTGCCCGGAAATGAGCGTGGATGTTACACCTACATCATCGGTTACCGACACAATGACCGGTGCTGAAGGTAGGCCTGTATCAACCGTTATCGGATAGGGGGCTGATGCGAGCCCCTGATTTCCGGCGGCGTCGGTGGCGCGTACGGTGAAAGTATGAGAGCCGTCATTTAGGGCGTTCTGCGGGGTAAAGCTCCAGTTTCCGCTGCTGTTAACGGTAGTGGTGCCGATGGATACGCCACCGTCATAAACCGTAATGGTCGCGCCAATCTCGCCTGAACCACTTAGTGTTGGACGCGCGTCGTTGGTGCTTTGTCCACTGCCGACGTTGCCCGTTACTGGGGCGACGTCATCAGTAACGGCGGTGATGCTCGGCGCAAGCGGCGCGGTGGTATCGATAGTAATGACATAGTTTGGCGACTTGCCGCTGGTGTCATTTCCCACCGTTTGCGACACAGCGTAGCTCCAGGTTGTGCCGTCTGCCAGCGCGGCGGGGAGGGTGTAGCTCCAGGCACCGGTACTCGCGTCAGCCGGGACGGTGGTCAGCAGGAGCCCGTTTTGGTAGATATTTACATCAGCTCCGGCGGTTGCCACGCCTTGTAAGGTTGGCTGCGTGTCATTGGTGGTTTTCCCGTTGCCAATATCACCTGTTCCGGGGGCAACATCGTCGATAATTTGCAGAGTTGGCGGATGCGGAAGGCCCGAGATTGAGGCGGTAAACGGTGTTTCTCCGCTTTGGTTACCCGCTGGATCCTGGGCAATTGCGTTCAATGATTCACCCGCCGTCTGTGCCGGTGAAATTGTGATGGTGTAAGCGCCGGTAATGCTATCTGCGACGGCCTGGCCCAGCACCGTTGTACCGTTTCTGATGATGACGGTGCTGCCCGGTTCGGCTGTCCCGCTCACCAGCGTACCGCTATTATCTATGGTGTCTACAGCGGGGGCGCCCGGCGCTTGCGTATCGGTTGTTATAACGATCGGGTTGACCGCCGGGAGGCTATTACCTGCTGCATCCTGCGCGCCAAAGGTCAGCGTGTGTTTCACGTTGGCCGAGAGTGGGACGTCCACGCTCCACTTACCATCGGCTCCCACCATTGTGATGATCAGCGGGATGGGATTGCCATTATCATAGATTAGGATCGTACTACCCGGCGTTCCGGTACCGCTGACGGTCGGTGAGAGATCGTCCGTCACGCTGCCACTGCCGAGTGTACCGGTAATCACGCCGACGTTATCCTCGATATCTGTCACCAGCGGGGCGGTAAGCGGCGTCGAATTCACCGTAAACGAGATGCTATTTGATGCGTTGCTGGGGTTGCCAGCGGCATCGGTGGCGACCGCCGTCAGCGTGTAGGTGCCATTGGGCAGCGCCGTCGTCGGCGTGATGCTCCACAAACCATTCACGACGGTGGTGGTGCCGATAACCGTCGTGCCGTTATACAGCGTAATGATCGAGCCGCTTTCGCCGGTTCCGCGCACAGTTGGTGTGCTGTCATCGGTAGTGCCGTTTGCTGCGATGTCTCCCTGAACAGCGCCTACGTCGTCATTTGCGGCAAGGATTGTGGGCGTTGCGGGAGGGGTAATATCAATGTTCAAGGTAACAGGAGTCGAAGCCTGGCTGACGTTGCCCGCTGGATCGGTTGCGGTAACGGTAACCTGATAAGTGTCCGGATTAATAGGTGTGGTTGGTGTAAAGCTCCAGGTGCCATCTGCGCCAACTTTTGTGGTGCCCAGCGGCGTGGCACTACCGTCGAGATACACCGAGATCACATCACCAGCCGTGCCGGTGCCGCTAAAGGTAGGCGTGGTGTCGTTGGTATTGCCATTCGTGACTACGCCTGTTATCGGAGCCGCATCGTCAGTAATTATGGGGGCACCAGGCTGAGCGGGAGGCGTGTTGTCTACCGTCAGAGTGAAACTAGCCGATGGGATCCCCGTATTACCTGCAGCGTCAGTTGCCGTGGCGGTAAATTTGTGTGGACCCTCTATGAGTACGGGGTCCGGGGTAAATGTCCAGGTGCCATTTGGCTGAACGGTGGCGATACCAATACTGGCGTTATTGTCAAAAATAGTAATGGTTGCGCCCGGCTCACCCGTACCGGAGAGGGCCGGTGCGGTACTTTTCGTACTACCTCCGTTCGCCAGAGCAACGGTGGTGTTGCCCACGATTCCTTCACCGACGGTAATCACCGGAGCCGCTGGTGGGGTGGTATCAATGGTTAACGTAAAGCTTCCCGGCGCGCTGGCATTACCTGCGGCATCCGTCGCCACAGCTGTCAGAGTGTGTGGCCCTTCGCTTAGCGGTTGAGTCAACTGGATGCTCCAGTTACCTCCAGGCGGCACTACCACGCTGCCAACAGGCGTCGTACCGTCATAGAGCGTGACGGTTGAACCTGCAACCCCCGTACCGTTCAGTTTTGGCAGAGTATCGTCCGTACTCTTGTTGGTGGGCAGATCGCTTTGGATGCTACCGACATCATCCGTCATACTGACAATGACAGGTGCGGCGGGCGCTTGCGTATCCACCGTAACAGACACCACGATTGGTGAGGTGGTGACGTTACCTGCCATGTCCGTGGCCGATACCGTGAAATTATGCACCCGATCAGTGAGTGGAGCGCTATCCGGCACCGTATAGCGCCATGTGCCGGAACTGGTGACCAGGACAGTATTTAGCAAAACGCCATTATCAAACAAACTGACCAACGAACCGGGTTCACCGGTACCTGAAATCGTCGGCGTGTTGTCATTGGTGATGCCGCCATTGTTGGCGACATTGCCGGTTATCGTCCCGACATCATCGTTCACCAATGTAATGGCGGGTGCTGTCGGCGCGATGCTATCGACAATGATTTTCCAGCTTGCCGCGCTGCTGGTATTGTTGGCGGCATCGGTTGCCGTCACTGTAAATACGTGCGCCCCCTGGCCCAACGCAGAGGTGGGTGTATAGTTCCAGTTACCGTTGATATCAGCGGTAATGGTTGTTAGCAGGGTGCCGTTATCGTAAATTTTGACCTGAGAACCCGCTTCGGCGGTGCCTTCCAGTTTAGGCTTGCTATCGTTGGTGACGTCGCCGTTATTGAGAGGGCCCTGGTACATGGGCTGGTCATCCGTCACGGCGGTAATGATCGGGGTGTCGGGGGCGGTGATATCCGGCGCCAACGCGGAAGTCGGCAGACTCTCGTTATTGCTGCTGTCCGTTGCGGTGACGTTTACCATTTCGCCGTTCTTTTGCGACGGTGTTATAGACACGGCGAAGTTGCCGCCGCTGTCAGCTTGGCCTACGCCAATCTGGTTACCGTTGCTGTCTTTGACGGTGACGGTGCTCCCCGCTTCAGCATGTCCACTCACAGAACTGCCGTCTCCTGAGACGGTGACGCCAGTTGGCGCATCAGGCGCTGTGGTATCCGGTGCGGTAACTGGGCTGTTGGCGCTGGTATTACCTGCCGCGTCCGTCGCGTTGGCGACGAGATGTTCTCCATTGGTCTGTGGTGGAACCAGCGTGGCGGTGAAACTCCCACCTGAGCCTGCGGTTGCTGTTCCAATAATCGCGCCGCCGGGAGCCAGGATATGCACCGTACTGTTGGGTTCTGCGGTGCCGGTCACCTGATCGCCGGTGGGATTAATCACCAGATTAGCAGGCGGCTGCGGGGCCGTGATGTCTGGCGCGAGCGCCGTTTCCGATGGGCTTAGGTTTCCTGCCGGGTCGGTAGCGACAGCGGTAATGGTTTCGCCATTGGTCTGCGGCGGGTTAATAGTGATAGAAAATGAGCCATCGGGTCCGGCGACACCGCTGCCGATAGGATTATTGCCAGCGTCGGTGATAACCACGGTATTGCCGGGCTCGGTGGTTCCGGTGACGACAGTGCCATCAGCGGATACACTCAGATCATCCGGTGGCAACGGTGGTTGTGTGTCAATGTTGATAGTGAATGCTGCCGACATTCCTCCGGTTCCTGATGCGTTCGTTGCATCGACGGTAAAGGCGTGAGGACCATCAGGCAGGTTGGTTGGCGAAGCCCAGTTCCAGTTTCCGTTAGCATCAGCAGTAACGCTCGCCAGCAGGCTGCCATTGTTATAAATGTTTACCGTGCTGTTGGCGTCTGCGATACCTGAGAGCGTGGGCGTCGGGTCATTGGTGGCCTGATTGTTGCTCAATGGCCCGGTTGAGGGGGCGACATCATCCATAACGCTGACGATAATGGGTACGCCCGGGTAGCCTGAATTGGTGGCATTGAAGGACGTATTTGGCCCGATATTACCTGCCTGATCCTGGATCTTCGCGATCAGCGCTTCTCCGTGCGTCTGTGACGGTGAAATCGCGATGGAGAAATTGCCGGTTTGGTCGACCGTTGTAGAACCTAAAACCTGATTATTACTGCCGATGATAATGACCAGGCTTCCAGCTTCCGCGCTACCGGTTACCGTTGTACCTTCCGGATTAACGGAAGAAATGATCGCGGCTGCAGGCGGAGTCGTATCAACGGTAAATGTTGGCACGGTTGTTTGCGCGCTCACGTTACCTGCGGCATCTGTTTGCGTCAGCGTCAGGTTGTGAACACCGTCGCTGAGCGGCGTGTCCGGTGTAAACGTCCAGAAACCATTGTCATCCACCTGGACCATGCCAATCAGAATGCCGTTATCAGAAATACTGATGTAAGAACCAGCTTCGCCAGTGCCAGTGAGCGTCGGTGTGGCATCGTCGGTTACGCCATTATTGGCGATAAGACCGGTGATTGAACCAAAATCATCAGCGACTTCTGTCGCTACAGGGGCGTCGGGGGCAAGCGTATCAACAGTAATTTCCCAACTGTCCGACATTCCACTGCTGCCCGTACTGTCTGAGGCGCTGACGGTAAACTGGTGGGTACCGTCCGCGAGCGGAGATGATGGCGTAAACGACCAGTTGCCGTTGGCATCGATAGTGACCTGGCCTATTTCGACACCGTTATCAAAAATATGTAAGGTGGCATTAGCGGGGCCGGTGCCCTGGAGAGTAGGCGTATTATCGTTGGTAGATTCCTGTTGATTGACAGGACCTGTAATCAGCTCCTGATTATCGATTACGCTGGTAATAACGGGCACGCCTGGTATGTTAGGTGTTGTCGTTGGCGGAGTGCCGCCATCGCCGTTACCATCACCATCACCATCACCATCACCATCACCATTGCCATTGCCATTGCCGTTGCCGTTGCCACTATTACCGTTTCCGGCATTGTTATCACTCCCACCGCTGCCACCACCGCCACCGCCTCCTGCAGCAAGGCCTATTCCACCAGCAACCGCGATCCCACCAAGAACCCAGGGCCAGACAGCTCCACCTTCATGACCACCTTCGGCTGTCATCAGCGGAGTGAGATCGTCTAAATGCTGGAAGTGGAAAGCGCCATCGGTATCCTGGACCCACCACAGCGCGCCATTGCTGTCTTCCAGAACAAGCTGGTTTTGCGCATCACCTTTTCCGACGTAGAAGTTTTTAATGGTGATGGTTTCACCTGAACGGAGTGTGACAACCAGATCCTGATTAACGCGTGTCAGTTGGCTTACTTCCTCACGCGACACCGACAGTTTCACTATAGAAGGTGAACTGAGCGTAACTTCAGAGGTTTCAACATTTGTGGAAACGCCAGTTAATTTTGATACAACGGCGAGTAGACGCATATGTTCACTCCTGATGGCATGCCGGGAGTATTAATCCGCAACAGCGCTGGGAAAATGAGCAGACAGGGGCCCGGTTCATCATAAAAATGAATTTACACATGTAATTACATTGATTAGGTCAAGCAGATGTTATTTTATTGACGTATTGCGTTTGGGCCCTTTTGGCTGAATAGTTCTTTCGTATTAGATGATATAGTCAGAAAGAAACTATTCTGCAACTTATCCATTTTAAAAAAATATTTAGTCATTTGAAAAGGATTCTTTCCAGTATGATTTTAACGGAGGTTTACTTGTTAACCTCTTGTATTAATTGTCTTTATTTGGATTTTATATAATATAATAAACGCCAGTAATAATAGTGTTATTCAATAAAATAAAATACGAATTTATGATCTTGAACTTTTATATTATTAGACTATAGACAGCTACCATAATGATAGAGGGGTTATTTCATCTTTGGACGATTCAGCATAAATATACTATAAGTTGAGTGAATGTATTGGGCGGGTTCAATAACTAAAAAATAAGAACCAGCCTCAAGATGAGAGACTGGTTGCAGTGGAGTGGCGTTTAGCGGCCAGCATTTTTCATAATACGCGCTTTATCTAACTGCCATTCGCGTTCTTTGACATCAGAGCGTTTGTCGTGCTGTTTCTTACCTTTTGCAACGCCAATTTTCACTTTGCACCAGGCATTTTTCCAGTACAGCGAAAGCGCAACAACGGTATAACCATCACGATTCATTCGACCATACAAGGAGTCGAGCTCGCGCTGGTTTAACAACAACTTACGGGTGCGAGTGGGATCGCATACTACGTGCGTTGAGGCCACCGCCATCGGCGTGAAGTTGGCGCCAAACAGGAACGCTTCGCCGTCTTTAAGAATGACATAGCTGTCGCCGATGTTAGCTTTACCCGCGCGCAGGGATTTGACTTCCCAACCCTGCAAGGCGAGGCCTGCTTCGAACTCTTCTTCAATAAAGTATTCGTGTCGTGCGCGCTTGTTAAGCGCGATTGTGGCTGAGCCAGGTTTGTGTGATTTTTTCTTCGTCATAATGCCGCTCAGTATAGGTAATCTGGAATCGAAAAACACCCCATTTCATCCAGCGGGGCGCAAGGCGCTATCTTAGCACGAGTTAGGCTATAGCGTTTTTTTTAGCAGGGGATAAATGGTATTATTTGCGTGATTGATATTGATGGAAATTGTTATGCCTCAGATTAGCCGGACCGCTTTAGTACCTTACAGTGCGGAACAGATGTATCAGCTAGTGAATGATGTTAAATCCTATCCCCAGTTTTTACCGGGTTGCACCGGTAGCCGCGTGCTGGAGTCGACTCCAGGACAAATGACGGCCGCTGTGGATGTCTCGAAAGCAGGGATCAGCAAAACGTTCACCACGCGCAATCAACTGACCAGTAATCAGAGCATCCTGATGCATCTGGTCGATGGACCGTTCAAGAAACTGATTGGCGGCTGGAAGTTTACGCCACTAAGCCATGAAGCGTGTCGTATCGAGTTTCATCTCGATTTTGAGTTCACCAATAAGTTAATCGAGCTGGCGTTTGGCCGCATCTTTAAAGAGCTGGCTTCTAACATGGTGCAGGCCTTCACGCTTCGCGCGAAAGAGGTTTACAGTGTCAGCGTCGGCTAAAATTGTTGTTGAAGTAGCGTACGCGCTGCCCGAGAAACAGTATTTACAGCGCGTCACGCTGCAGCAGGGTGCAACGGTGGAAGAGGCTATTCGTGCTTCCGGGCTGCTGGAATTACGTACCGATATCGATCTCAGTAAAAATAAAGTGGGCGTCTACAGCCGTCCGGTTAAGCTAGCTGATGTTCTGCATGACGGCGATCGGGTGGAAATTTATCGGCCATTGATTGCTGATCCAAAAGAACTGCGCAGGCAGCGAGCAGAAAAATCCGCTAAAAAATAACAGACAATAAAAAAGGTGCTCATTGAGCACCTTTTTTGATCTCTCAAACCTACTTGTTGTCGGTCAGAGCGGGTTTGTTATCAATGTTGGTCAATACGCCGCTGCTGTTAAAGGTCAGCGTCAGCGTTTGCTGTGTTACACCTTCATGCCCAGGCTGCTGACGGAACACATAAAACCAGGTGTTAGTACCAAAAGGATCGGACATCATTGGTGTACCCAGAGCATAAGCAACTTGCTGTTGCGTCATACCTGTACGCACTTTGGCGACATCGGTAGGTGTCAGATAATTTCCCTGGTTGATGTCAGGGCGGTAAACCACTCGCTCCAGAGTGGAACAGCCTGCAGTCAACATCAGTAGTACTGCTGCAGCAGCAGTCAGCGTTTTACAGCGCATAGTGATTTGATTCCTTTTCGGGCCCGAGCAGTACGCGGCTCATATGTAATATGCCGATGATAATAGACCTTTCACCACTTTAAAACCTTTTGCTGTCGGGTCGGTCGGCGATTTTATGTTGAACTCAGACCTTCACAAGGTAAAAAAGTTTATGCCGCCAGCAGTTCTTTTGCATTTGCGAGGGTATTGCGCGTCACTTCGCTCCCGCCAAGCAGGCGGGCTAATTCCTGCAGACGAGCGCGTTTATCAAGCGGCTGCATGTGTGTTTCGGTCATTGCGCCGTCAGTTTCTTTGCTGACATAGAAATGTTGATGACCGCAGCCAGCAACCTGCGGCAGGTGAGTCACACACATAACCTGGGTTGACTCACCTAGCTGACGCAGCATTTTACCCACCACAGCAGCAGTCGGGCCGCTAATACCGACATCCACCTCATCGAAAATCAGGGCAGGGGTTTCCATTTTACGTGCGGTGATGACCTGAATAGCCAGCGCAATGCGAGACAGCTCGCCGCCAGAAGCGACTTTCGCAATGGGCTGTAACGGCTGACCGGGGTTAGTGGTAACTTTAAATTCCACGCGATCGGCACCGTCTGCGCTCAGATGGTGTTCCTCAAATTTCACATCAATACAAAAGACACCGTGCGGCATCGAGAGAGCATGCATGCTCTCTGTAATAAGTTGTCCCAGTTCCTGAGCATAATGTTGACGCTGCTGATGCAGCATTTTTGCCGTTTCCAGCGCCTGCTGGTGATGATTGTTCACCGCCAGGGTTAATGTTTCGAGTGAGTCTGCCTGATCGTCCAGTTGTTGTTGCTCATCCAGCAATGACTGGTAGAACAGTGGCAGTGCTTCAGGGGCAACATGATGCTTACGCGCCAACGAGATTTGTCTGGAAAGACGTTGCTCCAGTTCAAATAAGCGGTTAGGGTCTAAATCCAGACGATCGCAATAGTGGCGAAGCTCGTCGCTGGCTTCACTGAGCTGGATGGTCGCCTCTTCCAGCATGTCCAGAATACCGGAGAGCTTACCGTCCATTCCTGCCAGTTCACTAACCAGCTGTTTTACCGTATACAGCTGACTTTGCAGATTAACGTCTTCGCCGTCTGCCATGATAGCCAGTGCCTGTTGGCTGGACGTGAGCAATTGCCCACTGTTAGCCAGACGTTTGTACTCTTCATCAATTTGCTCAAATTCGCCCGGCTGCGGGCTAAATTCGTTCAGTTCCTTTAACTGATACTGTAACAGCTCCGCCCGGGCCGCGCGTTCCTGGCTTTGTTGTTGATGATGGGCGAGGTCGCGACAGCTCTGGTGCCACAGCTGGTAGCGCGCGGCCATTTCCTGAGTCAGGGACACTTCATTGGCATAACCATCAAGCAGGGCTTTTTGGTGTTCAGATTTCGTCAGGAGTTGGTGCGCGTGCTGGCCGTGGATTTGAATAAGCAGTTGTCCCAGCTCGCGCAGTTGCGACAGGGGAACGGCGGTGCCGTTGATAAAGCCTCGGGAGCGGCCATCGTTGCTGATTACGCGACGCAGCAAACACTCACGACCCTCCTCAAGCTGGTTTTCTTCCAGCCAGCGCAGGGCCGCGGGGGTGTCTTTTAAGGCAAAACGGGCGCACAGGTCGGCTCGGGTGGCGCCTGTACGCACCATGTCGGCATCGGCCCTGCCGCCCAGGCACAAACCGAGGGCATCGATGGCAATGGACTTACCCGCACCAGTCTCGCCGGTAATGACGGTCATTCCGCTCTGAAAATCGATCTCAAGTTCACGAACGATAGCAAAATTGCTGATGGTCAGTTGTGCCAACATAGCTGTTTTCCTGTATGAAAAACCATTACTGTAATTACATACAGTATAAACTGGTTTTTTATACAGTAAAGAGGTTGGCGTTAAATTAGAATAATTTTTTTGACCAGCCTAACTTAGTGCTTAATGTATTGAAATAGCTGTAATCTTTGGGGTGTATCAGGTTCAGATGATAATCACAGCGGCGAATCAATACGTCTTCACCTTCCTGGATAGGCAGGGCGATCTGGCTGTCACAGCTGATCTCCAAATCGTTCCGGCGATGTGAAAAGCGCAGGCGAATCGTGCTGCTACTGTTGATCACCAGCGGTCGCGCAGAAAGCGTATGCGGGAACATCGGTACCAGCGTAATAGCATCTAAAGAAGGCGTCAGAATTGGGCCTCCGGCAGAGAGCGAATAGGCGGTAGAGCCGGTAGGGGTGGAGATAATTAGCCCGTCAGAACGCTGAGAGAAGGCAAAGATTTCATCAATGTAGACTTCAAATTCAATCATGTGCGCCACTTTTCCGGGGTGCAGCACAACTTCATTGATGGCCGTGCTAATGCGCTTTTGGCAATCTTGCTGGCACACCTGGGCTTCGAGTAGAAAGCGCTTTTCGCTGATGTAGTGGCCTTCCAGCACGTCAGCTAACTGCTGCTGGGCATTGTCAGGGTCTAGATCGGTCAGGAAACCGAGGTTGCCGCGGTTAATCCCGATAACCTTGATGTCATAACGTGCCAGAGTGCGTGCCGCACCCAACATATTGCCATCACCGCCAACGACCACGGCGAGGTCTGCCTGATGGCCAATCTCAGCGAGCGTACCGGTTTTCACATTTTTCAACTGCAGCTCGTGGGCGATTTGTTGCTCGACGATAACCTCATAACCTTTGGCGCAAAGCCAGCGGTAGAGCATTTCATGTGTGGTCAGTGCAGTGGGGTGACGTGGATGCCCCACAATGCCAATACACTTGAAATGTTTGTTCATTTTCTCGAGGTCCTTGTAACGAAGATTAGTGACAATGTGAGTACTTCCCTTGAAACCCTGAATCTTATCCCCATAATAATCCAGGTTAGCGAGATGAATGCGAAAAAACGCGGAGAAATTCATGAGTAGTAAAGAACAGAAAACGCCTGAGGGGCAAGCCCCGGAAGAAATTATCATGGATCAGCACGAAGAAGTTGAGGCGGTTGAATCAAACGCTTCTGCTGAGCAGGTGGATCCGCGCGATGAAAAAATTGCGAATCTGGAAGCTCAGCTTGCTGAAGCCGAAACTCGCGAGCGCGACAGCGTGTTGCGTATCAAAGCGGAAATGGAAAACCTGCGTCGTCGTACCGAACTGGACGTAGAAAAAGCGCATAAATTTGCGCTGGAAAAATTCGTCAACGAACTGCTGCCGGTGCTGGATAGCCTGGACCGCGCGCTGGAAGTGGCGGACAAAGATAATGACGCGATGGCGGCGATGGTTGAAGGTATTGAGCTGACCCGTAAGTCAATGCTGGATGTTGTGGCGAAGTTTGGCGTACAGGTGGTGGCGGATATTGATGTGCCGATGGACCCGAACGTGCACCAGGCCATTGCAATGGTAGAGTCTGACGACGTTGCCGCCGGTAATGTGCTGATGGTTATGCAGAAAGGTTATACCCTGAACGGACGTACCATTCGCGCCGCGATGGTCTCTGTGGCGAAAGCCAAAGGCTAATCAGCTTTCAGGTCGGGTAATGCTCACGCGCTACCCGGCCTGAATTACGCTCACTGATCCGACACGCTTTCCCGTAGCGGTTTGACCGGCAAGACCTGCACCTGCTTAATCATATTGTCCTGGACGTCGAGAATATCGATATCATACTGCCCAATACGCACACGCGTACCGGCAACCGGGATCTCTTCCAGTGCTTCAAGAATAATACCATTCACGGTCCGGGCGTCATCTTCCGGCAGGTGCCAGTTAAACGCCTTATTGATTTCACGAACGTTGGCGCTGCCGTCAATGATCACTGAGCCATCATTTTGCGGCGTTACTTCTTCGGCAAGCGTGGGTGACATTGAGGTGGTGAAGTCGCCGACAATCTCTTCCAGTATATCCTCAACCGTGACCAGTCCCTGAATATCGCCATATTCATTAACGACCAGACCCACTTTCTTTTTATTTCGCTGAAACTTAATGAGCTGGGTGCTAAGCGGTGTACCTTCCGGGACGTAATAGATTTCGTCGGCGGCGCGTAACATGGTCTCTTTGGTGAACTCTTTTTTTTCTGCCATTAATCGCCAGGCCTCACGCACGCGCAGCATACTGATAGCATCGTCCAGCGAGTCTCGGTACAGCACAATGCGGCCGTGCGGAGAGTGCGAAAGCTGACGTACGATAGACTTCCAGTCATCGTTAATATCAATACCGATGATTTCGTTACGCGGGATCATGATGTCATCGACGCTGACTTTTTCCAGATCCAGCACGGACAGCAGCATATCCTGGTTACGGCGTGAAATTTGCGAGCGCGATTCATTCACCAGCGTTCGCAGTTCATCTTTGCTCAACGAACCGCTCACCACGATATCCGTTTTGATGCCCATCATGCGCATTAGCAGCCGCGTGATGGTATTGAGTAGCCAGACCAACGGCATCATCAGAATCTGCAGTGGGGCCAGCAGGACGCTGCTTGGATAGGCGACTTTTTCCGGATAAAGCGCGGCAATGGTCTTTGGCAGTACTTCGGCAAATATCAGCACTACAAACGTCAATACCCCGGTGGCAATGGCGACGCCCGCATCGCCATACAGGCGCATACCGACAATGGTACCGAGCGCGGAGGCCAGAATATTCACCAGGTTATTCCCGATGAGTACCAGACTTATCAGACGGTCCGGCTTGCGCAGTAACTTTTCAACGCGTTTCGCCTGACGATTTCCCTGCTTGGCCCGATGACGTAGACGGTAGCGATTCAGGGTCATCATTCCGGTTTCAGAACCGGAAAAATAGGCGGATATGACCACCATGATGAGAAGCGTGACAATGAGTGTGGTGGTGGAGATGTGTTCCACGTAGGGTTCCTTAAAGATTTAACTCACGAACTGCTGCAGGATACGGCTGCCGAAATAGGCCAGCGTCAGAATGCCTGCGCCTGCGACGTTAAACCATACGACGCGACGTCCGCGCCAGCCTTCATGGTAATGCCCCCACAACAGAACGATATAGACAAACCATGCCACGATAGAGAGGACGGCTTTATCAATGTTCTCCGTGCTGAACAGGTTGTGCATGTAAAACAGGCCGGTGCACAGGGTGAGCGTCAGCAGAACCACGCCGATTTGGGTGATATGAAACATTTTCCGCTCAATACTCATCAGCGGTGGCATTTCATTGCTGAAGGCCAATTTTTTGTTTTTTAACTGGTAGTCAATCCATGCCAGCTGTAGCGCATAGAGCGCGGCGATAATCAGCGTGGCATAAGCGAACAGCGACAGCCCGATGTGAATCATCATGCCCGGCGTAGCTTCGAGATGGGTGATGAACTCGTTAGGCATAAACGTGGCAAAGGCGAGATTGATTAGCGCAAAGGCGTAGACAATGGGCAGCAATAGCCAGCCGCGATTGCGCGACGCGACGATGGTCATCACGGTACAGATCATCAGACTCACCAGCGAGCCAACGTTCAGCAGACTCAGGTTTTGTCCGCTTTCACCGCCGGGTAGAATACGTGCTTCCAGAGCGACAGCATGGCACACCAGCGCGACGACCGCAGAGAGAATAGCCATACGCCGCCAGCCGCTGTTTTTTTGCAGCAGAGCGGGAATAATCAGCGCAAGGCTGACTGAGTAGGCGACAAGGGCGAGCAGAGCAAAAACGGGCATATAGGTGTCGACAGTTGGCCAGTGATAAAGAAAAGCAGTATAGCGTTACGTGACCGCTGCTCCAACCGTTGCATAACAACAAAGGCGGCTTCATGTTATACTGCGACAAATTTCTGTTGATGTGTCGCTGTCGCGACCGACCGTTTCCACCCCAGGCGAGAGACAATGTTTGATAATTTAACCGATCGTTTGTCGCGCACGCTGCGCAATATCAGTGGCCGTGGACGCCTTACTGAAGACAACGTTAAAGAAACGCTGCGCGAAGTGCGCATGGCGCTGCTGGAGGCTGACGTAGCGCTGCCGGTAGTGCGTGAGTTTATCAATCGCGTAAAAGAGAAAGCGGTTGGTCATGAAGTTAACAAAAGCCTGACGCCGGGTCAGGAGTTCGTCAAGATTGTCCGTAACGAACTGGTTGCGGCAATGGGCGAAGAAAACCAGACCCTGAATCTGGCTGCACAGCCGCCAGCCGTTGTGCTGATGGCGGGCCTGCAGGGGGCGGGTAAAACCACCAGCGTCGGTAAGCTGGGTAAGTTCCTGCGTGAGAAACACAAGAAGAAAGTGCTGGTGGTTTCCGCAGACGTGTATCGCCCGGCGGCGATCAAACAGCTGGAAACGCTGGCCGAGCAGGTCTGTGTGGACTTCTTCCCGTCGGATGTCGGCCAGAAGCCGGTTGATATCGTTAACGCCGCGCTGAAAGAAGCCAAACTCAAATTCTACGACGTGCTGCTGGTGGATACCGCCGGTCGTTTGCACGTTGATGAAGCGATGATGGACGAAATCAAACAGGTTCACGCTTCTATCAAGCCGGTAGAAACGCTGTTTGTGGTCGATGCCATGACCGGTCAGGATGCTGCAAATACCGCCAAAGCCTTTAACGAAGCGCTGCCGTTAACCGGTGTGGTGCTGACTAAAGTTGATGGTGATGCCCGTGGCGGTGCCGCGCTCTCTATTCGCCACATCACCGGCAAGCCGATTAAATTCCTCGGCGTCGGGGAGAAAACTGAAGCACTGGAGCCGTTCCATCCGGACAGGATTGCTTCACGTATTCTCGGCATGGGCGACGTGCTGTCGCTTATCGAAGATATCGAAAGCAAAGTTGATCGCGCGCAGGCCGAGAAATTAGCCAGCAAGCTGAAAAAAGGCGATGGCTTCGATCTCAACGATTTCCTTGAGCAGCTCAACCAGATGAAAAACATGGGCGGTATGGCAAGTCTGATGGGCAAGCTACCGGGCATGGGTCAGATCCCTGACAACGTGAAATCGCAAATGGACGATAAAGTGCTGGTGCGTATGGAAGCCATCATCAACTCGATGACGATGAAAGAACGCGCTAAGCCAGAAATCATCAAAGGTTCCCGTAAACGCCGTATTGCTGCTGGTTGCGGTATGCAGGTACAGGACGTAAACCGCCTTCTGAAACAGTTCGACGACATGCAGCGCATGATGAAGAAAATGAAGAAGGGCGGTATGGCTAAGATGATGCGTGGTATGAAGGGGATGATGCCGCCCGGCTTCCCCGGTAGATAAATATATCGGGCTACCTTATTTGCCATTTTGACACCGGAGTGTGCTCAACAAAACACTGTAGTGTTTTGAACGCCCTTTAGGGCGGCCCGAAGGGCGAGCGGAGCGAGTAAATGCTCACGTACTGCGTGTACGCTCCGGAGGCTGACGGCACTGCCGACGGCCTTTTATAGCAGAGTTATCAACTGCTGATTGCATTTTCCCCAGAAATCAGTAAAATTTTCGGGCTTTTAATATGACACCCGGGCTCCGTTCCTCGATGGGGCCTGGGTGTTTTATTCACACAAGAGGATGTTATGGTTACTATTCGTTTAGCTCGTCACGGCGCTAAAAAGCGTCCGTTCTACCAGGTTGTTGTTACCGACAGCCGTAATGCACGCAACGGTCGCTTCATCGAGCGCGTTGGCTTCTTTAACCCAATCGCTAGCGAAAAAGAAGAAGGCACTCGCCTGGATCTGGATCGCATCGCTCACTGGGTTGGCCAGGGCGCGACTATTTCTGATCGCGTAGCTACGCTGATCAAAGCAGCAAACAAAGCAGCTTAATCTGTCACGGTGGTCATGATGAGCAAGCAACTCGCCGCACAGGCTCCTGTGGAACCCATTGTTTTGGGGAAAATGGGGTCTTCTTACGGTATCCGTGGTTGGCTCAGAGTGTTTTCTTCCACTGAAGACGCCGAAAGCATTTTTGACTATCAGCCCTGGTTTATCCAGAAGGCGGGTCAGTGGCAGCAAGTACAGCTGGAAAGCTGGAAGCACCACAATCAGGATCTGATCATCAAGCTGAAAGGCGTTGACGATCGTGATTCGGCGAATCTACTGACTAATTGCGAAATTGTCGTGGATTCCTCGCAGTTGCCAGCGCTGGAAGATGGTTCTTACTACTGGAAAGACCTTATGGGCTGCCAGGTAGTGACCACTGAAGGCTACGATCTCGGTAAAGTCGTCGATATGATGGAAACCGGTTCGAATGACGTCATCGTCATCAAGGCAAACCTGAAAGATGCGTTTGGTATCAAGGAACGTCTTGTGCCGTTCCTCGATGGGCAGGTTATCAAGAAAGTCGATCTCGCTACTCGAACTATCGAAGTAGATTGGGATCCTGGTTTTTAAACCACCGGATAAACGGTAAAAGTCGGCGTTATGGGGATTGGCTTGTGTTTATAGGTATCGTTAGCCTGTTTCCAGAAATGTTCCGCGCAATTACCGATTACGGGGTAACTGGCCGGGCAGTAAAAAATGGCCTGCTAAACATCCAGAGCTGGAGTCCTCGTGACTTTACTCATGACCGGCACCGTACCGTGGACGATCGTCCTTACGGCGGCGGACCGGGGATGTTAATGATGGTGCAACCCTTACGGGACGCCATTCATGCAGCGAAAGCTGCGGCTGGTGAAGGCGCAAAGGTGATTTATCTCTCACCTCAGGGACGCAAGCTTGATCAAGCGGGCGTTAGCGAACTGGCCACGAATCAAAAGCTGATTCTGGTGTGTGGTCGCTATGAAGGAATAGATGAGCGCGTGATTCAAACCGAAATTGACGAAGAATGGTCAATCGGCGATTACGTCCTCAGCGGTGGTGAGTTACCAGCAATGACGCTGATAGACTCCGTTTCCCGGTTTATTCCGGGGGTTCTGGGTCATGAGGCTTCAGCAATCGAAGATTCGTTTGCTGATGGATTGCTGGATTGCCCACACTATACCCGACCTGAAGTGTTAGAGCAGATGGAAGTACCGGCAGTGTTACTGTCAGGAAACCATGCTGAGATACGTCGCTGGCGTTTGAAGCAGTCGCTGGGCCGGACCTGGCTTAGAAGACCTGAACTTCTGGAAAACCTGGCTCTGACTGAAGAGCAAGCAAGGTTGCTGGCGGAGTTCAAAAAGGAACACGCGCAACAGCAACATAAACATGATGGGCAGGCGTAAGCCCCCAATATCAGTTTACCCAGGATAAGAGATTAAATTATGAGCAACATTATTAAGCAACTTGAACAAGAACAGATGAAGCAGGACGTACCTTCCTTCCGTCCGGGTGATACCGTGGAAGTGAAAGTATGGGTTGTTGAAGGTTCCAAAAAACGTCTGCAGGCATTCGAGGGCGTGGTTATCGCTATTCGTAACCGCGGTCTGCACTCTGCATTCACTGTTCGTAAAATTTCCAACGGCGAAGGCGTTGAGCGTGTCTTCCAGACTCACTCTCCGGTAGTTGACAGCATTGCTGTTAAACGTCGTGGTGCTGTTCGTAAAGCTAAACTGTACTACCTGCGTGAGCGCACTGGTAAGTCTGCTCGTATCAAAGAGCGTCTTAACTAAGATTCGCGCAAGCGACATCCTGTTAGAAAAGGGCTGGCCGAAAGGCTGGCCCTTTTTTTATTCCGACCTTTATTCATTTGTTTTTTGTTATTAGATGACTGCGCGGCGCGCAGTCAGTTGAATATTCATTACGGCGTCGAGATCACGACTGCAACGCGACGGTTTTCAGCACGACCTTTTGACGTCTGGTTGCTTGCGATCGGGTATTTCTTCCCAAGCCCCTGAGTTGTCAGGTTGGCGCGGGGAATATTGGCGCCCTGTGCCCAGGCATCGGCAACCACATTCGCGCGTTTGAGCGACAGAGCTTCGTTGTAACTGTCTTCGCCGTAGTTATCGGTATGACCGTCCAGGCGCGCATGGTTAAGCCCGGTAGCAGCCAGTTTGGAAGCCATTTCCTGGATCTGTTTTTCGCTTTCGGGGCGGAGCTTGTAGTCGTTTTTATCAAACAGGATGTTGTCAGACAGGCCAAGAGACCAGTCTCCGGAAGCTTCAGTAAATCCGTACGATTTCATGGCTGCAATTTGCTCTGGGGTAAATTTTCCCTGAGGAGCCTGACAGCCTGCCACAACCAGTAAAAGCAAAAGAAATGGGGATAATAAGCGTTTTAGCATGTGTGTGATTCCTTATTTAATAATAGTGCGTTCAGAACGCATATGTTTGGCCTGATACATATTTTGATCGGCAAGTTCTTGTAATTTCTCGGCAGAGGCATGTTCCCACGTCAGCGCAAAACCGATACTGAGTGTCATGCTTGCTAAATGACCATTATGCAGGTCAAAAGGTCGGTCAAACTCTTGTGAAAGTGCCGCACAGATCCGCTGAACCTCATATTCAGAATGAACGCTATATAGCACCATCGCGAACTCGTCGCCGCCAAGTCTGTATGGCGAATGTCGATTACCGCCAAACTCGGACAGCCTTTTTGCGACTTCAATCAGAACCCGATCCCCCGCAGCGTGGCCCCAGGTATCATTAATAAATTTAAAATTATCACCATCAAGAAATAACAATGCGGAACTGCTGTGGGTGACATCGTCATTCATCAGCGCGTTAATACTGCTACGAAATGCGGCTCGATTCGCCAGGCCCGTCAGAGGATCATGGAGTGCAGTACGCAAAAGCTGAGCGTTCTTTGCCTGCAGTCGAAGTTGCCACTCCTCCATCTCGTCCAGCAGACTATTAAAATCCTGGGCAAAAAGATGAAACTCTTCAATGCGCTCTTCGGATACACGTCGTGAAAAATTACGGTTGGTACGAACATCATGTACCACTTCAGTTATATTTTGCAGGGCTTCCACGACGCCATTGTGTAAATAGCGAGTGAGCATTAATGCAATGCCTGATGCCAACAGAATGCACCCGGTAAGAACGGCCAGCGACAAATAAATGAAATGACTAATGACGCTATCGCGCGCGGTCAATCGTACTTCGCCGATGACGTTGCCATTATGCAAAATAGGCTTAGTGACCGGTTGTGGGAACAGCCAGTAGCTGATCAGTCCGCTGATCTTCTCCGTGGTGTCCTGCGCGTTATAACGCCAGGTGGCGATCGCCTTTTGGTTTTTATTACGAACTTCCGCAACGGAAAATTGCCCTTGCTGGCCCAGTGCAGCCAGCGTTTCCGTTGCCGCGACGCTATCAGAAAAAACGAGCGCAGCTTCAAGCGTACGGGTCATGGTGGCTGCGGTCAAATCCAGGTTCTTTTGCGCATACTGTCTCAATGCCAGCACGGAAGAAATGCTGAGCAGCAACCAGATCAACGTCATCGTCACCAGGACACTGATTATGCTGATACGCCGTAATGTCCGCTTAAACGTCGGGCGTGTTACAGGAGAATGGCCCTTATCCATGCTTATTATTCCGTGCAAGCATCAATACGTCTGGACTGACCCTTACGCCACTGCGTGAAAGGGAATCCATATTTACGGAAAATCTCACATCTTCATCTTTAATTATGAGGCAAAAGGCGCTGCCAATAACGCATTCGGGATTCTGTTCGGCAATTAATAACAATGCCTTAGTCGGATATTTATTCTTTAATTCCACCTGATAAGTAGGTGATTCTTTTCCAAAATAAAAACCGTCACACTGCGAAACTAATATTTCTTGTTCCGTACGAATGATGACGGGAAGATAGGGTAATGCCCCAGTACTGGTATCTTCCAGAACACTGGAAAAACGCGATGAAGAGAAAATACACAGTTTGGGCGGCCCGGAAAGTGCAGGCCAGCGTGTATAACTAACGATACCGGAAACCATAGCACGTACAGATTTTGCTTCTTCTGTAATGCTTTGGGCGTACAGCGGTAACCCGGTCAGGAGCAGTGCCAGTAGAAGTATGAGTCGGTAAGAATAGCTCATGAATAGTTACCTACCAGCATTTGCCGTAAAGCGTCGAAATACATTCAAAATTGTTTAGGACAAAATAACATTATTTTCCTAAGTCGTCATTATTCCAGGGATAAAGCTGCTGGTGATTTAAGTTAAATCCTAGTTGATTGTAAAGTTTAACTCATTGTTTAATTTAATCTTATTGAGGCGGAGCCTTCATTTGATCCTTTTTGCCAGGCATTATGTAACTGGTCTACATTTTCGACCGTATCACAACTTTGGGGAAAGGTTTTCCCGGCCAGCCCCCTGGCGTAAACAAAATCCTGCTGGCAGATTTTACGTTGCCCCTCGGCGAAACCCTTAAGATATTTCGTACGATCGACGTCGGGATCATTGAAGTTGTCGGCAAGAGTTTCATTATCTTTAACGGCATAGCCCGAAATGGCATCTTGTATACCGGCATCGTACCAGTCGGTCCCTGTCCAGGTGGGGGCGTGGGTATAGGGATCTATTTGACAACCGCTAAGAAGGAATAGAAATAAGGTGCTGATGAGTTGCTTCATTGCCCGTGCTCCCTTGTTTTTTTAAGCATAGCGGATTTGAATATTGAATGGTGTAAATTTAATTGTACGCTCTTAGCGGCTTTTTCTGCTGATAAATTGCGTGTTGTAAATTAAAATTTACGGATTGTGGATTGAAATCTTTACCTGTTGTGGTATCGTTATTTCCTCCTCGCTGAGGATTAACTATCGCAAACGAGCTAAACAGGATCACCATCATGCAAAAAGACGCGCTGAACAACGTACATATTACCGACGAACAGGTTCTGATGACTCCGGAGCAGCTGAAAGCTGAATTTCCGCTGAGCCAGGCGCAAGAAGCGCAAATCTCCCAGTCGCGTAAAATCATTTCAGATATTATCTCCGGTCGCGATCCGCGTTTGCTGGTGGTATGTGGTCCATGCTCCATTCACGATCCTGAAATGGCTATTGAGTACGCTCGTCGATTTAAAGCCCTTGCCGCAGAGGTCAGCGATAGCCTCTACCTGGTGATGCGCGTCTATTTTGAAAAACCCCGTACCACCGTCGGCTGGAAAGGGTTAATTAACGATCCTCACATGGATGGCTCTTTTGATGTTGAAGCAGGACTGAAAATTGCGCGTCAACTGCTGCTTGAACTGGTGAATATGGGACTGCCGCTGGCAACTGAAGCGCTGGATCCAAATAGTCCGCAATACCTGGGCGATCTGTTTAGCTGGTCCGCAATCGGAGCCCGTACCACGGAATCGCAGACTCACCGCGAAATGGCTTCCGGTCTTTCCATGCCGGTCGGCTTTAAGAATGGTACTGACGGTAGTCTTGCGACCGCCATTAATGCCATGCGAGCGGCGGCACAGTCGCACCGCTTTGTTGGTATTAATCAGGCCGGGCAGGTTGCGCTGTTGCAAACTCAGGGGAATCCGGACGGTCACGTGATCCTGCGTGGTGGTAAAGCGCCGAACTACAGTCCGGCAGATGTCGCCCAGTGCGAAAAAGAGATGGAGCAGGCGGGACTACGACCTTCTCTGATGGTAGATTGCAGTCATGGTAACTCCAATAAAGATTACCGCCGCCAGCCTGCCGTGGCTGAATCTGTGATTGCACAAATCAAAGATGGCAATCGCTCGATCATTGGCTTGATGATCGAAAGTAATATTCACGAAGGCAACCAGTCTTCTGAACAGCCGCGCAGCGAAATGAAATACGGCGTGTCCGTAACCGATGCCTGTATTAGCTGGGAAATGACGGATGCGCTGTTGCGTGAAATTAGCCAGGATTTAAACGGTCAGCTGTCGGCGCGTGTAGCATAAGAGGTTGGTTATGGTTGCTGAATTGACCGCATTACGCGATCAAATTGATGAAGTCGACAAGGCGTTGCTGGACTTACTGGCACGCCGCCTGGAGTTGGTTGCCGAAGTCGGTGAAGTAAAAAGCCGCTTTGGGCTGCCGATCTACGTACCGGAGCGGGAAGCCTCTATGCTGGCCTCCCGCCGGGCAGAGGCGGAAGCTCTGGGCGTGCCACCGGACCTGATTGAAGATGTGTTGCGTCGGGTTATGCGTGAGTCCTACTCCAGCGAAAATGACAAAGGGTTTAAAACACTTTGTCCTTCTCTGCGCCCGGTGGTGATCGTCGGTGGCGGTGGTCAGATGGGACGTCTGTTCGAAAAAATGCTCACCTTGTCAGGTTACCAGGTGCGGATCCTGGAACAGCAGGACTGGGATCGCGCGCCGGAGATCGTCTCTGATGCCGGCATGGTGATCGTCAGTGTGCCGATCCACGTCACCGAGCAGGTGATCGCCAAATTACCGCGCCTGCCTTCTGACTGTATCCTGGTGGATCTGGCTTCGGTGAAAAATGGTCCTTTGCAGGCGATGCTGGCGGCGCACGATGGCCCGGTGGTGGGATTGCATCCGATGTTTGGTCCGGACAGCGGCA
Source organism: Citrobacter sp. VF227 (assembly GCF_052950715.1). NCBI lineage: Bacteria > Pseudomonadati > Pseudomonadota > Gammaproteobacteria > Enterobacterales > Enterobacteriaceae > Citrobacter > Citrobacter sp. VF227. The sequence continues at coordinate 186,527 of NZ_JBRFVF010000007.1, forward strand.
GTCTGGCCAAGCAGGTCGTCGTCTGGTGTGACGGACGTCAGCCGGAAGCTTATCAGTGGTTTCTCGAACAGATTCAGGTGTGGGGGGCGCGGTTGCATCGGATCAGCGCCGTTGAACACGACCAGAATATGGCGTTTATTCAGGCACTACGTCACTTTGCGACTTTTGCTTACGGTCTGCATCTAGCGGAAGAGAATGTTCAACTGGAACAGTTGCTGGCGCTCTCTTCGCCGATTTACCGCCTTGAGCTGGCGATGGTAGGACGTCTGTTTGCCCAGGATCCGCAGCTCTATGCTGATATTATTATGTCGTCTGAGAGCAACCTTGCGCTGATCAAACGCTACTACCAACGTTTTGGTGAGGCGATCGGTTTACTGGAGCAGGGCGATAAGCAAGCGTTTATCGACAGCTTCCGTAAGGTGGAGCACTGGTTTGGCGATTACGCTCAGCGCTTTCAGAGCGAAAGCCGTACGTTGTTGCGCCAGGCTAACGATAGCCGCCAGTAAATAGAATGCCGGATAATCTTAGCGCTATCCGGCATTATAAAACGTTAGCTCGGATCGACCGGCACCACATTTTCACTTGGATAGCAGCCAAGTACTTTCATCGAACGCGTAATCTCACCCAGTTCCTTCAATGCTTTTTGCATCTGAGGCGATTCCAGGTTGGCCTGAATATCCAGGTAAAACATCTCTTCCCACGGATTGCCGTGAATTGGGCGTGACTCCAGTTTGGTCATAATCAGATTATGGTTGCGCAATACCAGCAGCGCTTCAACCAGCGCACCCGCCTGTTGTCCTGTCGCCATCAGCAGCGTGGTTTTTGCCGGAACCTGGTCAGAAACATTGATTGCTTTGCGCGCCAGTACCACGAAGCGGGTGATGTTTTGCGTCTGGTTAGCTTCAATGTGCTCAAGAACCTGCAAACCATACAGTACGCCTCCGGCTTCGCTCCCCAGAGCCGCCACGCGCGGCGAGTTAGCCTGCGCAACTTTTTCCATTGCCGCAGAGGTACTTTCGGTGTACTCAATCTTCCAGTGTGGATGGCGACTCAGAAATTTGCTGCACTGCTGGAACGGCTGCGGATGGCTGTAAACCGTTTCAATAGTCTCGAGATCCGTTGTGCCGGATACCAACACACAGTGGTCAATTGTGATGGTCATCTCGCCAACGATAGACAGGCTGGTGTGTTGTAGCAGGTCGTAAACGTCGTTAATCCCGCCGGAACTGGTGTTTTCAATCGGAACCACCGCGTAGTCAGCTTGTCCGGTTTCAACCTGATTAAAGATATCGGCAAATTTTGCGCAGCCGCTTTCAATAAATTGTTCAAAGTGGCGGGCGGCATACTGACGGGCGGCGAGGTGAGAATATGAACCCTTTGGGCCGAGGAAGGCTACGCGCGCAGAGTGCGGATTGATTTTGTTCAGATGCTGCTGGAGCAGTGCCTGTTGTGTCAGGACGGAGTCTTCGATAATCAGCTGGAACAGGCGAGTAATATAATGAGCATCAAGATGATGTGCTTTGCCAAGCTGAATCAGGCGGTCTAACAGGTCGCGCTCACGGTCGATATCACGAACCGGACGATGCGAAAGCAGTTTTGCTTTGCCAACTTCTACGGCCAGTCCACGTCGCTCAGCCAGCAGGGCCAGTAATTTTTCATCCAGCGTGCTGATCTTATCGCGCAGCGCCAGCAATGGGTTTTCCGATGTCATAGTGTTGCCTTTCTTGTTATCAATAAAAAAGGCCCCCCGTGGTGGGAGGCCTTATTGTTCGTCTTCGCATTCTTTATCACACGACGAAACGCCTCCCATTCAGGGGAAGGTAAAAAAGAATGCGAAGAAGAACGGGACAAGTTTCATGTAATTTTCCTTTGGCTATATCAGTAAAGTACCCGTACTGTTTTCACCATGTCAACAAAAAACGCGCCCGAAGGCGCGTTGGCGATACACTCAATGTAAGGGACTACTCTTCTTCTGCTTCGACGAAGTTGGCGTCTTTTACTGAAGCTGTTGCACGACGGGCTTCGCCTTTGTGCTGCACTTTATTGAGCTGCCGTTCCAGCTTGTTGATCAAATCGTTAATTGCGGTGTACATATCCTCGTGTTTTGCGCTGGCGACCAGATGTCCGTTCGGTGTATTGATGGTGGCATCAGCAATGAAACCCTGTGGCTCCTTAGACAGAATGATATGTGGATTAATCAGATGAGTTTGCCATTTTTCAAGTTTGGCGAGACGGTCTGCGACATGCTGGCGAATTGCCGGAGTAATTTCCATTTGTTTACTGGTAATGTTCATTGTCATAAATTTTACCTCTTGTCTTTCCCGTCTTGGTGATTCCAGCATACCGTTCCTAATGTCAAAATGTGTGATTTAAATCACATTATTTTGTCGCTTTTTGTCAAGAAAACCTTTTTGTGAGGCACAGCAGGAACAGGCGATATTTTACTTGAGGAATACCAGAAAGCAGGCCATATTTGATGAGATGCGTTGCAGCTAAACCGCTTCAGTTGTGGCGTTAACGGATAAAAAAACGGCAGCCCAAGGGCTGCCGTTTTGCATTCTGAGGTAAATCAGGTATTGCTGCTGTTAGCGGCAATGATTTTCGCTACTTTTTCTGCCTGCGCATTCATCTGCATCTGGCGATAAGCTTTTTCCATTAACGGCAGAGCATCACGTGTTGCCTGAGTATCAGGGTAGTCGCGTAGCATACCTTCCACACGGTTTACCACAGCGACCCATGCTCCGCGGGCAGTGTAGTATTGCGCAACGGAGTATTCATACTTCGCCAGACGGTCCTTCAGGAATACCAGACGTTTGGTGGCGTCAGTAGTGTACTGGCTGTTCGGATAGCCACGTACCAGTTTGGAAAAGTCATTAAACGCAGCTCGGGCGTGTTGCGGATCGCGATCGCTGCGATCAACACCAAAGAACCCTTGCAGTGCGCTATCGTCCAACGCCATATTGGTCAGGCCACGCATATACATGACATAATCAATGTTAGGGTGTGTCGGATTAAGACGGATAAAACGATCGATGGCAGCCTGAGCAAGCGGCAGATCGGCGTTTTTGTAGTAGGCGTAGATGAGATCTAATTGCACCTGCTGAGAATACGGTCCAAATGGATAACGGTTATCCAACGCTTCCAATTGCGTTATTGCCTGTTTCCAGTTACCGTCCTGCAGCTTTTGCTGAGCAGTCGCGTAGATTTCATTTGGCGGATTATCGGGCACCTCTTCCTTTGAACCAGAGCAACCCGCCAAAAACAGGCTCAACGTGGCTGCTGCCACCAGATATTTCATGCGCGTCATGACGTTTTGACTTTCCTCAAAATGTATTACGGGAGATTCTCTGTTCCTGCTCCCGGTTAAGACCAGCTACAATAGCACACTATATTAAACGGCAAAGCCGTAAAACCCAACGTTAAACGAAGAAGCAGTTTATGGCACAACGAGTAGAACTCACCGCAACAGTCTCCGAAAATCAGCTCGGTCAACGCTTAGATCAGGCTTTGGCCGAATTGTTCCCTGATTATTCACGATCGCGCATAAAAGAATGGATCCTTGATCAGCGCGTGCTGGTAAATGGCAATCTTTGCGATAAACCGAAAGAAAAAGTGTTGGGTGGAGAACGCGTCTCCATCAATGCAGAAATTGACGAAGAGGTGCGTTTTGAACCTCAGGATATCCCGCTGGATATCGTTTATGAAGATGACGACATTCTTGTCATCAACAAACCCCGTGATCTCGTGGTGCATCCGGGCGCCGGTAATCCTGATGGCACGGTCTTGAATGCATTGCTGCATTACTACCCGCCGATCGCGGATGTTCCTCGTGCCGGTATTGTGCACCGTCTGGATAAAGACACGACGGGATTAATGGTGGTGGCAAAAACCGTTCCTGCGCAAACGCGACTGGTGGAGTCGCTGCAGCTGCGTGAAATTACCCGTGAGTACGAAGCCGTGGCGATTGGTCACATGACGGCAGGCGGAACCGTTGAGGAGCCGATTAGCCGTCACCCGACTAAGCGTACGCACATGGCGGTACACCCGATGGGGAAACCTGCGGTGACGCACTATCGCATCATGGAACACTTCCGTGTGCACACGCGTCTGCGGTTGCGTCTGGAAACCGGACGTACGCACCAGATCCGCGTGCACATGGCGCATATCACCCATCCGCTGGTGGGCGATCAGGTCTACGGCGGTCGTCCGCGTCCACCGAAAGGCGCTTCTGACGAATTTATCTCCGTATTGCGTAAGTTCGATCGTCAGGCGCTGCACGCGACCATGCTGCGTTTGTATCATCCAATTTCCGGTATCGAAATGGAATGGCACGCGCCAATTCCACAAGATATGGTGCAGTTGATTGAAGTGATGCGTGCTGATTTCGAAGAACATAAGGATGATATTGCCTGGCTATGAGTAAGCTAATTGTCCCGCAGTGGCCGATACCGCAGGGTGTCGCGGCGTGTAGTTCTACTCGTATTGGCGGTGTCAGTATGTCGCCTTACGATTCGCTGAATCTGGGTGCCCATTGCGGTGATAACCCGGAGCATGTTGAGGAGAACCGCATGCGGCTGTTTGCTGCGGGCAATCTGCCTGCAAAACCCGTCTGGCTGGAACAGGTCCACGGTAAGGACGTTCTGAAACTGACTGGCGAGCCTTACGCCTCCAAACGTGCAGATGCTTCATACAGCAACATGCCGGGCACCGTGTGTGCGGTGATGACGGCTGACTGTTTGCCGGTGCTGTTTTGCAATCGCGCAGGAACGGAGGTTGCGGCGGCCCATGCGGGTTGGCGAGGATTATGCGCAGGTGTGCTGGAAGAGACGGTGGCGTGTTTTGCCGACAAACCTGAAAACATTATCGCCTGGCTAGGCCCTGCGATTGGCCCGGACGCGTTTGAAGTGGGAGCAGAAGTCCGCGAAGCGTTTATGGAGAAAGATCCGCAAGCGGACATCGCATTTGTCCCGCGTGATGACAAATATCTGGCGGATATCTATCAGCTTGCGCGCCAACGTCTGGCAAATGTCGGTGTGGAGAACCTTTACGGCGGCGACCGTTGCACCTTCAGCGAAAGTGAGACGTTCTTCTCTTATCGTCGCGACAATACCACGGGGCGTATGGCAAGTTTTATTTGGCTGATATAACCTAAAGAATCAAGACGATCCGGTACGTGTAATTTTCTTTTCACATAATTCAGGTCATTAACCTTGAATAATTGAGGGATGACCTCATTTAATCTCCAGTAGCAATTTTGACCTGTTATGGGAGGAGTTATGCGTCTGGATCGTCTTACCAATAAATTCCAGCTTGCTCTTGCCGATGCCCAGTCACTCGCATTGGGGCACGACAATCAATTCATCGAACCACTTCATCTAATGAGCGCCTTGCTGAATCAGGAAGGGGGATCGGTACGTCCTTTATTAACGTCCGCTGGCATTAATGCTGGCCAGTTACGTACAGCTATTGACCAGGCGTTGAGCCGTTTGCCGCAGGTAGAAGGTACCGGTGGTGATGTGCAGCCTTCTCAGGATCTGGTGCGTGTTCTGAATCTTTGCGACAAGCTGGCGCAAAAACGTGGGGACAACTTTATTTCGTCAGAACTGTTCGTTCTGGCAGCGCTTGAGTCACGCGGTACGCTGACCGATTTATTAAAATCAGCAGGCGCGACGACCGCCAATATCACTCAGGCAATTGAACAAATGCGTGGAGGTGAAAGCGTGAATGACCAGGGGGCTGAAGACCAACGTCAGGCCTTGAAAAAATATACCGTCGATCTGACCGAACGTGCCGAGCAGGGCAAACTCGATCCGGTTATCGGTCGTGATGAAGAAATTCGCCGCACCATTCAGGTGCTGCAGCGTCGTACTAAAAACAACCCGGTGTTAATCGGTGAGCCCGGGGTCGGTAAAACCGCGATTGTTGAAGGGCTGGCTCAACGCATCATCAATGGTGAAGTGCCGGAAGGCTTAAAAGGCCGCCGTGTGCTGGCGCTGGATATGGGTGCGCTGGTGGCTGGAGCCAAATATCGTGGTGAGTTTGAAGAACGCTTAAAAGGTGTGCTGAACGATCTTTCTAAACAGGAAGGCAATGTCATCCTGTTTATTGATGAGTTACACACCATGGTTGGGGCGGGTAAAGCCGATGGCGCAATGGACGCCGGAAATATGCTGAAACCTGCACTGGCACGTGGGGAACTGCACTGTGTAGGCGCAACAACGCTTGATGAGTATCGCCAGTACATCGAAAAAGATGCTGCGCTGGAACGTCGTTTCCAGAAAGTGTTTGTGGCCGAACCTTCAGTAGAAGATACCATCGCGATTTTGCGTGGTCTGAAAGAGCGTTATGAGCTGCACCACCACGTGCAGATTACTGACCCGGCGATTGTCGCGGCAGCTACGCTGTCTCACCGCTATATTGCCGATCGTCAGTTGCCTGATAAAGCTATCGACCTCATTGACGAAGCGGCATCCAGCATTCGTATGCAGATTGACTCCAAGCCGGAGGAACTCGACAGACTCGACCGCCGTATTATCCAGCTCAAACTGGAACAGCAGGCATTAATGAAAGAGTCTGATGAGGCGAGTAAAAAACGTCTCGATATGCTCAACGAAGAGCTGGATGATAAAGAGCGCCAGTATTCTGAGTTAGAAGAAGAGTGGAAAGCTGAAAAAGCTTCCCTTTCTGGAACGCAAACTATCAAGGCTGAGCTGGAACAGGCGAAAATCGCCATTGAACAGGCGCGTCGTGTCGGCGATCTGGCGCGGATGTCCGAACTGCAGTATGGCAAAATTCCTGAACTGGAAAAACAGCTCGAAGCCGCCACCCAGTCTGAAGGCAAAACCATGCGTCTGCTGCGTAATAAAGTGACGGATGCAGAAATTGCAGAAGTGCTGGCGCGCTGGACCGGGATCCCGGTTGCCCGCATGCTGGAAGGCGAGCGGGAAAAACTGTTACGTATGGAGCAGGAACTGCACAGCCGCGTGATTGGCCAGAATGAAGCGGTGGAAGCGGTTTCTAACGCCATCCGTCGTAGCCGTGCAGGGTTGTCCGACCCGAATCGTCCGATTGGTTCATTCCTGTTCCTTGGCCCAACCGGTGTCGGTAAAACCGAACTGTGTAAGGCGCTGGCTAATTTTATGTTCGACAGCGACGACGCAATGGTGCGTATCGATATGTCCGAGTTTATGGAGAAACACTCTGTCTCTCGTCTGGTCGGGGCGCCTCCGGGATATGTCGGCTATGAGGAAGGTGGGTATCTGACGGAAGCGGTACGCCGTCGTCCTTACTCTGTCATCCTGCTCGATGAAGTGGAGAAAGCGCATCCGGATGTGTTCAACATCCTGTTGCAGGTGCTTGACGATGGTCGTCTGACTGACGGGCAGGGGAGAACGGTCGATTTCCGTAACACGGTTGTCATCATGACCTCAAACCTGGGATCGGACCTGATTCAGGAACGCTTCGGGGAGCTGGATTATGGCCACATGAAGGATATGGTGCTGGGCGTTGTGAGCCATAACTTCCGTCCGGAATTCATCAACCGTATAGATGAGGTCGTTGTATTCCATCCGTTGGGTGAGCAGCACATTGCTTCTATTGCTCAGATCCAGCTGCAGCGTCTGTATAAACGTCTGGAAGAGCGTGGTTATGAAATTCACATCTCTGACGAGGCGCTTAAACTGCTGAGCGCGAATGGTTACGATCCAGTATATGGCGCACGTCCATTGAAACGCGCTATCCAGCAACAGATCGAAAACCCGCTGGCTCAGCAAATCCTGTCTGGTGAGCTGATTCCTGGCAAAACGATTCGCCTGGAAGTTAACGACGATCGCATTGTGGCAGTGCAGTAAGTCACTAAATGACCATAAACGGGCCCTGCGGGGCTCGTTTTTGTTTAATAACCAGGCAAAAACAGAGTGATCGATTGAAAAGTAATCGCTTGATAAGTTTTTTGTATTTTTAACTTGTCAGCCTCAAATAACTCCCTATAATGCGCCTCCACTGACACGGAACAACGGATTACAAGCCGCCGGGTCAGCGGGGTTCCACTGAGAACTTCGGCGAAGAAAGCACAATTAAATGCTTGACTTCGTAGCGGGATGGCGTAATATGCACACCCCGCGCCGCTGAGAAAAAGCGAAGCGGCACTGCTCTTTAACAATTTATCAGACAATCTGTGTGGGCACTCGAAGATACGGATTCTTAACGTCGCAAGACGAAAAATGAATACCAAGTCTCTGAGTGAACATACGTAATTCATTACGAAGTTTAAT
>NZ_JBRFVF010000008.1:0-158885 GCF_052950715.1 Citrobacter sp. VF227
GAGTGCCCACACAGATTGTCTGATAAATTGTTAAAGAGCAGTGCCGCTTCGCTTTTTCTCAGCGGCGCGGGGTGTGCATATTACGCCATCCCGCTACGAAGTCAAGCATTTAATTGTGCTTTCTTCGTCGAAGTTCTCAGTGGAACCCCGCTGACCCGGCGGCTTGTAATCCGTTGTTCCGTGTCAGTGGAGGCGCATTATAGGGAGTTATTTCAGGTTGACAAGGGGAAATTTAAAATAACTTTCTGAACGCGTATTTTTTCACCAAAATCACCATTAACATGCCATAAAATAAGCAAATTGCCGTTTTTGCAGCCGCAATCACAGTTCCTGGTGGCATACTAATGAATAAGAAAAAGAGTAAGGAAGAACATTCATGCCGTTAAATGCCCAACAGCTAGCCGCACAGAAAAACCTGTCCTACGTTTTGGCCGAAAAGCTGGCTCAGCGAATACTAAAAGGTGAATATGCACCAGGCGCGATACTGCCTGGTGAAATAGAGCTGGGCGATCAGTTTGGCGTAAGTCGTACCGCAGTAAGAGAAGCGGTAAAAACGTTAACGGCAAAGGGTATGGTATTACCGCGCCCGCGTATTGGTACACGCGTCATGCCGCAGGCAAACTGGAACTTCCTCGACCAGGAACTGCTCACCTGGTGGATGACGGAAGATAACTTCCCACAGGTCATTAAACATTTTCTGGTAATGCGTATCAGCCTGGAGCCTCAGGCATGTTTACTGGCGGCAACTATCAGCACGGCAGAACAGAAAGCGCATCTCAACACGCTGATGGAAGAGATGGTTGAGCTGAAAAGAAACTTCAGACGTGAGCGCTGGATTGAGGTTGATATCGCCTGGCATGAACACATCTATGAAATGAGTGCTAATCCGTTCCTTATCTCCTTTGCATCACTGTTCCATTCTGTTTACCAAACCTACTTTACTTCTATTACATATAACGATGTGGTTAAGCTGGATTTGCACCAGGCCATTGTCGATGCGATAGATGATAGCAATGGGGATCGCGCTTTCACTGCCTGTCAGGCATTGCTGATGGCACCGAACGTGCTACCGGATAAATAATATGTCAGAAAAGAAATCACGCAGTATGGCCGGACTACCGTGGATAGCTGCCATGGCCTTTTTTATGCAGGCATTAGACGCCACTATCCTAAATACTGCGTTACCCGCAATCGCACACAGCCTCAACCGTTCCCCACTTGCCATGCAATCGGCCATCATCAGTTATACCCTGACGGTGGCAATGCTGATCCCAGTGAGTGGCTGGTTGGCAGACAGGTTCGGCACCCGGCGCGTCTTTATGATAGCAGTTAGCCTGTTTACGCTGGGATCGTTGGCCTGCGCGCTGTCCAGCTCCCTAAGCGAACTGGTGATTTTTCGCGTTATTCAGGGTATCGGCGGTGCCATGATGATGCCGGTTGCCCGTCTGGCATTATTGCGCGCTTACCCTCGCAGTGAACTACTTCCTGTACTTAACTTCGTAACCATGCCAGGACTTGTGGGGCCGATTTTAGGCCCGGTTTTAGGCGGGGTTTTGGTCACGTGGGCCAGTTGGCACTGGATCTTCCTGATTAATATTCCAATTGGCGTTGCCGGTATCTTCTATGCACGCAAATATATGCCGAACTTCACCACACCACGCCGTGGCTTTGATATGACCGGTTTTTTTCTGTTTGGTTTGAGCCTGGTGCTGTTTTCCAGTGGAGTTGAGCTGTTCGGTGAGAAGCTGGTCGCAACCTGGATAGCGCTCAGCATTATTCTTGCCAGCGTTTTGTTACTACTCGCCTACATTCGACACGCACGCCGTCATCCAACGCCGCTGATATCGCTACCTATTTTTAAGACCCGAACCTTTTCCGTCGGGATCGCCGGAAACCTTGCCACACGTCTGGGTACAGGGTGCGTACCTTTCTTAATGCCGCTGATGTTGCAGGTAGGCTTTGGATATCCGGCGCTGATAGCCGGTTGCATGATGGCGCCAACAGCGCTGGGTTCAATACTGGCGAAATCGATGGTGACTCAGGTGCTGCGCCGACTCGGTTACAGGACAACATTGGTGGGTGTTACAGTATTTATTGGTCTGATGATTGCGCAGTTCGCATTGCAATCTCCCGCCATGCCGGTCTGGATGCTAATTCTGCCGTTGTTCATTTTAGGTATGGCGATGTCCACTCAGTTTACCTCAATGAATACCATCACTCTGGCGGATCTGACCGATGAAAACGCCAGCAGCGGCAACAGCGTGCTGGCCGTTACGCAGCAGTTATCAATCAGTTTAGGGGTCGCCATCAGCGCCGCCGTTCTGCGTATCTATGAAGGTATGGAAGGAACGAATACGGTCGAGCAGTTCCACTACACCTTTATGACGATGGGCGCTATCACGGTAGTGTCCGCGCTGATGTTCATGCTGCTAAAAGCCAAAGATGGACGTAACCTGATTAAAGAGCGACATAAGCCTAAACCGACCCCCGCTCCATCAAAACAGGAGTAAGCTGCAAGCGCTGTTGCTGCAATGCGGGCTGCGCCATTCGATGAATTAATACATCGATGGCCAGTTCGCCCAATTCATCTTTTGGTTGATGGATAGTCGTCAGCGGCGGCGTCATATAGCGCGCCAGCTCAATATCATCATATCCCACCACCGCCATATCCTGCGGAATGCGTAATCCTGACTGGTACAGAGCCTGATACGCGCCGACCGCCATGGCATCATTGCCGGTAAAAACGGCCTGCGGTCGCAGTTTATGCGACAGCAACGTCTGCATAGCCTCAAAGCCGCCGCCGAACTCAAAGTCACCGGTAATCTCGTAACCTTCAGGAACAAGCAAACCCGCCCGCTTCATTGCTTCACGATATCCTTCCAGACGTAAACGCGCCGGGGTTTTATCCAGCGGCCCGGTGATGCAGGCAATGCGCGTAAACCCTTTTTCAATCAGATGTTGAGTGGCTAAATCTCCGCCCAACAAGGAATTATCCTGAATCAGATCGCTTTCACCATCAAAAGGCGACCAGTCCATCATGACGGTCGGTATAGAAGGATAGCGTTGCATTATCTCCCTGGAAGGTTGATGTGTTTCCGTGCAGAGCAACAGCAAGCCGTCCACCCGTTTTTGCATCAACGTTTCCAGATTACGGTTCATGCGCTGTTCATCACCTTCGGTATTACACAGCACCAGGCTATAACCGCGTTCAAAACAGCTACGTTCAACGCCGCGTACGAGTTCGGAATAGAAGGGATTGGTACTGGCAGTAATTAACATGCCAATAGTGCGGGTCTGGTTTAACTTGAGACTACGCGCCAGTGCAGAGGGCGCGTAGTTAAGTTCTTTAATCGCCGCTTCAACTTTGTCAGTAACAGGCTCACTGACAAAGCGATCTTTATTAATGACGTGAGAAACCGTCGATGTGGAAACTCCCGCCAGGCGGGCGACGTCCTTCATTGTAGCCAAGCGTTACCTCTGCTGACTTAAAAACGCTTCTATTTCTTCGCGCCATGGAACGGAAGGCTGAGCGCCTTTACGGGTGACCGCAATCGCCGCAGCCGCATGCGCAAAACGGATCGCTTCAGGCAGCGGAGTCTCTTCCAGTAACGCTGTAATTAACGCGCCGTTAAAGGTATCCCCGGCGGCGATGGTATCCACAGCATCAACTTTAAAACCCGGTACTCGCTGACCTTCACCGTTTACGCTGGCCCACACACCGCGACTCCCTAAGGTAATCAATACAGTATGGATCCCCTTCGCGTGCAATGCCTGCGCCGCTTTGGCCGCATCTTTATCATTTTCAACCCGGATCCCCGTCAGCTTTTCAGCCTCGGTTTCATTCGGGGTAATAATATCCACCAGCGCCAGCAGCTCGTCAGAAAGTTCACGTGCCGGAGCTGGGTTAAGGGCGACCAGAGTCTTATTCTGATGGGCAATCTTTGCCGCAGCCAGTACGCTTTCGATCGGCGACTCTAACTGCATCAGCAAAGCGGACGCCTGTGCAATACGCTCATGCTGTGCTTCCACCAGTGCGGGCGAAAGTGCTGCGTTCGCACCAGCATGAATGCCAATGACATTCTCGCCTTCACCATTCACAAAAATCAACGCCACACCGGTCGATTCCCCCGAAATTACGCTAATCGGAGCAATATCGATATTATCTTTGGCTAACTGTTTACGAACACTTTCGCCAATATCATCATCGCCCGTACAGGCAATAAATGCGATATTCGCGCCACTCCGACCCGCAGCAACAGCCTGATTCGCGCCTTTACCGCCAAATGCCACCTGATAATGGCTACCGGTTACGGTTTCACCCGGTGTTGGGAAAGAGTTAAGGTTGAGGATGTGATCGGCATTGATACTGCCAAGAACAACGAGGTTGCCTGCGGTTTTCATATTTGGTGTTCCAAGTCAAAGTGCGCCACCGGGTTAGGGTGGCGCGTGCCCTGCTTTTCTTTTTACGCTTTCATCCTCAGAACAAGATCCATGGATGGCGTATTTATGTCTCCATCAGGTCGCGAGCGACCTGAATCGGTATTACTGCTTGATGACCAGCTTCAGGTCAACCGGATATTTAGCCTGAACCTTCTCGCCTTTCAGGACTTTATCCGCAGTCTCAACGCCTTTCGCGCCGATTTGATCCGGCAGCTGAGCAATGGTCGCAGCCAGTTTGCCATCATTTACTGCTTTTTCGCCATCTGGAGTGCCGTCAAATCCAACCACCATCACATCAGATTTACCCGCCGTTTGCAGCGCGCGCAACGCACCCAGCGCCATTTCATCGTTCTGAGCAAATACGGCCTGCACGTCTGGATGCGCGGTCAGCAGGTTCTGCATGACGTTCAGACCTTTAGTACGGTCGAAGTCTGCCGGCTGGCTGGCCAGGACGTTAAACTTGTGCGCCGCAACGGCCTGCTGGAAACCTTCGCCACGCTCACGCGCCGCAGAAGTACCGGCAATACCCTGTAGTTCGATAACTTTCGCGCCTTCACCTGCTTTCTTCGCGATGTAATCACCCGCAATTTTGCCGCCCAGCACGTTATCAGATGCAATATGGCTTACCACTTCGCCTTTAGACGCTACGCGGTCAAGGGTGATAACCGGAATTTTCGCCTGGTTAGCCATCTTCACGGCGTTACCCACTGCATCGGAGTCAGTCGGGTTGATCAGCAGAATTTTGGTCCCGCGAACCGTTAAATCCTGAACGTTAGCCAGCTCTTTCGCCGGGTTGTTTTGCGAGTCCAGAATCACCAGGTTGTAGCCCAGCTTATCTGCCTCTTTTTGCGCCCCATCCTTCAGAGAGACAAAGAACGGGTTGTTGAGGGTGGAGACCACCAGCGCAATGGTATCTTTCGCCATCGCATTCGCGCTCACGGTGGCGCTCAGCGCAACAGCAGAAACCAGGGTAGCCAGTTTTTTCATGTTCATATTTAAGATGTCCTGTAATCGTTGTTACTGCTTTTTGTTGTCTACCAGTACCGCCAGCAAAATCACCACCGCTTTGACGATCATCTGGTAATAGGAGGATACACCTAACAAATTCAAACCATTATTGAGGAAACCAAGAATCAATGCGCCGATCAGCGTCCCAACAATTCGTCCTTTACCACCCGCGAGGCTGGTACCGCCTAATACCACCGCAGCGATAGCATCCAGCTCATAGCCTGTACCTGCCGTCGGTTGCGCAGAGGAGAGGCGCGCGACTTCAATGATACCCGCCAGCGATGCCAGCAGACCGCACAGTGAGTAAACGATAATTTTGATTTTACTGACGCTGATTCCGGACAGACGCGTTGCCGCTTCGTTACCACCCAGTGCATAGATATAACGACCCAGACGCGTGTGGTGCAACATGTACCACGCTGCGAGGAAGACAATCCCCATGATCCACACTGGCGTAGGAACGCCTAATGGACGCCCAATCCCGAACCAACCAAACAGATCGGCATTATCAGTAAACCCGGTGTTTACCGGGCTGCCGTTGGTGTAAACCATGGTCACACCGCGCAGCAGCAGCATCATCACCAGAGTCGCAATAAAGGCCTGCACGCGGCCTTTCGCGACAATCACCCCGGTTACCGCGCCAATGGCAGCGCCAAGCGCCAGAGCCGCAGCAACAGCCACCAGCGCATTGACTTCAATCCCTACAATCGAAGCCGCAACCGCACCGGTCAGCGCCAGCAAGGAACCGACGGACAGATCGATACCCGACGTCAGGATAACCAACGTCATCCCGACGGCCATAATGGCATTCACCGACGTTTGCTGGAGAATGTTGAACAGGTTATTAACGGTAAAAAAGTTAGGGCTCATGGTGGAAACAATCGCGATCAGCACTAACAGAGCGATGAGCGACTTTTGCTCCAGAAGCCATGCTTTAGTGAAATAACGGCGACCAGAAACAGCCTGGGTAGTCATCTTTTTTACTCCTGATTCACGCGATTAAGCTTGCCCACAGCGGCAGCCATTAATACTTCCTGAGTGGCCTGCTCGCGAGTGAATTCACCGCCGAGATGCCCTTCATGCATAACGATAATTCGATCGCTCATGCCCAATACTTCTGGCATCTCAGAAGAGACCAGAATGATACTCAACCCATCAGCCTTAAACTGGTTGATAAGCTGATAGATTTCTTTTTTCGCCCCAACGTCGACGCCGCGCGTCGGCTCATCGAGGATCAGAACTTTTGGACGGGTCATCAGACCGCGTGCAATCGCTACTTTCTGCTGGTTACCGCCGGACAGCAGGCCGATAGCCTGTTCCATCGATGGCGTTTTAACATTGAACAGGCGAATAAAATCCCCTACAGCCTGCTGCTCGTCTTTATGTTTAAGGCTTCCACCTGCGCGACTAAAATAACGCAGTGCGGTCAGTGACATGTTCTCTTTCACCGACATGCCGAGCACTAAACCATCGCGTTTACGGTCTTCAGAAATATAGACGATGCCGTTAGCCAGTCCATCCTGCGGCGAACGGGTGACAACTTCATGGCCATCAAGCGTGACGTAGCCGCTGGTACGCGGCAATGCGCCGTACAACACCTTCATCAGCTCGGTACGCCCAGCCCCCATCAGCCCCGATACGCCAAGGATCTCACCTTTACGCAGCGTGAATGACACATCATTTACGCCAGGACCGCACAGATTATCGACCTTCAGGCGAATATCACCCGGCGCTTTTTCCAGACGCGGGTACTGATCTTCCAACTTACGTCCCACCATCATTTCAATCAGCGAGTCTTCGGTAAGCGATGCGACTTCACGCTCGGCAATAAACTGCCCGTCGCGAAAGACGGTTACGTCGTCGCAAATCTCGAAGATCTCTTTCATGCGGTGAGAAATATAGACAATGCCGCGTCCCTGGGATTTCAGTTCGCGAATGACGCGGAACAGGGATTCGGTTTCAGTATCGGTGAGGGCATCCGTCGGTTCATCCATAATGATGACCTTCGATTCAAAGCTTAGCACTTTAGCAATTTCGACCATCTGCTGATCGCCAATCGACAGCTCACCGACCAGTCTGTCGCTTTTAAAGCGCAGATTCAGTTTGGCGAGCAGCAGATCGGCTTCGGCGTACATCTTCTTCCAGTCTATTTTGCCAAAGCGATTCACAAACTCGCGACCGAGAAAAATATTCTCGGCGATAGTGAGTTGCGGGATCAGGTTCAGCTCCTGGTGGATAATACCGATTCCGGCTTCCTGGGAAGATTTTGGGCCGTTAAAAGTGGTCTCTTTCCCCAGCCACAATAAGGAACCGGCATCACGGGTATAGATTCCGGTCAGCACCTTCATCATGGTGGATTTGCCCGCGCCGTTTTCGCCCACCAGCGCCATTACGCGGCCTGGATAGACATTCAGCGCGGCGCCGGATAGCGCTTTTACGCCCGGGAACGCTTTATCGATCCCTTTGAGTTGCAGTAATGCGTTCATGATGGCCTCAGAACGTGACGCCAGCACAGAGAATGATATTCGCATACGGGGAGCACTCCCCGCTGCGAATCACCGCCTGACTGTCTGCGGTTTGTTGTTTGAACTGTTCGTGCGTTGTGTAACGAATTTCGATGGTGTTTCCCTGGTGTTGTTGCAGTTGCTCAATGTGACTGAGCAACGTTTCGTGGAGTTGCGGATTATGTTGTTTAATTTCCGACGCGAGAATGGCCGCCTCAACCTGCATTTCACGAGTAACCACATCCAATACCTGCATAAAAGAAGGTACGCCCTGAGTTAATGCCATATCAATACGCGTTGTGTTGTTAGGGATGGGTAAACCTGCATCACACACCACCAGCGTATCGGTATGTCCCAGACGAGAGATCACTGATGAAATTTCAGAGTTGAGTACCGTGCCTTTCTTCATTTTCTTTCCCCACTAGCGAAACGTTTCGCTGAAAATAAGTGTAGTTCGAAGAGTGGACAGAAAACCACCGCGACGTTACGAAAATGTGATCACCATCGAAACGTTTCGCAAGGATTATCATTCGATGAAATAAAAACTGGGAGGAACAAAACAAAACGCCCCCTTTCGCGATGAAAGAGGGCGTCCATGAGATTAAATCTCGACCTGCGTACCGAGCTCGATAACCCGGTTTGGTGGGATTTCAAACTGGTCTGGCGCACGCAGCGCATTGCGCTGCAACAGCAGATACAACTTGCCGCGCAGGCGCAAATACCATGGTCGCTTACCAACAATCAACGACTCGTGCGACATGAAGAAGGAGGTTTCCATCATCCGACAACTTAAGCCTTCCAGACCACAGCGATGGAACACTTCCTCGACGTTCGGCGTTTCACGCCAACCGTAGCTGGCCACTACGCGCCAGAAGGTTGGCGATAACTGCTCAATCTGCACCCTACGCACGTTGTGTACATAGGGTGCATCTTCAGTACGCAGCGTCAGCAGAATCACGCGTTCGTGCAACACCTTGTTATGCTTTAGGTTATGCAGAAGCGCAAACGGGATGACGTTCAACGCACGGGACATATATACCGCCGTTCCCGGCACACGTACCGGTGGGGATTTCTCCAGCGAGGCAATCATCGCCTCCAGAGAGTTGCCGTGCTCATGCATGCGACGCAGCAGACGGAAACGCTCGCTTTTCCAGGTGGTCATAATGGTGAACATCACCAGACCCAGCGTCAGAGGCAGCCAACCGCCGGAAATCAGTTTATCGAGGTTCGCGGAGAACAGCGGAACATCGACGCATAAGAACGCTACCAGGATCAGGAAGACAAAGTATTTATTCCAGTGCCAGTTTTTACGCGCCACGGTGGTAGACAGAATAGACGTCAGTACCATCGTCCCCGTTACCGCAATCCCGTACGCCGCGGCCAGATTACTGGAGTGTTCAAAGCTCACAATCACGATAACCACCGCAAAATAGAGCATCCAGTTAACGAAAGGAATGTAGATCTGGCCCGACTCCATTTCCGAAGTATGGATAATACGCATTGGCGATAAATATCCCAGGCGTACGGCCTGACGCGTCAGCGAGAAGACGCCGGAGATAACCGCCTGCGAAGCGATTACCGTCGCCAGCGCGGCGAGAATCAGTAGCGGGATCAACGCCCACTCCGGCGCCAACAGGAAGAACGGGTTTTTGATCGCCTCAGGATGCTTTAACAGTAACGCCCCCTGACCAAAATAGTTCAGTACCAGCGAAGGCAACACCACAGAGAACCAGGCCAGACGAATCGGCAACTTACCGAAGTGGCCCATATCCGCATACAGCGCTTCAACACCGGTAATCGACAACACCACGGCCCCCAGCGCAATAAAGGACAATGTTTTGAATTCGAGAAAGAAATGCACCGCCCAATACGGATTTAGCGCCTGCAGTACTTCCGGATTGCCAATAATACTTCGCACGCCTAATACCGCCAGTGTCAGGAACCACAGCAACATAATCGGCGCAAACAGCTTACCGACCATGCCGGTACCGTGTTTTTGAATCAAAAACAGCAGGGTCAGTACGATTATCGAGAGCGGAACAATCCAGGTATCCAGTTGCGGGGCAATGATCTCCAGGCCTTCAATCGCCGACATCACCGAAATGGCAGGCGTTATCACCACTTCTCCATAAAAGAAGCTGCCGCCAATCAACCCCATAATCACCAGCATGGAGGTGGTTCGCGCCGAGGTATTGCGCCCGGCTAATGACATCAGCGTCAGGATCCCACCTTCTCCGGCGTTATCAGCGCGCATGACAAACGTCAGGTATTTAATAGAGACAACAAAGATCAACAGCCAGAAAATCAGCGAGAGAAAGCCAAATACTGCATCACGTTCAACGCCAAAACCAAACTGGCCGGATAAACATTCACGAAGCGTATAAAGTGGGCTGGTACCAATATCACCGTAGACAACCCCAATGGCCGCAAGGGTAATCGCAGACAATGATTGTTTATTATCAGTGCTCATAGACTCGTCTTTCGTTTATACACCTCATCTTTCACGCCACTCCGTCTGGGCTGCATTCGTAATTTCCCCATCCCAGGAGAAAACTCCATTGCCACCTTGGTGTAGATTGATTGATTTGGTGTATATATAAGAAATGTGTGCGTCGTCCCTTGGCCCACAAAAAGGCGCACAGTATGCACGATTAATCATAAAATCGTACCCCTAAATGTGACCAGATTAATCTGGCTCAAAGAAAACTTAGCGCACCTTCAGTCTATTAATGTACAGGTGTGGAGCATCTATACTCGCAGTTCACGCAGTACATTTGGCGAAAGGACGCCACTTCATTATGGCTCACCCACATTTATTAGCGGAAAGAATTTCCCGTCTGAGCAATGCGCTGGAAAAGGGACTTTATGAACGTAGCCACGCCATTCGTCTGTGTCTGCTGGCTGCACTCAGCGGCGAGAGCGTTTTCTTATTAGGCCCTCCCGGGATAGCGAAAAGCTTAATTGCCCGCCGACTGAAGTTTGCTTTTCAAAATGCGCGCGCTTTCGAATACCTGATGACGCGCTTCTCTACGCCAGAAGAGGTCTTCGGCCCACTGTCCATTCAGGCGCTTAAAGACGAAGGTCGCTATGAACGCTTAACGGCAGGCTATCTTCCTGAAGCTGAAATCGTCTTTCTTGATGAAATCTGGAAGGCGGGCCCGGCGATTCTTAACACCCTGCTGACCGCCATTAACGAACGCCACTTCCGCAACGGCGCGCATGAAGAGAAAATCCCGATGCGCCTGCTGGTGGCAGCCTCCAACGAACTGCCAGAAGCAGACAGCAGCCTGGAAGCGCTGTATGACCGTATGCTGATACGCCTGTGGCTGGATAAAGTTCAGGACAAAGCCAACTTCCGCTCAATGCTGCTAAGTCAGCAAGATGAAAGCGACAACCCGGTCCCGGCGTCATTACAGGTGACGGATGAAGAGTATTACCAGTGGCAAAAAGACATTGGCGCCATCAAGCTTCCCGATCGCGTGTTTGAGCTTATTTTCACCCTACGTCAGCAGTTGGACACGCTACCGAATGCCCCGTACGTGTCCGATCGTCGCTGGAAAAAAGCCATTCGCTTGCTCCAGGCCAGCGCCTTCTTTAGCGGACGTGATGCGGTCGTCCCTATTGACCTCATCCTGTTGAAAGATTGCCTGTGGTACGACGCACAAAGCCTGAATCTGATGCAGCAGCAGCTGGAAATATTGATGACCGGGCACGCCTGGCAACAGCAGTCTATGCTGACGCGTTTGGGCAGCATTGTGCAACGTCGCATTCAACTCCAGCAGCAGCAAAGCGATAAAACTGCGTTCACGGTGATCCGTCAGGGCGGCATGTTCAGCCGTCGTCCTCATTATGATTTACCGCCAGAAGCCACATCCTCAATCCTGACATTACTGCTGCAAAAGCCCCTGAAGCTGCATGATATGGAAGTCATCCATATTGCTTTTGATCGTAGCGCACTGGAACTGTGGCTAACCAAAGGCGGTGAGATCCGCGGAAAATTAAACGGGATCGGTTTTGCTCAGACGCTGAACATGGAAGTGGATAGCGCACAACACCTGGTCGTACGCGACGTCAGTTTGCAAGGATCTCGTCTGGCGCTGCCAGGTTCATCACAAGAAAGTATGCCTGCAGAGATAAAACAAGAGCTTGAAGCGCTTGATAACGAGTGGCACCAGCAGCACAGCGCATTTAGCGAACAACAAAAGTGCATGTTTATTCATAATGACTGGTTAGGCCGCATAGAAGCCAGTCTACAGGATGTCGGGATGCAAATCCGCCAGGCGCAACAATGCTAACCCTTGATACGCTCAACATCATGCTGGCACTCAGCGAAGAGGCGATGATCGAAGAGATGATCGTCGCCCTGCTGGCTTCTCCGAAGATGGTGGTTTTTTTTAAAAAATTCCCGCGCCTCAAAAAAGCGATCGCTGAAGATATACCGCGCTGGCGTGAATCTTTGCGTAGTCGGCTCAAAGATACCCATGTGCCGCCGGAGTTGGCGGAAGAGGTCATTTGTTATCAACAAAGTCAGCTCCTCTCTCATGCACAGTTTATCGTCCAGCTACCGCAAATATTGTCGTTATTGCACCGCCTCCATTCACCGTGGGCCGGACAAGCGCAGCAGTTAGTCGATGACAACAACACGTTTACGCCCGCCCTGCATACGCTTTTTCTCCAGCGCTGGCGCCTGAGTCTGGTAGTGCAAACCACCACGCTGAATCAACAATTGCTGGAAGAAGAGCGTGAACATTTGCTCAGCGAAGTACAGGAGCGGATGACTCTCAGCGGGCAACTGGAACCCGTCCTGGCAGAAAATGACAACGCCGCGGGTCGGTTGTGGGATATGAGCGCTGGTCAAATCAAGCGCGGTGATTATCAGCTGATGGTGAAATACGGCGAATTTCTGACGCAACAACCTGAACTCCAGCGTCTGGCTGAGCAATTAGGTCGTTCCAGAGAAGCGAAATCCGTGCCGCGTAAAGATGCGCCAATGGAAACCTTCCGTACGCTGGTGCGCGAACCGGCAACCGTACCGGAGCAAGTGGATGGCATCCAGCAAAGCGACGATATCCTGCGCCTGCTGCCGCCTGAACTGGCGACGCTGGGCATTACCGAACTGGAATACGAGTTCTACCGTCGGCTGGTGGAAAAACAACTGCTGACCTATCGCCTGCACGGCGAAGCGTGGCGTGAAAAAGTCACGGAACGGCCTGTGGTGCATCAGGATTTTGACGAGCAGCCGCGCGGGCCTTTTATCGTCTGCGTCGATACCTCGGGATCGATGGGCGGATTTAATGAGCAATGTGCGAAAGCCTTTTGCCTGGCGCTAATGCGCGTCGCTCTTGCCGATAACCGGCGCTGTTTCATTATGCTGTTTTCAACAGAAGTGGTGCGCTATGAGCTGTCCGGTCCGGAGGGTATCGAACAGGCGATCCGTTTTTTAAGTCAGCGCTTTCGCGGCGGTACAGATATCGCCAGCTGTTTTCGCGCCATTATTGAGCGCATGCAGGGTCGGGAATGGTTTGATGCCGATGCGGTGGTGATCTCAGATTTTATCGCTCAGCGATTACCCGATGAGGTCGTCAATAAAGTGGGTGAATTGCAGCGAGTTCACCAGCATCGTTTTCATGCAGTGGCGATGTCAGCACACGGCAAACCCGGCATCATGCGCATTTTCGATCATATCTGGCGCTTTGATACCGGGATGCGAAGTCGCCTGCTCAGACGCTGGCGGCGTTAATTCTTACAGCAGAGAAGCGACGCTTTCACGTACCTGAGCCGGCCATACGCCACACTGAACCTGACCAATGTGCGGTAATTGCAGCAACAGCATGGTCAAACGCGACTGCCCAATCCCTCCACCAATCGTCTGCGGCATTTCACCGCGCAGCAGCGCCTGGTGCCATTCCAGACTCAGGCGATCTTCATCACCGGTCAAAGACAGCTGGTGTTTCAGAGCGTCAGCATCCACACGAATCCCCATAGAAGACAGCTCAAACGCATCTTCCAGTACCGGGTTCCAGACCAGAATATCTCCGTTCAAACCGGCATGGCCCAGATCAGACGCTGAACTCCAGTCATCATAATCTGGCGCACGCACATCATGGCGATGACCATCACTGAGTTTGCCGCCGATCCCCACCAGGAATACCGCGCCCAACTCTTTAGCGATCGCACGTTCACGACCTTTTGCATCAAGATCCGGATAACGAGATAACAGCTCCTGACTATGAACAAAGTGGATCTGCTCTGGCAGGAACGGTGCCAGACCAAACTCTTTGCTAACCGCAGCTTCGGTAGCCTTAATTCCTGCCCAGATAGCCTCTACCGTGCTTTTCAGAGTAGAAAATTGACGCTCGCCGTCGCCCATCACGCGCTCCCAGTCCCACTGGTCAACATACACTGAGTGCAGCGGGGAGAGGCGATCTTCATCGGGACGCAGGGCTTTCATGTGCGTGTACAGCCCTTCGCCTGCGCTAAAGTCATGTTGTCCTAACGTTTGACGCTTCCACTTCGCCAGGGAATGAACCACTTCGAATTGAGCGTCCGGCAATGCTTTAACCTTCACCTGCACCGCTTTTTCACAGCCCGACAAGTTATCCTGCGTGCCATCTCCTACGCGGCTGAGGATCGGTGCCTGAACTTCAATCAGGCCTAAACGCTCTTCCAGCTGACGAGAAAAATGAGATTTTACGAAGCTAATTTGACGTTGTTTGGCAATGTAAGCGGTTTTCATTATGTGTACTCCTGTGTCCTGTTGCCTATGATTAAGCAACAGAATGGAGGTAATATTCAATAATCAACAAACAAAAAGCCGACTTCGATTTTGATTCGTTAAAAATAGCGGCTAAAATAGAATGAATCATTAATCTATATAAGAAAAACCTATGGAAAATTATCAGATCGACAATCTGGACCGCGGCATTCTTGACGCCCTGATGGAAAATGCACGCACCGCGTACGCTGAATTAGCCAAACAGTTCGGCGTCAGCCCGGGGACAATTCACGTTCGTGTAGAAAAGATGAAGCAGGCTGGGATCATTACCGGCGCGCGAATTGATGTCAGTCCCAAACAGTTGGGCTATGACGTTGGCTGCTTTATCGGCATCATCCTGAAAAGTGCGAAAGACTATCCGTCGGCGCTGGCCAGACTGGAAAGCCTCGATGAAGTGACCGAAGCATATTACACCACCGGGCACTACAGCATCTTTATTAAGGTAATGTGCAAATCGATCGATGCGTTGCAGCAGGTACTTATCAACAAGATCCAAACAATTGATGAAATTCAGTCCACTGAAACCCTGATCGTCCTGCAGAACCCGATCATGCGCACCATCAAGCCATGATCGTTTTTTTTAATCCCCCATTTTTCCACAGGTAGATCCCAGCTCGCTCACAGCGTACAATACGCCCTCTTTATAAAGGTGGGCGATCAATGGCAGACATCACTCTTATCAGCGGCAGCACGCTTGGCAGTGCGGAATATGTAGCAGAGCATCTGGCTGAAAAGCTGGACGACGCTGGTTTTTCCAGCGAAATACTGCATGGACCAATGCCTGAAGAGGTCCCGACTGACGGGATCTGGCTGATGATTAGCTCCACACACGGAGCAGGAGACATTCCTGACAACCTGCAGCCTTTATATGATGCCTTACGCGAGCAGAAACTGGACTTGTCACAAGTGTACTTTGGCGCAATCGGGATCGGCAGTCGTGAATATGACACTTTTTGCGGCGCAATCGACAAGCTGGAAGCCGAACTGAAAGCCTGTGGGGCAAAACAGGTAGGCGAAACGCTCAGGATCAACGTACTGGAACATGAAATTCCGGAAGATCCGGCTGAAATTTGGCTGGGATCCTGGCATCCATTGCTCAGAGATTTGTAAAGATCGTACTTTTTTATGTGGATAACTCTGGTTAAAAGCTTGGATCAACCGGTAGTTATCCCAAGAACAACCGTTGTTCAGTTTTTGAGTTGTGTATAACCCTTCATTCTGATCCCAGCTTATACGGACCAGGATCACCGATCATTCACAGCTAATGATCCTCAACAACCTGTTGATCTTATTCAAAGGATCGCCCTTATCCACAGAAAGTCGCGATCCTAATAAGAGATCACAATAAAACAGATCTCTAAATAAAAAGATCTTCTTTTTAATACCCAGGATCCCAGGTCTTTCTCCATCGACTAAAGTTGAGTAGAATCCACGGCCCGGGCTTCAATCCATTTTCACACCGCGTTATGCGAGGCAATTACCATGTTTTATCAGGATCCTTTTGACGTCATCATCATTGGCGGGGGTCATGCAGGCACTGAGGCCGCGATGGCCGCGGCGCGAATGGGCCAACAGACCCTGCTTTTGACACACAATATCGACACTCTGGGGCAAATGAGCTGCAACCCGGCGATCGGCGGTATTGGGAAGGGACACCTGGTAAAAGAAGTGGATGCGCTTGGTGGGTTGATGGCAAAAGCGATCGACCATGCAGGCATTCAGTTTAGGATACTAAACGCCAGCAAAGGGCCTGCCGTTCGAGCTACTCGCGCTCAGGCCGATCGTGTGCTCTATCGCCAGGCTGTACGTACCGCACTGGAGAATCAACCCAACCTGATGATCTTCCAACAGGCGGTTGAAGATCTGATTGTTGAAAACGATCGTGTTGTGGGCGCAGTGACCCAAATGGGTCTGAAGTTCCGTGCCAAAGCGGTCGTGTTAACCGTGGGGACTTTCCTTGACGGCAAAATTCATATTGGTCTGGATAACTACAGCGGTGGCCGTGCCGGCGATCCGCCGTCTATTCCACTGTCACGCCGTCTGCGTGAACTGCCGCTGCGCGTCAGCCGCCTGAAGACCGGTACGCCGCCGCGTATCGATGCGCGCACGATTGATTTCAGCGTACTCGGTCAGCAGAACAGCGATAACCCGATGCCGGTCTTCTCGTTTTTGGGCGATGCCTCTCAGCATCCGCGCCAGATGCCGTGCTACATCACGCATACCAATGAAAAAACCCATGACGTGATCCGCAATAACCTCGATCGTAGCCCGATGTACGCAGGCGTGATCGAAGGTATCGGCCCACGTTATTGCCCGTCGATCGAAGACAAAGTGATGCGCTTTGCCGATCGTAACCAGCATCAGATCTTCCTTGAGCCGGAAGGACTGACGTCTAATGAAATATACCCGAATGGCATCTCCACCAGCCTGCCGTTCGATGTGCAGATGCAAATTGTCCGTTCTATGCAGGGAATGGAAAATGCCAGAATCGTTCGTCCCGGCTACGCGATTGAGTACGATTTCTTCGATCCGCGCGACCTTAAACCTACTCTGGAAAGCAAATTCATCCAGGGTCTGTTCTTTGCTGGTCAGATCAACGGTACGACTGGTTATGAAGAAGCTGCCGCGCAAGGGATGCTGGCAGGTCTGAACGCCGCACGCTTGTCTGCTGACAAAGACGGCTGGGCACCGCGTCGCGATCAGGCTTATCTGGGTGTACTGGTGGACGATCTGTGTACGCTGGGTACGAAAGAACCGTACCGTATGTTCACCTCACGCGCTGAATACCGTTTGATGCTACGCGAAGATAACGCCGATCTGCGTCTGACCGAAATTGGCCGTGAGCTGGGACTGGTGGACGATGAGCGCTGGGCTCGCTTCAACGAGAAACTGGAGCGCATCGAACAAGAACGCCAGCGTCTCAAATCAACTTGGGTTAACCCGTTAGCGGAGTCTGCGGCAGAAGTGAATGCTCACCTGGCTACGCCTTTGTCACGTGAAGCCAGCGGTGAAGATTTGCTGCGTCGCCCGGATATGACCTATGCCCAGTTGACCTCTTTATCTGCGTTCGCACCTGCGCTTAACGATGCTCAGGCCGCGGAACAAGTTGAAATTCAGGTGAAATACGAAGGATATATCGCCCGTCAGCAGGAAGAGATCGAAAGACAACAGCGTAATGAGAACACCCTGTTGCCTGCAACGCTGGATTATCGTCAGGTCTCAGGCTTGTCGAATGAAGTCATTGCCAAACTGAACGATCACAAACCGGTATCGATCGGCCAGGCATCGCGTATTTCCGGCGTAACACCTGCCGCCATCTCCATTCTGCTGGTATGGCTGAAAAAACAAGGTATGCTGCGTCGCAGCGCTTGATATCACTTTTTGGCGGGAGCGCTTCGTTTGCCCGCCCTACAAATTTGTCGGCCCGATAAGCGACAGCGCGTCGGGCAATAGATTATTTACAGGTAACGACCGTGCTCAACAAACTCTCTCGTCTGCTGGCTGATGCCGGTATTTCTCTTACCGATCACCAGAAAAATCAGCTGATTGCGTATGTCGATATGCTGCATAAATGGAACAAAGCGTACAACCTGACGTCGGTGCGGGATCCCAACGAAATGCTGGTGCGCCATATTCTGGACAGCATTGTCGTCGCGCCGTACCTGAAGGGCGAGCGTTTTATCGATGTCGGTACTGGGCCGGGCCTACCGGGGATCCCTCTCTCCATCGTGCGTCCTGAAGCGCATTTCACACTGCTGGATAGTCTGGGAAAACGCGTTCGTTTCTTGCGTCAGGTGCAGCATGAGCTTGCGCTTACTAACATCACTCCTGTGCAAAGTCGCGTTGAAGAATTCCCTTCAGAACCGCCGTTTGATGGGGTGATTAGCCGTGCTTTTGCGTCACTTAATGATATGGTGAGCTGGTGCCATCATTTACCAGGTCAGGATGGGCGTTTTTATGCGCTAAAAGGGCAGTTACCTGAAGATGAAATAGCCTCGTTGCCTGCAGAATTCAGCGTCGAGTCGGTCGAAAAATTACGCGTTCCGCAACTGGATGGTGAACGTCATCTGGTGGTTATTAAACCAAACAAAATTTAATTTTTATCAAAAAAAATAGAAAAAAAACGGCTCTTCAGGTGTTAAAAGTCATAGGGAATAGTGTGGTTAAATGTCGTTACATTTCACTAGTGTCTTACGGTTTTGCATCATAACTATAACGTAGCGTTTTTTGTTAAAAGCGAAACAAGTCAGCTATGAAAATATCAGCCTGCTAAAAATAGATTCAAAGAATCACCGTTCGTGTTAATTTTTTATTATAAATGTCAATGGGTGGTTTTTTTGTTGTTATTCGCTATTTTTAAAACAGTAACGAATTTTAGGCTTAAATATCAAAAAGTTGAAATGGCATCATTTGCCAAGTAAATAAATAGTGTCGGGGCGAATATGCTTAATATGTGATCTGGTGCACGCTTTGCAGCCAGTATTTACGCGGCTTTTGCAGTTTTGCATGATCGTTCACAGTTTGCATAAAAGTGATAAATGTGGGGTAGCGAAAAATATTTAAACATTTATTCACTTTTTAGCTACTTATTGTTTGAAATCGAGAAGCCGCACCGTATAATTTGACCGCTTTTTGATGCTTGACTCTAAGCCATAAAGAACGTTTTATACGACACGCGGCATACCTCGAAGGTAGCAGGAGTAAAAACGTGATGTCTATGTCGCTCTTGAGTCGAAACGTTGCTCGTAAGCTTTTGCTCACACAGTTTCTGGCGGTAACAGCAAGTGGACTGCTGTTTAGCCTCAAAGACCCTTTCTGGGGCATCTCCGCGTTGTGCGGTGGATTGGCAGTGTTACTGCCTAATGTGTTGTTTATGATATTTGCCTGGCGTCACCAGGCGCATACACCAGCTAAAGGTCGAGTAGCCTGGACGTTCGCTTTTGGCGAAGCCTTCAAGGTGTTAGCGATGCTGGTTTTGCTGGTGGTGGCGTTGGCTGTTTTGAAAGCGGTATTCATGCCGCTGATCGTTACGTGGGTTTTGGTGCTGGTGGTTCAGATACTGGCGCCGGCTGTAATTAACAACAAAGGGTAAAGGCATCATGGCTTCAGAAAATATGACGCCGCAGGATTACATAGGACACCATCTGAATAACCTTCAGTTGGACCTACGTACATTCTCGCTGGTGGATCCGCACAACCCCCCAGCCACCTTCTGGACGCTCAATATTGACTCCATTTTCTTCTCGGTGGTTCTGGGTCTGTTGTTCCTGCTTATGTTCCGTAGCGTGGCCAAAAAGGCGACCAGCGGCGTACCAGGTAAATTTCAGACCGCGATTGAGCTGGTAATCGGCTTTGTGAATGGTAGCGTGAAAGACATGTACCATGGCAAAAGCAAGCTGATTGCTCCGCTGGCCCTGACGATTTTCGTCTGGGTATTCCTGATGAACTTTATGGATTTACTGCCTATCGACCTGCTGCCGTACATCGGTGAGCATATCTTTGGCCTGCCGGCTCTGCGTGTGGTTCCGTCTGCTGACGTGAACATCACCCTGTCGATGGCGCTGGGCGTATTTATCCTCATTCTGTTCTACAGCATCAAAATGAAAGGCATCGGTGGCTTCGCGAAAGAGTTGACGCTGCAGCCGTTCAATCACTGGGCGTTCATCCCTATCAACTTAATCCTTGAAGGGGTAAGCCTGCTGTCCAAACCAATCTCACTTGGTCTGCGACTGTTCGGTAACATGTACGCTGGTGAGCTGATTTTCATTCTGATTGCTGGTCTGTTGCCGTGGTGGTCACAGTGGATCCTGAATGTGCCGTGGGCCATTTTCCACATACTGATTATCACGCTGCAAGCCTTCATATTTATGGTTCTGACGATTGTCTATCTGTCGATGGCATCTGAAGAGCATTAATTTACCAACACTACTACGTTTTAACTGAAACAAACTGGAGACTGTCATGGAAAACCTGAATATGGATCTGCTGTACATTGCTGCCGCTGTGATGATGGGTCTGGCGGCAATCGGTGCTGCGATCGGTATCGGCATCCTCGGGGGTAAATTCCTGGAAGGCGCAGCGCGTCAACCGGATCTGATTCCTCTGCTGCGTACTCAGTTCTTTATCGTTATGGGTCTGGTGGATGCAATCCCAATGATCGCTGTAGGTCTGGGTCTGTACGTGATGTTTGCTGTCGCGTAGTAAGCGTTGCTTGAATTAAGAGCAATATCAGAACGTTAACTAGATAGAGGCATTGTGCTGTGAATCTTAACGCAACAATCCTCGGCCAGGCCATCGCGTTTGTCCTGTTCGTTCTGTTCTGCATGAAGTACGTATGGCCGCCGTTAATGGCTGCCATCGAAAAACGTCAAAAAGAAATTGCTGACGGCCTTGCTTCTGCAGAACGAGCACATAAGGATCTTGACCTTGCAAAGGCCAGCGCGACCGACCAGCTGAAAAAAGCGAAGGCGGAAGCTCAGGTAATCATCGAGCAGGCGAACAAACGCCGCGCTCAGATCCTGGACGAAGCTAAAACTGAAGCAGAGCAGGAACGTACTAAAATCGTGGCACAGGCGCAGGCGGAAATTGACGCCGAGCGTAAACGTGCTCGCGAAGAGCTGCGTAAGCAAGTTGCTATCCTGGCTGTTGCTGGCGCCGAGAAGATCATCGAACGTTCCGTGGATGAAGCTGCTAATAGCGACATCGTGGACAAACTTGTCGCTGAACTGTAAGGAGGGAGGGGCTGATGTCTGAATTTATTACGGTAGCTCGCCCCTACGCCAAAGCAGCTTTTGACTTTGCCGTTGAGCACCAAAGCGTTGACCGTTGGCAGGATATGCTGACGTTTGCCGCTGAGGTGACAAAAAACGAACAAATGGCAGAGCTTCTTTCTGGCGCGCTGGCGCCGGAAACGCTCGCTGAGTCGTTTATCGCCGTGTGCGGTGAGCAGTTGGACGAAAGCGGCCAAAACCTGATTAAGGTAATGGCTGAAAATAACCGTCTGAATGCGCTCCCGGATGTTCTTGAGCAGTTTATTCACCTGCGTGCAGCCAGTGAGGCTATCTCTGAGGTAGAAGTCACTTCTGCCAATGCACTGAGTGATGAACAGCTTACGAAGATTAGTGCAGCGATGGAAAAACGTCTGTCACGCAAAGTTAAGCTGAATTGCAAAATCGATAAGTCTGTAATGGCAGGCGTAATCATCCGAGCGGGTGATATGGTCATTGATGGCAGCGTACGCGGCCGTCTTGAGCGCCTTGCAGACGTCTTGCAGTCTTAAGGGGACTGGAGCATGCAACTGAATTCCACCGAAATCAGCGAACTGATCAAGCAGCGCATTGCTCAGTTCAATGTTGTGAGCGAAGCTCACAACGAAGGTACTATTGTTTCTGTAAGTGACGGTGTTATCCGCATTCACGGCCTGGCCGATTGTATGCAGGGTGAGATGATTTCCCTGCCGGGTAACCGTTACGCTATCGCACTGAACCTGGAGCGCGACTCCGTAGGTGCAGTTGTGATGGGTCCATACGCTGACCTCGCCGAAGGCATGAAGGTTAAGTGTACGGGTCGTATTCTGGAAGTTCCGGTTGGCCGTGGTCTGCTGGGTCGTGTGGTGAATACTCTGGGTTCCCCGATTGACGGTAAAGGTCCGGTTGATAACGATGGCTTCTCGCCAATCGAAGTTATCGCACCTGGCGTAATCGAACGTCAGTCCGTCGACCAGCCAGTACAGACCGGTTATAAATCTGTTGATGCCATGATCCCAATCGGTCGTGGCCAGCGTGAGCTGATCATCGGTGACCGTCAGACGGGTAAAACCGCAATGGCAATCGATGCCATCATCAACCAAC
The DNA here is from genome assembly GCF_052950715.1 of Citrobacter sp. VF227. NCBI lineage: Bacteria > Pseudomonadati > Pseudomonadota > Gammaproteobacteria > Enterobacterales > Enterobacteriaceae > Citrobacter > Citrobacter sp. VF227. The sequence goes on from NZ_JBRFVF010000008.1 coordinate 22,578, forward strand.
GTGACTCCGGCATTAAATGTGTGTACGTGGCTATCGGCCAGAAAGCGTCCACCATTTCTAACGTGGTGCGTAAACTGGAAGAACACGGCGCACTGTCCAACACCATCGTTGTTGTGGCTACCGCGTCTGAATCCGCTGCACTGCAATACCTGGCACCATATGCCGGTTGCGCAATGGGCGAATACTTCCGTGACCGCGGCGAAGATGCGCTGATCGTTTACGATGACCTGTCTAAACAGGCTGTGGCTTACCGTCAGGTTTCCCTGCTGCTCCGTCGTCCGCCAGGACGTGAAGCATTCCCGGGCGACGTATTTTACCTCCACTCCCGTCTGCTGGAACGCGCATCCCGCGTTAACGCGGAATACGTTGAGAAGTTCACCAATGGTGAAGTTAAGGGTAAAACCGGCTCCCTGACCGCTCTGCCGATTATCGAAACCCAGGCGGGTGACGTTTCTGCGTTCGTTCCGACCAACGTAATTTCCATTACCGATGGTCAGATCTTCCTGGAAACTAACCTGTTTAACTCCGGTATTCGTCCGGCAGTTAACCCGGGTATTTCCGTATCTCGTGTAGGTGGCGCAGCGCAGACCAAGATCATCAAGAAACTGTCCGGTGGTATTCGTACCGCACTGGCGCAGTATCGTGAACTGGCAGCGTTTTCTCAGTTCGCTTCCGACCTGGATGAAGCTACGCGTAAGCAGCTGAGCCACGGTCAGAAAGTAACTGAACTGCTGAAGCAGAAACAGTATGCCCCAATGTCTGTTGCACAGCAGGGTGTGGTGCTGTTCGCGGCTGAACGCGGTTACCTCGAAGATGTGGAACTGGCGAAAATCGGTAGCTTCGAAGCCGCTCTGCTGGCTTATGTTGACCGTGACCACGCTCCGCTGATGCAAGAGATCAACCAGTCCGGTGGCTATAACGATGAAATCGAAGGCAAGCTGAAAGCTATCCTCGATTCCTTCAAGGCAACCCAGTCCTGGTAACGTCTGGCGGTCTGCTTTAGGGCGGACCGCAAGGCATTGAGGAGAAGCTCATGGCCGGCGCAAAAGAGATACGTAGTAAGATCGCAAGCGTCCAGAACACGCAGAAGATCACTAAAGCGATGGAGATGGTCGCCGCTTCCAAAATGCGTAAATCGCAGGATCGCATGGCGGCCAGCCGTCCTTATGCAGAGACCATGCGCAAAGTGATTGGTCACCTTGCGAATGGTAATCTGGAATATAAGCACCCTTACCTGGAAGAACGCGACGTTAAACGCGTGGGCTACCTGGTGGTGTCGACCGACCGTGGTCTGTGCGGTGGCTTGAACATTAACCTGTTCAAAAAGCTGCTGGCGGATATGAAAACATGGTCCGATAAAGGCGTTCAGTGCGATATCGCAATGATCGGCTCTAAGGGCGTGTCTTTCTTTAATTCCGTTGGCGGTAATGTGATTGCTCAGGTAACCGGTATGGGAGATAACCCTTCCCTGTCGGAACTGATCGGTCCGGTTAAAGTGATGCTGCAGGCCTACGATGAAGGTCGCCTGGACAGACTGTACGTTGTCAGCAACAAATTTATTAACACCATGTCTCAGACGCCAACCATCACGCAACTGCTGCCTCTGCCGGCATCAGATGATGATGAGTTGAAGCGTAAATCCTGGGATTACCTGTATGAGCCGGACCCGAAAGCGCTGCTGGATACCCTGCTGCGTCGTTATGTCGAGTCTCAGGTTTATCAGGGCGTGGTAGAAAACCTGGCCAGCGAGCAGGCCGCACGTATGGTGGCGATGAAAGCCGCGACCGACAATGGCGGCAGCCTGATTAAAGAGCTGCAGTTGGTATACAACAAAGCTCGTCAGGCCAGCATTACTCAGGAACTCACCGAGATCGTCGGTGGTGCATCCGCGGTATAACCAGGTTAATTCGTAGAGGATTCAAGATGGCTACTGGAAAAATTGTCCAGGTAATCGGCGCCGTGGTTGACGTCGAATTCCCTCAGGATGCCGTACCGCGCGTGTACGATGCTCTTGAGGTTATGAATGGTAAAGAGAGCCTGGTGCTGGAAGTTCAGCAGCAGCTCGGCGGCGGTATCGTGCGTACCATCGCTATGGGTTCTTCCGACGGTCTGCGTCGTGGTCTTGAAGTTAAAGACCTCGAGCACCCGATCGAAGTCCCGGTAGGTAAAGCAACTCTGGGTCGTATCATGAACGTCCTGGGGCATCCGATCGACATGAAAGGCGATATCGGTGAAGAAGAGCGTTGGGCTATCCACCGCGCGGCACCTTCCTACGAAGAGCTGTCAAGCTCTCAGGAACTGCTGGAAACTGGTATCAAAGTTATCGACCTGATGTGTCCGTTCGCTAAGGGCGGTAAAGTTGGTCTGTTCGGTGGTGCGGGTGTAGGTAAAACCGTAAACATGATGGAGCTGATCCGTAACATCGCGATCGAACACTCCGGTTACTCTGTGTTTGCGGGCGTAGGTGAACGTACTCGTGAGGGTAACGACTTCTACCACGAAATGACCGACTCCAACGTTCTGGACAAAGTATCTCTGGTATATGGCCAGATGAACGAGCCGCCGGGAAACCGTCTGCGTGTTGCGCTGACCGGTCTGACCATGGCTGAGAAGTTCCGTGACGAAGGTCGTGACGTTCTGCTGTTCGTTGATAACATCTATCGTTATACCCTGGCCGGTACAGAAGTATCTGCACTGCTGGGTCGTATGCCATCAGCGGTAGGCTACCAGCCGACCCTGGCGGAAGAGATGGGTGTTCTGCAGGAACGTATCACCTCCACCAAAACCGGTTCTATCACCTCCGTTCAGGCGGTATACGTACCAGCGGATGACTTGACTGACCCATCCCCAGCAACCACCTTTGCTCACTTGGATGCAACCGTGGTACTGAGCCGTCAGATCGCATCTCTGGGTATCTACCCGGCAGTTGACCCGCTGGATTCCACCAGCCGTCAGCTGGATCCGCTGGTTGTTGGTCAGGAACACTACGACACCGCGCGTGGCGTACAGTCCCTGCTGCAGCGTTATCAGGAACTGAAAGACATTATCGCCATCCTGGGTATGGATGAACTGTCTGAAGAAGATAAACTGGTGGTAGCACGTGCGCGTAAAATTCAGCGCTTCCTGTCCCAGCCGTTCTTCGTTGCGGAAGTATTCACCGGTTCTCCGGGCAAATACGTTTCCCTGAAAGACACCATCCGTGGCTTTAAAGGCATCATGGAAGGCGAATACGACCACCTGCCAGAGCAGGCGTTCTACATGGTTGGTTCTATCGACGAAGCCGTGGAAAAAGCCAAAAAACTTTAACGCCTTAATCGGAGGGTGATATGGCAATGACTTACCACCTGGACGTCGTCAGCGCAGAGCAACAAATGTTCTCTGGTCTGGTCGAAAAAATCCAGGTAACGGGTAGTGAAGGTGAACTGGGTATTTTCCCTGGTCACGCACCGCTGCTCACCGCCATTAAGCCTGGTATGATCCGCATCGTTAAACAGTTCGGTCATGAAGAGTTTATCTACCTGTCCGGCGGCATTCTCGAAGTGCAGCCAGGCAGCGTGACCGTTCTGGCTGATACCGCGATTCGCGGACAGGATCTCGATGAAGCGAGAGCCCTGGAAGCGAAGCGTAAGGCTGAAGAGCACATCAAGAGCTCTCATGGTGACGTGGATTACGCTCAGGCATCTGCGGAACTGGCCAAAGCGATCGCGAAACTGCGCGTTATCGAGTTGACCAAAAAAGCGATGTAACACCGGCTTGAAAGCACAAAGGCCAGTCTGGTTTCCAGGCTGGCTTTTTTTTTGGTTTTGTTGCAAGAACATTTAAATTAAAAGCTGTTTTGTGATTTAGATCATAAAAACATTGATTGGCTAAAAAATGCGGCGTAGACTCTTTTTTATGTGATGTATGTCACAAAATGAACTCGGATAAAAAGAGATGCCAACATGAAATTACTCAATAAAATCATCGCCATGTTCAGCAATATGAGCTTTTAGCCTTTACCTGCATGTCCTGTGGCGCGATGCTTGATACGGTTTATCAGCCAGCGCCCCTTGTTGTAATAAATCCCCTCCCCCTACTCCTCTGCCTCAAATGTTTATTTTTGCTTACGCATTTTCGGTTTCTCACTGAATCACAAAATAAAATCGGACCATGCATTCGTAACTCTTTATTCATGCGGTAAAAAAATAGCAAAAACATTAACCTAAGGCTTTAATAAGAGCAGGTCCCAGGTTTTTTGAAGACAAAAGACACTGATATAGACGAAAATGGTGAGTTATCAGATGGGGAATTTCCCCGATTGAACGTTTTATCTTCGGTCCATTTTACGCTGAAAAAAATGTAGTATTTTCAATGTGAAACGGTATAAATTCGTTCTCAAATTACAGTCAGGACGTGTATGTTGAATAATGCTATGAGCGTCGTGATCCTTGCCGCAGGCAAAGGCACGCGTATGTATTCCGATCTCCCTAAAGTGCTGCATACCCTCGCAGGAAAACCGATGGTTCAGCATGTCATTGATGCAGCTAATGAATTAGGTGCGACTCACGTACATCTGGTCTACGGACACGGTGGTGATTTGCTCAAGCAAACGCTGAAGGATGGCAACCTGAACTGGGTTCTGCAGGCGGAGCAGTTGGGTACCGGCCATGCGATGCAGCAGGCGGCGCCATTCTTTGGTGATGACGAAGACATTTTAATGCTCTATGGCGATGTGCCGCTGATTTCCACCGAAACGTTACGTCACCTGCGTGAAGCGAAACCGCAGGGCGGCATTGGCTTGCTAACGGTAAAACTCGATGACCCAACCGGCTATGGGCGAATTACCCGCGATAACGGCAACGTCACGGGTATCGTCGAGCATAAAGATGCCACCGACGAGCAACGTCAAATCCAGGAAATAAACACTGGTATCCTGATTGCCAACGGTGCTGACATGAAGCGCTGGCTGTCCAGACTGACCAATAATAATGCTCAGGGTGAATATTACATCACCGATATCATTGCGATGGCGTATCAGGAAGGACGTGAAATTGCTGCAGTACATCCAGCACGCATTAGCGAAACAGAAGGGGTGAATAACCGTCTTCAGCTATCCCGTCTGGAACGTGTTTATCAGTCCGAGCAGGCAGAAAAACTGCTGCTGGCGGGCGTGATGCTGCGCGATCCGGCACGTTTTGATCTTCGCGGTACGCTTATTCACGGGCGAGATGTTGAAATTGATACTAACGTTATCATTGAAGGTAACGTAACCGTTGGGGATCGCGTCAAGATTGGCGCTGGCTGCATCATCAAAAACAGCGTTATTGGTGAGGGTTGCGAGCTTAGCCCATACAGTGTGGTGGAAGATGCCCATCTGGAAGCTGCTTGCACCATCGGTCCATTCGCGCGTCTGCGCCCAGGTGCTGAGCTGCAGGAAGGCGCACACGTGGGTAACTTCGTTGAAATGAAAAAAGCGCGTCTGGGTAAAGGCTCCAAAGCCGGTCATCTGACCTACCTGGGCGATGCGGAAATTGGCGATAACGTGAACATCGGTGCAGGGACGATCACCTGCAACTACGATGGTGCTAATAAATTTAAAACCATTATTGGTGATGATGTGTTTGTGGGTTCGGATACTCAGTTGGTAGCGCCTGTCACTGTGGGTAAAGGTGCGACCATTGCCGCCGGGACCACTGTTACGCGTAATGTCGCCGATAACGAACTGGTATTAAGCCGTGTACCGCAGGTCCATAAACAGGGCTGGCAGCGTCCGGTGAAGAAGAAGTAATTTAGTTTTTTGCCGAATGGCATACGTGTTTATTCGGCAGATAAGGGACGAGGAGATAAACATATATCTCCCGCCCACTAGTAATACCTATAAAAATAACCCCACTCTCTACAAGGCTCGGGGCGCCCGGAAAGGGCAAATACAGGTCAGCGACAACGACAGGCATAATGCCTAAATTCGGAATCAAAAAATATGTGTGGAATTGTTGGCGCTATCGCGCAGCGTGATGTAGCTGAAATCCTTCTCGAAGGTTTACGTCGTCTGGAATATCGTGGTTATGACTCTGCTGGTCTGGCCGTCGTCGATGCTGAAGGTAACATGACTCGTCTGCGTCGTCTGGGTAAAGTTCAGATGCTGACTGCTGCTGCGGAAGAACATCCGCTGCATGGTGGTACAGGTATCGCTCATACCCGTTGGGCAACACACGGTGAACCTTCAGAAGCGAACGCGCATCCCCATGTTTCTGAACACATTGTTGTGGTGCATAACGGCATCATTGAAAACCATGAACCACTGCGTGAACTGCTGAAAACCCGTGGCTATACCTTTGTTTCTGAAACCGACACCGAAGTGATTGCTCACCTGGTGCACTGGGAGTTGGAACAGGGTGGAACGCTGCGTGAAGCCGTGCTGCGTACTATTCCGCAGCTGCGCGGTGCCTACGGCACAGTGATCATGGATACCCGTAACCCAGAAACTCTGCTGGCGGCCCGTTCTGGTAGCCCGCTGGTCATTGGTCTGGGCATGGGTGAGAACTTTATCGCTTCCGACCAGCTGGCGCTGCTGCCGGTAACCCGTCGCTTTATCTTCCTGGAAGAGGGCGACATCGCGGAAGTGACCCGTCGTTCTGTCTCTATTTTCGACAAGTCTGGCGCAGAAGTGAAACGTCAGGATATCGAATCGAATCTGCAGTATGACGCGGGCGAAAAAGGTATTTATCGCCACTACATGCAGAAAGAGATCTACGAACAGCCGAACGCGATTAAAAATACGCTGACCGGGCGCATTAGCCACGGTGAAGTGGATTTAAGCGAGCTGGGTTCGCGTGCCAACGAGCTGCTGTCTCAGGTTGAACATATCCAGATTATCGCCTGCGGTACGTCGTACAACTCCGGTATGGTGTCCCGCTACTGGTTTGAATCGCTGGCGGGTATTCCTTGTGATGTCGAAATCGCTTCCGAATTCCGCTATCGTAAATCTGCTGTGCGTCGTAACAGCCTGATGATTACCCTTTCTCAGTCCGGTGAAACGGCGGATACCCTGGCGGGCCTGCGCTTATCTAAAGAGCTGGGCTATCTGGGATCGCTGGCTATCTGTAACGTTCCGGGCTCCTCTCTGGTGCGTGAATCTGACCTGGCGATGATGACCAATGCCGGTACCGAAATCGGTGTGGCCTCCACGAAGGCATTTACCACCCAGCTGACTGTTCTGCTGATGCTGGTGGCGAAACTGTCTCGTCTGAAAGGCCTGGATGCGTCTATTGAGCAGGAGATCGTTCACGGTCTGCAGGCGCTGCCGAGTCGTATTGAGCAGATGCTGTCTCAGGACAAGCGCATTGCTGCTCTGGCGGAAGGTTTCTCTGACAAACACCATGCGCTGTTCCTTGGCCGTGGCGATCAGTACCCCATCGCGCTGGAAGGCGCGCTGAAGCTGAAAGAGATCTCGTATATTCACGCTGAAGCATATGCCGCAGGCGAACTGAAGCACGGTCCGCTGGCGCTGATTGATGCTGATATGCCGGTTATCGTGGTCGCACCGAACAACGAACTGTTGGAAAAACTGAAATCTAACATTGAAGAAGTTCGCGCGCGTGGCGGTCAGCTGTACGTCTTTGCCGATCAGGATGCAGGCTTTACCAGCAGCGAAAACATGCACATCATTGAGATGCCGCATGTGGAAGAGGTGATTGCACCCATCTTCTACACAGTTCCGCTGCAACTGCTGGCGTATCACGTGGCGCTGATTAAAGGCACCGACGTGGATCAGCCGCGTAACCTGGCGAAATCAGTTACTGTAGAGTAATGCTTTGAGCCAACATAAGCCACCGGGATTCCGGTGGCTTTTTTTATGTCTGCATACAAAACACTATGTTTTGGTTGTTATTATAAATAACTACTTTTTTGTATTTTATTTGTTTTTTTTATACCTGTTTGTTTATTTGTGTTTTTAATTGATATAAAAAATTGTTGTTAATTTTTTATTAATTTACTTTATGAATTATCATTGTGTTTTATGTAAATTAAATCTGAAAATCACATGAAAACAAGTGTCTGTTTTGAATTGATTGTATATCTCGTGCTAATATTATAAAAGTAAGTATTGTTTTTTTTGTATTTATTTTATTTTGCTTATATTTAAACTTGTTTAATTAATATTGATTTAATTGCTTATTGTGACAGGTTGAGTATTATTGCTGCCGTAGGGATAGCGTGTTTCATTATTTTAAATGGAACGCAAATATATAATATTATTGGTAGTGTCATAATGAAACTTAATTCAATTTCTCGCGTATTAATTTTATCCTTTAGCCTGTCTGCTGGTTATGCTATTGCAAATGATGGGAATGTTCACTTCACTGGCGAAGTTATCGACAGCACCTGCGAAGTGACGACGGAGACAGCAAATCAAACTGTCAAACTCGGGAAAGTTAATAAAACCGCATTTACCGGCGTCGGCAGCACGGCTGCGCCAGCTAATTTCCATATTGATCTGGATAAATGTCCGGCAACTTATACCAAGGCTGCCGTTCGCTTTGATGCCGTTGATACAAACGGTACATTTAAAGGCAATGCCGATGGCGACGTAACGGTAGGGTTCCCCGTGGAATCGACAGCGCCGGGCGATTTTACGGGAACAGGTACCGCAGCGGCGGCAACCGGCGTGGCGATTCGTCTTTATAACAGCAGCGATAACTCCCATCTCAAAATTGGCGACGATTCTACCCCTGTGACTATTTCTTCAGGGAAGGCCTCTATGCCATTTATCGCGCGTTATATTGCAACTTCTGCGACTGTAACGCCGGGTACCGCGAACGCCGATACGCAGTTCACCGTTATTTACACCAAGTAATAGACAATCATGAAATGAATGACGCTCATGTTGATAAAAATTATGAACAGTGGGCGTCTTTTTAAGGAGAAATTGTTGTGATTATGCGGTTACTGAAAGGAATCATTGCTGCACTGTTATTGGTTAATATTTCATCCTGTTTTGCGGGGATCGTGATTGGTGGTACGCGAGTTATTTTCCCCGGCAGTGAGATGGATACAACGATCTCTATTTATAACAAAGAGACTGAGCTTCCCTATCTTATTCAGGCATGGGTTGAGCCGTTTGACAGTAAAGATAAAAGTAAACCTCCTTTTACTGTTGTTCCTCCGGTGTCTCGCCTGGAAGCCAGCCAGGAAAAGATCCTGCGAATAATTAAAACTGCCGGTGATTTACCGAAAGATTGCGAATCTGTTTTCTGGCTGAGTGTGAAAAATATTCCCCCTACCAGCACCGACAAAGACAGCAGTAAGCTGGAAATTGCGGTGAAAACCAAAATCAAACTTTTCTGGCGCCCGGCGGGCATTACGCTCACGCCGGAAAAAGCCGTTGCCAACGTGAAATGGCATAAGCAGGGAAATAACCTGATTGTTAAGAATAACAACCCTATTCATATCAATATCATGGATGTGCTGATTGATGGAAAAGATGTACCGCTCAATATGATTCGCCCCTTTGAAACCTTAACCCTGCCTTTGCCTTCTGGCAGCGGCGGCCATTCACTGGACTGGCGCTTTATCTATGATACTGGCGCAGTGAGCAAGGCTCAGAAACAAGCGTTGTGATGGTCTTGAGAAGGAGTTTTATGCCAGGCTCACGTCTTTTTCCCGTACTTATTTCCGGTGCGTGTTTATGTGCGGCAACTCAGGTTGACGCACAGGGGTATTCATTTAACCCACGACTGCTGGAAATTGACCACCCGGTGGATATTGATATTCGCCAGTTTAATCGCGCGAATATGCAGCCGCCTGGGGAATATAAAGTTGATGTGGTGGTGAACGGCAAAGCCTTTGAGCCACAAACTATTCGCTTTGTACAGGACCCTCCCGAGTCGGAACTTCATCCGTGTTTTGTGGCCGTGAAAGAGGCGTTGTCTGCTCTTGGCGTGAAAGTCGAGGCGTTAAAAACGCTCAACGATGTCGATAACAGCGCCTGCGTCAACCCGATGCCGCTGGTTGAGGGATCTAAATGGGTATTTGATGCCAATGCGCTGGCATTAAATATCTCCGTGCCGCAAATTTACCTTGATTCAACCGCTCAGGGTTATATTCCTCCCTCCCGCTGGGATGAAGGTATTAACGCCCTAATGGTCAACTATGATTTTTCCGGCTCGCATACCCTTAAATCAAATTACGGTTCGGAAGATGACGATACCTACTACCTGAATCTGCGAAACGGGCTGAATATCGGCGCGTGGCGTTTTCGTAACTACAGCACGGTGAATGCCACCAACAGCAGCATTGATGTTCGCTCTGCCAACAACTACGTGCAACGCGATATCGCCACCCTGCGTAGCCAGATAATGGCTGGCGACACCTGGACGGCGAGCGATGTATTTGACGGCACCCAGATCCGCGGTGTCAGACTTTACACTGACGACGACATGCTGCCGTCGAATCTGAACAACTTTGCACCGGTGGTGCGCGGTATTGCTAAAAGTAACGCCACGGTCACTATTCGTCAGAATAACTATGTGATTTATCAATCGGCTGTGCCTCAGGGAGCATTTGAGATCACCGATCTTAACACCACCAGCACCGGTGGCGATCTGGACGTGACCATCAAAGAAGAAAACGGTAGCGAACAGCATTTTACCCAACCCTACTCCACGCTAGCGATTATGAAGCGAGAAGGGCAAACCGACGTTGATATAAGCGTGGGGGAAATGCGCGATGAAAACCATTTCAGACCCAAGGTTGCCCAGGCACAGATTCTGCGCGGCCTACCGTGGGGTATCACTGCCTATGGCGGCACGCAAATCGCGCAGGATTACTCTGCCGTTGCGCTAGGCATTGGTAAAGATATGGGCTCACTCGGCGCGCTCTCATTTGACGTGACTCAGGCGCATTCTCATTTTGACGATAGCGATGATGAAAAAGGGCAATCTTATCGTTTTCTCTACTCTAAACGCTTCGATAATACCGATACCACTTTCCGCCTGGTGGGCTACCGCTATTCAACGCAGGGATACTACTCACTCAATGAGTGGGCCTCTCGTCAGAACGACAGCGAAAATTTCTGGAACACCGGGAACCGGCGCAGCCGGCTTGAAGGTACCTGGACGCAAGCATTTCCCAACGGGTATGGCAGTCTTTATTTAACGTTAAGCCGCCAGGAGTACTGGAAGACCAACGCCGTCGATCGCATGGTGCAGTTTGGCTATAGCAATCGCTGGCGAACAGTGTCATGGAACCTTTCATGGAATTATATCGACTCGGTTGGCACCTACTACGCTAACAATAATGGTTACGCAAACGAGAATAATAACGACCACGAACAGACGGTTATGCTTACACTCTCCTTCCCGCTGTCAGGAAGTATGACGAACAGCTACGTCGACTACTCCATGATGCAGAATAATCACCATGACAGTTCCATACAGGCGGGGATCGGCGGTACGCTGCTGGAAGATCGCAACCTCTCTTATAACGTTCAGGGCGCCTGGAATAACGCGGATAACGCCGCCTACAGCAGCAATGCTAGCCTCGACTATGATGGCACTTATGGTTCCATTAACGGCAGCTATGCCTGGAGCCGCGACACTCAAACCTTTAACTATGGCGCTCGTGGCGGCATTCTGGTACATGGCAGCGGTGTGACGTTCTCACAGGAACTGGGAGAAACGGTTGCACTGGTGGAAGCGCCTGGCGCGGCAGGGCTATCAGTGGAAAATGAAGGCGGCGTGTCGACCGACTGGCGGGGTTATACGGTGAAAACCCAGATGAATGCCTACGGTGAAAACCGGGTCGCCATCGACAGCCGCTACTTCTCGCGCGCCAATGTTGAGCTGGATAACACGGTGGTGAATCTGGTGCCGACGCGCGGTGCGGTGGTGAAAGCAACATTTGTTACCCATGTGGGATATCGCGTGCTGTTTACGGTAACGTTAGCCAATGGCAAGCCCGCGCCATTTGGTTCGATGGTTTCGGCTGAACTGGAAGCCGGTACGGTGACGGGCATTGTGGGCGATAACGGCGAAGTGTATCTTGCCGGGATGCCGGAAGAGGGTGATTTCGCATTAAGCTGGGGAAATAATGCCACGGACAAATGTATGGCACATTACTCATTTACAGCTAAACCGCAGGATACGAGTTTAGTTCAGCTTAATACCGCGTGTCATTAAAGGGATTTTACAATGAAAAAAAACTATTTAGCGTTGCTGTTTCCTCTGATATTGATGTCAGATCCCGTAATGGCTGAAGCAAATAAAGGTATGTGTGTTACCTCGTCAGGTACGCCGTTTCATAGTGTATTACCCTTTTATGGTAAAAAAATAAGCACAGTGCAGAACAAAAAAGGCCAGACGTTTAACTTTCCGACATCGACATCAGATAGTTATCCCGGGCATTGTGAATGCTCTCTGGGTAAATCCGCTCGGTTTTATTACATTTATTATACTGCCATCATGAATGAGGCTCTGACACCTACGGCTGTACGCAGCGGTGTTCATTATTATCAACTGAATGACTACCTTGACGTGGGCATTGCGATAGAAGTGTTGGGGCGAGGGAAAATTAATGCGCCTTTCGAAATGGAACAGAATATTCATCAAGGAACCTATTATGACTGTGGCCGTGTTCAGCCCCTTGATTTTACGAGCGGTGACTCCGCAACCATTTATTTTTATATCCGGGAACCCTTTATTGGAACTGTTACTATTCCGCCAACGCTAATGAGTCGGTTATATGCGACGATCAGTAATGATACACCCATTGATTATGCTCGCCCGCTGGCTGATGTGTATATTTCCGGCGATATCACCGCACCTCAGGAGTGTGAAATCAACGGCGGACAGACTATTGTCGTCGATTTTAACAAAATCCCCGCTTCAGAGTTCAGCAGTGTGCCGGGCACGGCGATAACGAGCCGAAAAATCCCGGTGAAGGTGGCGGTTAAATGTACGGGCATGTCTACCGGACAAAATATTGATATGTCGCTGCATGCCATGCAGTCCGGATCGTTATCTAAGGTGATTAGCACAGACAATCCCAATGTTGGGATCATTATGTATGATGAGTATGGCAATGCCACCGATGTTAACGGCGGACTCATGGACATTGACATGGGGCGAATCGTCTCAGGACGTGAGACGGGGGAGTTTAATTTTTCAGCCGCGCCAGCCAGCACCACCAGCACACGACCACAGCCGGGTATCTTTACCGCTGAGGCTACCATCATTGTGGAAATAAAAAACTGATCTTTCATGGGGCGGCTGTTTATGACAGTCGCTGTCATATTTCCCCGCCCGGACCTCATTCGTCGCAAAAAAAATGGCATTTCCACGAATATCATATGAATTAATTTCAATTTTTTCATGTAGTTAAAAGAACGTTTTTCGTTGTCATAAAACTGTCATATTTCGTACATTTAACTGTCACCTGTTTGTCCTATTTTGCTCACAGTAGCAACTCAAACAACAATTTACGAAAACCGTGCAGGAGACATTATGAAAGTTATGCGTACCACTGTCGCAACTGTTGTCGCCGCGACCTTATCCATGAGCGCGTTCTCTGCGTTTGCTGCAGCGAGCCTGACAGGTGCAGGTGCAACCTTTCCTGCGCCAGTGTATGCCAAATGGGCAGATACCTATCAGAAAGAGACCGGTAGCAAAGTAAACTACCAGGGTATCGGCTCCTCCGGTGGTGTAAAACAAATTACGGCCAATACCGTTGATTTCGGCGCCTCTGATGCCCCGTTATCTGACGAAAAATTGGCGCAAGAAGGCCTGTTCCAGTTCCCGACCGTGATCGGTGGCGTGGTGCTGGCGGTGAACATCCCTGGGCTGAAATCCGGCGAGCTGGTGCTGGACGGTAAAACGCTGGGCGACATCTACCTCGGTAAAATTAAAAAGTGGGATGATGAAGCCATCACCAAACTGAATCCGGGTCTGAAACTGCCTTCACAGAATATCGCCGTTGTGCGTCGTGCTGACGGCTCCGGTACTTCCTTCGTCTTCACCAGCTACCTGGCAAAAGTAAACGAAGAGTGGAAATCTAAAATTGGTTCCGGCTCTACTGTTAACTGGCCGACCGGTCTGGGTGGTAAAGGTAACGACGGTATCGCCGCGTTCGTACAGCGTCTGCCGGGCTCTATCGGCTACGTTGAGTACGCTTACGCTAAGCAGAATAACCTGGCGTACACCAAGCTTGTTTCTGCTGACGGTAAACCGGTAAGCCCGACCGAAGAGAGCTTCGCTAACGCCGCAAAAGGCGCTGACTGGAGCAAAACCTTCGCTCAGGATCTGACTAACCAGAAAGGTGACGACGCGTGGCCAATCACTTCCACCACCTTCATTCTGGTACATAAAGAGTCGAAGAAACCAGAGCAGAGCGCAGAAGTGCTGAAGTTCTTCGACTGGGCGTACAAAAACGGCGGCAAACAGGCTAACGACCTGGATTACGCCAGCCTGCCGGACAGCGTGGTTGAGCAGGTTCGTGCTGCATGGAAGACCAACGTGAAAGACAGCAGCGGTAAAGCGCTGTACTAAATACCCGTCATACTTCGAGTCGCAGCGGTGTTGGCTGTGTTTGTTCACCCCAGTCACATATTGAATCTATGCTCCTGGGGATTAATGAGGGACATCCTTGTCCCTCACCGAAGGCAGCCTCCGGCTGTTCAAATTCGTTCCTGACGAATTTGTCACAAGCTTGCCGCCTTGCTGCAACTCGAATTATTTAGGGTATGGCATTACGTTAGCCAGGAAGCACGATAAAATGCGTGCTTCCTGGCCCAAACTTAAAGAGTGATTTATGGCTGCAACCAAGCCTGCTTTTAACCCACCGGGTAAAAAAGGTGACATGATCTTCAGCGCGCTGGTAAGACTGGCTGCGCTGATTGTACTATTGATGTTGGGTGGCATTATTGTCTCCCTGGTCATCTCCTCCTGGCCAAGTATCCAAAAATTTGGCTTCGCATTCTTGTGGACTAAAGAATGGGATGCGCCGAACGATATCTACGGTGCTTTAGTACCGATTTACGGTACGCTGGTTACCTCACTTATTGCGTTGCTGATTGCCGTTCCGGTGAGTTTCGGCATTGCGCTGTTCCTGACTGAACTTGCTCCTGGCTGGCTGCGTCGCCCGCTGGGCATCGCTATTGAACTGCTGGCGGCAATTCCAAGTATCGTGTACGGCATGTGGGGGTTGTTTATTTTTGCCCCTCTGTTTGCGACTTATTTCCAGGAACCGGTCGGAAACATCCTTTCCAACATTCCGTTTGTTGGCGCGCTGTTCTCCGGCCCGGCATTTGGGATCGGTATTCTGGCGGCTGGCGTGATACTCGCCATCATGATCATCCCGTACATTGCGGCGGTAATGCGCGATGTATTCGAACAAACGCCGGTGCTGATGAAAGAGTCAGCCTATGGCATCGGTTGCACCACCTGGGAAGTTATCTGGCGCATCGTCCTGCCGTTCACCAAAAATGGCGTGATCGGCGGCGTGATGCTCGGTCTGGGCCGTGCGCTCGGTGAAACCATGGCGGTCACCTTTATCATCGGCAACACCTACCAGCTCGATAGCGCCTCGCTGTACATGCCGGGCAACAGTATTACCTCTGCGCTGGCGAATGAATTTGCCGAAGCGGAATCTGGGCTGCACGTTGCCGCGTTGATGGAGCTGGGTCTGATTCTGTTTGTGATCACCTTCATCGTGCTGGCGGCATCTAAGTTCATGATCATGCGCCTTGCGAAGAACGAGGGGGCACGCTAATGGCTACGCTTGAAATGCAAAACACCGCTCAGCTTGCGGAATCCCGTCGTAAAATGCAGGCGCGTCGTCGCCTGAAGAACCGCATCGCGCTGACGCTCTCAATGGCGACCATGGCGTTCGGTTTGTTCTGGTTGATCTGGATCCTGATGTCCACGATCACCCGTGGTATTGACGGTATGTCGCTGGCGCTGTTCACCGAAATGACGCCGCCGCCGAATACGGCGGGTGGTGGTCTGGCGAACGCCCTGGCCGGTAGCGGTCTGTTGATTCTGTGGGCGACCGTGTTTGGTACCCCGCTTGGTATTATGGCGGGTATCTACCTGGCGGAGTATGGGCGTAAGTCCTGGCTGGCTGAGGTCATCCGCTTTATCAACGACATTCTGCTTTCTGCGCCATCCATCGTGGTCGGTCTGTTCGTTTATACCATCGTAGTAGCAAAAATGGAGCATTTCTCCGGCTGGGCGGGCGTAATCGCGCTGGCGCTGCTGCAGGTGCCTATTGTTATTCGTACCACAGAGAACATGCTCAAGCTGGTGCCGGATAGCCTGCGTGAAGCCGCCTATGCGCTGGGTACGCCGAAGTGGAAGATGATTTCTGCAATCACCCTGAAGGCGTCTGTCTCGGGCATCATTACAGGGGTTCTGCTGGCTATTGCACGTATCGCCGGTGAAACGGCTCCGCTGCTGTTTACGTCGCTCTCCAATCAGTTCTGGAGCACCGACATGATGCAGCCAATTGCCAACCTGCCGGTCACTATCTTTAAGTTTGCAATGAGCCCGTTTGCTGAGTGGCAACAACTGGCCTGGGCTGGGGTACTGATTATTACCCTGTGCGTACTGCTGCTGAACATTCTGGCGCGCGTCATTTTCGCGAAGAAGAAACACGGTTAATTTTTTACGGCGTGGCGGATGCGGCGCCGGATGAGGAAGAGATTGAAATGAGTATGGTTGATACTGCCCCAAGTAAGATTCAGGTTCGTGATTTGAACTTCTACTATGGCAAATTCCATGCCCTGAAGAACATCAACCTGGATATCGCGAAAAACCAGGTCACAGCGTTTATCGGGCCGTCAGGTTGTGGTAAGTCGACGCTGCTGCGTACTTTCAACAAAATGTTTGAGCTGTACCCAGAGCAGCGTGCGGAAGGTGAAATCCTGCTGGATGGTGACAATATTCTCACCAACACCCAGGATATCGCGCTGCTGCGTGCCAAAGTCGGCATGGTGTTCCAGAAGCCGACGCCGTTCCCAATGTCTATTTACGACAACATCGCGTTTGGCGTACGTTTGTTTGAGAAACTCTCTCGTGCGGATATGGACGAGCGTGTGCAGTGGGCATTGACCAAGGCCGCATTGTGGAATGAAACCAAAGATAAATTACACCAGAGCGGGTACTCTCTCTCCGGTGGTCAGCAGCAGCGTCTGTGTATTGCGCGCGGTATTGCCATTCGCCCGGAAGTGCTACTGCTTGATGAGCCGTGTTCAGCGCTCGACCCGATTTCTACCGGGCGTATTGAAGAGCTGATCACTGAGCTGAAAGAAGATTACACCGTTGTTATCGTTACCCACAACATGCAGCAGGCTGCGCGTTGTTCCGATCACACGGCATTTATGTACCTGGGCGAGTTGATTGAGTTCAGTAATACGGACGATCTGTTCACCAAGCCCGCGAAGAAACAAACTGAAGATTACATTACTGGCCGCTACGGTTGATATGCCCGGGCATCTGGAGAAATGATGGACAATTTAAACCTTAATAAACATATTTCCGGCCAGTTCAATGCAGAGCTGGAAAGCATCCGTACCCAGGTGATGACCATGGGGGGCATGGTAGAGCAGCAGCTTTCTGATGCGATTACCGCCATGCACAATCAGGATAGCGAGCTGGCGAAGCGCGTCATTGAAGGCGATAAGAACGTCAATATGATGGAAGTGGCGATCGACGAAGCCTGTGTGCGCATCATCGCCAAGCGTCAACCTACCGCCAGCGACCTGCGTCTGGTGATGGCGATTATCAAAACCATTGCCGAGCTGGAACGTATTGGCGACGTTGCCGACAAAATTTGCCGCACCGCGCTGGAGAAGTTTTCGCAACAGCATCAGCCGTTGCTGGTAAGCCTGGAGTCGCTGGGCCGTCACACCGTACAAATGCTGCATGACGTGCTGGATGCGTTTGCGCGTATGGATCTCGACGAAGCGGTACGTATTTATCGCGAAGATAAGAAAGTCGACCAGGAGTATGAAGGCATCGTGCGTCAGCTGATGACCTACATGATGGAAGACCCGCGTACCATTCCAAGCGTACTGACCGCACTGTTCTGCGCACGTTCAATCGAGCGTATCGGTGACCGCTGCCAGAATATCTGCGAATACATCTTCTATTTCGTGAAGGGACAAGACTTCCGTCACGTGGGCGGAGATGAGCTTGATAAACTGCTGGCGGGCAAAGACCCGAAAGAGTGATGTTTGTGGCGGGTGGCGTTAACGCTTACCCGCCCTATCTCAACTTAACGCGTAATATTCCAACCCCGCGCTTTCCACAATTCCGGCAACTGCGCCAGATCGGTAAAGGTCGTGACTTTTGGGTTTTCGATCGGTTTGTTATGCGGATCGGCACAGAAGTAGAACACTTCCATCCCCGCGGCAATTCCCGCCTGCGCGCCTGCGCTGGAATCATCAATCAGAATGCAGTTCTCAACGTTAACATCCATTGCTTTTGCCGCATGGAACATCAGGGCCGGATCGGGCTTCCAGCGTTGGATATCGTAGCCGCTGAACAGTAAATCAGGAAAATGGTGCAACATGCCCAGCTTACCCAGCGAATGCTGCATTTTGCTGACCGGACCGTTTGATACTACGCACATCGGTACTGTCATGCAGTCCAGCAGAGCATTTGCCCCAGCGATAACCTCCAGTTCCGAGTCGAACAGGCGCGCGACCTCAGCGCGATAAACGGGCTCTAAATTGGCTTTCTCCAGCGTAACGCCGTGCTCTTCGTTGATGATATCGATGATTTCGTAGAGTTTTACGCCTTTAAAGCGTTTGAACACCTCTTCGAGATCGAGTTTGATACCGAACTCCTGGAACATGGCGACATACGCGCGGGAACAGATCACTTCACTGTCGACCAGCGTACCGTCGCAGTCAAAAAATACCGCTTCTATCTGGGACATGCCTTCCTCTTATCGCTAGTTTAACGTTTACGTCATGCTTATTTACGCCACGCAATCGTTGCCGTATAAGCAAAATCAATGAAAAAAGTTGCTCATAACCCAACCCTATTGTCGCATTTTGGTATAGGATAGCGACGAATTTTCCCTCCTTGTTCGGAAATTGATAATGAGTCAACAACACACAACCCAGGCTTCTGGCCAGGGGATGCTGGAACGCGTGTTCAAACTGCGCGAACATGGCACAACGGCACGGACCGAAGTGATCGCCGGTTTAACCACTTTCCTGACGATGGTGTATATCGTTTTTGTTAACCCGCAAATTCTTGGCGTGGCTGGCATGGATACCAGCGCCGTCTTTGTTACCACCTGCCTTATTGCTGCATTTGGTAGCATCCTGATGGGGCTTTTTGCCAACCTGCCGGTCGCACTTGCGCCTGCTATGGGCCTGAACGCATTCTTTGCCTTCGTGGTCGTTGGCGCGATGGGCCTGTCATGGCAGATCGGTATGGGTGCAATCTTCTGGGGTGCGGTAGGTTTGCTGCTACTGACAATTTTCCGCGTACGTTACTGGATGATTGCCAACATCCCGGTTAGCCTGCGCGTGGGGATCACCAGCGGTATCGGTCTGTTCATCGGTATGATGGGGCTAAAAAACGCCGGCGTTATCGTCGCCAACAAAGACACGCTGGTGTCGATTGGCAACCTGACGTCCCACAGCGTGCTGCTCGGTATTTTGGGCTTTTTTATCATTGCGATTCTGGCGTCACGTAACATTCACGCAGCAGTACTGATTTCTATCATTGTGACCACGCTGCTGGGCTGGATGCTGGGTGATGTCCATTACAACGGGATCGTCTCCGCGCCGCCGAGCGTGATGTCGGTTATCGGGCATGTTGACCTGGCCGGTTCGTTTAACATTGGCCTTGCAGGCGTGATTTTCTCGTTCATGCTGGTTAACTTGTTTGACTCCTCCGGTACGCTGATTGGCGTGACGGATAAAGCCGGCCTGGCAGACGCGAAGGGCAAGTTCCCACGCATGAAGCAGGCGCTGTATGTGGATAGCGTGTCCTCTGTTACCGGCGCGTTTATTGGTACCTCTTCCGTTACTGCCTATATTGAATCCTCTTCCGGGGTGTCGGTTGGTGGCCGTACCGGCCTGACTGCAGTCGTCGTTGGCCTGCTGTTCCTGCTGGTTATCTTCCTGTCGCCGCTGGCGGGAATGGTGCCGGGATATGCCGCCGCCGGTGCGCTGATTTACGTTGGTGTCCTGATGACATCAAGCCTGTCGCGCGTGAAGTGGGAAGACCTGACCGAAGCGGTTCCGGCGTTTATTACCGCCGTGATGATGCCGTTTAGCTTCTCGATCACCGAAGGTATCGCACTGGGCTTTATTTCCTACTGTGTGATGAAAATCGGTACTGGACGTTTCCGCGATCTCAGCCCGTGCGTCATTGTTGTTGCGCTGCTGTTTGTACTGAAGATTGTGTTTATCGACGCGCATTAATGTAGAACATGCTTCGGCTTTGTTATCAAGGCTGAAGCATTTCCTGTCTGATTGTCTTTTATTCCTGCCCCAAAATATCAAGCCTGAAAATTATCTCTCTGCGGACAAATCATCTTTGTAATTTATGCCCGTGTTTTAGCGAGTTGTGGTTTCTTCTGGTGAATTATCTGTTAACAGATTGAAATGTTTTTACTTTGGTTTTTTTGAAATATCAAAAATAGCCTTAGTAAATGCAGGGGCTATTTCAACTTTCGCACAGGCATTTTTCGTTACTGTTTCTTATCTCTATTAAAAGGAGTTTAGAAATGAAGAAGACTGTCATTGCGACGTTCTGTATCTCTCTGTTTTTTCCGCTATTCGCAAGCGCTACCACCAGCGTGACGCTGGATGGTCATTCATTAACACTGGATGATGCCTGGGCCATTGCTCAGGGGGAAAAACAGGTTGAGATCGCTGCCACTGCGATGGATCGCGTCGATAAAGCCAATAAACTTTTAATGATTGCTGCCGGAAAAGGCGTTCCCGTTTACGGACTGACAGTAGGAGTGGGACTCAATAAAGACAAATCTTTGTTTGATGCGCATGGAAAACTGACTCCGGAGGTTATTCAGGCCTCTCGTGAGTTTAATATCAACGCGCTGCATGCGCATGCGGCGGGCGTTGGTCCAGACATGCCGGATGAACTGGTGCGTCTGGCTATGGTGATTCGCCTGAATACGATGTTAACGGGAAATACCGGCGCCCAACCGCAGGTTGCCAAAATGTATCAGCAGTTTCTCAATAAGCACATTACCCCCGTCGTGCCCTCACGGGGCTCTGTGGGTGAAGCTGATATCACGCTTGCCTCTCATATCGGCGATGTGATGATTGGTGAATGGCGCGTTCGCGTGAAAGGTGTCGAGATGGATTCGGCAAAAGCGCTGAAACAGGCGGGTATTGATAAGCTGGAACCACTCGGCAAAGATGCGCTGTCGATTCTTTCTTCCAATGCAGTATCAACGGCTTATTCTGCGCAGGCTCTGCTGGAGTCCAGACAGATTATTAACGTCACCCCGGCGGTGTTCGGTTTATCACTGGAAGCGCTGAATGGTAACGTTGCGCCATTCCTGTACCAGAGTTTAAGCGTTAGACCTTTCCCTGGCATTCAGGATACTGCCGAAGCGATTCGAACTGCGCTTACGGGTTCTTATCTCTGGCAACATCAGGATGGACGTCCTTTGCAGGACCCGCTCTCTTTCCGTACGACGGTATTTGTGCTTAATGAAGCGCGTCGCGAATGGAATGAAGCCTGGCAAATGCTGGAAATCCAGATGAACAGCTCGGACGACAATCCCGCAGTAATCGTGAATGCCGATCGTTCTTTGGCGGAAAATAGCCAGGTTGAGCAGTATTTCGTGAGCGCAAAAGAGGCCAATGGCGAAACCCTCAGCGGCGCGATTTTCCCGACCTCTAATTTTGAACCGCTGCCTCTGGCGCTGGCGATTCAGAATCTGTCTTTGGCGATGGGACATCTGGCGCATAACAGCGTGCAGCGCACTTTGCATTTATCTGACGATCATTTTACCGGACTGAGTCGTTTCCTCGCTTCCGACACCAATCAGCAGGGACATGCCTTCGGCGCTATTCAGAAGCCACAGGTTGCGTTACTGGCGGATATTCGCGACCTGGTTAACCCGGTATCACTGGATGGGCAACCGATGGCGGGAACGATTGAAGATACCTACACCAACAATCTCCGGGCGTCCAAGCGATTGAGTCAAATCGCGGATGATATGCGCAGTATTTATGGTCTGGAACTGTTGCACGCCAGTCAGGCTGTCGATCTACGGAAACAGAAAAATCCTGACCTGAAGTTGGGTGAGATGACCGGCAAACTCTTTGCCGCCTATCGTGAAAAAGTACCGTTTGTTGTGCAGGATAGGATTTTTACTGACAACATTGCTGATTCATCCGCGTTAGTTGCATCGTTTCCTTCCGGTTCCCTGGTCAGTACGCAAGCAGGGAGCAAATGACGACAATGAAAAAAACCGTTAATGCGTCGCGGCGAGCCTTTTTGACGAAAAGTACCCTCCTGGCGACCGGCGGCGCACTTACGGCGCTGACTGGAAAGGCGCTGGCGCAGGATAACTGTGCCCCGGCTTCGTCGGTTCGTTACCATAAAGTCTATGATGTGATCGTTGTCGGAAGCGGCTTTGCCGGACTGGCTGCTGCACTTGAAGCCGCTCAGGCTGGCCGCAGCGTGCTGGTGATTGAAAAGATGCCCGTTTTTGGTGGCAACTCAGCGATTAACGGCGGTGCGGTTGCCGTAGCCGGATCGCCTGCGCAGAAAAAAGAAGGGATCGTCGATTCACCAGAGTTGATGTTTAAGGACATGCTGAAAGCTGGGCGTGGGCTAAATGATAAAGACCAGTTGAAGATTCTCGTTAACAACACGACCGCTGCATATGAGTTTACCCTACAACACGGTGTAAAATATAAACCGTTCGTACAGCATTTTGGCGGTCACTCTGTCCCTCGTACGTTGCAAACGGTAGAGAGTTCCGGGGCGGGGATCACTCGGCCGCTAAAAGAGTCCGCCATGAAAATGGGCGTTATTTTTCGCGCCCAATGCAAGCTGGAATCTTTTCTGCAAAATTCGCAAGGACGTGTTATCGGTCTGACGGTACGTGACGGCTATCGTTTTCCGGATGAACAGAGCGGCAAGATAAGGCATTACGGCGCGCGTTACGGCGTGGTGATGTGTTCTGGCGGTTTTTCCAATGATCTGCGTTTTCGTAAAATGCAAAACCCCATGCTGGATGAGCGTGTCGATTCCACCAACCACCCTGGTGCTACGTCGGAATGTCTGGTGCAAATGCTACGTATTGGCGCAACGCCGGTGCAGCTTGATCTTATCCAGCTAGGCCCCTGGTCTTCGCCAGACGAACGCGGATTTGGCTACGTTTCGCAGTTCAATACCATCTCAGGTTTTCCTAACGGAATTATGGTTAACCCTCGTTCTGGTCATCGCTTCACAAATGAGCTTGCTGATCGTAAAGAGCGTGAAGAGGGGATTCTGGCGCAGGTGGATGAGAAAGGGGATCCACTTTATCCCATCTGCTTCACCACGCTTGAAGGTGCGAAACTGGCTCAAAGTCTGAAGCATGCCTTGCATTATGGTGTCGCCTGGCAGTTTGACTCACTGGATCAGTTGGCGGCGCATTTCGGCATACCTTTCGACGTCCTGCAAGAAGAGGTGGAGGCCTACAATGCGGCCGTTGCGCGCAAAGGTGGCGATCGCATGAAAAAAGATGTGAGTCGTGCGGTTCCGTTAGACAAAGGGCCATTTGTTGCCGTACGCGTATGGCCTAAAGTGCACTATGTCATGGGTGGTGTGCAGATCAGTATGCGCACAGAGGTACTCAACGCGGCTGATAGCAAACCCATCCCCGGTCTGTACGCTGCCGGAGAAGCGACAGCAGGTTCGCATGGTGGAAGTCGTCTGGGGAGCTGCGCCGTTGCGGATTGCCTGGTTTTTGGCCGAATTGCGGGGCTTAGCGTTGCCTCAGCAACTGCTGCGGATGAAGCCTTTGACGTTGAGGGAATTTAATATGGCAAAATTATGGATAGCCCTGCTGTTGCTGTGTATTGGTGGTTTTTCCCAGGTCATCGCTGCGACTGACGACGAAGCTGCTTTTCATCAGCAACTGAATACAATGAACGTCAAGCCTTATCACCATTCACTGGAGTCCACCGGACGCAATACGTCATGTCAGTTATGTCACGGTTCCAGCACGCCCGTCGCGGCGCCGAATGATAAGTCCTGCCTGAGTTGCCACGGTTCGCGCGACCAGATTGCTGAGTTAACGCAACCCAATCCGCATGACAAGAATGCTGAGCCCAACCCGCATGATTCAATGCACTACGGCAAAGATGTTCCTTGTACCGCTTGTCATAACGAACATAAACCCTCGGTAATTTATTGTAATAATTGCCATCTCTTTAAATACCCGGATATGAAGCCATGAGGGACATCATGCGCGGATTATTAACAAGAGGGCTATTCTTTCTGCTGGTGGGATGGATACCCCTGTCGGGATATTGTGCGCCAGTGCCGGCAGCGCAGCTCAATCAACCTTGTCTGGCATGCCACGCTGATGGCGATATTCAGGGGATCTCGACGGACAAAGTGCAGGCGAATTTAGTTGTCTCTGCCGATAAATATCACGACAGCGTGCATGGTGAAGTGCCGTGTATCGCCTGCCATCAGAGTCAACCCGGAAGCGAGGGATTTTCTGTCACCCCGCATGTTCTGAAGCCGGGCGACGACCAAAACTGCGAAAGTTGTCATGGTGTGGCCATGCGCGATACGGTGCATGCCGTACAGCAGAGTGTCCACAGTGAAAAGATAGCCAAAGGACTCTTCTCTTGTACCTCATGCCATAACGCGCACACCATGACGGCGGGAGAACTAAACCATCCGGGTAAACAACGGGTTGCCGACGACAATTTGATGTGCACGAATTGTCATTCGCGGGCGGGAGTCTTTACACAGCTGTCTGGTGGGAAAAGATCTACATCTCAGGATATGGCGCACTCTGCGTTGCCTTATGCTTCTGAACATCTCAACAGTTTACGTTGCATCGACTGCCATGCCGATGCTGCGGATACCACTTTGCATCGTATTCTGCCTGCTTCAAAAGCCATCAGCTGTGTACAGTGTCATGGCGATGGAACGCTGCTAACCGCTCGGCGAAAAACGTTCGCGCCTGATGAAAATGCCATGGCAGGTAGCTTGTTAGGGAAAGGATTATTTGATGATGTCTCTCTTAGAGAAAAACTGACGGCGGTGGCGCCTCCTGTTCCCGCTGTTCGTCAGATAGATGGTGTGTTATTTACCGATACCTACATGATTGGTAATAACGGCAGCGGTCAGGCCGATCGCTTCATTGCCTGGGCGCTGGGCGGCTTCGTAGTGTTGCTACTCTGTCATGGTTTGGGGCGGCTAATCATGTCGCGTCGCAAGGCAGATATGCCGCTGGAGAAAAGTTACCTCTACACGCTGCCTGTTCGCTGCTGGCACTGGCTGAACGCACTCTGTTTTGCCGTGCTAATTATCAGCGGCTGTGCCTTGCACTGGGTGAGTGCGCGATTCTCGCTGTGGGTTGATGTACACAATATTGCAGGGGTATCGCTGTGTGTTATATGGCTGGGTTTTATCCTGGTGGCGATGTGCGGCAACGGGCATCATTATCAGGTGCGCTGGCAGGGTATTACGGGGCGACTTATCCGTCAGACTCGTTACTACCTGTATGGCATTTTCCGGGGTGAACCTCACCCGGAACATGCGTCGCCAGCGGCTAAATTCAATATTCTCCAGCAACTGGGCTATATTGGCGTGATGTTCCTGTTATTGCCGCTGCTCATTGTGACCGGATTACTGATGATGTACCCCGGTTATACGCCAGAAACCCTGTTTGCGTTACCGGGTAAGCAGGTTGTGGCCTGGCTCCATTACGCTTTGGCTGTCGTGATGGTGGCATTTATCATCGTGCATCTCTATTTATGTAGTACGGGGGATACGCCGGGGGCACTGATTAAAGGTATGCTCGACGGTTTCCATCGCGCCAGAAAACAAAAATAAAGGCTGCTCCCCTTTTCCTGAAGAGGGAAAGGGGACGTCAGATTATTTTTCTTTCACCACAATGCCCAGTTTTTTTATTTTGCTGTATAGCGTGTTGCTGTTAACCCCAAGTAACTCTGCTGCACCGCCTTTACCTGATATTTTCCCCTGACTTTGTTGTAACGCCATTTGGATATGTTGGCGCATTGCGTCATCAAGCGGAGGGATGGCTATCGCATTTCTCTCCTTTGGTAGGACAATGTGTAACTCATTGCCCGTGCAACGGAAAAACGCATTTTCTAATAATCCTATCAATTCCGTAATGTTGCCCGGCCAGTGATACTTCAATAATAAGCGTAGTGAATCATCACCCAGAACAGGTAAAGAAGTGCGTTTATACTGGCTTGATAGCTTCCTCAGGTAATAGGTCAGCAGCAGAGGAATATCATCATAGCGATGCCGCAAAGGTGGCAATGTAACGACCTGACAAAGGGTGTTTGCATAATGTTGGTTTGTCAGACAGTGAGTGGATATATCGTGATGAAGTGTGTTTTTTACCATTGAAAATGGAAGTGTTTGTATGGCAATAATCTGTAGCTGGCAATACTCACTGTAATTTGAGTGCAGCGCCAGTAAAAACGTTTGCCAACGA
Source organism: Citrobacter sp. VF227 (assembly GCF_052950715.1). Classification (NCBI taxonomy): domain Bacteria; kingdom Pseudomonadati; phylum Pseudomonadota; class Gammaproteobacteria; order Enterobacterales; family Enterobacteriaceae; genus Citrobacter; species Citrobacter sp. VF227. The sequence continues at coordinate 49,251 of NZ_JBRFVF010000008.1, forward strand.
TCCGGAAAAGAATTTATTTCTTTTATCAGTAAAGATCCCTGATGCAAGATCAAAAATGAAGCTATGTTAGGTGGTTTGTTGAAATCAATAGTTATTGTGCGGTTCAGTACACCATTTTTCATGACGATCAACTGCCCCTGAGGATTAATCAATCCATAATAACCACTGCGCTTTGAACGTTGTTGCTGAAGCTCGGAAGCGAGTGAGTTTTTTCCAACCCCTTTCTCTCCCAGTAATAAAACAGGCAGTTCACTGTTTGCCAGCTTATTCAATGAATGATACAACTGAAACAGAGGAAGATTAGTTTGACTGACGACAAATTTTTCACTCTCTTCTGTGGCATATAGCTCGGGAATAGCAGGAGGCGTATTATTTAATAAAAGATTATGTCGGGAAAGGGCAATAAAGGCCAGTAAAGAGAGCTCTCCCCGTACTGATTCGAATAATTCAGCATGTTGAGGTGTAAAAGCATTAGCTCGGTGACTAAATATACCCATCGCGCCAAGCCGTAGACCATCCAGGTGCATACGCATCAGGATTAGAGATTTGATATTACGAAAGCAGGTATTAACGACATATTCAGTCAGCGGACATTGGCTCAGAGTATCGATCACTTGGGTAGAGAAGTTATCTGAGTGATTGAATCGCTTGGCTATATTTTCAGGAATCGGGATGATATCCCGTTTCAGTCGCGCTGTTTTGTGCGTCGCTAATGCTAAAAACTGGATACAGCGAATATCACTTCGATAATAGTTAAAGAAAATACCATCACAAACAATTGAATCAGGTATCGACTGTAGGCAGGCATACATGGATTTCTCCAGTTGTGTACTGCTACATAATGCGGTCCTTAGATGTGAAAATGTCCTGTCCATGGTATATCCATTGTTCACGGTAGACAAAATGTCGGAAAAATATTAGATATATTTATTGATTTTATTGCAACAGCCATGATGGTAACACTATGGCACAATAATGAAGGGGAAAAAACAGACAACAGTGATTTATAGACAGATTTACGCAAATAAAATAAGAAAATAATCCAGATGCATAAGCGCTTACTGGATTATTTAAGAGTAGTTGGCAAGTTTTGTTATCAGGCTTTTACACGCTGAATGTAGTCGCCAAATGCGGTCAACTGGCCGGTCAGGTGGTCCAGCGTGCTTTGATCGATCACTTCACCTGTTTGCGGGTCCACTTTATTCTGAATCACGCCACCCATAAATTCCGGCTTGTTCATTACCATCGCGTCGAGGAACACCAGGATTTGACGCAGATGATACTGGCAGCGCGCGCCGCCAATAGCGCCCATGGAGCTGGTCTGGATCAGCACCGGCTTGCCGGCTAATGGCTGATCGGGCAGGCGGGACAGCCAGTCGATGGCATTCTTCAGCCCTCCAGGGACAGAATAGTTATATTCTGGTGTGACGATGACGACACCGTCAGCTTTCCTGATTTGCTCTGTCAGCGCTTCTACACTGGCCGGAAAACCTTCATCTTGCTGGAGATCGGCATCATACAGTGGGATATCACCAATCGACGGCAGTGCGTTCACTTCCATTCCCGCTGGAGCAATCTTGGGCAGCGTACGGGCAACCATTCCATTAAACGAACCTTTGCGCAGACTTCCCAGTAACGTAACAACATTCATTGTTTCAGACATGGTGACTCCTGTTTCATCATAAAGGTTAAATCAAAGCGTATGGCTCTTCGCTGCGCATAATTGCGAGAACCGGATCAGACGACCCGTTGGCTCATTGGCGCGAGTCTGGATATCAGGCAAACTTTTCCAGTCCTGCTTACCATCAAACTCCCAAACCTTGAGTTTTTCAATGGCTGGCGAAACCGCAACCGACCACACCAGCACATCTTCCGCGTCGCAAATGGCTTCAATCTGCGCAACATGGGCACATTTCAGGCGTCCAGCGCCGGGTAAAAGCTGGAGTTCGCGCGGATCGTCATTGCATACATCGCCAGTGAGTTTGAGTACGCTCTGGCGCAATGTAATGAGCTGCGCGCGCGCTTCGTTAGGATCGTTTTGATTGTTTATCCACAGATTCTCGTTGTTGGAAAAGCGCCAGGTTTCCGCTGAATTCGGATTGTGAAAGCCGCGAGTCGCCCGCTGAAGCTCCATATCCAGGCCGCATATTCCTTCCGTGGTTAGCGCAACGCCGACGATATTGCCGGCATAAGAAATCGAAAATCCCGGCAGGTTCTTATCGCGAAAAACGGGCTTTCCTTTGGAGTGAGTAGCAATCTCGGGCAGCGTACTGGTGCCGTAAAGCATAAACATCAGTTCAGCGAGAAGACTTCGGGAAGCCAGGAAACGTGTCCGGCGATGAGCAGGTAGATCTCTTGCTTCGATATGACATGGAGAAGGGAGGCGAGCTGATACTAGGTGTCCCTCCGTAAGAATCCCTCTGGCAAAATGTGTCGCCATTTTCGCTCCGTGATTAATGGTCCGTGATTATCACCAGAGTAACATTTACGCGGCTTTCGGGCAGGCTTTACTGCCTAAAAAGTAGTCGAAAATGGGATTCATTACGCGATATTTACATTTCTGTTGCAAAAGTGGTCGATACAGCAACATCGTAGCGGCGGATCGTCAGGACATATCGCGATAAAGCGCCTTGATCGTGTCTTTCAACCAGACGATCTTAGGATTATGACTGTTACGTTTATGCCAAAGAAGAGTGAACGGTACGCGCATTTTTTCCAGTTGTGCGGCATCAAATGGCATCGGTCGCGCCACGAGCGGGAGCTGGTAGAGTTGGTTATAACGTCGGCAATAGACCGGGGCTGTAGCTATCAGCGCGTGATCTGGCTGCGCGGCCATAAACAGCGACTGCTCAAAACCGGGCAGACATAACGCGATATTACGCTCACGCCCCATTTCTTGCAGGACTTCATCCAGCGCCCAGGTATCGCTTTGCTCCCAGCTAATGCTGATGTGCGGATAGCGCAGAAATGTGTCCAGATTCCACTCTTCTTGCAATGCCGGATGATCTTCACGCAGCCAGACGCAGGGGAGATCGGAAAACAGGACTTCATGGTCGATCGACAACGGCAGCAAACTTAACAGCTCACGCGAACGCGGATGGCTTTCGCGCCCGGTAAAGCCAATATCCACCTCGCCGCGAATGATTGCATCCAGCGAATCATAGTCCCAGTTGCGTATTTTAATCGTCGCCTGAGGATAACGCTGATAAATCTGCCGGGAGAGCGCATTGAACATGATCATCACCAGCGGCGTTTCGGCTACCAATTCAAACTTCAGCCCGCGCGGCGATTCATGGTGTGGCTTATCCAACAGTTGGTTGCCCATTTGCATCCATTCCGCCAGGTTCTGCTCCATGCTGACCATCAGCGGCGTTGGCGTTAACCCAAGGGGGGTGTTCACAAACAGCGGATCGTCAAACCAGGTTCGCAGCTTCGACAACGACTTGCTGACCGCCGACGGCGTGACGTTCATTCGTTTGGCGGTTTTGGTGACGCTGCGCTCCTGCATCAGGAGCTGCAGGCAGAGCAATAAATTAAGATCGAGACTGCTGAGGGATTTCTTCATGAGTGAGCGCGGACCGGTTTGGGGCAACAGTGATAATCAGCATGATACTCACTATGCTACAGCCAATCAGAATCCCGATCAGCATATTCAGCGCATCAAGGCCGAGCACCGCTGCCAGCCAAATCCACAGCGAGGAACCGCAAACCTGAGCTATGCCTAACGCCGAGCTTGCCACCCCCGCACGCAGCGAGAACGGCCCCAGCGCCTGGCTCATGGCGACGCCGAAGCCGACCGAGAACCCGGCGCAGATTAAGGTTAACCCGAACAACGTTACCGCGTGTGAAGTAGCAAGGATTAACACCACGCCTGCACACAGAAACAGCACCTGCGAGGTCAGCATCAGAACGCGAGGCTTAAACACGCTCAGGGCGAATGGTGTAGAGAAAGAGACCGCCATACTGACGCCTGCAGTCATGGCCATCGTAGTGGCGTACTCACCGCGGTCGAAGCCCATCACTTCCATCAGCAGAACAGGAGACGTATTCACAAAGGTCAGGATCACCGACACGCTGAGGGTGGTAATGGCCAGACGGCTCAGGAAAAAACGGTTCACCAGCGATTCAGCGCAGTGGTTCTTTTCTGCAGATGCCGGGAGCGTCGCTGGGCGCGATTCTCGCAGGACAAACACCGACAGCAGACAAACGACTACTCCCATGCCGATCATCGTGTAGAACAGGCTCTGCCACGGGTATTTCAGCATAATCAAATGCCCCATCACCGGCGCCAGCACCGGCACGATGCAGGTGATACCGTTTAACAGCGACAGCACCTTCGCCCGGCGGCGATCGTCGAGCGTATCGCGCAGAATGGCGAAAGCCACCACATAGCAGCAGCCTGCGCCTACACCCTGAATAAAGCGGCCAACAAGAAACGGCGTACCGCTCTCGGCGAACGAACATAGCGAGGAGGCGACAATAAAAATGAGAGCACCCGCAATGGCGACGGGTTTGCGTCCTGACTGGTCGGCAATTTTACCGGCGAACAGCATCGCCGTTGCCATTCCCGCCAGATATACCGAAAACGCGATATGCAGTTGCGCCTCGCTGGCTTGTAGATCGGCCGCAATACGGGGCAGCCCCACCAGATACATATCAATTCCAGCGGGATAAAGCAGAACCAGGGCAAAACTGCAGATTAGAAAGCGTGTCATAGCGACCTCATGAGGAAAGTGGCGCTAAGAATACGGGGAGAGGGTTGTCTGTGCGAGTTGCCATTTGGACAACCGTGATTTCCTGAGAAGAAATCCATTGTTGATTCGGAATGTATTTATATTGGTTAAGAAATGTACGAGATAAGATGAGTTAAAAATAGCAATACAAAATGCAAGGGATTGACATGGAAATTATTGGTGATAATACCTGCGTTACGAGTATAAAACCGAAAGGAAAAATCGTTTATTGCCGTGGTGAGCCGCATAAATACTGGCTTGAACTGCAGTTTGTCGATGAGAATAACATTCCTGTATGCGGGCTTAATGTCAGGCTGGAATATCGTCCGCTGACATCATCAGTATGGCATCAGCGTGAAAATAGCTACAACTCAACACCTCCTCCCAACCCTCCAGCGGGCGTTACCGACAATCAAGGATTGGTCCGGTTTGATGATCTTTACTGGATAACTGTAGATGTTAAGACGGATGGGCAGCAACTGGCTGATGTGATGACACTGCGGCCACTGGGTGTCAGACGTAATCCTAACAGCCAGCCAGAGAGTAAAAATATGTTCTGGTCGGGCATCCGTGACAATATCTGGCGCTCAAATGCACAGGAAAAAACAGAAGCGGCTAATCATGTGTATCACTATGTCACTATCGGGGAGTTATGCGACCGCCTACCGTTGATTGAAGGTTGGGATGAACCGGAGCCTCCGGAATTTCATTTCCCACCGAATCGCTCCCTGAGGGGGACGGAGATCCCCTGTGAACTGCTGGAAAAAAGACACGTTATTGAAATCTGTCCATTTCGGGCATGGGTATTGGCGCTGCACGACACAAAAAACTATGACCTCGCCAACGCACTGAATCTCGGCATTATGGCTGACTTGGTTTATGCGGCAGAAAAAGATAATAAAACTATCAACTATTTCTTCCGGAATAAGTGTCAGGATCTATCATGCATTCCTCTGTTTGCTGAATTTCCTTCCTGGTACCACACGCTGGCGGTCGATGTCCCTTTTCATGACCGCTATCTCCCACCAGTGTATCTGAGCACGAAAGATAGTGAGCAACCGGAGGGGGACACCCGGCTCTTTACGGTGGAATGTGGCACGCATGTGCTGGTTGCATGGTGCGGGACTGATAGTCTGTTGAATGTGCTAACTGATTTATCATTTGCACCAAAGCGTTGTTTGCCGGAACTGGCTGGGGCGGGAAATGTTCATGGGGGATTTCTGGAGGCTTATGAGCTGGCTAAACGGAAATTTAAGGAACAGTTAGATTCTGTTAAGGCAATTTTAGATAAAGAGAAAAAACTTTTTATCTGCGGACATAGCTTAGGCGGTGCGTTAGCATTGCTATATGCCGCAGAGATGAAAACCAATCAGCCTATACTGTATACCTACGGAATGCTGCGTACATTTACCCGTGCGGCAATATCTTTTTTGGGTAGCATTACCCATTACCGGCACGTCAACGACAATGACTCAATCACGCAAATCCCTCCGGATGCCGATCTGGATAATGCGTTTTATGAGAAATGGGGACCATTAGGGGATAAGCTGGGGTTTGACTGGTCACTGACGACGACTGCCGGTCTTGGGGGCGCTGTGCGGGATCTAGCGTATCAATCTGTGGGGCTTGTAGAGAAAAAAGATCCATACTGGCATCACGGTAAAACGGTGATTTTTTTCCGGGCAGAGCAGTGTTCAATGCGGGTTGCCAGCCAGAACCACAAAAGCCTTCTCGACGGACAGATCTACACACGCCATTTTGTGGGCGTAAAACTATATCTGGTTCCTTCTCTGAATGATGAATGTCTGAAATCTAGCGGTGAGCATCAGGAAACGTTCTTCCAGTGTCTCACTCCGCTCAGTCTGACAAAGACCTTTCCAAAAAATACCAATCCGACTCTGAACGGTTTAGGTACGGATCCGCAAAGTCATTCGATGGCGCACCGCTATTTGCCCTACATCCATAATCAACTGCTTGAACTGGCAAATCCGGAGCTAAAGATGAGAAGAAAAGAGATGCGGATGCGATTTCGCGATGAGGTTGAGAAAAGTGCATCCAGTAACGGGCAGCCGGATGAGATCCAGCGTAACCGTGAATTTCTGATGCTTCAGGATTTACTGCCGATAGCCCTGCAACTCATGGAGTCTGATGAAGTTGGCCGCAATGCCCTGACCCGTTTCGCGGCGGTGACGGAGGAAAGCGTTGAATTATTTTAATAGAATTAACGTCATTGTGTTAACTATCGCACTACTTTGTGGGTGCGGAGATAACACGGATCAGACGCTTTCCCCTCCTGATAATGCCCGACGTGTCAGCGTGTCATTCCGGATGCCTGAGGGCATCACTCTAATGCCGATGCAGGTACTTTACCGCTCTGAAAAGTGTATGGATAAAAGCTATAACTCCAGCTTTGAATCTTACCCTGTGCGGGGATACAACGGTTTTACGCAGCCTTTCGTCCGGCAGGGAATGGGGGGGCTGTGGCAGACCAGTATTGCCATTGATGGTGGTGGGCCGTGCCAGTGGCAGCTAAATTCACTGAGAGTAAGTTTCAGGATTGCGGATAATATTCCGTTGGTGAAAGGAAAAGAAGTCATTGAGACCAGTTATATCTTCGATTTTGGAGATTATGGCCTCAGTGATGGGTATGGGACAGGGAGGGCAAAAGAGGTCAGTGGAGATCTTGATTTAAAAACGGATTTTTTCCCTATGGTGGCAAACCATATTGATAACACAACGAGTTTGAAATTATTTGGTGGAAATACCGGCCCCGAAAAATGGCGAAGACGTTTTCGGCTTAGGGATACTCAAACCATCCTTATTGAGCCAGTCATTCATTTCGATAAAGTTGTTACTTTGACACCTCCAGATGCTCCAGGCAAACTTACGGCAACTTATCCCGATGGCAGTAGTGAAAAGATCCCGCATATTTATCCCAGCTATGAAAAATTGCTGTCGATGAAATGATAATTTATGTAGCTCCCGCCAGAGAACGTGCTGGCGGGATTTTTCATTAACGGCCAATTTCTGAAGAATTACTTACCAATACAGAAGCTGGAGAAAATTCGTCCCAGCAGATCGTCGGAGGTAAATTCCCCGGTGATTTCACTGAGGTTTTGCTGCGCCAGACGTAGCTCCTCCGCCAGCAGTTCTCCGGCCCATGCGCCGAGCAGTTGAGCTTTACCCTGCTCGAGATGCTCCGCCGCTTCAGCCAGCGCTTGCAGGTGACGACGACGCGCAAGGAAGCCGCCTTCCATATTAGTTTCAAAGCCCATGCTCTGTTTGAGATGGTTACGCAACACGTCAACGCCTTCACCAGTACGTGCAGAGAGGCGAACCAGTGAGTGGCCATTTACTTCGCTAAGGCCAAGCGTCTCACCGGTAATATCCGCTTTGTTACGCACCACGGTAATTGGCAGTTTGGCTGGCAGACGGGCAATAAAGTCTGGCCAGATGTCAGCCGGGTCCACGGCGTCGGTGGTGGTTCCATCAACCATAAACAGCACACGGTCGGCTTGTTCGATTTCCTGCCACGCACGTTCGATACCGATGCGTTCAACTTCATCGCTGGCATCGCGCAGGCCCGCAGTGTCGATGATGTGCAGCGGCATACCGTCGATATGAATATGCTCACGCAATACGTCGCGAGTCGTCCCCGCAATGTCGGTCACAATAGCCGCCTCACGGCCTGCCAGCGCGTTCAGCAGGCTCGATTTCCCGGCGTTAGGACGTCCGGCAATCACCACTTTCATCCCTTCGCGCAGCAGGCTGCCCTGACGTGCTTCGGCACGAACAGCATCGAGATCGCTGATAACACTGTTGAGCTGCGCTTCAATCTTGCCGTCAGATAAGAAGTCGATTTCTTCATCCGGGAAGTCGATTGCCGCTTCCACATAGATACGCAGGTGAGTGAGCGCTTCCACAAGATGATTTACCCGTGCGGAAAATGCGCCCTGCAATGAGTTCAGCGCCGAGCGAGCGGCTTGCTCTGAGCTGGCATCGATCAGGTCAGCAATGGCCTCTGCCTGGGCCAGATCGAGCTTATCATTGAGAAACGCGCGCTCGGAGAATTCGCCCGGTCTGGCGATACGCAGCCCGGGAATCGTCAGAATACGTTTGAGCAGCAGATCAAGAATCACTGGACCGCCGTGACCCTGAAGCTCTAAAACGTCTTCACCGGTAAAGGAGTTCGGGCCGGGGAACCACAGGGCAATCCCCTGATCCAGCGCGCTGCCATCCGCGTCTTTAAACGGCAGATAGTCGGCATAACGCGGTTTTGGTAGTTTCCCTAGTACGGTTTCTGCGACCTCGCGCGCCTTCAGGCCGGAGATACGCAGGATACCCACGCCACCACGTCCCGGAGGGGTGGCCTGAGCGACGATGGTGTCGTTATGGCTCATGATAGTTCTCTTATAAATGTAAAAAAGGCGGTCTATTGACCGCCTTCTCTGGCATTAACTTTACCGTGAATACTCGAAATAATTCAAGTTGCAGGAAGGCGGCAAGTTTGTGAGCCCCAGGAGCTTGACTTCCGTAAGCTCCTGGGACAAGCAAATGCAGCCAACGCACCTGCGGCTTTAAGAATGAAGAGTATCAGGAGTTTTTCTTCTCGCGGCTATGCAAACCACGCTTCTCCAGACCACGGTAAATCAGCTGCTGCTGAATAATGGTTACCAGGTTGCTGACGATATAGTACAGCACCAGACCTGACGGGAACCACAGGAAGAACACGGTGAAGATAACCGGCATGAAGGTCATGATCTTCTGCTGCATCGGGTCGGTCACAGTGGTAGGCGACATCTTCTGGATGAAGAACATCGTGATACCCATCAGGATCGGCAGGATGTAGTACGGGTCCTGTGCGGACAGGTCATGGATCCACAGGATGAACGGCGCATGACGCAGTTCAACGGAGCCCATCAGCATGTAGTACAACGCCAGGAAGATTGGCATCTGGATGATCAGCGGGAAGCAGCCGCCCAGCGGGTTAACCTTCTCAGCTTTATACAGGGCCATCATTTCCTGGCTCTGACGCTGTTTGTCATCGCCCAGACGCTCACGCATAGCCTGAATCTTCGGCTGTAGCATACGCATCTTCGCCATGGAGGTGTACTGCGCTTTGGTCAGCGGGTACATGATGCCACGAACGATAAAGGTGATAACGATGATGGAGAAGCCCCAGTTACCCAGGAAGCTATGGATCCATTTCAGCAGCTTAAACAGCGGCTGAGAGATGAACCACAACCAGCCGTAATCCACGGTCAGATCCAGGTGCGGTGCAACGGCCGCCATTTTATCCTGAATTTCCGGGCCGACCCACAGGGTGCTGGTCATCGCGCCAGTCTGACCAGGCTGTACCAGAACCGGCTGTGCTTTATAGCCGATAGCAGCAATGCCGTTACCCAGATTAGCGGTGTAGAAGTTGTTGGTGCCGTCGTTACGCGGAATCCATGCCGTGGCAAAATACTGTTGCAGCATTGCAACCCAGCCGTCTTTAGCATTGACGTTCAGGTTTTCGTTGTCAGCAATGGTGTCGAATTTGTATTTCTCATACTTCTCATCCGGCGTGGAGTACGCCGCACCACGGAAGGTGTGCAGCGCAAAGTTGCTGCTACCGGTGTCGCGATGAGATGGCAGATTGATGGATTGCTTCAACTGACCAAAGGTGGAGACTTCCAGCGGTTTTTCGCCGGCGTTCTGCACACTGTAGTTAACGTTGACAGCATACTCACCACGCTTGAGTACAAACGTCTTGGTGAACGTGTTACCCGCTGCGTCAGTATAGGTCATCGGGATCTGCAGTTCGTTCTGACCGTCAGCCAGTACAAACGCGTCTTTTTCGACGTTGTACAGCGGACGCGGGCCGTTTGCCGGGTTATCCGGGCCGTCACGACCTGTCAGGCCACTCTGTGCCTGGTAGATGAACTGTGGCGTGGTTTCCAGTAACTGGAACGGTTCGGTAGAACCAAGTTCTTTCGGGTAAGCTGGCAGCGAAGCCTGTTCCACATCACCACCACGGGTGTTGATGGTCAGATCAAGCACGTCAGTTTTAACCGTAATCAGTTTCCCCTGGCCACTGGCCGGTACGCCCTGGTCTGCGGCGCTACCCGCTGCGGTGGTCGTTGTCTGCGTGGTCTGTTGGGCCTGAGGTTGCGGGTTTTTATCCTGCTCCCAGGCTTGCCAGATCATGAAAGACACGAACAGCAAAGCGATGACTAAAAGATTGCGTTGCGAATCCATCGTTAGTGTTCTCTGGTATCAAATGGTCCGGGCGGGACGGGATCGTCACCACCAGGGTGTAAAGGGTGGCATTTTAATACGCGTTTCACCGTCAACCAACTGCCTTTTATCACTCCAAACCTGCGCAATGCCTCAATTCCGTAGCTCGAACAGGTTGGAGTGAAACGGCAATGCGGCCCAAGCAGCGGACTGATCAGGCGTTGATAGACCCGAATGAGGGCTATCAGGACCCGCGAGCCAGGCGACAATGGCGACGCCATAATTTTTCCAACGCTTCCGAGAGAGCACGGTTATCGAGGTCAGCAACCCCTTTTTTCGCCACCACCACGAAATCCATTGCTGGAAGTTCGTGCTGACGTAAACGGAAGCTTTCACGCGTCAGACGTTTAATCCGATTGCGTTCATGCGCACGTTTAACATTTTTCTTGGCGACAGTAAGACCGATACGGGGATGCCCCAGCGAATTCAGGCGGCCGAGGATGGTGATTTGCGGCGTGCCAGCCCGTTGTGGCTGCTGGAAGACGAATGTGAAATGAGTGGGAGTTAACAAACGTAACTCCCTGGGAAATGCGAGCTTAACCACTCAGGGGCTAGCTTTTATTACTTAGAAACGGTCAGACGAGAACGGCCTTTAGCACGACGACGTGCCAGAACCTGACGACCATTTTTATTAGCCATACGAGCACGGAAGCCGTGAGAACGGTTGCGCTTCAGTACAGACGGTTGAAAAGTGCGTTTCATGGCGATTTCTACCTAAACTTGAATAAATTCACTGACTTTTGCGTATACCCGAACGAGTTTCGAACGACTTACGCCACAGTGTGGGTGATTAAAGAGGCCGGATTGTAATAATTGTACACTCCGGAGTCAATTCTCTTTCCTTATTTCCCGCTTTTTTCCGCACGGTTTCGCGTAAAAAACAGGCAGCGTTGACGCCGTTAGGCGACCGTTACTCGCTGGGGGTAAGAATTATACGGGCTAGTGGATAAAGCGCAAGGATCGCCCGGGATCTTTATTAGATCGTTTAAGCAGTAAAGCATCTTTACTCATTAATTTTTTCAATATGCGCGCTAAAACCTGCAGCACTTCTCCAGGATCGTTTACACTTAGCCGATTCTGGATCATCCTGTGGATAAATCGGGAAGAATCTGTGAGAAACAGAAGATCTCTTTCTCAGTTTACGCTATGATCCGCGGTCCCGATCGTTTCCATGGATCCTGATCGGGTAAAAATTGCAGATAGCAATTCGCACGTCACCCTTTGCATAGGGTCTTGTCGGTGTGCGTCAACAATCATGAATGTTTCAGCCTTTGTCATTTATCGACTTTTGTTCGAGTGGAGTCCGCCGTGTCACTTTCGCTTTGGCAGCAGTGTCTTGCCCGATTGCAGGATGAGTTACCAGCCACAGAATTCAGTATGTGGATACGCCCGTTGCAGGCGGAATTGAGCGATAACACGCTGGCTTTGTATGCGCCAAACCGTTTCGTGCTCGATTGGGTAAGGGATAAATACCTCAATAATATTAATGGATTACTCAATAATTTCTGCGGAGCGGATGCCCCACAGCTGCGCTTTGAAGTCGGTACTAAACCCGTCACGCAAACGCTGAAAACGCCGGTCAACAACGTTGTGGCGCCCGCCCACGTGACCCAGCAAGTGCAACCGCAACGTGCCGCTCCGGCAGCGCGTTCTGGCTGGGATAACGTCCCGGCTCCGGCTGAACCTACCTATCGTTCTAACGTCAACGTCAAACACACGTTTGATAACTTCGTTGAAGGTAAATCTAACCAACTGGCGCGCGCGGCGGCACGTCAGGTGGCGGACAATCCAGGGGGCGCCTACAATCCGTTATTCCTTTATGGCGGTACGGGTCTGGGTAAAACTCACCTGTTGCACGCTGTCGGTAACGGCATTATGGCGCGTAAGCCAAACGCCAAAGTGGTGTATATGCACTCCGAGCGTTTTGTGCAGGACATGGTTAAAGCCCTGCAAAACAATGCGATCGAAGAGTTTAAACGCTACTACCGTTCCGTTGACGCGCTGCTGATTGACGATATCCAATTCTTTGCCAATAAAGAACGATCGCAGGAAGAGTTTTTCCACACCTTCAACGCCTTGCTGGAAGGTAATCAGCAGATCATCCTGACCTCGGATCGCTATCCGAAGGAGATCAATGGCGTTGAAGATCGTCTGAAATCCCGCTTCGGCTGGGGACTGACTGTCGCGATCGAACCGCCTGAACTGGAAACACGCGTCGCGATCCTGATGAAAAAGGCAGACGAAAACGACATTCGTCTGCCGGGTGAAGTGGCATTCTTTATCGCCAAGCGTCTACGCTCTAACGTGCGTGAACTGGAAGGCGCACTGAACCGCGTGATCGCCAACGCTAACTTTACTGGCCGGGCGATTACTATCGATTTCGTGCGTGAAGCGCTGCGCGATCTGCTGGCTTTGCAGGAAAAGCTGGTCACCATCGACAATATTCAAAAGACGGTGGCGGAGTATTACAAAATCAAAATTGCGGATCTGCTTTCTAAGCGTCGATCTCGCTCGGTAGCTCGTCCGCGCCAGATGGCGATGGCGCTGGCAAAAGAGCTCACTAACCACAGTCTGCCGGAAATTGGCGATGCGTTTGGTGGGCGCGACCATACTACCGTGCTTCATGCCTGCCGTAAGATTGAGCAGTTGCGTGAAGAAAGCCATGATATTAAAGAAGATTTCTCCAATTTAATCAGAACATTATCTTCGTGACGCTATGAAATTTACCGTTGAACGTGAACATTTATTAAAACCGCTTCAGCAGGTCAGCGGCCCGCTGGGTGGACGTCCTACACTGCCGATCCTCGGAAACTTGCTGCTGCAGGTTGCTGACGGCGCGCTTTCTCTGACCGGTACCGATCTCGAAATGGAGATGGTGGCGCGCGTGGCGCTGATCCAGCCTCATGAGCCTGGTGCAACCACCGTTCCGGCGCGTAAATTCTTCGATATTTGCCGCGGGTTGCCGGAAGGCGCGGAAATTGCCGTTCAACTGGAAGGCGATCGTATGCTGGTGCGTTCTGGCCGCAGCCGTTTCTCGCTGTCCACGCTGCCTGCCGCCGACTTCCCTAATCTGGACGACTGGCAGAGCGAAGTCGAATTCACGCTGCCACAGGCGACGATGAAGCGTCTGATTGAAGCCACGCAGTTCTCAATGGCGCATCAGGACGTGCGGTATTACTTAAACGGTATGTTGTTTGAAACCGAAGGGGAAGAGCTGCGTACCGTGGCGACCGACGGTCACCGCCTGGCAGTCTGTTCAATGCCTGTCGGTCAGCCATTGCCCAGCCATTCGGTGATCGTACCGCGTAAAGGTGTGATTGAACTGATGCGTATGCTTGACGGCGGTGACAACCCGCTGCGCGTCCAGATTGGCAGCAACAATATTCGTGCGCACGTGGGGGATTTCATTTTTACCTCCAAGCTGGTTGACGGTCGTTTCCCGGATTATCGCCGCGTACTGCCGAAGAATCCGGACAAACATCTGGAAGCCGGTTGCGATATCCTCAAGCAGGCGTTTGCTCGTGCGGCGATCCTCTCTAACGAGAAATTCCGCGGCGTGCGTCTGTATGTCAGCGAAAACCAGCTGAAAATCACCGCTAATAACCCGGAGCAGGAAGAAGCCGAAGAAATTCTGGATGTCTCCTATCCGGGTACTGAACTGGAAATCGGGTTTAACGTTAGCTACGTGCTGGACGTTCTGAACGCGCTGAAGTGCGAGAATGTGCGTATTCTGCTGACCGATTCCGTATCGAGCGTACAGATTGAAGATGCAGCGTCACAATCTGCAGCCTATGTCGTCATGCCTATGCGCTTGTAAAGAATATTGGGCTATCTTACTTGTTATTCTGGCTCCGGGCAGTGCTCGCAATCCTCACGTACTTCAGTACGCTCCGGTTGCTGTGCGCTGGCCGTAACCAGACTAACTGCGACGATAACGCCCTGGTTATGAGTTGATATGTCGCTATCCCGACTCCTGATTAAAGATTTCCGCAATATTGAAAATGCGGATCTCGCTTTATCTCCCGGCTTTAACTTCCTGGTAGGCGCTAACGGCAGCGGCAAAACCAGCGTGCTGGAAGCTATCTATACGCTCGGCCACGGCCGGGCGTTTCGTAGTTTGCAAATTGGCCGCGTGATTCGCCACGAACAAGAATCGTTTGTTTTACACGGGCGTTTGCAGGGTGATGAGCGTGAGACGTCGATTGGTCTGACGAAAGACAAACTGGGCGACAGCAAAGTGCGCATTGACGGCACTGACGGGCACAAGGTCGCCGAGCTGGCGCACCTGATGCCGATGCAACTGATAACGCCTGAAGGGTTTACTTTACTCAATGGCGGCCCCAAATACAGAAGAGCATTCCTTGACTGGGGATGCTTTCACAATGAAGCCGGCTTTTTCACTGCCTGGAGCAATCTGAAGCGGCTGCTCAAGCAGCGCAATGCGGCACTGCGCCAGGTAAGTCGTTATGAACAACTGCGCCCGTGGGATAAAGAACTGATCCCGTTGGCGGAACAAATCAGCGCCTGGCGCGCGGAGTACAGCGCCGGTATCGCGCAAGATATGGCGGATACCTGCCAGCAGTTTCTTCCCGAGTTCTCTCTCTCCTTCTCATTCCAGCGCGGCTGGGAGAAAGAGACAGATTACGCCGAAGTGCTGGAACGCAGTTTTGAACGCGATCGCATGTTGACCTACACCGCGCACGGTCCGCATAAGGCGGATTTTCGCATTCGTGCCGACGGCGCGCCGGTGGAAGACACGTTGTCGCGTGGGCAGCTCAAGCTGCTGATGTGCGCCTTACGTCTGGCGCAAGGGGAGTTCCTGACCCGCGAAAGCGGACGGCGCTGCCTGTACCTGATAGATGATTTTGCCTCTGAACTGGATGATGCGCGTCGTGGGCTGCTGGCCAGCCGCTTAAAAGCTACGCAATCTCAAGTCTTTGTCAGCGCAATCAGCGCTGAACACGTTATAGACATGTCCGATGAAAATTCGAAGATGTTTACCGTGGAAAAGGGTAAAATAACGGATTAACCCAAGATAAAATGAGCGAGAAACGTTGATGTCGAATTCTTATGACTCCTCCAGTATCAAAGTCCTGAAAGGACTGGATGCGGTGCGTAAGCGCCCGGGTATGTATATCGGCGACACGGATGACGGCACCGGTCTGCACCACATGGTATTCGAGGTGGTAGATAACGCTATCGACGAAGCGCTCGCGGGTCACTGTAAAGATATCGTGGTAACGATTCACGCTGATAACTCCGTGTCCGTTACCGATGATGGCCGTGGTATCCCAACCGGTATTCACCCGGAAGAGGGCGTTTCGGCGGCGGAGGTTATCATGACCGTTCTGCACGCAGGCGGTAAATTTGATGATAACTCCTATAAAGTTTCCGGTGGTCTGCACGGCGTAGGTGTTTCCGTCGTTAACGCCCTGTCGCAGAAACTGGAGCTGGTGATTCGTCGTGAAGGCAAAGTGCATCAGCAAACTTACATGCACGGTGTGCCGCAGGCGCCGCTGGCGGTCACTGGCGAAACCGAAGTGACGGGGACTCAGGTACGTTTCTGGCCAAGCCACGAAACCTTTACCAACGTCGTTGAGTTCGAATACGACATTCTGGCTAAGCGTCTGCGCGAGCTGTCATTCCTGAACTCCGGCGTGTCTATTCGTCTGCGCGACAAGCGCGACGGCAAAGAAGACCATTTCCACTACGAAGGCGGCATCAAGGCGTTTGTTGAATACCTCAACAAAAACAAAACGCCGATCCATCCGAATATCTTCTACTTCTCCACTGAAAAAGACGGTATCGGCGTTGAAGTTGCGCTGCAGTGGAACGATGGTTTCCAGGAAAACATCTACTGCTTCACCAACAACATTCCGCAGCGTGACGGCGGTACTCACCTTGCAGGTTTCCGTGCGGCGATGACCCGTACCCTGAACGCCTACATGGACAAAGAAGGCTACAGCAAAAAAGCCAAAGTCAGTGCCACCGGTGACGATGCCCGTGAAGGCCTGATTGCCGTTGTTTCCGTGAAGGTGCCGGATCCGAAATTCTCCTCTCAGACCAAAGACAAGCTGGTCTCTTCTGAGGTGAAATCGGCGGTAGAACAGCAGATGAACGAACTGCTGAGCGAATACCTGCTGGAAAACCCGTCTGACGCGAAAATCGTCGTCGGCAAAATCATTGATGCTGCGCGTGCTCGTGAAGCTGCTCGTCGCGCGCGTGAAATGACCCGCCGTAAAGGTGCGCTGGACTTAGCGGGTCTGCCGGGCAAGCTGGCGGACTGTCAGGAACGCGACCCGGCTCACTCTGAACTGTACCTGGTGGAAGGGGACTCAGCGGGCGGCTCTGCGAAGCAGGGGCGTAACCGTAAGAACCAGGCGATTCTGCCGCTTAAGGGTAAAATTCTTAACGTTGAGAAGGCGCGCTTCGACAAGATGCTCTCTTCTCAGGAAGTGGCGACGCTGATCACCGCGCTGGGTTGCGGCATCGGTCGCGACGAGTACAACCCGGACAAACTGCGTTATCACAGCATCATCATCATGACCGATGCGGACGTCGATGGTTCGCACATCCGTACGCTGCTGTTGACCTTTTTCTATCGTCAGATGCCGGAAATCGTTGAGCGCGGCCACGTTTACATTGCACAGCCACCGCTGTACAAAGTGAAGAAAGGCAAGCAGGAACAGTACATCAAAGACGATGAAGCGATGGATCAGTACCAGATCTCTATCGCCCTTGATGGTGCCACGCTGCACACCAATGCCCACGCTCCGGCGCTGGCGGGTGATGCACTGGAAAAACTGGTTTCTGAATACAACGCGACCCAGAAAATGATTGGCCGTATGGAACGTCGTTTCCCGAAAGCGCTGTTGAAAGAACTGGTTTATCAACCGACGCTGGCTGAAGCCGATCTCGCTGATGAAGCGAAAGTCACTACCTGGGTGTCCCAGCTGGTTAACGTGCTGAATGAAAACGAAGTTCACGGCAGCACCTGGAACAGCTTTGTGCGTAAAGACGCTGAACTGAACCTGTTCGAGCCGGTGATCCGCGTGCGTACCCACGGCGTTGATACCGATTATCCGCTGGAGCATGAATTTGTGACCGGTGGCGAATATCGTCGTATTTGTACGCTCGGCGAGAAGCTGCGCGGTCTTATCGAAGACGATGCGTTTATCGAACGTGGCGAGCGCCGTCAGCCGGTTGCCAGCTTCGAGCAGGCGTTGGAATGGTTGCAGAAAGAATCACGTCGCGGCCTCGCTATCCAGCGTTATAAAGGTCTGGGCGAGATGAATCCGGAACAGCTGTGGGAAACTACCATGGATCCGGAAAGCCGTCGCATGCTGCGCGTTACCGTGAAAGATGCGATTGCCGCTGACCAGCTATTCACCACGCTGATGGGCGATGCCGTTGAACCGCGTCGCGCGTTTATCGAAGAGAATGCCCTGAAAGCGGCGAATATCGATATCTAAGTCGTTTTGAACATTACGATCCTGACGAAAACGCCTGAATTTGTTCAGGCGTTTTTTTATGGTCTGTCTGAAGGTGATTAGATAATCTGCCGGCCAAAAGGAATGCAGTGAGCGACTATATTATTCACCGTAACGATAAGGTTCTCATTTTCAATATTTATTTGGATATCATCATCTCCTGAAAAGTCGGTGACAGTGATATGAATGACCCGCTTTTCTGTTGAACGCATCGTGAGATACGTCAGCTCTGATATTGAGGGATTGTTTGGCCCTTTGCCGTGGAAGAGCACGCTATTACCTGCCGATAAGCAATAAACCGTGAACTTATCCGGCGACTGCCAGCGCAATTTTACGGGGGTATCCAGATTAACGGCATCAACAGCCATAATGTGCGGGAAGAGCGTGACGGTGTGCCTGGTGCAGAGCGGTTCAGCATTAATCAGGTAACTGGTATTAATCTCCTGATTGTGCGGGTTATCAACTGTAATAATATCAATTAATAAGTCGCTACTTGTGGTGATGTTTCGACGAAAAACCACGTCTTTGTAGGCCTCTGCATCCCATTCGACGCGGGTTTTACTGTCAGGGAGCATTGGCATACTTTGCCACTCGACTTCGGTAACCAGTTGTACCGTGCCATTTTCTTCACGGTATAGCACCACGCTGGGATTTGCCGGTGCCTGGTTTTTCCCATTAATACAGAGTGTGTTATGTGAAAAAGAGTTCTTAAAGTAACCGTAATGCAGCGGTGCGCCGTAGCCTGTGGTACCAAGGTCCGGAAAAATTGCCCGGCCATTATTAAACACGGTTAACCCCAGTCGATCATAGTGATCGTGCTCGCCGCCATAAGGTGTGTGTTTGACACAAATAGCACGCCCAGGTTTATTCCGGATAATCGTCAGACCGCTTTCTGCTGTATGCAGCGTCTCCTGTGGTGGTAAAAGAGCCTGTGAAGGGAGCGTTTTCCCGTAAAATACTGCATCAATACTGTTTCGAGGGTGCTGGCTGTAAATCTGTTTTAATAGCTGTCCATATTCTGGTGTGTCGTAATACCACCAGGCAAACTCATAAATATCGCTATGCGTCAGTTTTTCCTGGCCGTTCACACAGTCGTTAATTTTCGGCAGCGTCATATCTGGCATTAACTGCGTCAGTGGTACGCTCAACATTTTTGGATACCAGGCGGTTTCCAGCAAACTGTAGTCCGAACCACGGGCGACTTTTTCATAGGCGAAAAATCCCTGCAGCGCGTAAAAATGGTAATGCAGAGAACCTTCAAACCACAAACCGTCAGGCATTAAGGCATGTTCTAACTGGTATCGAAGCCCGTACTGGCTGTTAACCGCAAATTCGAGATACGTTTTATCATCTAGCACAGCCCCAATAATGCCGATTGCAGCGCTGATTTTGACTTCATGGTTGTGGATCTGATTACAGCGATGTTGCATAAGGAAATCTGCTCCCGCACGTAAGAGACGTTCAGCGATATACAGGTCTTCCTCTGCGGTGAGTTTATTGCGGATAATGTCGAAGCCTCTGGCAAAATCGGAATGGCAGTTGGCCTCGCATAATGTCTGTGCATTTGCTTTTCCGGGGCCATTGTAGGGAATTCCGCCGTGCTCCTGATAATCCGGATAATATCTGGCGTAAAGCATCAGAATATCCCGCACTTTGCTGAGATAACGGGCCTCATCGGTCAGCAACCACAGTACCGCCAGTTCATAACACGCTTTTGCATTTAAGCCATTAAGCCAGCGCCACCATGCGCCATCATAAGGCTCACCGGAAAATGTTGTACCATCCACGGGGCAGCGATGCACTTCTGGCGAATGGCGATCCCACATTAAACGTACGCTGTGCTCCGGGCAAAAAAAGTAGTGGTTCCAGGTCGCGCATCCCGTTTCAGGAACCAGAACCGGATTATTGATAACATCGCTGTTGCTTGCTCTCAGCGCGTTTATCATCTCTGGCCTGGCGAGTTCACGGGCCTGCAGTACTTGCTTTTGTGTAAACTGCTTCATATCGTCCTCGTTATTTCACCAGCACCGATCCTGGGATCAGGATATTGATATCCTTAGGGTTTTCCTTTGTCATAATGGCTGCATTTTTAATGAAGCTCATATCCTGATACGCTCTTGCAGCCGCGAGTAATGGTCCTGTTGCTTCAGAAGGCGTATAGCGGATATCTTCATGCCCCCAGGCTGTCTGCGGCTTGCCGGTTTGTTCGCTTATTAGCAAAAAGGCTTTTTTCATCGTGCGGTTATCCAATTCGAAACCCCAGACATCATTTTGCGCTTTCTCGCCATAGCGTCCCATGTGTGCATAAGCGGATAGTGCAAAATTAGTGTAATGGAACGAGCGTGTGCGCTCGGTTTCAGATGTGATTTCCCCGGCAGCGTTTACCTGAGAAATCAGGTGGCGCAATTTGAAAATTTCCACCTGCCGTGATGCTTGCTGCTGTTGATCGGTAAACAGAGAAAATGCTGTAACCTGCGCGTCATACCATGCGCCGTGATTGTTATACCAGTTCGACTCTTCAAAGCCGTTGTGACTCGTTAACAACCATTGTGTATAGTCTGCATACCATTTTTTATACCCTTTCAGCGCCTGCGAGGGGATATGACCCGAGTTTTCCAGCAAAACAATGCTGTCAGCCACATCGATCAAAACGCGGGTATCGATAATCCCAATTCCACGTCCGTCGACTTTTCCGGGGATCGCCTGTGCATAGTTTAAGTTAGGGTTCATTCGGGTTTTACTGTCGAGAAACCAGGCCTGTAACAATTGCTGCGCTTTTTTCGCATATTTATCCTCGCCACTGTAAAACCACGCCAGCGCCAGCGCCCGAACATCATCGGAGAATTGCACCATGCGCTTACTGTCGGTACCGTTCGTTTTAGAATCCGGGTTTATTTGTCCATCTTTACGGATATAGGGCATGCCATTTTTACTATCAGGATTTGGCCACCAGTAGGGACCAAAGCTGTAGTAGTCATGTTTATTTCCAGAAACCGGCGTTAAGGTTTTGTCCATGACCGAATACACGGAATGAGTGAGCGCCATGTCAGCCTGTTGCAACAGTGCTTGCCAGGCTGGTGTGTATTGGACATCGTGTTGACTAATGCTTTGCTTGATGCTCAACATTTGTTCACAATCATAAGTCAGGCAAGGGTCATGTTGAGCGGCCAGGATAGTATTTTGTGAACAGAAAACCCCGCTGACAATTAATGCCAGAAAATGTATTTTACATTTCATCTTTTTTAGCCTGTTTATTCGAAGTTGATGGTTAATCCGATGCGGAAGCGGTTTTCTGTTAATCCTGACTCACTATTATATTTTCCTTGTTGCTCCATATAATCCCACTCAACATAAGGTTGAAATGTTTTGTTGAGTTTATATTTAATGACCAGATCATTTTCATAGGCACTTTTCTTGCCATTGTTATAATGGAAATCATTCACATAGCGATAGAACACGGGGTTATCCTGAATACTAAAGTATTCATTCTGCCAGCCGAGATATAAATCCAGTCGTTCAACGCTTCCTTTATCCTGAGTACCCGAAAGATCTTTTGAGTCATACTGATTCCAGTCATAACGAAAACGAACTCCAGAGTAGACCGTATCAGTCATATTCCAGATTATTTTGACGTAAGGGCGAACTTGTGCGCCATCGGTGCTCCAGTGATAAACTATCCCCGGCTGTATTGCCACCATTGGGCTTAGTTTATATTTATAGTTCCCTTCAATTTCATTGTAACTGATCGTGGATTGATCGAGGTTATCGTTACCTTGCTTATTATCGGTTTCCATACTCAGCCAGTAACCGGATTTAAAACTTTGGCTCATTTTAAAGCGAGACTCGTAACTATGGCTGGCCTCTTTATAGCCGCCACGCATATCAAATGTCATGGCGTGGCCGACGATAGGGCAGCAGCAAGCCGCCAGCAATAAAGCTGTTTTTTTCATAAAAAGTTTTCCTTGCCGATAATTTATGCCGTGATGGCTTGTGTGGTTTTTTTAGGTGTTTTTATTAGGGTCCACAGGAAAAGTGCGCCGATTAAATCGAAAACGCCCAATCCTACGAAAAAGGCGTTATAACCGATAACAGTAACCATGGCGCCGAGGAACAAACCAAATAAGAAATTACCCATACTACCGGTAAATGCGGCAAAGCCTGTTGCAGTCCCTACTTCCTGTTTAGGAAACAGATCGGAAGACATACTGATGACCGTGATAGACAGGCACTGGTGGGCGAAGCCCGCAACACAGAATAGGGCAATCGCAATATAAACATCGGTAACAAAGCCAACGGCTGCCATCGATAACATCAAAATAGAGGCGAACGTGAAGGTGATCCGTTTTGCATTCAGTACACAGAAACCTCGATTAACCAGTATGCGAGACAGATAACCCGCAAAGATACAGCCGAAATCAGCCGTCAGAAAGGGGAGCCAGGCGAACATTGCGATATGTGCCATATCCATATGGCGAACGGTGACAAGATACAGCGGCATCCAGTAATGCAGCGTTCCCCATGCAGGATCGGCCATAAAGCGGGGTAATGAGATAGCCCATAAATTGCGGTTAGTGATAATAGAACGAAGCGTCGCTTTTTCTTTTACCACTTCGATTTGGTCGGCAAGGACTGCATCATGTTCCGCTTTGATCAGTGCAGGATGTTGTTCTGGTGAGCGATAGAAAATGTACCAGATTACCGCCCATACAATTCCTATTGCACCAGTAACGACAAATGACATTTCCCAGTTGTAATTAACGATCGCCCACACGACTAACGGCGGCGCCAGCATCGCACCGACGGAGGTTCCCAGACTATAAACGCCACAGGCTAATCCTCTTTCCTTTGCTGGAAACCACTCGGCGGTAACTTTCATACCCGCCGGGTTAAAGGCGGCCTCCGTTAACCCTAAACCACCGCGCAGCCATGCCATTGGCAACCAGGTGCTACATAGGCCTGTGAGCATATTAAAGATTGACCACAGGGCCGCCAGTAGAGCAAAACTTAATCGCAAACCGAATTTATCGATAATAAAGCCGCATGCGATGCCGCCAATCGCATAAGTGAAGGGGAAGACAGAGACAATCCAGGAATACTGCTCGCTCGACAGCCCTAATGTTTTCATCATCTCAGGAGCAGCTACCCCGAGGGTGCTTCTTGCGAGATAGTTGGTAATGGTGCCCAGCATCACAAGGACGATGATATACCATCGCAAATTCTTAATTTTCATTGTTGGTCTCATGTATACAGTTAATGATTTTAAGAAACAGTGAATCTATAAAAATGAAACGCTGTTTTGTATGCATAAGACTCAAAAATGATATTAATTTCCGTGAGGAAATTCACACTTACATGAAGCAAAGAAATACACAAAATATTTTGTGTATAAAAAAATGAATGTGATATGTTGTTTTTTCCTTGTTTTTCATCGTGTTATTCATGACTCCTGAAAGGAAAAATAATTATTATGTGAAAGCAATGGAATATGCATAATTATTGTGAATAAAAAACATTAAATAATAGATTTTTAATATTGAAGTTTGTGATGGTTTATCTACTGATACCGTTTTATTTAAAATAAAATGTTAACGTGTCTATTGTCTGGAAGTTGGCGGAGTTTGTGATTTAATATCTATTGTCGATTTAATTTTAATAATCATACACAATGTTAATGATTAACTTTGTCGGTTAACGCGTGTGCGTAAACGGTAATGAGGATTGCTTTGTCGTTATTCAGCCCCTTTTCGTAGCTGTTTTTTGAGCGGAATCGCGTTAGCATGAGGATGGACTCATTTAATCCGGGGAACTCATGGCTATCAAACTTATTGCTATCGACATGGATGGCACACTTCTGCTGCCCGATCACACCATTTCACCTGCGGTCAAAACGGCGATTGCCGCAGCGCGAGCGCGTGGCGTAAATGTGGTGCTGACCACGGGGCGCCCCTATGCCGGCGTCCACAGCTATCTGAAAGAACTACATATGGAACAGCCCGGTGACTACTGCATTACCTACAATGGAGCGCTGGTGCAGAAAGCCGGGGATGGCAGTACCGTAGCGCAAACTGCGCTAAGCTATGACGATTATCGCTATCTGGAGCAACTTTCCCGGGAAGTCGGCTCGCATTTCCACGCTCTCGATCGCAACACGCTGTATACCGCTAATCGCGATATCAGCTACTACACGGTGCATGAATCGTTTGTCGCGACCATCCCGCTGGTGTTCTGTGAAGCCGAGAAAATGGATCCCGCAACCCAGTTCCTGAAAGTGATGATGATTGACGAACCGGAGATCCTCGATAAAGCCATCTCGCGCATCCCAGCAGAAGTTAAAGAGAAGTACACCGTACTGAAAAGTGCGCCGTATTTCCTCGAAATTCTCGATAAACGCGTCAATAAAGGTACTGGCGTAAAATCGCTGGCCGACGCGTTAGGAATTAAAGCCGAAGAGGTGATGGCTATTGGCGATCAGGAAAACGACATCGCGATGATTGAATACGCAGGTGTGGGCGTTGCCATGGACAACGCTATTCCATCAGTCAAAGAAATCGCCAACTTCGTGACCAAATCTAACCTCGAAGATGGCGTCGCGTATGCCATTGAGAAGTTTGCGCTGAATTAAGATGTTATGGGCAAATGCTTCGCCGTATTTGCCCTGTTTCAGCCATGATTTGTGGCGCTGAATTGTCATCCTGAGGAATATGTGCCACGCCGCTGCGCATTATCCATTTACGGGAAAACGCTGACGTAAGTGCCCGGCTTTTAAGGATTTTGCCATACAGTTTGAGACGTATTTTACGGGTAGCTTTGCGGTAAGCGAGATTCATATCTGGCGCATCCCGCAGTAGTACAGATTTGAGAATCTCCGCGCTGTCCAGCGCATAGCTAATCCCCTCCAGCGAGCTGGCGCTGATAAAACCGGCCGCTTCGCCAATCAAAAATGCGTTTTCCTCACCACAGACGAAGTCTTTCCAGCGTGAGGGGAATAGCACCGTACATTTTTCGCTTTTCACCGGGTTGCCGAATTGAAACTGGAACGCTTCCATCTTCGTTTTCAGCGCGTCAAAGCGTGACTGGCCGTCCTTCATCGGGTAGGCGCCGCCAAAGATAAAATAGCCGTCTTTGCTGATACTCCAGGAATAACAGTCGGTTGCGTCGTTATCAAAAATACAGGAATAGAACGGCACAGGATGTTTTTCTGCAAACCATTGTTGAATAGCGACATATTTACGAATTTGATGCTGGGGGTAGAGATGACGGCGCACCAGTGAATTCGCGCCGTCGGCCCCGACCAGATAACGTGCGGTGATCTGTTGCTCCCAACCGTCGGCGCGGAAGATAACATGCCATTTATCGCCCTCGCGCCAGATTTTCCGACACAAGCTGTCGTGATACACCTGTACATCGTCGGGAATGAGAGATTTAAACCATAAATCAAAGGCATGGCGGTTGATGTTTATGTAACTTCGCTGGTAGTTACGCGTCAAAGAGGCTGCAACATCAACCGTTTTAACGCTAAATATCTGTGGATTGGCGATGACATCAACGGGTAAGGTTATCCCATCGCGGATAAACGAACGCTGGGCATCCGGGGCCAGCAGGCCGCCACAGGGTTTAGTGAAACCTTCGTTGCCGCACTGACGTTTTTTATCCAACGCGATCACGCGCATTTTTCCGCTCAACTGCCGCGCCAGCGCTGCGCCTGCCGGGCCTAATCCGATAATCGCTACGTCAAAATGTTCCATCTTTCTGTCCGCAAAAATGAAGATGACGATACGCTAAAGCCTGAAAGTGAAGTGCTTGTGAAGTATGATTGCTGAAATCGTCTTGTATCAGGGCATTCCATGAAGCAAATCACCTTTACGCCGCGTAATCATCAGCTTACCAATATCAACACCTGGACACCGGACAGCCAGTGGCTGGTTTTTGATGTACGTCCTTCCGGCGCATCGTTTACCGGAGAGACGATTGAACGCATCAATATTCACACCGGCGAGCTGGAGGTGATTTATCGCGCGACACAGGGATCGCATGTTGGCGTAGTGACCGTTCATCCAAAGTCGGAAAAGTATGTATTTATTCATGGACCTGAAAATCCAGATGAATCATGGCATTACGACTTCCATCATCGGCGTGGAGTGATTGCTACGCAGGCAGAAGTGGAGAATCTGGATGCGATGGATATTACTGCGCCTTACACGCCGGGCGCGCTGCGCGGTGGTAGTCATGTGCATGTTTTTAGCCCAAACGGCGAGTTTGTCAGTTTCACCTATAACGATCATGTGCTGCATGAGCGTTCACCGGCGCTGGATTTACGCAATGTCGGTGTGGCTGCGCCGTATGGTCCGGTGAAGGTATCCGCGCAGCATCCCCGTGAATACAGCGGGAACTCTTGGTGCGTGCTGGTGAGCCAGACGACACCAACGCCAAAACCAGGTAGTGATGAGATTAACCGCGCTTATGAAGAAGGCTGGGTGGGGGATCATGCGCTGGCATTTATCGGTGATACCTTGTCGGCAAATGGCGAGAAGGTTCCCGAGCTGTTTATCGTCGATTTGCCACGGGATGAAAACGGCTGGAAAAAGCCGGGCGAGGCACCGCTGGAGGGTTCTGAGGCGACAATGCCTGCGCCTCCGTCTGGCGTTGTTCAGTGTCGTCTGACGTTTACCCATAACCGTGCTTTCCCTGGGCTGGTGAATCAGCCGCGCCACTGGGTGCGCAGTAATCCACAGGCGTCTGAGATTGCGTTTTTAATGCGTGATGACGGCGGTATAGTGCAGCTATGGTTGATTTCCCCACAGGGAGGAGAACCACGTCAGCTTACCCGCTGCGAAACGGATATTCAGTCGGCATTCAACTGGCATCCGTCGGGAAAATGGCTGGGATTTGTACTGCAGAACAGAATCGCTTGTTGTGATGCTCAGACGGGAGATATTGATTTTTTAACGGAGCGTCACGGCAACCCGCCGTCGGGCGATGCGATCGTCTTCTCTCCTGATGGTCAACAGGTTGCGTGGATGGAAGACGTCGAGGGTTTCCGCCAACTGTGGGTGACAGAAACCGGGCGTTAACTTAAGGCGCTGGCATTTTTGCCGGAGGGATAACGGCGTTTGTGGCCTGCGTCCTCTCCTCGCTCTTTTCTACACGGGATCTCACCGAGCTATCTTTGCGAAAGAGGTCCCACGGAAGCAATACCGTATCCAGGACAACGGTAAACGGCATATCCAGAATCGCCAGCGACTTGGTTCCCCAGTTTGTATCACTTTCGCTAATCATTGTGGCACTGGCGCGCGTGCCAGGATACGTCCCTTCCTTGCCGCCGGTATGCGACATAATGCTGGAACAGCCGCTCACAAACGCCATCCCGCTACACATTGTCAGTGTTACCAACATTTTTTTTATCATCATTTATTCATCTGTATTTATCGTGTTTGCATGGTGAGTTAAAGCGATCCATTGCGAAAATAACATCACCATTTCGTCGCACTGTGGCGGCTATCGCGATTTAACGATAACAACTGCTCCCCCCAGTGTATGCAATAGACAACAAACTGCAAAAAAAGTCAGATGAATACGCTTGAAAAGTTTGGTTTAAGACCCACTTTTAGGATGTAGGCAAATGAAGGGCATGCCTGATGGGTGTCCTGGCTACCTGACCTGTCCATGATGGAAGGTCCATTATCCTCGCTGATTTCAGGAGCTATTGATTATGCGTAACTTTGATTTATCCCCACTGTACCGTTCTGCTATTGGTTTTGATCGCCTGTTTAACCTGCTGGAAAACAACCAGGGCCAGAGCAATGGCGGCTACCCTCCGTACAACGTTGAGCTGGTAGACGAAAACCATTACCGCATTGCGATAGCCGTTGCCGGTTTTGCTGAAAGCGAACTGGAAATCACTGCCCAGGACAATCTGCTGGTGGTGAAAGGCGCCCATGCGGACGATCAAAAAGAACGTACTTACCTGTATCAGGGCATTGCCGAGCGCAACTTTGAACGTAAGTTCCAGTTAGCGGAGAACATTCATGTTCGCGGCGCAAACCTGGTGAATGGTCTGCTGTATATCGATCTCGAGCGCGTAATTCCCGAAGCGAATAAGCCGCGCCGCATCGAAATCAACTAATTCTGTGGGCCGCTTCGGGCGGCCTTGTTAAATCATCGGCTTGCCGTCAGGGAGCCGACATGTACCTACTCGCTTCTTAGAAGGAGATTATTATGCGTAACTACGATTTATCCCCACTGCTGCGTCAATGGATCGGTTTTGACAAACTGGCCAACGCCTTACAAAACACCGGTGAAAGCCAGAGCTTTCCTCCTTATAACATCGAAAAGAGCGATGATAACCATTATCGCATTACGCTTGCGTTAGCCGGTTTCCGCCAGGAAGATTTGGATATTCAACTGGAAGGCACGCGTCTGACCGTGAAAGGGACGCCGCAGCAGCCAGAAAAAGAGACTAAATGGTTGCACCAGGGGCTGGTCACTCAGCCGTTCAGCCTGAGCTTTACGCTGGCTGAAAATATGGAGGTCTCCGGCGCAAGCTTCACTAACGGCTTGCTGCATATCGATTTGACCCGTAATGAACCTGAAGCCATTGCTCCACAACGTATCGCTATCAGCGAACGTCCCGCATTAAATAGTTAAATAGCTCCATGCCTTTGCCCCGCCAGAAATGACGGGGCTTTTTTGTGCTTTACCACCCATACATTGCGACTGTACTCTGCGAGAATCCATTTACTTAATGATGTTATTCACAGGGAACAGGATAATGAGTGATATAGCATTGACGGTCAGCGTTCTGGCATTAGTGGCGGTTGTCGGATTATGGATCGGCAACGTAAAAATACGTGGTGTGGGTTTTGGCATCGGAGGTGTACTGTTCGGCGGTATTATTGTCGGGCATTTTGTCGATCAGGCAGGGATGACCCTTAGCGGCGATATGCTGCATTTTATTCAGGAATTTGGCCTGATCTTGTTCGTCTACACCATCGGTATCCAGGTCGGACCGGGCTTTTTTGCGTCATTGCGCGTTTCGGGCCTGCGGCTGAATCTGTTTGCCGTGCTGATTGTCATCATGGGGGGCCTGGTCACCGCTATTCTGCATAAGCTTTTTGCCATTCCTCTTCCCGTGGTGCTGGGTATATTCTCCGGAGCGGTCACCAATACCCCAGCGTTGGGGGCCGGGCAGCAAATTCTGCGCGATTTGGGTACGTCTGGCGATGTGGTAGACCAAATGGGGATGAGCTATGCCATGGCTTATCCATTTGGTATTTGCGGTATTTTGCTCACCATGTGGCTGATGCGCATGATTTTTCGCGTTAACGTCGATGCTGAAGCCAGGCAGCATGAGTCCACACTGACCAACGGACACGCGCTAATTCAGACGATGAATATCCGCGTGGAAAACCCGAACCTCAACAATATGGCCATTCAGGATGTTCCGATCCTGAACAGCGATAAAATCATCTGCTCGCGACTGAAACGTGAAGAAACATTGATGGTGCCATCGCCGGGAACGGTTATCCAGATGGGGGACCTGCTGCACTTGGTCGGGCAGCCAGCCGATCTGCACAACGCGCAGGTGGTGATTGGTCAGGAGGTGGACACATCGTTGTCGACGCGCGGGACTGATTTACGTGTTGAGCGCGTGGTGGTCACCAACGAACAAGTGCTGGGTAAACGTATCCGGGATCTGCACTTTAAAGAACGTTACGACGTGGTGATCTCCCGCCTGAACCGTGCGGGGGTTGAGCTGGTAGCCAGCAGCGATGCCAGCCTGCAATTCGGGGACATTCTCAATCTGGTAGGGCGGCCTTCGTCGATTGATGCTGTTGCCAATGTTGTCGGTAACGCGCAGCAAAAACTGCAGCAGGTGCAGATGCTGCCGGTATTTATCGGTATCGGACTGGGTGTTCTGCTGGGGTCAATCCCGCTGTTCATTCCGGGTTTTCCGGTGGCGTTAAAGCTGGGGCTGGCCGGTGGGCCGCTGATTATGGCTTTGATTCTTGGACGTATTGGCAGCATCGGTAAGCTGTACTGGTTTATGCCTCCCAGCGCTAACCTCGCGCTGCGAGAGTTGGGTATCGTGCTGTTTCTCGCGGTGGTTGGTCTGAAGTCAGGCGGTGATTTTGTTCATACCCTGACGCAAGGCGATGGCCTGAGCTGGGTGGGTTACGGTATTTTTATCACCGCGATTCCGCTGATTACCGTTGGCCTGCTGGCGCGCCTTCTCACCAAAATGAACTACCTGACGCTGTGTGGCATGTTGGCCGGCTCAATGACCGATCCTCCTGCGCTGGCGTTTGCTAACAACCTGCATGCCACCAGCGGGGCGGCAGCGCTCTCCTACGCCACCGTTTATCCGCTGGTCATGTTCCTGAGGATTATCACCCCGCAACTGTTGGCGGTGATCTTCTGGGGAATGGGTTAACGTCAGGACGGGTCCGGGTGGACGCGCCGTAAGTGGTAGTCCACCTGGTATTCGCTGGCGTTTCTGAACATGACTGAATAATTTAGAAATTCCCCGCTATCACTGTATGACAACGAGGTAATGCGTAATAACGGCGTCTGTTCAGGTACGTTCATCTGTGCGGAGAGCTGCTTATCAGCAAGAACGGGGGTCAGACTTTCATAGTTGCCGCTGATTGTTATCCCGCACTCTTTCTCAATGTAATCGAATTTTGACCCTTCCAGATGTGCCAGTGACAGATTACGGAATAATTTTACCGGCATGTAGCTGTCTTCAAGCATCAGCGGTTTGCCATCCACATAGCGAACACGGCGTGAGAAGTGGATACGTTCATTAATCTGGATACGCAGCTGACTGGCAATTGCCGGTGGTGCGGGCATCACTTCAAAAACCAGTACCTCACTGGTGACTTCTTTTCCCTGTCTCTTCAGCACTTCCGCCAGTCCGGTTAGATTGGTGGTTTCATGATGGACATCTTTGCGTGCTACATAAGTTCCACTTCCATGACGGCGTACGACCAATCCCCAGCCAATTAACATATCAATTGCTTTACGGATCGTCATTCGTGACACCGCAAACTCTTCGGCAAGTTTTTTTTCGCCAGGTAGCGGGCTACCGATGTTGTAATCAGAAGAATTCAGGCGAATTCGTAGTCGTTCCGCAATTGATTTGTAGATCACTACCAGACCTCTTTTTTCTTTTAATCACCGCACCATAGACCTTTTGATGTCTAACTTTTACGTGAAAAGTAGACCTCATTGTCGAAATTAAAACCATGAAAGCGATCACGAATCGTAGCGGCATACCATGTCCGGAGGATCGCAACTTTCTATTCTCGTATCAGGCCAGCAATGACGAAAAAAAAGGCCTCTCCCCCTACTGGTTGTTCTATGAGGATGTGAAAATGCTCAGTCAAATACAACGCTTTGGCGGCGCGATGTTCACCCCGGTGCTGCTGTTTCCCTTTGCTGGTATCGTCGTGGGTATCGCTATTATGTTGCGCAACCCGCTCTTTGTGGGCGAAGCGCTTACCGATCCCAACAGTTTGTTCGCCCAAATCGTTCATATCATCGAAGAAGGTGGCTGGACGGTATTTCGTAATATGCCGCTGATTTTCGCCGTTGGTCTGCCTATTGGTCTGGCAAAACAGGCTCAGGGCCGCGCTTGTCTGGCGGTATTGGTCAGTTTTCTGACGTGGAATTACTTCATCAATGCCATGGGTATGACATGGGGACATTTCTTCGGCGTGGATTTTAGCGCAGACCCGACTGCTGGCAGTGGTTTAACGATGATGGCTGGAATTAAAACGCTTGATACCAGCATCATCGGTGCAATTGTCATTTCCGGTATTGTTACTGCTCTACATAACCGTTATTTCGATAAACCCTTGCCAGTATTTCTCGGTATTTTTCAGGGGACATCGTTTGTGGTGATCATTGCCTTCCTGGTGATGATTCCCTGCGCCTGGCTGACGCTTCTGGGTTGGCCAAAGGTGCAAATGGGGATTGAATCTCTGCAAGCTTTTCTGCGTTCTGCAGGTGCGCTGGGGGTATGGGTGTATACCTTCCTGGAGCGTATTTTAATTCCGACCGGGCTGCATCACTTCGTCTATGGGCCATTTATTTTCGGCCCTGCCGCGGTGGAAGGCGGCATCCAGGTCTATTGGGCGCAACATTTGCAGGAATTCAGCCAAAGTACTGAGTCGTTGAAAACGCTGTTCCCTGAAGGTGGGTTTGCCCTGCACGGCAACTCGAAAATCTTTGGTTCATTAGGCATTGCTCTGGCGCTCTACTTCACCGCCGCCCCGGAAAACCGGGTGAAGGTGGCGGGACTATTGATCCCCGCTACGCTCACGGCTGTGCTGGTTGGGATTACCGAACCGCTGGAGTTTACCTTCCTGTTTATCTCTCCCTTATTGTTTGCTGTACATGCCGTGCTGGCGGCTTCCATGGCGACGGTAATGTATCTCTGCGGCGTGGTAGGCAACATGGGCGGCGGTCTGCTTGATCAGTTCTTACCGCAAAACTGGATCCCAATGTTCCACAACCATGCCGGAATGATGTTCACCCAGATAGCGATTGGTCTGGCCTTTACCGTGCTCTATTTCGCCATCTTCCGCACCCTGATCCTGCGCTTCAACCTGAAAACGCCAGGGCGAGAAGACAGCGAAATCAAACTCTATACCAAAGCTGATTACAAAGCTGCTCGTGGGCAAACCACCGCCGCATCGCCGGAGACCAAACTGGGTCAGGCTGCGGGGTTTCTACAGGCGTTAGGCGGCGCAAGCAATATCGAGAGTATTAATAACTGCGCTACTCGCCTGCGTATTGCGCTTCACGACATGGCACAAACGCAAAGCGATGACGTCTTCAAAGCGTTGGGTGCGCACGGTGTTGTGCGCCGCGGCAACGGTATTCAGGTCATTGTTGGTTTGCACGTTCCTCAGGTACGCGAGCAGCTCGAAACGCTAATGAAATCTTCTTTATCAAACGAACAGATCCCCATGACGGAGGCAGTATCATGAAAAAATTCTCAGTGGTTATCGCAGGTGGCGGTAGTACCTTTACGCCGGGCATCGTGCTGATGTTGCTGGCAAATCAGGACCGTTTCCCGCTTCGTGCGCTGAAATTTTATGACAACGATGGCGCGCGCCAGGAAGTGATTGCTGAGGCGTGTAAAATCATCCTCAAAGAACAGGCACCGGAAATTGAGTTTAGTTACACCACCGATCCTAAAGCAGCATTTACCGATGTCGATTTCGTGATGGCGCATATCCGAGTGGGTAAATACCCAATGCGCGAACAAGATGAAAAAATCCCATTACGTCACGGGGTGTTAGGTCAGGAAACTTGCGGGCCGGGTGGGATTGCCTACGGAATGCGTTCTATTGGCGGCGTGCTGGAACTGGTGGATTATATGGAAAAATATTCACCAAATGCCTGGATGCTTAACTATTCCAATCCGGCGGCAATTGTTGCTGAAGCCACGCGTCGGCTGCGTCCAAATGCGAAAATCCTCAATATTTGCGATATGCCTATCGGTATTGAAGGGCGGATGGCGCAGATCGTTGGCCTTAAAGACCGCAAACAGATGCGTGTGCGTTACTATGGACTGAACCACTTCGGCTGGTGGACATCGATTGAAGATCTGCAGGGGAACGATCTGATGCCGAAGCTGCGCGAATATGTGGCGCAGTATGGTTATGTTCCTCCGTCAAACGACCCGCACACAGAAGCAAGCTGGAACGATACCTTTGCGAAGGCAAAAGATGTACAGGCGCTGGACCCAGATACCATGCCGAATACATACCTGAAATACTACCTATTCCCGGATTACGTGGTTCAGCACTCTGATCCGCAGCGCACGCGCGCCAATGAGGTGATGGACCACCGTGAAAAACAGGTGTTCGGTTCCTGCCGCGCAATCATTGAGGCGGGCAATTCTGCCGCTGGTGAGCTGGAGATTGACGAACATGCTTCTTACATTGTCGATCTGGCGGCGGCTATTGCCTTTAATACTCAGGAAAGAATGTTGCTGATTGTGCCGAACAACGGGGCCATTCATAACTTTGACGATGAAGCGATGGTCGAGATCCCATGCCTGGTAGGGCATAACGGCCCGGAACCGTTGACGGTGGGTGATATACCTCAGTTCCAGAAAGGGCTGATGAGCCAGCAGGTAGCGGTTGAGAAGTTGGTGGTTGATGCCTGGGAGCACCGTTCTTATCAGCGTTTGTGGCAGGCTATCACCTTGTCGAAAACCGTACCGAGCGCATCTGTGGCAAAAGCGATTCTTGATGATCTGATCGAGGCCAACAAAGCGTACTGGCCGGAATTGCACTAATCCTGTTGACCGGCATCCTTTGGGTGCCGGTCCGCATGTTTCAATACCGCCGACGGTGCATAGCCAAACTTGTGTTTAAACGCTTTGCTGAAATGAAACGAGTCAAAGAAGTTAAGCATATCCGCCACCTGTCCGACCGTATTTCCCTCCTGTTTTAGCAGTGACAGCGCCAGTTCCAGCCGGGCATCCAGATAATATTCCTTCGGCGTTTTGCCGGTATAACGTAAAAAAAGACGACGTAGCCAGGCTTCGCTACAGGGAATAGTTGCTGCCATCTCCGCTACGTTCCAGCGTTTTTGTAGGCTGGCATGTAGAGTGGCAATCAGTTTTTCAATTTGCATCCGCTGCGGGTCTTTTTTACCTTCAGCGTAAATAAGACAAATCCATTGATAAATCATTTTTGTAAGAAAAGCGACGGCCAGATTATTTTTCATTGAGTCTGAAGAAGTAATTAATCGTGAAACTTCAGCCAGCTCCTGATTATAAATGTCACCATTATAAATAATATTTTGTTGGCCTAGCGGAATATCCATTACGCTGGTTGGTGTGAACTCCATCCAGTATTGTTCCCATACTAATCCTTCGCAATGATAAGACTGTATATCGGTCGGTTTTAAAAAGATTATACAGTTCCCGTTGAGAGTAATCTGTTCGCCGCCTTTTAGCAGGATTTTTCCACAGCCCTGGACGGTATAGACGGCAACCCAAGAATTAGCTATCAGTGGCTTTTTCTTATCGCGCGGCCAAATAACCCGGTAATGTTCGTCGGCATAGGTGTGCCACAGCGAGATCAATGAAATTCCGCTTGAGATCACATTTTCGTTAATCAACAGGGGAATATTGTATGTAGTTTCGTTTTTTACATGCGAACTTTGCATCTTTCCATTCATTTTAATTTCCCGCCGGAGAATTATGCCCACAACCTGAACTTAACAGAAAAAATCCGTTCAGGGATATGACGTTTTTATTTTATGAAATCTGACTGCCTGACCCGGTGCGCAATACCTCCTGTTACACCCTACAGCTACCGGGACATAATGAAAAAAGGGCTATGAGATGAATACGCTACAAATTTTAAGCTTTGTGGGCTTTACGCTGCTGGTGGCGGTAATCACCTGGTGGAAGGTACGCAAGACGGATACCGGATCGCAACAAGGGTATTTTCTTGCCGGGCGTTCCTTGAAAGCACCAGTGATTGCGGCGTCACTGATGTTAACTAACCTTTCGACCGAGCAGTTGGTTGGTCTGTCTGGTCAGGCTTACAAAAGCGGAATGTCGGTCATGGGCTGGGAAGTTACCTCTGCGGTGACGCTTATCTTTCTGGCGCTGATCTTTCTGCCTCGCTATCTGCAACGTGGTATCGCTACGATCCCGGATTTTCTTGAAGAACGCTACGATAAAACAACACGGATTATTATCGACTTTTGCTTTCTTATTGCCACTGGCGTCTGCTTCCTGCCGATTGTGCTTTATTCAGGGGCGCTGGCGCTGAACAGTCTTTTTCACATCGGTGAATCACTCAATATTTCTCAGGGTGCCGCAATCTGGTTACTGGTTATTTTGCTGGGCATTGCCGGAATTATTTATGCGGTGATCGGCGGCTTGCGCGCAATGGCGGTGGCTGACTCCATCAATGGTATTGGCCTGGTGATTGGCGGACTGATGGTACCCGTGTTTGGCTTGATTGCGATGGGCAAAGGCAGTTTTTTACAAGGTATCGAGCAACTGACCACCGTGCATGCGGAGAAATTAAACTCAATCGGCGGAGCGAACGATCCGTTGCCGATTGGTGCGGCCTTTACCGGTTTGATTCTGGTGAATACTTTCTACTGGTGTACCAATCAGGGCATCGTGCAGCGTACGCTGGCCTCCAAAAGCCTCGCTGAAGGGCAGAAAGGGGCATTGCTCACAGCGGTATTGAAAATGCTCGATCCGCTGGTACTGGTATTACCGGGCTTAATTGCTTTTCATCTGTACCAGGATCTGCCAAAGGCGGATATGGCCTATCCGACACTGGTGAATAACGTGCTGCCTGTTCCTTTAGTGGGGTTTTTCGGCGCGGTTTTATTCGGCGCGGTAATCAGTACGTTCAATGGATTTTTAAACAGCGCCAGTACCTTATTTAGTATGGGCATATACCGGCGAATTATTAATCAACATGCACAACCGGAACAGCTGGTTCGCGTTGGTCGTAAATTTGGTTTTTTTATCGCGGTAATTTCCGTGCTGGTAGCGCCTTGGATCGCTAATGCGCCAGAAGGGCTCTACAGCTGGATGAAACAGCTCAACGGTATTTATAACGTGCCGCTGGTGACCATCATCATTATGGGATTCTTTTTCCCGCGCATTCCCGCGCTGGCAGCAAAAGTCGCCATGGGACTCGGTATTGTCAGCTACATCACCATCAACTATCTGGTGAAATTCGACTTTCACTTCCTTTACGTACTGGCCTGTACCTTCTGCATCAACGTGGTGGTCATGCTGGTCATCGGTGTTATCAAGCCGCGTGCCACGCCGTTTAAATTCCATGATGCTTTCGCGGTAGATATGAAACCGTGGAAAAACGCCAAACTTGCCTCTGTCGGTATCCTGACTGCGATGATCGGCGTCTATGCCGGGCTCGCACAGTTCGGCGGGTACAACACGCAATGGCTGACCATTCTCTGCTACTCAACTACGGCGGCAGTGATGATGTATTTGATGTACAGCAGTTGGCAGACGCGGCGTAACGCGACTGCACAATGTGTCCCTGACGCTAAGGATGAAGCATGACCCGGCCCAATTTTCTGTTCATTATGACCGATACCCAGGCGACCAATATGGTCGGCTGCTACAGCGGTAAGCCGCTGAACACCAATAATATTGATAGTCTGGCAGCGGAAGGTATTCGCTTTAACTCGGCCTATACCTGTTCACCAGTGTGTACGCCGGCCCGCGCAGGGCTGTTTACCGGGATTTATGCCAACCAGTCCGGGCCGTGGACCAATAACGTCGCGCCGGGGAAAAACATCTCCACTATGGGGCGCTACTTTAAAGATGCGGGCTACCACACCTGTTATATCGGCAAGTGGCA
The DNA here is from genome assembly GCF_052950715.1 of Citrobacter sp. VF227. NCBI lineage: Bacteria > Pseudomonadati > Pseudomonadota > Gammaproteobacteria > Enterobacterales > Enterobacteriaceae > Citrobacter > Citrobacter sp. VF227. Next base: position 87,138 of record NZ_JBRFVF010000008.1, read on the forward strand.
TCTCGACGGACATGACTACTTTGGGACCGGCGAATGTCCGCCAGAGTGGGATGCTGATTACTGGTATGACGGGGCAAATTATCTCGCAGAACTGACGGATAAAGAGATCGGTTTGTGGCGTAATGGACTCAATAGCGTGGAAGATTTGCAGGCCAATAACATTGATGAGACGTTCACCTGGGCGCATCGTATCAGTAACCGGGCGGTCGATTTTCTCCATCAGCCTGCGCGTGCCGAGGAACCGTTTCTGATGGTGGTTTCCTATGACGAGCCGCACCATCCGTTTACCTGTCCGGTCGAGTATCTGCAGAAATATCAGGACTTTTATTACGATCTCGGTGCGAAAGCGCATGACTCTTTGCTCGATAAGCCCGAGCACCATCGTCTGTGGTCGCAAGCCATGCCATCCCCGGTTAGCGATGACGGGCGCTACCACCATCCGCTCTATTTTGCCTGCAACGACTTTGTTGATGATCAGATAGGTCGGGTGATCAATGCCTTAACGCCGCAGCAGCGAGAGAATACTTGGGTCATTTATACCTCCGACCACGGTGAGATGATGGGCGCGCATAAACTCATCAGTAAAGGGGCCGCGATGTATGACGACATCACACGAATTCCGCTGATTATGCGCCCGCCGCAAGGGGAGCCTATACAGGTAGACACACCGGTCAGCCATATTGATCTGCTGCCGACGATGATGGCGCTGGCGGGTATTGAGAAGCCGCAAATCCTGCCAGGTGAAAACATTCTTGCCGTTGAAAAGCCGCGCGGTGTGATGGTGGAGTTCAACCGTTATGAAATTGAACATGACAGTTTTGGCGGATTTATCCCGGTACGCTGCTGGGTGACGGACGACTGGAAACTGGTATTAAATCTGTTTACCAGCGATGAGCTTTACGACAGGCGTAACGATCCAGATGAACTACACAACCTGATAGATTCGCCACAATTGGCCGACGTTCGCTGCCAGATGCACGACGCGCTGCTGGACTACATGGATAAAATCCGCGATCCGTTTCGCACCTATCAGTGGAGTTTGCGTCCGTGGCGTGCTGATGCCATACCGCGCTGGATGGGGGCTTTCCGCCCGCGCCCTGAAGACGGCTATTCTCCGGTGGTACGTGATTACGACACCGGTTTACCGACCCAGGGCGTAAAAGTGGAAGAGAAAAAGCAGAAGTTCTGACTACAATGCCAGTTGGCGCAAATATCCTTATTTGCAACTTACTTGTAGGCCGGATAAGGCGCTAGCCACCATCCGGCAATGACAACCAGAGGAGTTTGGATGAAGATTTCCCGCCTGGGTGAAGCGCCGGATTACCGCTTCTCGTTGGCAAATGAACGCACTTTTCTGGCGTGGATCCGCACCTCGCTGGGGTTTCTGGCGGCGGGTGTGGGTCTTGACCAACTGGCTCCGGATTTTGCCACGCCGGTGATTCGTGAACTGCTGGCACTGTTGTTGTGTCTGTTTGCCGGCGGTCTGGCGATTTATGGCTACCTGCGCTGGTTGCGCAATGAAAAGGCAATGCGCCTGAAAGAGGACTTGCCGTACACTCATAGCCTGTTAATCATCAGCCTGATTTTAACGGTAGTTGCGGTGATTGTGATGGCGCTGGTGCTGTATGCCGGATAGCCGTAAATCGCGACGGATCGCCGATCCTGGTTTACAACCGGAACGTACCTCGCTGGCCTGGTTTCGCACGTTGTTGGGCTATGGCGCGTTAATGGCGCTGGCGCTGAAGCACAACTGGCATCAGGCGGGTTTCCTGTTTTGGGTTTCAATTGTAGTGCTGGCGCTGGTGGCGATTGTTCTTTGGCGCTATACCCGCAGTCGCAACCTGATGGATGTCAGTCATAGCGATTTTTCTGAATCTCGCGCGGTGCGTGACAAATTTATGATCTCCCTCGCGGTGTTATCCCTCGCAATACTGTTTGCTGTAACGCATGTCCGCCAACTTATGGCATTTATCGGGAATTTAGCATGACAGGATGTCAGGTCATGGCCAAGCCGGCCAGCTCTCGTTGTAATCTCGATTGTCGCTACTGTTTTTACATTGAGAAACCCACTCAACCCGCAATGGATGACGCTACCTTAGAGACGTTTATTCGCCAACATATCGCTGCGCAGCCGGGGCCCGAAGTGATGTTCGCCTGGCAGGGGGGCGAGCCAACTCTTTGTGGCGTAGACTTTTTTCGCCGCGTTGTGACGTTGCAAAAACAGTACGGAGAAGGGAAGCAAATCCATAACGCTTTCCAGACCAACGGAATTTTGCTCAATGACGAATGGTGTCAGTTTTTACGCGATAACGGCTGGCTGGTTGGGATCTCTCTGGATGGCCCGGCCGAGTTGCACGATGCTTATCGCGTTAACCGCAGCGGAAAACCGACGCATCATAAGGTGATAGAGGCTATTGCTAAACTTCGTGAGTATCAGGTGGAGTTCAATCTGTTGGTGGTGATTAACCGCCTGAACAGCCAGCAGCCCGAACAAATGTATCGTTATCTTCGCCAGTGCGGCACGCCCTTTCTGCAGTTTATTCCGTTGGTTGAATATGATGAAAAAGGCGAGCTTACCGCCGACTCCGTCCCGCCGCAGGCGTGGGGAACCTTTCTGAATTCCGTCTTTGATATCTGGGTCAGAGAAGATATTGGTCGCGTATTCGTCCAGTTATTTGATTCAACCCTCGGGGTATGGTGCGGGCATCCGGCGCAGATGTGTTCGCTAAGCTCCACCTGCGGGCATGCTTTTGCCCTGGAAGCGAATGGCGATTTGTATCAGTGCGATCACTATGTCTACCCTGATTATCGCCTGGGTAATATTCATCACACCTCGCTGAGTGAGCTCAATGCCAGCTCTCGGGCTGCGGAGTTTGGTCAGGCCAAGAGAACCACGCTGAGCGCGGAATGTCAGGCGTGTTCGCTGCTGCGTTTTTGCCACGGCGACTGCCCTAAGCACCGTGGCAGAAATGGAAAGAGTGCGATTTGCGGCGGATACAGCGCTTTTTTCAACCATACCGCGCCGCATATGCGCGTAATGCGTGATCTCATTAAGCAGCATCGTTCACCCGCGGAGCTGATGGCGATGCTGCGCTGAGATTAGCGCCCTTTCGCCAGGTACTGCGCCATTTCGGCTTCCGGCACCATACCGCCGCCGGTCGCCCACACGAGGTGTGTGGCGTTATTGAGTTGAGCTGCGCTAAATCCGTGCATGTGCTGATAGTCAGTGGAGGCGCAAACGTGCTGCGGACCGGTCATCCCCGCCAGCGCCGACGGCTCAAGGCGAATGCTTTCTTCCTGCGCCAACCAGCCCAGCATGTCGTACAGGGTCTGATCGTCCAGGGTATACAGACCGTCGAGCAGACGTTCCATCGCCCGGCCAACAAAGCCCGAGGCGCGACCGACCGCCAGCCCGTCCGCTGCCGTCAGGTTGTCGATACCGATGTCCTGTACGGAGATGGTATCGTGTAGCCCGGTATAAATCCCCAGCAGCATGCACGGGGAGTGGGTTGGTTCCGCGAAGAAACAGTGCACGTTATCGCCAAACGCCAGCTTGAGGCCAAACGCCACGCCGCCAGGGCCGCCGCCGACGCCGCACGGCAGATAGACAAATAACGGATGCTCGGCATCCACTACGCGCCCCTGCTGGGCAAACTGCGCTTTCAGACGCTGACCGGCGACCGCGTAGCCTAAGAACAGCGTGCGGGAATTTTCATCATCGATAAAGAAGCAGTTTGGATCGGACTGTGCCGCCTTACGACCTTGTTCAACCGCCACGCCGTAATCTTCTTCGTACTCCACTACCGTCACGCCGTGGCTGCGCAGCTTGGCTTTTTTCCACGCGCGGGCATCGGCAGACATATGAACCGTAACGTTAAAGCCGATCCGGGCGCTCATGATGCCAATCGACATCCCGAGGTTGCCGGTGGAACCGACTGCGATGCTGTACTGGCTGAAGAACTGTTTAAACTCCGGCGAAAGCAGAATGCGGTAATCGTCTTTGGTGGTCAGCAGACCGGCTTCCAGCGCCAGTTTTTCCGCATGGGTCAGTACTTCATAAATGCCGCCGCGCGCTTTGATTGAACCGGAAATCGGCAGATGGCTGTCTTTTTTCAGCAGGAGTTCGCCGTTAATGTGCTGCCCGAACTCTTTTTCCAACCGTTTTTGCATGGCCGGGATTGCGGCCAGCTCAGATTCGATAATGCCTCCGGTAGCGGCAGTTTCCGGGAAGGCCTGCGCCAGATACGGTGCGAAGCGCGTCAGACGCGCGTGGGCATCCTCAACGTCGTGTGCTGTCAGGCCAACATAGGGTAAACCTTCCGCAAGAGAGGTGGTGCCAGGGTTAAACCAGGTTGTCTCTTTCAGAGCCACCAGATCTTCCACTAAAGGATGCTGGGCGATAAGTGTTTGAATGTTTTCCATAGTCAGTCTCTTCGCGCTTAGATAATAAAGGAAAGCAGGAATGTGCAAGCCAGTGCAATAACGGACGCGATAAATGTCGCGGTCGTATAGTATTTGAACGTTTCATTGAGGGTGGCGCCGCAGTACTGCTTCACCAGCCAGAACAGGGAATCGGTGACGATCGTGCAGCCAATAGCGCCGGAACCGATGGCAATAGCGATGATCTCTGGGCTCACGTTAGGGTAGAGTGGCAGCATCGGTGCCACGATTGCCGTCGCGCCCATCATCGCAACGGTGGCAGAGCCTACCGCCGCATGCAGAATCAGTGCGACCAGCCACGCCAGCAGAATCGGGTGCATATGCATGTTTGAGAGGATCAGAGCCAGAGTATCCGCCAGCCCGCTGCTCTTGAGGATAGCGTTGAATGCGCCGCCTGCACCGATAATCAGCAGAATGTTAGCAATCGAGCCAAAACCGTTTTCGGTGTGGGTCAGCAACGTCCCCATGCCAATGTGCTGACGCAGACCGAGAATGTAATAGGCCACGAAAACGGCAATAAACATCGCGGTGATCGGGTTACCGATAAACTCCAGCAGCGTATACAACGTACTGCCTTTCGCCATGTTCAGCTCAGCGACGGTTTTGACCAGCATCAGGCCAATCGGCAGGAGTACGGTAAACAGCGTAGCACCCAGCGACGGCAGCGTACTTTCGTCGCGCACTTTCAGGTCGGAAAACTCAGCCGGTACCGGTTTAAACGGCAGACGGTTACCGAGGAATTTCAGGTACAGCGGCCCACCGACAAGCGAAGCCATTAAACCCACCAGTAAGCCGTAGACAATTACGGTGCCAATATCCGCGCCCAACTTATTCGCCACGAACAGGGCGGCCGGATGCGGAGGTACGACGCAGTGTACCGCCATCAGCGCCGTACACAGCGGAATCGCCAGCTTCAGTAATGAGGTATTGGTTTTTTTAGCAATCGAAAAGGCCAGTGGAATCAACAGCACCACGCCGACTTCAACGAACAGCGTGATACCGCAAATCAGCCCGACCAGCACCATAATGACGTCCGCGGAAAGCCAACGGCAGCGCTGCAGCGTCAGGCCGATGCGTTCGGCCGCGCCGGACACTTCCATCATTTTGCCCAAAATGGTCCCAAGACCAATAACCGCCGCGAGGAAGCCCAGCGTACCGCCAATACCACTCTCAATGGCATTGACCATATCCAGCGGCCCCATCCCCATCATCGTACCCACGAAGAAACTGGCTAACAGCAGCGCCAGAAACGGGTGGAATTTGAACTTCACGATGGTCAAAACGATTAACACGATGCTTATTAGCAGCGTGCTCACAACCCAGATTTGAGAGTGCATAGCTCACCTTGCCCTGTGATTAATATAGGGTTATTGGACAAAAATAAGGCACGGTCTGACAAACGATATAAATCTCCTTTCACATGAGCCAGATTGCATCAAATGAGTGATTTGCGTCTAATTACGCTGCATTTATGCGATATGGTTCACCTTGATTCATCTTTATGCTGATTTTTACAGCGAACTTTTTTACACTCCGGCGAATGAATCAGGAGGACAGGAGGTGAATTTGGATCCCCTACGCGAGGTCAGAAACCGGCTGCTCAACGGTTGGCAGCTGTCAAAACTGTATACCTTTGAAGTGGCGGCCCGGCATCAATCGTTTGCGTTGGCGGCAGATGAGTTATCGTTAAGCCCCAGCGCCGTTAGCCATCGCATTAATCAGCTGGAAGAGGAACTGGGCATTCAGTTGTTTGTCCGTTCGCACCGTAAAGTGGAACTCACCCACGAGGGTAAGCGGGTGTTCTGGGCGCTGAAATCGTCGCTGGATACGCTCAACCAGGAGATTCTTGATATTAAAAATCAGGAGCTGTCCGGGACGCTCACTGTCTACTCACGGCCCTCTATCGCTCAGTGCTGGCTGGTTCCGGCACTCGGCGACTTTACGCGTCGCTATCCGTCGATTTCTCTGACCGTGCTAACCGGAAACGACAACGTCAATCTGCAGCGCGCCGGTGTCGATCTGGCTATCTATTTTGACGATGCACCCTCTGCGCAGCTTACACACCACTTCCTGATGGATGAAGAGATCCTGCCGGTATGCAGCCCGGACTACGCTCGTCGCCATGACCTTACAGGTTCGCTGGTGAATTTGCCGCACTGCACCTTGCTGCACGACAGACAGGCATGGAGTAACGACTCAGGAACCGATGAGTGGCACAGTTGGGCACAACATTTTGCGGCGAATCTGCCGACATCGTCGGGGATTGGTTTCGATCGCTCTGATTTAGCGGTAATTGCCGCCATGAACCATATCGGCGTGGCGATGGGCCGAAAGCGGTTGGTTCAAAAACGTCTCGACAGCGGAGAACTGGTCGCGCCTTTTGGCGATAAGGCGCTGAAATGCCATCAGCATTACTACATCACCACATTGCCAGGCAGGCAATGGCCGAAAATTGAGGCATTTATCAGCTGGCTTCAGGAGCAGGTTAAATAAGCGGACTGCGAATATTTTTACGCGTTCTCACTACACGGAAAGTCAAAAAGCATGCTAAATACGTGATATCACTCCTGATGATTTGCGTAAGGACGACCGTGTTAAAGCCGATAGTTTCCCTTTTACTGTTAGCCAGCGCCACCGTGTGTGCCGCGCAACCTGCGCTGACGGCGGCGCAATATGCGCAGCAGCTTGGCGTTGGGATGGACGTAGACTGGGCACGCACCGATCGGGGTATCCGAGAATTTGATCCGCTGGTGGTGCGGGACTACAAGGCGAAAGGGTTGGCCCACGTACGCATTCGTGTGGCGGGAGAGCCCACAGAATCGCGGCTGATTCATCTGCGCAAGCTGGTAGAAGCCTGTGAGCAGTATGGCGTGATCCCGATCATTGCCTATCAGGCTGATGAATATAAAAAAGACCCCAGTGCCGGTAACGAAAAAGAGGTGGTTAACTGGTGGGTGGCAGTGGCGCATTATTTTGGTCAACGCTCGCCGTTGCTGGGTTTTGACCTGATATATGACCCCTCTGATAAGCTCTACCATAATCAGGCATCGCTCAATCGCGTGTATGACAAAACCATTCGAACCATCCATGCCATCGATCCACAGCGAATGATTTTTATCGCGCCGAAACTGCATGCCGCTCCGGAAGATTTGGCCAATCTAAAGCTGCCGCCGCAAAGTCAGAATACCGTGCTGGCCCAATGGCATATTTTTCCGTGGGGACCGATGAAAAATAACGGCAAATATCCGTGGACATCAGGGACTGCGGCAGAAAAGGCCGCCATTCGCGCGCGTATCAATACCGCCATTCATTGGCAGCAGAAAACAGGTCATCTCAGTTGGGTTGGAGGCTGGTCGCCAGGAGAGACCATCAGAAACCCGCCTTCTGCTTCGCAAATGGCGTTTGCACGCTTTATGGCGTGCGAGCTGAAAAAAGCGAAAATTCCCTATGCTATCAATGCGGATACGCAGTTCTATGATGGTGAGGAGGGGGCCTGGCGTCCGGCGCTGGAGCCGTTGCTGACGACGATGATCGCGCCAGAATGCGAAAAGCCCGGCGATATGCCGGGCCATCATACGCTTAAACCGCCTGTCCCTGATGCGATACGCGTGACGCCAGCGGAAGCCAGCAAACAAAAATCAACAGCCCCATAAGGGTCATCAGCAGACCCAGACTGGCTTGCCCGGTTTGCGGCAGCATGGCAGAGAACCATGCCAGCACGCCGGAACCAATGTTCTGTAATCCTCCAACCAGCGCGCCAGCCGTGCCTGCCAGGAACGGGAAAGGCTCCATTGCGCCGCTGGTTGCCAGAGGAAACAACATTCCGGCACCGAAGAAAAACAGTGCGGCAGGAACCAGCAGCGTCCAGACGTTCATCACGTCAAACAGCCCTGGGATCCACATCATTAAACCCGCTACCAGACAGCAGGTCACCGACTGCCACATTAGCGTCGAGAAACGCTTATTCTGACGACCGGCAAACCATGCACCGAAAAATGCCGCCGGGATGGGCAGAATAAACAGGATACTGACCACCATGCTGCTCAGACCGAGTCGTGCGCCCAACAACACCCCGGAGCAGGCCTCAAAGACCGCAACACCCGCCAGACCACCGATCAACATCAGCACGTAACAGGTGAAAGCGCTATTACCAAACAAGGTTTTGTAGCTGGCGATCAGTCGTGGACGCGGCGCACCCGCAGGGCGCGTTTCCGGCATCCAGCGTGCCATGCTAAACGTCACGCCCGCACACAGAATCAACAGGAAAATATAGCAGGCGCGCCAGTTCCACACTGTGTCCAGCACACCACCAATCAGCGGAGCTAACAGCGGACTGACCAGGATCCCCATGTTTAACAGACTATTGGCGTGGCGCAGTTGCGTGCCTTCGTACAGATCGCGCGGTAACGTTCGCGCCATCACACCGCCGACGCCCGTTCCCATCCCCTGGATGGCGCTGGCGATAATCAGTACCGTCAGGCTATGGGTGGTAATCGCGACAAGCGTGGCCAGCATAAAAATAGACATTCCGGCGAGGATCACCGGGCGGCGCCCTACGCGGTCAGAAAGGGGACCGTAAACTAGTTGCGACACGCCGTAGGTCAGCAGATAGGCGGCCATCACGCTTTGTACCGCCCCTTCGCGAACGTTCAGTTCACGCGCCATATCAGCAATCGCGGGGATATAAATGGTTTGCGCCATCTGACCTACCGCCACCAGTAATACCAACATCAACAACAAATTGACGCTTCTATGCCTTTTCATTTCGCTGATTACTTTTAAAAAAGAGAAAAAAGAAGAATAAGGTGCTGCACTTTCCCGTAAATGCGCGTGGAATCTACCACAACAGAAAAAGAAGGCCAGATAGTGGGCTGGAAAGTTTACGTGATAGACGGCAGGAAATGTAAACAAAAAGCGGCAACAAATGTTGCCGGATTGCATCGGGTTTACAACGCGATCATGATAAGCGGAGTAAAACTGCGCCTACAGCAATGCCTGCGGCTGCAACAAGACGTATTCCGGCAACCTTTTCTTTCAGCAGCAGCCACGCGAGCAGCGCGCCAAACAGGATCGACGTTTCACGCAGCGCAGCGACCACCGCCAGCGGAGCCTGGGTCATGGCCCACAGCGCCAGGCCGTAAGATCCCATCGTACCAATCCCGCCAAGAATACCTTTTTTCCACTGCTGTACCAGATAACGTGACGCTTCCCGGCGTCGGGCGAACATCGCCCAGCTCAGCAGGCAAGAGCCGTTCAGAAAGAAGGTCCATAGCGTGTAGCCCAGCGCGGTTTCTGAAAGCCTGACGCCAGTGCCATCAACCAGCGTATAACCGGCGATAAAGCAGGCGTTAACGAGCGCCAGGATAATCCCGCGTTGCGAACCGCTACGTCCGTTAAATGCCATCCCGAGAATAGCCAGACAGATGGTGGCAATCCCTACCCAGGCGAGTAACGAGAGGCTATCGCCAAGGAACAGGACGCTGATAATTGCGACCAGCAGCGGCGCTGTGCCGCGCATCAGAGGATAGGTCTGGCTCATATCTGAAACCTGATAGGTTTTAGCGACCAGAACGGTATAGACCACCTGTAATGCGGTTGAGACAGCTAAAAACGGCAGGCTGGCGGCAGAGGGTTGCGGCGCAAAGGGTAAACAAATCAGCGCCATAATCGCAGCGGTTCCGCTGACGCTGATCGCCGAGTACAGCTTGTCGTTTCCCGCTTTTACAATGGCATTCCAGCTGGCATGCAGCAGTGCGGCGAACAGCAAAATGCAGAAAACAGAAAGCGTCATAGTGGAATTCTTCCCTGAGAATGTCATAAAAACGTAACACATTGGTACGACACAAGCACCAGGGAGAAGGTGAAAGGGGAGCGGAGTGTTACCCGCCCCCCTTCGGTGCGACTTGAATCTGAGTTACTTAACGTATTTCAGAACAGCATCAAGGAGTTGCAGTGCTGCAACAATGAGTTTGAGGATAAGAATAGCGATATCCACGAGGCTCATACGCTCTCCTTTTGGTACAAGGAGCACGGTGCTGGCGTACCTCGCCGCTGCCTGTTGCCAGCACCTTTGTTGACATAACACAGTGTGCTCACACGGGGTTAAGGCGCTGACGGCACCACCCGTTTCAGCCAGGACTTTGTTGCGCCGGTTTACTCTGCGGCCCCCGCATAACACATTGCGTACCGAGACATTATAGATAAATACTGTATAAATTAACAGTATTTTGTGGACGTTATGCTATTCATGTTCCATACTCAAAACCATCAAAATTCGTGCCGAAATTGCGTGTTCTTCGCAGAACGCGTATACTTTTTTTGTTGACATAACACAGTGTGTTCGGCGGCTACCAACCGCGCCGCGCTGAAAAAAAACCTCGCTCCGGCGGGGTTTTTTGTTTTTCAACTGGGCACAGCGAAATGTGATCCTTGACGCATTTTTGTGCAGATGAAAATTTTTCCATTGTCACACTGAAAAACCTGTGTTTGTATGAATCCAGTTAATCAACAAACAAACAGGTCCCTAATGAACCCTTCTATGCTGACTGCGACCCTACTAAAAACTGCGCCATCTCGCGCAGCGGTCGTCGTGCGTGTGGTGGTGGTCGTCGGCAATGCGCCGTAGGGTCCGGAACAACACACGATTCCAAAACCCCGCCGGCGCAAACCGGGCGGGGTTTTTCGTTTCAGAGACCTGCCCGGAGCAAAGGCCCAGAATAAAAGGACTGGAGCATGGCAAGTTCGGGCATAACATCCAAGCGTACGCGTTTTACGGGCGCAGAATTCATCGTTCATTTCCTGGAGCGCCAGGGGATTCAGGTCGTCACCGGTATTCCAGGCGGCTCGATTCTTCCCGTTTATGACGCCTTAAGCCAAAGTACGCAAATCCGTCATATCCTGGCGCGCCACGAGCAGGGCGCGGGGTTTATCGCGCAGGGGATGGCGAGAACCGATGGCAAGCCCGCCGTCTGTATGGCTTGTAGCGGACCGGGCGCAACCAACCTGGTGACTGCCATTGCCGACGCGCGTCTGGATTCCATCCCGCTGGTGTGTATCACCGGACAGGTTCCGGCCTCGATGATTGGCACTGACGCCTTCCAGGAAGTTGACACCTACGGCATCTCTATCCCCATCACCAAGCACAACTATCTGGTCCGTCATATCAATGAATTACCGCAGGTCATGAGCGATGCGTTCCGCATTGCGCAGTCCGGACGCCCAGGCCCGGTGTGGATAGACATTCCTAAGGATATTCAAACCGCTGTTTTTGACATTGAAGAAATGCCGGAGCCTGCGCAGAAAATGGCGGCGCCGGAATTCAGCCAGGACAGTATTCGTGATGCTGCAGCTATGATTAACGCCGCCAAACGCCCGGTGCTGTACCTCGGCGGCGGCGTGATTAACGCGCCGGGGCGCGTTCGTGAGCTGGCCGAAAAAGCAAAATTGCCTACCACCATGACGTTGATGGCGCTCGGCATGTTGCCAAAAGCGCATCCGCTGTCGTTAGGCATGCTGGGTATGCACGGCGCGCGCAGCACCAATTTTATTCTGCAAGAGTCTGATTTACTGATTGTTCTTGGCGCACGTTTTGATGACCGGGCGATTGGTAAAACCGAACAGTTCTGCCCGAATGCCAAAATCATCCACGTGGATATTGACCGCGCAGAGTTGGGTAAAATCAAACAGCCGCACGTGGCGATCCAGGCGGATGTCGATGAGGTTCTGGCGCAATTGATCCCATTGATTGAAGCGCAACCGCGTGAAGAGTGGCATCAGCTGGTGTCTGACCTGCAGCAAGAATTTCCATGCACGATCCCGCAGGAAAAAAGTCCGCTCAGCCATTACGGGCTGATTAACGCCGTTGCCGCCTGCGTGGACGACAGCGCGATCATTACCACCGACGTCGGTCAGCATCAGATGTGGGCGGCGCAGGCTTATCCGCTGAACCGCCCACGTCAGTGGCTGACCTCCGGCGGTCTGGGAACCATGGGCTTTGGCCTGCCAGCGGCGATTGGCGCGGCGCTGGCGAACCCGGATAAAAAAGTGCTGTGCTTCTCTGGTGACGGCAGCCTGATGATGAACATTCAGGAAATGGCGACAGCCAGCGAAAATCAGCTGGATATTAAAATCATTCTGATGAATAACGAAGCGTTGGGTCTGGTGTATCAGCAGCAGAGCCTGTTTTATAAGCAGGGCGTTTTTGCCGCCACCTATCCGGGAATGATTAACTTTATGCAGATTGCCGCCGGGTTTGGGCTCAAAACCTGTGATTTGAATAACGAAGCGGACCCACAGGCAGCATTGCAGGCCATTATCAATCGTCCCGGCCCGGCGCTGATCCACGTACGCATCGATGCCGATGAAAAAGTATACCCGATGGTGCCGCCGGGTGCGGCAAACACAGAGATGGTGGGGGAATAAGCCATGCAACAGCAGACTCATGACAACGTAATCCTGGAACTCACCGTGCGTAACCACCCCGGCGTAATGACTCACGTTTGCGGCCTGTTCGCCCGTCGCGCGTTCAACGTGGAAGGCATTCTCTGTCTACCGATTCAGGGCAGCGATAAAAGCCGCATCTGGCTATTGGTCAACGACGATCAACGTCTGGAGCAGATGATAAGCCAGATCGACAAGCTGGAAGATGTGGTGAAGGTGACCCGCAACCAGTCCGACCCGTCGATGTTTAACAAAATCACGGTTTTCTTTGAGTGAGTTAGTCGCCGTCTGAGTCCGGAGTGATGACTTTGACAGAGCCGTTCCGGCAGTGGGTTGCGTAATCTGCCGGTAACGGACGATCGCTTATCAGTACATCAAAAGTGGAGAGCGGACCAATGCTGGCGGGGGCGACCTCATCAAACAGGGCGTGGCGCGTCAGTAGAATTTTGCGTAATCCGCGTTCCATCGCTTTGCGTTTGGTGGCCAGATCGTCCGGGTTGAACCAGCTAACGCCGAAATGTTCATGGACGCCGCTGGCGGAGATGAATACTTTTCGTGGGTTGAGCGCATCCAGCGGAGAGGGGTTGCTGGTATCGTAAAAGGCGTCACTTTTCGCCCGATAGGTGCCTCCGCAAAGAATCACCGTGGCATTGGGTTTTTCATTCAGCGCCACGAATACCCGGTGCGAGTAGCAAATTCCGGTAAAGGAAATATCATCCGGGATCATGCTGACGACTAATGGCATTTCCGCACCATTATCAAAAAAGACCAGATCGTTTTCACTTACCAGTCCCGCGGCCAGAATGGCAACCGGTAAGTCGTCGCGATGATACTGTTTTTGCGCAGGCACTGGGGCATTAACGTTGGCGGCGGGCTTGTTCACCATCACAATGTAACCACCGAGCAGCGTAAGCGGTAACGGCTCGTCATCCTGGCTGAGATCCCGACGAATGGTCATCACGGAAACCTCCAGCATTCGCGCCGCCTCTTTCAGATGGATTCTGTCGGTCTTCTTCAACAATTCCATCAGACGTCGAATACGTTCTTTTTGCTTGGTTTCCATGCATACTCTCCACGAATCATGTTCTCATGTTCCTTCAGTAACATTTGTGTGTTTCTGAGAACATGACATTGCTGCATTACTATACGTCTGACTATTGTGAAATAAAAGCGTGTTTTTTCACGTTTTATTGATTACATGCAGCTTATTTTTAGCCAATTGTAAGCAAGTTAATCATTTTGAATGTGATAGAAGTGCAACACTTAGCGGAATAAATAAACAATAAAATGATCCTCCAATCGCGATCCTAGTCACAAATGATACGAAAGTAACATGATAATGTTATTTTAATATCATTGTTGTGTGATTGTTTCTGAGAGGTAGTAAAATGGATATCGCGGTTATTGGCTCCAACATGGTGGATCTCATCACCTACATCAACCAGATGCCCAAAGAAGGGGAAACGCTGGAAGCGCCCGCGTTCAAAATTGGTTGTGGCGGTAAAGGGGCAAATCAGGCCGTTGCGGCCGCTAAGCTCAATTCCAAAGTACTGATGCTGACGAAAGTTGGTGATGATATTTTTGCGGATAACACCATTCGTAATCTCGAATCCTGGGGGATTAATACGACCTATGTCGAAAAGGTACCTTGTACCAGTAGCGGCGTTGCGCCGATCTTTGTTAATGCAAATTCCAGCAACAGCATTCTGATCATCAAAGGCGCCAACAAATTTCTCTCTCCGGAGGATATCGATCGTGCCGCTGAAGATCTGAAAAAGTGTCAACTTATTGTCCTGCAGCTTGAAGTTCAGTTGGAAACGGTTTATCACGCGATTGAATTTGGTAAAAAACACGGTATTGAAGTGTTACTAAATCCCGCGCCAGCATTACGGGAATTAGATATGTCTTATGCCTGTAAATGCGATTTCTTCGTGCCGAATGAAACCGAGCTTGAAATATTAACCGGTATGCCGGTGGATACCTATGACCATATTCGTGCTGCGGCACGTTCGCTGGTTGATAAAGGTCTGAACAATATTATCGTCACCATGGGTGAGAAAGGTGCACTGTGGATGACGCGTGACCAGGAAGTCCATGTGCCGGCCTTTAAAGTGAACGCTGTCGATACCAGTGGCGCAGGTGACGCTTTTATCGGTTGTTTTGCCCACTATTACGTTCAAAGCGGTGATGTCGAAGCCGCCATGAAAAAAGCCGTTCTCTTCGCTGCATTTAGCGTTACCGGGAAAGGCACTCAATCATCTTATCCAAGCATCGAACAATTTAATGAGTTTCTTACCTTAAACGAATAATACTCCTGCATTGTAAAAGGTAGCACTATGAACGATAAAAACATCATTCAGATGCCTGACGGCTATCTGAATAAGACACCTCTGTTCCAGTTTATTTTGTTATCCTGTTTATTCCCATTATGGGGATGCGCAGCCGCATTAAATGATATTCTGATTACGCAATTCAAAAGCGTATTTTCACTCAGCAACTTTGCTTCGGCATTAGTGCAGAGTGCCTTTTATGGCGGGTATTTTTTAATTGCGATTCCAGCATCATTGGTGATTAAAAAGACCAGCTATAAAATCGCCATCTTAATGGGACTGACGCTTTATATTGTTGGCTGTACGCTCTTTTTCCCGGCATCGCACATGGCCACCTACACCATGTTCCTCGCGGCAATTTTTGCGATTGCGATTGGCCTGAGCTTCCTGGAAACGGCAGCTAATACTTACAGCTCCATGATAGGCCCAAAAGCGTATGCCACCTTGCGCCTGAATATCAGCCAGACCTTTTACCCCATTGGCGCAGCTGCCGGTATTCTGCTGGGCAAATATCTGGTCTTCTCTGAAGGTGAGAGTCTGGAAAAACAGATGGCTGGGATGAACGCGGAACAGATCCACAACTTTAAAGTGTTGATGCTGGAAAATACCCTTGAACCTTACAAGTACATGATTATGGTGCTGGTTGTGGTGATGGTGTTGTTCCTGCTGACCCGCTTCCCGACCTGCAAAGTCGCGCAAACGGCGAGTCATAAGCGCCCGTCAGCGATGGACACGCTGCGTTATCTGGCCAGCAATGCCCGTTTCCGCCGTGGGATTGTGGCGCAGTTCCTGTATGTGGGGATGCAGGTTGCGGTGTGGTCATTCACTATCCGTCTGGCACTGGAATTGGGTGATATCAACGAGCGTGACGCTTCAACCTTCATGGTCTATAGCTTTGCCTGCTTCTTTATCGGCAAGTTTATCGCCAACATATTGATGACGCGCTTTAATCCGGAAAAAGTGCTGATCCTCTACTCCATCATTGGCGCACTGTTTCTCATCTATGTTGCGCTGGCGCCCAGCTTCAGTGCCGTGTACGTCGCCGTGCTGGTGAGCGTCCTGTTTGGACCCTGTTGGGCGACAATCTACGCTGGTACGCTGGATACTGTGGATAACGAGCATACTGAAATGGCGGGAGCTGTGATTGTCATGGCAATTGTCGGTGCTGCGGTAGTTCCGGCAATTCAGGGCTATGTGGCCGATATGTTCCACTCGCTGCAACTCTCGTTCCTGGTCTCCATGTTGTGCTTCGTGTACGTCGGAATCTACTTCTGGCGTGAGAGCAAAGTACGCAACAATCTGGCTGAAGCGACGGTTTCCTGAGGAGAACGATCATGACAACACGTATCACGCTGTGGCGGGAACTCTTTGCCGAGCATCCGCGAATCTTACTGAAAAATAGCGATTTCACGGTTACCGCGTTTCGTTATGCCAGCGGTGTGGAAGGGCTGAAGGTAGAAAACAGTCGTGGACATCTGGTTATTCTGCCCTGGATGGGGCAGATGATCTGGGATGCTCAGTTTGACGGGCATGATCTGACCATGCGCAACATGTTTAGTCAGCCAAAACCGGCTGCAGAAGTGGTCGCGACCTACGGCTGCTTTGCTTTCCACTCGGGGTTATTGGCTAATGGCTGCCCGTCGCCGGAAGATTCTCACCCGCTGCATGGTGAAATGGCCTGTGCCGCGATGGATGAGGCCTGGCTGGAACTGGAAGGCGAGAATTTGCGCGTGAGCGGACGCTATGAGTATGTGATGGGGTTCGGTCATCATTATCAGGCGCATCCTGCGGTGGTCATGCGCAAGGCGAGCGCGCTGTTTGATATTCAGATGGCGGTCACTAACCTCGCCTCAGTGGCAATGCCGTTGCAGTACATGTGCCATATGAACTATGCCTACGTCCCGGAAGCGACCTTCAGCCAGAATATCCCGGATGAAGCCATAACGCTGCGTGAGTCGGTACCCGCACATGTTAAGCCTACCGAGCAGTGGCTGGCGTTTAATCAGCGAATTATTCAGGGTGAGGCCTCGCTGGCGCGCCTTAATGAACCCGATTTTTACGATCCGGAAATCGTTTTCTTCGCTGACCAACTGGACAGATACACGGATAAGCCTGAATTTAGCATGATCGCACCTGATGGCACCACGTTCGTGACGCGTTTCTCCTGCGCGGAGCTGAATTATGTCACCCGTTGGATCCTCTATAACGGCGATCAGCAGGTGGCAGCCTTCGCACTACCCGCGACCTGTCGCCCTGAAGGCTTCCTGGCGGCGGAACGAAACGGGACGTTGATTCAGATAGAACCGAAACACACCCGCACATTTACCGTCACAACGGGCATAGCCTGATCGCTCAAGGCTTGAACAGCAAAGCACTTATCGTTAAGGTAAGCGCTTTTGCCGGATGGCGGTATTAATGCCTTATCCGGCCTACAACGGCACCCGCCCGTAGGCCTGATAAGCGCAGCGCCATCAGGCATGTCTTAGCGCCAGGATGAACCCATGATCACCGTTGCCCTTATTGACGACCACACTATCGTCCGCTCCGGCTTTGCCCAACTGCTCGGTCTGGAGCCTGATTTGCAGGTTGTGGCTGAGTTTGGCTCAGGCAGCGAGGCGTTGGCGGGATTACCGGGGCGCGGCGTGCAGGTCTGTATCTGTGATATCTCGATGCCAGACATCTCCGGCCTTGAACTGTTAAGCCAGTTGCCAAAGGGAATGGCGATTATCATGCTCTCTGTCCATGACAGTCCAGCGCTGGTGGAGCAGGCGCTCAACGCGGGCGCGCGTGGTTTCCTTTCCAAACGCTGTAGCCCGGATGAGCTGATCGCGGCGGTGCATACCGTTGCGACCGGCGGCTGTTATTTGACGCCGGACATCGCCGTCAAGCTGGCGGCCGGTCGTCAGGATCCGCTGACTAAACGCGAACGTCAGGTGGCGGAAAAACTGGCGCAAGGCATGGCGGTCAAAGAAATTGCCGCCGAACTAGGCCTGTCGCCGAAAACGGTGCACGTCCACCGCGCCAACCTGATGGAAAAGCTGGGTGTCAGCAACGACGTCGAACTGGCCCGCCGGATGTTTGACGGCTGGTAATGAACACGCTCTGTTCCCGGGTAATCACCGTTGTTGCCTGCTTCTTTATCTTCTCTGCCGCGTGGTTCTGCCTGTGGAGCATCAGCCTGCATCTGGTTGAGCGCCCGGAGCTGGCGGTTCTGTTGTTTCCATTTGGCCTGCGTCTGGGGCTGATGCTGCAATGTCCGCGCGGCTACTGGCCGGTGTTGCTGGGTGCGGAATGGCTGCTTCTTTTCTGGCTGACGCAGGAAGTGGCGCTAGAACATTTGCCCCTTTTGATGATCGGTAGCTTCCTCACGCTGCTGCCGGTGACGCTGATCTCCCGTTATCGCCATCAGCGCGACTGGCGTACCTTGCTGTTGCAGGGCGCGGCGCTGACGGCGGCGGCGCTGTTACAGTCGCTGCCGTGGCTGGGGCAGGGGGAAGCTGCGTGGAATGCACTGCTGCTGACTCTCACCGGTGGATTAACGCTGGCCCCAATTTGCCTGGTGTTCTGGCACTATCTGACCAGTACAACCTGGCTGCCACTCGGCCCGGCGGTGGTGTCTCAGCCGGTGAACTGGCGCGGGCGGCATCTGGTCTGGTATCTACTGCTGTTTAGCATCAGCCTGTGGCTCCAGCTGGGATTACCCGCCGAGCTTTCGCGCTTTACGCCGTTCTGCCTTGCCTTACCAATCATCGCATTGGCCTGGCACTACGGCTGGCAGGGGGCACTGATTGCGACGTTGATGAACGCCATTGCGCTGATTGCCAGCCAGACCTGGCACGATCACCCCGTTGATTTACTGCTCTCGCTGTTGGCGCAAAGCCTGACCGGGTTGCTGCTCGGCGCAGGGATCCAACGCCTGCGCGAGCTGAATCAGTCGCTGCAAAACGAGTTAGCGCGTAACCATCGGTTGGCTGAACGCCTGCTGGAGACCGAAGAGAGCGTGCGTCGCGACGTGGCGCGCGAGCTGCACGATGATATCGGCCAAACCATCACCGCCATTCGTACGCAAGCGGGCATCGTCCAGCGCCTGGCTCCGGAGAATGAGGGCGTGAAGCAGAGCGGGAAGCATATTGAACAGCTCTCGCTGGGTGTCTACGACTCGGTGCGCCGCCTTCTGGGTCGTCTGCGTCCTCGCCAACTGGATGATCTCACGCTGGAGCAGGCCATCCGCTCATTGATGCGTGAAATGGAGCTGGAAAGCCGCGGCATCGTCAGCCATCTTGACTGGCATATTGATGAATCGGCTCTCAGCGAAAGCCAGCGCGTGACGCTGTTCCGCGTCTGCCAGGAAGGGTTGAACAATATTGTGAAGCACGCCAACGCCAGCGCGGTGACGTTACAAGGCTGGCAACAAGATGAGCGGCTGATGTTGGTGATTGAGGACGACGGCAGCGGCCTGCCACCGGGGTCGAATCAGCAGGGATTTGGCCTGACCGGAATGCGTGAACGCATTACCGCCCTCGGGGGGGCGTTGTCGATTTCCTGCACCCACGGCACGCGGGTCAGCGTGTCACTGCCTCAACGTTATGTGTAAGGAGCGGCCATGTTTGCGTTTTTAAAAGCTCCGGCCAACGCGCCGCTCATTACCGATAAACACGAGGTGGATACCCGCTATCGCTACTGGCGGCGGCATATTCTGATCACCATCTGGCTCGGCTACGCGCTGTTCTATTTCACACGCAAGAGTTTCAACGCCGCCGTGCCGGATATCCTCACCAGCGGCGTGCTGACCCGCAGCGACATTGGCCTGCTGGCCACGCTGTTTTACATCACCTACGGGCTGTCGAAGTTTGTGTCGGGTATCGTCAGCGACCGCTCCAACGCCCGCTATTTTATGGGGATAGGGCTGATTGCTACCGGGGTGGTGAACATTCTGTTTGGCTTCTCCACCTCGCTATGGGCCTTTGCGGTGCTGTGGGCGCTCAATGCGTTCTTCCAGGGCTGGGGGTCGCCGGTTTGCGCGCGTTTATTGACCGCGTGGTATTCGCGTACCGAACGCGGCGGCTGGTGGGCGCTGTGGAATACCGCACATAATGTTGGTGGAGCATTAATCCCAATGGTGATGGCGGCAGCCGCACTGCATTATGGCTGGCGTGCCGGGATGATGATTGCCGGGATGGTGGCGATTGTGGTCGGTATTTTCCTCTGCTGGCGGCTGCGCGACAGACCACAGGCGATTGGTCTGCCGCCGATTGGCGACTGGCGGCATGATGAGCTGGAAATCGCCCAGCAGCAGGAAGGCGCAGGCCTGAGCCGCAAAGAGATCCTCACCAAATACGTGCTGCTGAACCCGTATATCTGGCTGCTTTCGCTGTGTTACGTGCTGGTGTACGTGGTGCGTGCGGCGATCAATGACTGGGGCAATCTGTACATGTCGGAGACGCTGGGCGTTGATCTGGTGACCGCCAATACTGCCGTGACGATGTTCGAACTGGGCGGATTTATCGGCGCGCTGGTGGCGGGCTGGGGATCGGATAAACTGTTCAACGGCAACCGTGGCCCAATGAACTTGATCTTCGCCGCCGGGATTTTGCTCTCGGTGGGCTCGCTGTGGCTGATGCCGTTTGCCAGTTACGTGATGCAGGCGGCGTGCTTCTTCACCACCGGATTCTTCGTTTTCGGCCCGCAAATGCTGATCGGCATGGCGGCGGCGGAGTGCTCGCACAAAGAGGCCGCAGGCGCGGCGACCGGGTTTGTCGGACTGTTTGCTTATCTGGGCGCGTCGCTTTCCGGATGGCCGCTGGCTAAGGTAATGGAAGTCTGGCACTGGACCGGATTTTTCGTGGTGATTGCCATTGCGGCGGGGATTTCCGCGCTGCTGTTGCTGCCTTTTTTAAACGCCCAGGCGCCGCGCGACGTCAGCGAAGCGTGATGCACCTCACCTTTTTTCCCCGAGTAGGGCAAAACTAAGAAATTTTCCCGGTTTCACCTGGACGCTGTCTCAGGCGTGTCTCCCGACTGATTTTTACAATGCCTGCCATTCGCAGGTATAAAAATTAGCTCGGGAGTGTCAAATGCTGGCCTTTCTAAACCAGGTACGCAAGCCGACCCTGGATCTGCCGCTCGATGTGCGGCGCAAAATGTGGTTCAAACCGTTCATGCAGTCTTATCTGGTGGTTTTCATCGGCTACCTGACCATGTACCTGATCCGCAAAAACTTCAACATCGCGCAGAACGACATGATCTCCACCTACGGGCTGAGCATGACGCAACTGGGGATGATTGGCCTGGGCTTCTCCATCACCTACGGCGTGGGTAAAACGCTGGTTTCCTACTACGCGGACGGTAAAAACACCAAGCAGTTCCTGCCGTTTATGCTGATCCTCTCCGCCATCTGTATGCTCGGCTTCAGCGCCAGCATGGGCGCGGGTTCGACCAGCCTGTTTCTGATGATCGCCTTTTACGCGCTGAGCGGCTTCTTCCAGAGTACCGGCGGCTCGTGTAGCTATTCCACCATCACCAAATGGACGCCGCGTCGTAAGCGTGGATCGTATCTCGGTATGTGGAACATCTCCCACAACCTCGGCGGTGCGGGCGCGGCGGGCGTGGCGCTGTTTGGCGCCAACTATCTGTTCGACGGCCATGTCATTGGGATGTTTATCTTCCCGTCGATTATCGCCCTGATTGTCGGTTTTATCGGCCTGCGCTACGGCAGCGACTCCCCGGAATCTTACGGCCTCGGCAAAGCGGAAGAGCTGTTCGGTGAAGAGATCAGCGAAGAGGACAAAGAGACCGAAGAAAACGAAATGACCAAATGGCAGATCTTTGTTGAGTACGTGCTGAAAAACAAAGTGATTTGGTTGTTATGTTTCTCGAACATCTTCCTGTACGTGGTGCGTATCGGTATTGACCAGTGGTCCACCGTCTACGCTTTCCAGGAGCTGAAGCTCTCCAAAGAAGTGGCGATTCAGGGCTTTACTCTGTTTGAAGTCGGCGCGCTGGTCGGCACGCTGCTGTGGGGCTGGCTCTCTGATCTGGCGAACGGTCGTCGTGCCCTGGTGGCCTGTGTAGCGCTGGCATTAATCATCGCCACGTTAGGCGTTTATCAGCATGCCAGCAATCAGTATGTCTATCTGGCGTCGCTGTTTGCGCTGGGCTTCCTGGTGTTTGGTCCACAGCTGTTAATCGGCGTGGCGGCAGTCGGATTTGTGCCGAAAAAAGCGATCGGCGCAGCCGACGGGATTAAAGGTACTTTCGCCTATCTGATTGGTGACAGCTTCGCCAAGCTGGGCCTGGGGATGATTGCCGACGGTACGCCGATTTTCGGCCTCACCGGCTGGGCAGGAACCTTCGCCGCGCTGGACACCGCCGCCATCGGCTGTATCTGCCTGATGGCCATCGTGGCTGTGTTCGAAGAACGTAAAATTCGTCGCGAGAAAAAGATTCAACAACTGAAAGTCGCTTAAGTTAAGTGTGCATTGGTAACTTTTGCCCGCCTTAATGGCGGGCTTTTTTATGCCGTGGCGTTCATCCATCGACAGCGATAAATTTGCCGTTATGATGGGCATCCTGTCTGGTAATGGATGTGCGCATGATTTGGATAATGCTGACCACCCTGGTGGTTGTTTTTGTGGTGGGATTTCGGGTGCTGACGTCCGGTTCACGACGCGCAATTCGCCGTCTGAGCGAGCGACTGAATATTGATGTCGTGCCGGTAGAATCGATGATCGATCAGATGGGAAAAGTGCAGGGCGAGGCGTTTTTACAGTACCTGCACCGGCCTGACGAATCGCATCTGCAAAATGCTGCCCAGGTGCTGTTGATCTGGCAAATCGTGATTGTCGACAGCAGTGAGCCGAATCTGCTGCAGTGGCACCGTTGGCTGCAAAAAGCTCGGCTGGCTGCGCCGATTACCGACGCGCAAGTGCGTCTGGCGCTCGGATTTCTGCGCGAAATGGAGCCGGATATGCAGGAGCTTAATGCGTTTCAAATGCGCTATAACGCCTTTTTCCAGCCCGAAGATGGCGTGCACTGGCTGCACTGACAGTAATTAATGCCTGATGGCATTACGCTTATCAGGCCGATAAAAGGGCCCTGCCGTAGATGGAATAAGCCACATCGCCATTCAGCCGTGAAAGTTGTTGAAACGTTAAATAGGTCACAAATTTAATGTTACACTGCGTAACTTTTCTACAATAATTCCACGCAGGTAACAAAATGAGTGAAGCTGTTGAACAAAAATCCCGCGCTGAAGTGAATATCCGACCTAACTGGTCGGCGGTATTCGCCGTGGCGTTCTGCGTTGCCTGCCTGATAACCGTTGAGTTTCTGCCCGTTAGCCTGCTAACGCCGATGGCACAGGATCTGGGTATTTCGGAAGGTGTTGCCGGACAATCGGTGACGGTGACGGCATTTGTCGCTATGTTTGCCAGCCTGTTTGTGACGCAAATCATCCAGGCGACCGATCGTCGCTACGTGGTGATCCTGTTTTCGGTGCTGCTGACGCTCTCCTGCCTGCTGGTTTCCTTTGCCAACTCTTTTTCGCTGTTGCTCGTTGGCCGCGCCTGCCTCGGTCTGGCGCTTGGTGGCTTCTGGGCGATGTCGGCGTCGCTGACCATGCGTTTGGTTCCCGCTCGTACGGTGCCGAAAGCGCTGTCGGTTATTTTTGGCGCAGTCTCCATCGCGCTGGTGATTGCCGCCCCGCTGGGAAGTTTTTTGGGCGGCATTATCGGTTGGCGTAATGTGTTTAATGCGGCGGCGGTCATGGGCGTGCTGTGTACGATTTGGGTGGTGAGAGCGCTGCCATCGCTGCCCGGTGAGCCTTCGCACCAAAAACAAAATATGTTCAGTCTGCTGCAGCGCCCGGGGGTGATGGCCGGGATGATTGCCATCTTTATGTCCTTTGCCGGGCAGTTCGCCTTCTTTACCTATATTCGCCCGATCTATATGAATCTGGCGGGCTTTGACGTTGATGGTCTGACGCTGGTGCTGCTCAGTTTCGGTATTGCCAGCTTTGTTGGTACGTCGCTTTCGTCGGTGATTCTGAAGCGCTCGGTCAAACTTGCGTTAGCCGGCGCGCCACTGGTGTTGGCGTTCAGTGCGTTGGTCCTGATCCTGTGGGGCAGCGACAAAGTTGTTGCGGCTGGCATTGCGATTATCTGGGGACTGGCGTTTGCGCTGGTACCGGTAGGCTGGTCGACGTGGATCACGCGCTCACTTGCCGATCAGGCAGAAAAAGCCGGATCCATCCAGGTCGCCGTGATCCAGCTTGCCAATACCTGCGGGGCCGCAGTAGGAGGCTATGCGCTCGATAACCTCGGATTGCTGTCGCCCCTGATGCTTTCCGGCAGCCTGATGCTGCTGACGGCGCTTCTGGTGGCAGCAAAAGTTCGCATAAAGGGTATGCAATAAACTAAGCTCGGTATGCCGGATCGCTATCCGGCATCCTGGTTATTTTTAATTAAAACCCTTGTTTTCGGCGGTATGGGCAAACCATTCGCCGCTTTTCTTCACCGTACGTTTTTGCGTGTCTAAATCTAACTGGACAAAACCGTAGCGGTTTTTATATCCGTTGAGCCAGGACCAGTTATCAATAAAAGTCCACATATGGTAGCCAAGACAATTGCAACCTTCGCTAATGCCTTTATGTAGCCATTTAAGATGCCCGGAAACAAATTCAATGCGGTAGCTATCGTTGATCTGGTCATGCTCAACGAAACGTTGCTCATTTTCCACACCCATACCGTTTTCAGAAATAAAGCAGCGCGGGTTGCCGTAATTATCACGCAGATTAGTAATAATATCGTAAATACCTGGCTCATAAATTTCCCAGCCACGGTAAGGGTTCATTTTACGCCCCGGCATTTCGTAATAATCAAACAGCCACTCTGGCATAAACGGCGCGTTTGGATTAACGGCAGTATCACGACATTTCACGCGGCGCGGCTGATAATAATTGATACCAAGCAGGTCGATTTTCCCCTCGGCGATGAGCTGACAGTCGCCTGGCTGACAGGCTGGTAGCTGATCGTACTCTGCCAGCAGTTCGACCAGATCCGCCGGATATTCCCCTTTTAGTACCGGGTCAAGAAAGCTGCGGTTAAACAGCAGATCCGCATGGTGCGCGGCTTTTACATCCGCCGGGTGCTGCGAGCGTGGATAAGAGGGCGTCAGATTTAGGATCACACCGATTTCACCGCCGTAGTTTCCGGCGCGATACGTTCGCACCGCCTTGGAATGCGCCAGCACAGTGTGATACGCCACGGTGGCCGCGCGTTTGAAATCCACTACGTTAGGGTAATGGAAGTCATACAAATAGCCGCCTTCCACCGGGACAATCGGTTCATTAAAGGTGAACCAGTGTTTAACCCGGTTGCCGAATAATTTAAAACAGGTCTGCGCGTAGCGTCCAAACGCCTCAACCACGTCACGGTTTTCCCAGCCGCCTTTCTCCTGCATCACCATCGGCATGTCGAAGTGAAACAGGGTGATAAACGGTGTAATACCTTGCGCCAACAGCTCGTCGATGACGTTGTTATAGAAATCGACGGCCTCAGGATTAATCTCGCCAGTACCGTCCGGAATCAGGCGTGACCAACTGATTGAGGTGCGGAAGCTGTTATGTTTCAGCTGTTTGAGCAGTGCGATGTCCTGTTTCCAGTGCTGATAAAACGTTGAGGTGTTCGCCGGGCCAACCCCTTGGTGGAAACGCCCAGGCTGACGGTCGAACCACACGTCCCATGTTGTCTGGCTTTTGCCGCCATTCAGGCTATCCCCTTCGGTTTGCAGCGCCGAGCAGGCACTCCCCCACCAAAAGTTATCAGGAAAACGGTATCGCATTATCTTGCTCCTTGATGTATTTCACTTCCCTACACAATAGGCGATTTTGCTACGCAGAAACCGGTTACAGCGCTCGTTTTTCAATACGATAGTTACAAATCCGGGCATTCAACTTTGCCCAACGCTTCCCAGTAGTTGTTCTGGTTATTTCTTTGTATTGCCAGAATAGCCTCGCGGATATGCTGCTGATTACGTGTATCAGACATAATCGTTTTTTCCCACACATCATCGGAGGGTGATCCCTGTGGGGTGCAAATCTTGCGTAAGTCCTTTAATACGGTGTTTTTTTCATGAACGGACTGTAGAGAGCCATAAGCCGAATCGGCCTGCGCAAAACCCGGCAGCGTGAAAAGAATGGCAATAAGCGGTAAAGCGGCTCGTTTCATGATAATAATCCTTGTTGTCGATGCGCATCATCTCAAGAGTAAGTGTAGACGGCATGCGTCTCACTCATCAGCCTGTGTTAATTTTCAAACAAAAAATCAGCCAGAAGTTGTATTTTTTCAGGAGGATAGGATGCAAATACAGATTACAGATACCATTACCGAAGACGATCAAAATGCCCTGCTTGCCGGATTGCGCGCCTACAACCGCCAGTTCCTGCGAACCACCAACTTTGGCGACCTGGCGGTGTACTGGCGCGATGAAAGCAATGAAATTCTGGGCGGGTTGATTGGCAAAATTAAAGGGGAATGGCTGTGTATAGATTTCCTGTGGATGCATGATTCGCTGCGTAAAGGTGGTTACGGCACAAAATTGATGCAGTCTGCCGAACAGACAGCGCGTGAGAGAGGATGCCTGCATGCGCTGGTGGACACGATGAGTTTCCAGGCGCTGCCGTTTTATCAGAAAAACGGTTATCAGCTGCAAATGACCCTCGATAACTTTCCGGAAACCGGCTCTGCGCGGCATTATTTGTCGAAAACGTTTTGATGACCGGAAGGTCTGGACGCCGCCTCACTTTCTTGCGCAGCAGAATAGTGTATGTTCTGAACAATCATTTATTTCTTAAGCGGTAAAGAGATGAGACGGATTGAGATAATACTGGGGGAGCTGGAACGGCTGACGCGAGGACTGAATCTTACCCATCTGGCGCAGGAAACGGCGTTCACAGCAGAGGCTATCGGCTTTAACCTCGGGCTGGCGCGCAACTCGGTCAGTAAAGATCTCAATCAGCTCTGGAACGACGGCCTGGCGATTAAAAGCCGAGGACGCCCGGTATTTTTTCTGCATCGTCAGGCGATTGAAACGCTGCTGGGGCGCAAACTGGATGAGTCTGAGCGCGAAGTGCAAACCGTTGCCGATCTGTTACCTGAACAAGAAAACCTGACGACAGACGATCCCTTTACCGGCCTGATTGGTTACGATCGCAGCCTGCGCGACGCGGTGGAAAAAGGCCGCGCAGCGGTGCTGTATCCCCACGGGCTGCACGTTCTGCTGACCGGTCCCTCCGGCGTCGGCAAAACTTTTTTTGCCGAACTGATGCACCGTTTTGCCTGCGAACGCGCAGTGGGAACGCCACCGCCGCTGGTTTACTTTAACTGTGCGGAATACGCCCACAACCCGGAGCTGCTTTCTTCGCACCTGTTTGGTCATCGACAGGGGGCGTTTACCGGCGCAAACGAAAATAAACCCGGTCTGATCGAGCAGGCCGACGGCGGTTATCTGCTGCTCGACGAAGTGCATCGTCTGCCGTATGAAGGTCAGGAAAAGCTGTTCTCTATTCTCGACAAAGGCGAATACCGGCCGCTGGGTTCAAGCACCGTGGCGCGGTCTATTTCGGTGCGCCTGATTTGCGCCACCACCGAGCCGGTGAGTTCGGCATTGTTGCGTACCTTCCAGCGACGTATCCAGGTGTGTATCGATTTGCCCGGCATCCGCCAGCGTTCGGTGGAAGAGCAGGTAGAGCTGATTGTTGGTTTTTTACAGCGCGAGAGCCGCAAAATCGAGCGTACGGTAAGTATCGACCGCACCTTACTGCTCTGGCTACTGAACAAGCCGCTGGAAGGTAACATTGGTCAACTTAAGAGCGACATTCAGTTTCTCTGCGCCCAGGCCTGGGCCTCAGGGATGACCGAGCACAGCGACACGCTACAGCTGGATAAACGCCTGGCGGAGATTTCATTTAATGCCACGCCGGAACAGCGTTTGCTGGTTGGTGCGCTGTTCGAAGGCAAAGAGCATTTAAGCATCGATGCCCGCACGCTGCCCGCGCTGAAAAATTCACTGGCGACCGGAGCCGAAATAGAAGAGAGCGATCTCTTCTACAGCTTCCTGACCCGGGAATATATTAATCTGCGTAACAGCAACGTACCGCCAGCCGAAACGCTGGCGATCCTCAAAAACAAACTCAGTTCCATTTTTGAATATGGTCTCTACAGCCGTGACAGCGTGGGGCATCCGCCACGCTATGGCGATCAGATAGAAGAGCGCGTCACGCTGCTGATCGGCTGCGTTGAGCAGGTGCTCGGTTTCACGCTGCCGGAGAATCTGATTAACCCGCTGCGTAAACACTTCCTGGCGCTGATTGGCTATGTGCAGCGCGGGCTTATTCCCCAGCTTTATTCTTCCAGCCTGATCCTCGATCGCTGTAAAGATGAATATGACAACGCCACGCTGTTATGCCGGAAAATCAATGAACTGTTGCATATTCAGTGTCCGGCGACGGAAGTGGTCTGGTTGTGCCTGTTCCTCAAAGAGTGTCGCCATTACCGCCAACGGATTGATGCCAGTCCGGACTGCGGGGTGATTTTGATTGCCCACGGCGCGACGACGGCGACAAGCCAGGCGCAGTACGTGAATCGCGTGCTGGAGCGCGAGGTGTTCTGCGCTATCGATATGCCTTTTGAGCAGTCGGTGCATGACACGTTGGAAGCCCTGACGCAGATGATCCAGACCCGACAATATCGCCGATTGATCCTGATGGTAGATATTGGCTCACTGGTGCATTTTGGCAGCACAGTCAGTAAGTTATTCCAGATAGACGTGCTGCTGATGCCCAATATCACGCTCACCAGCCTGCTGGAAATCGGGCT
Organism: Citrobacter sp. VF227; assembly: GCF_052950715.1. NCBI lineage: Bacteria > Pseudomonadati > Pseudomonadota > Gammaproteobacteria > Enterobacterales > Enterobacteriaceae > Citrobacter > Citrobacter sp. VF227. The sequence continues at coordinate 116,221 of NZ_JBRFVF010000008.1, forward strand.
GGATTTAAGCTACGAAACCAGTGATTTAACGCAACTGGCGGCGTTAATGCAAAACAAAGGTATTCCCTGTCAGCTGTGTACTCCGCAGCAAGAAAACGGCGGTAAGGTGCTGGTGATCTCCTGTATTACCGGGATGGGAACGGCGGAAAAAATCAAAAAGGTGCTGGAGGAGAGCTTTGGCGAGCTGATGTCGCAGGACACGCGGATGGTGATCCTCGATTACAACGAAGTCCGTAGTCTGGAACGCGTCCAGCAGTCGCTGCATGCCAGTGAACGTCTGGCGGGTATTGTTGGTACTTTCCAGCCAGGACTGCCGGATATTCCGTTTATCTCGCTTGAGGAGCTATTCTCTGAGCAAGGCCCCGAGCTGGTGCTCAGTTTGCTGACGCCGGATCTCTCCAGCAGCGAACGCCGTGTGGAGATGGAGCGCAGTGCAATGCGCTTTATCAGCGCGTTGACCATGGAAAGCATCATTAATCATATTTCGGTGCTCAACCCGCAGCGTATTCTGAAAGAGATGGAGGGTGTGCTTAACCATCTGACCACCGCCCTTGCGCTGAAACCGAGTCGTCAGGTGACACTGCGCTTCCTGATCCACTGCTGCTGTATGGTCGAGCGTATCGTGATTAACCGTAAACCGTTACAGATGGCGCTGGAGAACAAGCCGGATCTGGATAATCGCGCGTTTAGTGTCATTAAATCTGCTTTCCTGCCGATCGAAGAGGCCTATGCCATTCGGTTATCGGACGCGGAATATTTTTATATCTACGAACTGCTGTATAGCTAATCCGTTTACTGGCGCGGCTCTCTGCCTCGCCAGTTCCCCTCTCTTCCCTGCGTGACACAAATTCTGGCACAACCTTTGCTCTGTTTACCTATGTCTATGTAATCGAGCCAGGAGGCCATTTTGACTACCACTGAATCCTTGCCCCAGATCCTGCTGCTGACCCATGGCGGCTGGGGGCAACAGCTTTGCAACAGCCTGCGCATGGTGATGGGTGAAATCAAAGGCGTGATGGAAATTGCGCTGATGCCCGTTGATACGCTCGGCGAGTTTTACCAGCGTGTTGAAGTCGTGGTGAAAACGATGCCGGAAGGTTCACTGATCCTGACTGATTTTATTGGCGGCACCACTTCTAACGTGGCGGCGCGGCTGAGTGCCGATTACCCGGTAGCAGTGATTTCCGGGCTCAATGCCTCTTTGCTACTGGAGGCGCTCGACAAACGCGAGCATGGCCAGTTGACCCGCTGCGTGGCTGAACTGGTCGAAGCCGGGCGTAGCAGTTGCCTGGACGTTGTTGCCCACGTGCGTCAATTACAACAATCACAATAAGGAATAAACATCATGGCAAACATCGTCTTATGTCGTATCGATAGCCGTCTGATTCATGGACAAGTGGTGACCAAGTGGGTTGGACAATCTCAGGCCAACCGGATTGCGGTGGTCAGCGATGAACTGGATGCCGATCCGTTTATGAAAAACATCTACCTGATGGCCGCGCCGCCGAACATCAAAGTGGATTGCTTCGGTAACCAAAGTTTTGCTGCCGCCTGGAAAGAAAACCAGCTTGGTGACGGCAAAGTGCTGGTGCTGTTCCCCTCTCTGGCGGCTGTTCAGGAAGCGGTCCAGTTAGGCTTTGATGTCACCACTATTCAGGTTGGTGGTCTGGGCGGAGGGCCAAACCGCAAAGCGGTATTCCAGAACATTACGCTGGATGAAAAAGATGTCGGCATTCTGAGCGACCTGAAAAATCGCGGGATTCAGGTGTTCTTCCAGACCATCCCGGAGGATAAGCCGCAGTCGCTGGACGATATCCTGAAAAAATTCTAACTCTTTGATAACAGGGTAACTAATTATGGATACTTTAGTCTTTGCAAGCCTGATGGGGTTGTATTACTGGTTTGCCCGCTTACGCCTTGGCTACACCTTCTCCGCTATGCTGCTGCAACCGGTGGTCATTGCCGTATTCGTTGGCCTGCTGTTAGGCAATATGGAAACGGCGATGATCATTGGCGCAGGTATGCAGCTGGTTTACCTCGGCGTGACCTCCACGCCGGGCGGTAACGTCCCGTCGGATCCGGCGCTGGCCGCCTGTATTTCAATTCCTATCGCCGTGAAGGCCGGAATGGACCCGAACCTGGCTATCGCGCTGGCGATCCCGTTTGGCGTCATCGGCGTGTTTCTCGACCAGCTACGCCGTACGTTAAACGCGGCCTGGGTGCATATGGCCGACAAGCATGCGGAAACGGCCAACATGGCGGGCATTATGCGCTGTGCGTTCCTCTACCCGGCGTTGCTTGGCCTGGTACTACGTTTCCCGGTGGTTTTTGCCGCCAACTATTTTGGTCAGGACGTGGTGGAAAGCTTCCTTAAGCTGATGCCGCACTGGCTGACGCACTCTTTTGAAATTATGGGCGGCATTCTGCCAGCGCTGGGCTTCGCCATCACCATTATGGTGATCGGTAAAAAGAGCTTGCTGCCGTGGTTTATCGGCGGATTCTTCGCGGTGCTGTACCTGAAGGTGGACATCATGGCGATGGCAATCTTTGGAACCTGCGTGGCCTTCCTGATTAAAGGTCTGGCAAAAAATGAAGGAGCAGCATGATGAGCAGCGACGTAATGCAACACGAACTGGTGGAGCGTGCGCGTGAAAGCGGCACGCTGACCAAAGCCGATATCACCAAAGCCTGGTTTATCTACTGGCTGGGCGCGGAAGTTTCCAGCTCCTATGAGCGTTTGCAAAGCCTGATTTTCTGCGCCTCGATGACGCCGATCATCAAAAAGCTTTACCCGCAAAAAGAGGAACAGGTAGAAGCGCTGAAACGCCATCTGAACTTCTTCAACTCAGAGCAGACGTTCGGGGCGGTAATTCAGGGGATCTCCATTGCGATGGAGGAGCAAAAAACGCGCGGTGAGCCGATCAGCGACGCATCCATCACCGGGATAAAAACGGGTTTGATGGGGCCGCTGGCCGGGATGGGAGATTCGATCATCTGGGCCGCCGTGATGCCGCTGTTGATTGCCATTTTCATCCCATTTGCCGCCAATGGCAGCGCGATGGGCGGAATTGTACCGTTAATCCTCTACCCGGCCATTACGTTAGCAATCAGCTACGGTATGGTGCACAAAGGGTACACGCTGGGGCGTGACTCGATTATCGGTCTGCTGCAGGGAGGGCGAATTAAGGAACTGATCTACGGCGCGAACGTGTTGGGCCTGATCATGATGGGCGCGCTGTCGGCAAGCTACGTCAAGATCACCACACCGTTAAAACTCAGTGCCCTGAAAGGCTCTGAAGTGGTGGTCCAGCAAATCCTCGACTCTATTGCCCCCGGCCTGTTGCCGCTGGCGGCGGTGTTCGCTATTTACTTCTATCTGGTGAAGAAAGGGCCGCGTTACACCACGATTTTGCTGTCAATTGTCGCGCTCAGCGTGGTCTGTTCGCTGCTGGGAGTGTTGTAAGCCATGACACAGAATATCTATCAACAACTGGGGCTAAAACAGGTGATTAACGCCTGCGGCAAGATGACGATTCTTGGCGTTTCCAGCGTCGCGCCGGAGGTGATGCAAGCCACCGCGCGGGCAGCTGCGGCCTTTGTTGAAATTGACCGGCTGGTGGACCGTACCGGTCAATTGGTTTCCCGCTACACCGGCGCGGAGGACAGCTATGTTACTTCGTGTGCCTCGGCGGGTATTGCGATTGCCGTTGCCGCTGCCATTACCCGCGGTGATCAGGCGCGAGTCACGTTGATGCCAGATAGCGCAGGTATGGCCAATGAAGTGGTTATGCTGCGTGGACATAACGTGGATTACGGGGCGCCCATCACCAGTGCGATTCGCCTGGGCGGCGGACGCGTGGTGGAGGTTGGCTCAAGTAATCTGGCGGCCCGCTGGCAGCTGGAGAGTGCGATTACCGACAACACCGCCGCGCTACTGTATGTGAAATCTCATCACTGCGTGCAGAAAGGTATGTTAGACATTGCGGACTTCGTGCAGGTTGCGCAGGTTCACAACCTGCCGCTGATTGTTGATGCCGCCGCCGAGGAAGACTTACACGCCTGGGTGGCGAGCGGGGCGGATATGGTGATCTACAGCGGGGCAAAAGCCTTTAACGCGCCGACCTCCGGGTTTATCACCGGAAAGAAACAGTGGATTGCCGCGTGTAAAGCGCAGCACCACGGTATTGCCCGGGCGATGAAGATCGGCAAAGAGAATATGGTCGGGCTGGTGTATGCCCTGGAAAACTATCATCAGGGGCAAACCGTGGTCACCGCTGAAGAACTGCAACCTGTGGCGCAGGCGATTTCAGCGATTCACGGATTGAAGGCGGATATTGAGCAGGACGAAGCCGGGCGCGCCATCTGGCGGGTTCGTATTCAGGTTAATGCACAGGAGTTGGGGCTGGATGCCTACGCCGTAGAAGCACAGCTGCGCGGGGGCGATATCGCGATTTACGCGCGTCGTTATAACCTTCACCAGGGTGTCTTTAGTCTCGACCCGCGTACGGTCGCAGAAGGGGAAATGGTGCTGATCGTGGCGCGATTAAAGGAGATTGCAGAACATGCAGCACATTAATTTTTATCGTAATAAAGTGGCCATTAACGTGCTGGCAAAAGATATCGCCAACGCCCGGGAAATCTATGACGCCGCCGAAGGCCATGCGGCGATCGGCATCCTTTCCGCGCAGTTTGCCTCGGTTGAGGAAGGCGTTGTGGAAGTGAAGCGCTGGATGGCTGAAGTGCCGTCAATTTCCGTAGGGCTGGGGGCGGGCGATCCGGCGCAGTATTACAAAGCGGCAATGATTGCCTCACAGGTCCATCCGGCACACGTCAACCAGACCTTTACCGGTTGTGGTTTTGCGGCAGGCGCGCTGGCTGCAACGGGTGGCGAGCAGACCCACATCAACGCCCTGGTCAGCCCGACCGGAACGCCTGGCGAGGTGCTGATCTCCACCGGCGTCAGCAGCAGTCGGGGTACGCCGGCCCGCGTTTCTTGTGATGCGGCAGTGCGCATGATGCTGGACTCTGGCGCGCATGCGGCGAAGTTCTTCCCGATGGGCGGTGAGAAATCGTTGCCTGAGCTTTACGCGCTGGCGACGACCGCGGCGCGCAACGGCATGACGTTGATTGAGCCGACCGGCGGTATCGATCTGGATAACTTCGGCATTATCCTGCGAACTTGTCTTGAGGCGGGCGTACCGCGGGTCATGCCGCATGTGTACAGCTCGATTATCGACTCGCAAATCGGCAATACCCGGCCTGAAGATGTCGCCAGATTGATGGAGATAGTCAAAACCCTGGTGTGATGTTGCTATCGCCGGATGGCACACAATAAATGCCCGGTAAGCGTTAGGTGCCACCGGGCATTTTTGTACATATGTCTGCTTTATTCTTTTTTCTTCTTGCTGATGCTTTTTCGTTTTTTAAACCGCAGCGGCCTTGCCGCTATAGTCATTTCATTACTCATCAGGCGGTTATTACTAAAGGATAAAACGTGAAGTTGAAGATACCTTATTTCAGGGCTGGGACGGCGGTATTACTGGCAGGATTATTGCTGGCAGGATGCGATCAGCAGAGCAGTGATGCAAAGCATATCAAAGTGGGGGTGATTAACGGCGCAGAGCAGGATGTGGCGGAGGTCGCGAAGAGAGTTGCTAAAGAAAAATATGGCCTGGAGGTGGAGTTAATTGGGTTTAGCGGTTCTTTGCTGCCCAACGATGCCACCAATCAGGGTGAGCTGGATGCCAACGTCTTCCAGCATCGTCCGTTCCTCGAACAAGATAATAAAGCACACGACTATAAGCTGGTTGCGGTGGGCAATACCTTTGTGTTCCCGATGGCCGGTTATTCGAAGAAAATCAAAACCATTGCGGAGCTTAAAGATGGTGCGACGATTGCGATACCTAACGATCCTACTAACCTCGGGCGGGCGCTGTTGCTGCTGCAAAAAGAGAAGTTAATTACGCTGAAAGCAAATACAGGCTTGCTACCCACAGCGCTGGATATTACTGATAATCCGCGACATCTGAAAATTATGGAACTGGAAGGCGCGCAGTTGCCGCGCGTGTTGGACGATCAGAAAGTGGATGTAGCGATTATCAGTACCACCTACATCCAGCAAACCGGACTTTCTCCGGTACATGACAGTGTATTTATCGAAGACAAAAACTCACCGTACGTGAACATCCTGGTGGCGCGAGAAGACAATAAAGATGCCGAGAATGTGAAGGAATTCCTGCAATCTTATCAGTCACCGGAAGTGGCAAAGGCGGCAGAAACTATCTTTAACGGCGGCGCGGTTCCGGGCTGGTAATCGTGACCTGTTGCCGCGCCGATTGGGATTAAACCGCTCTGGCGCGGCGACGTGAGTCCATTGAGATCAGTACTACCGATGAGAGGATCAAAAGTGTGCCCAGCCAGTCAGGCAGGGTAAATGTAATGCCTAACAGCAGCAGGGACAGCAATGCGCTGCTCAAGGGTTCCGCGCAGCTTAAAATGCTCGCCTTCGGCCCACCAATCATCTGCGCGCCTTTCAGGTACAGGCTAAACGTGAGTGACGTGCCGATGACCACCAGATAGAAAAACGCCAGAATTAAACTGCCATTAACCACGAAGTTTGTTCCCTCTCCGGCATAGAACGGGAGCAGGATCAGGCCACCTATCAACATGCTCCAGCCGACGATCGGCAGCGTACCGTAGCGCGCGATAAGCGTAGAGGGGTAAGTGGTGTAGAACGCGGCGGCAAACGCCGAAGCAATTCCCCAGAACAGCGCGGCAGGTGAAATAGACAGCGACGTTGGGTTACCGTGGGTGACCAGTAAGAAGGTGCCAATGAGCGAGGTGAAAATCGCGGTCAACACTAATATTCCCGGTCGTGCTTTGCGAACCACGGAAAACCACGCCACGATAATGGTCGGTGACAAAAATTGCAGTACCGTTGCCGTGGCGGCGTTAGATTTTTCAATAGTCAGCAGGAAGGTGAGTTGTACGGTGAGCGCTCCGGCTACGGAAAAAATCAGCAGACTGATGGCATCTTTGCGGTTTTTGATAATCGAGAAGACTTTATCGCCGTGAACGAAAGAGAGCATCAGCAGAATCAGCCCGGCGAATATCAGGCGCGTCATGGTCAGAAATTGTGACGACATCTGACTTTGCTCCATGATGTACTGCGCACACACGCCCGAACTTCCCCACAATACGGCGGCAATCAGGACGTTCATCATCCCTCTTCTGGTGGAACTCATCTTTCCCTCTGCATGTTGTTTTGTCTTATTTGTGTGCAGGCATCATAGCAGAGATATCGAAGTCAGTAAGACATGACTGGTGCAGCCCCCCTCGCGCAGTAGGGAGGCTTCGGCAGTTATTTTATGGCGCAATCGGCGTCAGATAATCCAGCCGTAGCGGTTCGGCGAGTAGATCGTTCATTTGCAGAATAAATGCCTGGAAATGTGGCAGAGTGATATGTTCATCCAGACTGGCCTGACCGCGCCAGGATTCGCGTACGTAGAATACATCCGGTGTGTCGCGTAACTGGAACAGAGCATATTCAATATTGCCCGGCTCCCGGCGAGTGGGTAACAGCAGGTTCTGCAGCGCTTGTTTCAGTGCGTCGATCTTCCCTGGTTTGGCTTTCAAGACCGCAATAATTGAAATCACTTCTGAATCAGACATGTTAAAACCCCTCCAGCACAATCTTGCCGACCGAACGACCAGTTTCAATTTGCGCATGGGCTTTTTGCAGGTTCGCCGCGTTGATAGCGCCAAAATGCTCGCCCAGCGTAGTGCGGAGGGTGTTGTCGTCGATCAATTGCGCCACACGGGTTAATAGCTGGTGCTGCGCGATGATATCGTGAGTGGTAAACATCGAACGGGTAAACATAAATTCCCAGTGCAGCGAAATACTTTTAGCCTTCAGCGGACGGGCATCGAGGAATTCAGGGTCGTCAATCAGCGCCAGTTTGCCCTGTGGTGCCAGTGCGGCAATAATTTGTTGATAATGCTGCTCGGTATTGTTCAGGCTGGCAACGTGCGTCACTTCCTTAACCCCTATCCGTAACAGCTCATCCGTCAGCGGCTTGCTGTGGTCAATGACATGATGAGCGCCTGCATCACGTACCCATTTCTGGCTTTGCGGACGTGATGCAGTGCCGATGACGGTCATTCTGGTCAGCTTACTGGCCAGTTGCGTCAGGATAGAACCGACGCCGCCAGCTGCGCCAACGATCAGTAACACATCATTTTCATTGCCGTTTTCCTCAACCCCCAGACGGTCAAACAGCATTTCCCAGGCGGTGATCGCAGTCAGCGGCAGCGCCGCCGCAGAAGCGTTATCCAGTGATTGCGGTTTCAGCGCGGTAATACGTTCATCAACCAACTGAAATTCACTGTTACTGCCAGCACGCCCCAGCGCACCGGCGTACCAGACTTCATCGCCCGGTGAGAACAGGGTGACTGCTTCACCGACGGATTTCACCACGCCCACGGCATCCCAGCCCAGAACGCGCGGGATATCAGCGTTAAAACCTTCGCGAACCTTGGTATCAACGGGGTTGACGGAAATGGCCTTCACTTCAACCAGCAGATCGTGCCCGGCGGCAACCGGCACGGGCAGGTCAATCTCTTGTAAAAATTCAATGTTATTGCCGTCGGTCGCGGCGCGGGTAATAGCGATGGCTTTCATAATCTCTCCGGTTCAGAAACCTTATCTCTGTTGAATAATTCGATGGTAAAGCGGCAGCAGAACGGGAAAAATAGCTCCACGGCGACAGGACTTATACTCGGGGAGTGAAAATGTTCCGGCTTGAAGATCTCACGTTGTTTGTCCGCGCCGCGGCGCTGAATAGTTTTAGCGATGCCGCGCGCGAAGTCGGCGTTCAGCCTGCTCAGGTTAGCTCTGCCATCAAGCGCCTGGAGTCGACGTTGGCTATCCGTTTGTTCGCCCGCTCCACGCGCAGCCTGCGCCTCACGCCGGAAGGCGAGGTCTGGCTACCCTATGCCCGCCAGATTCTGGACGTGATGCATGCCGGACTGCAAAAAATACAGACCCCGGAAGATGAAGTTTCGGGCACGCTGCAAATTGCCGTACCTTCCGATCTCGGGCGTAACCTGCTGCTGCCAGTGTTTCAGTCGTTTCGACGCCGCTATCCGGCGCTGCGACTACGGATATTTTTCTCCGACCAGGTGACGGATGTCTTTAAAGATCCCGTCGATGTTGCGTTTCGCTATGGCAACAACGAGGACGCGTCTTACGTTGCACTGCCTGTTGCACCTGGAAACCGACGCGTGCTGGTGGCCTCACCGGAATGGGTGACGCAAAACGGTGCTCCGCAAAGTCCGGGGGACTTGGCGCAGCTTAACGCCATGACCTTCGTATTACGTGGACGCCTGCACGATCGTTGGACGTTTACGCGAAACGGTGAGGTCAGCATCGTGCAGGTTAACGGCACCATTATGAGCGATGATGCGGAAGTGATCCGGCGCCTGGCGATTGCCGGCGAGGGCGTGGCGTACAAGTCGTGGCTGGATGTCAGCGAGGATGTTCGTGACGGTCGATTACAACTGTTGATGCCGGATTATCAGGGAGAGACAGTCCCGCTGAATATGATTTGCCCGCATCGGCAGCAGCTTTCAACGGCGGTCCGTTTGCTGCACGACGCAGTGAAATCACGGTGTGAGGTGCTGAGCATTTCCCGTGGAAGTGTCTAACTGAAGGCGTATTATTTTTTTATCTATACGCATAAATAATAGCTACTCTCTATTTTTAGCATTAAACTGATCGGAACTCCGATCAGTTTATGATAATTACTGTTGATTATAGTAACCTCGATAAATATTATTCTTTTAATTAATGAGGAATTTATAATATGCTGGTTAATAAATTCCCGGTCATTGGTTAAATGAATTGTATATTTATCAAAATAGATTTGACGACATGCTGTTGCTACGATATAAGAAATAATCACTCTACTATATAACTATTTCTTTACCTAATTGTTAAATGGACTGACGATTTTTGTTATTACGGTTTTTATTGTTATTGGGTAGGAGAGGGGACATTGAAGTCAAAGACTATAAATGATGTGTTGTATTATATAGAAGATAATTTTGTTTCGGGCATCGATATTGATGATATTTCACGGTTTTCTGGATATAGTCGAAGGCATATTCAGAGTGTTTTAAAACAACGAATTAATATGCCCGTGGGGCTGTATATTCGTAAGCGACGCGTAACCAAAGCGGCAAACTTGTTACGTCTTACCCATATGGATATTATTGATATTTCAGTGCGGGTAGGATTCGATTCCCAGCAATCTTTCTGTCGTGAATTTAAAAAACTAACAGGTTATACTCCCACAGAATATCGGAAAAATTCCAGTTGGGATCTCGCACCATTACTATCATTTGTACAGCGCTGTGATGTTGTTGTCAGCGAATTACAACTTCGTACCTTGCCTGCTGATACCGTTTACGGATTTCAGTATAACTATGATACACCAATCCCACCCGCCAGTGATTCGCATCTGCATCGGTTAAATTTGATATTTGAGCAACTTACCAGTTCAAAACAAAATGTGTGGGCATTAACCGATTTCTCTTCCAATCCAAACTCAATGATGCGATTGAAAGTAAAGAGTATCATTGGCAATAAAACTCATCATTCGCCAAATATCTATAATCGTTATGACTGTCCTTCGGGGGTTTATGCCTGTTTTTCATTCCGGTTTAAGAAAAAGGACTATCCATTCTATTCAAGATATATTTATTTGAAAATACTGCCAGAGAGTAAATTAAAAAGAAAAACAGGTTATGATATTGAAATATTTAAATATAATCAAGAAGATATTAACAATAAAACAATTACCTGTGAACATTACATTCCCATTGATATGTAATGTAAAAAAGCTCCACTTACGTGGAGCAAAGACTTCGCAGTACGCCTAAATTAGGAACGATTATTGGTATTCAGCATTGAAATACAAGACTGAGCGCACAATTCCAGGACTAACTTTGTTAGTTGTTTGATAATATTGTGCATAAAACGGGATAGAGTGGTTTCCATTATTCTGATGCGCTAAATGGATATACGTGGTATTTTTTAAGTTGATAACTCTTTGTTGTTGATCCAAAACCTGAATACCTATGCCAACCGCACCTTTGGGGTGGATATTCTGTAGTACACCACTATTACTGCTGTGATTATTCTCTATGCCGCTCCAGCTTAGAATAATCTGAGAAGGTGTTGTAAAATCACTTTTACAAAAAAGGTCGATAGTAAATGGTTTTCTTCCTGCAGTGCTGCCAGGGCCGCTAAACTGCTCAAGTGCTACACTGGGGAGTTTTACGTTGATTGTACGGTTACCTTTGATCGTGCATGACCGGTTGAGCATAGTAATATATTTTGCCGGCACAATAATATCCACCACGGGCAACGATTGAGTGGCACTTCTGATTTGCAGGTTGATCGCACCCGCAGCAGGCCCGGCCGCAAGCTGATTATCCAGCTTGATTAGCTCAATATTAATTTTGCTGTTTCTGAACTCATCTGCCGTCGCTTTAAAATCTGATGGCCACTGGATCTTTCGTCCGGTTGAGGTTTCCAGGGTGACTTTAATGCCAATACCGCTCACATTGCTACGCATAATACCGGGCTGTTTCATTGCGGACAGATCCCCAATAATCTGGGCAGAAAAAGGATGGCTGTCATTACAACCTGACGACTGAATATTCTGTAGGGAAAGTGTGCGCGTCTGAATAACCCCTCCGGACTGGATTGACTGTTTATCGTTAACGATTTCCGGTGACAAGATAATCTTTTGTGTGTTCAGGGTACATGCAGCACTGGCTGTCTGATGAATGCCCATTACACACCCCAGAATTAGAACGACACGTATTATTGACATGTGGCCTCCTGATTTTTTAACACGATCGTGCATTTCCCCGTTTCCAGTGAAACGAACACTTCTGGTGAGGTAGTTTCATCAATATAAAGCGCACCACCTTGCCCAACGTAGCCGACATGATTATTAGCTTTGTCGCGGATGATGGCGCCGAATGGCATTTTCTGCTGACCCTGCAGACGAGGATAAATAATATTCTGTTTTCTTAGTATCGTTTCAAAAGTGACTGGAATGACATTACCTTCATACGGCGCAATCTTGGCCTGGGTTTTGGTAAAATTCAGGCCTTCAGTTGAACCTTTTGGATCGATAGTGACGTCGTTTACGCGCCATGGACGAAGCCAGGGCAGAATAGCGTAGCCATTTTTATCGAAGCGGGTTCCAGGCACACCATCAAGATGCGCGCCATGCGCATCAGGCGCATGGACTAATGCGACGGTATCTGAGCGCTCTGGAGAGAACGTTATTCCCCCCGAGTGGCCAACCAGCATTCCACTCATTCCCCCGCTGACCTGGTGCCATGAGTTGCTCTGGCTCCACGTTCCGCTCAGAGAGGTATAAGGCGTACGTATCATGCCGTTTGTCCCCCATTCCACATCACCACCACGGGCATAGCCAGTATTTACGCCCCAAACGATATTATTTTCTTCATCAGACGACGTCGTGAAGCCGAGGCGTGTATTGCTCGCTTTGCCGTTATTGCTGTAGCTATCAGAGGAGATTTGTGTAAAACCGGCGTTATCCCGGGGCAGGAAATAGCTGAATGAGAGCATGATTTGGTCGTTTTTGGTGACGGAGCCCTGTTGATCCTCATTCCAGAAACGCTGGGCGGATATGCTCCAGGTCAAGTTGCCCCAGGCATTGGTATAACCCACGGCATACTGGCGATAGTTATCCTGTTGATCCCAGAATTTCTTAAGAGAGCCAGATAAATAGAATGAGCCCCAGGTGTCGGATAACGGCTGATTAATACTGGCGCTAAACGACTGCTTTTCGCGTAATGAGAGGTATTGGTTGACGGATGCTTGTGTATCCAGGGCATCCAGCGCATCGCGTTGACCGTAAAAGTGATGTGAACTGTATTTAGCTTCCAGCCAGAGCGAGGTTTCTGACCAAGGGAGAGTTCGATTCCATGTCAGACGATATTGTTGTCCTTGCTGGCGATCGTCCTCAAGATTCAGGCGAGATTGGGTGACATCAAGGGCGAATGCGCCAAGCTGGGAATTGAGCCCGCTACCGATGAGGGCTGACTGATAGCGCTCGAATCCGGATGCCCCCGTATACAACGTTAAATAGTTGTTCAGGCCATACTGCCAGTAGGCCTGTGCGGCAAACGGATCTTTATCATAATTATCTTCATTGACGGTCCCAAGGGTGATGCCATAGCGCGAAACGCCGGGTTTTAGTAGTTGTGGTACTGAAGAGTATGGAACGGTAAAACGGCGGATACGTCCGTCTGATTCCTGAATCGTGACCAGCAATTCGCCGCCAGTATTCGCGGGCAACACTGATTCAATCGAGAATGGCCCAGCTGGAACCGAAGACTGATGAATAGTTTGGCCATCCTGGGTAACGGTGATGCGGGCGTTGGTCTCTGCTACGCCACGAATGATTGGCGCCCAATTTAGCGTGCTGTCCGGGCGCATTAAATCCTCAGAAGCCAACCCCATCCCAAGAATAGCAATACTGTCGAACATCTGGCTGTCAGTATAGAACTTGCCAGCGCTGAACATGGATTTCCAACTAGTGATTGGCCGCTTTAGCGTTGTACGATTATTCGTGTAATGGCTGCCCATTTTGCTGTCCCAATTTTGGCTACCAAAATGTTCAATTAGCCACCCGCCAGCGGAGCTGCGGATATCCATTCCCAGCCAGGCGCTGTCCGTACTTGAGCGATTGCTACCGCGTTGCTGAGTACTGTAATAATCTGCGTTGTAGCCGAAATTAATCGCCGGAACTCCCGGTTGCCATAATTCAGGTTGGATATAATTAGTTTCTATATTGTCGAGATAGGCCTGGGGGACGGTGATGTGCAGTTCAAGTTGGCTGGTATTGAGCTTCTCAGTTGTTTTACCGCTGGTATCCCAATCAGCCAGACGTTGGCACTCCTTTGGTTGGTGTGCCAGCGTTTGATTCATTTTCCCTGGGTTAATACCCATACCTGTGAGGAAGGCTTCAGAGTAACAACTGACTAACTCTCCGTGATTATCTTTTTTGAATGAGAGCTCACGACGTCCGCGCCAACTATCATTAATATAAATATCTACAATATATGTTCCTGGTAATAAACCAGCGGCATTGAATGATTGTAAATCGTTAAGCGAAGCATTGCCCATCAAGATGGCATTATCAAACTCGTAGCGAGACCTGTCTTCTGCGTGAAGTCCAACTGAAAATAATGAACCATGAAAAATAACGAAACAGGGTATGGTGAGGATCCTTTTACATAAACCCATTGTTAATTCCTTTTATCCCTTTTTATTAATTAACGGTTGTTTTGTGTTCCACAATTCCGCCGTAATCAGTAATTGCTTGTAAAACAACAGACTCGCCCCGGCTAATTTGTTGTTTTGCACTGAGAGTGGTTTTGCTTTTCGGGGCGATCATGACACCCTCGTTTATGAGTCCATGGCCTGATGACGTCACAACATCTGCAACAGTGATGAAGAACGGGGTAGGGTTTACCAGTGTTATGTCTCGTTGGTTTGCCAGAATTTGTACCTTGCTTTCCGCATTCTGACGGTCACCTAACCCACTGGGTCGCCAGAAAAATTTGAAGCGCGAGCGAATAGCCAAATTGAGCATGGCTGAATTTTCCGTGATGTTATTCTTATCTACGGCAGGAATGTCCAGTATGTTTAGCCACCACACTGACTCTCTGTCAGTAGCGACAATATGTTTATCAGCGACTTTTTTTATTCTGAGTGATTGCCCATTACCTGCGTCAATGCGAGCAATGGGCGGGGAAATAATAAATGGAGTGGTAATTTCTTCTGGTAATTTTTCTGGGTCTCCTTCATCTAACCATATCTGGGCCAGCGAAGGGGATTTTCCTGTATTGGTCATTTGTATCGTTATTTCCGCAGAATCCTCAGCGTAAATAAATCGGGTACCATTAACAATGATATTGTTTGCGTGCGCAGTCGAGAGCGAAAATAGAGCTAATAAATAAATAAAGATTTTCATGAGACCTCTATTAAAATAAATGCTATAGCGCAGAAGGCTATAGCATTGTGTATTTAGAGATAAGTAATGCTATAGTTTGCCTGGGCGCTTACAGGACCCGGCTTAACGTATGATGAATTATTATCTTTCGATATAATGTAACCTACATTGAATTTATAAGTTAAAATTTGGCTACCATTTTCATGTCGGAGATAACCTTTCTCAGGACCAAATCGGTTGCTGTTTTTATTCAGATCAATACTGTTTTGTTTATTATCCGTGATAACTAGCGCTACATTTTTGTCTCCACTACTTGTCATATTTTTGAGATATCCCTCTTTAGTTAAATGGGAATTACCATTCCAGGATAACTTTGGAGTTGCGTTTTCATTAATATAACAATTTTTCACTCTAATACTGAATGATTGGAGTTGTGTTGCATGAGATTTGTTAACTAATGTATTGAGAACCGGGTTTAATTTTACCTGTTTATCTTGATCTCCGGTTTCAATTATGCACGAATTGGCATAAACGTGACCGGTGAAGTTAACTTTCCCTTTTGGACCCGGGTTAGGGCCATGTCCGAAATCTGCCATGGCGGAAGGAATTACGATGGCACAGCTAATTAAAGTAATAATTGATAGTTTACTCATAATGCGTTCCTCATTGAGAGATAGATCGTCCCTATTATCAGTAACATTGTCCGGGCACATTTTGTCTTGCGCCCTATAAGGCTGTCGCCCGCTATCAATTATGTTAGATAAATTATTGTTGTACATCGTAGATTGGACGTATTTCACTCATCCTATGATATTAACAATGATCGTTAAATATGAGCCTTAATGAATTGTTATCATCTGTAAGATGATTGAGGTTAAGATACTTCTTAACTCAACGGGTGATGTTAAAACATATAAAATACAATATGTTAAGTTGTCACTTTTGAAATTTTCAAAAAGTCGCAAACAAAAATCGAACTTTGTATTCGGAAAAAGCGAATGATCGTATTGCACAATTAGCTAAATTTCCATAATTCAATCAGATTATCTTTAATCTTAAGTAATGACTTGTTATTGGTTTTCCATGCAATAACAATAGGGAATATTGTCAATCCTCATTTGAATGAAGGCCACATATGCTTAACATGGACAGTAAGATAATACTGATTAGTAACCAATCAATACAGACGCAGCTGTTGCTGGATTATCTCAATAAGCAAAGCGATATACTGGTTGATTTTGTTAACATTAGCAGACCGGATATGTCTTTTATCGCTGAGGAAAGTATCATCCTCTATGATATTCAGGCATCTAGTCGTAAATTAAAAAATATCTGGTCAAAATTACTTAATGAAAGCGCATGTGGTTTGCGTGTTTATATTATTAATTGCCTGCGTTCGCTCCCGCTCTATGAGAACATGCTATGGCCAAATTTTGAGTCAATCGTACCAAATAATTGCTCTATTGAACATTTATTAACGCTTCTTAAAGAGGGGCGTAAAACCTCTCGTCCACCACGCTCACTGTCACCGCCGCAAAAAAATATAAACCTCACGCCATCCGATAGTGACAACGGAGGTTTAACCGAAAGAGAATATGAAATTCTGACTGAGTTGTCGAAAGGGGCATCAAATGTTGAAATTGCTAACGCATTTTTTATCAGTGAAAATACAGTGAGAACGCATATTTATAATATTTTTAAAAAAATCTCTGTGAATAACCGAACACAGGCCGCCTGCTGGGCCAACTCGCATCTTAGAAGCCCGGTTCTTGATCAACTACCCTGGAAAGAAATGTAAGTATACTGCTGGCACAAAGTTCTGATGTTGACTTTGTGCCAGGATATTATCGTGTCGTTACTCAGTCTTTTTTCGCTGCGTTGGCAAAGAAAATATCAGACTGAATGTCTTTAGTGCGGATGGTAAACAGCTGATTAGTCAGATCTTCCGTCAGCTTCTCGGCGTCAGCCATGATGCGAAGGTTGAAGTCATTCAGCATCTTATCGGCGGCAGGTTTATCGGTTTTCGCCATCTTCAGATACTCTGCTTCGACCTCTTTTTGCTCCTTCGCTACTTTGTCTTCCCACGCTTTGTAGGCCTTTTTGACGATTGGCGCGAGCTTCGGATAATCGGTCATGGTCAGCGTCTGTAATTTACGGTATTTCCAGTAAATGGATTGATCGTCCGCTTTATCGCTACCCATCGTGTAATTAGCCGGATACGCTTTCAGGCCGCTGTAGTACGGAACAAAGGCGGTGAGGTCGGCCATACCCAGACCAATATAGGTCGTTTCACCAATTTCTTTTGGCAACCACGGGCGAACCTGCATAACGTGCGCCTCATAGGTGCGGAAGACGCTGATCGGACGCCATGGCTCTTTACCGTTCAGACCGTTGGTGTATGGATCATGGCTGGTGCCTTCGTAATGGTTACGCAGTACGGCCTTCACATCGTCCAGCGTCATTTTCTTCTCTGGCGTCATGAAGACCGGGAATTCACGTCCTTTGGCCATATCCTGGTTTACGGAAGGATTGAACTCTTTCTGGATGGTCCATACGCGAGGGTCGTTATACGTGCGGTCACGTTCGTCATCACGGGTATAGGCTTTGGAGAAGTTGAATTTACCGTCTTTTGCCGGTTCGTACAGACCTTTTTCGGTCGCAAATTGAATCAGGTTTTTTGACGCCATCATGTCAGGGTTTTTCGGATCGTAATCCTGTAAACGGCCCTGATTGCCGGTGGCAAAATACTGGTTATTCGGCAGGCGTTGTGCCATCCACTGGTGGCCGCTGCCGGTTTCGAGGTACCAGATCTCGTTATCATCGACGACGGCAACGCCAAAGCCTTCACCCGCACCGACGGTCTCAACGATATGGCCCAGCAGCGCCACGGCTTCACGCGCGGTTTTACTTTGCGACAGCAGAATATCCGGGATATCGTCTTCGGTGATCCCCTTATCCTCAACATACGGGTCGGCGGCCAGCGCTTTTGGTGAGGCAAAAATAGATTCTGTACCGCTCACACCGACGCCCAGTTCGTTAAATCCGGTCGCGCCGTGCAACTGGGTTTTCCAGTTTGGAACAGTGGTATAACGCAGCGAGTTTTTGGGTAGCGGCCAGGTAAAGTCATTCGCGCCGTTATGTGCTTTGGTGCTGTATACCCCGGTCTGATTCTGTTTTGCCGGGTGAATGACAAAATGCTGCGCTTTCAGGGCATCGCTGTCAGCGCTACGTGCTACCAGCATGGAGCCGTCCGCTGATGCTTCATTACCGACCAGCAGGGTCGTACAAGCAAAACCTGATGAAACAACGGCTAAATTTATAGAAAGTGCAATCAGGCACTTTTTAAAAGTAAACATTACGTATCCCTCATATGTACGCCAAAAATACACCGGAAACATACCGTTTCCTGAAATGCGATAACGTCTGAACCCTCAGACATTGCTCGCGAGAGAGATAAACGCCCCTGCCCACGCCTTCTCTAAATATCCATCCGTAGATTGAAGTCTTCTGGGCAAAATAAAACGCCCATTTCGCTTAATTATTACGCAATAGATATCGTGATATTCAGGATGTTTCCTGATTCGGGATGAAGAATAGCAATGGGTTATTAGAGGATTCAGTGACCCATGTCGCGTAAGTTGATGATGGAATATATGAATTCCAACGAGAGGGGGCGCTTTTTGTATCTGGATATGACATTACCTTTTGCGGCAGTACAGCGAAGGAACAGTGGAAGTCGCTACTATCCACGCCCCTTTATACTCCTCCATGACCAGACTCAGGCGCTGTCCGGTTTCGCGATAAAAACTGGGCAAAGTCTCGTTGATATCGTCTTTATCGGCAGAGTCCGAGAAGGTTTTTACCAGTTGCGTCGACTGCAGCACGCGCGCGTCGTGGTGCTGGGTATAGGTAAAATAGATGTTTCTGCTAATACCTGTGACGTGACGTCCGTACAGTTTTCCGGTTAAGGTTGCCAGTCCCTGATGGTCGTACAGTCGGTACGACACCGTGCCGGTAAAGCGGTTGCTGCCAATGTTCCACTCCACGTTACCGACGCAGTTCAACGGTCTGTCGGCGTAGCGTGAATACCATAACCAGGCTCCTGAACCCAGCATCAATACCACCCCGATCGCCAGCAAGATAAGATTGTGTATTTTGTTCATTTCCCGCGCATCCAGTAATAATGAGTAGAACAAAACGCGTGAACATCTATCCGCGCATCCTTATCGCATACAAAGGCCACCATCCTTTGTGCCTTACGGTAACCTGAAAGAAATACATGTTTATTATCTTCACAAAGATCGGGATGCGATTGCATCAGGCTGAAATAGCTTTCCAGATTGTGTTCATTCGGTGAGTAATAAATTTTACAGTTTTCCTGTGAGGGAATTTGCATAGAAACCGACACGAATTTACTAAACGGCATGACAGGGCGAGTCTGATACCACACCAGCCAGATAATCAGAGTAGTAATAATCACTCCGGTGGTTAAGAAAATGTTCCACCAGGGAGTCGACGTTGCTACTTGCGGTGGAGAGGGTATTACCTCTGGAACCTTGTTTTCCTTAATAAATGGTGCTAAGGGGGGGCTCGATTTGGGAATGTGTGATCGTCTCCACATGCGTATTCTCATTTAATCTGAGTCCACGCCGGGAAATAGTTTTGACGGTATCACGGGGCAATCCGACATCCGCCAGTGCATTGCGCAACGTCAAAATTGCCTGGTAAAAAGTATTGGTTGTGGTCACATTGTTTCTTTCTCCCCAACCTACTTTGAGCAGCGTGTTCTGAGAAACAATGTCACTTGCGTGAGTAATTAAATAGAGAAAACAGAGCGAGGCAGGGAGTTGCAGTTGAATTGTTCGTCCTGTCTGTCGATTGACCAGGCTTTTGTTATCAGGATTAAATTCGACCAACTGGTTGATAAGGTACAATGCCCGCCCCTTAGTAACGAAAATGTCTCATATGTTGCATTAACATACCCATTTAATATTACATCGAAATGGATAAGACGCCTCTACCTTTGTACTTGATCAAAGATAAGAATTTTGTGTGCAACTATTAAATCCTTTTAATACAATGAGTTATGTTGATGATATCTTAGGTGGTAATTAACTAAGGTTAAATAATGAGAATTAATTACAGGTTTATCTGATTAGTTATTATATTTATCCCATAACATCACAAAGGTTTCTGGTTTTTAGGAATCTTGAGATTTACTAAAATCATTTTGTAAGGTTTTGTTTTAGCAAATAGTGCTGTATTTACGTCTATCGTGATGTCTGGATTTGTGTATAAAACTCCTAATATATTGGCTGTTAGTCTGAGAGAAAGCTTCGTAATACTTATCAACATAACGACATTTACAGGTGGAGATTGTTTTTATATAGGATTTTATAACAAGTTCACCACTCGACTGTTATTAGCAGAAACGGATTTCACCACGTGTCGGATTGACACATTTATTTACCGATGAAATATTTATGGAAAATAACAGGGGCATAGTTGATGAAGAGAAAGCCGCTACAGAGTGTTCGTTGCATAAGCTGTGAATTATCCTGTGAATTATTTCCGGATGCTGCCGTACGTGCACAGTATTGCCACCGAGCCGCTTTTGCTGTCTGGCCAGAGGGTAATGATTATTTGAAAAAAGGTATTATTGAAAAACTTTTACTTAATAATCATAACCATTTATCCCATGGATTTATTTTTATCGATTTTTCATTCCCGAACTTGCGCTTGTTCACCGACCCGCAATGGGTGGATCGCCTGACGCAGAGTGGTATGCATATCGTATTGATAGCGGACCGGATCCTGGCACCGTTAGCCAATTACTGGTTATCGAAAAGCAATAAAATTCAAGGGATTATTTATTCCAATGATAGTGATGAAGTTCAACATCAGAAAATACGTCGCTTATTCCGGGGGCATCTCGCCAACAGCAAACGTGGGCGTTCATTAAATTATACGGAAATGATATTACTCAAGCGATTTATTTCAGGGATAAGTATTCAGCAAATCACCAGAATAGATAATATTGATGTTAAGAGAATATATGTCTACAAACTTCGACTTGAAGATAAGTTAGGTCTGAGTATTCATAAAATACTCTCTAACATTTTATAGCTGATTCTCATTTTTATTATTTCCACATCATCGCGATGTGGTGGACGCCCTACGCCCGAAAGCAGGAGGCTATTATGAAAAAACCTAAGCATTATTCACGCATTGCTATCGCGGTATCGACCGCGTTAACGTCAATGGTATTTTCAACCCACGCGGCCTGGATTGATATTGACAGTCTGCCTTCCAGTGGACTGGTGAGCAGCCTTTCTCCGGAGTTGCAGGCTTTATTTCCTGCACAGGCGAATGCCAATTTCGCTAAAACCAGCGCTACGCCGAATTATGTTTATCAATGGAGTGCCGGCACCATTCCTGTTTTTGGCCATGGATTAACGCTGAATGGGCCAGGAGCAGAAGCCTTCGAACACACCATTACCGTTATTCAGAACAGCGCGACGGGTAGCCCGGGCGTTATTTTCGGTGATGACCTGACGATCCGCACACAGTCGAAGAATGCCGCTAATAATGGTAAGGATGTTGATGGTATCCGCACACACGGGGTCAATTCACCGGATAACCCGGTCTTTATCATCACCGGAGATCGCACCAGCATTTATGTGGACGGTCAGGATGGTGACGGTATTAACGCCGGTTACAACTCCTATAGCCAGGGTTGGAAAGGTTCAGCCAACATTTATGTTGGCGACGATCTGTATATTCAAACCACCGGTAATCAGGGGCGTGGTATCACTGCAAACGCAATGAAAGATGCCACGCAGGCCAAAAATACGATTGTCGTCGGTGACCGGGCACACATTGTGACGATAGGTGACAGTTCAGAAGGTCTTCGCACCGGGCAGAGTGGGTCCTCGATCCGCCTTGGTAATGATGCCACTATTGAGACATCGGGCACTTCCTCAATAGGGGTCTACGCCGCTACATCGTCCAAAACCGAACTGGGCAATAACGCTACCATTTCGGTGAGCGGCGCCAGCGCCCATGCGGTCTATTCCACCAATGCGACGGTGAATCTCGGTGAAAACGCGACGATCAACGTAAACAATTCGGCGAAAGCAGCGTCATACAGCAAAGCGCCACGCGGCCTGTATGCGACTTCACGCGGGGCAATAAATCTGGCTGGCGGTGCTGCCATTACCATGGCGGGCAATCACAGCAATGAAAGTTATGCCATCAGCACCGAAACGGGCGGCTCCGTAAATGGCTCCGCTGGCGGGCGCTTCCTTATCGACGGCGATCTTCATGCCGCTGGCGCGACTGCTGCAACCAGCAGCCTGCCGCAGCAAAACAGTACCATTACGCTCAACATGACTGACAACTCGCTGTGGAGTGGGGCGTCATACATCACCAGCGTCACGGCAGGAACGGGGGTTATCTCGCTGCAAATGAGCGATGCGAGCTGGAATATGACCAACAGCTCAACGCTCACCGACCTGACGCTGAACGGCGGGTCAGTGGTGAACTTTGGGCATGCTGACGGCGAACCGTGGCAGACGCTTACCATTAATGAAGATTTCATCGGCAACGGCGGCAAACTGGTTTTCAATACCGTCCTGAATGACGATGCCTCCGAAACCGACAAGCTGAAAGTGCTCGGCAACACCACGGGTAACGCGTTTGTGGCGGTGAACAACATTGGCGGAACCGGGGCGCAGACTGTTGAAGGTATTGAGATTATCGAAGTGGCCGGTAATTCTGACGGTACTTTTGAGAAAGCGGGTCGTATTGTTGCCGGTGCGTACGACTATAACCTGGTGCAAAAGGGCAGCAACTGGTATCTGACCAGCTTTATTCCAGCTCCGCCGGATCCGGAAGACCCGGACCCGGTAGATCCCATCGACCCGGATCCGGTTGATCCTATTGACCCCGGTCCTGTCGATCCAGACCCGGTAGATCCTGTTGACCCGATAATCCCTGAACCGGAAATACCTGTCGCACCTCCGGTCACCGAGCAGCAGTATCGTCCGGAAGCGGGTAGTTATCTGGCGAATAACTACGCCGCAAACACGCTGTTTATGACCCGACTGCACGATCGTCTGGGAGAGACGCAGTACATCGACATGCTGACGGGCGAGAAAAAAGTCACCAGTATGTGGATGCGTAACGTCGGGGCGCATACCCGCTTTAAAGACGGTAGCGGGCAGTTGAAAACCCAAAGCAACAGCTATGTGCTGCAGTTAGGCGGTGATTTGGCGCAGTGGAGTAGAGACGGCCTTGACCGTTGGCACATCGGCGCAATGGCAGGTTACGCCAACAGCCAGAACCGCACGCAGTCCAGCCTGACTGGCTACCATTCACGTGGTCAGGTCACCGGTTACAGCGTAGGGCTGTACGGCACCTGGTATGCCAATGACGCAGACAAGACCGGCACTTACGTAGACACCTGGATGCTGTACAACTGGTTTGATAACAAAGTGATGGGCCAGGAGCAGGCGACAGAGAAATACAAATCCAGCGGGGTAACTGCTTCTGTTGAAGCGGGTTATAGCTTCAAACTGGGTGAAAACGAGCGCAACAGTTACTGGCTGCAACCGAAAGCGCAAGTGGTGTGGATGGACGTGCAGGCCGACAGTCATCGCGAAGTGAACGGTACCCGCGTGAAGGATGACACCGATGGCAACCTGATGACCCGCCTGGGCGTGAAAGCCTTTATCAACGGTCACAACGCCATAGACGACGGTAAATCTCGCGAGTTCCAGCCGTTTGTCGAAGCCAACTGGATCCACAACACGCAGACGACTCGCGTGAAGATGGATGATGTGAACAACGATATGCGCGGCACGAAGAACATCGGCGAGCTGAAAGTCGGTGTAGAAGGGCAAATCACTCCGCGCCTCAACGTGTGGAGCAACGTGGCCCAACAGATCGGCGACAAAGGCTACAGCGATACCCGCGGTATGCTGGGCGTGAAATATAACTTCTGACGTAGTTGCAGGTAAGGGAAAAGCCGCTGATTAACCGATCGGCGGCTTTTTTATTCGCGAAGCGGTAGGTCGGATAAACGGCATCCATCAATAAGGCTCATTCATAAAGCCATTTACCCGCTTTTGCAGACTCAGTCAGCATGCGGAGTGTTAATGGCTGCGGCTCATCGTCATCACTGTTACAGGTAAAAGAAGCATCGTGAGGTCTGGAATGTCTTTGAAATCCTCAGGGACGCCTGGAAGTATGTGACATGGGGAGAGGGGCAGGCATACTGGTGTGAACCTAAGGAGCATTATCGCGTGAGAGGAGAATGAGTGATCTCTTATGACGATGCCAGGGGCTGCAGAGGTAGGCAGAGGTATGCACTACATCCTGAGCTACCTCAGCAATCAGCGCTTCACTGGGTCTGCCGTAGGTACTCCCTCCGCCTGGCTAGCAACTAACAGCGCGTCCCAGTTTTTCCCCTGAGAGTGATATACATAGGCAAGTTGCGCATTGGCGTCAGCACCCGGATGTGCCTGCAACCATTTATTCGCTTCAGTAAGAGCTTGTTGATTGTAGCGAGCATCTGCCCACGATAGCGCTGCCAGATTTCAATAGTGGCGATGTCGTTGTGATCAACTCAGATGGAAACTTGCCGCCAGTCGGCAACCTGATTTGTCGTTAGCGCGCTTTGCTTTCCCTGACCCTCAAGATAACGCAATAACGGCACACTATTACCCCCCGCGCTTCAATAACTAAAGCGTCATGATCTGATATCGCTGTAGAGATTTGCATAGGGAAAAGAACGCTTGACGTAAAAGCGGATTTCGATGCCCTATTTAACCTATCTGAGGGAGGACTTCAGGATACTGTCTTCTGGTAACCCTCCGACAAACAGAACTACAATCAGGTATAACGTAATTATTATATAATTCTCCATTTTTCATATCGTTAGAACGAAAAAGCACCCGAACGTTAATGAACGGATGCTTTCTAAATAGAATAACTTAGTTTTACTTGGCGGCTGCATCGCCTGGTGCGCCAAAGGCATTGCAGGGCAAACGTCTTTTCAGCCCAAAGATGATTCATCCTTGCGCGTGATGTTTCGCCAAATCCCCCCCGAAAGTCTCAGATTTTCCGGACCGCTTTTCAGGATTTCGGTCACACAATTCAGGTAATTGTCTTTCCAGCGTGTAATGAAAGAAGACTGGCTTTCGAACCTCTGCGGATCGACCATTTTCTCCAAAACAAAATGGATGCGCCCATCTCGCCACACCGGAACACCAAATACGGTGGGTAAGTGCATCTTCCAGGCAAGACGAGAGCAAAAGGTGGAGTAGGTAATCTGCTGGCCAAAAAAGTCGATAGTCGGCGCGCTCAAATTCAGCGCGCCGTCTATCGCCACAACAAGCGACTGCCCACTATGTAAAGTCTGTATGCAGGCCCTGACTACGTCCGCTTCGCTTTTATCGCTAACCGAAATCAACCGCTCACCGTAGCCCCCTTTGAGCACGCCAGGTGTGGAAGCCACCCACTTGCTGTTCATTTCCAGCAAGGACAGGATCATCGGCCCGGCATACATTGCGCCCAGATGAGCCGATACAACAATGCAACCACGTTGATCAAGCTGCAGTCGTTGGAAAAATTGCTCGACATGCGATATATCGGCCAATCGGTACATCGGTTCGTCGGCCTGCTCTCCACGGCATTCAAGCCAGTCGAGGAGATAATTATCTGCAAGATATCCCCACTTCGCCCGGCGTTCCCATTCATGGCGCTCGATACCGGACTGCCTGCCAGCAATTTCCCATGCCCAGTCAAGGCGCTCAGGTGGTAGGTTAACGGCAGATATTTGCCCATCAAGCGCCAGCAGCCCCTCTTCGAATGACTGAGGCAGATGGCTCGCTCTGGCCTGAATATAGTGCTCAAAGACGTCTTCCGCTTTGCTTGTTTTCCCCGCCTGTAACAACGCCGCTGCGGCATAACGGTTCCATTTACTCGTTGCCCCTTTTTCCTTTGCAAGTTGTACAAACTCATCGCTGGCAGCAGCGTATTGCCCAACCTGACGCAGTGCTCGGGCATACATCGCTCTGACATAAGGAAGGTCAGGATGAGTCGCGAGCGACTGCTGCAGTATCGGAATGGCTTTCTCATTCTGACCCGTTCTGATTAAGGCATCGGTATACAGGGTCACGATACGTAAATTATCAGGATTAAAATGCAGGGCGTGAGACCAATGCTCAGCGGCCTGAAGCTTCGCTTCCCGGCCACGACCGAATTGATAGTAGGCAAGTCCCAGACTACGACGCAGCGTTGCACCATCCAACCCACGGGCTATTGCGGACTCCCCAGTCTGAATGGCTTCCTGGTATTTACGGGCAGCGCACAGCGTATCAACCGCCAGCCCCGCCGACTCCTGACTTTCTAACGCGAAGAAAGGGAGCAATGCACGAGCCAGGTCATGATCTTCTTGTCGGCGGCTTTTATTTAAGAAACTGAGACAGGTTGCAATCATATCTCCCCGCGGGGGAAATTCCTGCGCCTGTGTTCTGGCCAATGAGATTGCCTGTGACTCTTTATCCACCAGCGCCAGGCTGCGCAAATGGAGGGCAAAAATTTTGCTATTGCCCGAAAAAGCGAGCCATGCCCGCTCGGCTAAGTCAGCAACAGTCGCATATTGTTTACTCTTAAGCAGCACGCTTGCGACCAGCAGGACATCCTCCGACTGGCACACATTCACCGCCAGCAGTTTATTAACCACCTGTAGTACAGCATCCCGACGATGTGATGCCAGCGGCGAAATAACCCAGCGTCGCAATAAATCACGGCCATTCTTTGCAGTCAGAACACGGTCAGACAACAAAGTTAGCCCGACATCTGTTTCATCTCTACGCAAACACGCGATAGCGAAGAGAATAATGTTTTGCTCATTTCCAGCACTATCTCGCACTTTTTCGGGATGCTGACCGAAATAGTGGCATAGCCCCTCCCAATCCTCTCGTTTGAGCAGGGTGGTTGGCGATATTTTTTCACATGTAGAGTGCAAGTTCATCGTATTTCCTTACTCTGCCTTATTCACGCATCCGCCTGATGGTTATCAGGAGAGAAGTCACCAGGTACGCGATGCCCAGCAACACGAAGAACAGTAACCACTTTGTTCCATCGGCATAGCGAGTGGTGTCAGACACCGTCATCGGTTGAGAAATAATCAGCAAATACCGTCTCTCACGTAAAGCTTGAAGCTTCCCTTGCTGTAAGGTCTGTAAGGCAGATTCCCAGCGTGTTTTGGCGATCTCGTTCTGCAGGCGAAGATCTTCAAACAAGGACAGGCTTTCTGAAGAGCCTTGCGACCCTAACTTATTTGACAGGCGGTTACGCTGTTCGCCGATCTGCTTTTCCAGTACCTTGATTTTGGCCGACAGGCGAGGAATAAGGGGGTTCTGATCCAAACCATTAGCCATTAATTGCGCGTACTCTGCTTTCGCTTCCGCCAACTGCGTTTCAAAGCCAGCAATTAATTGATAAATCGCGGTCACGGTTTCCTGCGGTTCAATATCTTTTTGTATATGCTGTATTTTTAGCAATTCTAGCCGAACTGCCCCCAGATTTTCCTGGGCCGATTTAACATCGTTTTCCAGCCATAAAATCCGTTCCTGCTGCATCCGCGCTGAAACGGTATTAACGTGCTGTTCAGCAAAAGCCAGAATACGCTGGGCAAAAAATTCAGCCTGTTTCGCACTCCGCGCCTTCACGTTTAAACGCAGCATGCCCTGTTGAATATCGACAGCAACCGAGACTTTCGATAAATAGTAACGGTAAGGATCATTATTAATACCCAGAGGTGCATGGTAGCGGGAAAATAATGCGATATCGTCTTGCGCGAAATAAGATAAAAAGCCAAGCTCTTTTTCCATCCGCTCCATCATTTCTTTCGAAAGTATAAACTCGCGAACCTGAAAGCTTTCCGACATCTCATTGCCTGCGCCAAAGAAAGCTGTTCCAGAAAAATTATCCTGGCTGGCATCCGTTTGCACAATAAAGGTGGCATCCGCGCTATAAAAACGCGAGGTTAATAGCCACGACATAAGCATAATAACCAGCAGCGGCAAAGCAATATAAAGAAAGAGCCGACGTAGCGATTGTTTGGCTTGCTGAACACGTCGCTCTTTAATAACCAATGACGCTCTACGGACAGAATCAGCATCCGTCGCGGACCATCCGGCGTCTGGGCGATGATGACTTTTCGAATCTGCCTTTTTTTCCGTCTGGCTAAGGGCGCGTTCATCCTCTTTTTGTTGCAGTCGCGAGGCCCGGCTTTCTTCTGCTACCTTCGCCCTTTCCTCTTTCCATTTTTTAATACGTTCTGAATTTTCCACACGCTATCCGTATATTTTCTATCTATATATCAAAGGAATAATCATCAGCTTGAATCGTCGCCTGATTTGACTGATTTTGTTCAAAAAGCGCAGATGCCTGTGCTAAATCTTCACACATCGTAATTTTTCCATGTAGCAAAACGCCAAACGCATGACAGTGTTCTTTAATAAGCCGAGGGTTGCGCGTTAGTACAATCAATCCTTTCTGTTGCAGCTCAAGCGCTAGCGCCGCCTGCATACGCAACTGTGAGGCATTATCCCCGGTGTACAGCTTGTCATCGGCAATATAAAGGCGGCAGGGAAGCAGTAAATTAATGGCAAATGCCAGATGCGCTTTCATCGTGACAGAATATTCACTCACCCTGTCGGTATAACGCTGTTCAAGCTGGGTCAATTGATAGCAGAAATGTGAAAACTCATCGCCATCCAGGCCATAAAGACTTGCCATCATGCGCGCATTTTCTTCGCCGGTTAACCCTGGCAGAACAAAAGCATTTGCCCCCAGCGGGAGCGCATCGCCCCGTAACCCAATAAAATCCCCTTCATCAGGAGCATCTATGCCGCACAGCAATCGAGTTAGCGTCGTTTTGCCTGAACCAGGGGCCGCCAGAATACCGATGTGCTCATGGTAATCCATGACAAAATCTGTTTTATCAAGGACCACCCGCGGGCCCTTATCAGACTCAAAATAGCGTGTACAACCTAATAAACCGAACACGAACGCGTCTCTCCTGAAGCAAAAGTCATTGATTTTCAGCGTCACAGATCAGGTGAAAAATGATGCCCGCGAGGAATAACGTTGCGGAAAATGCCAGAGGGTAAAGAGGTTCAAGGTACAAGGAGTGATACCCCTCAAACATTCCTTCTCTGACTATCTCATTAGCATGAAGTAGAGGGTTCCAGCTGAATATGCTTAATAATGAATAGGGCAATTCATTCGCCGTATAAAAGACAGCCGAAATCAAAAACATAGGTCTTAGCACCACAGGAACGGCTTTGTAGACCAGCGGGAACCGTTCAGACAGGGCATCACAAAAGTAACCAAGCGATAACCCCAGAAGCCATGCGATAACCATCCCTTCAAAAATCAGGATCGGTTTCTGGGCTTCCCAACGAGAAAATATAAGAAAGTTAATCAATGAAACAATAATATAAATGATAACCGCATTAACAAATTCGACTGCGGCAAGAGCAAAAATTACATGCCTTTTCTTAACCTGCGAGACAACCGCCAACGATGTAAAGAATGAACGGGTGCGCATAGTTGCGGTAATGGTATAACGAAATAACAGATACGGTAATATACCTGCAATAACAAAGCTGATATCGTCAGTGAATATTGGCACCGTGCGATTTAAATATTGAAAAGAAATAACGGTAATGGTTATCCATACCAGTGGTACGGCCAGCACCATCATATAGTTTAGCAAATTACCGTTATAGCGCGTTTTGATATCGCGTGACATTAACAAAATGATTAACTCACAGACAGTAATGAGTTTCATAAAATAATAAGTACTATTTTTCAAAATATTCATATGGCGACGTTAGAAAGAGTTTGAGCCGCGGATCAAAAAGCTATCGAATGCGGCTTTCACCTTAGCGAAATCAGTCAAAGAGGCGTTCGAGATATAGATAACATCGCCGTTTTCCACTCGCATGGCCTGTGCTAAAAACACCGAGTCAGGTTGGCTCATATCGACATGATAGATATTCAGCTTACGCATCTGCTGTTTCGCCTGTTCCGCTTCGTTATGCTTGTACAGAAAAACCGCCTGCGGATCGGCAAGATTGTCATTTAATCCTTTCGCCAGTGCCAAAGCATCCACCACGCTGGAATGACGCTGAACCAGAGCATGTTTCCCCTGAACACCCGCTGCGCCGAGCACATTAACATACTCGGTCACTTGACGTAGAGTGATACGGTCATCCGGCTGTAAGGCAATATCCAGCTCGGGATACTGATAAATATCTGACAGTCGCGCAGTGAAATAATGCTGCTGGCGCGTCACGTGAACTTCCATCATATCTGCGCTGGTATTTTCTACTGCTACTGCCACTGCCGTTGCCAAAAAATGACTCAGACGATTCATACTCTGTTCGAGAGGGTAACGACCCGTTTTCCCGCTGCCCTCGATCGTCACCATGGCCCCGGTGCGGGCGGTAAGTGTCACTAGCACCTGGGGATTCAGGACAACGCGCGCAAGTCGCTGTCTGATCTCATCAGCCAGTTGCGTCACATCCAATCCAGTAACCGGGATTGTCCCGGCATAAGGCACCTGAACGGTATTACCGTCAGCCACAAGAATATTTTCAAAATCCGCACGGTCGCCGCTCGCGTTATTGGATAAATACCCCGCCCCGCCCGAGGATAAAATAGTGATATGCAGCACATCGCCTTTAGCCAAAGATGTCCAGTGCCAGTTATTTGCGACAAAGACCGGATCGACAATAGTTTTCGGCACAGTATCGGTATCACTCATTTTTAATGTCGGAGTGACTTCGACCAGATTATAACGAGGATCGTCCTGATTAATCAGGCTGGATTTAAATACCGCCCTGGGAATAGTACATCCCGAAAGCAGGAAAAACGTCGTTAACAATATAATAATTTTTTTCATGGCTTATTTTATAAATGAAATAACTGAAAAAATGCTGCCCATTAATTAACGAGGCTGAGAGGAAATGGTTTGTACAAACGTTCTCACCATATGTTCCACGGTGAAGCGTTCTTGTAAAAATGACCGCGTCTGTTCGCAAATACCGGTTCTGCTGCGCCATAAATTGACCAACTGTTCTGCATAGCGGCAAGCCTGGTCAAGATTGACCATCAGTGCATCATCAAGAATGAAACCTGAAACACCTTCTATAAAGCATTCTGCCGATCCACCAGCAGGGGTTGAAATCACCGGCACTCCGACCATTTGTGCTTCAATGAGCACATTGGGTAGCCCTTCATAACGCGAAAACAAAATGAATACATTCATTTTTTGCAGCCAATATCCCACGTCACGCGAAACGCCAACAAATAGTACTCTTTCCAGAATCCCCAACTGTTCAGCGCGTTGCTGTGCTTCAGCGCGCATATCCCCATCGCCTACCAACACAAAGCGCGTGGCGGGGTGGTGCTGTAAATAGCGTGCTGCAAAATCAATCCATGCAAGAGGGTTCTTATCGCCGACAAAGCGGAAAACGCCGCCGATAGTCGTGTCCGCATCCTGTGTTTTTTGCGTAAACTGCTGCCAGATTTTATGTGGCACCTCAGAAGAGGGTTCGGTAGATGGCGGTAAGACGCCGTTATATACAACCTGGAAGTGCTTCGCCTCCAACTTCAGCCAGTCGGCATAATGGCGGGTCACACAATGGTTGTTACTCATAAAATCAACGCCAGGCACAACCGCCAGTGCCTGGTAGAGAGGCTCGTATTCCGGCTTGAACAGACGCTTTCTCACTACCGGCGGTAACCCACGTAATCCCAGTTGAATTCTGGGCACGCCAGCAATCAACGCTGCAAGCGCAATCATCAGACAAGCGCCATCCTGCCAAACGGAGAGATAATCCGGCTTGCGCTCGCATAAGTGGGGGACCAGATGCTTGATGCCGTAATTACACACCGGCGGCAGATGAGATAACAATAAGCGCAACTCCGGAGATTCTATTGTCGCATCATCAAAGAAGTTTCCGGTAATCTTCGCGATCTCAAGCACCTCGACCTGTTCTTCCAGCACTTCTTTCAGGAAAAAATCTTGCCTGAGTTCCGGTGTCAGGGAGCGAATAATGAGCTCTACCGGTTCTTCTACTTTCAGGTCGCCAATTTTCCCCTGTTGCCGATACTTTCTGGCGATCTCGATAGCCAGCCTGGAAATCTGACGTTCTGCACCACCGCTACCTAGCGAACCAGTACAGAGCGCAAGACGACCGAAAGACCCGACGGGAAGCTGTCGAGGTTGACGATTTCGGTAGAACAAGATGGCATGCTTCATTGCAATAATACGGGTGTTGGTCCCCACAGGGATCGTTTCCCCTTCAAGACGTTCAAGCAAATCGCAGATCTTATTTATTTTGCCTAAATAATTGTTATATTTTTTCTGTACGTTGTTGCTAACCTTTTTAAGAATTAGCTGCGCATCTTTGGCTAGCCCCGTATTATATAAACGCCGTGCATACTCATAACGTGCTTCATCATTATTTTGCGCAATCAGCGTTTCGTAGAGCGCGTATGCACGCTCCGTTTCATTGAAATCATGAAGAAATTCGGCTTTTTTTAGCATAGCTAATGAAGTTAAAGCTTCAGCCGGTAATTCATTGTCAATTAACGTAATAGCTTGCTCAAGCTTCCTCTCTTTTTTCAATGTTGAAAGCGTTTTACCTAGCACAGCTATCTTTTCTTCCTGCGTAATCATTACGACTTCCCTGATGTATTTTTTTGTAATGCGGTTATGCAGGTCGAGATCTGCTTGGCCACTGGATTCGTTGGCCCATTCACTTTCTCCAGTCGCTGCCAATACTGCAAAGCCTGGTTGTAGTCGCGTAAATGCATTGCATTTAATGCAGCATATTTCAAGGCATAGGCATTTTCGCTATCAAAAACGAGTAATTTTTTCGCATAATCTAGATGTTCATAAGATGCGATAGTACTGCCGCCATCCTTCAGTGACTCATTAAATAACCTGATAATTTGCTTAAATTCACGCATCAGGCGAGAAGCATCAGGATCAATTCGTTTCAGGCTAATCAATACAGATAATGCTTCATCCAGACGACCTTCACTTTTCTTTTGACGTACATATTTAAGTGCTCTGGTTGCAACATTGCGACACTCTTTCTCAAACAACTCGTTCATCGAGGCATTCTGGAATGATGGAGAAATACTCATGACGTTAGCAATCAAATCAATGAGGAACGGAATGTCGTTAATATGACGTATGCTGCGTAACATAATCGACTGCAGGCTGGTAATGTTCGAGTTACGAATCAAGGTCATGTGTGCCAACGTGCACGCTTCTTTCCAGGCACCAAGATTCACCAGAGTTCTTGCACAATATACGGTGCTAATGGGATCGAACTCCAGAAGTGGCCACACAATTTTCGCCCCTGTCAGGATATTTTCATAATCCCCGCGCTCATACATTTCTCTTAATTTCTCGCGCCATGCCGTTTTAACTTCATTATTAAAGCGTGAAATACGTGCATGGGGATAAACCATAAATGCAGAGTAGCTGTACACCAGCGAAGTACTCAGTGAGACAAAATTATCAACCGAATGTAGCGACAGCGCGGTATTGTTCCATGCCTCAAAAACGTCGTGGAGTTTATCTTTATACGAGGTGCTAAGCGCCTGATGATAGCTCATATTTTTGATGCAGAAAGCTGTGCGAATGACGAGACCGGTATCATGAATCGTCGACAATACCGTCAGCGCAAATTCTGACTCATGGCGGAGTAGCTGCTCGAGCGCATGCATGAAAATCAATTCATCACTAAATTTGATTGCCAAAGATAACGCTGTTTCCATAAACGCATCATTTAGGCACTGCGATTGAATGCCGGCATGGAAAGCTTCGGAGAATGCAGTGCCATCATTGAAATATTGCGTGCTGCTCAGGAAATTAACCCATCCGCTTTGGGTTTCAGGATTCAATAACAGCACACGTTTCCAGTATTGATATGACTTATCAAACAGTTGTAAAGCATCGGCTGAGCCGGCGGCAACAGTAAGTACTT
Source organism: Citrobacter sp. VF227 (assembly GCF_052950715.1). NCBI lineage: Bacteria > Pseudomonadati > Pseudomonadota > Gammaproteobacteria > Enterobacterales > Enterobacteriaceae > Citrobacter > Citrobacter sp. VF227. Next base: position 150,371 of record NZ_JBRFVF010000008.1, read on the forward strand.
CTTCATCTTCAATTTCATTGGAAAGCATCATTTCGGCTGTCGATAAGGCTTCCCGCCAACGCGCTAATCCATGTAGAGACCTCAGTCGACAACGTAATGTACTGTCCGTCGTACCGATAATTTTCTCAACATCACTAATATCCTGATAAGCCTGTTCATAATAACCTAAACGGCTGAAAATTACGGACCGAAGTTGGATCAGAACAGGCTCTTGCTGCTGATTTCTTAATGCGGCAAAAAGTTGCTGTGATGCAGCAATAATGTCGCCATCTGCAAGCTGCTTAGTGATCGATAAGGTAATCTCACGTATTTTATCTTGTTTCTCTTGCCGCCCCTCATCAAGATGATGATTGGTATTGTTGATCACTCCCTTAAAAATAGCCGCAACGATCGCGTCACCAAACATGTCGGTATAATGAGTAAGATCGTCGCCATTTTTTTCCAGGGCACGTTTCTGCCCCCACTTTTCCATCAAATTTGTCGGGTTAACGCAAGGAATACCCATTCTGGCGGCGATAGCGTCGACATTTTTAATTAACCGACTGCGGGACTGAATGACGGTTCCGGCACGAGTCACGGCATCAACATGAGTCATAAACATAACGCGATCGTGACCAAGAAGCTGAACGATTTCGATCATATCCTGTTCGATAGCATGCTCATCCATCTGCTCGACATTGATATTGCTTAATAAGGCACGATCGTCTTCCGACATTCCGGCAAAACAGGGATCGTCTTTGAGATAGGCCAGCAGTTTATGTTGATTTCCTTGCGTGGCCAGCGACCAGTACACACGCGCCCGCTCTGTTTGGCTAAAAAACTCATAGAAATGACGAGTTAAATAATTTATTTGTAAGCAGAAACCATAGGCCATAATCTTCTTCTGACTTGAAATCTCGACGATATAGAAATCAGAACGACTATGAACATCGGTGTTTGAATAGTTTACGGCAGGTCTAAAAATAAAAGGCCGGACCTTTTCTGGAATATCTATCAAGCCCAAAACAAAACGTACCTGCTGTAATGCCTCGCTGCTCGTATGAGTAAAACCATATACTTTTTTAAAGTTAGCCTGAAAATTAAAATAAGGCTGAGCTCGTTTTACCGGACTCACAATACGGCAACTACCAATGGCTGTTAGCGTAAACATCCCTGACGATTTCATTAAATTCATCCACGTGAAAGGAAAGTGAGTAGTTATACTCAGGAATACAAAGCAGTCTGTTTATCGATATACCATTTTAGAGTCTGCTTAAGTCCTTCTTTGATATCAAATTCAGGTTCATATGAAAGAAATGTTTTTATTCTGGTGATATCTGCCTGGCTATGTTTAACGTCACCGTCGCGAAAATCTTTATAAATTGGTTCAGCTCTACTTTGTTCGTCCCGCCATAAATTCAGCCCATCGCGAATGAGATAATAAAGTTCATTTAACGAAGTTCTATCTCCAACAGCCACATTATAGACTTTATTTTTTGAGGCTAAATCATTAGTCGTTGCTGATAATAGATTGGCTTGAATCACATTCTCTATATAGCAAAAATCCCGACTTGTTGAGCCATCGCCATTGATATAAATTGGTTCATCTTTAAGAAGCGATAGTATCCAGCGAGGAATGACTGCAGAGTATGCTCCGTTAGGGTTTTGGCGGCGACCAAATACATTAAAGTAGCGTAGGCCAATAGCATTAAAATCATAGCTGCGAGCAAATACCTCGGCGTACAATTCATTGACGTATTTTGTCACCGCATACGGGCTTAATGGCCGGCCGATCCGTTCCTCAATTTTAGGTAAATCGGGATGGTCACCATAAGTACTACTGCTTGCGGCATAGGTGAAACCAGATACATGTGCATCTCTCGCCGCCGTCAACATATTTAAAAAACCATCAATATTAGCGCTATTTGTCGTGATAGGATCCTTCAAGGAACGTGGCACGCTTCCCAAAGCGGCCTGATGTAAAACGTAATCGACGTTCTCACAAACAGCCTGGCAATCGGCAAACGATCGGATATCCCCATGAACAAAGGTAAACCGGGACCATTGTTCTTCACTGACAGCGGCACGCACATCCTCTAAATTATGTTGATAGCCAGTTGAAAAGTTATCCAACCCAACTACAGTTTGATTTAAAAACAGTAATTCTTCTAATAATCCAGAGCCGATAAAACCTGCTACGCCAGTAATAAGCCAACGTTTTGGTTCAAGAACGAGTTGTATTTTTAATTCATCATAAGCTGTCATGATTATAACCTCACATCTGACTGCTCAGGTGAAAGGATATACTTCAAATCATAAAGTACGTGTTTATCTTTTCCAAAGCCACGAATATCATTACTCCCCATCTTCTTAAACTGCTCATGGCCAACGGCGACAATAATAGCATCATAAGAAGCTGCCTTGATTTCCGATACAGGTACAATCCCGTATTCCTCTTCGACTTCCTCAGCATCCACCCAAGGGTCAAAAATATCAACATTACAGCTGTAATTGCCCAATTCTTTTACAACATCGATAATGCGGGTATTTCTGATATCCGGGCAGTTTTCCTTAAAGGTGAACCCCAGAATCAGAACGTTAGAACCCTCAACATTAATCCCTTTTTTGATCATGGCTTTGATCAACTGTCCCGAAACATAGTTACCCATATTATCGTTCAGTCGACGACCCGCGAGGATAATTTCCGGATAGTAACCGATGCCCTGAGATTTATGAGTCAGATAATAGGGATCGACGCCAATGCAGTGACCACCAACCAGTCCCGGACGGAATGGCAGGAAGTTCCACTTACTTCCCGCGGCTCGCAGCACGGCTTCAGTGTCAATCTCTAATCGGTTAAAGATTATCGCCAATTCATTTACCAGCGCGATATTGAGATCGCGTTGGGTATTTTCAATCACCTTTGCCGCTTCCGCGATCTTAATGCTTTCCGTTTTGTACGTTCCTGCCGTGATGATCTGTTGATAGATCTCATCAACCAGACAGGCCGTTTCTGCAGTTGAGCCAGAGGTAATTTTCTTAATAGTTGTCAGACGGTATTTTTTATCGCCGGGATTGATACGCTCTGGGCTATATCCGACGAAGAAATCTTTGTTAAACGTCATTGCGGACATACGCTCAAGGATCGGCACGCATTCTTCTTCAGTACATCCTGGATATACCGTAGATTCATAGACCACAATATCGCCTGGTCTCAGTACTTTACCAACAGTTTCACTTGCCATAATCAAAGGGGTGAGATCTGGCTGCTTATAATCGTTGATCGGTGTCGGGACGGTAATGATGTAAAAATTGCATTCTCTGATTTCATCAATTGATGAGGTAAACGTCAGATGGCGAGCATCACGTAGCTCTTCTTCTGTGGTTTCGAGATTGACATCGATCCCTTCTTTTAGCTCAAGTATACGTTTCTGATTAACATCAAAACCAACCACCTGACGAATTTTCCCAAATTCAGCAGCTAATGGCAAACCAACATACCCGAGTCCAATAATGGCAATTTTCACATCATCTTTGCTGATCATTACTGATAAATCCCTTATTTAATAATTATTCACTTTAAATAAATTCCAGATATTTTCTGGAACGCTACCGCCCCTGACGATCTTAGCCAGCGTATCTATTCTTATCGAAATTACGACAGTTTCTAGTCTAAGGAAGGCTAGAAATGTTATATTTTCTAATTTTAGTTAAATGGAGGTCGTATGCAGTATCAGTTCTAAAACAACAATTAAAGATCGGAGCTTTAATTGTAATTCTTATTGAGATAACGCATATCTGCTTATTTTGGCAATAGAAGATATCGAGGGTCCCGCACGCCGAATTTATGGGCGATTTCTTTTCTCCAACGATACAATGTTGACGGCGAGTTCATGAATCTATCCTGAAGCTCCTCCATACCGCTTTCGGTTAAGAAGTACTTCATCTTCATGATATCTTTGTTGCTAATCTTAAAGCTACATTCCCTTCGCCCTGCCGTTATCTTGTCACCATTTCGATATAGGCTTATTTTCTTAATCATCTCCGACACAGGTGTTGAGGTATCGAAAACAGCAATAACATTTTTGATATTATCCAGCCAAAAAAGAGCCAAAGGCATCAACCGTGAACTGGAAATGATGATTATGATTTTATTGATATTTTTATTCCGTGAGAAAAAAACCAAGGTGCTATGTAAGCTGTATTGATTAAGATTCACAAATAAATAATTTCTTTCGTTTGTAATCAGTGACATTTCATCAATAACACTAGCGACACCAACTCCAAAGTAAATATCATTTGGTGGCCAGAAATGTTGATACTTCATGAAGCCTCCATAACCTCTAACAACTCTATTTCATCCATGGAAAGGTAAGTGTGTACTTTTAAGCACATCTACCCTCTAAAAAATGCCTAACAATCGAGTAATTGATTTTATTAATATTGTTAATTGCATGAGATGAACTTTTACACAACAAGGATGTGATATCAACCCCTCGCCATTCATAGCTAAAAACTATCAATCATTCATTCTTAGATTTGAATTACTAATGGATATCGGAATTTTAATGCGATTATTGGTGTATTTTTAGCGCTACTTGTGAAAACGCACTTTCATCTTTTATTCAAAATGAGAAAATTCTCAAAACACACAGAAACATTTTCTTACAAACTTACAGCATACATAACGAGGTTAAAGGTATCTTGGCTGAATTGTCACCCGTATCTTTACGTTTAAATTATTAGCTATCTCGTGTTATATTTTAATCAGTACAACTCAAGTCTATCTAACTATATTTTTCATGTTTTTCAGCAAGCGTGACATAATATAAATAAGGCACACGAACTACTCAGCATAGCAAGTATTAAAAATGGTATAAATACTAAACTAATTCATATGTTTTTTGTATCTACATAAGTTTTGATCGGATAATGAGACTAAAACTAGTCACCTTAATAAATTATCGATAATGATCAAACTCCTTAAGATATTTTTAATAAAATAAATAAGTACCTTTTTAAATCAGACCAAGTCTAAATTATTTAAAATATGTTACTGCCTATAAGAGAAAATTGACCTGTAAAAAGACTACTTTATTTATGCAGGATGAAAAATCTTATATTGTATTCAAAAAAAGATAACTATGGAATTATATTCTAAAAATTAATTACGTGACTTTTATTTTTACTGGTATATTTTCAAACCAGCACTCTAACATATCCCTTGCAATTTATTAAATAAATCCAATTTATGATAATTAATTTTTCGTACCAGACGGATACAAAAGTGATATTTAGGAAACTGGTATCGCGAATTGGAAGGATTAACCAGCCTTTACAAGACCGTACTATCCGAGTGCGTCAAAGATTTCTTTTTGGCTCCTGTAGATTGTTAGTTTCATATGAGGTATCTCCCGAAAGTGGTATCGAAATCCGCCGATCGTCTCCCACAATCGGTTTAGCTTTTATCTTCGTGCAGTAAGTGACCGTTAAACAAAGAAACACATTGAAATTACGAAGAATAATTGAATCATGAGAGTCAGTAAGAAATAGGTCGTGGAGGGCGAAGGGATTAGAACAAATACATCAATAAATTGAAAAATATGAACTTTTCAAGTTTATACTCCAAAAACCGTTTGAAACTGGTTGAAGTCGATTGCTCTCGGGATACAAGGAATGCCTGATATATAAGGGATTAGAAGGGATTTATTGACTTCGGGAGAGTTCAGGAGAGTCTAATTGGCGGAGATCACAGGAGTCGTATTGGGTTTTTAATTCATTGATTTAATAGTTGTTTTTTGTGTTGGATAAATGAGTAACCCCCATAAGCACCCCCAAATGATTATGCGTGTAGAAAGCAGAGGCTTCCCTTCCTGAGCTACTTTTTGGCCTGTAGTAAAGTGGCAGTATCTTTTCAGCTTCCGGCTTAGGTTTAGCGCCGTAGTCTTTTGGTAAAACCGAATAACTTAAGTTTCGCATATTCAGTTTGCCAGCGCCCGGTGATGCTTTTCCTGCTGAACTTGTAAATTAGACTTACAGGTTGCGTAATAGCTTGTTGAGAGTTCTTGGCGGCAATGATTATGCCAAAAACCCATAATCTACTCAGGTTATCTTGCAGGTAGCGCTCCTGGAAAATGTTTTGCCACGATATCATTCATCCTCTCCACCAGATCAAGACGTTTAAACGTTATATGTCCTCTGCCTTTCTGAAAGTAGAGAATGGTGAACATATCGTCTTCGCAGACCTGTTGATGCGGATTATCGCGCACAAAATCCATAAACTGGATAGAGGCATCATACCGATTGTCAGGAATGATTTTGCCATCCAGCAGGTAGAGCATCCATTCCAAATCTGCTAACTGATCGTGTCGCCAGCGTAGCCCCATCGGTCATGTCTCACCAGTCCGCTCACGATGATCTTGTTCCCGAACTTACACAGGTTGTTACTTTTTAAATCCCAACCCAGCCGTTTAAACACGATTATCACCCCGCGTTCAAACACCTCACCATTACTTTGATGCAGTTGCTCAAAAGTATTCAGAAGGTTGGCTTCGCTGACTGCAGGAATGTCATCCTTTTCCAGACAGTTGTACTATTGGTCACGCGCCTGAGTGCCCATGATGGTAAACATCCCAGAATTTTTCATTAAATCGCGCCATATACCACGATCGAGATTACGGGTTATGGCTTTCATTGCCGCTTCTCTTTTTTCCATCAACCAGCAGCCACAGCGAAAATCCTGCTTCATGGCCCAGTCCAGTACGGTTTTACCGCCAATACTGCGGGTCAGGGTCGAAATATCATCAAGTTGCTGGATCATCGATTCAATCTGCGCCAGCGCGGCGTTACGTCCGGAGACAATACGCTCAATGCTGGTGGAGCAAATCACATCGGCGTGCCCGGTTAATACTTCGGATTCGGTGAGGGGGAATTCTGACATTGTTTATTTCCTTTATATAAAGAAACACGCCAGCGAGTAATGGCTGGCGTGTATTTGTGGATAATGAATACGGCCCGGTGGCTAACCGGCTTACCACTCAAAGGTGGCGAAATCCGGCAGCAGCTCACCTGAAGCCTCAAGGTGAATGGTGCCCACGTCATGGCGGCGAATAAGCGTCACTACTAACCGGCGACAGGCTTTTGACAGCCCCAGACGCTTCAGACGTAATACCGGATACGACCATGCGGCCAGGTGGATCAGGTAGCCGGAGCCGGTGAAATGGATCCATTCAGATTCGCCGAAATCAATATCCTGGTGCGACAGTGTATACAGCAGCGAATTGTCTTCCTCCGTGATGTGTGCGGTACTGCAGCAGATCCCCGGTAACGCGGTTAACGGAGGTAATGTTGATCCAGCGGTGGTATTCCCCGGGCCATCAGCGATCTGCAGTGGGCAGCCATTCTGGTTCACTGCGGCGATCAGTTCGGATAATTCAATCCCGTCGATATCCACGGCGATACGCCCCAGGTTGAGGGCCAGTACGTTCACGGCGTCGGCTTCCACGGTGAGAGACAGCTTCATCCTGTCACCCCACTGCATTTGCCGGTGGTGATATTGGTCACCGCTCTGTAGTCTGCACGGACCATCAGCCCGGTCGCCTTACGTGCCCGCAGAATATCGATACTGCTGAGAAGTGGTGACGGGGTTTCAGCGCTGAAGCCGCAGCGGTCAGTGCGCACAAGGTCGTATTTTTCGACGATAAAATTGACGGCATCACACAGGGAGATACCGGCGTCAATGTGTTCCTGAATAACACCCTCGTTGCCAAACGGCGTGTCGTTGAGCGTCAGGCCGTAGTGTGTATCCAGCAGATGCGTAAGAAGTTGCTGCCAGATTTCTACAGGTGACAGGTGTGACGATGCCTTCCGCGTCGGGAGGGTGGGTAAGGTTTGCATAAAGTTGATCTCTGTTAAGTAAATAAGACGTAGGGGGCAGGGGACGTATTACAGTGAAGGAGGCCTGTGCGTTACGGTGTTTTGCAGGGAAACCACTTACTGCCGGATGGCGTCAGGTGCGGCCTCCAGTGTGTACCAGTTAATGCCCTGTTCTGCATCGTGGTGGCTGGCTGCATGGCATAATGCCGCTCTGGCCTCTTCTGTCGTCACAGAGTCATCCACATTGCGTACATCGTCTTTGTACCAGAGTGAATATAAGACGAAATCATCGTGTTGATGCTGTTACAACAGTTCAATGACCTCGCTGATTTTACAGGCGTGCGGCATGGCGATTAGCCTCCGGTTTGTGCTTCAGGTTGCGTCGGGTAAATCGCTATATAGATGTACCCGTGCGAACCGAGGGAGTCGGCCTCACAGGTCAGCCCTTTCGCATATAACGTGACGCCGTGCGAGTGACGGGGACTGAGTTCACCGCTGGTGAACATCAGCTCAAGCTGCTTCAGTAATAGCGGGAACGCCTGGTCCAGATGGCGCAAATCTGCATCACTGAAGGTCCCGGTCATGCTGGCGCGGTCAGCCAGGTAGTGAAGGCTGTTGCCTTCCTGGACCAGGCGTGCGCCAAAGCACGGGATGATATTGC
>NZ_JBRFVF010000009.1:0-149151 GCF_052950715.1 Citrobacter sp. VF227
GTAAGTGTAGCGATACATTGAGCTAACCGATACTAATGAACCGTGAGGCTTAACCTTACAACGCCGAAGATGTTTTGGCGAAGAGACAGATTTTCAGCCTGATACAGATGACATCGACAGACTAAAAGTGTGTTGATAAACAGAATTTGCCTGGCGGCTGTAGCGCGGTGGTCCCACCTGACCCCATGCCGAACTCAGAAGTGAAACGCCGTAGCGCCGATGGTAGTGTGGGGTCTCCCCATGCGAGAGTAGGGAACTGCCAGGCATCAAATAAAGTGAAAAAGCCCATCCTGCCGGATGGGCTTTTTTGCGTCTGTGCGCCGTGAAATCCGCCGGCTGCGGCGTCCGGAAGTACGGCTAGCCGTGTACGAGGCTGAGTAACGGGTACGGTCGTCCAAGATCGTCCACTTCTGTCCGTTCCGTCACGTTAAATCCCATCTTTTTATAGAATCCAACCGCCTGCTCATTCTGTTCATTAACGTTGGTCGTTAGCATTGAAGTCATTGATAAAGCATGTTCAATGAGTAACTTACCAATACCACGACCACGTGCATCCGGGTCGACGAACAGGGCATCCATATGCTGATCGGTCAGAAGCATAAAGGCGATAGGCTCATCTTGTTCTGTCACTGCAACCCATAGTGGAGCTTCTGGTAAAAATGAACGTACCAGCTCTTCCAGCTCAATGCGATAATCCGGTGAGAGAAAATGGTGCGTCACATCGACTGAACGACACCAGATAGATACGAGCTTATCGCCTTCGTCCTTACGCGAACGACGAATGGTAAAGGGCATAGCATTCTCCTTTTATCTTTACTGCACTATTCTACAGCAAGGGGCCGTGAAACTTTCTCAACTTGAGGATGCAGGCTCGACATTCGCATGATTCCTGGGTATCTTCAGCTGTCTGGATGTCTAAACGTTTAAACGTATGTAGTGAGGTTATCAGGTTATGCCAATTCGCGTGCAGGACGAGCTACCCGCCGTCAATTTCTTGCGTGAGGAAAACGTCTTTGTCATGACGACATCCCGCGCTTCCGGTCAGGAAATTCGACCACTGAAGGTGCTCATCCTCAACCTGATGCCCAAGAAGATTGAAACGGAAAACCAGTTCCTGCGCTTACTGTCTAACTCACCGCTACAGGTAGATGTTCAGCTATTGCGCATCGATGCCCGGGAGTCACGCAACACCCCTACGGAGCATCTGAATAACTTTTACTGTAATTTCGAGGATATCAGCGATCAGAACTTTGACGGACTGATCGTGACCGGCGCGCCGTTGGGTCTGGTTGAATTTAATGACGTGGCTTACTGGCCGCAGATTAAACAAGTGCTTGAATGGGCCAAAGATCACGTTACCTCGACGCTATTTGTCTGTTGGGCGGTACAAGCCGCGCTGAATATCCTGTACGGAATTCCTAAGCAAACCCGTACGGATAAACTCTCAGGCGTTTATGAGCATCATATTCTGCACCCACATGCACTACTGACGCGTGGATTTGATGATGCGTTCCTGGCTCCGCATTCGCGCTATGCCGATTTTCCTGCTGCACTTATCCGGGACTACACCGATCTCGAGATTTTTGCCGAGACAGAAGAGGGAGATGCTTACCTGTTTGCCAGCAAAGATAAACGAATTGCCTTTGTGACGGGTCATCCTGAGTATGACGCTCATACGCTCGGCAGTGAGTATTTTCGTGATGTCGAAGCGGGCCTAATGCCGGAAGTACCCTATAACTACTTCCCGAAAGATGACCCGCAAAACAAACCGCGGACAACCTGGCGTAGCCACGGCAATCTGTTGTTTACTAACTGGCTCAACTATTACGTCTACCAGATCACGCCATATGATCTGCGTCACATGAATCCAACGCTGGATTAATCTTCTGTAGCAGACGATCCTTAAGCGTTTCAGCATGTTGAATCAGGCACCTTCGGGTGCCTTTTTTATTTCCGAAATGCACCTCATCATGTAATTAAATTTTATTTATATTGTTATCAATGAGTTAATTGATATTTAAATTAAAAATGGAAATTGTTTTTGATTTTGAAATTTAAATGAGTAGTCTTAGTTGTGCTGAACGAAAACCGCACAACGATCCTTCGTTCGCATTGGGGATGTGTTTGGATCAATGACGAGGAACTACGCAATGAATCAACAGGCAACGACAACCGATGAACTGGTCTTCACCAGGCCGCGTGGCGAACAGGAGCAACAGATTCTGACCGCTGAAGCGGTGGAGTTTCTGACCGAATTGGTTACAAGATTTACACCAAAACGCAATAAACTTCTGGCTGCACGTATCCAGCAGCAGCAGGATATTGATGACGGTAAGTTGCCTGATTTTATTTCGGAAACGGCTTCCATTCGTGAGGGCGACTGGAAAATTCGCGGTATTCCTGATGATTTACTGGATCGCCGCGTAGAGATAACCGGGCCTGTTGAGCGCAAGATGGTCATCAACGCGCTGAACGCAAATGTCAAAGTCTTTATGGCTGATTTTGAAGATTCGCTGGCTCCTGAGTGGAGCAAAGTAATCGATGGGCAGATCAACCTGCGCGATGCGGTCAATGGCACCATTAGTTACACCAACGAAGCCGGTAAAATTTATCAACTTAAACCCAATCCGGCCCTGTTGGTGTGTCGCGTTCGTGGTCTGCACTTGCCGGAAAAACACGTCACCTGGCGTGGTGAATCCATCCCGGGCAGCCTGTTTGACTTTGCCCTCTATTTCTTCCACAACTACAAAACGTTGCTGGCAAAAGGTAGCGGCCCTTACTTCTACCTGCCAAAAACGCAGGCCTGGCAAGAAGCAGCATGGTGGAGCGAAGTGTTCAGCTATGCAGAAGATCGCTTTAATCTGCCGCGCGGCACCATCAAAGCGACTCTGCTGATTGAAACGCTGCCGGCCGTCTTCCAGATGGACGAAATTCTGCACGCGCTGCGAGACCATATTGTCGGCCTGAACTGCGGTCGCTGGGACTACATTTTCAGCTATATCAAAACGCTGAAGAACCACCCGGATCGCGTGTTGCCGGACCGTCAGGTGGTGACGATGGATAAGCCATTCCTCAGCGCCTATTCACGCCTGCTGATTAAAACCTGCCATAAACGCGGCGCGTTCGCGATGGGCGGTATGGCGGCGTTCATTCCCAGCAAAGATGCAGAACGTAACAACCAGGTGCTGACCAAGGTAAAAGCGGACAAAGCGCTGGAAGCCAATAACGGTCATGACGGCACATGGATTGCTCATCCGGGACTGGCTGATACCGCAATGGCGGTGTTCAACGACGTGCTCGGTGAAAACAAAAATCAGCTGTTCGTGACCCGTGAAGAAGATGCGCCGATTACCGCAGAACAACTGCTGGCGCCTTGTGAAGGTGAGCGTACTGAAGAAGGTATGCGCGCCAACATCCGTGTCGCAGTGCAGTACATCGAAGCGTGGATCTCCGGTAATGGCTGCGTACCGATTTACGGTCTGATGGAAGATGCGGCCACAGCCGAAATCTCCCGTACCTCCATCTGGCAGTGGATCCACCACCAGAAAACGCTCAGCAATGGCAAACCGGTGACCAAACCGCTGTTCCGCCAGATGCTGGCCGAAGAGATGCTGGTGATTCAGGACGAGCTGGGCGAACAGCGCTACAGCAGCGGACGTTTTGACGATGCCGCGCGCCTGATGGAGCAAATCACCACATCAGATGACTTAATCGACTTCCTCACCCTGCCAGGTTACCGCCTGCTTGCGTAATCCACCACATAACAATATGGAGCATCTGCACATGAAAACCCGTACTCAACAAATCGAAGAATTACAGAAAGAATGGACTCAACCGCGTTGGGAAGGCATTACCCGCCCATATAGCGCGGAGGAAGTGGTGAAATTACGTGGCTCGGTCAACCCGGAATGCACGCTGGCACAGCTTGGCGCGGCGAAAATGTGGCGTTTGCTGCACGGTGAATCGAAGAAAGGGTATATCAACAGCCTCGGTGCGCTGACCGGCGGCCAGGCGCTGCAGCAGGCGAAAGCCGGTATTGAGGCGGTCTACCTTTCAGGCTGGCAGGTGGCGGCAGATGCCAACCTGGCGTCAAGCATGTACCCGGATCAATCGCTGTATCCGGCGAACTCCGTCCCGGCAGTGGTGGATCGAATCAACAACACATTCCGTCGCGCCGATCAGATCCAATGGTCAACCGGTATTGAACCGAACGATCCGCGCTATGTGGATTACTTCCTGCCGATCGTTGCCGATGCGGAAGCGGGTTTTGGCGGTGTACTGAACGCGTTTGAACTGATGAAGTCGATGATTGAGGCTGGTGCAGCGGCCGTTCACTTCGAAGATCAGCTCGCATCGGTGAAAAAATGCGGTCATATGGGTGGCAAAGTGCTGGTACCGACTCAGGAAGCTATCCAGAAACTGGTGGCGGCCCGTCTGGCGGCCGACGTTATGGGCGTTCCGACGCTGGTGATTGCGCGTACCGATGCTGACGCAGCCGACCTGATTACTTCTGATTGCGATCCCTACGACAGCGAGTTCATCACCGGCGAACGCACCAGTGAAGGGTTCTACCGTACACATGCGGGTATTGAGCAGGCGATTAGCCGTGGTCTGGCCTACGCACCGTATGCGGATCTGGTGTGGTGTGAAACCTCCACGCCGGACCTCGAACTGGCGAAGCGCTTTGCCGATGCTATTCATGCCAAATTCCCTGGCAAACTGCTGGCCTACAATTGTTCACCGTCGTTTAACTGGCAGAAAAACCTGGATGATAAAACCATTGCCAGCTTCCAGCAGCAGCTGTCAGATATGGGATACAAATATCAGTTCATTACCCTGGCGGGCATCCACAGCATGTGGTTCAACATGTTCGACCTCGCACACTCCTATGCGCAGGGTGAAGGCATGCGCCACTACGTTGAGAAGGTTCAGCAGCCAGAATTTGCGGCGGCGAAAGACGGTTACACCTTTGTATCCCATCAGCAGGAAGTGGGCACTGGTTACTTCGATAAAGTTACCACCATCATTCAGGGCGGTACTTCCTCGGTGACCGCACTGACCGGCTCGACTGAAGAATCGCAGTTTTGATCAATGCCCGGTGGCGCTGCGCTTACCGGGCCTACGAAGGGATGTAGGCCGGATAAGCGAATGCGCCATCCGGCATGACGTTGTGCCGGATGGGAGAAATCAATGACGCGTGGCCTGGAATTACTGATTGCTCAGACGATTTTGCAAGGTTTCGACGCCCAATACGGGCGTTTTCTGGAAGTCACCTCCGGCGCGCAGCAGCGTTTTGAACATGCCGACTGGCATGCGGTTCAGCAGGCGATGAAAAGCCGTATTCACCTTTATGATCATCACGTCGGTCTGGTGGTGGAGCAGTTGCGCTGCATTACTGACGGTAAAAGCACTGATGCGGATTTTTTACTTCGCGTGAAAGAGCATTACACCCGGCTATTACCGGATTACCCGCGCTTCGAGATTGCGGAGAGCTTTTTTAACTCCGTTTACTGCCGGTTATTTGACCACCGCTCGCTGACTCCCGAGCGGCTGTTTATTTTCAGTTCTCAGCCAGAGCGCCGTTTTCGCACGATCCCACGCCCGCTGGCGAAAGACTTTTTCCCTGATTCAGGTTGGGAGTGGCTGCTCACACGCGTCCTTAGCGATCTGCCCTTGCGTCTACCGTGGCAGAACAAACATCGGGATATCCACTACATCATTGAGCACCTGACCGAAACCCTCGGTGCGAATGTGTTGCAGGGCTGCCATTTACAGGTGGCGAATGAACTGTTTTATCGTAATAAGGCCGCCTGGCTGGTCGGTAAGCTGATTACCCCTTCCGGGACGCTGCCGTTTTTATTGCCAATTCACCGGACAGACGAAGGTGAATTGTTTGTCGATACCTGCCTGACCACGACGGCGGAGGCGAGCATTGTGTTTGGCTTTGCCCGCTCCTATTTCATGGTGTATGCACCGTTGCCGGCCGCACTGGTGGAGTGGCTGCGCGAGATCCTGCCCGGTAAAACCACCGCGGAATTGTATATGGCGATTGGCTGTCAGAAGCACGCCAAAACCGAAAGCTACCGTGAATATCTGCTGTATCTTGCCCATTGCGATGAGCAATTTATCGAAGCGCCGGGGATCCGCGGCATGGTCATGCTGGTGTTTACCCTGCCGGGCTTTGATCGGGTGTTTAAAGTTATCAAAGATAAATTTGCCCCGCAAAAAGAGATGTCTGCAGCCCACGTCCGCGCTTGTTATCAACTGGTCAAAGAGCACGATCGCGTTGGGCGAATGGCTGACACCCAGGAGTTCGAAAACTTTGTGCTGGATAAACGGCAAATCGCCCCGGCGCTGATGGCGCTGTTGCTACAGGAAGCCCCGGACAAAATTACCGATCTCGGCGATCAGATTGTCATTCGCCATTTGTATATCGAACGGCGCATGGTGCCGCTGAATATCTGGCTGGAGCAGGTCGAAGGCCAGCAACTGCGCGATGCCATTGAAGAGTACGGCAACGCGATTCGTCAGCTGGCCGCCGCCAATATTTTTCCCGGCGATATGTTGTTTAAGAACTTTGGCGTGACCCGCCACGGGCGCGTGGTGTTCTATGACTACGACGAAATTTGCTATATGACGGAGGTGAATTTCCGCCATATCCCGCCACCGCGTTACCCGGAAGATGAGATGAGCGCTGAACCGTGGTACAGCGTATCTCCAGGGGATGTTTTCCCGGAAGAGTTTCGCCACTGGCTGTGTGCTGACCCGCGTATTGGTCCGCTATTTGAAGAGATGCACGCTGACTTATTCAACGCCGACTACTGGCGGGGTTTGCAAACGCGGATCCGTGAAGGGCATGTGGAAGATGTTTACGCCTATCGGCGCAAGCAGCGGTTTTGTGTGAGGTTTACATAATTGTCTGTAGGCCGGGTAAGGCGTAGCCGCAACCCGGCAATGCCATCTTAGCGAAAGCCACCATACGCCAGCGTTACTTCTTTCGCCGCTTTGATCGCCATGGCGCCAAACTCGGTCACGCGATCGTCGGTAATGCGCGAAATCGGACCGGAGATGGAAATGGCGGCAAACGGCTGGCGGTGCTCGTCATAAATGCATGATGCCACGCAGCGCAGGCCCAGCGCATGTTCCTCATCATCAAAGGAATACCCGCGCTTACGCGTCTGGGCGAGATCCTCTTTCAGATGCACCGGCGACACCAGCGTGGCGTGGGTGTATGCGTGCAGCCCTTTACGGTGCAGCAGCCCAGTCACCTGTTCTTCGCTCAGCTGGGATAAAAACGCTTTACCCGCACCGGAGGCGTGCATCGGCAGTTTGCCGCCGATGGGTGCAGACATGCGCATCAGTTGGGTACACTGCACCTGGTCGATAATAATCGCCTGATGGTCGCTTTGATCCAGCACGGCGAGGTTGACCGTTTCACCGGAATCTTCCATCAGTTTGCGCAGGATTGGGTGGATAATCGCCAGCAGATTGCGACTTTGCAGAAAGCTGCTGCCGACAATAAACGCATGCGCGCCCACGGCCCAATGCCCTAATTCACCGACCTGACGAACAAATCCCTGCTGCTGCATGGTGGTCAATAATCGGTGAGTCGTGGAGTTTGGCAGGCCGGCCTGCTGCGCCAGCTCGGTCAGCGCCACGCTGCCGTTGGATTCCGCAATCCACTCGAGCAGTTTCAGGCCGCGCGTCAGGGACTGAACCTGCCCGGTTGCGGGCGCAGTGGTAGCGGCGGGTTTTCTACCGCGTTTCGCGGGAACGGGGGCAACCATGGCAGACTCCTTTTCTGTATCGTGGAAATCATTTTCGTTTTATTCAAATATAATGCAAGAATTCCTGTACTGATCGGATGAGTGAAGCTGAACATGTCTCATGTTGGCCGTTGTTCTCTTTTCCGCCTCTCAGGTTTGTGCCAGTATGGTCTGTTGAGTTTTTTTCGGTCTGGTTGAGCGTTGTCGGGAGCGAGTGTGAGCAGCAAAGTTGAACAATTACGTCAGCAGTTAAATGAACGTATTCTGGTGCTGGACGGCGGTATGGGCACCATGATCCAGGGATATCGTCTGAGTGAAGAGGATTTCCGCGGCGAACGCTTTGCCGACTGGCCGTGCGATCTGAAAGGCAACAACGACCTGCTGGTGCTCAGCAAACCGGAGGTGATCGCTGCGATTCACAACGCCTACTTCGAGGCGGGTGCGGATATCATCGAGACCAACACTTTTAACTCCACGACTATCGCCATGGCGGATTACCAGATGGAATCCCTGTCGGCGGAAATCAACTTTGCGGCAGCCAAACTGGCGCGCGCGGCAGCAGACGAATGGACGGCGCGTACGCCAAATAAACCGCGCTACGTCGCGGGCGTGCTTGGCCCAACCAACCGTACGGCGTCTATATCGCCCGACGTCAACGACCCGGCTTACCGCAATATTACCTTTGATCAGCTGGTGGCCGCCTACCGGGAATCCACCAAAGCGTTGGTGGAAGGCGGCAGTGACCTGATCCTGATTGAAACTGTATTTGATACCCTGAATGCCAAAGCCGCTATTTTCGCGGTAAAAACCGAATTTGAAGCGCTGGGCGTTGAGCTGCCGATTATGCTCTCCGGCACCATCACCGACGCTTCTGGCCGTACGCTCTCCGGTCAAACCACCGAAGCGTTTTATAACTCGCTGCGCCATGCCGACGCACTGACTTTTGGTCTGAACTGCGCCTTAGGGCCGGATGAACTGCGCCAGTATGTGCAGGAACTGTCGCGTATTGCCGAATGCTACGTTACCGCACACCCGAACGCCGGGCTGCCGAACGCCTTTGGCGAATACGATCTTGATGCCGACACTATGGCGGCGCAAATTCGCGAGTGGGCCGAAGCGGGCTTCCTGAATATTGTTGGCGGCTGCTGCGGCACCACGCCGGAACACATCGCCGCCATGAGCCGCGCAGTGGACGGGCTGCCGCCGCGCAAACTGCCGGAAATCCCGGTGGCCTGCCGCCTGTCTGGCCTCGAACCGCTGAATATCGGCGATGACAGCCTGTTTGTGAACGTCGGCGAAAGGACCAACGTTACCGGCTCAGCGAAGTTTAAGCGCCTGATCAAAGAAGAGAAATACAGCGAGGCGCTGGACGTCGCCCGCCAGCAGGTAGAAAGCGGCGCACAGATTATCGATATCAACATGGATGAGGGGATGCTCGACGCCGAAGCGGCGATGGTTCGTTTCCTTAACCTGATTGCCGGTGAACCGGATATCGCCCGGGTACCGATCATGATCGACTCCTCAAAATGGGACGTTATCGAAAAAGGGCTGAAGTGCATTCAGGGCAAAGGCATCGTGAACTCCATTTCGATGAAAGAGGGGGTTGAGACCTTTATTCATCACGCGAAGCTGCTGCGTCGCTACGGTGCGGCAGTGGTGGTGATGGCCTTTGACGAGCAGGGCCAGGCCGACACACGCGCGCGCAAAATTGAGATCTGTCGTCGCGCCTACAAAATTTTGACCGAAGAAGTCGGCTTCCCGCCGGAAGATATTATCTTTGACCCGAACATCTTCGCGGTCGCGACCGGCATTGAGGAACACAACAACTACGCGCAGGACTTTATCGGTGCCTGTGAAGACATCAAACGCGAACTGCCGCATGCGCTGATCTCCGGCGGCGTTTCTAACGTGTCGTTCTCGTTCCGTGGCAACGACCCGGTACGTGAAGCCATTCATGCGGTATTCCTCTACTACGCCATTCGCAACGGCATGGATATGGGGATCGTCAACGCCGGACAACTGGCGATCTATGACGACCTGCCCGCCGAGCTGCGTGATGCGGTTGAAGATGTGATCCTCAATCGTCGTGACGATGGCACCGAGCGTCTGCTGGAGCTGGCCGAGAAATATCGCGGGAGCAAAACCGACGAGACTGCCAATGCCCAGATGGCGGAATGGCGCAGTTGGGACGTGAAAAAACGCCTCGAATACTCGCTGGTGAAAGGCATAACCGAATTTATTGAACTGGATACCGAAGAAGCGCGCCAGCAGGCCGCGCGTCCGATCGAGGTGATTGAAGGGCCATTGATGGACGGCATGAACGTGGTTGGCGACCTGTTCGGCGAGGGCAAAATGTTTCTGCCGCAGGTGGTGAAATCCGCCCGCGTGATGAAGCAGGCGGTGGCCTACCTCGAACCGTACATCGAAGCCAGCAAAGAGAAAGGCTCCAGCAATGGCAAAATGGTCATCGCGACCGTGAAGGGCGACGTGCACGACATCGGTAAAAACATCGTCGGCGTGGTGCTGCAGTGCAACAACTACGAAATCGTCGACCTTGGCGTGATGGTACCCGCGGAGAAAATCCTCAGAACCGCGCGTGAAGTGAATGCCGATCTGATCGGCCTGTCCGGGCTGATTACCCCGTCGCTGGATGAAATGGTCAACGTAGCGAAAGAGATGGAGCGTCAGGGCTTCACTATTCCGCTGCTGATTGGCGGCGCGACCACCTCGAAAGCGCACACGGCGGTGAAAATTGAGCAGAACTACAGCGGCCCGACGGTGTACGTACAGAACGCCTCGCGTACCGTAGGCGTAGTGGCCGCGCTACTCTCTGACACTCAGCGCGATGACTTTGTCGCTCGTACGCGTAAAGAGTACGAAACCGTGCGTATCCAGCATGCGCGTAAGAAACCGCGTACCCCGCCGGTAACGCTGGCTGCCGCGCGTGAAAACGATCTGGCGTTTGACTGGGAAAATTACACCCCGCCGGTGGCGCACCGCCTCGGCGTACAGTCAGTCGAAGCCAGCATCGAAACGCTGCGTAACTACATCGACTGGACGCCGTTCTTTATGACCTGGTCGCTGGCGGGAAAATATCCGCGCATTCTCGAGGATGAAGTGGTGGGTGAAGAGGCGAAGCGCCTGTTCAAAGACGCCAACGACATGCTGGATAAACTCAGCGCAGAGAAGACCCTGAATCCGCGTGGCGTGGTGGGGTTGTTCCCGGCCAACCGTGTCGGCGATGACATCGAGATTTACCGTGACGAGACGCGGACGCACGTCATCAACGTGAGCCATCACCTGCGTCAGCAGACGGAGAAAGTCGGTTTCGCCAACTACTGCTTGTCTGACTTTGTCGCGCCGAAACTGAGTGGCAAAGCAGATTACATTGGGGCTTTCGCAGTTACCGGTGGTCTGGAGGAAGATGCGCTGGCGGACGCCTTCGAAGCCCAGCATGACGACTACAACAAGATTATGGTGAAAGCGATCGCTGACCGTCTGGCGGAAGCCTTCGCAGAATACCTGCACGAGCGCGTGCGTAAAGTCTACTGGGGCTATGCGGCGAATGAGAACCTCAGTAATGAAGAGCTGATCCGCGAAAACTACCAGGGCATTCGCCCGGCACCGGGCTATCCGGCGTGCCCGGAACATACCGAAAAGGCCACCATCTGGGAACTGCTGGATGTGGAGACGCACACTGGAATGAAGCTCACCGAATCCTTCGCGATGTGGCCTGGTGCGTCGGTATCCGGTTGGTATTTCAGTCATCCGGACAGCAAGTACTACGCCGTGGCGCAAATTCAGCGCGATCAGGTTGAAGATTACGCCTTCCGTAAAGGCATGAGCGTGGCGGAAGTCGAACGTTGGTTAGCGCCTAATCTGGGTTACGACGCTGACTGAGCCACAAAACTGTCATCTTTATTTACAACAAACAGGGCACTCAATGAGTGCCCTGTCTCTTTATTACGTTTAAACCCTTATACTGAAAGAAGGCTTCGGCCTCAGGAACATATAACGATAAGGAGTACCTGATTCCGTGTTAACTCTGTTACACCTGCTTTCTGCCGTCGCGATGCTGGTTTGGGGTACGCATATTGTGCGTACCGGCGTGATGCGCGTCTTCGGCGCTCGTTTACGCACCGTACTCAGCCGTAGCGTTGAAAAGAAACCGCTCGCCTTCTGTGCTGGCATCGGCGTCACTGCCCTGGTGCAAAGCAGTAACGCTACCACCATGCTGGTGACTTCGTTTGTCGCGCAGGATCTCGTGGCGCTCACTCCTGCGCTGGTGATTGTGCTCGGTGCCGACGTGGGGACCGCGCTGATGGCGCGTATCCTGACCTTCGATCTCTCCTGGCTGTCGCCGCTGCTGATTTTTATCGGCGTGATCTTCTTTCTCGGACGGAAACAGTCCCGCGTGGGACAACTTGGGCGGGTTGGCATTGGGCTGGGATTGATTTTACTGGCACTGGAGCTGATTGTGCAGGCGGTAACGCCGATCACCCAGGCTAACGGCGTACAGGTTATTTTCGCCTCACTTACCGGCGATATCATGCTGGATGCGCTGATTGGCGCCATGTTTGCGATTATCAGTTACTCCAGCCTGGCGGCGGTACTGCTGACGGCTACGCTGACCGCCGCAGGCATTATCTCGTTCCCGGTAGCGTTGTGTCTGGTGATTGGCGCCAACCTCGGCTCGGGTCTGTTGGCGATGCTCAACAACAGTGCTGCGAATGCTGCTGCCCGTCGTGTGGCGCTCGGCAGTCTGCTGTTTAAGCTGGTGGGCAGCCTGATTATCCTGCCGTTTGTTCATCCGTTGGCGAATTTGATGGATGAGCTACCGCTGCCGAAATCCGAACTGGTTATCTACTTCCACGTCTTCTACAACCTGGTACGCTGTGTGGCGATGGTACCGTTCGCTGAACCGATGGCGCGTTTTTGTAAGCGCATCATCCGCGATGAACCGGAGCTGGACGCGCATCTGAAGCCCAAGCATCTGGACGTCAGCGCGCTGGATACGCCAACGCTCGCTCTCGCCAATGCCGCCCGCGAAGCGCTGCGCATCGGTGATGCGATGGAACAGATGATGGACGGGTTGAAGAAGGTGATGCACGGCGAGCCGCGCGAAGAGAAAGAGTTGCGCAGGATGGCGGATGACATCAACGTGCTGTACACGGCGATTAAGCTCTATCTGGCGCGGATGCCAAAGGATGAACTGGCGGAAGAGGAGTCACGCCGTTGGGCGGAGATTATCGAAATGTCGCTCAACCTCGAACAGGCATCCGATATCGTCGAACGTATGGGGAGTGAGATTGCTGATAAGTCGCTGGCCGCCCGTCGGGCATTCTCTGTGGAAGGGCTGAAAGAGCTGGATGCGCTTTACGATCAGCTGCTCAGCAATCTGCAACTGGCGATGTCGGTGTTCTTCTCGGGCGATGTGACCAGTGCCCGTCGTCTACGCCGCAGCAAGCACCGTTTCCGTATTCTCAACCGTCGTTATTCGCACGCGCACGTTGACCGACTGCATCAGCAGAACGTGCAAAGCATCGAGACCAGTTCCCTGCATCTGGCGTTGTTGGGCGATATGCAGCGTCTGAACTCGCTGTTTTGCTCCGTGGCCTACAGCGTGCTGGAACAGCCGGATGAAGATGATGAGCGCGACGATTACTAACTGAGTCAATGCCGGATAGCACTGCGCTTATCCGGCATCAGACAACCAATCAATTAAAAGCAGTGACCCGCCTCAACGGCAACCGCCTCTTCACCCGCTTTAAAGATATATGTGGTGTTCGGGCCGCCGAGCACAGATTGACCGTTGCTTACCTTAATCCAGTTACCTTCCGGCAAGCCAATCACCGTCAGCTCTGGCGCAACCACCAGCAGCTCGCGAATACGCTGTTCACGTGTTTCGCCTTTGTGACCTTCCGGCAGCGCGTTGGTGAAATGTGGGTTAATCTGCAGCGGGAACAGACCCAGCGCATCAAAGCCTTTGGGATCGACAATTGGCATGTCATTGGTGGTGCGGATGGTCTGGCAGGCAAGGTTGGAACCCGCGCTCCAGCCAATGTACAGCGCCCCGCGCTTGACGACATCGACAATCGGCGACAGCAGCCCACGCTCGCGGCTCTCTTTCAGCAACTGGAAGGTATTACCCCCGCCGACAATCACCAGCTCTGCATTTTCAATGGCAGCAATCGGATCGGCAACGGTATGAATGCCTGTAACATTGACGCCCATTGGCGCAAAGATGGCTGCCGTTTTCGCCGTGTACTCATCCCAGGTTTGCGTCACGCCGGCGAACGGAATAAACACCGCCGTACGGCGACCATTCAGTTGCTCAGCAATCAGCGGCAGCGCATGTTCCATCCATCCTTTGCCCGGCAGCGTCGAGTTACTCAATAAAAGCAGTTCCATCATTTCTCCCTGTAATCAGAAAATTACAAACCGCGCTAATGCTACCACTATCAGCCTGACGCCTTACTGATATGGCTCACGATGTTGGAAGGGGGACAGAAGCTATGGCTATTTTTTAAGTGTCAATCCAATACCGAGCGCCTTCATCACAGCCAACGTGGTTTTTCAGCGTCGGATTTCCTTTCTCACTAAACGAGCGATAGAGTTGTTCGCGGGATAATCCCGTTTCTGCCGCGATGTTCGCCATTCCTTTAGCGCGTGCCACCACGCCCAACGCTTTTGCAATGTACGTTGCTTCGCCTGTTTCGAGGGCATCCGCCATAAATAGAGCAATTTCTTCAGCATCAACCAGCGCAGCAGCGGGATCGTACTGAGTAAGCTTATTCATGGCGGA
Organism: Citrobacter sp. VF227; assembly: GCF_052950715.1. Taxonomy (NCBI): domain Bacteria; kingdom Pseudomonadati; phylum Pseudomonadota; class Gammaproteobacteria; order Enterobacterales; family Enterobacteriaceae; genus Citrobacter; species Citrobacter sp. VF227. The sequence continues at coordinate 14,572 of NZ_JBRFVF010000009.1, forward strand.
ATGTCTCCTGATAGTCCAGTGAACGGGCGAGCATTCCCCAACAGGTTTAACATCGCCAGCTAAACCATTCGCCAGTCGGAAAAGGCGTGCGGCAATGAGCGTTTTGGCCCTGCGATTCCGTAGATTCTGCTCCCAGCGTTGGAAAACCGTGGTCTGAAGAATTTCCATTATTACGTTCCATGTATTTTATAAACTACATTCTGAATTGACACGTTGAGACCAGAGAATAAAAAAATGGGGAGTAAGGGGAAATGCTGGCAGGAGGAAACAGGAAGGCGCCTCGCAGTAATGCATAATTTTCCAGGATGCTGCAGTTGATACGCGAAACGATAACAGGGGAGAGGCGGCTTTGAGCCAGAAGCGGAAGTTGCTAGGTTCGTACTGCGTGAATCATTGAGGAACAGATCATACCGGTTGAAAGCATCGTACTATGGGCACAATTATCTTCATCGACGGTAAACAAACCTAAGCCATGTTGAAATGAGTATCTTGGACTGACTGCCGAAATGTGATCAGCTTTAACTATCGCAATAAACAACCTTTAGGGGCATTTTTTGTGCTATAAATAAAAATATAAGATAACACAGTCAATTGTAATTATCTTTTTATTCTATAGTGATTTACAATGGCACTGAATAACGTGAATTACACATTCTTTGTCAAATAGATATATGTAGGGGGGAATATGTTTGATGATTTTGATTTTAACCTACTAAGCTCTGATGAATTTAAAGAGGATTCAGTTAGAGAAGAGTTGATTTTACCAATTATTAAAGCTCTTGGTTATAAATCATCAGGAGATAGCCGTGTAATCAGGAGCAAAACGCTTACACATCCATTTGTCTCAATAGGTTCCCAGCCAAGAAAAATCTCAATAGTACCGGATTATGTTTTTCTTTCTAACGACCGACCATATTGGATTCTTGATGCAAAGGCTCCTAATGAGAAAATATCTAAAAGCATGCACGTCGAGCAAGCCTATAGCTATGCCATACATCCAGAAATAAGGGCGGAAATGTATGCTTTGTGCAATGGGAATGAATTTGTTCTATATAGCATCCGGGAACTCCATCCAATACTCAGATTTTCTTTAAAAGACATTGATAATCACTGGGAAAAATTATTTAGGATATTAAATCCAGATATTAAAGCTAATCCGGCTGTTTTGAATTATGCGCCTGATTTTGGAATTCACATTCGAAAAATGGGTTTGGTTAAAAATGGTTCTTTTAGTGCCCCAGCTATAAACACTAAATTTATTAGTCGATTGAGTGAACGCTCATACACGTGCGTATCTACAATACCCGGAGATATTGAAATGGCTATTTCTCTGGACTTTAACAAAAAAACATTTAAACAACTACTTAAAGTACTTCCATCAGAGCAAGCAAGTAAAATTAAACAGGCTTTAAGCCAACAGCCTTTTCATATAGCTTTCTCTGAAAGCGACCCTGACGTAAAATTTGGAATCACCAGTAATATCAGTAATGAAATACATCACAACGCTGAAGAAAGCTACATTCCTTTCATAGTTAAAGAGGTATTTCCTTATAATAACTCCATCGACGAATGGGAAGAATTAGCCAAAAGAGAAATGGAGTGAATTAGCATTTCATATTTTGCATAAAACTTTTAGCAAATGATTATCACGTGTGAGTTTAAACCGGTGCAAGCCGGTTTTTTACAATAATATGCTCCCACATATGAACTACAGCATCCAATTATAATACACTGTTCATCTCCCATTACATTAGCTAACACATTGTATTATAAGTAAAGCTACTTATCAGTGGTGAGGATAATTGCGAACTTCCACTTTTCACAGCTCATAGCAGACCTTTAGTGCCACGTGCTTGTCTGCTACATGCCAGAAGCGGAAGTCGAGATTTTACAATATATAAATAAATTGCTGACAGGTCAGGTATTGAAAATTAAAATAGTAATGCTTGTGGGGGATGCTTATACACCCACTACAGAACAACCATATTTCTGTTGGTCTAGTCTCATCAACGATATGTACCTCTGGAGCGTCTAATATTTACACCACTTAATCCCATTTCTTCCAATTTTGAACGAACGTATTCATCAGATTCCTCATATAAAGGTCCCAGTACAACTTCTTTGATTGATGGAATACCATGGAAGGATGAGCTAATCTTATGGTAGTGTGCATCACCAAAATCAGTATTACGCTTACCCATATCGTATGGATCTACGACATTGTTTATTTCAATAAATCCTCTAATTTCTCTTTCATCTTTAAAAAAATCATTTTTATATAAAGTGCATAGTTTTGTAAGTAGATCTCCAAACATACGAGACTTAAATATCATGATATCATGAACCATATGTTGTGGAATATCATCACGAAGTGTGAATAATCTACGCTCGTAAGACCTTATTTGTTCTTTAAGTTTTTCTTCTGAATAGATAACGGGATAAAACTTAGCTTTACCTTGAATAGGGGATAGCTTTTGTAGATACCGATTAAAGAGATGATGATTCTCTATCTCAAATGTGTTGTAACCAACGGCAGCACCTTTACCGTTATCCCCATACCCACGCCACATGCTCAAACAATCTCCATCACTTGTAAGAGAACAAATAAGCATCATGAAATCGTCGCGCATCTGATCACGTGAGATGTTTTCTAGCACCTGAATGTGGTTTGGAAATTCATTTATTATCACATTTTTAGCAATCCTATAACCAGCAGAATACTCATCCCAATCATTCATGTTCCGGAGATCGGTAAACCATAATTCTTGGCTTTCAAGCATTTTTAAAAATGTTTCAGCATTTGCATAGCGAAAAGCAAGATCAGTATTCATATAGCGGGCGCTTATTAACGGAGTAACTTAGTTCAGTTTAATATATTGATTTGTTTAGAACAACATCTTCATAGTTTTGCCTGCTAATCAATTCTTATTTTATCCAAGATACATAGCTGTAATGACCTGTTCCCAGTTGATTGACACACGGCATCGTTAGCAAACTCCATGGCGACTCAATTACGACCGTCTGCTGATCGCTCTAAGCAGACCTCCAGAAAACGATACATAATGTCGATCGCTAGACTTCAATCCCTTTCTGCTTCAGTTCTTTTCTAATCACACGTTTAATCCAGGCTGCCAACGATTCATCGCCATCCTGCCGTTGTGCTTCTTCCATCGCTTTGCGCAGTTCCGGATCCAGACGGAATTGAAACGGGGGATTGCCTCTTCTTTCGTTCATGTGTGGTGACACCTTAATTACACAAGAGTGGTGTGGGTATGTGTGATGACACATTACGCTCACATATCAAAAATAACAACGCCCCGAAAGTGCGGGAACACGCATGCCGCAAGCTGATCTGCTTTATTTTCCACTCGCCGAGGCGTTCCGCCATCTTGATTGTCGCCATCTCACTACCGAAGAGAATCTGGTGCTGTCGTTCGGTTGTGAAGAGGCGCTGGCAGGGCTGTACCATACGCTGAGTTTTATGGGCGAAAGCTGACCAGCAACTGTTTGTCAGCGCCCCCCTAAACTCATCTGGAAAGCGCCTCGCAGACTTCTTCTTCGGGATGTGACAGACCTGTGCAACCACCTTAGTGTGACATAATGATTTGTTGGTCTGGGAATAGGAAATGCTCGTTTATTACGCTAATCTTAGGCATGTCATGCGCACTGTTATGGGGGTTGTCATGCGCACTGTGTCTAAGGTAAAAAAATCAGTCAATGTCTCTCTGGCTCCAGAGATACTGGAAGAGGCGCGCAAGCTTAAAATCAATCTGTCAGCTGTTTTAACTGAAGCCCTAATCGAAAAATTTCGCGAGAACAAACGTGAAGAATGGTTGCGGGATAATAAAAAATCGATAGAAGCATTGAATCAATGGGTGGAAGAAAACGGTTCGTTCAGTGATTTTCAAAGGACATTCTGATGGAGCAGTATTGCGCTTATGAGAATACTGGCAGTGGAAAAAGCGTTTATCCGTTTTTAATTAGCTTACAGCATCCGGTGGCCGCTGTTTTGCAACATGTACTGGTTGCCCCCGTTATCGCGCTAAGCCAGTTCCCCAACGAAGTACCGCCAGCTAAAATTTGTCCTGTTGTTAATATTGGTGGGCAAGCCTATGTGGTGATGACGCATATGATGACAGGCATACCGGTGAAGAATATGGGTAACTGTGTGGGAGATCTGACCGCAAACAGGGCTGAACTTCGCGATGCGATTGATTTCCTGCTTAACGGTTATTAGAGCACCATGACGGGGCTGATTATGTTGAAAGGTGTGACGGATCACAAATAGCCCTCGGGCATTCGCGCACGATTATTTTTATCGCCTGCAAGGTAAGGTATATTTCGCTTTTAATACACAAAAGCATTCAAGTTGTATCAAGGCGGCAAGGGAACGAATTCCTGGGAGCATAGATAACTATGTGACCAGGGTGAGTGAGGGCAGCCAACGCAGAGACGGCTTGAAGGATGAAGTGTATACAGGAGAAATTATGCTGCCCGACTCATCCATCCGATTAAATAAATACATCAGTGAAAGCGGAATCTGCTCGCGTCGCGAGGCGGATCGCTTTATCGAACAAGGGAATGTCTTCCTGAATGGTAAACGCGCCACCATTGGCGATCAGGTGATGCCTGGCGACGTCGTAAAAGTGAATGGTCGGTTGATTGAGCCGCGTGAAGCGGAGGATCTGGTTTTTATCGCACTGAACAAGCCGGTAGGGATTGTCAGCACCACCGAAGATAGCGAACGCGACAACATTGTTGATTTCGTTAACCACAGCAAGCGCGTGTTCCCCATTGGCCGTCTGGACAAAGATTCCCAGGGGCTGATCTTTCTGACCAACCACGGCGACCTGGTGAATAAAATCCTGCGCGCCGGTAACGATCACGAAAAAGAGTATCTGGTGACGGTCGATAAGCCCGTAACCGACGACTTTATTCGTGGGATGGGAGCCGGTGTGCCAATCCTCGGCACCGTTACCAAGAAATGTAAGGTCAAGAAAGAAGCGCCGTTTGTGTTTCGCATCACGCTGATTCAGGGGCTGAACCGCCAGATCCGCCGTATGTGTGAGCACTTTGGTTATGAAGTGACGAAGCTTGAGCGCACACGCATCATGAACGTGAGTTTGTCCGGCCTGCCGCTAGGTGAATGGCGCGACCTGACGGATGACGAACTGATCGATTTGTTCAAGCTGATTGAGAATTCTTCTTCAGAAGCTAAACCGAAGGCGAAAGCGAAGCCAAAAGCCGCCACCGCAGGTATCAAGCGCCCGGTAGTGAAAATCGAAAAATCAGCGGAGAAAGAGAAATCGCGCCCGGCGGCAAACGGGAAGCGTTTTACCTCGCCGGGGCGTAAGAAGAAAGGACGTTAACGTCTGCCGCGCGTTGGCGTATTCGCCGACCAGGAGAATGACGCCTCTGAGTCCGGTTTATAAGCCTGCTTTTTCTTCAACTGGCGGGCTTTTTTAGCTTCGGCTTCGCGCAAGGCCATCAGCTTATCGATGTACTCTTTCTTGATGCTGTTGGTCTCTGCGTTGGTCAGCAGTCGACCATGCGCAATGCGTGCGCGGTCAAGCAGCGTTTTCAGTTCACGCTGTTCGCGCTCAGTCATCTCTTTTTGGGTAATGCGGGGGAGTGCCATACGGGTGCCCTCTGTTAGCCGATACTCTCAGTGTACGGTAATCCTGGTCAGGCTGATAGCACTCAGGCCGGGTAAGCATGTGCTACCCGGCATTTTTTTAACTTTCCTTCACTGTTTGCTGTGGTTCTTTAGCAATCGGTTTACCGGACCAGTAACCCGCAAGCAGCGAACCGGAAAGGTTATGCCAGACGGAGAACAACGCGCCGGGCAGAGCGGCGAGCGGACCGAAGTAGATTTTGCCCAGCGCAGCGGCGAGGCCGGAGTTCTGCATGCCGACTTCAATCGCCAGTGTGCGGCAGGTGGATTCATCAAAGCCGAACAGTTTCCCGCCCCAGTAGCCGCCAAGCAGGCCAATGGTGTTATGCAGAATAACGGCGATAATTACCACAAAGCCGACCGACGCTATGTGCGACGCAGAACCTGCCACAACAGCGCTGATGATGGCCAGGATGCACACCATAGAAAACGCGGGCAGATACGGTTCTACGGCTTTTACGACGCGTGGGAACAGATGGTGAATGACCAGGCCCAAAGCAATCGGAATAACCACGATCTGCAGAATGCTCAGCAGCATACCCATCACATCTACCTGAATATGCGCGTCGACGTAAAGACGGGTGAGCAGCGGTGTGGCGACAACACCGACCAGCGTTGAAACCGATGAAATCGTCACGGAGAGCGCCACATCGCCCTTCGCCAGGTAAATCATTACATTAGATGCCGTTCCGCTGGCGACGCTACCGACCAGCACCATACCTGCGGACAGTTCCGGTGGCATATTAAAAGCCAGCGCCAAAATCCATGCGGCGAGCGGCATCACCAGATAGTGTAGAAAAATACCTGCCGCAACCGGCGCAGGGCGTGAGAGTACGCGTTTAAAGTCATCCACCTTCAGGTGCACGCCCATGCCGAACATAATCAGCATCAGTAACGATGGCACGAATGGCCCGACAGGCGTAAATGTGGAGGGCGTGTAATACGCAATAACAGAGAGCAGCAGCGCCCATAACGGGAACAGCCGCGTGAGAGTAGCGAGCATGTTGTATTCCTTGCGATTGAAATGTGTTGTGTTGTTATAAAAAAGCCGGGATCGAGCCCGGCCATAGTTATTGTGTATCGCGTGATGGAATATTATTCAAACAAATTATGTTTATGTTCCGCAGTGAATGTTTTCCCAGCTCAGCCCGAAACGCGCGAGATATTTGCGCAGGCGGTCCGCATCGTTAGGATTGGCTTTTTTCTGCCGCGAGACGGCGAACAGTTCGCGTCCGGCTTCCGACAGCGACGCGCAGCGGCGGCACACTTCCAGTACCGTTTCTAACTGGCGGCGATCGAACAGGTCAATGTCCATATTCAGTTCAGGCTGCGGAGTGGCTATCTGCCAACTCTCCTTTAGCAGCGCAATCTCTTCTTCGACAAGGGATAAGGTAATGCGACCTTGTTCGGCAAGTGTCGCCATGCGCGCGATGGATGAACTGAGTTCACGAAAGTTGCCGCGCCATTGCGCCTGCGGGGAGCAGGCAAACGCCAGATAGGAAGTGCGTGCCTCTTTATCGAAACGGATTTGCGTCTGCTTGTTGCTGGAAAAACGTTGCAGCTCATACTCGACGTTCGGCGCGATATCCTCCCGCCGCTGCGCGAGACCGGGCAGGGTGAAACTCCACATGTTGATACGCGCGTAGAGATCCTCGCGAAAACGGCCCTCAGCGACCCATTGCCGCATGTCGCGATGGGTGCCGGCAATCAGCTGAAAATCGCTGTGTACTTCTTTGTCCGACCCAAACGGGAAAAAGGTTTTTTCTTCAATCGCTTTGAGTAACATGGCCTGCTCGTCCAGCCCCAGCTCGGCGATCTCATCGAGAAACAGCACGCCGCCATCGGCCTCTCGCAGCAATCCGCTACGCGCCGTGAGCGCACCGGTAAACGCCCCCTTCACATGGCCAAACAGCGTTGACATCGCATTATCACCGCGCAGGGTCGCGCAGTTAACCGCCACCAGTTTTCCCGCCACCAGATGCCGCGACTGGCGTAGCTGAAAAATACGTTTCGCGAGGAAGGATTTGCCCGCGCCGGTAGGGCCGGTGAGCAGGATCGGGTCTGTTGAGCGCAGAGCTACCCGCTCAATGCGATCGATCAGTTTATTGAAAGTGGCGTTGCGCGTATCAATCCCGGCTTTCAGAAAGGATACCGACTGCTGCTGTTCGCGCTGAAAACGACTGGTGAGCGTGGCATAGCGGCTTAAATCGAGATCGATAACCGAGCAGACGCCAGCGGCGACGGCTTCATCTGATGAACCGCGTGGTGCCGGGCTGGTTTGCAACAGGCTGGCGGGCAGGTAACGCGCTTCCGTCAGCAAAAACCAGCAGATTTGTGCCACGTGAGTCCCGGTGGTGATGTGCACCAGATACTCTTCGTTTTCCGTATCAAACTCATAATGCGTGGCAAAGTCGAGAAACGCGGCGTAGACCTCTTCAAAGTCCCACGGATCGTTAATGGTAACGGTATGCGGGCGGACTTGGGTGTGCGGCGAAAGCAGCGCGACGTCTTCAATCAACCTTTGCGCCATGCTCTCATCGCGTGGCTGGTGGAGGAGTTCCAGCCTGTCGACAGGGAAATCGGGTTGTTGGCATAGCCCAACCGTGGGTCGCCATTTCTTAAACCGATTGGCCCGCTTGCCGCGCTTATCCAGCACCGTTCCCAGTACGCCAATCACTACCCGTTGCTTCTTCATGGTTTATCCAAAAAGATAAATAAGAGATTAAAAGATAAAAAAATAAACCCATCGAGACAACCGCCATGATTGGCGTAAATAATTAAAGCTATGAAAATCAATTAATTAAAAATTAATCATGCCTGTTTTAATTCCTGGCACGCTTCTGGCAATAACACTTGCGTCAATCACGCTGAAAGCGCAGGGGGTTAAACCCCGCCGGCACGTCAGGAACGGCACAGGTTGTTTTCCGGAAGTGTTCCGTCAGCCGATGACCACCAAATGGGTTCGATTCCCGATTCATTCTCCCAATGAAACTGGTTGTTAATCATAGAAATAAAGCGGAGCAATGCGCAGTTAGCACGCTCCAGAACAGGCTGCCGGTAAAGATGCCGTGCGGCAGGCAAAAGGGAATTCCCCTGCCGCTTCGCCCCTGCACCCGCGCCTGAACGATATTAAGGAATATAAAATGGCTAAGAAAATTACTATTCGTAAAGGCCAGCTTGGCCTGTTATCCCGACAGGGTGACTACTATCAGGTGCTGAATACAGGTGAACACCGTTTGCCATGGTTTAACACTCCGGACGTTCTGGTAATCAATACCGATGGCAGCGAAATTCCGGAAGCGCTCGCGGAGTATTTACGTCGCTTCCAGCCTACATGGGTGGAGCAGTACTGTGTGATGGCTGATTTAACCGATACTGAAGCAGGTGCGCTGTATGTGAACGGCATCTTGCAGGAAATTTTGCCACCGGCAACGCGCCGTCTGTACTGGCAGGCCGATGAAGCACTGAAGCTGGTGCGGATGGATACACGTCAGGTTTTGGTTCCTGTTGATGTGATGAACGCGGTGTTACAGCCCCGTCGCAGCGGTGCGGTGAAAGGTCGCGAAGCGATCTTAACGGTGCAGGTTCCGGCGTGGCACGTTGGTGTACTGAAAATTGATGGTGAAACTCAGGCGCTGTTGCCGCCGGGGTTAACAGCATACTGGAAGGTAAATCATCTGATTGAAGCGGAAGTGGTGGATACCCGCTTGCAGGTGCTGGAGGTCGGCGGCCAGGAGATCCTGACCAAAGATAAGGTCAACCTGCGTTTGAACCTGGCGGCGAACTGGCGTTATAGCGATGTACTGCTGGCATTTGGTCAACTGACTAAACCGCTGGATCACCTTTACCGTGAGTTGCAGTTTGCGCTGCGTGAAGCGGTGGGAACGCGCACGCTGGACGAACTGCTGGAAGATAAACAGGTGATTGATGAGGTGGTGAACGCGCAGGTGAAAGCCCGCATGACGCCGTTTGGTATCGAGGTGGCTTCGCTGGGGGTAAAGGATATTGTCCTGCCCGGCGATATGAAGGCCATTTTGTCGCAACTGGTTGAAGCGGAAAAATCCGCCCAGGCCAACGTGATCCGACGTCGTGAAGAGACTGCTGCCACGCGATCGCTGTTGAATACCGCAAAAGTAATGGAAAACAACCCGGTAGCGCTGCGCTTAAAAGAACTGGAAACCCTCGAAAGAGTCGCGGAACGGATCGATAAAATCTCGGTATTCGGTGGCCTCGACCAGGTGTTGCACGGTCTTGTGAACATAAAAGGATAAAAATAATGAGTTACAACACAGTGGACGGTGCAATGCGCGAACGGGTATTGCGCCAGCTAAAAGAGGTGGAGAAACGCTATAACGTCAGGGTGCTGTACGCCTGTGAGTCCGGCAGCCGTGGCTGGGGATTTGCCTCGCCAGACAGCGATTACGACGTGCGGTTCCTCTATGTTCATTCCCCTGAATGGTATCTGCGGATCGAAGCGCCACGTGATGTTATCGAGCTGCCGATAGATGATGAGCTGGACGTGTGCGGCTGGGAATGGCGCAAGGCGCTGGGGTTACTCAAAGGCGCAAACCCGACGCTTATCGAGTGGCTGGATTCGCCGGTGGTCTATCAGCAGGATGATGCGACCGTGTCGGCGCTGAAAGCGTTGGTGCCTGAATGGTTTTCCCCGCTGCGTGCCCGCTGGCACTACTATTCAATGGCGCGGAAAAACTTTCGCGGTTATCTGCAGGGCCACGACGTGCGATTGAAGAAGTACTTCTACGTCATTCGGCCGCTGCTGGCGGTACGTTGGGTGGAAGCGGGCAAGGGCGTACCGCCGATGCGTTTTGCCGAGCTGCTGGCGGGAAGTGAACTGGATGCGCCATTGCGTCAGGAAATCGACGAATTGCTGGCGCGCAAACAGCGCTCAGGTGAGGCTGAGTATGGTCCGCGTCGTCCATTGTTACATGCGTTTATCCGCACCGAACTGGAGAGAGGAGAAATTCCGCCGATCTTACCAGACAGCCGGGAGGGGAATGTCCGGACACTGGACCGACTATTATATGACACGGTGATGCGGTGAAAATGCCCGATGGTACAAGAGCCATCGGGCGTTAGCGTCTACTCACTCAAACAAATTATGGTGCAGCTTCTGTACCACCTGCTCAGCTTCGTTACCGGGCACCAGGAAGCACAGGTTATGGCTGGATGCGCCGTAGCAAATCATTCGAATGTTGAACGGCTCCAGTACGCCGAACACCTCTTTACCCACGCCGCAGGCTTTGGACAGGTCATTGCCAATCAATGCCACCAGCGCCAGGCCTTCTTCCACTTCAACCCGACACAGGGCCGACAGTTCCATCAGCAGAGACTGCGTTAACAGCGTATCGCCGGTGGACGTTGAACCGGTGGTATCCAGCGTCAGCGCGACGCTGACTTCGGATGTGGTGATTAAATCGACCGAGATATTGTGGCGTGCCAGGATGCCGAACACTTCCGCTAAAAAACCACGAGAGTGCAGCATATTCAGGCTATGCAGTGTCAGCAGCGTCTGCTTACGGCGTAACGCCAGCGCACGAAACAGTGGTGGATTCGCGGTTTTATTGCAGACCAGCGTACCGCCTGCTTTTGGCTCCTTACTGGAGCCAACAAATACCGGGATATCGCTACGTACGGCTGGCAACAGGGTTGCCGGATGCAGTACTTTCGCGCCAAAGGTCGCCATTTCTGCGGCCTCTTCAAAAGCGATTTCATCAATACGCTGCGCAGCCGGAACCACGCGCGGATCGGTAGTGTAGATGCCGGGAACGTCGGTCCAGATATCAACGCGCGTTGCGTGCAGCGCTTCGGCCAGCAGGGCGGCGGTATAATCGCTGCCGCCGCGTCCCAGCGTGGTGGTGCGGCCCTTGCTTTCACTGCCGATAAAGCCTTGGGTGATGACCAGACCTTCGCTCAGGCGCGGGGCCAGCTGGTGCGAAGCCAGTTCAGCCAGCTCCGCAACGTCGGGCTCTGCACGGCCAAAACGATCGTTGGTGCGCATCACTTTACGCACGTCAAACCACTGCGCTTGCACGTTGCGCTCACGCAGGATCTCGACGAATAGGAGGGTAGACATCAGTTCACCGTGGCTGACCAGTTCGTCGGTCAGCGCGGTTGAGGTCGCCAGTGACGCCGCTTCTGCCAGTGTGGTGATGTTCTCCAGCAAACGTTCGATCTCTTCACGAATGACGTTCGGATAACGCAGGCGTTCCAGAATATTGAACTGAATTTGACGAATGGCGTCGAGTTTTTCGAAGCGTTCGGTTGGCTCCAGACCTTCTGCCAGCGCGACCAGCAGGTTAGTAATACCCGCTGAAGCGGACAGCACCACTAAACGTACGTTAGCATCAGAAAGCACGACATCAGCGCTGCGATTCATGGCATCAAAATCCGCCACGCTGGTACCGCCAAATTTGGAGACAACTACATCAGTCATAACTACCTCGTGTCAGGGAATGAATAGAGCGACCATGGCACAAAGGCAGAACGGAAACCGGTGCAGGCGCAAATGCAAATACCGTATTTATAAATAAAATGTGTGGCCTGTACTGTCAACGCTGGGATTATGCGGATTTTTCATGCTGCGTTAACGCTGAGTAACAGTACTTATAACAGCTATACTTTTTAGCCACATTTGGCGGATGCCCTGGCAATGGCATTAAAACAATCACACTTTTCTGTGGCTGGCGTTACAATCGATCTCAGTCACAATTCTCAAAATCAGAAGAGTATTGCTAATGAAAAACATCAATCCAACACAGACCTCAGCCTGGCAGGCACTACAAAAACACTTTGAAGAAATGAAAGACGTTACTATCGCGGATCTGTTCGCGAAAGATAGCGATCGTTTCACTAAGTTTTCCGCGACGTTTGACGATCTGATGCTGGTGGATTTCTCCAAAAACCGCATCACTGAAGAAACGCTGGCTAAACTGCAGGATCTGGCAAAAGAAACCGATTTGGCCGGTGCTATCAAGTCCATGTTCTCCGGTGAGAAAATCAACCGCACTGAAGACCGTGCCGTACTGCACGTGGCGCTGCGCAACCGTAGCAATACGCCAATCATCGTTGACGGCAAAGATGTGATGCCGGAAGTGAACGCGGTGCTGGAAAAGATGAAATCCTTCTCTGAAGCGATTATCTCCGGCAGCTGGAAAGGCTATACCGGCAAAGCCATTACTGATGTCGTGAACATCGGTATCGGCGGCTCTGACCTCGGCCCGTTCATGGTGACTGAAGCGCTGCGTCCGTACAAAAATCACCTGAATATGCACTTTGTGTCTAACGTCGATGGTACGCACATCGCCGAAGTGCTGAAAAAAGTGAACCCGGAAACCACGCTGTTCCTGGTCGCTTCCAAAACCTTCACCACCCAGGAAACCATGACCAACGCCCACAGCGCGCGCGACTGGTTCCTGGCGACCGCTGGCGACAACAAGCACGTAGCCAAACACTTCGCAGCGCTGTCTACCAACGGTAAAGCGGTTGGCGAGTTCGGTATTGATACTGCCAATATGTTTGAGTTCTGGGACTGGGTTGGCGGTCGTTACTCCCTGTGGTCTGCAATTGGTCTGTCCATCATCCTGTCCGTAGGCTTCGACAACTTTGTTGAGCTGCTCTCTGGCGCGCACGCGATGGACAAACACTTCTCCACCACCCCGGCTGAGAAAAACCTGCCGGTGCTGCTGGCGCTGATCGGTATCTGGTACAACAACTTCTTCGGTGCCGAAACCGAAGCGATTCTGCCGTATGACCAGTATATGCACCGTTTCGCTGCCTACTTCCAGCAGGGTAACATGGAATCTAACGGTAAATACGTTGACCGTAACGGCAATGCGGTGGATTACCAGACTGGCCCAATCATCTGGGGTGAGCCGGGCACTAACGGCCAGCATGCGTTCTACCAGCTGATCCACCAGGGTACCAAAATGGTGCCGTGCGATTTCATCGCCCCGGCCATCACTCACAACCCGCTGTCGGATCACCACCCGAAGCTGCTGTCTAACTTCTTCGCGCAAACCGAAGCGCTGGCATTCGGCAAGTCTCGTGAAGTGGTTGAGCAGGAATATCGCGACCAGGGTAAAGATCCGGCTACGCTTGAGCACGTTGTGCCGTTCAAAGTGTTTGAAGGTAATCGTCCAACGAACTCCATCCTGCTGCGCGAAATCACGCCGTTCAGCCTGGGTGCGCTGATTGCCCTGTACGAGCACAAAATCTTCACTCAGGGCGCGATCCTGAACATCTTCACCTTTGACCAGTGGGGCGTTGAGCTGGGCAAACAGCTGGCGAACCGTATTCTGCCAGAGCTGAAAGATGGTTCCGAAGTGAGCAGCCACGATAGTTCTACCAACGGTTTGATTAACCGTTATAAGTCCTGGCGCTAATCTGCTTCTTCCTTCGAACCGCAGCGGTGTTGGCTGCGTTCGTTAACCCCGGGAACATAGCTATCTATGGCCTCGGGGATTAACGATCTTGCCGCCTTGCTGCAATTCGAATGAATTTGCAGATTACCTGTGATAGAAGCTGATATTATTATCAGCTTTTTTTATAAGATAATTCCACTTCTCCACGTTATTACCTAAAAATTTAATTGAGCTTAATCCTAAAATAATTTATTCACCGTTATCCTGTTTCTGATATTTTCAGATTTACCGGATATTGTGTTTTTACTATTATATTTTAACTATTTGAATTAATTTGTTTTTATTATTTGCTATTAATAATTTTTTCTCTCGTTATCTAATTGTCCTAAATTCCCTCTCGACCTAATTTACAAACTTCGCTTGTGTATACTCGATCTCGCCCGAAATTCTTTTGGGTAAATCTCCATTCATACAATGAAGGGAATTTGTGATGAAAAAAGTTCTGTATGGCCTTTGGGCTATATCTGCGCTTGCGGTGACCTCTGTCTATGCCGCCCCCGTTCAGGTGGGTGAGGCTGCAGGGTCGGCTGCCGCGTCGGTTTCGGCGGGAAGTTCCTCCGCGACCAGCGTGAGCACCGTAAGTTCTGCGGTGGGGGTTGCCCTGGCGGCGACCGGCGGCGGCGATGGTTCTAATACCGGAACCACCACCACGACAACCACCAGTACCCAGTAACACCAGTACGTAGCCCCTGAAGTATGACGGGGATTAACCATAACCACACTTCGGTGTGGTTATTTTGCCGCTGCGGAGAAACGTCGTGAAGCGACCAGCGCTCATAATGGTTTGCCTGTTACTACAGGCGTGCTCAGCCACCACCGAAGGGTTGGGGCATTCGCTGTGGGATAGCGTGTTTGGTACTCCCGGCGTACAGATGACGGACGATGAAATTCAAAACATGCCTTACGCCAGCCAGTACATGCAGCTCAACGGCGGTCCCCAACTGTTTGTGGTACTCGCGTTTGCAGAAAACGGACAGCAGAAATGGGTGACTCAGGATCGGGCCATTCTTGTCACGCAGCATGGGCGCATCGTGAAAACACAGCTCGGTACAGACAACCTGATCGAGGTGAATAATCTGGCGGCAGACCCGCTCATCAAGCCAAATCAGATAGTCGACGGCGCAACGTGGACCCGCACGATGGGCTGGACTGAACATCAGCAGGTACGCTATGCCACCGCGCGCTCGGTTTTCACCTGGGATGGCGCAGACACCATCAAAGTCGGCAGCGATAACACGCTGGTACGGATCCTCGATGAAGAGGTCACCACCGATCAAACGCGCTGGCATAACCGCTACTGGGTAGATAGTGACGGCATGATTCGCCAGTCAGAACAGTATCTTGGCGCAGGTTTCTTCCCGGTGAAAACTACGCTGATTAAGGCGGCAAAACCATGATGAAACAAATGATTACTGCGCTGACATTCAGCCTGTGCGCGGCATCTGTTTTTGCTGTGGGCAGTGTAAAAGTGATCACGACAGGTAGCACAGAAGCAAAAACGCTGACCGGGGCTGAACATCTGCTCGACCTGGTCGGACAGCCGCGGTTGAGCAATAGCTGGTGGCCAGGCGCGGTTATCAGCGAAGAGCGGGCAACAACTGAGGCACAACGTCAGCAGCAGGCATTACTGGCTCGTCTGGCGACGTTGAGCGCTGAAGCAAGCGGTGATGATGCTGGCGCTATCAACGCATTACGCCAGCAAATTCAGGCGCTGAAGGTGACCGGCAGGCAGACAATTAATCTCGACCCGGATGTAGTGCGTACCAGTGAGCGAGGCAACCCGCCGTTGCAGGGTAATTACACGCTGTGGGTCGGACCGCAGCCCACGGATATCACGCTGTTGGGTTTGCTAAGCCACTCGGGTAAACAGCCGTTTATACCCGGACGTGATGTTGCCAGCTATCTCGATGGGCAGCATCGGCTCAGCGGCGCGGATCGTAGCTACGCCTGGGTTGTCTATCCCGACGGACGCACACAAAAAGTACCGGTCGCCTACTGGAACAAACGTCATATTGAGCCGATGCCCGGCAGCATCATTTTTGTCGGGCTGTCGGACTCTGTCTGGAGCAGCACCCCGGATGAAATCAATGCCGACATTCTTCGCACCCTGACCCAGCGGATACCCGAATAATGAGAAAAACTTATCTGCTCAGCCTGTTGGCGCTGGGTATCAGCGCGGCCTGTCACGGTGAAACGTATCCTGCGCCGATTGGTCCTTCCCAGTCTGATTTTGGTGGCGTAGGGCTGCTGCAAACCCCAACCGCACGCATGGCGCGTGAGGGCGAAATGAGCCTTAACTACCGCGATAACGATCAGTACCGCTATTACTCTGCGTCGGTGCAACTGTTTCCGTGGCTGGAAACGACCCTGCGCTATACCGATGTGCGCACTAAAAAATACAGCAGCGTGGAGTCGTTTTCAGGCGATCAGACATACAAGGATAAGGCTTTCGACCTTAAACTGCGATTGTGGGAAGAGAGCTACTGGATGCCGCAGGTGGCGGTGGGCGCGCGCGATATTGGCGGAACCGGCCTGTTCGATGCGGAGTATATTGTGGCGAACAAAGCCTGGGGACCGTTTGATTTCTCACTCGGTCTCGGCTGGGGATACCTCGGGACCAGTGGTAACGTCAGCAATCCGTTTTGCTCATACAGCGATAAATTCTGTCATCGCGATAACAGTTACAAGCAGGCGGGTTCCATTGACGGCAGCCAGATGTTCCACGGCCCGGCGTCGCTGTTTGGCGGCGTGGAATATCAGACACCCTGGCAGCCGCTGCGTCTGAAACTGGAGTACGAGGGCAATAATTACCAGCAGGATTTTGCGGGCAAGCTGGATCAGAAGAGCAAGTTTAACGTCGGCGCTATTTATCGCGTCACCGATTGGGCCGACGTTAACCTCAGCTATGAGCGCGGGAACACCTTTATGTTTGGGTTCACGCTGCGGACTAACTTTAACGACTTGCGACCACACTATAACGATAACGCCCGTCCGAAGTATCAGCCGCAGCCGCAGGATGCCATCCTGCAACATTCGGTAGTGGCGAATCAGCTAACGCTGCTGAAATACAATGCCGGGCTGGCGGATCCTAAAATCCAGGTGCAGGGCGATACGCTGTATGTAACCGGCGAACAGGTGAAATACCGTGATTCGCGCGAGGGGATCGAGCGTGCCAACCGGATCGTGATGAACGATCTTCCAGACGGGATCCGCACGATCCGTATTACGGAAAATCGCCTTAACTTGCCGCAGGTGACGACCGAAACAGAAGTTTCCAGCCTGAAGCACCATCTGGAAGGCGAACCGTTGGGCCATGAGACTCAGCTGGCGCAAAAACGCGTGGAGCCGGTGGTGCCGAAAACGACCGAGCAGGGCTGGTATATCGATAAGTCGCGCTTCGATTTCCACATCGATCCTGTGCTTAACCAGTCGGTGGGCGGCCCGGAAAATTTCTATATGTATCAGTTGGGCGTGATGGGTACGGCGGATTGGTGGGTGACCGATCATCTGCTGACCACCGGGAGTTTGTTCGCCAACCTCGCCAATAACTATGACAAGTTTAACTACACCAACCCGCCGCAGGATTCGCATTTGCCGCGTGTGCGTACCCATGTACGTGACTATGTGCAAAACGATGTTTACGTGAATAACCTGCAGGCCAACTACTTCCAGTCACTCGGCAACGGGTTTTACGGACAGGTGTACGGCGGCTATCTGGAGACCATGTATGGCGGGGCGGGGGCAGAAGTGCTGTATCGCCCGCTGGACAGCGATTGGGCGTTTGGTGTTGATGCCAACTACGTGAAACAGCGTGACTGGCGTAGCGCGCAGGACATGATGAAATTCACCGACTACAGCGTGAAGACCGGGCATTTGACGGCGTACTGGAATCCTTCTTTCGCCCAGGATGTGCTGGTGAAAGCCAGCGTGGGTCAGTATCTGGCCGGGGATAAGGGCGGAACGTTGGAGATCGCCAAACGCTTCGACAGCGGTGTCGTGGTGGGTGGTTATGCGACTATCACTAACGCCTCGCCGGATGAGTATGGCGAAGGTGATTTTACTAAAGGGGTGTACGTTTCCGTGCCGCTGGATCTGTTCTCGTCAGGCCCAACCCGCAGTCGCGCGGCGATTGGCTGGACGCCGTTAACGCGCGATGGCGGTCAGCAGCTTGGGCGTAAGTTTGGTCTGTACGATATGACCAGCGACAGAAGTGAAAACTTCCGCTGACTGATGGCCGGATGCGACTTGCGCTCATCCGGCTCTATAAACGGCGCAATAATTTTGCCGGGTTTCCCGCATACACGCCTTTCTCGGTGATCGATTTGGTCACTACGCTGCCCGCGCCGATGACCGCGCCATCGCAGACAGTGACCGCCAGAATGGTCGCCCCGCTGCCGATCGAAACATCGTCGCCAATCGTAATGCGACCCCAGCTGTTGCGGTCGGCGTTGGGTTTTCCTCCGCGAAACATATCGTTGGCGAACATCACGCCATGCCCGATAAAACAGCGGGCGCCGAGGGTGACATATTCGCAGATGAAGGTATGCGACTGAATTTTGCTGTCTGCACCAATCTGCGTGTTGCCCTGGATTTCAACGAATGGTCCGACAAAAACGTTGTCACCCAATATGCAATCGTAGAGATTGGCGGGTTCATAAATCACCACGTTCTCACCGCAGGTCACGTTGCGGATAGCAGATTGTCTTAGCTGCATAATTCATCCTGTGAAATGTATCGTGGTATTCATCATTCTCTGTTGACCTTTCTTGCACAAAACATAAACAAAAAATGTAGATCTCTGTCACATTTTTGCGTTATACAGGAACCTCGCCACTGAGTATGAGGTGCTGTTATGACGTCGCTATCTCGTCCGCGCGTGGAGTTTATCTCCACCATTTTACAGACCGTGTTGAATCTGGGACTGCTGAGTCTGGGCCTGATCCTGGTCGTATTCCTCGGGAAAGAAACGCTGCATCTGGCGGATGTGCTGTTCGCGCCGGAACAAACCAGCAAATATGAGCTGGTGGAAGGGCTGGTGGTTTACTTCCTGTATTTTGAATTTATCGCGTTGATTGTGAAGTACTTTCAGTCAGGGTTTCACTTTCCGTTGCGCTACTTTGTCTATATCGGGATCACCGCGATTGTGCGGTTGATCATCGTCGATCATAAAGCGCCGATGGATGTGCTGATCTATTCTGCGGCGATCCTGCTGCTGGTGATCACCCTGTGGCTGTGTAATTCCAAACGGCTGAAGCGAGAGTAAAAAACAACACGCCGCATTCGGGCTGCGGCGTGTTGATGGTCAGGGTTACTGCGCAGAGGCAGGTTTCGCTTTCTCTGCTGCGGGCTCCCACAGTTGTTCAAGTTCTTCCAGCGTTTTGCCCTTGGTTTCCGGTACGAACCGCCACATAAACAAGGCTGCCAGAATGCCCATACAACCGTAGATCCAGTAGGAAAAACCGTTGTGGAAATGGGAAACCAGCCACGAATTTTTGTCCATCATCGGGAAGGTCCAGGAAACGAAGTAGTTTGCCAGCCATTGAGCGGCAACCGCAATGGCGAGTGCCTTGCCACGAATCGCATTGGGGAAAATTTCGGCCAACAGCACCCAGCAAACCGGCCCCCAGGACATGGCGAATGCGGCGACGTAAAACAGCATCGACAGCAGCGCTATCAGCCCGGAAGCCTGGGTGTAAAACGCAGTACCGAGACTGAACATACCAATGGCCATACCTAAGGCGCCAATAATTTGCAGCGGTTTGCGACCAAATTTATCCACCGTCATGATCGCCAATACGGTAAAGCTCAGGTTGATCACGCCGACAATAAT
The DNA here is from genome assembly GCF_052950715.1 of Citrobacter sp. VF227. Lineage (NCBI taxonomy): Bacteria > Pseudomonadati > Pseudomonadota > Gammaproteobacteria > Enterobacterales > Enterobacteriaceae > Citrobacter > Citrobacter sp. VF227. Next base: position 34,517 of record NZ_JBRFVF010000009.1, read on the forward strand.
GGTCTGCAGCAGCGCCACATCGGTACTGGCTCCCAGCGTTTTAAACACCTCCGGGGCGTAGTACAGCACGACGTTGATACCGACGAACTGCTGGAAAATGGAAAGCATTACGCCGATGACGATAACGCCTGCACCAAACATCAGCAGGCGACCACCGGTTTTGCGACCATGTTCCAGAGACTGATTGATCTCCTGCATGGCCTGAGTGGCGAGTGTGCTACCCATAATCTTGCGCAGAATACCTTCTGCTTGTTCGTGTCGACCACGCGCCATCAGCCAGCGCGGGCTTTCTGGTACGGTGTACAGCAGCAGTAAAAACAGCAGGGCGGGAATACTTTCTGACGCAAACATATATCGCCAGCCATCGGTATTCAGCCAGTTAGCGTCGCCTGAACGCGCGATGAAATAGTTAACGCAATACACTAATAGTTGACCAAAAATAATGGCGAACTGGTTAAACGAGACCAGTTTCCCACGAATGTGTGCGGGGGCCAGTTCGGCAATATACATTGGTGAGAGCATCGAGGCTAAACCTACGCCAATACCACCAATGATACGATAAATAACAAATTCGGGAACGTATCCGGCCAAATAAACGGGTACGGCGTTATCTGGATTAATCGTGGTAAAGCCTAATTCAGGCCAGGCGGAACCAATACCGGAAATAAAAAAAAGCAGGGCCGCGATTTTCAGCGAGTCCCGACGACCAAAGCGGTTACTACAATAGCCGCCCAGCGCACCGCCGATGATGCAGCCAATCAACGCGCTGGCGACGCAAAAACCCAACAATGAGTTGGCGGCGGATTCACTTAAGTGTTGTGGAGCGACAAATACGGTATTTAAGGATTCTACCGTTCCGGATATGACAGCAGTGTCGTAACCGAATAATAGTCCTCCTAAAGTTGCGACTAATGTAATCGAAAAAATATAACTAGAATTATATTGAGTGTTCATTCAGACCTGCCTTAGAGGGTACAGCTCTTTTGATCAGTGCCGTGATGGTGAATTTAACAGGCAGGGAAGACAATTATCATTTTTTACATTGCAATTACGTTTTGTCTTTTCTGTGATCTTAATTCCGTTTAATTAGTTCATTTTCAGGCGCAAAATATAATTGCAGTGATGGGGAGCACGAAAGGAAATAATCGTAAGCGTAATGCAAAATAACATAAAAAAAGGGCGCTCCGTAGAGCGCCGAATAACAGTCACAGGTTGGGATAACATAAGTTGAGGGTTGCAGTGGCTTGCCCGTTGCCGGGCGTTTACTTCGGTAAAACTTAACCTTTCACACCACCTGCCGTCAGGCCGTTGACCAGCCAGCGTTGTGCCAGCAGGAACACCAGTGTGATCGGAATGGCTGAAAGTACAGCTGCGGCGGCAAAGTCGCCCCACAAATAGTTCTGTGGATTGAGGTACTGCTGCATACCTACCGCAAGGGTGTAGCTGTTCACATCACGCAGCAGCAGTGACGCGACCGGTACTTCGGTAATAGCGGCAATGAATGACAGAATAAACACCACCGCCAGAATCGGAACGGAAAGCGGCAGCAGCACCAAGCGGAATGCCTGCCACGGCGTCGCGCCGTCCAACGAGGCCGCTTCTTCCAGCGAACCATCGATGGTTTCGAAATAGCCCTTAATCGTCCACACATGCAGCGCAATACCGCCAAGATAGGCGAAGATCACGCCGCCGTGAGTGTTCAGACCAATAAACGGAATGTACTGGCCCAGGCGGTCAAACAAGGCATATAACGCGACCAGAGACAGCACCGCCGGGAACATCTGGAAAATCAGCATCCCTTTAAGCAGGGTTGCTTTACCGGGGAAGCGCATACGGGCAAAGGCGTAAGCACAGGTGGTGGAAAGCGTCACAATACCGATCGCGGTAATGGTGGCCACTTTCACTGAGTTCCACAGCCATAGCAGTACCGGGAACGGCGGCGGCGTCACACGGCCATCTGCGTGCTCAACGCTAAAGCCCAGCGCCAGTTTCCAGTGTTCCCAGGAGATGTTTTCCGGGATCAGGCTACCGGTGGCGAAGTTACCTTCGCGCAGCGAGATAGCGATAACCATCAGCAGCGGGAACATGATCGCTGCGATGAAAATCAGCAACAGCAGGTGCGTTGTTAAGAGACGCAGTTTCTGAGATTTGGGTTGTACCATAGCCATGTTCGTTGTCTCCCTTAATCAAACTTCATTCGTGTGGCTTTCAGGTTAACAATCGCCAGCGCACCCACCAGCAGGAAGATCAGCGTGGCAATCGCCGCTGCCAGACCGAAGTCCTGACCGCCGCCGCCTTCAAAGGCGATACGGTAGGTGTAGCTCACGAGCAGGTCGGTATAGCCTGCTGGCGTGGTGGTGCCAAGACGGTCCGGGCCACCGTTGGTCAACAGTTGAATCAGCACGAAGTTGTTAAAGTTAAAGGCGAAGCTGGCAATCATCAGCGGTGTCAGCGGTTTAATCAGCAGCGGTAGCGTAATCTTAAAGAAGTTCTGGAACGGGCCAGCGCCGTCCATCGCCGAGGCTTCATATAAATCGTCAGGAATCGCTTTCAACAGACCCATGCACAGGATCATCATGTACGGATAACCCAGCCAGGTATTGACGATAATAATCATCGAGCGTGCGGTGGTAGGGTCGCTGAACCAGGCCGGTTTGATGCCAAACAGTGCGCTCAGCATCATGTTGATTTCACCAAAGCTCTGGTTGAACAGCCCTTTGAAAATCAGAATCGAGATAAACGACGGCACAGCGTACGGCAGGATAAGCAGCACACGGTAAATCGCTTTGCCTTTGAGTGACTCCCACTGTACGAGACAAGCCAGCACCATCCCGACGGCCACGGTGAGGATCACGGTCAGAACGGAGAAGACCACCGTCCAGACAAAGATGGCGAAAAACGGTTTCTGGATACCTTCGTCGGTAAATACGCGGGTGAAGTTATCCCAGCCGATGGTCACGGTATAGCCAGGGCTTAACTTTTCTGCACCCCAACTACCGTCGGCGTTAATCGCCTGGTAATAACCAATGTCGTTGTTCGGACGGTATTTCACGCCGCTCTGGTTGTTGGTGAGCGTACCGTCATCAGCGAGCGTATAAAGTGGCTGCGTGCCGGAGAACTGGCGCAACGAGCTCATAATCACTTTGCTTTCATCCGGCAGGATGGCGGTCAGTTGGTTCAGCGCCTGGCGATTCTGCGTGATGATGCGCAGCGTCCCACGCTCGCCCGCTGGCAAGGCATCCGTTTCTTTCAGTTGCAGTTTCTGTTCGCCGCCAAATTTAAAGGCGTCGGAAACATAATTCTTGCCGGTTTCACCGTCGGTGAGGGCCAGTTGCCACTCCGCACCCGCCGGATACAGACCAAAGTTGTAGGTTTTCCCAGCCTGATAAGAACGATCCATCAGGACTTCCTGAGCACGTTCAAAGGTCAACTGGTTGGTGCTACTGTAGTTGGTAAAGGCAATCGCGATCGTACAAATCAGCGGAAACAGGACAAACAGCCCCATACCGGCAACGCCCGGGTAAACATAGCGCCAGGCATAGGTTTTGCGGTTAGCGAAAATATACAGGCCAGCAGAGCTTAAAATCAGCGTCATGATGGCAAACAGGTACTCCCCCTGAGCGTACATCAAAACAACAAGGTAACCGACCAGTAGCCCAAGCAGACCTATCACTGACCATTTCAGTGTGTCGCTTTGCCACCAGTGTTTCTTTTTAATGACATCCATGGGGTTCAATCCTCTTTACGCTTTATCCTTCGCACTACCTCTTTGTTGGCTGCGGAAGCGCACCCCAGTCACTTACTTATGTAAGCTCCTGGGGATTTGCCTCCTTGCCGCCTCGATGTAGCGCGAATGCTTTCGCGTAACAACGTATTCAATAAACCTGATTCCCTAAGAAATAAGGGAAACCGTATTACTTGGTGATACGACCCTGCGCGTCTTTCAGTGCAGCATCAACTGTCTGACGACCGCTGGCGGCGTTGATCACTGCAGTACGAACGGCATACCAGAATGCAGACATCTGCGGGATGTTCGGCATGATTTCGCCTTTCTGGGCGTTATCCATGGTGGCCGCGATACGTGGGTCTTTGGCTAACTGATCCTGGAAGGATTTCAGCGCAACCGCACCCAGTGGTTTATCCTTGTTCACTTCATCCAGACCCTGATCGGTCAGCAGGTAGTTTTCGAGGAACTCTTTCGCCAATTCTTTGTTCGGGCTGGCAGCGTTGATACCGGCGCTCAGCACGCCAACAAACGGTTTAGACGGCTTACCTTTGAAGGTTGGCAGCAGAGTCACGCCGTAGTTGATTTTGCTCTTGTCGATGTTCGACCATGCCCACGGACCGTTGATGGTCATCGCCGTATCGCCTTTGTTAAAGGCGGCTTCGGCGATGGAATAGTCGGTATCCGCGTTCATGTGTTTGTTCTTGATCAGGGAGACCAGGAAGGTCAGACCCGCTTTCGCGCCGGCGTTATCCACGCCCACGTCTTTCACATCGTACTTGCCGTTTTCAAACTTGAATGCATAACCGCCGTCGGCGGCAATCAGTGGCCAGGTGAAGTACGGTTCTTGCAGATTGAACATCAGCGCGGATTTACCTTTCGCCTTCAGCTCTTTATCCAGTGCAGGAATTTCTTCCCAGGTTTTCGGTGGGTTTGGCACGAGGTCTTTATTGTAAATCAGCGACAGCGCTTCAACCGCGATCGGGTAGGCGATCAGTTTGCCGTTATAGCGCACGGCATCCCAGGTGAACGGATAGAGCTTGTCCTGGAATGCTTTGTCTGGCGTGATTTCAGCCAGCAGGCCAGACTGAGCGTAACCGCCAAAACGGTCATGCGCCCAAAAAATGATGTCCGGGCCGTCACCGGTTGCGGCAACCTGAGGGAATTTCTCTTCCAGTTTGTCCGGGTGCTCAATGGTGACTTTGATACCGGTGTCTTTTTCGAATTTTTTGCCCACTTCAGCGAGGCCGTTATAGCCTTTGTCGCCGTTAATCCAGATAACCAGCTTACCTTCTTCAATCTTGGCGAGAGCCGAGGCGGAAAACATCATCGTCGTTAATGCGGACAATGCGAGGATGCGTGCGCCAGTTTTGATTTTCATAGTTCCCATCCTGTTTGGTGATTTTGCAGAGGTGGCTTAACGGTGACTAGTTTCTTTATACGACAACCTCTTTCCATCCTCCTTATCCCTACGCCCCACCCGCTCTTTATGTGATCTGTGTTACATAAATGTGAGTATTGCGTACTGGCGCACATAAAAACCCACCGATTTTTGCAGGCTGCATCACGAAATTCCTCTGAAGCAGGAGGGCCGGGTCTCAGACGCTGCTCTCTCATCCTCCCGCCTCCTCCCCCATAAAAAAGCCGGGGGGTGGAGGATTCACGCCATCAAGGGATAACGCATAGTCAGCCCATCATGAATGTTGCTGTCGATGACAGGTTGTAACGAAGGGAGAAGGGCATGGCGAGCGTACAGCTGCGTAATGTAACGAAAGCCTGGGGTGACGTGGTGGTATCAAAAGATATCAATCTCGACATTCACGAAGGGGAGTTCGTGGTGTTTGTTGGACCGTCAGGCTGTGGTAAGTCGACCTTGCTGCGTATGATCGCCGGACTTGAAACCATCACCAGTGGCGACCTGTTTATCGGTGAGACCCGGATGAACGACATTCCGCCCGCCGAACGCGGTGTGGGCATGGTCTTTCAGTCCTACGCGTTGTATCCCCATTTATCCGTTGCGGAAAATATGTCGTTCGGCCTCAAGCTGGCTGGCGCAAAAAAAGAGGTGATGAACCAGCGCGTGAATCAGGTGGCGGAAGTTCTGCAACTGGCCCATCTGCTGGAGCGTAAACCGAAAGCACTTTCCGGCGGACAACGTCAGCGCGTGGCGATTGGTCGTACGTTGGTCGCTGAACCGCGCGTATTTCTGCTCGATGAACCTCTCTCCAACCTCGATGCAGCACTGCGCGTACAGATGCGCATTGAAATCTCCCGTCTGCATAAACGTCTTGGCCGCACGATGATTTACGTCACCCACGATCAGGTCGAGGCGATGACGCTGGCCGACAAAATCGTGGTGCTGGATGCGGGGCGCGTGGCGCAGGTTGGTAAACCGTTGGAGCTGTACCATTACCCGGCTGACCGCTTTGTTGCCGGGTTTATTGGCTCGCCGAAGATGAACTTCCTGCCGGTGAAAGTTACCGGGACGGCCATCGATCAGGTGCAGGTTGAACTGCCCAACCGCCAGCAAATATGGCTGCCGGTAGACAGCCACGCGGTGCAGGTTGGCGCCAACATGTCTTTAGGTATCCGTCCGGAGCATTTGCTGCCCAGTGATATCGCCGATGTCACCCTCGAAGGTGAAGTGCAGGTGGTCGAGCAGCTTGGTCACGAAACACAAATTCATATCCAGATCCCCGCCATCCGTCAAAACCTGGTTTACCGCCAGAACGACGTGGTGTTGGTACAAGAGGGTGCCACATTCGCTATCGGCCTGCCGCCAGAGCGTTGCCATCTGTTCCGTGAGGATGGCACTGCATGTCGTCGGTTGCATCAAGAGCCGGGCGTTTAAGGCCCCCATAAAAAAAACGAAACGCAAAACTATCAAGTCGATGCGTTTAGAGAAAAGCAATGATCTCAGGAGATAGAACGATGATTACTCTGCGCAAACTCCCTCTGGCGGTTGCTGTGGCGGCAGGCATTATGTCTGTTCAGGCAATGGCTGTGGATTTCCATGGTTATGCACGTTCCGGCATAGGCTGGACGGGTAGCGGCGGTGAACAACAGTGTTTCCAGGCAACCGGTGCTCAAAGTAAATACCGTCTTGGTAACGAATGTGAAACCTATGCGGAAATCAAATTAGGTCAGGAAGTGTGGAAAGAAGGCGATAAGAGCTTCTACTTCGACACCAACGTAGCCTACTCTGTGGCACAACAGAATGACTGGGAATCGACCAGTCCGGCATTCCGTGAAGCCAACGTGCAGGGTAAAAACCTGATTGAATGGCTGCCAGGCTCCACTATCTGGGCCGGTAAGCGTTTCTATCAGCGTCATGACGTCCACATGATCGACTTCTACTACTGGGATATTTCAGGTCCTGGCGCTGGTATTGAAAACATCGATCTGGGCTTCGGTAAACTGTCTCTGGCGGCCACCCGTTCTCAGGAAGCTGGAGGGTCTTATACCTTCAGTAGCCAGAATATCTACGACACCTCTAAAGATACCGCGAACGACGTATTTGACGTACGTTTAGCGCAGATGGCTACTAACCCTGACGGCATGCTGGAGCTGGGTGTGGACTATGGCCGCGCGAATAAAACCGACGGTTACAGCTACGCGGATGACGCAACGAAAGATGGTTGGATGTTCACCGCAGAACACACCCAAAGCATGCTGAAAGGCTATAACAAATTTGTTGTTCAGTACGCGACTGACGCCATGACAACGCAAGGTAAGGGCGGCTCGCAGGGGACTTACGGCTCTACCTTCGATACGCAGGTATCTCCAGATGCACCTGTCATCCATCATGTTGACAACAACATCAATAACAACGGTAGCCTGGTACGCGTACTTGACCACGGTGCAATCTCTCTGGGCGACAAGTGGGACCTGATGTACGTCGGTATGTATCAGAACATCGACCTGGATAACGACCTGGGTACCGAATGGTACACCGTCGGTATCCGTCCGATGTACAAATGGACGCCGATCATGAGCACCTTGCTGGAAGTCGGTTACGACAACGTCAAATCTCAGCAAACTGGCGATCGCAACAGCCAGTACAAAATCACCCTGGCGCAACAGTGGCAGGCGGGCGACAGCATCTGGTCTCGCCCGGCAATCCGCGTCTTCGCAACCTATGCCAAATGGGATGAAGAGTGGGGTTACGTGAAAAATGGCGACAAAGTTTCTAAATATGCCGCCGCAACCAACTCTGGTATCAGCACAACCAGCCGTGGCGACAGCGATGAGTGGTCCTTCGGTGCCCAGATGGAAATCTGGTGGTAATTCAGCACTAATCTGACGTAAAGACCGAAAGAGGGGCGCCAGCCCCTCTTGATTACGGTTTAGCGCGCTATTGCCTGGCCACCGCTGAACCCATGCTATCTGAGGTGATAACAATGAAAATGAAGAAAAGTCTCGTTGCCCTTTGTTTATCTGCAGGGTTATTTGCCAGCGCGCCTGGCATCAGCCTGGCCGATGTAAATATTGTTCCGCAGAACACCACCGCGGCTCCAGCTATTCCCACTGCTGCGCTACAACAGTTAACCTGGACGCCGGTTGATCAATCCAAAACCCAGTCGACACAGCTAGCGACAGCGGGTCAGCGTCTGGATGTTGCTGGTATTACTGGCCCAGTCGCTGCGTACAGTGTACCCGCGAATATTGGTGAGTTAACCCTGACGCTGACCAGTGAAGTCAACAAACAAACCAGCGTATTTGCACCAAACGTTTTAATTCTTGATCAGAACATGACGCCATCTGCGTTCTTCCCCAGCAGTTATTTCACTTATCAGGAACCCGGCGTGATGAGTGCCGATCGCCTGGAAGGAGTCATGCGTCTGACGCCTGCGCTGGGCCAGCAAAAACTCTATATGCTGGTTTTTACCACGGATAAAGATCTCCAGCAGACCACGACCCTGCTTGACCCGGCAAAAGCCTATGCCAAAGGTGTAGGGAACGCGATTCCGGATATTCCAGACCCGATTGCCCGTCATACCACCGACGGTCTGCTGAAGCTGAAAGTCAAAACCAGCTCCTCTTCCAGTGTTCTGGTTGGGCCGCTGTTTGGTTCATCCGGCCCTGGCCCTGTCACGGTTGGCAATACCGCCGCGCCTGCGGTGGCCTACGCGCCCCCGGCTGCAGCAGTGGCTACTCCAGCGCCACAACCGGTGAAGAAAAGTGAGCCAATGCTAAATGACACGGAAAGTTATTTTAACCAGGGCATTAAGGATGCCGTGGCGAAAGGCGATGTCGATAAAGCGCTGAAGCTGCTTGATGAAGCTGAGCGTCTGGGATCCAAATCCGCCCGATCCACCTTTATCAGCAGTGTAAAAGGCAAGGGGTAAACATTTCCCCGCAGTGCTGATTTTGCAACAACTGGTGCGTCTCCTGGCGCACCTTTTTTTATCCTTCGGTGCTAATTGTTACACTTATGTTGCTTTGACGATCACTTAATTGTGTTTGCTCACCCCGTAATGCATTTTCTGCGATACAATGCCTTCAGGTTATAAATCGGAGAGTAAGGCATGCCACACCCTGCGTTAACGCAACTGCGTGCGCTGCGTTATTTTGATGCGATTCCGGCGCTGGACCCGCAACTGCTCGACTGGTTGTTACTGGAAGATTCCATGACTAAACGTTTTGAGCAGCAGGGAAAAAAGGTTACCGTCACGTTACTTCGCGAAGGATTTGTTGGGCAAAATGAGGTGGCTGAAGAACTGATGCTGCTGCCGACAGAACCCCGTTATTGGTTGCGTGAAATCCTGCTCTGCGCGGACGGTGAACCCTGGCTTGCCGGGCGCACAGTGGTGCCTGAATCAACTTTGTGCGGCCCTGAACTGGCCTTACAAAACCTGGGAAAAACCCCGCTTGGGCGCTACCTGTTTACGTCATCGACATTGACCCGAGATTTTATTGAGATTGGCCGTGATGCAGCGCTGTGGGGGCGACGTTCCCGCCTGCGGCTGAGCGGTAAGCCGCTGATGCTTACCGAACTTTTCCTACCTGCATCGCCGTTGTACTGAGAGGAAGATAAAGATGGAGTGGAGTCTGACGCAGAATAAGCTGCTGGCGTTTCACCGCTTGATGCGTACGGATAAGCCAATCGGCGCCTTACTGCTGCTCTGGCCTACGCTATGGGCATTGTGGGTGGCAACCCCAGGCATGCCGCAACTGTGGATCCTGGCGGTATTTGTCGCCGGCGTTTGGTTAATGCGCGCCGCCGGATGCGTGGTGAATGATTATGCCGACAGGAAATTTGACGGACACGTTAAACGCACCGCGAATCGACCGCTGCCGAGCGGGGCCGTCACCGAAAAAGAAGCCCGAACGCTGTTCGTCGTATTGGTATTGCTCGCCTTCCTGCTGGTTTTAACGCTCAACACAATGACCATTATGTTGTCCGTTGCGGCGTTAGCGTTGGCGTGGGTTTACCCGTTTATGAAACGCTATACGCATTTGCCGCAGGTGGTGCTGGGGGCGGCGTTTGGCTGGTCTATTCCGATGGCGTTTGCTGCCGTAAGCGAGTCTGTGCCGCTGAGCTGCTGGCTGATGTTTCTCGCCAACATTCTCTGGGCGGTGGCCTATGACACCCAGTATGCGATGGTTGACCGGGATGATGACCTGAAGATTGGCATTAAATCGACCGCGATCTTGTTTGGTCAAAACGACAAGCTAATCATTGGTATTCTGCAGGTGGGCGTGCTGGTGCTGATGGCGCTGGTGGGCTGGCTAAACGGGCTGGGGCTGGGCTATTACTGGTCACTGCTGGTGGCGGGTGCGCTGTTTGTGTATCAGCAGAAGCTGATCGTTAATCGTGAACGGGATGCCTGTTTTAAAGCGTTTATGAACAATAACTATGTAGGGCTGGTACTGTTTTTAGGACTGGCGATGAGCTACTGGCATTTTTGAGTTTGGCTTAGCCTGCAAAATAAAAACCGGTCATTTCGACCGGTTTTTTTTACTTACTCGCCCTGTGTGGCACTCTCGATGGTCAGACGAACATCCGATGTGACCAGTTCAGCCAGCATCTGATAGATCTTCATCGTCTCTTCCGGCTCGGCATCTCCGGTATCGCTAATGAATCCTTCGTCACGCAGCGTCAGCACCAGAGAGCTGAATACCGCTTTGTCGAAGAATTCCGGCGCGTTAATGCCGTGCAGTACGGAGAGGCGTTGCGCCACGGTGCGGCTCTCTTTCTCAAGCGTACCACGGTTGATGGACGGGTTGGCGCTCAGCAGCCAGAAGGTAATGGCGTAGCGTTGCAACGTCTCGCGAGCACCCGCAGCCAACAGCTGGAGCGTACGGGAGCGGGCTGGGTTAATATGCAGTTCGCCATCCTGCTGAGCGATCAATCCCTGGCGCTGCATTTCGCTGGCCAATTCGTCAATCACTCCGGCAAGCTCATTGCGTTCCCAGCGCAGGAACAGCTCGGCTTTCAGCATTGGATACAACGCATCAATATGCTGCTGTAGCGCGACGCGTGAAATACGACGGCGCTGAGTTACAATGGCTGCCATCAACGAAGGCAGAACCAGCATGTGCGCAATGTTGTTGCGATAGTAGGTCATCAATACGGCCTGCTCGCGCGGCAGTATGATGATGTCGCCGATGGTGTCTTTCTCGACCTCAAACTTGTTCATCTGCAAGGCGTGGTCGATCAACTCACTGGCGCTCTGTGCAGGAACAGTTGAGTCTGCTGCGTACGGCACGTTGCGCAGCAGGCTAAGGTAGCAGTCAAGCTGCTCGGTTAACTGTTCACGGGTCAGAGAGCGCTGGCGGGAAGCCAACAGCGCGGTACAACACAGGTTCATGGCGTTGGCCGCGCCAGCGTTGTTAATGCGCACCATCAGATCGGCGGCAATGTTATTCACTGTCGGCGTCAGCCAGGCCGGGCGGATAGACTCGATAGGATCGATAGATTCACGCCACTCCGGCACATGCTGATTGAGGTACGTCATCAGCGGCATCGGCTCGCCAAAGTTAACGTAGCCCTGACCCAGATTACGCAGCTTGCTTAAGCCACGCAGCATTTGTGGCAGACTCTCTTTTTCTTTTGTCGCGCCACGCAGCTCTTTTGCATAGGTGCCTACTTCCATTACGTGCTCATAGCCGATGTAGATCGGTACGAGGGTAATCGGACGCGTACCGCCGCGCAGCATCGCCTGAATGGTCATCGACAGCGTGCCGGTTTTCGGGTCGAGCAGACGACCGGTACGTGAACGGCCGCCTTCGACAAAATACTCAACCGAGTAACCGCGGCTGAACAGCTCGCCCAGGTATTCACGGAAAACGGTGGAGTAGAGCTTATTGCCCTTGAAGGTACGACGAATAAAGAACGCGCCCAGGCGGCGGAAAATCGGACCTGCCGGCCAGAAATTCAGGTTGATACCGGCAGCGATGTGCGGTGGAACCAGCCCCTGATGATACAGAACGTACGACAGCAGCATATAGTCCATATGGCTGCGGTGGCACGGAACATAAACGATTTCATGCCCATCGTGCGCCAACTGACGTACACGTTCCGCATTATGAACGTTAATCCCCTGATACAGACGGTTCCAGGTAAAGCCCAGAATTCGGTCCGTGAGGCGGATCATCTCGTAGGAGAAGTTGGCGGCAATCTCTTCCATCAGTGCAATGGCATTTTGCTGTGCTTTTTCGTGGGAGATTTTTTTACTGCGCGCTTCATCTTCTACCGCGCGAGCGATCGCTTTTGACGCCAGCAGCTTATTAAACAGATCCTGGCGGGCAGGGAGGCGAGGGCCAACCGCGGCCAGACGCTGGCGAGCAAAATGCATACGCGCCACGCGTGCCAGTTTCTGAGCGATTATCTTATCCGTACCGTGTTCATCCGCCATACGACGCAGGGAGACTGATGGGGAGAAACGGACAAAACTGTCGCGACCCAGCCAGGACACAGCAAAGAATTTCTGTACGCCGTTCAGCATGCGCAGCGGCGGATTGACTTCGCCTTTTTCGCGTCCTGGCGCACGGCCAAACATCACCGAAACCGGCACCATCTGCACATCCAGGTCTGGATTGCTGCGATGCAGGTCGAGATAGTTATGGAACAGCTTGATGGACTCTTCTTTCGGCGTGTAATAGGTGAACACGCGCGGGCCGCCGTGAATAAACACGTAGCGCGGCAGCAGAGTCCCGTCTATCTCCAGCGGTTCCAGGGGATCGGGGAGATCGTGCACCAGACATTGGGCACGCAGCGTCAGCAAGTCTGCTTTTGAATTGTACGGTAGGACGTACATAATGGGACGAGACGTATCGAGTCCCAATTCCGGGGCAGGTTCTGCCGGAATAGACTTGCTTTTTACCAGGATGCTTAATGGTAAATTCAGTAATTTGTAGTAAATTCGTGGCCAGCCGGACATAAACGATGTAAAGCCTCTGGTTAATAATGCAAATGCGCTGCAAGGATATCAGAAAGTTTAGTGAATTTCTGTGGTATCCCGTCATACTTCGCGCTGCTTTGCCACCCCCTGAAACAAACGGGGTAACGTTACAATGACATTGACGCTAATAATGTAAAAAGGTTCTTTTTGATGGCCAATAATACCACTGGATTCACCCGAATTATCAAAGCTGCAGGCTATTCCTGGAAAGGTTTTCGCGCCGCATGGATCAATGAGGCGGCATTCCGCCAGGAAAGCGTTGCCGTACTGCTGGGCGTAGCTATCGCCTGCTGGCTGGACGTCGATGCGATTACCCGCGTGCTGTTAATTGGTTCCGTGATGCTGGTGATGATCGTTGAAATCCTCAACAGTGCGATTGAGGCGGTGGTTGATCGCATAGGCTCTGAGTATCACGAACTTTCCGGCCGGGCGAAAGATATGGGTTCTGCGGCGGTGTTGTTGTCTATTTTCGTTGCTCTGATCACCTGGGGCATTCTGTTGTGGTCGCATTTGCGATAAGGATTCCACATCTTCATAAATCTCCTGCTTTTTGTGCAGTTTGCGGTTCCAAAATCACCTTTAGCTGTATATACTCACAGCATAACTGTATATACACCCAGGGGGCGGAATGAAAGCGTTAACGGCCAGGCAGCAAGAGGTGTTTGATCTCATTAGAGATCACATCAGCCAGACAGGTATGCCACCGACGCGTGCGGAGATCGCGCAGCGTTTGGGGTTCCGTTCCCCAAACGCTGCTGAAGAACATCTGAAAGCGCTGGCGCGTAAAGGTGTGCTGGAAATTGTCTCCGGTGCATCGCGTGGTATTCGACTGCTGCAGGAAGAAGAAGAAGGATTACCGCTTGTCGGTCGTGTGGCGGCAGGCGAGCCACTTCTGGCGCAGCAGCACATCGAAGGCCACTACCAGGTCGATCCCTCATTGTTCAAACCGAACGCCGATTTTCTGCTGCGGGTTAGCGGTATGTCGATGAAAGATATCGGTATTATGGACGGCGATTTGCTGGCGGTGCATAAAACTCAGGACGTGCGTAACGGACAGGTTGTTGTTGCCCGTATCGACGACGAAGTCACGGTTAAGCGCCTGAAAAAGCAGGGCAACAAGGTTGAACTTCTGCCAGAAAACAGTGAATTTAAACCTATCGTTGTCGATCTGCGCGAGCAAAACTTCACCATTGAAGGGCTGGCGGTAGGCGTCATTCGTAACGGTGAATGGCTGTAATCATGTATTAATACTGTGGCGCATTCTGCGCCACAGCTAGTTTTCACTTCTTTTCATCAGGCTTTCCTGTATGCCTTTCTTTACCGCCTCTGATAAAGCGCTCTGGCACCTCGCCTTACCGATGATCTTCTCCAATATCACCGTTCCCTTGCTGGGGCTGGTGGATACTGCTGTGATTGGTCATCTGGACAGCCCGGTCTATCTTGGCGGCGTTGCTGTCGGGGCCACGGCGACCAGTTTTCTCTTTATGCTGCTTCTTTTTTTGCGCATGAGTACCACCGGTCTTACCGCGCAGGCATTTGGTGCGAAAAATCCACAGGCGCTGGCGCGCGCGCTGGTACAGCCGCTGATGCTGGCACTGGGCGCAGGGGTACTTATCGCGCTGTTTCGCACGCCGATTATCGATTTAGCGCTGCATATTGTCGGGGGAAGTGAACCTGTACTTGAACAAGCCCGGCGTTTCCTTGAAATCCGCTGGCTCAGCGCGCCAGCCTCGCTGGCGAATCTGGTGCTGCTCGGCTGGTTGCTGGGCGTGCAGTATGCGCGAGCGCCGGTTATCCTGCTGATTGTCGGCAATATTCTCAACATTGCGCTCGATTTATGGCTGGTGATGGGTCTGCATATGAACGTGCAGGGTGCGGCACTGGCAACGGTGATTGCTGAATATGCCACACTGCTTATCGGTCTGATGATGGTGCGCAAAGTCCTGCATATGCGCGGAATATCGCTGGCAATGTTGAAACAGGCGTGGCGGGGCAACTTCCGTCGTTTGTTGGCACTCAACCGTGACATCATGCTGCGTTCGCTGCTGTTGCAGCTCTGCTTTGGGGCCATTACGGTGCTGGGGGCGCGTCTGGGAGGCGATATCATTGCGGTTAATGCCGTACTGATGACTTTGCTGACGTTTACCGCTTATGCACTGGACGGATTTGCCTATGCCGTGGAAGCGCATTCGGGCCAGGCCTATGGGGCGCGGGACGGCAGCCAGTTGCTGGATGTCTGGCGAGCAGCGTGTCGACAGTCAGGAATTGTGGCAATCCTTTTTTCGCTGATCTATGCCTTGTTTGGCGAGCAGATTGTGGCGCTGCTGACCTCACTGTCGCAAATCCAACTTTTGGCCGATCGCTATCTTTTCTGGCAGGTGGTTTTACCGCTGGTGGGCGTGTGGTGTTATCTGCTTGACGGTATGTTTATTGGCGCAACGCGGGCTGCAGAAATGCGTAACAGTATGGCCGTTGCCGCAGTGGGATTCGCCTTAACGCTGCTGGCTTTGCCGTGGCTCGGAAATCATGGTTTGTGGCTGGCGTTAACTGTTTTCCTCGCGCTGCGCGGGCTGTCGTTGGCCTTTATCTGGCGGCGTCACTGGCGTAATGGAACCTGGTTTGCCTGATCAGAATGGTTAAAAATTCCGAATAGTAAATAAAACCCAGAATCACTGACTACACTTATTCTCACGTCCAGAGAAAACAGCATGTGTCTGGACATGGCACTCTCGCTATTCACAACCTAACGATGAGGACTTGATGATGAATAAAGACGAAGTCGGCGGCAACTGGAAGCAGTTTAAAGGTAAAGTGAAAGAGCAATGGGGCAAACTGACCGATGATGATATGACGGTCATTGAAGGTAAACGTGACCAACTGGTTGGTAAAGTCCAGGAGCGTTACGGTTACGCCAAAGATCAGGCGGAAAAAGAAGTTAACGATTGGGAAAAACGTAATGATTACCGCTGGTAATTGACCCTTCCCTCCTGAGAGTACAAGGATGTACGCTCTCCCACCTGACTAACGCCCAACTTTCTTCTTCACCTGAATTGTGTGGTCATGCTGGCAGTCGCCTGGATGACGGCATGACTCAACTTCCACACAGGCCGGACACAGCCCGTGGGCTTCAATAACATTATGTCGCAGAGCAAAGCCCATTTTGGCCGCCAGCGTATGCATGATGTCTTCCACACCTTCTGCGCACTCTTCTTTTACCACGCCACAGCGGTCGCAAATGAACATCGCAGAACTGTGCGTTGGCTGATCGAACAGATGACAAAGGACATAGCTGTTGGTGGATTCCACCTTATGCACAAACCCTTGTTCAAGCAGAAAATCGAGCGCGCGATACACGGTTGGTGGTTTGGCCTGCGGCTCGGTTTCCCGCAACAGGTCGAGCAGGTCGTAAGCGCTGATGGCGCCTTCCTGCAGGCTCATCAGTCGCAGCACTTCGAGGCGTTGTGGCGTAAGCCGCACGTTGCGTTGCGCACAGAGTTTTTCAGCTTGAGCCAATAACTCTTGCGTAGTGGTTTTGTCCATTTGGCGCCTCGATTTGCGTGGAAGGTTAATCCCTTACTTTAACATGTTCTGCTTAAAACGCCGAGATCCGCCGCGATGTGCTATACCTGAGCCATCGCAATACTGGAAAATAAACATGAAAAGACCCGATTGTATTCGTCACTGGCGTGAAGTTGAGGGGGCCGATGATTCCACCTACCCAGACAGCGATGAGCTGTTTGCCATAGGAGCGCCGCTTGCCCGCAAATTGGGGTTAGGACGACTCGGCATTCATCATGAACGCCTGCCGCCAGGTCGGCGCACGTCTTACCCGCATGCTGAAAGTGATGAAGAAGAGTTTATCTATGTGCTGGAAGGATATCCTGAGGCCTGGATTAACGGTTATTTATGGAAGCTGGAGCCCGGCGACAGCGTTGGTTTTCCTGCAGGAACCGGGGTGTGTCACACCTTTATCAATAACACCAGTGAAGAGGTGCGCCTGCTGGTCGTGGGTGAGGCGAACAAAAAATACAATCGCATTTATTATCCGCTTAATCCGGTCTATGCCGCCACGCGAGAGGATCGCTGGGTTGACCATCCGCCGCAGTTTTTTGGATCTCACGACGGAAAACCGGGGCGTAAGTAGCGTTGGTCGGCACCAGAGATGGAGAACTGTGAGGATGTGGCTCACTATCGTAACGGTCTATGCTATAGTAGCGCCCCTTTTTTAACCGGATGCTTGAATATTCGCCATGCTGCCTGAATCTCAGTCTACCGCTTTTCCCGCTCATCGTTTTTCTATCGCGCCGATGCTCGACTGGACGGACAGGCACTGCCGCTACTTTTTGCGCTTACTGTCCAGCCAGACGCTCCTCTATACGGAGATGGTAACTACCGGTGCGATCATTCATGGCAAAGGCGATTATCTGGCGTATAGCGAAGAAGAACATCCGGTCGCATTGCAACTGGGTGGGAGCGATCCGGCTGCACTGGCGCAGTGCGCAAAGCTCGCTGAACAGCGGGGGTATGATGAAATTAACCTCAACGTGGGCTGCCCTTCCGATCGTGTTCAAAATGGGATGTTTGGCGCTTGTCTGATGGGAAATGCGCAACTGGTCGCTGATTGCGTCAAAGCGATGCGTGATGTGGTGTCGATACCGGTCACGGTGAAAACCCGTATTGGCATTGATGATCAGGACAGCTACGAATTTCTGTGCGATTTCATCAACACGGTCTCGGGTAACGGCGAATGTGAGATGTTTATCATCCATGCCCGCAAGGCCTGGCTGTCTGGGTTAAGTCCGAAAGAAAACCGCGAAATTCCACCGCTGGATTATGACCGCGTTTATCAGCTAAAGCGCGATTTCCCGCATCTGACGATGTCGATCAATGGCGGCATTAAATCGTTGGCAGAAGCGAAAATCCATTTGCAGCATATGGATGGCGTAATGGTGGGGCGCGAAGCTTATCAAAACCCAGGTATTCTGGCCTCCGTTGACCGCGAGATTTTTGCCGCTACTACTCAGGATGCCGATCCGGTCGCCGTGGTGCGTGCCATGTATCCCTATATTGAGCGTGAACTGAGTAAAGGTACGTATCTTGGACATGTGACGCGTCATATGCTGGGGCTGTTCCAGGGGATTGCTGGGGCCCGTCAGTGGCGTCGTTATCTGAGCGAAAATGCGCATAAAGCCGGGGCAGATATTAACGTTCTGGAACACGCCTTGCAGCTGGTCGCTGACAAGCGTTAATTTTTCACCAAAAGTTAGTGAATTTCACCACGCCCAGCGCTTTGTCGCGGGGCGTTTGCTTTATAAATCAATATAATAATTTTGGCATGTTTCTTGTAATGCAGTGGAGAGTATTTAATTTCGGGAGAGAGCTATGCTGGAACTACTTTTTGTGATTGGGTTTTTTATCATGCTGATGGTCACCGGCGTATCTTTGCTGGGGGTATTGGCCGCATTAGTGGTCGCCACTGCAGTGATGTTTTTGGGCGGACTATTTGCCTTGATGATAAAACTTTTACCCTGGCTGCTACTGGCCGTTGCTGTGGTGTGGATTATCAAGGCGATAAAAGCGCCAAAAGTCCCACAGTATCAGCGTAATAACCGCCGATTTTACTAAGGTATTGAGCGGTACGTCACAACCTGTAACATTGCCTTTAGAACCAAATAGGAATTGATTATCAAATCTGTCACTATTGCCAGGTTAACGAATTCATCGAGCTGTACCCTACATACAGCCGAACTAAAAAAAGAAAGGGCTTCCCACGGGAAGCCCTAATTCTTTATTCCCCCGTCATAATTCAAACCGCAGGTGTGTTGGCTGCTTTCATTCACCCCAGTCACTTACTCCAGTAAGCTCCTGGGGATTCATTCAATTGCCGCGTTACTCAGCTTAAAGCCTAGCCCCTTCAGGGTCAGCGCAAGCACTGCTCAAAAACGCCTAATCATTTTTATCCTGCTGTTTGAATTGTTTAGGGGAAGTCGGAGCATTATGGGATGAGTAAACTCGAGCCCTGCGTGGCCCGGCTTTCCAGTACTTCATGGGCTCGTTGCGCGTCACTTAGCGCAAATTTCTGACCCGGCGCGACATCCACTTTGATCACCCCGCTGGCAATCAGCGAGAACAGCTCATTGCTGGCTTCGGTTAATTCATGGTGGTTGGTGATGTAACCCTGGAGCGAAGGGCGGGTCACGTACAGCGAACCTTTCTGATTCAGAATGCCTAAGTTAACGCCAGTCACCGGTCCGGAGGCGTTACCAAAGCTGACCATCAGCCCTCGACGCTGTAAACAATCCAATGAGGCTTCCCAGGTATCTTTTCCCACTGAGTCATAGACCACCCGCACTTTTTTACCGCCGGTTACCTCTTTCACTCGCTCAACAATGCTCTCTTCACGATAGTTAATGACCTGCCATGCACCGGCCTGCAGCGCAATTTGCGCTTTTTGCGCATTGCCGACGGTACCAATCAGCTTCGCACCCAATGCTTTTGCCCACTGGCAGGCAATCATCCCGACGCCGCCCGCAGCCGCATGGAACAAAAATGGTTCATCAGGCTGAATTTCATAGGTTTTACGCAACAGATAAAAAACAGTTAACCCTTTCAGGAATGAGGCTGCAGCTTGTTCAAATGAGATAGCGTTGGGCAGGATGGCGGCTTTATCGGCCGGAACGTTATGTACTGAGCTGTAAGCGCCAAGCGCAGACTGGGCGTAAACCACGCGATCGCCTGCTTTAATGTGCGTTACTTTACTCCCCACTTTGCTGACTATGCCCGCGGCTTCGGTTCCCAGGCCGCTGGGCAGAGAAGGCGGCGGATAAAGACCACTACGGATGTATGTGTCGATATAGTTGATCCCAATCGCTTTGTTCTCGACCTGGATTTCGTTCTCCGCCGGATCTGCAGGCGTAAACTCGACGACCTGAAGCACTTCAGGACCACCATGCTTGTGAAATTCAATACGCGTTGCCATGCTTCCTCCAAAAGAAATGTGGTAATCTTTCGACCCAATCATTATCTCGGTAACTCCATTCACTATGGCAGGAAATAAACCCTTCAACAAACAACAGACTGATGCTCGTGAGCGCGATCCCCAGGTCGCCGGGCTGAAAGTACCGCCGCACTCGATTGAAGCGGAACAGTCGGTGTTGGGCGGTTTAATGCTGGATAACGAACGCTGGGACGATGTGGCCGAGCGTGTGGTGGCGGAAGATTTTTATACCCGACCGCACCGGCACATCTTCACCGAAATGCATCGACTGCAGGAGATGGGAAAACCCATCGACCTGATCACGCTCGCAGAATCGTTGGAGGTTCAGGGACAACTGGACAGCGTCGGCGGCTTTGCTTACCTGGCTGAGTTATCTAAAAATACCCCAAGTGCGGCGAACATTAGTGCTTATGCGGATATCGTCCGTGAACGTGCTGTTGTTCGTGACATGATTTCGGTTGCGCACGAAATCGCGGAAGCCGGGTTTGATCCGCAAGGCCGTTCCAGTGAAGATCTGCTGGACCTCGCGGAATCACGCGTTTTTAAAATCGCTGAAAGTCGGGCCAACAAAGACGAAGGCCCGAAAAACATCACCGATGTGCTCGACGCAACCGTCGCGCGTATCGAGCAGCTGTTCCAGCAGCCGCACGATGGCGTCACCGGGGTGAACACCGGCTATGACGACCTCAACAAAAAGACGGCGGGTTTGCAGCCGTCAGACTTGATTATCGTCGCCGCGCGTCCGTCGATGGGTAAGACGACATTTGCAATGAACCTCGTCGAAAATGCGGCAATGCTGCAGGATAAGCCGGTTCTTATCTTTAGTCTTGAAATGCCCTCGGAACAGATCATGATGCGTTCCCTGGCTTCGCTTTCACGCGTAGACCAAACCAAAATCCGTACCGGTCAACTGGATGATGAAGACTGGGCGCGAATTTCCGGAACAATGGGTATTTTGCTGGAGAAACGAAACATCTATATTGATGATTCTTCCGGCCTGACGCCAACGGAAGTGCGCTCGCGTGCTCGTCGTATCGCCCGTGAACACGGCGGTATCGGCCTGATCATGATCGACTACCTGCAACTGATGCGCGTGCCGTCGCTCTCCGATAACCGTACGCTGGAAATTGCTGAAATTTCCCGCTCGCTGAAGGCGTTAGCAAAAGAACTGCATGTGCCGGTGGTGGCGCTGTCGCAGCTTAACCGCTCACTGGAACAACGCGCCGACAAACGTCCGGTTAACTCGGATCTGCGTGAATCCGGCTCCATCGAACAGGATGCCGACTTAATCATGTTTATCTATCGTGATGAGGTTTATCACGAAAATAGTGACTTAAAAGGCATCGCCGAAATTATTATTGGTAAGCAGCGTAACGGTCCGATTGGCACGGTGCGCCTGACGTTTAACGGACAGTGGTCCCGCTTCGACAACTATGCTGGCCCCCAATATGATGATGAGTAATTTCTAAGGAACACAAATGCAAGCGGCAACTGTAGTGATTAACCGCCGCGCTCTGCGACACAACCTGCAACGTCTGCGTGAACTGGCTCCTGCCAGCAAACTGGTTGCGGTCGTGAAAGCGAACGCTTACGGCCATGGTCTGTTAGAGACCGCGCGAACGCTCCCCGATGCGGACGCTTTTGGTGTCGCTCGTCTTGAAGAAGCCCTGCGGTTGCGAGCGGGAGGGATCACGCAGCCCATTCTGCTGCTGGAGGGATTTTTTGATGCCTCCGATCTGCCGACGATCTCCGCGCAGCGTCTGCATACTGCCGTCCACAACCAGGAGCAACTTGAAGCCCTGGAAGCCGCAGAATTGGCTGAACCGGTCACCGTCTGGATGAAGCTCGACACGGGAATGCACCGCCTGGGCGTTCGTCCTGAGAAGGCTGAGGCGTTTTATCAGCGCTTGACCCAATGTGAAAACGTGCGTCAACCGGTTAATATCGTCAGCCACTTTGCGCGCGCAGACGAACCTGAATGCGGCGCGACCGAAAAACAGCTCGATATCTTCAATAGCTTTTGCGAGGGCAAACCTGGGCAACGTTCAATTGCCGCGTCGGGGGGAATTTTGCTGTGGCCCCAGTCCCACTTCGACTGGGCGCGTCCGGGGCTGATTCTGTATGGTGTATCGCCGCTGGAAAACCACTCTATCGGCGCCGATTTTGGCTGCCAGCCAGTGATGTCGTTGACCTCCAGCCTGATTGCGGTGCGTGAACACAAGGCGGGCGAACCGGTTGGCTATGGTGGAACCTGGCAGAGTGAGCGCGATACACGTCTGGGCGTGGTGGCGATGGGCTATGGCGACGGTTATCCGCGTGCAGCGCCGTCAGGGACACCGGTGCTGGTTAATGGCCGTGAAGTGCCGATCGTCGGTCGTGTCGCGATGGATATGATCTGCGTCGATTTAGGCCCCGAGGCGCAGGACAAAGCTGGCGATTCGGTGATCCTGTGGGGTGAAGGCCTGCCCGTTGAACGCATTGCTGAAATGACGAAAGTAAGTGCTTACGAACTTATTACGCGCCTGACTTCGCGCGTGGCGATGAAGTATATCGATTAATTAAGCGCATGATATGCCGGATAAGGCGGTTACGCCGCTATCCGGCAATATTCCTCTCAACATCCTCTCGATCTTCTCCTGCTTCCGGTTTATTGTGTTCTTACCCTCTGCCTGTAAACCTGGAGAACCACACGTGTTTCAAAAAGTTGACGCCTACGCTGGCGACCCGATTTTATCGCTTATGGAGCGGTTCAAAGAAGATTCACGTAGCGACAAAGTGAACCTCAGCATTGGCCTGTATTACAACGAAGACGGGATTATTCCTCAGCTTAAAGCGGTCGCGGAAGCGGAAGCCCGACTCAATGCCAAACCGCATGGCGCTTCGCTGTACCTGCCGATGGAAGGTCTGAACGCTTATCGTCATACCATTGCACCACTGCTGTTTGGCGCAGATCATCCGGTTCTCCAGCAGCAGCGCGTCGCAACCATTCAGACGCTGGGCGGCTCCGGCGCGCTAAAGGTTGGCGCAGACTTCCTGAAGCGCTATTTCCCTGATTCTGGCGTGTGGGTTAGCGATCCGACCTGGGAAAACCACATCGCGATTTTTGAAGGTGCTGGATTCAATGTAAGTACTTACCCCTGGTATGACAACACGACCAATGGCGTGCGTTTCAACGACCTGCTGGCAGCGCTGAATACCTTACCCGCGCGTAGCATCGTGCTACTGCATCCGTGCTGCCATAACCCGACAGGGGCGGATTTAACTCCAACGCAGTGGGATGGCGTCATTGAGATCCTGAAAGCACGTGATCTCATCCCATTCCTGGATATTGCTTACCAGGGCTTCGGCGGTGGAATGGAAGATGATGCCTACGCGATCCGCGCCATTGCCAGCGCCGGATTGCCTGCCCTGGTCAGCAATTCATTCTCGAAGATCTTTTCCTTGTACGGTGAACGCGTCGGTGGGCTGTCAGTGGTGTGTGAAGACGCCGATGCCGCCAGCCGCGTTCTGGGGCAGCTAAAAGCGACGGTGCGCCGGAACTACTCCAGTCCGCCAAATTTTGGTGCGCAGGTGGTTGCTGCGGTGTTGGGGGATGACACGCTGAAAGCCAGCTGGCTGGCGGAAGTCGAAGAGATGCGTACCCGTATTCTGGCGATGCGCCAGGAGCTGGTTAACGTATTGAATGCGGAGATCCCGGGCCGTAACTTTGATTACCTGCTGCAACAGCGCGGTATGTTCAGTTATACCGGGCTCAGCGCCGCTCAGGTCGATCGCCTACGCGATGAGTTTGGGGTATACCTGATAGCCAGCGGTCGTATGTGCGTGGCCGGGTTGAATCACAGTAATGTGCAGCGCGTGGCGAAGGCATTTGCCGCCGTCATGTAACCGGGTGTACAGGCCTGATACGCGTCGCGAGATCAGGCCTGTTTTCCAATGTGATCATGCTCCTTTTCCTGGACAAAACCAGAGAAAATCCTTCCTTTCCCTTCCCCCAAGGGGTAATGTCAGATAGTTTTTTGACCAGTTGTTAATAAAAAAATGATAACTAACTGACTACTTAGGGAAAAATATGCGCAAGTTTACCCTGGCACTAAGTGCCGTTTGTTTATTGTTCACGTTAAATCAGCCCGTTCAGGCGTTAGTTTCCTCTCCCTCTCAGCTTAACCCCGGCACCAACGTTGCAAAACTCGCTGAGCAGGCTCCCATTCATTGGGTCTCCGTGGCACAAATCGAAAACAGTTTGACCGGGCGCCCGCCGATGGCCGTCGGGTTTGATATTGATGACACCGTCCTCTTTTCCAGCCCGGGCTTCTGGCGCGGTAAAAAAACGTATTCCCCGGACAGTGAGGATTACCTGAAGAATCCGGCCTTCTGGGAAAAAATGAACAATGGCTGGGATGAATTTAGTATTCCAAAAGAAGTGGCGCGTCAGTTGATTGATATGCATGTGCGTCGTGGCGACCGCATCTTTTTCGTGACCGGGCGTAGTCAGACCAAGACCGAAACGGTATCGAAAACGCTGGCCGATAACTTTCACATTCCGGCCGGTAATATGAATCCGGTCATTTTTGCCGGTGATAAACCCGGTCAGAACACTAAAACACAGTGGCTGCAGGATAAAAGCATCCGCATGTTCTACGGTGACTCCGACAATGACATCACCGCCGCTCGCGACGTGGGTATTCGCGGTATTCGTATTTTGCGCGCCTCTAACTCCACTTATAAACCGCTGCCGCAGGCTGGCGCGTTTGGTGAAGAGGTGATCGTCAACTCGGAGTATTGAGAAGACGGAATGCTGATTTTTTAAACAAATTTACGCTACTGGCTTTTACCTTTTGCGGACTTGCTGCACACTGAATAAAGATGTTCTCATTAGGCAATATGCTGGTAAGGGGAATAAAGATGACGAATTCGGAGTTGCTGCAATACTGCATGGCAAAAACGGGTGCGGAGCAGAGCGTGCACAGTGACTGGAAAGCCACGCAAATCAAAGTTGAAGATGTACTCTTTGCAATGGTCAAAGAGGTCGAAGGTCGCCCGGCGGTTTCTCTGAAAACCAGCCCTGAACTCGCAGAATTGCTGCGTCAGCAACATAAAGACGTGCGTCCCAGCCGTCATCTCAATAAAGCGCACTGGAGCACGGTGTATCTTGATGGCTCGCTGCCAGATTCACAGATCTACTATCTGGTAGATGCCTCCTGGCAACAGGCTGTAAATACGCTGCCGGAAGATAAACGTAAGTTGCTGGTGCAATAATTTACCGCTTCCTGTTGCGCCAGGAAGCGGTACGGGGATACTTACAACAGCGGTTTGAGGAAACGAGCCGTGTGTGAGGCTTCACATTCAGCGACCGTCTCCGGTGTGCCGGAGACTAAAATTTCCCCGCCGCCGCTGCCGCCTTCCGGACCGAGATCGACAATCCAGTCTGCGGTTTTAATCACGTCCAGATTGTGCTCAATCACCACGATGGTGTTGCCCTGATCCCGAAGCTGATGCAGCACGTCCAGCAGTTGCTGAATATCCGCAAAATGCAGGCCAGTGGTTGGCTCATCGAGAATATACAGCGTCTGTCCGGTACCGCGTTTGGACAACTCACGCGCCAGCTTCACGCGCTGCGCTTCACCGCCCGAGAGCGTGGTGGCAGACTGGCCGAGGCGGATGTACGTCAGACCAACGTCCATCAGCGTTTGCAGCTTACGCGCCAGCGCCGGAACGGCATCGAAGAACTCACGTGCTTCTTCAATCGTCATATCCAGCACTTCGTGGATAGTCTTGCCCTTGTACTTAATCTCCAGCGTTTCGCGGTTATAGCGCTTACCTTTGCACTGATCGCACGGCACGTAGATATCTGGCAGGAAGTGCATTTCCACTTTGATCACGCCATCGCCCTGACAGGCTTCGCAGCGTCCACCGCGGACGTTAAAGCTGAAACGACCCGGCGTGTAACCGCGTGCACGGGACTCCGGCACGCCGGCAAACAGTTCGCGCACTGGCGTAAATACCCCGGTGTAGGTTGCCGGGTTAGATCGCGGGGTACGGCCAATTGGGCTTTGGTCAATATCGATGACTTTGTCGAAATGTTCCAGACCCTGAACATCGCGATACGGCGCAGGTTCCGCCAGCGTCGCACCGTTCAGCGCCGTCTGCGCAATGGGGAACAGCGTATCGTTGATCAGCGTCGATTTACCTGAGCCGGAAACCCCGGTAATGCAGGTAAATAAACCAACCGGCAGCGTCAGGGTGACATCTTTCAGGTTGTTACCGCGTGCGCCGGTGAGCTTCAGCACTTTTTCCGGATCAGCTGCCACGCGCTGTTTCGGTACTTCAATTTTGCGCTTACCGCTCATGTACTGGCCGGTCAGCGACTCAGGCACCGCCATAATATCTTTTAGCGTTCCTTCGGCAACCACCTGGCCGCCGTGAACGCCCGCGCCGGGACCGATGTCGATAACGTGGTCAGCGGCGCGAATCGCATCTTCATCGTGTTCGACCACAATCACGGTATTACCCAGGTTACGCAGATGGATAAGCGTACCCAGCAGTCGTTCATTATCGCGCTGATGCAGACCAATAGACGGCTCATCCAGCACGTACATTACGCCGACCAGTCCTGCGCCGATCTGACTTGCCAGACGAATACGCTGGGCTTCGCCGCCGGAGAGCGTTTCGGCTGAACGCGACAGCGTCAGATAGTTGAGGCCGACGTTGACCAGGAACTTCAGACGATCGCCAATCTCTTTAAGGATTTTCTCTGCAATCTTCGCCCGCTGACCTGCAAGTTTCAGGTTGTTGAAGAAATCCATCGCATGACCGATGCTCATGTCGGAAATCGCGGGCAGTGGCGTATTTTCGACAAATACGTGGCGGGCTTCCCGGCGTAAACGCGTCCCTTCACAGCTGGCGCACGGCCGGTTACTGATGAATTTGGCTAATTCTTCGCGTACCGCGCTGGATTCCGTCTCTTTATAACGGCGCTCCATATTGTGTAATACGCCTTCGAACGGGTGACGACGTACGGACGTATCGCCGCGATCGTTCATGTATTTGAATTCGATATTTTCTTTACCCGAACCATACAGCACCACTTTATGCACAGCAGGGTTCAGGCTGGCCCATGGGGCTTCGACGTCGAACTTATAGTGCTCCGCCAGCGACTTAAGCATCTGGAAGTAATAGAAGTTACGACGATCCCAACCGCGGATGGCGCCACCGGCCAGCGACAGTTCCGGGTTTTGGATCACCCGGTCAGGATCGAAATACTGCTGCACGCCGAGACCGTCACAGGTTGGGCACGCACCCGCCGGGTTGTTGAACGAGAACAGGCGGGGTTCCAGTTCGCGCATACTGTAGCCGCAAATCGGGCAGGCAAAGTTGGCGGAGAACAGTAGCTCTTCCGCTTTCGGGTCGTCCATATCGGCGACCACCGCCGTACCACCGGACAGTTCCAGCGCGGTTTCAAAGGATTCAGCCAGTCGCTGAGTGAGGTCATCGCGGACTTTAAAGCGGTCAATCACCACTTCAATGGTGTGTTTCTTTTGCAGCTCCAGCTTGGGCGGATCGGAAAGGTCACACACTTCGCCGTCGATACGGGCGCGGATATAGCCCTGGCCCGCCAGGTTTTCCAGTGTTTTGGTGTGCTCGCCTTTACGCTCCTTAATTACCGGCGCCAGTAACATCAGACGTTTGCCTTCCGGCTGCGACAGCACGTTGTCCACCATCTGGCTAACGGTCTGCGCCGCCAGGGGAACGTCGTGATCCGGGCAGCGCGGCTCGCCAACGCGGGCAAACAGCAGGCGCAGATAGTCGTGAATTTCGGTAATCGTACCTACCGTGGATCGCGGGTTATGAGATGTCGATTTTTGTTCAATTGAGATGGCAGGAGACAGCCCCTCAATGTGGTCGACATCCGGTTTTTCCATCAGTGACAGAAACTGACGCGCGTAAGCTGAAAGGGATTCAACGTAACGACGTTGCCCTTCGGCATACAGGGTGTCGAAAGCAAGCGAAGATTTGCCTGAGCCCGAAAGCCCAGTGACGACAATCAGCTTGTCGCGCGGGATGACGAGGTTGATGTTTTTGAGATTATGGGTGCGGGCGCCCCGAACTTCGATCTTATCCATTCATCTTTCCCGGATTAAACGCTTTTTTTGCCTGGCTGCATGGTGCTACCGGCGATCACAAACGGTTAATTATGACACAACTTGACCTGAATGGATATACAGTATTGGAATGCAAAACGCATGTTCCTGTGCAACAATGTTTGACGGGGATTGTTTACTGGAATCGATCTCGCAACGTAGTAAAAGCGCTATTGGAAATGCTACAATCCCGCGCTTACACTTATTCAGTAACGTTTTTCAGGAGACACGATCATGGCCAGCAGAGGCGTAAACAAGGTGATTCTCGTCGGTAATCTGGGCCAGGACCCGGAAGTACGCTATATGCCGAATGGTGGCGCAGTTGCCAACATTACGCTGGCTACTTCCGAATCCTGGCGTGATAAAGCGACCGGCGAAATGAAAGAGCAGACTGAATGGCACCGCGTTGTGCTGTTTGGCAAACTGGCGGAAGTGGCCAGTGAATATCTGCGTAAAGGCTCCCAGGTCTATATCGAAGGTCAGCTGCGTACCCGCAAATGGACCGATCAGTCCGGCGTAGAAAAGTACACCACTGAAGTTGTTGTTAACGTTGGCGGCACCATGCAAATGCTGGGTGGTCGTCAGGGCGGTGGTGCTCCGGCAGGTGGCGGTCAGCAGCAAGGGGGTTGGGGTCAGCCTCAGCAGCCGCAGGGCGGCAATCAGTTCAGCGGCGGCGCGCAGTCTCGTCCGCAGCAGTCCGCTCCGGCAGCGCCGTCTAACGAACCGCCGATGGACTTCGACGACGATATCCCGTTCTAAGATAGCTGAACGCATTAACGTTCTAATTTATGAAAACCCCGTTGCGACGGGGTTTTTTTATATTTCTTATTCAGAATTAATTATTCGGTATTTTCTGGTTTATCATCGCAGCTTTATGATTCATTTAATACGAACTAATCTACGCTAATATTCGGTAATATTTATTGGTGGTTACGGCGAATGAAAATTAAGCTACGCTGGCAAATAATTGAATCTATGCGCGTGGTGTAGGTTCTACTATTACGGCAAACAGTGGCGATGTTTACATTAATACTTACGCCAGCAATTTCAAAGAACTGCTGGAGAACAATAGTGGTTATCCTGATGGCTCATCAAAAAGTGATGCGGTTAGTGCTAAAGATGGTGGTGTCGTAAATATTAATCAGTCAGGTGAGAACAAGGTTAATTTGTTAGGAAATATCGACTTCGGAGATAGAATATATGCTCATACCAGCCAGATGAATATTACGCTCAATGGTGCGGAATCATTTTGGCATGGACATGAGGCGAATGTTCTGGACATCGCTAGTGGTAAATGGGCCGGAGATTTGAATCTGACGCTGATGAATAATGCTTACTGGATCCCGGATGGCAAAGACGCTCAGATCAGCGCCATCACCTTGCAAGACGGCGGGACGATAAACCTGCACGGTTTTAACCTGCATACCAATCAGAGCATCAACGAAACCGTGAAGATTCACGATCTGAAAGGCAACAACGGTATTTTCCTGATTGATGTAAATACAAATAAAACCGATGAGCAGCGGCGTAATGGGAGCGACTTTATCGAAGTCGTTAAGAGTAGCACGGGGGGAACTCATGCTATTGAGGCGTTAAATATTAATAAGCTTAGCGATCTGCAAGAAGATATCTGGGTTGCCGATGCCGCCAGCAATGTGATGTTCGAAGCTTACGATAAAATCGATATCACTAACGAGTATGTATACGACTATAAACCGCTACTGCGTTCTGATATTCGGGAAGGTGATCCGGGAAGCCAGTATGGCACAAACTGGTATATTACGGGGGTTTCAACAAAAGCCAGTGCGGGTAGCAACACCGCGATTGCTAATGCCGGGTTAAACTACGCGGTGGCCACCGCCCGTCTCGAAATCGACAGCCTGAATAAACGTTTAGGGGAATTACGCCAGAACCAACAGCAAAATGGTCTGTGGATACGTTATAAAGGCGGCGAAATGGAAAGCGATAATGGCAGCTACTTCAAAAACTTGTACAGCTTCTGGCAACTGGGTTATGACAATAAAGAAGAAAGTGAACAATCAGTCTGGACGCGAGGTATTGCGGCGCATTACATGAGAGGTAACGCTGACTTTACTTATGGCACGGGCGATAACAAGAGCTACGGTGGTTCACTTTATGCTGCATGGAACCGTCCGGAGAAACAAGACTACCTGGATCTGGTACTGAAATATAGCCGCCATGAGAGTGATTTTAACTACCGAAATGTGTACGGCAATATGGGGGTGGCGGATAGCAGTACGTGGTCAATTAGCGCCAGCGCAGAATATGGTCGTGAGTTTAGTCTGGGAGAATCCTCTTTCATCGAACCGCAAGCACAGCTCGTGTATACCCGGTTGGATGAAGCTCGTTATACCACCAGCAGCGGGCTACGGGTTCGTCAGAATGATATCGATAGCGTGATCGGTCGTGTCGGATTGCGAGGAGGTTATCGATTTGAAGAACGCCCGGACAGCGACATTTATGTGAAGCTGGATCTGCTGCATGAGTTTGCTGGCGATCGTGATGTCACTGTGTGGGGTAAAGACGCGTCCATGACGGTCCGCGAGGGAGGAAGTGACTCGTGGATCAACTACGGTATTGGAACCAATATCCATCTCACTCAGAACAATAATTCTCGACTGTACGTTGACCTGGAAAGGTCAGCTGGAGGCGACATTGATATGAACTGGCAGGTGAACGCAGGGTTCCGTATGGAGTGGTAAGCGGTTACCGGAACGTCAGTAGAATCGTTATCGCTTAAAACGGTGTCCGACCGGGTATATTCTGGTCGGACACACTGTTGTTATCAGTTCAACACCATCGGCCATTCTGGCGGTGTGTGGCTCATCATTTCGACCATCACGGTTTCAATATTCTTCCAGATCGTGGAAATATCCACCAGGGTTATGCCGAGCAATCCGGTCGCAAACCAGCAGGCAAAAACCAACCCTAAACCGCTGCTAATGACGGCCAGGCCAATATAGTCTGATTTACGAAAACGGATATTGAGCGTACTGGCTAAAAACATCAGCACTGCACTGAGTAATTGCCACCGCAGAAGAACCACGCCAGTTGTTATTGTTGCCATGAAAAACGTCCTCAGAAAGTCTGGATGCCCAGGACAGCGCGGGGGTGTTCACCGAGGGTGTAGTACTCTGGCTATCGACGGGCAATAACATGAATGAAACATTGTTTCTGTTACATGATTTTTGTGAACTATATCACAAGTGTTCGTTTGTTCACCAGTGCTGGACGTTATTTTTGCTGGATTATAACCATTATTAATGTATGGTTATTTTTGAAAAGGCTACTGATACTAAATAATCAATCTTAAAGGTGCATTTACGCCACTAGTTTAATTCATCTTAAATTAATTGTTAAAAAAATTTAATGAATTTCTTAAATGCAACCAGGATAGTGCTCATAAAAAATTAACGTTCTCGGGATAATAACATTGTGAAATAAGCGTAACTTTAAGTTTGCATTACGGAAAAATAATATCATCCCCAACTATTATCAGACTTTTACATAGAGACGTCTGTTGCTAATACTGATAGA
Organism: Citrobacter sp. VF227; assembly: GCF_052950715.1. Lineage (NCBI taxonomy): Bacteria > Pseudomonadati > Pseudomonadota > Gammaproteobacteria > Enterobacterales > Enterobacteriaceae > Citrobacter > Citrobacter sp. VF227. The sequence goes on from NZ_JBRFVF010000009.1 coordinate 66,341, forward strand.
TTCATGCAAGTTAACTAGCTGGTGTTTATAGCATCACTGCCGTGACAGGTACTGGCATAGACAAAACAGGGACATAAGGCTGACATGAATCACAGTGCGCGACGCAAGATGCTGAAGTTGCTGGGAACATTCATGGTGGTATTGCTCCCCGTGGTGCTGGCATTATGGTTTGCTCAAATCCGGGCGATGTCCGAAACCCGTAATGAACTTCACTCTTTTGCTCAACTGGTCTTAAATAAAACAGAATTAGTGATCCAACAAGCCGATTTAGCACGTGATATGGCCCAGTTGTATCAAGGTGAGATGTGTACCCCAACACATCAGAAAAGTATGCTGAATATAATTCGCGGTCGTTTATATATCAGCGAGCTAATTTATGCCCAGGGCGATCATTTTTTGTGCTCTACGTCGATGGTGCCATCCACTACCTATATTATGCCGACCGCAGACTATAAACGTACGCCGGACATCTCGATCTATTACTATCGCGATACCCCGTTTTTTGCTGGCTACCGAATGACGTATATGCAACGAGGAAACTACGTTGTCGTCATCAATCCGTTATCTTACAGCGAAGTCATGTCAGATGACCCTGACCTGTCCTGGGGCGTGTATGACACGGTAACGGATTCCTTTTTCTCTGCCAGCGAAGGGGCGCACATTGATCAATTCTCGCCGCTGGTGGGCGGCGAAGCCTCTACCTTCCCGTTGGCGGATCGCTTCTATACTATTGTGCGTTCAGAAAAACGGCCAATCGCGATTATTGTGTCGACCTCGGATAAACGCATAAATTCGATTTTTTATCACGAGGCTGCATTAACGGTTCCTTTCGGGATTATCTGCAGCATCCTGATGCTGTTAATGTGGTGGCGTACGCGTCAGGAATACCTCTCTCCCCGTCGTTTATTAAAACGCGCAATCAAAAAACGTCACCTGTGCCTGTACTACCAGCCGATCATTGATATCACAAACGGTCAGTGCGTAGGGGCCGAGGCTTTGCTGCGCTGGCCGGACTGTAAAGGTGAGGTGATGAGTCCGAGCGAGTTTATTCCTCTGGCTGAAAAAGAGGGAATGATGGAGCGGATCACGGATTACGTGGTTGAAGAGGTGTTCAACGATTTGGGGTATTTTCTGTCGGCACATCCCCAGCTTTATATCTCGATAAATCTCTCCGCGTCTGATTTTCATTCATCCCGACTCATTGCCCTGATTACTGACAAAAACCGTGAGTACTCCGTGGCGGCCCGACAAATTAAAGTTGAGGTAACGGAGCGCGGGTTTGTTGATGTAGATAAAATGACGCCGGTAATCCAGGCGTTCCGCCAGGCGGGTTATGAAGTGGCGTTTGATGATTTTGGCACGGGGTATTCCAATCTACATAATTTGTCCGCGCTGAATGTCGATATCCTGAAGATCGATAAATCATTTATTAGTACTCTGTCCACTAACAGTACCAGCCACATGATTGCCGAACATATCATTGAGATGGCACAAAGCTTACATCTGAAGACGATCGCTGAAGGGGTTGAAACGACAGAGCAAGTCGAGTGGCTGCGGGAACGCGGCGTACAGTATTGTCAGGGCTGGTATTTTGCGAAAGCGCTGCCGCTGCAGGAGTTCATACGCTGGATACAACGGTCGCCCGCCATACTGACGCAGAGCGGGCAATAATCTTACAGGCGGTGGCGGTAATCGCTTGGAGTACGATCAAACTCACGACGAAACACGCGAGAGAAGGTTTGTTGCGATACATAACCAAGATCCATCGCAATGTCGAAAATAGGTCGCTCAGTCGTCCTCAGTTCAACCGCCGCCAGCAGAAGTCGGCGTTGGCGGATGTAGTCGCCCAGCGTCTGGCGCGTCACCGTGCGGAACATTCTCTGTAAATACCACTTCGAGTAACCTGATTTTTTCGCAACCGCCTCAATGTTCAGCGGCTGATCAATATGTTCATCAATCCATTCAATAAGGGTCTGAATAATCTGCTGATGGGACATAGGGCTGCCTCTTTTTCAGTATTCGATTCGTCGTTTTGCCTGCGAGTGAGTATAATTCCTCAAGTTAACTTGAGGTAAAGCAATTTATGGAAAAGAAATTACCCCGAATAAAAGCGCTGCTCACACCAGGTGAAGTCGCAAAGCGTAGCGGTGTGGCGGTATCGACCCTGCATTTCTATGAAAGCAAAGGGTTAATCAGCAGTATGCGCAACAGCGGTAACCAGCGTCGGTACAAACGTGATGTGTTGCGTTACGTGGCGATTATCAAGATTGCTCAACGTATTGGGATCCCGCTGGCAACGATCGGCGACGCGCTGGGCGTATTACCTGAAGGACATTCACTTAGCGCTAAAGAGTGGAAACAACTCTCTTCGCAATGGCGTGAAGAGCTGGATCGACGCATTCATACTTTGGTGTCACTGCGCGATGAGCTTGATGGGTGTATTGGTTGCGGCTGCTTGTCGCGCAGCGATTGCCCGTTGCGTAACCCAGGCGATCAGCTGGGCGAGCAAGGAACCGGGGCGCGGCTGCTGGAAGACGATTGATTGGTATAAAACTAAAGCGCCACAGAGGGCGCTTTAGTTTGGTTCCGGTCTTTGTCTTTCACTCTATCCCGCTGGTTCACGGGAGGGTTTCCCCCGACATCAACACCCCTCAGTCGAGCACATTAGGGGAGGTTCCGGTTTGTGTTGATAAGGTAAGTGTAAGCCACCTCTCACCATTTGCCAGTGAAATGGTTATTTTTTAGCCAAAAAAAATTCCCGCATCTTCACCTGTTTTTTTGCGCGAGTTTGCGTGAAAAAGGAACACTCATGTTGTAATCACGCCGCGAAAATTGTTGCCAGATTGCGCATTGACGATAACGTTTGCGCATCGGCTGATTATTTATTGCGCGTTATAAGAAGAAATGAGTAAAAAGCGGCAAAGTTCAGTTGAAAACCAGCGTATGATCGCTGGATAATCGTTTGCTTTTTTTTACCACCCGTTTTTTATGCGCGGAGCTAAACGTTTGCTTTTTTGCGACACCCCTATTGACGCAAACCTGGCACATGGAGAAAACGTTTAACAGGCAGTGGATTGTCCAGCACGCATAATGACGAAAAAATAAACTCTCAGGGGATGTTTTCTATGTCTACGCCTTCAGCGCGTACCGGCGGTTCACTCGACGCCTGGTTTAAAATTTCGCTTCGCGGCAGTACCGTTCGTCAGGAAGTCGTTGCCGGATTAACGACGTTCCTCGCCATGGTTTACTCCGTTATCGTGGTTCCAGGGATGCTGGGTAAAGCCGGATTCCCGCCTGCCGCTGTATTTGTGGCAACCTGTCTGGTCGCGGGCGTCGGTTCTATTGTGATGGGCTTGTGGGCCAACCTGCCGCTGGCAATTGGTTGCGCCATTTCTCTGACGGCGTTTACCGCATTCAGCCTGGTATTGGGGCAACATATCAGCGTGCCCGTTGCGCTGGGCGCGGTGTTCCTGATGGGGGTCCTGTTTACCATCATTTCCGCGACCGGTATTCGTAGCTGGATCCTGCGCAATTTGCCGCAGGGTGTTGCGCACGGCACGGGAATCGGTATCGGCCTGTTCCTGCTGCTGATTGCGGCAAACGGCGTTGGTCTGGTGATTAAGAACCCGCTGGACGGCCTGCCGGTTGCACTGGGCGACTTCGATACCTTCCCGGTGATAATGTCGCTGGTTGGTCTGGCGGTGATTATTGGCCTCGAAAAACTGAAAGTACCGGGCGGCATCCTGCTGACTATTATCGGTATTTCTATTGTTGGCCTGATTTTCGATCCGGCTGTGCATTTCTCCGGTATTTTTGCCATGCCGTCTCTGAGCGACGAAAACGGCAACTCGCTGATCGGCAGCCTGGATATTATGGGCGCACTGAATCCTATCGTTCTGCCGAGCGTGCTGGCGCTGGTCATGACCGCCGTCTTCGATGCGACCGGAACTATCCGTGCCGTAGCCGGACAGGCGAATTTGCTGGATAAAGACGGACAGATTATCGACGGCGGCAAAGCGCTGACCACTGACTCCCTGAGCAGCGTGTTCTCTGGTCTGGTGGGCGCTGCACCTGCGGCGGTCTACATTGAATCCGCAGCGGGTACGGCAGCGGGCGGTAAAACTGGCCTGACGGCGATCACCGTTGGCGTCTTGTTCCTGCTGATCCTGTTCCTCTCTCCGCTCTCGTATCTTGTACCGGTGTACGCCACGGCGCCTGCGCTGATGTATGTAGGCCTGTTGATGCTGAGCAATGTGGCAAAAATCGACTTTGCTGACTTTGTCGACGCAATGGCGGGTCTGGTAACGGCCGTATTTATCGTGCTGACCTGTAACATCGTAACCGGCATTATGATTGGCTTTGCTACCCTGGTGATTGGCCGTCTTGTCTCTGGCGAATGGCGCAAGCTGAACATCGGCACGGTGGTTATCGCTATCGCGCTGGTGGCCTTCTACGCGGGCGGTTGGGCTATCTGATTCTTATTCGATAAAGATCCTGAAAACGGGTGGCTTTGGCCGCCCGTTTTTATTTTCAGAACACACTTGTTGTCTTTTGCGTTACTCTCAATTAGATAGAATTGAGGCACGACGCCTCTCATCACGAATCATAAGAAACATCGCAAACAGGGAACGCATGGAAATCTTTTTCACCATACTCATCATGACCCTTGTGGTCTCGCTGTCGGGGGTATTTACTCGCGTATTGCCCTTCCAACTCCCTCTACCCCTTATGCAGATCGCCATCGGCGCCTTGCTGGCGTGGCCGACGTTTGGTTTGCATGTGGAATTCGATCCTGAGCTATTTTTGGTTCTGTTCATCCCGCCGCTGCTCTTTGCCGATGGCTGGAAGACGCCAACGCGTGAGTTTCTCGAACATGGGCGAGAGATCTTTGGTCTTGCGCTGGCGTTAGTGCTGGTCACGGTGGTCGGGATTGGCTTTATGATTTACTGGCTGGTGCCGGGGATCCCTCTCATCCCGGCCTTTGCGCTGGCTGCCGTCCTGTCGCCAACCGACGCCGTTGCCCTTTCCGGCATTGTGGGGGAGGGACGCATCCCGAAGAAAATCATGGGGATCCTGCAGGGCGAAGCGTTGATGAACGACGCCTCCGGCCTGGTGTCACTAAAATTTGCCGTCGCCGTGGCGATGGGTACGATGGTATTTACCGTTGGCGGCGCAACGCTTGAATTCTTCAAAGTAGCAATTGGCGGTATCCTGGCCGGTTTTGTCGTCAGTTGGCTGTACGGGCGCTCCCTGCGTTTTCTCAGCCGCTGGGGTGGCGATGAGCCGGCAACGCAAATCGTTCTGCTGTTTCTGCTGCCGTTTGCGTCTTACCTGATTGCGGAACACATTGGTGTCTCAGGCATCCTCGCGGCGGTCGCTGCCGGGATGACAATCACCCGTTCCGGGGTGATGCGCCGCGCGCCGTTGGCGATGCGCTTACGTGCTAACAGCACCTGGGCGATGCTGGAATTTGTGTTTAACGGCATGGTTTTCCTGCTGTTAGGGCTGCAGTTGCCGGGGATTCTGGAGTCTTCTTTGGCGGCAGCAGAGGTCGATCCGAACGTTGAAATCTGGATGCTGTTTACCGATATCGTGCTGATTTACGTGGCGCTGATGCTGGTACGTTTTGGCTGGCTGTGGACCATGAAGAAGTTCAGTCTGCGCTTCCTGAAGAAAAAGCCAATGGAATTCGGCTCCTGGACGACGCGTGAAATCCTGATTGCCTCCTTTGCGGGCGTGCGAGGGGCAATAACTCTTGCGGGTGTGCTCTCCATTCCGCTGTTGTTACCGGATGGTAGCGGCTTCCCGGCCCGATATGAGCTGATTTTCCTTGCTGCGGGCGTGATCCTGTTCTCGCTGTTTGTTGGCGTAGTAATGCTGCCGATTCTGCTACAGCATCTGGAAGTCGCAGATCACTCGCAGCAGCAAAAAGAGGAACGTATTGCCCGGGCTGCCACGGCGGAAGTCGCGATTGTCGCCATCCAGAAAATGGAGGAGCGCCTGGCCGCGGACAGCGAAGAGAACATCGATAATCAGTTGCTCACCGAGGTGAGTTCACGTGTCATCGGTAATCTGCGTCGACGCGCCGACGGACGCAACGATGTGGAAAGCTCGATGCAGGAAGAAAACCTCGAACGGCGTTTCCGTCTGGCGGCACTGCGCTCAGAACGCGCAGAGCTTTATCACCTGCGTGCCACACGTGAAATCAGTAATGAAACGCTGCAAAAACTACTGCACGACCTGGACTTGCTGGAAGCGCTGTTGATTGAGAACCAGTAACGGTAGTGCCTGATGGCACTACGCTTATCAGGCCTACGGGATTTTGTAGGTCTGATATGGCGTTAGCCGCATCCGGCATTTTACGACGCTTGCGTTAGCCAAAAACCTTCGCAACATTTCAGCCATGCCTGGGCGCTGTGCGACAGATATACGCCCTCGCGCCAAATCATACCCAACTGCCAGCGTAAATCACTCTCCAGAGGGATCCAGCGCAAAGTTTGCTTATCCAGACGCTGGCAGATTGGCTCCGGCAAAATGGCGATTCCGACGCCGGCTTGTACCATCGCCGCCAGGAAATCCCACTGCCCGCTGCGTACTGCAATGCGGGGCTTGACGTTGTGCTGGCTAAACAGTTCAAGCAACTGGCGACTCAACGCGAAATCTTCGTTATAGATAAGTAACGGATGCTCCGCTAACGCCTCGGGGGAAATAGATTCGCACGTTGTCCACTGACCGGAGCGAGGGACCAGCACACAGAGCGGATGACTGAAAAGCGGTAAGGTCGCCAGACCGCTTTCTTCCTCAACCGGCAGCGCGGTCATCGCGACATCCAGATCGCCATTCATCACCGCCTGCTGGACGGTTAAGCCGCCAAATTCAGAGACCTTTAGCTCAACGCCGGGATAGCGCTGGCGAAAAAGGCTGATAGGCCCTGCCATCAACATGCCGACCATCGGCGGGATACCGAGGCGCAATAGCCCCTTGTTGAGATGGTTAATGTCGCTGAGTTCCGCTTCAAGCTGGCGAAACTCGGCGAGGATCGCCAGACCGCGCTCGAAAACCACTTGTCCGGTATCAGTCAACAAAAGCCGCCGACCGTCGCGGATTAGCAGCGTGCAGTTAAGCTCGTCTTCAAGATTCTTCAACATCTTGCTGATAGTGGGTTGAGTGACAAAAAGCTTCTCCGCTGCGCGAGTAAAGCTCTGCTGACGAACCACCTCAACAAAATATCGCAGCGTTCTGATATCCATGATTATTCCTTAAGACTATGCCTGCAATGAGTTTAATTCATTTCAGTCCGGGACGGGGGCTCTCTATACTGGCGCTCTCTATTTTTTAAGGACATACCCTCATGGCTGTGGCGATAAGCCGCGTGACGCCTGCTGTCATTCAACGACTTCAGATCCCCGTTCAGGTTCTGCTGTACGCAGGTCTCTTTGTATTTGCTCAATATCTTGTCTCCTGGCTGCATTTGCCGCTTCCTGCCAACCTGGTCGGGATGGTACTGATGCTGGCGTTAATTGTCTGCCGGGTTATCCCGCTGAACTGGATTCGCGCAGGCGCTCGCTGGTTACTGGCTGAAATGTTGCTGTTTTTTGTTCCGGCGGTGGTGGCCGTCGTCAACTATACGCAGCTGTTGCTGGTCGATGGCTGGCGCATATTCGCCGTTATTGCGCTAAGTACGCTGATGGTGCTCGGCGCCACGGCGTGGGTGGTCGATAAAGTGTATCGCTATGAAATGAGCAGGTTAAACCGTGAGTAATTTTCAGCTAAGCGTCCTGTGTCTGGTGATTACGTTGGGCATCTATTTTGCCAACAAGCGCCTGTATCGCCGTTTTCGCAAATTACCGCTGATGCCGCTGGTCCTCACGCCAGCATTGCTGGTGCTGATGTTGGTATTCGGACACATCTCCTGGCAAAACTATATTGGTGAATCGCACTGGCTGCTGTGGCTGTTGGGCCCGGCAACCATTGCGTTTGCCGTTCCGGTGTATGACAACCTTGCGGTGATTAAGCGGCACTGGATGTCGCTGACGGCGGGCGTGGTGACGGCAACGCTGGTGGCTGTCACCAGCTCCGTGTGGTTGGCGCGTTTGTTTATGTTGCCTGATGAGATCCAGCGCAGTCTGGCGGTGCGCTCTGTCACCACGCCATTTGCGCTGGCGGCGGCAGAGCCGTTGGGCGGGCAGCCGGACCTGGTGGCCTTGTTCGTGGTGGTGACCGGCGTATTCGGCATGGCGGTCGGTGATGTGCTGTTTTTACGCCTTTCCATTCGTGAAGGGATGGCGAAAGGCGCAGGATTTGGCGCGGCGTCGCACGGGGCAGGTACGGCGCGCTCTTATGAACTCGGTCAGCAGGAGGGTGTAGTTGCCAGTCTGGTGATGATGCTTTCCGGCGTGGTGATGGTATTGGTTGCGCCGCTGGTGGCGATGGTCATGTTCTGATTTTTCGGTGGACGATATTTTTTCAGGTTTATGTCTCTTACACTGACGGTCCTTTTTTATCGCAGTGTAAGGATACTCAGCGTGAAATATATGTGGCTACTGGTCGGCCTGTTTAGTCATATCGCATTGGCATATTGCCCCGATGAAGACCAACAGGTGACCCTGCAAGGGACATTAATCCAACAGACTTTTCCCGGCCCCCCAAACTACGAAAGCATCAAGGATGGTGACGAAGCGGTAACTTATGACTATTTAAAGCTCGATCAGCCGTTTGAGTGTGATTTTGCACCTGAAAATGATGTCGTGCCGGAAGTACAGCTTATTCTTGCTGGCAAACGTCATATTGATTATGCCGATCTGGCTCCCCTTTTAGGAAAAGAGGTCATCCTGAGCGGGAAAACGATGTACGCCCAGATTGGTCGCCACTTTACCCCTGTTCTGCTCATCCTTGATGACGTGAAAGCTGCTGGCACTCTTACCACACCTGAACAGAAGAAGAGCGCGCTGCTTCAGTTTCAGCAGTTCCAGCAGGCGTTGCGTGAGAAAAACGTTGCGGCGTTGAAAACGTATTTTGTATTCCCATTGCCGGGCAGCCTTTTAGATTTTATTCCCTACGATGAATCACAAGATATCGAGACGGAACCGCTTACCGAAGCGGAGTTTGATAAACATGCATTGCAGATTATTGAGGGGTTGCAGAGGCTGAACGACCTTGATGTTAACCCTGACACGTTGACGATAAAAGAACACAGAATTAATGCGCTATCTGCTCAGGAGCAGCAGCGAAAATATTATCCCGCTGATGAAGACGGCCAATTTTATTATGAAGAAAACGGTCAGCGTCACACGGTGGAAGGAACCTGCGATACGGTTGCCGACGGGGAATTTGAAGAGGGTATTTTAAGACTTTCTCAGGGTACCGAGGCGAATGCACAACTGCCTGGCCTTTCAGAGTATTGTGATGGTGCGTCGATATATGATTTTGAATTGATTGATGGAAAACTCCGCCTGGTGCGCAGTTTTACCGCTGGATAAAAACAATATATTACGTGAGAAACAGAGAATAAGGATATCAAGTGAATATACTCAATGATTTATTTCTGGGCTGGAGAAAAGGTGTTCTGGGACGGTTGAAGTTTTTTCTTTATTTTGTATTGATTACCGTTATTTCATTATTTACAACATGGTTTTTAGTTGCGAATCCTTTTAGCAACTTCGCTATTTTTATCAATTGGCTGGGGATTATTTTAAGCTATTACTGTGGTTTTTTAGTCATCACAAAACGGTATCGGGAGTTGATGCCATTTCCAGTGATCATTGCGATTATTCACTGGGGAGCCGGGTTGCTGGCTTTCTGGAAGGGCTGGCAGTGGCTAAATATTGTGTGTGCGATTGTTTTCCTGTTGCTTATCGCTGTTCCTGCTCGCCGCTTTATAACGGATGAGAATCCCACATAATTGACAGAAATTCTTCCCCGGTCAAAATAACCGGGGAAGAGGAGGTGGGACTAGTGTGCGCGACCTTGTTCTACGCCGTACCCGGTCTGGGAACGGATGAACTGAGCACGGAACTGCTCGCGTTCGCGGTTGCCTTCTTCTGAGTTATCGGTAGCAGAGAAGAACCAGATCCCGAGGAACGCTACGCTGATGGAGAACAGCGCCGGATATTCATACGGGAAAATAGCTTTTTCGTGACCGAGGATTTGGACCCAAATGGTTGGGCCGAGAATCATCAGCACCACAGCCGTCAGCAGACCTAACCAGCCGCCGACCATGGCGCCACGGGTGGTCAGTTTTGACCAGTACATGGAAAGCAGGATGATCGGGAAGTTGCAGCTTGCCGCGATGGCGAACGCCAGGCCTACCATAAAGGCGATATTCTGATTCTCAAACAGCACGCCGAGCAGGATGGCTATCACGCCCAGCACCAGTACGGTAATTTTTGACACCTTCAGTTCTTCACGCTCGGTTGCGCCTTTGCGGAATACGTTGGCGTACAGGTCGTGAGAAACAGCCGAAGCGCCCGCCAGGGTCAGGCCGGCAACCACCGCCAGGATGGTGGCAAACGCCACTGCAGAGATGAAGCCGAGGAACAGGTTACCGCCCACCGCATTCGCCAGGTGAACCGCAGCCATGTTGTTACCACCGATCAATGCGCCTGCAGCATCTTTGTACTCTGGGTTAGCACCTACCAGCATGATCGCGCCAAAGCCGATGATAAAGGTCAGGATGTAGAAATAACCCATAAAGCCGGTGGCATAGAACACGCTCTTACGCGCTTCACGGGCATCGCTGACCGTGAAGAAACGCATCAGTATGTGCGGTAAACCTGCCGTACCAAACATCAGACCGAGACCTAACGACAAGGCGGATATTGGATCTTTAACCAATCCGCCAGGACTCATAATCGCGGAGCCTTTCGGGTGTACCGCCATCGCTTCGGTGAACAGGTTATTGAAGCTGAAGCCAACGTGCTTCATCACCATAAAGGCCATGAAGCTGGCGCCGAACAGCAGCAGAACAGCTTTAATGATCTGTACCCACGTGGTTGCCAGCATGCCGCCGAACAGCACATACATCATCATCAGCACACCAACCAGTACGACGGCGATGTGATAGTTCAGACCAAACAGCAACTCAATCAGCTTACCTGCGCCAACCATCTGGGCGATCAAATACAGTGCGACCACCACCAGGGAACCGCAGGCCGACAGAATACGGATTGGCCCCTGCTTCAGACGATAAGAAGCAACGTCTGCAAAGGTGTAACGACCGAGGTTACGCAAACGCTCCGCAATCAGGAACAGGATAATTGGCCAGCCGACCAGGAAGCCGAGCGAGTAGATCAGCCCGTCATACCCAGAGGTAAACACCAGCGCGGAAATCCCGAGAAACGATGCCGCCGACATATAGTCGCCCGCAATCGCCAGCCCGTTCTGGAAACCGGTGATGTTACCACCGGCGGTGTAGTAGTCATTACGTGAACGTACCCGCTTAGACGCCCAGTAGGTGATACCGAGCGTAAAGATGACGAAAATCAGGAACATGACAATCGCCTGCCAGTTGGTTGGCTGGCGTTGAACTGCACCGCTAATAGCATCCGCCGCGTTTGCAGCGAAGGGCAGCGTGGCGGCAAGCGCCGTCAGGACTCTCTTCATGATGCTTTAACCTCGTGCAGAACCGCATTGTTCAGGCGATCGAATTCACTGTTTGCCCGCCAGATATAGATCCCGGTCAGGATGAAGGAGATAAGGATCACTCCGACCCCAATCGGAATACCCCGGGTGACGCTGGTTCCCGCGTGGAGCGGTGTACCCAGCCAGCCAGGCGCAAAGGCAATCAGTAAAATAAAGCTGATATAAACTGCCAGCATGATGATGGACAGAATGGTGGCAAACCGTTGCCGTTTTTCAACTAATTCCCTGAAATGCGCACTGTCTTCTATCCGCTGATAAATTTGGTCATTCATCACAGAATCTCCAGAGGTCCCCCTGCGTCTTTCGTGCTACAGGTTCGTTGGCCGCACTTGCCTACCCCAGCCACATAGTCATCTATGCTCCTGGGGATATGCTTGCTGGTCGCCTTCCTGAAACACGAAATCCTTTGGGGGAGGGTTTTTATATTTCCCTCCCGGTCAGGGGAGGGGTAGGGATAGGATTTGTAGGCCCGATAAGCAGCGCGCCATCGGGCATTTCATGGTTATCGTTATGATGGCATTGCGATGGCCTGCTTCTCTTCGAGCAGTTTCTCTACCACGCCAGGATCGGCGAGGGTTGAGGTATCGCCCAGATTGCTGGTATCGCCCGCCGCGATTTTTCGCAAAATACGGCGCATGATTTTGCCTGAGCGGGTTTTCGGCAGTGAGTCGGTCCAGTGCAGTACGTCTGGGGTTGCCAGCGGGCCAATTTCTTTACGTACCCAGTTGCGAACTTCGGCGTACAGCTCAGGTGACGGCTCTTCGCCGTGATTCAGCGTGATGTAGGCGTAGATCGCCTGGCCTTTAATATTATGTGGGATACCGACCACTGCGGCCTCGGCAATCTTCGGATGTGCCACCAGCGCCGATTCGATTTCAGCCGTTCCCAGACGGTGACCGGAGACGTTTAGCACATCGTCCACACGTCCGGTGATCCAGTAATAGCCGTCTTCGTCACGACGCGCGCCGTCGCCGCTGAAGTACATATTTTTGAAGGTAGAGAAGTAGGTTTGCTCAAAGCGTTCGTGATCGCCAAACAGCGTTCTCGCCTGACCCGGCCATGAGTCGGTAATCACCAGGTTGCCTTCGGTCGCGCCTTCCAGCGGGTTACCTTCGTTATCGACAATTGCAGGCTGTACGCCAAAGAATGGACGGGTGGCGGAACCGGCTTTCAGCTCGGTAGCGCCTGGCAGTGGGGTGATCATGAATCCCCCGGTTTCGGTCTGCCACCAGGTATCAACGACCGGACATTTTTCGTTGCCGATCTTCTTCCAGTACCACTCCCATGCTTCCGGGTTGATCGGCTCGCCAACGGAACCCAGGATACGCAGCGATGAACGGTCAGTACCTTCAATTGCTTTATCGCCTTCGGCCATCAGGGCGCGGATGGCGGTCGGTGCGGTATACAGAATATTGACCTGGTGCTTGTCCACAACCTGCGACATACGCGCCGGGGTTGGCCAGTTTGGTACGCCTTCGAACATCAGCGTGGTTGCGCCGCAGGCCAGCGGACCGTACAACAAATAGCTGTGCCCGGTTACCCAACCCACGTCCGCGGTACACCAGTAGATATCGCCCTGATGGTAGTCAAATACATACTTAAAGGTGGTGGCGGCGTAGACCAGATATCCGCCGGTGGTATGCAGCACGCCTTTCGGCTTGCCGGTTGAACCGGAGGTATACAGGATAAACAGCGGATCTTCCGCGTTCATTTCTTCTGGCTGATGGTCCGGGCTGGCTTTTTCAATAAGATCGGACCACCACAGGTCACGGCCTTCCTGCCATTCCGTTTTTCCACCGGTACGTTTGAGGACGACCACATGCTCCACGGTCTTCACGTTCGGGTTTTTCAGCGCATCATCGACGTTCTTTTTCAGCGGGATGCTGCGTCCAGCGCGCACGCCTTCATCGGCGGTGATCACCAGGCGCGAATTGGAATCGATGATACGTCCAGCGACGGCTTCCGGCGAGAACCCGCCGAAGATGACCGAATGCACTGCGCCAATACGGGCGCAAGCCAGCATGGCTACCGCAGCTTCCGGAACCATTGGCATATAGATCGCCACCACATCGCCTTTTTTAATGCCTAAATCCAGCAATGTATTAGCAAAACGGCAGACATCGCGATGCAGTTCGCGATAGGTAATGTTTTTACTCTGGGTAGCATCATCGCCTTCCCAGATGATGGCGGTACGATCGCCGTTTTCCTGCAGATGGCGGTCAAGGCAGTTTGCGGCCAGATTCAGGGTGCCGTCTTCGTACCATTTAATCGACACGTTGCCGGGTGCAAAGGAAGTGTTCTTCACCTGGCTGTATGGCTTGATCCAATCAATAATTTTTCCCTGTTCGCCCCAAAATGTGTCGGGCTCGTTAACGGATTGCTGGTATTTCTCTGCGTACTGCTCCGGATTTATCAGGCAACGATCCGCAATGTTTGCGGGAATAGCGTGTTTATGTATTTGGCTCATGGCTTTTGTTCTCCTTGTAGGATGTTAATAATATGTCTCATAAACGTTAAATGTAGGGGCTTTGAGAGTTTTGTTTAGTATTTGCGCGGCAGATCACGCAATAAACGAATTGTGCAAATTAGCGACAAACTGAATTTTGAAGAGAACTAGCAAAAATTGACTAAATCTCGCGATAACATGTAGTTATCTAAAGGATTGTTGAAAAGGTGATCTGTCTCTGAATTAGACAAAAGAGGGTGCAACCAGAGGGGGTTACTAACTCTAAAGTGGTATTTTATATACACTTACAATTGATTAAAGACAACATTTTCAGTGTGGTTTCTTGTTACAAATAGGGTGGAGCAATGTCATGACAGTATTCGTGTGGTTGCTGTTATGGAAAACAATAAAAGAACCGCCATTGCAGATAATGGCGTCATCTGGATGAGACCCCTATGGCAAGGATAAAATCACGCGTACGCCGTTTCTTCAGCCTGTTAGTACCTTTATTATTTATCTCTGCAGTTCACGCTGAACAAACCCCCGTACCCGCAAAAAACGTCACCGTTGAAGCGAAGAATGAAGTCTTCGCGCCTCAGCATCCCGATCAATATCTCTCCTGGAAAGCCACGTCTGAGCAATCAGCCCGTGAAGATGCGCTGGCAGAAGATCCGCGTCTGGTGATCCTGTGGGCGGGATATCCCTTCTCGCGCGATTACAACAAACCGCGTGGACACGCGTATGCCGTGACCGATGTCCGTGAAACCTTACGTACAGGCGCACCCAAAACGGCAGAAGATGGTCCGTTGCCGATGGCCTGTTGGAGCTGTAAAAGCCCGGACGTGGCGCGTCTGATCCAGAAAGACGGTGAAGATGGCTACTTCCACGGTAAATGGGCGCGCGGCGGTCCTGAAATTGTTAACAATCTTGGCTGCGGCGATTGCCATAACACCGCGTCACCAGACTTTGCCAAAGGCAAGCCAGAACTGACGCTGTCGCGCCCTTATGCAGAACGCGCGATGGAAGCAATCGGCAAACCGTTTGAGAAAGCCGGTCGCTTCGATCAGCAATCCATGGTCTGCGGCCAGTGCCACGTGGAATACTACTTCGACGGTAAAAACAAAGCCGTTAAGTTCCCGTGGGACGACGGCATGAAAGTCGAGAACATGGAGAAATACTACGATACCATCGCCTTCTCTGACTGGACCAACTCCCTATCTAAAACGCCAATGCTGAAAGCGCAGCACCCGGAGTATGAAACCTGGAGCGCAGGCATTCACGGCAAGAACAATGTGACCTGTATCGACTGCCACATGCCGAAAGTGCAGAACGCGGAAGGCAAGATTTACACCGACCATAAGATTGGTAATCCGTTTGATAATTTCGCTCAGACCTGTGCGAACTGCCACACCCAGGACAAAGCGTCCCTGCAAAAAGTGGTCGCCGAGCGTAAACAGGCCATTCATGACCTGAAAATCAAAGTTGAAGACCAGCTTGTTCGTGCGCACTTTGAAGCGAAAGCCGCATGGGATGCGGGTGCGACCGAAGCGGAAATGAAACCGATTCTGGAAGATATCCGTCACGCGCAATGGCGTTGGGACCTGGCTATCGCCTCACACGGTATTCACATGCACGCCCCGGAAGAAGGTTTGCGGATGCTGGGTAGCGCAATGGATAAAGCTGCCGATGCGCGTACCAAACTGGTCCGTTTGCTGGCAACTAAAGGCATCACGCATGAAATCCCGTTACCGGATATCTCTACTAAAGAGAAAGCCCAGGCAGCGATTGGTCTGAATATGCAGCAAATCAATGCTGAGAAACAGGACTTCATCAAAACGGTGATTCCGCAGTGGGAAGATCAGGCGCGTAAAAACGGTCTGTTAAGCCAATAACCCCATTTCGCCCCGCAAGGGGCGGATAACTCAACGGAGTGAATATGAGCGTATTACGTTCGTTATTAACTGCTGGGGTGCTGGCGTCAGGCTTGTTCTGGAGCCTGAGTGGAATCACAGCCACGCCAACGCCGCAGGAGTCGGATCAACGCTGGACGGTTACCCAACAGCGTAATCCGGATGCCGCCTGTCTGGATTGTCATAAGCCCGATACCGAAGGCATGCATGGTAAGCATGCAGACGTTATCAACCCGAATAACAAACTGCCGGTCACTTGCACTAACTGTCACGGCCAGCCGTCACCGAACCACCGTGAAGGGGTGAAGGATGTGATGCGTTTTAATGAGCCGATGTACAACGTGGAGCAGCAAAACAGCGTCTGTATGTCCTGTCACCTGCCTGAGCAGTTGCAAAAAGCGTTCTGGCCGCACGATGTCCACGTAACCAAAGTGGCGTGTGCCAGCTGTCACTCGCTGCATCCGAAGCAAGACACGATGCAGACGCTAAGCGATAAAGGACGGATCAAGATTTGCGTCGATTGCCACAGCGATCAGCGTAACAATCCGAACTTTAACCCGGCGTCGGTTCCGTTGCTTAAGGAGCATCCATGAGTTGCTCTCGTCGCCAGTTTATCACCGGCGTCGGCGCGCTGGTGGCAGTGAGCGGGACGGCGGGACGCGTTGTGGCGAAGACGCTGAACATCAACGGCGTACGTTACGGTATGGTTCATGATGAGTCTTTATGCATTGGCTGTACGGCCTGCATGGATGCTTGTCGGGAAGTAAACAACGTGCCGGAAGGCGTATCGCGTCTGACGATTATTCGCAGCGAGCCGCAAGGGACATTTCCTGATGTGAAGTATCGCTTCTTCCGTCACTCGTGCCAGCATTGCGATCACGCTCCCTGCGTTGACGTCTGCCCGACGGGGGCATCGTATCGCGATGCCGCCAACGGCATTGTGGATGTGAACCCGGATCTTTGCGTTGGCTGCCAGTACTGTATCGCCGCGTGTCCTTATCGCGTGCGCTTTATCCATCCGGTGAGTAAAACGGCGGATAAATGCGATTTCTGCCGGAAAACCAACCTGAAAGCGGGCAAACAGCCCGCCTGCGTTGAGTCATGTCCGACGAAGGCGCTGACGTTTGGTAATCTGGACGATCCCAACAGCGATATCTCCCGCTTGTTGCAGCAGAAAACTACCTACCGTTACAAGCTGACGTTGGGCACAAAACCGAAGGTCTACCGCGTTCCCTTTAAATTTGGGGAGGTGAGCCAATGACATCCGCTTCTGCATTTCATTTCGAATCACTGGTGTGGGACTGGCCTATTGCCATCTATCTGTTCCTGATAGGCATCTCCGCCGGACTGGTCACGCTGGCAATTTTGCTACGTCGTTTCCATCCGGAGGCGGGCGGTTCAGACAGCACGCTGTTGCGCACCACGCTGGTGTTAGGGCCCGGGGCGATTATCTTCGGTTTGCTGATTCTGGTGTTCCACCTGACGCGCCCATGGACTTTCTGGAAACTGATGTTCCACTACAGCTTCACTTCGGTGATGTCGATGGGGGTCATGCTGTTTCAGTTATACATGGTGGTGTTAGTGCTGTGGCTGGCAAAAATCTTTGAAAAAGAGGTGATTGCACTGCAGCAGCGGTTCGTGCCGCGACTGACGATTGTGTCAAAACTCCTGACACTAATCACGCCGTTCCATCGCGCGCTTGAGACGCTGATGCTGGTACTGGCGGTCCTGCTCGGGGCGTATACCGGGTTCCTGCTGTCGGCGCTGAAATCCTACCCGTTCCTGAATAATCCGATCCTGCCGGTGCTGTTCCTGTTTTCCGGGATCTCCTCCGGCGCGGCGGTGGCGCTGATCGCCATGGCGTTACGTCATCGTAGCAATCCGCACAGTACTGAAGCGCACTTTGTGCATCGCATGGAAGTCCCGGTGGTATGGCTGGAGATCTTCCTGCTGGCGGCGTTCTTCGTCGGCCTGGCGCTGGGCGATGACGGCAAAATGCGCGCGCTGGCGGCGGCACTGGGCGGCGGATTCTGGACCTGGTGGTTCTGGCTGGGCGTGGCCGGGCTTGGGTTGATACTGCCGATGCTGCTAAAACCCTGGGCCAATCGCAGTTCGACGTTTCATGGCGTGCTGGCAGTATGCGGCGCCAGCCTGACCGGCGTACTGCTGCTGCGCTTTTTTATTCTCTATGCGGGTCAGCTAACCGTTGCGTAAGGTGATTTCTGGACGTTCTCCTTCCTGAAGCCGGTTTTCTGGCACTGTTATTAAGCCTCGGGGTCAACGTATTGACCCCGCTTGCCGTGTTGGTGGGTGTCCGCCAGCGCTGGCAAGGCCTGATGCGCCTGGCAAGTGTGGGCGTGTGGACGCAATTTTCGCTGCTGATGCTGGCCTTTGCCATTCTGGTATTCTGCTTTCTGACCAGTGACTTTTCGGTAGTCTATGTTGCGCAGCATAGCTACAGTCTGCTGCCGTGGGGGTTAAAACTGGCCGCGGTGTGGGGCGGGCATGAAGGGTCGCTGCTGCTGTGGGTGCTGTTTCTTTCCGGCTGGAGCGCGCTGTTCGCTTTTTGCTATCGACGTGACACCGATGCGCTGTTTCCGCTGACGCTCAGCGTCCTCTCAATGATAACGGCCCTGCTGCTGTTGTTTGTGGTGGTATGGTCCGATCCGTTTGTGCGCATCTTCCCGCCAGCTATTGAAGGGCGTGACCTTAATCCGATGTTGCAACATCTCGGGTTAATCCTCCATCCGCCGCTGCTGTACCTGGGTTATGGTGGTTTAATGGTGGCGGCAGGCGTGGCGCTGGCTTCGCTGCTGCGCGGTGACTTTAATGCACAAAGCGCCTGGGTGTGCTGGCGCTGGGCGCTGCCCGGTTGGTGCGCTCTGACGCTGGGGATTATTCTCGGCTCCTGGTGGGCGTACTGCGAGCTGGGCTGGGGGGGCTGGTGGTTCTGGGACCCGGTAGAAAACGCTTCCTTATTGCCCTGGCTTTCCGCCAGCGCGCTGCTGCATAGCTTATACATCACGCGCCAGCGCGGGATCTTCCGCCATTGGTCGCTGCTGCTGGCGATTGTCACGCTGATTTTATCGCTGCTGGGGACGTTGATTGTGCGTTCCGGCATTCTCGTTTCAGTACATGCCTTCGCGCTGGATAACGTCCGCGCCGCGCCGCTGTTTGCGCTGTTTACCGTATTGAGCCTGGCGTCGCTCGGGCTGTATGCCTGGCGCGGGCAGAATATTCGTCAACGTGCGCATTTTGGCGGCTGGTCGCGCGAGATGCTGATTCTGGTTGCGCTACTGCTTTTTTGCGCGGTGCTGATGATTGTGCTGATTGGCACGCTCTACCCGATGATTTACGGACTGTTCGGTTGGGGACGGCTCTCTGTGGGCGCACCGTACTTTAATCGTGCGACGCTACCCTTTGGGCTGCTGATGCTGCTGGTTATCGTGATGGCAACGTTCAGAAGTCGCAAAGTACCTGTACGTGCTCAGCTTCCGGCGCTGCTGGCGCATGCCGGGGTTTTGGTGTTTGCCGTCGGGATTGTCTTTTCCAGCGGGAGTCGTCAGGAGATAAGCCTGAACCTGAGCCCGGGGCAGCAGGTGGAACTGGCAGGCTACATTTTCCGTTTTGAGCGTCTGGACCTGGAAGCAAAAGGTAACTACACCAGTGAAAAAGCGCAGATCACGCTGTGGCAGGATGAAAAACGCATTGGCAGCCTGCAGCCTGAAAGGCGCTTCTATGCCGCGCGCCGTCAACAGATGATGGAGCCGGGGATCCGCTGGAATCTGTTACATGACTGGTACGCGGTGATGGGCGAAAAAACAGGACCGGACCGTTATGCCATGCGCTTGTACGTGCAGACCGGCGTACGTTGGATTTGGGGCGGAGGGCTATTAATGGTCTTTGGCGCGCTGCTGAGTGGATGGCGAGGGAGGAAACGTGATGCGTAATATCTGCGGTTTTATCGTTCTGTTTTTTATCACTTTCGCTACGCATGCCCAGGTTGTGGACACATGGACTTTTGCCAACCCACAACAGCAGGAGAAAGCGCTGTCGATTGCCAGTCAGCTGCGCTGCCCGCAGTGCCAAAACCAAAACTTGCTGGAATCCAATGCGCCGGTAGCGGTCAGCATGCGCCATCAGGTTTACAGCATGGTGGCGGAAGGGAAAAGTGAAGCCGAGATAACCACGTGGATGACCGATCGTTACGGCGATTTCGTGCGGTATAACCCGCCGTTGAATGAGCAAACGCTGCTGCTGTGGGCGTTGCCGTGCCTGCTGCTGTTACTTGTAGGGGGGGTGGTCTGGCGGGTGAGAAGGCGTCAGCGCGCAGAGGACGAAGTGTCATGAGCCAACCCGTATATTCTACAGCGTCGTTACGACCAATGCCCGTGAAGCGGCTGACTGCTGTGGTGGTGGTGATGGTTGTGGCCTGCATCGGTGGTTATCTGTTGACGTCAAAATGGCAGGCGGTACGGCAGGAACAGGCCCGACTGGCAGATCCATTACATGCGTTCTCCGATGAAAACGTTCAGGAAAAACAGCTGCTTTCCTTACAATCGCAAATTCGTGCCAATCCACGTGATAGTGTGAAATGGGCGCAACTCGGCGAGTATTATCTTTGGCAAAACGCGTATCATAATGCGCTGCTGGCCTACGAGCAGGCGCTGCGTGTCGGTGGTGAAAATGCTGAGATTTATTCAGCGATGGCAACGGTATTGTATTACCAGGCCGGACAACATATGACGCCGCCCACTCGCGAAATGATTGATAAGGCTCTGGCGCTGGACCCGGCTGAGGTGACAGCGCTGATGCTGCTAGCCTCAGATGCGTTTATGCAGGCCGACTATTCGCAGGCCATTTTGCAGTGGCAAAAGGTACTCGATTTAAACTCGCCGAGAGTCAACCGGGCGCAACTGATTGACTCGATTAATATGGCGAAATTACTGCAGAATCGGCAAAAATAATTTTATTTTTTTTGTGATTTGTATCATTTGGCCTGTTTAAAAAACAGGCGAACGAACAAACGGACAAAAAAAACTCATGCCATGACTTCTTCATTTTTGAACATATTAAAATTCTTTTATAACAAAAAGTTATTCATAATTAGTGCGATAAAATTGCATTTTTATGCATAAATTCAGCTAAAGTCCCTGTTCTTAGAGGGTTGCGCTGAATGCCATGCAGATGATAATGATAATATACCCGTCATACTTCAAGTTGCAGGTGTGTTGGCTTTCCTCGCTCACCCCAGTCACTTACTGGCGTAAGCTCCTGGGAATTCGCTGCGTCGCCGCCTTCCTGCAACTCGAATTATTTAGGGTATAAGCGTTAAAAAACTCCATAAACGAACGCAACACAAATCATACCCTTTCAGTATGTACTATTCCCATTCTTTATAGGTGGAATAGCGCTCCATCGAGGAAGTCCGTTGTTATGAAAAATTTGAAAGTCAGCCTGGCATGGCAGATTCTAATCGCTATGGTGCTGGGCATTCTGCTAGGGAGTTACCTGCATTACCATAGTGACAGCCGCGAATGGCTGGTGGTGAACCTGCTGTCACCGGCGGGCGATATCTTTATCCATCTGATTAAAATGATTGTCGTGCCGATTGTTATCTCCACGCTGGTGGTTGGAATTGCCGGGGTGGGTGATGCAAAACAACTGGGCCGTATTGGCGCCAAAACCATTCTCTATTTCGAAGTGATCACCACCGTAGCGATTATTCTTGGTATTACGCTGGCGAATGTGTTCCAGCCGGGTTCCGGGATTGATATGTCGCAACTGGCGACCGTGGATATTTCGAAATATCAAAATACGACCGCAGAAGTGCAGAGCCACGCGCATGGCTTGATGGGCACGATTGTGTCGCTGGTGCCGACTAACATCGTTGCGTCGATGGCGAAAGGCGATATGTTGCCGATTATCTTCTTCTCGGTGCTGTTTGGTTTAGGCTTGTCTTCCCTACCAGCAACCCACCGCGAGCCGCTGGTGACCGTGTTCCGCTCGATTTCCGAAACCATGTTTAAAGTGACCCACATGGTGATGCGCTATGCGCCAGTCGGTGTTTTTGCGCTGATTGCTGTGACCGTCGCGAACTTTGGTTTTGCCTCACTGTGGCCGCTGGCGAAGCTGGTGCTGTTAGTGCATTTCGCCATTCTGTTCTTCGCACTGGTGGTGTTGGGGATTGTGGCGCGTATTTGTGGTTTGAGCATCTGGATCCTGATCCGCATTCTGAAAGATGAGCTGATTCTGGCCTACTCTACCGCCAGTTCCGAGAGCGTACTGCCGCGTATTATCGAGAAGATGGAAGCCTACGGCGCACCAGCTTCAATCACCAGCTTTGTTGTACCAACTGGTTACTCATTTAACCTTGATGGTTCAACGCTGTACCAGAGTATTGCCGCTATTTTCATTGCGCAGCTGTACGGTATCGACCTGTCGCTGTGGCAGGAAATCGTATTAGTACTGACGCTAATGGTCACGTCGAAAGGGATTGCGGGCGTGCCGGGCGTCTCTTTTGTGGTACTGCTGGCAACGCTGGGCAGCGTCGGGATCCCACTGGAAGGTCTGGCGTTTATCGCCGGTGTTGACCGTATCCTCGACATGGCGCGTACCGCGCTGAACGTAGTTGGGAATGCGCTGGCGGTGCTGGTTATCGCCAAGTGGGAGCACAAATTTGACCGCAAAAAGGCGCTGGCCTACGAGCGCGAGATGCTGGGTAAATTTGATAAGACCGCGCAGTAATTGGTGATGGTCGCCTGACAGCGACGCTCACGCGTCTTATCCGGCCTACACATCCTTTGTAGGCCGGATAAGCGTAGCGCCATCCGGCAACCAGCATCAACCATTGGTCAGCTTTTCAAACTCTTCACAGCCGGTATCAAATCCTTCCATACAGCTCAGATTCAGCCAGTGCAGCGCTTTCTGTTTATTCTTCACAATAAAACCCTGCTCGCCGTTTAAGAACATCATTCCGGCCCAGTACTCTGAATAACCGGTGCGGGAGATGGCGGAGCTGCGTTTGAAATACCACGTCGCTTTTTCATCGTCTGCGGGGATCCCCACGCCATTGGCGTAAATCAGCCCGAGCAGCATTTGCGCGTCGACGGCGGAGTCATTTTCCAGATCTTCAGAGGCGTTTTGCAGCAAAGTGATGGCTTTGGGGTAATCGGTGCGGCCTGCCTGAGTGTTGACCAGAATCCGCGCCAGGGTGAGTTCACCTGCTTTACTGCCCGCTTTGGCTGCCTTTTCCGCCAGCGTTTTGGCCTGGGGGTAATCCAGACTGACCGGATTCGTAATTTTGATTTGCGCCAGTAGCGCGCAGGCGTCGGCATCGCCATTGTCTGCGGCTTTTTGCGCCCAATACTCGGCTTTGCTCAAATCGCCCGAACTGAACCAGGTATCGGCAAGAAAATACTGTGCGCGACGGTCCCCTGCCTCAGCGGCCTGTAAGTACTGGCTTCCTGGCTCAGTATCACTGGCATGGGCAAAGAATGTCATAAAGAACATCAATGCAATGAGTTGTTTCATTTTGAGTTTTATTTAGGGTACGGAATGAACAGTATAAAGAGATCGTATGGATAAAAAAACAGCCTCCGGGCGGAGGCTGTTGTAGAACAGGTACGTAAACGGACTAACCCATCGCGCTTTCGCGCAGGCTGGCTTTCAGCTTGGTGTACTCATCAATCACATACTGTTCGGCGGCGCGCTGATCGGTAATGCGTTCAACGTTAACGGCACAGTACTTGTACTCCGGCGTTTTGGTAATCGGGCTTAAATTCTCGGTTACCAGCTCATTACATGCCCCAATCCACCATTGGTAGGTCATGTAAATCGCGCCTTTGTTCGGACGATCGCTGACCGCCGCACGGGTAATGACCCGACCTTTACGTGAGTTAACCCACACCAAATCTTCGTCCTGAATGCCCAGGCGTTCTGCGTCGGCAGTATTGATCTGGGCATAACCCGGCTCATCCGCCAGCGCGGCCAGCGCCGCACAGTTACCGGTCATCGAACGACAAGAGTAGTGGCCGACTTCACGCACCGTAGACAGTACCATTGGGTACTCTGGGGTGAGTTTGTCGATTGGCGCTACCCAGTCGCAGGTGAAGAACTGCGCCAGGCCGTTCGGGGTGTCGAACTTCTCTTTAAAGAGGTAAGACGTCCCCTGGTCGGCATCAGAGGTGTCGCGACAAGGCCACTGGATATAACCCAGTTCACCCATTTTCTCATACGTTGCACCGTAGAAATCCGGGCACAGATGACGCAACTCATCCCAGATTTCCTGGGTGTTGTTGTAGTGCATCGGGTAGCCCATACGGGTGGCGATTTCACTGATAATCTGCCAGTCCGTTTTCAGATCCCACTTAGGCTCAACGGCTTTAAAGAAGCGCTGGAAGCCACGGTCAGCCGCTGAGAAGACGCCTTCATGCTCGCCCCATGACGTAGACGGTAAAATAACGTCTGCGGCAGCGGCGGTTTTGGTCATGAAGATATCCTGCACGATGACCAGTTCCAGATCCTCAAAGCCTTTGCGTACTGCGGAGAGTTCAGCATCGGTCTGTAATGGATCTTCACCCATGATGTACGCTGCACGGACTTCGCCATGCGCCGCACGGTGCGGCAGTTCGCTGATGCGATAGCCAGTGTGTGCAGGCAGACTTTCCACGCCCCAGGCTTTAGCGAACTTCTCGCGGTTTTCCGGGAACTTAACGTACTGATAGCCCGGATAGGTATCCGGTAGCGCGCCCATATCGCATGCGCCCTGAACGTTGTTCTGGCCACGAACTGGGTTAACGCCCACGCTTGGCTTACCGAGGTTGCCGGTCAGCATGGCGAGGCTAGTCAGTGAACGCACGGTTTCCACGCCCTGATAGAACTGGGTGACACCCATGCCCCACAGGATGGCCGCGCTTTTCGCCGTGGCATACATACGTGCAGCCTGACGAATATCCTGCGCGCTAACGCCAGTGATATCTTCGACGGACTCCGGCGTGTAGCCTTCGACAATTTTGCTGTACTCTTCGAAGCCTTCTGTACGGGAAGCGACAAACGCCTGGTCGTACAGTTTTTCTTCGATGATGACATGACCCATAGCGTTGAGCAGCGCGATGTTCGAGCCGTTTTTCAACGCGATGTGCATGTCGGCAATACGCGCGGTTTCAATTTTGCGCGGATCGCAGACGATGATTTTCGCCCCGTTACGTTTAGCGTTAATCACGTGATTCGCCACGATCGGGTGGGAATCCGCCGGGTTATACCCGAAGATGAACACTAAATCTGTGTTATCAATTTCATTGATAGCATTACTCATTGCGCCGTTACCGACCGATTGGTGCAGACCTGCAACCGATGGGCCGTGTCAGACGCGAGCGCAGCAGTCGACGTTATTGGTACCAATAACGGCGCGCGCGAATTTTTGCATTACATAGTTGGTTTCGTTACCTGTACCGCGAGATGAACCGGTCGTCTGAATAGCGTCCGGGCCATACTTCGCTTTGATGGCGCTCAGACGAGTGGCGACGTAATCAAGGGCTTCATCCCAGGAAACAGATTCCAGTTTGCCGCCACGCTGGCGACGGATCATTGGGGTTTTCAGGCGAGGGGTCAGGATCTGGGTATCATTGATAAAATCCCAGCCATAGTAGCCCTTCAGACACAGGGTACCCTGGTTGGTTTTCCCCTGCGCCGCTTCAGCCCGGACGATTTTGCCGTTATCGACCACCAGGTTGATTTTGCAACCTGATGCGCAATATGGGCAAACCGTGACGACTTTTTTCATCGGTCTCGCTCCAGTTAATCAAATCGCGCATACGCGCTGTCGCCCTTAGTATGCATCTTCTATGCCACTTTTTTATTGTGGGCATTCCCTGATATTACGGGTGATTTTTGGTCAAAACCCTGACGAAAAACAGGCTGTCGTCATATTTGACGTGTCGAATCTCCAATACGTGACGCCCCGGCAGTGTGACCGAGGTTATGTTTCCTACACATCCTTGTGCCTTATCGCTGTCACTCTGGGCAGAATCAATCACACTCATTTAAGTTGGCCAGAAATGGGGAAAGATAATGAAGCCAGCCATACTGGTTGTGGATGATGACGTTGCGGTCTGTTCGCTTTTGCAGGATGTGCTGAGCGAACACGTCTTTGCGGTGACTGCTTGTCATACCGGGCAGGAGGCGCTGCGCTGCATTGAGACTCAGCCGGAGATCGCGCTGGTATTGCTGGATATGATGTTGCCCGACATCAACGGCCTGATGGTGCTGCAGCAGGTGCAAAAAATGAGACCCGGGCTGCCGGTGGTGATGCTGACCGGGCTTGGTAGTGAATCGGATGTGGTGGTCGGGCTGGAAATGGGCGCTGACGATTACATTGGTAAACCGTTCAATGCCCGGGTGCTGGTGGCGCGGGTGAAGGCGGTGCTCAGACGCGTGGGCGTGCTAACGGCTGAAAGCGGCACTTCACAAACCTCGGGTCTTTCTTTTAACGGCTGGCATCTTGATACCGCGGGCTGCCAGCTTCGTAATCCTCAGCAATTGAAGGTGGACCTGACGCAGGGTGAATACAGTCTGCTGTTGGCGCTGGCGCAAAATGCCCGTCGGGTGCTTAGTCGTGAGCAATTGCTGGAACTGACGCGTAGCGACAGTGTTGAAGTGTTTGACCGTACTATTGACGTGTTAATCATGCGGCTGCGGCGAAAAATAGAGAACAACCCGCATCAGCCGATGCTGATCAAAACCCTGCGCGGGCTGGGCTATGTATTCGCCGCCGACGTGCAGCATCACGACAAGGCGGCGTAAATGCCTTATCCGGCATCAGTCATTGCGGCCTTTAACTCTGTCAGCGTTTTTGCGCCGTCTATCGCATTGGCACACAACAAACTGGCTCGCGCGCAGGCGTGCGCTAGCCGGATGCTCTCTTCCAGTGACCAACGTTCATGACAGCCATACAAAAATCCGGCGCAAAACGCATCTCCCGCCCCCACGCTGCCGACAATCTCCTCCTGCGCCAGATACTGTGACGGGATCCAGACGCCTGCCCGATCCGGCGCTTCACCCCAGGCACCTTCCGGACAGTGGATCACCACCCGCTGGCGTACGCCCGCATTGAGCAGTTCGCGCGCGGCGGTAGCGATATGTGGGATATGCAGCTCGCCGTTGGGCTGGCGGATCTCCAGCCCGCTGAACTCTCCGGCTTCCAGCTCGTTAATCACCAGATAATCGAGATGGCGCAGGGCGGGCATCACCAGCGGCTGGTAGCGCGGGTCGCCCTTGCGTGAGACCAAATCCAGCGATGTTTCGAAACCGTTATCGCGCATTTGCGCCAGCAGCCGAGCGCTACGTGTGCCGTACTCTTCATCTGGCATGTCCAGGCTGTCGAGCAGCAGCAGATAGCCAAGATGGAAGATTTTCATCGAGGTATCCAGTTGCTCAAAAGCGGGCAGATCCAGCAGGCGATTCGCGCCGGGAGAATGAAAAAAGGTGCGCTGACCGCTCGGATCGGTCATCACCTGCGACATTGACGTGGGCGCGAATGTCGTGCGCTGCACGTGTTGGTGATTAACGTGATACTGCTCCAGCATCGCCATAATGTAGTCGCCGTCGCTGTCCTGCCCGATTAACCCCACCGCCTGCAGCGGCAGTCCGGCGTGCATTTTTGCCAGCGTCAGTAGTACGTTCAGCGGCGCACCACCGGTGGCGCGTTCGCTACGGGTGATCTCCGCCAGCCAGCCGCGTTCCGGCCACTGCACAATTTGATGCACATGATCGACCAGCATGTTGCCTGCGGCGATAACGCCTTTGCGTTCCATCAGACCCGTCCTGCGCTGCCAAAAATGCGCATCTGTTCTGAAACGGTATCGGTAATGGCTTCCTCAATGCCGAGCAGCAGTTCGGCGAATTCGTCGTACAAGGGCTGACGATTCGCCATCCGCGTCTCCACTGCCGACAGCGCCGCTTGTGACATGCCGGTATAGAAGTTGATTTTGTGAATGCCGAGTTCAATCGCGCGCTTGAAATCGTCGTCGCTGATGCCGGAACCGCCGTGCAGCACCAACGGGATCGCCGCCTGCTGGCGGATAGTGTCCAGACGCGGGAAGTCGAGTTTGGGTTCGCCTTTATATTTGCCGTGCGCATTACCAATGGCGACAGCCAGCGCGTCAATTCCGGTTCTGTCGACGAAATCACGCGCCAGCATCGGATCGGTAAACAGTGATTCGTCGGCATGACCGTACAGCGCACCGCCTTCATCACCACCGACTGCGCCCAACTCAGCTTCCACCGACACGCCGACGGCGTGGCACATCTTCACCACTTCGCGGGTCTGACGGATATTTTCTTCGTACTCCAGCGTGGAGCCATCGAACATCACTGAGCTGAAACCTAAGCGTAACGCTCGCACCACCGACTCAAAGTGCAGGCCGTGGTCAAGATTCAGCACTACAGGAATGTCATGTCTGGCGGCTTCGAACTTGACCGCTTCGACCAGAGAATCCAGCGAGATATATTTAAAATGCACCTCGGCAATGTTGATAATAAATGGCGAACGTTCCTGCTTTGCCGCGGCAAACAACGCGCGCAGGAAATGTGAATCCAGAACGTTAAACGCCCCTAAGGCATAGCGGTGTTCGCGAGCATGGGCAAGGCCATCAGCGAGTGAGATCAACGGCATAATGTGCTCCTTGGTTAGCGGAACAGGCGATATTCGTTACACAGCACCAGCAGCGCCGGTTCGTCTTCTTCAATGTCGTTGTAGCGGGAAATCGGTTGCAGAAAATGGTTGTCGTGGTCGTCGTCATTAACAGAAGAGACCTCGCCAACCAGCACGTCACCAAAACCTTCTTCCGCCCAGAAGCTGTGATACAGGCCTGGCGGCAGGCAGATGCTTTCACCCGGCGTCAGGCGCAGTTGACTGCCTGCGGCATGCGTTTGTCGACAACCGTCAATCACCACGCTAACGTCGCTGTCTTCCGTTTGCTCGCGGATCCCTGCATTCCACAGTTCTACAATGAGATTACCGCCGCCGCGATTGATAATGTCTTCACGTTTGCGCCAGTGAAAATGCATCGGCGTGACCTGCGCATCGCGAACGTGCATGATTTTCTCGGCGTAGCATTTCTCGTAAGGCATACCTTTCGGCGAGCCGTTACGCAGGGTGAACAGCGTTAACCCTTGTGCGGCGAAATTGTTGCCGCCGAATGCGGTGACATCCCAACCGAGCTTGAGGTCGAAAACTTCGCTCCAGGCACTGGCGTCGAGCTGGCGCCATTGGGTGGGCGGGAAACTGGCGAAAGGAGGCAGGTGCACGTCGTGCAGAGAAAAAAACTGGCGCGTGTGCCCAAGGATTTCGTTTATTGCGGAGCGTTTCATTGATTCTCCTGTGGCTGATAAGATGACCTTTATGCGGCCCTCTCTCAAAGGAAGAGGGAGAAAATCAAAAGCTTTCCCATGGAAATGGGATACCATCCGGTTACCTCTCCCTCACAGCAGAACAGGGAATGGTTATATTTTATTGTGTTTTTTTATGGGGTGATGTGATTCATTCAATAAAATGATAAATAAAAAGAATGTTTTTATAAATGTTATTGTAAATCATTGAGTTAATGTATTCGCTTTTTTATTCGCATCTCAGTTTTCTGGAACTATTGGGATATGCGCGTTGGCATGTTACCTCAGGATGAAAACGAATGATACATAATATAAATAATCTTATTAAAACTGGCTGCCATTGAATATAAAACCTCGTAATTTAATTTGATATATATATCATAATTATATTGTTGTTATTAATAATAACAGTTTGTTTTATTTTAAGATAAAAATAGCCTTCTTATTAGTATTGTTGGTATGCTGAATGAACTTTATTCTTTATGTATTACTGCCTTTCTGCAAGGGATGCGATAATGAAAAAAGGTTCTGGTTTCTATAATCTTGAAGGTATAGTTTCAGATGATAGTATAAATAAATACTTATTAACCCTCAGGGGAACTGTCAGTTTAGGTGTGCTTGATGTTGAATCAATCGATGGAAATGAAAATCTAAGTAAACCATACAGTTATAAAATCACATTTACCTCTAAGCTTAAAGATATCCCTCCTGAATCTCTTCTTAATATTGAAGCCTCGTTACAAATAAGAGCCCCTAATAATAGATGGAGTAAATATATCCAGGGTTCTGCTATGTGGATCAATGAGCGGCAAATAGAAGGGATGATCACATCATGTTCACTTATTAGTACCTCAGCGGATGAATCACTTTACGAAATCAAGCTGGAGCATAAGCTTGCATTACTCTCGCGACGAAAGCGTTCGGCCATTTATTTGAATACAAGCGTTCCTAAACTGGTCACGAAGATCCTCAAAGAGCATCTTTTTGCCGATTATGAGTTCGACTTTGATGAGCTTATTTGTACCTATCCTGACCGGGAAATGATCGTCCAGTGGCAGGAATCAGATTTAGCGTTTATCAGCCGCATCCTGTCGGAAGTTGGGATCTGGTTCAGAATTGAAAATCATCATGCCGTTCCGCACATTATGGTGCTTATCTTCAGTGACTCACAAAGCCGGTACATCTTCGATCAAAAGATTATGCATGCATCACATGCGGGTCTGACAGCCAATGATTACGCGATCGATAAGCTGGTCTCAAAGCACAACGTTGTTTCCGCAGCCGTTAAAGCAAAGAACTTTGACTACCGGCTTGCCAATTCGTTAATACTCAATGCTGATGCCGAGGGAGCTGAACAAACGTCGACGACGTATGGAGTGGATTATCGTTACGCGGATATTCATCACCAGCCGGGATCGAAATTTGCGGAGGAACAACCGGGCGAATCAAGCTGGTTCTACGCCAAACTGCATCACGAAATTATTCTTAATAATCAGTCCGTTTTAAGCGGCGTGACCACCAGTCCGTCGATCGTGCCAGGTATGGTGCTTAAAATCGACGGTACCATTCCGCAGGCGTTCACTTCGGGCTTTGTGGTAACGGCAATGCGAGTGACGGGCAGGCGTGATGCAGCCCTGCAATCCCAACTTTTCGGTATTCCTTACAATGAGCGCGTTTGCTTTCGACCCCAGCCGCTACCCAGACCGCGTATCGCGGGTACGGTTCCGGCAATTGTTTCATCCCGAATAGACAATGACCAATATGCCCACATCGATCTGCAGGGGCGCTATTGGGTGAAGTTTGATTTTGACCTCGACCAACATAGGCAGGGCTATGAAAGTATGCCAGTTCGTCTGGCGCGAGTTTATGCCGGCGATACTTATGGTCATCACTTTCCACTCATTCAGGGTGCGGAGGTCGCCATTGCGTTTGAAGGTGGCGATCCGGAAAGACCTTTCATTGCTCATGCCCTGCATCATGCGCCAAAGCCGGACCCCGTCACCAGCCGCAATAATACCCGCAATGTCATCCGCACTGCGGGTCTCAATAAGCTGCGGATGGAAGACCGGCGCGGGCAGGAACACGTCAAGCTGAGTACCGAGTACGCTAAAACGCAGCTGAACATGGGCCATCTTGTTGATGCAGGTGGTAAGCCGCGCGGTGAAGGCGCAGAACTGCGCACCGATGATCGGGCAGTTTTGAGGGCTGCAAAGGGAATATTGCTGACGACAGAGGCGCAGCCAAAAGCCCACGGTCAGCAGCTCGACATGAACGAAGTTGTTCAACAGCTACAGGCAGCCCTTGTGCTGGCAACTTCTCTTCAGCAAAGCGCCCTGACGGCGCAAGCGTTAAACGTTGAGATGGAGCAACAGCAGCAGCTTAACGCTTCGCTTCAACAGCTCACCCGCTCGGGGCTGGTGGCCTATGCCGATCACGGTATGGCTCTGCTCACACCGGAAACCATGGCGCTGTCGGCAAACAAAGATCTGTCGCTGAACGCGGCCAACAACGGCAGTTTTAACGTTTTTAAGAAACTCTCCATGGCAGTCGGGCAGGGCTTATCGCTTTTCAGCAGAGCTATCGGGATCAAAATTATCGCCGCAAAAGATGATATTTCCGTCCAGGCGCAGCGCGGCGAAATGGGCCTGCTTTCCGATAAGCATTTCCATATTCAAAGTATGAGCGGCAATGTGACCATCAGCGCCAAAAAGAATATTCAGTTGCTGTGTGGCGGGGGCGGCATTCGAATAAATGAAGATGGCTCAGTAAAAATATTCTCTCCCGCCAAAGTGCAGTTGAAAGGCACCACGCTTGACTGGAGCGGGCCGGAATCTGTTAAAGATAAATCCCCCGTTTTTCAGGAAGACCAGTTTCACCGCCGCATTAAATTACATGGTTATGGAAATACGGACGATGTTCTGAAAAAGACAAAATTCAGACTGACTAAGGCCTCCGGTGAAATCATTGAAGGTGTTACCGACGATGAGGGCATGACGCCGTTACTGGATATGACGGAAATGGATGAAATGAAAATGGAGATTTTGCCAAATGAGTAATAGTCCCTTTAATCCGCGAGTCGTGGCGACAGGTGTACAAGGCGTGCCTAAATCCACCGGTGGAAAAATGGCCGTCTGCGAAGTGGCGGTTAAAAACCCTATGCCCTGCATTGTGATCCTTGTTCATGGCGTCAACGATGTGGGCGAGGCATATCAAAATCAGGAGCAGGGGATTATTGCCGGCCTGAATGAACGTATGGGCCGCACGGATATGTATCCGCATGAATGGCATCAGTACAAAATGGATATGGGCGATGGCGAGCAGCAGCAGGTGAAAATGCCCGGGCGCAGCCCGGTGATCCCATTTTACTGGGGATATAAACCTGTTGACCATGCAACGTATATTGACGATCAGCGGCGTTATCGCGATGAGCGGGCTAAATCAGGAGACGCCGCAAAACTGCCTTACAACGCCTATCAGGAAGATGACAACGCAACGCTGGTAAAGTTAGGACACATTCCTCAAACCACGTTGAAATTTCAGAATGATAATTTCGGCAACGTGCTGGACGATGTGTACGCCAAAGGCGGGGGGACCTTTGCCAATGCGACAACCACTATTCCGGATATGCTAGGCCCTGGCTCCGGCGGCAAAGCGAACGCTGCGGCAGGATTTGTTTCATTTCATCTGAATTCCGGGGATTTTACGCACCCTATTTATGATAACCCGCACCGAATTTATCAGTTTTTTGCCGCGCAGCGGCTGGCCGATTTAATCCTGATGATTCGAAGTGAACCGGCAACGCAATTCGATCCCATTAATATCATTGCGCATTCCCAGGGAACGATTATTACCATGCTCGCCAATATGCTGGTCAAAGCAGCAGGTGCCGATCCCGCCGATTGTGTGATCCTCAACCATTCTCCCTACGCCCTGGAAAAAACGGCTGCTGAAGGGATGACGCCAGGACATCACCAGACGGATCGCGCCCGCCAGCAGACGTTTAAAAATTTCTGTCATTTGATGGCGACCAACGCCAGATATGGCAAGGGGGAATTTCACACGCAGGCCGAGATTGATGAATTAGAAGGCGCAATTTGTCTGAGTAAAACCAATTCTCAATGGCGCAAGAATAAACTTTATACCCGTAATAACTTTGGCAAGGTATATAACTATTTTTGCCCTAATGACAGCGTGGTTTCATTACTTAACGTGCAGGGTTTGGGCTGGCGGGGAGTCCCCCATGACATTGCCAGCGGCATAGACAATCTGCGCCAGCGAGTTTTCTGCGAAAATGGTCCGGAAATAGGCGGCAGCCCACTGAGCGTGCCATTTGAAATGCCGGCGTTAAAAAAGGATTGTTTTGATCAGGATACGCTGGCGACCAGACAATATACGTTTGCGGATGTGGTTGTGAATGGTGAGCAGCTCCCCGTCACCTTCAGACACCAGTTACAGGGCGCGGGAAGTCAGTATAAATATTCGATTGCGCCGGGTTCACCGGATCAGGACATCTCATTTTCGGCAAAAGCCACGGTTACTGCGCGTACTGAGACAGATTTCAAAAATCTCAGCGGCGCAGGTTTCGATTATTTACAGCCGGGTCAGGAATTAACGCCTGCAGAACTCGCGATGTTCGCCAAAAAATATGCTAAGCCTTATACCAAAGGCGTTGTCCTGGGCGGGGGATACAATAAGACCGTGCAGCTTATTTATGAGAAAACGCCGGATGAGCTGCAAAGAGAATGGCTGCAATCAGAACAGGTTGGTTACAGCCAGCATTCCTCTATTGTTATGTCGAAAGATGCCCCCGCGAAAGCGATGGCCTTCGATCTGGCGGTGGGGATATGCGGGGCATTTGATTACGAAAATGGTGAGTTCTGGGTAAAACTACTTCGCCGTGGGGACTGGCGTATGAAGCTTAATGGTTTTCAGGAAGCAGTTGATTATTATAGTACTGGAAAGTTGAACAAAGACCATTCGAAAGATTTCATGAACAGGCCAAATGATATTTTACCAAAAGGGCAATTTGGTGTGGTTAACGAATATTATCATTCAACAACGGTTAAACCTGCCAGACATAATGAAATATACAATACCGAGACTTCCAATCTGCAATGGGATATGCCAGACCCACTTAACGTTTAAGGATGAATTATGAAAAAGGGAAGTGCGTTAAAAATAATAATCGGAGCATTCTCGCTATGCGTTATCGCTGCCTGTACAAAAAAAACGCCGTCACAGATAATTTATCGCTACGATGATAACCGGTATCTGGAGCTAAAGGGTTTCGATTGCGAAGGGGCGCTTTGGTATCATGATACCAGGAGGAATATACATAAGGAATTAGTAAATGGCGTGTATTCAACGTATCAGATCTTTTCCGGTGTATATATTCACCCATCAGATAAGTATATTCTGATACCGCGATGGGAACCTGGGGCATATAAAATATCTAAAGACTACGGGCAAACGTGGCAGGTAGCATCTTATATGTCTCCCTTCCAGGGGCAGGAGATAAATTCAGATGGGAATATGGTCGACAGACCGGAAGGAAAAGAAATCAAAAGAGTGGTGGTGGTCAATAATCAGGCATTTATTACCACCTCGAAAAATCATTTGTATATGAGTTCATACCCTTTTGACGACCCGCGTTTAAAGCCGGGTGGTCCGGGTATAGATTATCAATACTTCGATGATACGTATTATCTCTACAGGCCTGGCAAACATAAATCCAGTGGTGAGTATGTGAGCGCCCATATGAGGCCTGAATCTCCTGGGCGCGCCTGGGGAACGGTGGTGTTTATGAAAGCATCCTTAGCCCATTTAACGGAGGGCTATAAGGCCAACTATCAAAACCTGCCGGACAAAGAACCGGAGGTGGTGGGCTATAAGGGCTGGACCCGGATGTACTGCGATATGGATGCAGGGAAATAATATGAAAGGTGTAATCAGACTAAATGACCCGCTGGAAAACGGTGGGTATGTGAACAAAGCTTCTGGTAGCAAGTTTATGGGAATTCCGGTGGCTTTAATGGGGGATACTGTTTTTTGTATTGCGCATAAAGGGACCTTTCCCATACTTGATTTTGAACCAACCTGGACAATGGACGGCAGAGGCGTTGTTGTGGATGGGTGTAGGGCTGCATGCGGTTGTGCAATAAAAACCACACTGCCAACGGCGGGGACAAGCAAATGAATAAATGGAAGATACCAAACAAGAATCCGTATCAGGATGTAGGAAAATTTCCGCTGATTACTATGCTGGCCATTAGCTTTGCTATTTTTTTGGTTTTTATAACATACCGTATATTAAACTGGCAGCAGGGAGAAAAAGTAACTGATGAATTGATATCGATTACATTATCAACCCCGTTGATACTAGTATTAGTGATCTGGTGCGTTGTAGGGATGGTTTACTGTTATATAGCTTATCCATTTTGTTATGCGGGTTTCCTTGAAAAATATGGTATGAACCGATGGCAAAATTGGGCCAGACAGGCGTTACCTCTTTTAGATTACTCATCAATTCTTCCTGTATCAGAGCTGGCACTAAAGATGCAAAAACTAGAGGATGAGGCACCTACAGGCGCCGCAACGCCGTTAAGAATTGCTATTGAAGTTGATTCTATGGATGATGTCAGAGTTGATAAAGTACTAAGGCAGTTGATCGAGCCACTCAAAAACTCTCTTGTTAGACAATATTCACCCTTTAAGACCTGGCTATATGTTAAGGGAGCAGATGACTCTATAGGTAATAGCTTTAAAGCGGTACTTGAAAGCTTGAGCGTACCCAAAGATAAAATTGGGGAAATAAAAATCCTCCATGAATGCCCTGATTATTATTTAATCAACGACTGGATTGGTTTTAATATGTTTGAAAATAATCTAATTGTTACAGTTGAATTGCACAGCGAAAATGATTCTAATTTTTTTGAAAGTGCAAACGCATTTGTTTTCACCGATGACAGATTACTTGAAAGTAAAGATACACCATTATATTTATTACGCATGATGGACAACACGCCGTATTATCTCGATGAAATAGTGAATATATATCTCTCTGCTCAGCAAGTGGTAATTGATAAAATTAAAAGATTATGGTTTAGCTCGCTGGATAAACAGTCAAAATTCGTAATGTCTGGCGCAATAGAAAATGCAAAAACGGGCATTCTTCCTTATAGCAGATATGAGTTGGAAACCGTCACTGGGAAAAGCTCTGAGGTTCAGCGCTGGGTCGTATTAGCGTTGGCTGCGGATGCTGCAAAATACGGGCAAGGACACCAATTATTCGCCAGTAAATCTGCAGACATTATTCAGTCCGGGATAATCACGGCTAAATATCCAGGGCGTAAACCTGCTCCTGACATAGCAGACTTCTCGAATTATTGGAAAATCATATCCGCATGCTCAATTATTTTATGGTGTACTGGGTATCTCTGTTTAGTGTCAGAGGAAACCTTCAACATTCATCCCTGGTATTCTATTGTTCCTTTTGTGGTTGGTATATTGGTTATTTTTATAGCGGTATTGTTTTTTTCTATATTCGTGAGTAATAAAATTGAGCAGGAAATGGGTATTTACTATTCTTAGTTTTTATGAGGAAAGCGCCCTGACGGGCGCTTATTCTTCAATTTCTTTTACTGTCTTTACCGTAGGGAGAGGTATCAGGCGGCCCAGCACTTATTTCACCGTCCAACCCTTATAACTGCCGACGTTGTTTTTATCGATCATCGTCACTGGGATCAGCACGGGTTCTTTCGGGGCGGGTTTCCCCTGTAATATGTCATAACCGATTTCGACCGCTTTGGCAGCCATCACCT
This sequence comes from Citrobacter sp. VF227, assembly GCF_052950715.1. NCBI lineage: Bacteria > Pseudomonadati > Pseudomonadota > Gammaproteobacteria > Enterobacterales > Enterobacteriaceae > Citrobacter > Citrobacter sp. VF227. The sequence goes on from NZ_JBRFVF010000009.1 coordinate 103,546, forward strand.
GCGGATCTTGTGCTGGCGTCGCCACAAATAGTGAGTTTTCGCGCTTCAGGGCTTCTTCGCCGTCCGGGCTGCCGTCTACGCCGACAATAAAGAATTCGCTACGTTGCGCCTGCTTTGCCGCCAGATCGGCACCGATCGCCGTGGGATCGTTAATGGCGAATACGCCGTCGATCTTCGGATTCGCCGCCAGCAACGCGGTCATGATCTCCAGCCCGCCTTCGCGACTGCCTTTGGCGTTTTGGTTATATGACAGCACCTTGATGTCAGGGTGGCGTTTAAACTCGGTCTGGCAGCCTTCCACACGGTTCTGGACGGCAGATACCGGTGGCCCGTTGATAATGACCACGTTGCCTTTGCCTTTCAGACGGTCGGTAATATATTTACAGGCCATTTCTCCCGCCTGGGTGTTATCGGAGGTGATGGTGGCGTCTGCGCCTTCCGCCGCCACGTCAACGGCGACCACCACAATCCCGGCGTCTTTCGCGCGTTTTACCGCCGGGCCGATGCCTTTGGAGTCGGCGGCGTTCAGGATAATCATGTCGACTTTGGCGGCAATAAAGTTGTCGATTTGCGACACCTGCTGGCCCAGATCGTAGCCGCTGGAAACCAGCGTCACTTTAACGTTATCACCGGCCAGTTTGCGTGCTTCCAGCTCCGCGCCTTTGGTTATCTGCACGAAGAACGGGTTGGCCAGATCGCCCACCGTAACACCGATGGATTTCAGTTCTTTTGCCTGTACAAACGGAGCGCTAGCAAGCAGTGCGCCAGCACAGAGCGCGGTGACTAAGGGCTTCAATCTCATGCTGTATTCCTCGAAGTAAGATGTTGTTGTTATGCACTTTGATGGTGTCGGGTACGGTATTTGTCGATCAGCACCGCTATGATGATCACCGCCCCTTTGATCACCAATTGCCAGAAATAGGAGACGCCCATCAGCGTCATGCCGTTATTCAGCGTGGCGATAATCAGCGCCCCCACCAGCGTGCCAGTGATGGTGCCGATCCCGCCAACAAAGCTGGTGCCGCCGAGGATCACCGCGGCGATGGCGTCCAGTTCGTAGCCCATGCCTAAGTTGCCGTTGGCGCTGTACAGCCGCGAGGCGCTCATCACCCCGCCAAGACCCGAGAGCAAACCGCTCATGCCGTAGACGAACATCAGCACCAGCCACACTTTAATCCCGGTTAGGCGCGCGGCCTGCATATTGCCGCCAACCGCATAGATATGAACGCCGAGTGTGGTGCGCCTAAGAATGAACCAGCACACCACCACCACCGCCAGCGCAATCACTACCAGCCATGGAACCGGACCAAGATAGTTGTTGCCGATCCACTCAAAGCTGATGTTGGAGTTAATCACCGTCGTGCCGTCGGCCAGCAGGTAGGCCGCACCGCGCAGCGCGGTATAGGTTCCAAGCGTGACGATAAACGGCGGCAGGCCAGCAAAAGCGACCAGCGCCCCGTTAAACAACCCCAGCAGCATGCCGAGCAGCAGCGCAGCAGGGACTGACAGCATGGCAAATTCCGGGATCAGCGAAACTACCATCGCCGCGACTGCGGTAGTGCCGAGAATGGAGCCAACCGAAAGATCAATGCCACCGGTTAAAATAATGAAGGTCATGCCAGCGGCCAGCACGATGTTGATCGACGCCTGGCGGGTAATATTCAGCAGGTTGCTTTCGGTAAAAAAGTTTGGCGCGATAAAGCCAAATACCGCCACAATCAGGATAAGAATCGGCAAGATACCGACCGTTTGCATCAGATCGCTCATCAGCATTTTTTTCGCGGAGGCGGATTTCGCCACCTGCTGGGGAGTGGTTGGATTATTCATGGGACACCGCCTGATGATGGGAGTCGTTCACGCCGGTTGCCAGCGTCATAATATTTTCCTGGGTAATACTTTGTCCGTTCAGCTCGCCGGCAATGCTGCCTTCACGCATCACATACACGCGATCGCTCATCCCGACCACTTCCGGCAGTTCGCTGGAGATCATCAGGATCGCCACGCCTTTGCGCGCCATATCATTCATGATCCGGTAGATCTCGCTTTTGGCACCGACGTCCACACCGCGCGTCGGTTCATCGAGGATCAAAATGCGTGGGCCGATCGCGACCCAGCGCGAAATCAACAGCTTTTGCTGGTTGCCGCCGGATAGCCCGCCCGCACGGACCTGCGCATGCGGGACGCGAATATTGAGCAATTTGATGGCGTCATCAGAAATTGCCTGCGCCTTTTTGCGATCGAGCATGCCCCAGGTGGCGTCGCGCTCCAGCGTCGCCATGGTGATGTTCTCTGCCGCTGCCAGCTCCAGAAAGAGTCCCTGTTCTTTGCGGTTTTCCGTCAGAAAACCGATGCCGTGGTCAATCGCCTCGCGCGGGGAGTGGATCACTACCGGTTCACCGTCCACTTCAATCATGCCGCCGATGGCTTTACGCACGCCAAAAATCAACTGTGCCAGTTCAGAACGCCCGGCGCCGACTAAACCCGCAAGGCCGACAATCTCCCCGGAGCGTACCAGTAAGCTGCACGGCTGGACTTTATTGCCGTCGGTCAGGTGGTGGACGTTGAGGCGCGCTTTACCTAAAGGAATATCGCGCTCTTTGTTGAACAGATCGCTTAACGGACGGCCTACCATCATGCGCACCAGTTCCGAGGCGTTGAGTTTGTCGCGGGTCAGGCTGCCGACGTATTGCCCGTCGCGCAGGACGCTGACGCGATCGGAGAGCTCGTACACTTCCGCCATGCGGTGGCTGATGTAGATAATCGCCATCCCCTCATCGCGCAGGCGCATAATCAGTTCAAACAGGCGGTGGGTTTCACGTGAGGAGAGGGCGGCGGTGGGTTCATCCATCACCAGAATGCGGCTGTTACGGTGCAGGGCGCGAGCGATTTCTACCTGCTGCTGTTCGGCGATGGTCAACGTCATCACGCGATCGCTGGCCTTAAACTGGGCGCCGAGTCGGTCGATGACTTTCTGCGACTGTATCACCATCTCTTTACGCTGGACCAGACCGCCGCGCGACAGTTCGCTACCAAGAAAGATATTTTCCGCCACCGTCAGGTTTGGCGCGAGCTGCATCTCCTGGTAAATCAGCGTGATGCCTGCGCTAAGCGCATCTTTTGGCCCACGAATGTGGAACGGCTGACCGTCAATCAGGATCTCCCCGCTGGTGGCAGTATAGGCGCCCGCGAGGATCTTCATCAGGGTGCTTTTCCCTGCGCCGTTCTCACCCATCAGGGCATGAATCTCACCGGGCCAAACCGTTAAATCGACCCCTTTTAGCGCATAAAATTTGCCAAACGCTTTGGCAATGTTGCGCATCTCCAGAACCGGTGTCCTGCTCATGGCGGATCTCCTGTGGGGTGGCCGATATCAGCAGTCCATCACAGGAATGTAAATGCAAAATGTCAGAAGCCGTTCATATTTGTCATATTGCGATTTTTCTTCACGGAGCGTGATATGCCGCAACCGGGACGTCACTTTTTCGCCAGTGCGCGTGGACGATTGCTGTTCTTTAATCTGCTGGTGGTGGCGGTCACGCTGATGGTGAGCGGCGTGGCGGTGCTGGGGTTTCAGCATGCCAGCCAGATCCAGGAACAGGTGCAGCAGCAAACCGTTGACGACATGACCGGCAGCATGAACCTGGCCCGCGATACGGCAAACGTGGCGACGGCGGCAGTGCGACTGTCGCAAGTGGTCGGCGCGCTGGAATACAAAGGTGAAGCGGAGCGGCTGCAGGAGATGCAGCGGGCGCTGAAGCAGTCGCTGGAACAATTGGCCACCGCGCCGCTGGCTCAGCAAGAGCCGGTGCTGGTCGAGCGAATTATCCAACGCAGCCAGGAGTTACAAAGCAGCGTGGAAGGTATGTTGCAGCGCGGACAGCAGCGGCACTTTGAACGTAACGCGCTGCTCAGTTCGCTGTATCAGAATCAAAGTTATTTACGTCACCTGCAAAAGCTTATCGGCACGCAGGATGACGTACAGCTGGGACAAATAGACCGCTTAATTGTGGCTGCCATTGAAACCCCCACGCCGCGTTCGGTGATCAAACAACTGGACGAAGTGATGCCCACGCTGCCTCTGCAAACCAGCAATCTTCTGATTACCAACATCCTCAGCGATTTCAACCTGGAGCTGCATAAGCTGGGGCCGCTTTCGTCCGCGCTGGAGCAGAGCGATCTGGCGATCAGCTGGTATATGTTCCACATCAAAGCGCTGGTGGCGATTCTCAACAGCGATATCAACCAGTATGTCTCGCAGGTGGCGACTATCTCCGAACGGCGGGTGGCGCAAAGTCATCAGGAACTGCAATCCGGCGCGTTATTTATTTTGGCATTTGCGCTGCTGGCGGTGGTGATCACCGGTTTTGCCGGGTGGTATATCTACCGCAATCTCGGTTCTAACCTGACGGCTATTTCGCGGGCGATGACCCGGCTGGCGCATGGGGAATCAGACGTCAGCGTCCCGGCCCTGCAACGGCGCGATGAGCTGGGCGAACTGGCGCGCGCCTTTAGCGTCTTTGCCCGCAATACGGCGTCGCTCGAACACACTACCCGGCTGCTGAAAGAAAAAACCACGCAGATGGAAATCGACCGCACCGAGCGTCAGGGGCTGGAGGAAGCGCTGTTGCACAGTCAGAAACTGAAGGCGGTGGGGCAACTGACGGGCGGATTAGCCCATGATTTTAATAACCTGTTGGCGGTCATTATTGGCAGCCTGGATTTGGTGGACCCGGATTCTCCCGACGCGCCACGGGTCAATCGGGCGCTGAAAGCCGCCGAGCGCGGGGCGCTGCTGACCCAGCGGCTGCTGGCCTTTTCGCGCAAACAGTCGTTGCATCCGCATGCCGTTGAGCTGAAAACCTTGCTGGAAAATCTCGGCGAACTGATGCGCCATTCGCTCCCCTCCATGCTGACGCTGGAAATTGAGGCCCAGTCTCCGGCCTGGCCCGCCTGGATTGACGTTAGCCAACTGGAAAATGCCATTATCAACCTGGTGATGAACGCCCGTGATGCCATGGACGGGCAGGTGGGTACGATAAAAATCCGTACCTGGAATCAACGGGTCACGCGCAGCGACGGACGTAAGCAGGATATGGTGATGCTGGAGGTTGCCGATCAGGGAAGCGGGATGTCACAGGAGGTGAAAGCTCAGGTCTTCGAGCCGTTTTTCACCACCAAACAGACCGGCAGCGGCAGCGGATTAGGCCTGTCGATGGTCTACGGTTTTGTGCGCCAGTCTGGTGGTCGGGTGGAAATTGAGAGCGCGCCGGGGCAGGGAACCACGGTCCGGTTACAGCTTCCCCGCGCCGTTGTGCCGGTACAGATTCAGGCAGAGCCGATAGCGGAACATGCGGCGAACTGCGGTGAAAAGCTGGTACTGGTGCTCGAAGATGAGGCCGACGTGCGCCAGACGCTGTGTGAGCAGTTGCATCTGCTGGGGTATCTAACGCTGGAAGCCGCCAACGGCGAGCAGGCGCTGCATATGCTGGCGGCTTCATCCGAGATTGATATTTTTATCAGCGACGTAATGCTGCCTGGAGGGTTAAGCGGTGTGGATGTAGTCAACTATGCGCTGAAGCACTACCCTCAGCTAACAATTCTGCTGATTAGCGGTCAGGATTTACGCCCGGCGCATAACCCGGCGCTGCCTGACGTGGCGCTACTGCGTAAACCTTTTACCCGAGGAGAGCTGGCGCAGGCGCTGCGACTCGCACGTAATTGAGATTCCTCCGCTACCCGCGCGAATACGCTTTGATTACCGTGGGGTGAGTTTCTTGATGAGGCGGGTTTTATGCAACGCTCCCTGACATTCTTTCTTTTCAGTCTGCTAATGATTACCACCGTTTCGGCGCAGGCCGATATTATCGATGATGCCATCGGCAATATTCAGCAGGCGATAAACGACGCATACAAACCCGATAACGGGCGGGATTACGACGACGCCCGCGACAATGGTTGGGAACGCCAGATGAGTGACGATCGGCGCAGGCAGTATGATGACCGGCGACGTCAGTTTGAAGACCGGCGTCGCCAACTGGATGACCGTCAGCGCCAGCTTGATCAAGAACGGCGTCAGTTAGAAGACGAAGAACGCAGAATGGAAGAAGATTACGATCGTTAACTGTAACTATCTAAATGTAAGAATATTTTATCCCCTGTAAGGGATTTAGCTGTCAGCTCAACATCTCGCCATTTTATGTTAATACATGCACTTGAGTACAGTGCATGTATGCATTGCAATCTCTCTACTCCAGCATAATTTCCATTCCGTCATAACCGGCCTCAAACCCTGTGGGGAGCGGGTTATCCATCATCCACAGGTCGAACTGATGGCTGATATGCGTCAGGATCACCCGTGGACAGCGGATAACGTCGTTCAACGCGATAACGGTATTTAAATCACAGTGATTGCGCGGTGGCTCGCTACGCGGAGCGTGACTGCAATCGATGATAATCACCTGTGGCTGATTGTTATGAAGAAACCTCAGCGTTTTGTCGGGCAGTCCGGCGGTATCAGTGAGCCATGCCACGCGGCTGTGTGCGGTCTCCAGCAGATAGCCAAACGTCAGCTTTGAATGATTGAGCGGCAGCGGCGTTACCTGTAATCCTTGCAGGTCGAACACCTCAAACGGCGCAACGGTATGGCCAAAATCGAGGAGGCCGGAATGCTTAAACAGATCGTCGCAACCCTGCTCATCCGGCGGGCCGTATACCGGGATGGTCGCCCCTACGCCCCAGCGCAGCGGAAACAGCCCCTGCACGTGGTCCATATGATAATGGGTGAGCAGAAACTGCTGGAAGCTGCCCGCTGACCAGTCGTCCATCAGATGCGGGATCCCTGCATCCAGCAGCGTCACCGCATTGTTGAATTTGACCACCCCGCTACAAGGGCGTCGACGATATTGCGCCTGTAAGCGTGCTCGTTGGCAGGCCGCGCAGTCACAGCCAAATGCCGGCACCAGCTGCGCGCCGCCCGTTCCCGTCAGCGTAATGGTCAGACTCATGGCTCCCCCTACAACGGTTTGGTGAAGCGAAAATGGCTCATGGTATAGCCTTCGCGCTGATAAAAACGGTGCGCGTCAAGGCGTTGGGTGCTGGTGGAAAGTTCGGTTATTTCCGCGCCCGCTTCGCGCGCGGTGGCTTCGGCCCAGGCCAGTAACTGGCTGCCAACGCTTAGCCCTCGCGCCTGCGGCATCACCACCAGCTCCTGGATCTCGCCAATCCAGTTGGCGTGGTGCAGATGAAACTGCAGGTGCAGGCCGATCAACCCCACGACCTGTCCGTCAAGCAGCGCCAGCTGGTAGTGCATATTGGGATCCTGCAGATTAGCGGCGTAACCAGCGCTAAAAGCCTGCAGGTCGAATTGACCCTGCTTCAACTCACAGACAAGTGCGTAAACTGCATCGGTATCGTAGAGCGTGGCGCGGCGTAATTCACAGACAGACATGTTTCTTCTCCTTGCGTCCCATCAGTGTGAGTAGTGTAGCGACAGACTGTAGCAAACTACCATCGTTGTTCAGGACGTGGCAGTCATACGGCGCATAGCGCGCCGCGCGTTCAAGGCGGGCGGCGATTTCCGTTTCGCTCTCCCGCCCACGTGCCTGCAGGCGCTGGCGGAGAATTGCCGGAGAAACCTGTAAGCAAATGGGGAGTAAAGAAGCGCCATAGCGACTTTGCGCTTGGGGCAGATGCGCACGTGAGCCGTTGACCACCACATCAAACCCGGCGTGCAGCCAGAGGTCTATCTCCACGCCTACGCCGTAGTAGAAGCCGTTGGCATGCCAGCTCAGCGCCAGCAGGTTCTGCCCGGCGCGGGTAAAAAACTCTGGTTCGCTCAGCGCAATATGATTTTCATTTCCTGCGTTGGCGGCGCGGGTGATGTAGCGATGCGCCACCAGCAGTTGTGCAGGTTCCTGTAGGCGGAGTTCCGCCAGCAGACTGTCCTTACCGGAGCCGGACGGCCCCATCAGCCAGATCAGTTTAGCCATAGTCAGAATACCCTTTTGCCCTGACGCCAGACGTGGTCGATATGGATGTTGCCGCCTTTGCGATGCGCCAGCACCAGATCCGCGCGTTTCCCTTCGGCAATAACGCCGCGATCGTCGAGATTTAATGCCCGCGCCGGATTGTGGGTCACCAGACGAATGGCCTGTTGCAGCGTAAAACGGTTGGCCTCATCGTTCGCCACGCGAAACGCCGCATCGAGAAGGCTGGCGGGATAGTAGTCGGAGGAGAGAATATCCAGCAAGCCCAGTTCAGCCAGTTTATGCGCCGCCACGTTGCCGGAGTGAGAACCACCGCGCACGATGTTTGGCGCGCCCATCAGCACGTTCATGCCATGATGGCGCGAGGCCTCTGCAGCAGCAAATGTGGTAGGAAATTCGGCGATCACGCTGCCAAGTTGATGCGATTCCAGCACATGATCGCAGGTTGCGTCGTCATGGCTCGCCAGCGCAATCTGGCGTTCGCGACACATCTGCGCAATGGCCGTACGGTTGGGCTGCGACCAGCGTGCGGCGAGGGCCAACTGTTCTTCTTCATAGCGGGCCATCTGCTCGTCGGTGAGCGAATATTTCCCCTGATAATACTCACGATATTTTTCGCGGTTAGCGAACTGGCGCTGGCCCGGCGAGTGATCCATCAATGAAACCAGCGTCACCGGCTCACGACCGACCAGCTTTTCAAACAGCGGCAGGGTAGTGTGATGCGGCAGTTCGCAGCGCAGATGCAGACGGTGCTCTGCGCGATTAACCCCGCGCTTTTGCGTCTCTTCAACTGCATTAATCATTTTCTCCAGATTTTCGAGGCGGTCACCGCCGTCGCGCACATCGCCAATCGCCACCGCGTCCAGCACGGTGGTAATGCCGCTGGCGACCATCAGTGCGTCGTGGCTGCTCATCGCCGAGTGGGCTGGCCAGTCTACCTTCGGGCGCGGGGTGAAAAACTTGTCGAGATTGTCGGTATGCAGCTCGATAAGTCCTGGCAGCAGCCAGCCGCCTTCGCCGTCCAGCGCCTCTGGTAAACGGCTCTGACTCTCAGTAAAGGCGCGGATAATTCCGCCCTCAATTTCCAGCGATCCTTGCACCACGTCATCTTCCAGCACCAGCTTTACATTATTGATAATCATGCTGTTGTTCCCATCAGGTGCAGGCGATCTGCTACGCGATCGCGCACGGTTTGATCGTGAAATATGCCGACAATTGCCGCGCCGCGCGCTTTCGCTTCTTCAATCAATGCGACAACGGCGGCGCTGTTTTTGGCGTCCAGCGAGGCTGTAGGCTCATCGAGCAGCAGAATCGGGTAATCGACGATAAACCCGCGGGCGATGTTGACGCGCTGCTGTTCGCCACCGGAAAAGGTCGACGGTGCGAGATGCCACAGCCGTTCTGGTACGTTCAGGCGGGTAAGAAGATTGGCCGCTTTGGCGGTGCACGCCTCACGAGGTACACCCAGATCCAGCAGCGGTTGCATCACCACATCCAGCGCGGAAATCCTTGGGATCACGCGCAGAAACTGGCTTACCCAGCCGATGGTTGAACGGCGAACTTCCAGCACTTTGCGCGCCGGGGCCTGAACCAGATCGACCCATTCATCGCTGTGACGAATGTGGATGTGTCCTTCATCCGGCAGGTAGTTGGCGTACAGCGAGCGCAGCAGCGTAGATTTACCGCTGCCGGAATGACCGTGCAGCACTACGCATTCGCCATTTTTTACTTCCAGCGTGGCGTTTTGTAGCACCGGCAGACGTACGCCGTTTTGCTGATGCAGGACAAAAGTTTTACTGACGTTTTCAACGCGAATCATTTGAGCCTCTTAGTTCTGCAGTACGGACGACACCAGCAACTGGGTGTACGGATGGTGCGGGTCGTCGAGCACGCGGTCGGTTAACCCACTTTCCACCACCTGACCCTGTTTCATCACCAGCAAACGGTCTGCCAGCAGACGCGCCACGCCCAGATCGTGGGTGACAATCACCACCGCCAGATCCAGTTCCACCACCAGGCCGCGCAGCAGGTCCAGCAGCTTGGCTTGTACGGAAACGTCCAGCCCTCCGGTGGGCTCGTCCATAAATACCAGTTTGGGATGGGTGACGAGGTTGCGGGCGATCTGCAGGCGTTGCTGCATGCCACCGGAAAAGGTGGTTGGCAGGTCGTCGATACGCGAGGCGGGGATCTCCACCTCCTCCAGCCAGCGCTGTGCGGTGGCGCGGATGTCGCCATAGTGACGCGCGCCGGTGGCCATCAGGCGCTCGCCGATGTTGCCACCGGCGGAGACCTGACGGCGCAGACCATCCAGCGGATGCTGGTGCACCACGCCCCATTCGGTGCGCAGCAGACGGCGACGATCGGCCTCGTTCATGCCGTACAGCGAGCGGTTCTGATACAAAATCTCACCGCTCTGTGGCGTCAGCCGTGAAGAGATCGATTTCAGCAGTGTGGTTTTGCCCGAGCCGGACTCGCCGACGATACCCAGCACTTCGCCAGGCCACAGGTCAAAAGAGACATCGCTGAAGCCTTTGCCCGGCGCGTAGAGATGAGTCAGGTTGTTGACTGAAAGCAGCGGTTGCGTCATTTGCTGAGGGCCTCGCTCTGTTGGCGGCAGTAGTCAGTGTCGGAGCAGACAAACATGCGTTTGCCGGTGTCATCGAGCACCACTTCATCGAGATAGCTGTGGGTTGAGCCACAAATGGCACAGGGCTCATCCCAGCGCTGTACGGTAAACGGGTGATCGTCGAAATCGAGGCTTTCCACGCGGGTGTAAGGTGGTACGGCATAGATGCGCTTTTCGCGGCCTGCGCCAAACAGTTGCAGGGCCGGCATCATGTCCATCTTCGGGTTGTCGAATTTCGGGATGGGCGACGGGTCCATGACGTAGCGGTCATTGACCTTCACCGGATAGGCGTAAGTGGTGGCGATATGACCGAAGCGGGCAATATCTTCATACAGTTTCACCTGCATGATGCCGTACTCTTCCAACGCGTGCATGGTGCGGGTTTCCGTTTCGCGCGGTTCGATAAAGCGCAGCGGTTCGGGGATCGGTACCTGGAAGATAATGATTTGATCTTCCACCAGCGGCGTTTCCGGGATGCGATGGCGGGTCTGGATCAGCGTCGCGTCTTCCGTACGCTCGGTGGTATTGACCCCGGTTACGCGTTTGAAGAAGTTGCGAATCGACACGGCGTTGGTGGTGTCATCCGCGCCCTGGTCAATCACCTTCAGCACGTCTGGTTCGCCAATCACGCTGGCTGTGAGCTGAATACCGCCCGTTCCCCAGCCGTAAGGCATCGGCATTTCGCGACCGCCGAACGGTACCTGGTAACCGGGGATCGCCACCGCTTTCAGAATTGCACGGCGGATCATGCGCTTGGTCTGCTCATCAAGATACGCAAAGTTATAGCCGGAGAGGTTAGTGGTCACGGGTAGACTCCTGTTGCAGGCGTTTGAGCAGTTCCAGCTCGGCCTGGAAATCGACGTAATGGGGAAGTTTGAGGTGCGATACAAAACCCGCCGCCTCGACGTTATCCGCATGCGCCAGCACGAACTCTTCGTCCTGCGCCGGTCCCGTGACCGTCTCATCGTAATCGGCTGCCTGTAGAGCGCGGTCCACCAACGCCATCGCCATCGCTTTGCGCTCGCTCATGCCGAACACCAGTCCGTAGCCGCGGGTAAAATGGGGGGAATCGTTTTCCGGCGCGACAAAACCGTTGACCATTTCGCATTCAGTCATCAGCAATTCGCCGACGTTCACCGCAAATCCCAGCTCTTCCGGGACGGTTTCCAGTGCCACATAGCCGCTGCGGATTTCGGCGGCAAACGGATGATTGCGCCCGTAGCCGCGCTGGGTGGAGTAGGCCAGCGCCAACAGATATCCCTCGTCGCCGCGCATCAACTGCTGCAGGCGTGAAGCGCGTGAACAGGGGTAAACCGGCGGCGTGCGGGTGATGTCATCGGGTTGAGCGCCGTCGTCCTCTTCGCGCTTTGCCAGCCCCTGATTAGCCAGCAGGGAAAAAACGTGCGGGGAGGCATCTTGTTTGCTATCAGCGGTGCGCAGTGGCGGCGTTTCGCCATTGGCCAGCAGGGTAAAATCCAGCAGACGATGGGTGTAGTCGTAGGTTGGACCCAACAGTTGCCCGCCGGGAATATCCTTGTAGATGGCGGAAATACGTCGTTCGAGGTGCATCTCGGCGCTGTTTACCGGCTCGCTCACCGCCACTTTTGCCAGCGTAGTGCGGTAGGCGCGTAGCAAAAAGATAGCTTCTACGCTATCGCCGCTGGCCTGTTTGAGCGCCAGTGCCGCCAGTTCACGATCGGCGATGCCGCCTTCGGTCATTACCCGGTCGACGGCCAGGTTCATCTGCTGTTCGATTTGCGCCACGCTCAGTTCAGCAATGGTCTCATCGCCCCGGCGTCGGTTTTCTTGCAGGGCGTGGGCGTTGGCTATCGCCTTCTCGCCCCCTTTGACGGCGACGTACATCAGCACACCTCCACATGGGTGGTTCGCGGAATAGCCAGCAGGCGCTCGCCGCAAGTGAGGATCAGATCGACTCCCAGCGGGAACGGGTGCGGACGCTCGGTGAGTTCGTGAATCAGGCATTCCGGCAGTTGCGGCGCGATCATGCGCTCTTCAGCGATACCGGCCCCGGTCAGACGCAGCATGCGTCCGCCGCTTAAGCCAGAGATTTGCACAATCAGCGTGGCGCTGGTTTCTGGCGCGACGGCGGAACCGGCAGAGAGGGCGTTTAGCTGTTCGCTGCTAATGTGTCCGTCGGCGACGGCAAAGGCTGCCAGTTGCGGCTGATCTACCAGCGGCGCGTTGGTGTGAAAACGCAGGTTCTGTCGGGCGATATCGTTATCCATCGACGGTGCCAACCAGACCGGCGTGTCGCCGTCAACCAGGGTCAGCAGCACGCTGGTGGTTGCCAGGCCCAGCGGCTGCCAGCCGTGTTTCAGTTGATGCAGGGCGACGATGACGCCCGGTTCGCTCATGGCTTTCAGCAGGCGACGAAAGCTCTGCTGAGCATCCTGAACGGGTAAATTAAATGCGGTCTGTAAGGTCATGCGTTATCTCCGCGTACCAGCGTGAAGAAGTCGACCCGGCTGGCGTTGACTTCGGCACGGCGTGCGCTAATCAGCGCCTCGCGTTCCGCTTCCAGCGGGGCAATTAAGGTTTCCATTAGGTTCTGGAAATGCGTTTGCTCCTGCAGCAGTGCGTCAATGACTGCGCACTGCTCGGCATGGCGTTTGTTGCGTCCCAGCAGGTAGCCGTAACCCAGCGTGCCGCTTTTCAGGCGTATTACTGCACGGGTAATCGTGATGTCACCGGCAAAGAAGCGGTTGCCGGTGCCGCCCATGCGGGCCTGGATCTGCATCAATCCGCATTCAGGTGCGCGGATGAGTTCATAGTCCGGCGTCAGTTTGAGCGCGTTGATGCGGGCGTTCAGGGCATCGGCATTGCTGTAAGCCAGCGCGCGCATCCAACGCTGGCGGGTGGCGGTATCGAAATGCATTCAGTGCTCCATAGTGAATTCGATCATGTCGGCGCGGGTCAGGCTGACGGAATATTCCGCCGCGTGTTCTTCGCCTTCACGGTGGTTCAGGGTGCGCACGCACAGCAGCGGCGCCATATTGGGGATTTCCAGTACCTTGCTCTCTTTGGCCTGTGCGCGGCGGGCGCTGATGCGCGTCTGCGTCCGTAGCAGCGTCAGACCGGACCGTGCGTGCAGGTAGTCGTGCAGTGAGCCGCTGTTGAAGTCCTGCAGCAGCGGCCACAGCGTGAGGTCGGAAAAATAGTGGTCGATCTGGCACAGCGCGATGCCGTTTACCCGGCGCAGAGTGCGCAAATGAATCACGTTATCGCCCTCGTTAATGCTGAGCGCGTCGGCAATGTGGCCGGAGGCCGGGCGCAGTACCGCCAGCAGTTTTTCGCTGGTGGGATGACTGCCCTGGTCCAGCAGGTTCTGGCTAAAGCGCGCCTGAGCATTGAGCGGGTAATCGAATGGGCGCATCAGCACCAGTACGCCGACGCCCTGGCGACGTTGAACCCAACCGCGATCAACCAGCTGGTCAATGGCGCGGCGCAGGGTGTGGCGGTTAACATCAAAACGCGCGGCAAGCTGATGCTCGGCGGGCAGATAGTCGCCGCAGCGGTAATGTTGACGTAGCTCCTGCTCAAGTCTCGCGGCAATTTCCTGATAACGCGTTGGATAACTGGTCGGATGTGTAGACAAGTGCATAGCAATCAATGCCTCGTTAATCAGATAAAGTGCTTACGCAAACGCTGGGAAAGGAAATCCAACAGGCTGACAGTGACGATGATTAACACCATCAGGGCGCAGGTTTGCTGGAACTGAAAGCCGCGAATCGCCTCCCATAAGGTCACGCCAATACCACCTGCGCCCACCATGCCGACTACCGTGGCCGAGCGAACATTGGATTCAAAGCGATACAACGAGTAGGAGATCAGTAGCGGCATGACCTGTGGCAGAACGCCGTACAGAATCTCTTCAATTTTGTTGGCTCCGGTGGCGCGAATACCTTCTACCGGACCCGGCTCAATGGCTTCTACCGCTTCGGAAAGCAGCTTGGAGAGTACCCCTGTGGTGTGGATAAACAGCGCCATCACCCCGGCGAATGGCCCTAACCCGACGGCGACCACGAACAGCATGGCGAAAACCATTTCATTGATGGCGCGGCAGGCGTCCATCAGGCGACGCATCGGCTGGTAAATCCACCACGGCACGAGATTGTCGGCGCACATCAGGCCGAAGGGAATCGACAGCACCACGGCGAGGGCGGTCCCCCAAACGGCGATTTGCAGAGTGACGGCCATTTCACCGAGATAGTCCTGCCACTGGCTGAAATCTGGCGGGAAGAAGTCGGCGGCGAAGGTCGCCATATTGCCGGAATCCTCGATCAGCGTGAGCGGGGCCATTTCGGCACCTTTCCACGAGACCACCAGTACGGCGAGAAGAATGGCCCAGCTCAGTAGTGAGAACCAGCTACGTTTGGGCGGGGCAACGGTGATGGTTTGCATGTTTGACTCCGTTGGAACGTGTATTTGCGTGGCAGGCCGGATAAGCGCAGCGTCATCCGGCCCACAAATCACTGCACCGCTTTGCTGACGCTGGTCATGGCTCCCAGGGCTGCGGTCAGACGGTCCAGGTCGTCGAGCTGCGCTTTCAGCGCCGAGGTTTTGCTGGTTTTCTCTTCCTCGTTCAGCCCTTTGTTGTCCTTCACGCTCTGCATCTCTTTAAACAGCGCCAGTTGGCGAATCGGCACCAGCTGTAAGTCGCTGGAGGCACGGAACGGCGCCCATCCCAGGCGTTCCAGTACGGTTTTCTGTTCCGGCGTTTTGCCGTAATTCATAAAGAAGTCGTACACCTTGTCCTTGGTGTTTTCGGAGAGATTTTTACGCCAGACGATCGGATCGCCCGGAATCAGCGGTGACTTCCAGATAACTTTCAATTCTTTTAGTTTGTCCGGCGCGGACGTTTTCAGCTTGTCGAGGTTTTCGGTGTTGTTGGTGGCGACATCGACCTGTTTGTTGGCGACGGCCAGAGCGTTGGTTTCGTGCCCGGCGTTAACGGTGCGTTTGAAGTCGCTGGCGGAGATGTTGTTTTTGGCGAAGACGTAATAACCGGGAACGAGGAAGCCTGATGTCGAGTTTGGATCGCCGTTGCCGAAGGTCAGATCCTTACGTTTGGCGATCAGATCGTTCAGGTTATTGATCGGACTGTCTTTGTTAACGATCAACACGCTCCAGTAACCCGGGGATCCGTCGGCGGCGACGGTCTGGGCAAACACTTGCCCGTTAGCGCGATCCACCGCTTCCATTGCCGAGAGATTGCCGTACCAGGCGATATCCACTTTGTTAAAGCGCATGCCCTGGATGATCCCGGCGTAGTCTGGCGCGAAGAAGGCGTTTACCTTCACGCCCAGCGATTTTTCCATGTCCTTCAGGAACGGTTCCCACTGTGGCTTCAGGTTTTGCTGTGATTCGGTCGAAATAATGCCAAAGTTCAGCGCTTTCTCTTGCTCCTCGGCAAATGCTGGACTGAGCAGAGTACTGACGCTGAACATGCCGGTGAATGCCAGCGCGGCAACAGCCTTGTAATTCATGTTTATTCCTCAGTTCGGACAAAGTTAAGCAGCCTGCGCGTTCTGTTCGACGCGGTTCATGCTGCGGTAAAGATGGTCAAAACGATCGTTATCAAAATGCTGGCTGCTGCCATCAAAGAAGACGTTGCCCTGGCGCAGCGCGACAATGCGTTCGCAGTAGCGCAGGGCGTAATCCACCTGATGCAGCGTGACGACCACGGTGATGCCGTCGGTCTGGTTGATGTCGCGCAGGGTGTCCATCACGATGCGTGCGGATTCTGGATCCAGCGAGGCAATAGGCTCGTCAGCAAGGATTACTTTTGCCTGCTGCATTAACGCGCGGGCAATCGCGACGCGCTGCTGTTGCCCGCCCGAAAGCGTGGAAACGCGTTGGTAGGCAAAGTGCGCCATGCCAACGCGGGTTAACGCTTGTAATGCGCGCTGTTTCTGCTCAGCGGTAAACCAGCTAAAACAGGTGCGCCAGAACGGCGTGCTGCCGAGCGCGCCAATCAGAACGTTCTCTAGCACCGTCAGGCGATTCACCAAATTGAACTGCTGGAAGATGTAGCCGGTGTGGGCGCGACTTTTGCGGATATCGCGCGCCAGGCGGCCTTCATGTTGAACGGTGCGACCCAAAAGTTCGACGTGGCTACCGGGTGATTTATCACCGACGATCAAGCCGCTTAAATGACGTAAAAGGGTGGATTTGCCGGAGCCAGACGGCCCAAGCAGAGCCACCATCTCACCGGAACAGATGTTCAGATCAACCGCATTAAGCGCCTGATGTTGATTGAAGGATTTGGAGAGTTTTTCGACGCGAATAATCGTTTGCATGTTGCGGCCTCCCTAAAAAAGTGGCCCCATCGTGGCGGATCAATGTGACGTTTTCGTTAAGGGATGGTTACTTGGCGATGAAGAGTTGAGCGATATTTGATGACAGTACGGGAGGGTTGGCCTCCCGTTTGATTACTCGGATAGCGGCTGCTGTTTGACGACGTTGATCATCCACGGGACACCATACTGGTCACTCACTTTACCGAAACCGTGGGCCCAGAAGGTTTCCTGCCAGTCCATTTCGATTTTTCCGTTTGCTGCCAGGTTATCAAACCAGCGTTTACCTTCGTCGACGTTTTGCGTGTCGAGCACTAGCGTAAAGCCGGAGTAGTGGGCATTTCCGTCAGGGGCGCTATCGCTCATCATGATGTCGCTGCCCGCAACGCGCAGGTTGGCGTGGGCAATGGCGGTATCAGGGAATTTCATAGCGGAAGGGCAGCCTTCTTCACTGTCCTGCGCCGATTTTGGCATTTCACTGAAGTTGATTTTGTAGAGCAGCTCAGCGCCTAACGTTTTTTGATAGAAAGCGATAGCGTCGGCGCAGTTGCCTGCAAAGGAGATATAGGGACTTAACGGCATAATCTTTACCTCAGGTAAAAGAAACCAGTTAAGTGTAGTTATCGTCTGCATAAACAAACCAGGCGGGAAGTATGAGCTTCCCGCCTGGTTGATGAGCTGGTGTAGGCCTGACGAGCGTAGCGCCATCAGGTAATTTGCATCAGTTCTTTTTCACAAACTCAGATTTTAGCTTCATTGGACCAAAGCCATCGATTTTGCAATCGATGTTGTGGTCGCCTTCAACCAGACGAATGTTTTTTACTTTGGTCCCGATCTTCAGCATGGAAGAGCTACCTTTTACCTTCAGGTCTTTCACGACGGTAACGCTGTCGCCGTCGGCCAGCAGGTTGCCGTTGGCATCTTTAACGATCAGTTCGTCGCTGTCGTGAGCCGGTTCAGCATCGTTCCATTCGTGAGCGCATTCCGGGCAGATGAACATGCCGTTATCTTCGTAAGTGTATTCGGAGTTGCATTGTGGGCAGTGTGGTAATGACATGTGGATTTCCTCAAAAGTCAGCAGGGGCAAATGCGCCCAAAAAATGGCAGATTGCCGAAAAAGGCCGCAATTATACATAAAATCCCTGCTTTTGTCGGGACTACTGCGCAATTAAGCAAAATGATCTGCTGTAAAGACCCCTTGCATTAACCTCAATGAAAGTATGGCGGAATATTTTTTAAGGGAAATTGCTACGCCAGGTTATTTAAGATAAGGTGAGGCGAAATATCTGATATTCATAGGTAACATCGCCTGGGGATGTCTAAGTCATTGTGATTAAATATCTCATACCCCCTTAATTTTAGTAGGGGGATTAAGCTGGCATTTTTTAAAACTGAACTACGCTGTTTATCTTTCTTACTTATTACATAAGTGAGAGGCTTCATGCCAGCGGTTGTACGTCAAAATTATTTTAATAATATCAATTGGTTGTTTTGATTTTAATTATTTCCACACGTAATTATAAAAGCCAAAAAATCTATAAATAAAACGATTGGGCTAAATAAAAGTAATGTTATTTGCGTTAAGGAAAGATTTTCCATGCACACACAGACAATATATGAATTAAGTCAGGAAGCGGAACGCTTGCTGATGCTTTCGCTTGAACATCTCAGGCAATTGCAAACATTGCCTATAACGTCGTTAGATGATGTTGCGCTAAAACAAGGAGAGCATAGCAGACAGGTGGTCCAGCCCCTGCATTTCAGCGCGCGTGGCATGGATGTCCAGCAAGCAACACTCAACAATGAGCTGCGCAAGATTACGCGTCTGGAGATGGTGCTGGCGATTGTCGGCACTATGAAAGCAGGGAAGTCGACGACGATTAACGCAATTGTGGGGACCGAAGTTTTACCTAATCGTAATCGCCCGATGACGGCGTTACCGACGCTAATCCGCCATACGCCGGGACAGAAGGAACCGGTTCTGCATTTTTCACATGTCGCGCCGATCGATGCTTTGATGAAAGTTTTACAGCAGCGCGTGCGCGAGTGCGATCGCCAGCGTCTTACGCAGACCCTGGAGATTGATAAGGATATGAATCTCCTGCTGCAACATATTGAAAATGGTGTCGCATTTGAACGCTATTATCTTGGCGCACAGCCTATTTTCCATTGCCTTAAAAGCCTGAATGACCTGGTGCGTTTGTCAAAGGCGCTGGAGGCTGATTTTCCTTTTGCCGCTTATGCCGCGATTGAGCACATTCCGGTTATCGAGGTTGAATTTGTCCATTTAGCCGGACAGGCGAGTTATCCGGGACAATTAACCCTGCTGGATACGCCAGGGCCGAATGAGGCCGGGCAACCGCACTTACAAAAGATGTTGAATGAACAGCTGGCGCGGGCTTCCGCGGTACTGGCGGTGTTGGATTACACCCAACTGAAGTCTATTTCTGATGAAGAAGTGCGTCAGGCGATTATGGCGGTCGGAAAGTCAGTGCCGCTGTATGCGCTGGTGAACAAATTCGATCAGAAAGACCGCAACAGTGATGATGAAGAGCAGGTGCGGGCGCTCATTTCCGGTACGCTGATGCAAGGGGGAATTGCCCCAGAGCGAATTTATCCGGTTTCTTCTATGTGGGGTTATCTGGCGAACAGGGCGCGTCACGAGTTGATGACCCACGGGCGGTTGCCGGATCATCAGGTGCAACGTTGGGTACAGGATTTTGCCGAAGCGGCGCTTGGCAGACGCTGGCACACCACCGATCTTGAGGATATGGAGCACATCCGTCATGCCGCCGATCTGTTGTGGGAGGATTCTTTGTTTGAGCAGCCGATCCAGAAAGTGATTCACGCCGCTCACGCCAATGCTTCGCTGTATGCGCTACGCTCAGCGTCGCATAAGTTATTGAACTATGCGCAAAGCGCGCATGAATACCTGGAGTTTCGCGCCCACGGGTTAACGGTCGCCTATGAAAAGCTACGGTTGAACATCACGCATATTGAAGAGGATATGCAGCAGTTAGAAGTGAGCCAGGGGCGGGTGAGCGATGAAGTCAGTCATGAGGTAGAGCTGACTTTGGCGGCTGCCGCGGCCTATCTCAGTGAGCAACAGACCGAGATTCTTCGCAGTATCAACACGTTTTTTGTCAAAGAAAACGTTCTGATGATGTCTCGGCATGGCCTTGGAGCTGGCGTTTCCTCGGTAGAAATGGCCGGAGAAATGCTGGTGCTGCATGATGAAGGGCAGGCGAAAATCGTGCTGGATAAAATACGATCGTCCTGTGAGGTCGTATTGCTGGCAGCGCAGGAAAGTATGAGTCGGGATTTAGCTCTGCGCTTTGAGCAGCTTGAGTCGACGCTGTCCCGGGCGCTAAACGACGCTATGCGCCCTATTGAGCAGCGGGTGAAAGAGGAACTTAATCATGCTGGTTTTCGTGCGCGGATCCGTTTTCCGGCGTTTCATACGGCGATGTTTAACTTCAATACCCGCCAGTTGTTTAACGAGGCCATTGAACAGGATATTCCGGTAGAAAATCCGCCGTCGACTGGTGGCGCGGTGCGGGATACGTTCTCTCGCTGGCTGAATCAACCCAACTGGGGATGGAATGATTACGTCGAAACAAAAACGCGTTATCTCATTGATATGGGAGCTCTGCATAAAAACCTTGTGCACTACGTCATCCAGTTTTGCCAACAAATTCGTAAAGCTTTAGCGGCTCAGGTCGATATTTCCGTTACGGCAGGCATGGCCACGTTTTTTGCTGACTTTTCACTGTGTTTGACGCAATTACAGGCGAGCCTGCGTGAGAGTCTGACCCTGCGTCAGCAAAATGAATCTGCGGTGAATGCCCTGAACGAACAACTGCAGCATTGTATTACGACTGCGGCATGGCTTTATGAAGATTCCCGCTTGCTGCGCGACGATATCAATACCCTTTTTGCAACCGAGCACACATGACTAACGTGTTACTGGAAGGCCCCGGGCGGACGCTGGAGTGTGTCTACCCGAAGTTTATGGTCGATCTGGTTCAGGGAGATGAAACCAAACGTTCCGGCGGTTTTCTGCAACAGCAGCAGCGCCTGCGAGCACGCCTGACGCAGGAGGTGTTATCCCAGACGCAACTGCGTGCGTGGGTAATGGCGGGCGTGTCCAGCGAGCATCTGGTGATGCGGCTAAAGCTGGTGGAAAAACTGGCTGGCATGATTGACCCGGGTCATCTGGCGCTGGTACGCATTGCTGAAGGGCTGATGTGTTTACAACAAACTGAACACCCGCGTGGACTTTCCACACCTGGTCTTGTGCAGCAGATCAGTTCGCTTGCTGACTGGTTTACCCAGCGCGGCGCTTATAAAGAGAAGGCGGTGACGCAACGCGGTCTTACAGTTCAGGCGGGCGAACACAGCGAGCAAATTTTTACCCGCTGGCGGGCTGGCGCGTATGACGGTTGGTCGTTACCTGGACGCTGTTTTGTCGCGCTGGAGGAACTGCGCTGGGGGGCCTTCGGTGACGCTTGCCGGTTAGCGAATGCCGATGTGGTGTCAATGCTGAAAGACAATCTGCGTACGATGGCCGCTCAGGCGCTGGCGGATAGCGTGAATGCGGCGCCCGCCACGCGTCATTACTATCATCATTGGCTCAGTACGCCAGCCATTGGTGGCTCAGTAGAGCATCACGATATGTTGAGCTGGCTGGGGGACTGGTGCGATGCGCTACGCCATCCGGTGAGCTGGTCGGTGACGCAGCGTTGGCAAAATGTGGCTCTGGGAATGCCGAGATTGTGTTCGGCGAAGCGGCTGGTCGATGCGATGGTTGAGGAGATTTTCGCACCGCCCCAGCTCATCAGTTGAGCAGGGGCGGTAAGTGAAGCAAAGGCAGGCTTAGTGGTGCAGTGAGTCTGCCGGGGTAGCCACCGTCTCGTTGGCGACCTGGTTTTTATTAAAATGTTTGGCATACAACGCGGTGATAATCGGCACCAGAATGGCGGTGACAATCACGCTGGCGGCAACCAGTGCCGTAGCGGATGCGGCAACCGGTTCAAATGCCGGGTTGATCTGGGCGATAATCACCGGGTTTGCCACCGCAGCGCCTGCGGCAGAAGAGGCTGCCACGCCCGCCGTACCGTTTCCGCCGCCAATGACGCGGTCAGCAATAATCAGCGGGATACCGGTGATGACGATAACCGCGACACCCAGCAGAATGCCCAGCAGACCAGTATCAACGATGACGCTCAGGTTAATCGTGTTGCCCAATGCGAAGCCGAAGAACGGGATCAGCACTGGGGTAGCTTTGCTGAAGAAGGCACGAAGATCGTGATCCAGGTTACCCAACGCAAAACCAATCAGGAACGGTAATACCGCGCCGACAAAATGGTGTGGCTCGAAAGAGGCCAGGCCCGCAGAGCCGAGGATCACCATGGTCATTAACGGACCGGATTCCAGAGACATCAATACAAAGGCGCCAGACTCTTCTTTTGTTCCGTACTGGTTCATCAGGCTGGCGTACAAACCGCCGTTGGTCATGTCCATCGCTGAAACAATGGCCAGTACGGATAGACCGGCAAAGAACCCGGTTTGAATACCGGTATCAGGAATAAATGAAGCGGCAATCATTGCCACTGCCCATGCCACGGCTATTTTGGTTAATACCAGCGTGCCGGATTTGCGTAATACCGTACCGGTTGCCCGTAAATCAATAGATGCGCCGATACAAAAAAACCACACAGCCAGAATTGGCACCGTTCCGCTGATCATACCTTTAGTAAACGAACCGAAATACGCGCCGGTATCCGGAGCTAACGTATTTAACACTGCGCCTAATAACAGAGGAATCAACATCATTCCGCCGGGGATGCGTTCAATCGTGGCTTTAATTTTCATAAACGTCCTCATGTCTTGTCGCAGCTAATACTCGCGAAAGAAAAAATTAATAAATTCAAATGTTTATTCGGATCTTTTAACAAAGAAAACCACTATCTCTTTGTTTTATAAAATCTAACGCGGCATACGTTGAGCGTGTTGCTGCTCCCAGGGATATTGCGTCTGGAATTAGTTTGCATTCATGGGAACATTGATTCAATCAAAATAAAACGATGTTTTAGTTATCTTCATCACATATTCCGAGCAAAAAACCTTAAACGCCATGATTATTAAAAAAGCTGTGATCTTTTTGTGAAGGGATGTAGTGTTTTTTTTGCTAGCAGAATAATAGTGACTATTGTGATTGTTGGTGAAATAAAGCGATGTATTCTTAAATTCCATTGTCAAAAAAGCGCAAGCGTGACATGTAAAAAATCTGACTCAGAATGAGCTGATTTACACATGTTGACGAAATGAAAATTTATATGTGAAGTTGATCACAAATTTAAACACTGTTAGGGTAAAGAGGTCATTAACCGCCCAATCAGGCGTCAACAGGTTCGGTTGTATAACCCTTAACCAGGGTGTGTAAGTAAACCTGCTACGCTTGTTACAGGGAGTGCGCTTGTGCATTCCCCGCTCGGCGATGACCTTGACGCATGCGGCGTTGAGACTCGACTGGAGCGTGACAGGGCTAAGTCTACGAGGACTGGTATGCTTAAAAGGAAAAAAATAAAACCAATAACGCTGCGCGACGTTACCATCATTGATGATGGTAAACTGCGGAAAGCCATTACCGCGGCGTCGTTAGGTAATGCGATGGAGTGGTTTGATTTTGGTGTTTATGGGTTTGTTGCTTACGCATTAGGTAAAGTGTTCTTCCCGGGGGCTGACCCCAGCGTGCAGATGGTTGCCGCACTCGCTACTTTCTCTGTTCCCTTTCTGATTCGACCGCTTGGCGGATTGTTCTTCGGTATGCTTGGCGATAAATACGGTCGTCAGAAGATCCTCGCCATCACCATTGTGATTATGTCGATCAGTACCTTCTGTATCGGTCTCATTCCTTCATATGCCTCGATTGGTATCTGGGCGCCGATTCTGCTGTTGCTGTGTAAGATGGCGCAGGGGTTCTCGGTCGGTGGGGAGTACACCGGGGCGTCGATTTTTGTCGCAGAGTACTCGCCAGACCGTAAGCGCGGATTTATGGGCAGTTGGCTGGACTTCGGCTCGATTGCCGGGTTTGTGCTGGGTGCGGGCGTGGTAGTCCTGATCTCAACTGTCGTCGGCGAAGAAAACTTCCTTGAGTGGGGCTGGCGTATTCCGTTCTTCCTTGCGCTACCGTTAGGGCTGATTGGCCTGTACCTGCGTCATGCGCTGGAAGAAACGCCGGCGTTCCAGCAGCACGTGGATAAACTGGAGCAGGGCGATCGACAGGGTCTGCAGGAAGGTCCGAAGGTTTCGTTTAAAGAGATTGCGACCAAACACTGGCGCAGCCTGCTGGCGTGTATCGGGCTGGTTATTGCTACCAACGTCACCTATTACATGCTGCTCACCTATATGCCGAGCTACCTGTCGCATAACCTGCATTACTCTGAAGACCACGGCGTGTTGATTATTATCGCCATCATGATTGGTATGCTATTTGTACAGCCGATTATGGGTTTGCTCAGTGACCGCTTTGGACGCCGTCCGTTTGTGATTATGGGCAGTATTGCGCTGTTTGTGCTGGCCATTCCGGCATTTATCCTGATCAACAGTAACGTCATTGGCCTGATTTTCGCCGGGTTACTGATGCTGGCGGTGATCCTCAACTGTTTTACCGGGGTGATGGCGTCAACGTTACCGGCGATGTTCCCGACGCATATTCGCTACAGTGCGCTGGCCGCCGCGTTTAATATCTCGGTATTGGTAGCCGGTCTGACCCCGACGCTGGCCGCATGGCTGGTGGAAAGCTCGCAGAATCTGATGATGCCAGCTTATTATCTGATGGTAATTGCGGTGATAGGTTTAATTACTGGCGTGACCATGAAAGAAACCGCCAATCAGCCGTTGAAAGGGGCCACGCCTGCCGCGTCGGATATTCAGGAAGCGAAAGAGATCCTTGGCGAGCACTACGACAATATTGAGCAGAAAATTGAAGACATCGATCAGGAAATTGCAGAGCTGCAACTTAAGCGTACGCGCCTGGTGCAGCAGCATCCGCGTATTGATGAGTAGTTTTCATGGCTTAAGGTTGGCTTAATATCCTTCAGGCAAACTCTCCTCCATATCCTCGGAGGAGAGTGTCATGAAAACCCGCATTTACGAAAGTTTGACCACCGTGTGCAGCGTACTAATTATCAGCAGCTTTTTGTACGTATGGGTGAGTTCTTACTGATCTTTCGCTAATTCTACCCACGCGCGAGTACCGGTGGTTCCCTGACGATTTTGCAAATAAAAATGCCCGCGATGTAACTGGGTGATTCGACTGACAATGCTCAGTCCCAGCCCAATCCCGCCAAAACGGCTATCCATCCGCACAAACGCTTTGCTCAGTTCCCCGCATTTACTTTCATCAATGCCTGGCCCTTCATCTTCGACGGCCATGACGGCATCATGCTCTGTATTCAGACTAATCGTAATATGGGTGCCTTCCGGACTGTAGCGATGTGCGTTCTCCACCAGATTTCGCAGCAACATCCGTAAGAGCGTTGCATCGCCACGTACGACAACGTCCACCGTACTTTGCGGTAGGAGCAGCGTCTGCTGGCGCTGGTCCAGCATGGTGCTGAGTTCATCGTAGGAGGGCAGAATCACATCCTCCAGCAGTTTGACGTGCTGATAGCTCCCGGCTGAAAACGACTGTCCGACGCGGGCGAGTTGCAGCAGCTGCGACACGCTATCCATCATTTGGTCAAGGCGGGCAATTAACGGCGAAACATCGACCTTATGAGTTTTGGACAGTAATTCAAGATGCAGGCGCACGCCTGACAGCGGCGTGCGCAGTTCGTGAGCGACATCGGCGGTAAATAAGCGTTCGTTTTCAATCGTGCTGGTTAGCCGCGTTACCAGGTTGTTTAGCGCTGAGACAACCGCCTGGATCTCAATGGTTGAGCTGTGAATTTCAATCGGGGTCAGGTTATCGGCTGCCCGCGCTTCCAGCTCTTTTTGCAGATCCGCCAGCGGGCGAGTAATACGTCGCACTGCCTGGTAGCAAATCAGCAGCGCCAGGCTGACCATAAAGATGCCGGGGACGATCAGGCTGGCGATAGCCTCACGGATCTCATGCATGATGTGGCGATCGTTGTTACGATTTTCGCGCAATGCCTGTTCGAATAACTGTATTTGCTCGGTACTTTCGTGCCACAACCAGAAGGTACTAATCAGCTGAAAGACCAGCAGAATAAGACCAATCGTCAGCATCAGGCGATGACGAAGCGGGAGAGGTTGTTTTAGATATTGCAGCAGCTTCACTTAGCTTTCCTCAGTGGCAACCAGCATATAGCCAAATCCCCTGACCGTGCGGATGCGAGATTTTCCGACTTTGTCGCGCAGGTTGTGAATGTGCACTTCCAGCGTATTGGTCGACGGTTCGTTATCCCAGCTGTAGATGTCGTTATAGAGGATTTCCCGGTGTACCGGGCTGCCCGCTTTGAGCATCAGGCGCGACAGGAGTGCGTATTCTTTTGGCGTTAAGATAACCTCTTGCCCGTCCATCCACACCTGGCGACGACCGATATTCAGCGTCAGGTTGCTGACAATGAGTTCACTTTCACCCTGATTGTTATGCCGACGCAGCAGCGCCCGGATGCGGGCATGCAGTTCTTCCAGCGCGAACGGTTTGACCAGATAGTCATCGGCCCCCACGTCCAGCCCGCTGACCCGGTCTTTCACCGTATCACGGGCGGTGAGGATGAGTACCGGCACGGTGTATTTTTTCTGCCTGATTCGGTTCAGAAAGTGCAGGCCGTCTTCATCCGGTAAGCCCAGGTCGAGGACCACCAGACTGTAATGTCCGCTTTCCAGACACTGCTCCGCTGCACGGGCCGTCGATACGCCGTCGCAGGCATAGCCTTCTGTTTGCGCGGCGAGTATCAGTCCCTGTAATAACAACGTATCGTCTTCAACAATCAGAATTTTCATTCGTTTAGCCTCCCCGGCAGGGTTGCAGAATATCATCTGTCGCCTGGTATTTCTGTGTTTGCACGCCTGTTAATCCCAGCAGGGTAGAGAATAGATTATCCTGTGAGAAATCTTCTGAGCTTGCCCGTTTTTGTAAACATGTCTGAGAGACTTGATAGCGTTGCTGATAATCTTCTGAGAGCCACAGCAGCATCGGCACATGTTTTTGCGTATCTGGCGCAATCGAATACGGCAGGCCGTGCAAATAGACGCCATTTTCCCCTAAGGATTCACCGTGATCGGAAAGATAAACCAGGCTGGTGGTGAAATTATCCTGATGCTCTTTCAGTATATTGATTGCTTTATCAACAATATAGTCAACGTAAACAAGAGTGTTGTCGTAGGTATTGATCAACTGCTGCTGTGAACAATTCTGGATTTCGTTAGTGTCGCAGGTTGGTGTAAATTTCTTGAACTGCGCAGGATAGCGGTTGTAATAGGTCGGGCCGTGGCTGCCGATGGTGTGCAGCACAATCACGCCGTCGCCTTGCAGGTTATTAATATACTCTTCCAGTCCGTGGAACAGCACTTCATCGTAGCATTCGCCGTCAATACACTGTCCTGGCAGGTTCAACTCGGTCATATTCTGGTGTGGTACCCGGTCACAGGCTCCTTTGCAGCCGCCGTCGTTATCGTTCCACAGCACGTTAATTCCTGCGCGCTGAATAATGTCGAGGACGCCTTCCTGATGCTGCGCCAGTTCTTCATCGTAGTGTGCGCGCGGCATATCGGAGAACATGCAGGGTACGGACACTGCCGTTGCCGTTCCGCAGGAGGTGGTGCGGGGGAAATAGACCACATCATCTTTTTCCAGCAGCGGGTTGGTCTGGCGCGAATAGCCAGACAGCGAGAAGTTATCTCCGCGTGAGGTCTCACCGAGAACCACAATTGTCAGGTTCTTACGTTTTTCTTTTACCATCAATGGATTGCGATGCGCATCTTCGCCAATACGCACCAGCGGTAGGTGGGCCAGCCTCTGGTGTGAATACCAGGACGATGTCGCCACAATGCTGTTGGATGGGCTGAGAGATTTCACCAGCTGTTTATTGTTGCGAAACAGTGAGGCGTAATCTTTGTAGAAGAAGGTGGCGACCAGCACGATCAACAACGCGGACACCAGAATGTTAGCGCCACGGAACAGTACGCTGCGCATTACCGGGGCGATTGGTTTGATTCTTACCCAGCAGGCAATGAGCGCGGCCAGAATACCGCTTACACCGAGCGTGAGGAGCATTTTTGGCGTCAGCAACGCGAAGGTTTCTGCGGGCGTAGTGTCCATCATGTTGGCGATCATCGAGCGGTCGATGATGATGCCGTAGGTCATGATGAAATATTGGGCCGCTGCGCCAACCAGAATGAAAATGCAGGCCACCAGGCGATTAAGCCACAGGAATGAGGCCAGCGTCAGCACAATGTTCATG
The DNA here is from genome assembly GCF_052950715.1 of Citrobacter sp. VF227. NCBI lineage: Bacteria > Pseudomonadati > Pseudomonadota > Gammaproteobacteria > Enterobacterales > Enterobacteriaceae > Citrobacter > Citrobacter sp. VF227. The sequence continues at coordinate 131,909 of NZ_JBRFVF010000009.1, forward strand.
ACGCTGAATGCGACGACTGGCATCGACAAAAACACCAGCACGTTACGCACGGAATCCAGCGGCAGGACTTGCAGCACTTGTTTGTAGAACGCAATGTTCAGAAAAGTTGCAAGATAAATTGAGATCAGCAGAATCCAGCTGATTAGACCGAGAACAGGCCTTTTAAACAGGTGCTTTAACATTAAGGGGGTTCCATCGACTAAGTGGTGCAAATCCTCTCAAAGTAAAGTTAAGCCAACCTTAAGTTCTTAATGTTGATTCCGAATCGCGGTAGGAAAATCCAGGCCCGATGAAGTTATGTCATCGGGCCACTACGGTGAGTTGCGTTAGTTATTGTTTACCGGGGCATCCAAAGGATACGGATTTTTATGGATTCGGTTGTAGTTCAGAGCGTACAGCGCAGTAATGATCATCAGCGTGACGAACGACCACATCACTTCTTTAGCACCGGAACCGATAACCGCCCAGATACAGTAGACAAACGCGATAAAGGTTACTGCCAGGTACACTGGGCGCGCTTTGCCGAAATGACCATGGCCGAGCAGCAGCAATGCCGCGCAGGTGTACAGATATGGCACCAGGGTGAAGATAACGGAGACCGAAGAGACCAGACCAAATTCTTTCGCGGCGTTCGGCGACATGCTGCTGAACTGGAAGATGGTCATCAGGATACCGACAATAATTAACCCGGCTACCGGCGTACCGGCTTTGTTGACGCGGGCAAAAATCGGCGGGAACAGGCCGTCATCGGCTGCCGCTTTGGCAGTTTGTCCGGCAAGTAGCGTCCAGCCGCCCAGAGAACCGAGGCACCCGGCAGCCGCACAGAAGGAGACAATCGCCCCTGCGGTGTCACCCAGCGCCATTCGAGCGGCATCGCCGAACGGGGAAGCTGAAACACGCAGCGCAGCATTAGGGATCATACCCATAATCGCCGTGGTGGAGAGCACATAGCAAACCGCGGCAATCAGCACGCCACCAATAGTGGCAATAGGCACGTTACGTTTAGGGTTTTTAACCACGCCTGCCGCGACGGAGGCGCTTTCCACCCCAATAAATGACCACAAGGTTACGTTCAGAGTACTTTGAATCGCGCCGAAGGTGTTCATGCCGCTGACGTTCCAGGCCGCCATATAAGTTTCACCGCGGAACCAGAACCAGCCGAAGACGGCAATACCGACGATGGGCACCAGCGCCAGAACCGTTGCGACGGCCTGTACACGGGTGATCATTTTTGGTCCGACAATGTTCAGCAATACGAAGATCCACAGTACCACAACGCAGGTCAGTGTCAGGACCAACGGATCTTTTAAGATGGGGAAGAAGTAGCTCAGGTAACCGACGCCGATGACCACCATGGCGATGTTACCTATCCAGCAGGCCAGCCAGTACAGCACGTTGGTCTGGTAACCTAAAAAAGGGCCGAAACAGCGGCGGGCATAAGCGTAAGAACCACCGGGACTGGAGTCTAAGGACGACATTTTCGCATACACCATCGACAGCGCTAAAGCACCGATAATAGTGACCAACCATCCGTAGATTGCAATCCCGCCAGTTGACGCCAGGTTTGCGGGTAGCAGGAATACACCGGAACCCATGATATTCCCCGACACCATAAGGGTGACGGGGATTAATCCCACTTTGTGAGCATCAGCATCCGTCGACATATTTTTTAACTCCTGATTAGGATAAATGACGTCTTATCATACCTCTTCAGAAGACTATTTTATGATGGCGGACCAGGGGTATCGCCAATGCTGATATTATTATGGCTTATTGCTAACTGATTAAAAATCAGGCAGCGGATTGCTCCCTATGTTGACTAACATAATGCAGTGGCGTCATCCCATAGAACTCTTTGAAAACGGAAATAAAGTATGAGGTACTGTTATATCCGCACAGTTGAGAGACCTGAGAAATGTTTTTTCCGTCCATCATTAATTGATTGACGGCGTAACGCATACGACACGTAGTTATTATTTGACTGTAACTGGTGTTTTCATTTTTGAGCTTTTTCTTTAACAAACTGGGGCTCAGGCATAAGCAGCTGGCGACCATGCTTAAATTCCAGTCTTTATGGATATCGCTCTCGATAATGTGGTACACGCAGTCGCTGACGCAATTGCGTAGCATATGCATGAGCAGGGAGATAAACTTTTTGCTGTCGAGAAAACGTGATAACACTGTGAACAGAAGCGAACGAGTACGTTCGTATTCACCTTCATCCACCGTTTCCATCACGCTATGTTGAGCAGCTGCCCGGAAGATATCCGGCGTCAGGCAGACGGCGGTCATGACCGGATTGGCACTACGTTGCCAGGGAGGGATCTGTGACAGATCTTTGTTTAAGAATCGAAGATAGTCTTTAATAATTTCACGACTGATGTGTACGACCAGTGCGTTATTAAGTGATGATAAATCAATAATATTATTATCGCATGCTACCAGTGCCATGTTGTTGGCTTTTAAACTGATGGCTTCTTTTCCGTTAATCCTTAACCAAACATCCTTCTCCGTTAATACAACAACACAAGCTGCTCTGCTGCAAACCCTCATACCCAAACTCCAGGAATATGAACATAAAACACCGTAACCCACCAAATCAGGTGAATCAAATCGGTTAAATAGAATTGTATGATGAAACCAGGACTGCAATAAAATAACGTGTCTGAAATTAATTACAATATTTGGAGGGGTTTTTCTTATGTACACATTTTTGTACGGAGTGGAAACTGGCGTTTTTTGTATGTAAAAAAAGCGCGGGGTGGTCCCGCGCAAAAAGGTATGACAGTGTTATTGTTTTGCAGCAATACTCAGGAATTACTCAAGAATGACATGTCTACCTTAAACATCGGACTCTCTAAAAAGAGACATTATGCTTTCACGCACATGACGTGATACACACCGTCAATAATTTCCGTTCCTTCGGTTTCATGTTCGAATCCAGGGAAGTGGTGGTCCCAGGACTGCAACGAACGCAGGTACCCAATTTGCGGGCTGTTGGCATCGCCAAAGTTTTCACCGGACAGCAGCATCGGAATTCCTGGTGGGTAAGGGATCACGGAGTTTGCCGCAATACGTCCCGCCAGATTTTCAATCGCGACCATCTCAACGTTGTCACTGACTATCGCGTTGTAAGCGTCACGCGGGGTAATATTCGCATCCGGCAGACCGGAGTAAGCGGCATTGAGACGGCTGCCTGGATTGTTTTCTTTCAGCCAGGCAAACATGGTGTCGCCCAGATCGTGAATACCCATGTTGGCATAAGTGTCAGGATGTTCTTCCACCAGTTCTGGCATAACCTGTGACAGCGGTGTATTGGCATCGTAGTGGTGTTTGAAAGAGCACAACGTGTTGATTAATGTGCCCCATTTACCACGGGTAATCCCCATGGAGAACAGGAACATAATCTGGAAGTCGGTGGTACGGGTCGGCACGATACCGTGGCGGCCAAGCCAGGCGGTAACCAGCGCTGCCGGTACGCCGTTCTCTTCCAGTTCGCCATCGTCGCCCATCCCCGGAGCCAGAATGCTGACTTTGATTGGGTCCAGCATGCTCCAGTTATCCGGCAGGTCTTTAAAGCCGTGCCAGGATTCACCCGGACGCATCACCCAGCAATTCTGATCGGTTGCCAGCAATGTAGCTGGCGCGTCGGCAAAGTCATAGGTTTTACCGGTCTGCGGATCGGTTACCACTTCTTTGTTCCACGGTTTGAAGAACCAGTCGCCTTCGGCGGTGAATTCTTTGTACAACCTTGCCATGGCCTGACGGAAATCGACCGCTTCGTCGATCACTTCCTGAGTGAGTGACAGGCCGCTGTTACCGTCCATCATGGAGACCGCCACGTCGTTTGATGCGCAGATGGCATACAACGGAGAAGTGGTGGCGTGCATCATGTACGCCTGGTTAAAGCGGGAGAAGTTCACGGCTCCACGACCTTCACGGACGTGAATGTAAGATGCCTGAGAGAGCGCATTCAGCAGTTTGTGGGTCGAGTGGGTGGCAAAAACGGTAGGGCCGTTGTGATCGCCCGGCGCGCCACGCATGGCGTAGTGATCGGTATAAATTGGGTTGAAGCGGGCATAACCGTACCAGGCCTCATCGAAGTGGATGCGATCGCTGGTTTGCGCGAGCAGATCCTGCGCTTCTTTGGCGTTGTAGCAAACACCGTCGTAGGTACAGTTGGTCACAACGCTGTAAGACGGTTTTTGCCCGGCCTTGCCTTTGGTCAGCGGGCTTTCGCTGATTTTTTTCTGCAATGTTTCAGGCTGCATTTCCTGCGGGTAGATAGGTCCGATAATGCCGTACCGGTTGCGGCTCGGTACCATGTACACCGGTTTTGCCCCAGTGAGGATCAGCCCCTGCTCGATAGATTTGTGGCAGTTACGATCCAACACCACGACGTCATTGTCGGTCATACAAGCCTGCATGATGGTGCGGTTAGAGCCGGAAGTCCCGACCACCACGGACCAGGAACGATCGGCGCCGAACACGCGGGCAGCATTTTTTTCACTTTCCCCAAATGCGCCAGTATGGTCGAGTAAAGAACCGAGATTGGTACGTTCAATCCCCATGTCGGTACGGAACAGATTTTCACCGTAGTAGTCATGGTACAGTCGACCGGCAGGCGTTTTGGTGAAACCGACACCGCCCTGGTGACCAGGAGCCGCCCAGGAATACTCATGGACATTACTGTATTTCATCAGGGCGTTGAACAGCGGCGGTAACAATTGCTGACGATAGCGAGTCATCGCTGCGATGGCGCGGCCAGCGATAAAGTCAGCGCTGTCCTCCAGAATCCAGGCGAATTCATCGACAAGCTCCAGCAGGTCGCGATCCAGTGACGCGGTGGCCTTTTCCCGATCGCCCAGCAGGAAAACAGGAACGTTTTGCTGGCGCTCGTGGAGCTTACCGATCAATTGCCTGACATTCAGGTGCTCGTCTTGTTGTTCCATTTGATAGCTGAACATCAGGCAATCAATGGCTTCATTTGCGGCGAGGATGGCATAACCATCGTCGAATGAGGTGGACTTAATGACGGTAACATTTTGGCGGCTTAAAGCATCGGCCAGACGTTCGACAGCGCTACCGACCCAGGTGTCCTGATGCAGAAACTCACTTTCAACAATTAATACTTTCATCATCTTTTACCCGGTTGTGGGAAGGTTGCAATTTAGGGATTGCAGACACACCGTATGAATGTGACGTAGGCAAGTATTATCCTGACAAAATGGCCTGTAAAGCGGGTGAAAAATAGTCTGATTTGACTTTATTATTTTATTAAACAAAATGTTGCGTTTACTTGTTGTCGGTTTTCCACTGCCGTTTATCGACAGGGGGAATATTTTTTTGGCTGATACTGATATCAGCGAATGATATCAACCCGCCATTGTTTGCCGACGCTGCTGGCTCAGTTTACGGTACTGCTGCGGCGACATGCCGACAAACTTGCTGAAGGTGTCATAAAAACGGCTGCTGGATCGGAATCCGGCAGTCAATGCGACGTCGAGAATGGTTTTATCGGTATCGCTAAGCAATGCGCGGACGTGATTGATCCGCATGGCGGTGATGTACTGCTTCATGGTGAGTTGCATCACGCGCTGGAAAATCCCCATCGCGTAGTTGGCATTGAGCTTCACGTGCTCCGCAACGTCGTTGATGGTAAGCGCCTGATCGTAGTTATCAGCAATAAAGCTCAACATTTGGCTGACGTAAAACTGGGCATGCCGTGAGGCGCTATTTTTATGCGTGCGTGAGGTTTTGTTGACCAGAATAGGTTCCCATCCAGAAAGGCTAAACCGCTTTAACATCAGGCCGATTTCATCGATCGCCAACTGGCGAATTTGCTCATTTGGGCTGTTCGCTTCCTGCTGCCAGCGCAGCACTTCAAAGGTACTGAGTTGCTGGGTCGCGAGCGATTTGACGACCATGCCATGGGTAACATGATTGATAAGCTCCCGATCCAGTGGCCAGGAGAGAAACAGATGCATCGGTAAGCTGAAAATCGCCATCTGCTTGCAGTTGCCGGGGCGGGTGAGTTGATGTGGGGTACAGGCCCAGAATAGGGTGATATGTCCTTGTTTTATCTTTACGACTTCGTTGTTGATCAAATACTCCACATCGCCGTCAAACGGTACGTTGACTTCCACCTGACCGTGCCAGTGGCTGGCAGGCATAGCATGCGGTGAACGCAGCTCAATATCCATCCGCTGATATTCAGAGTAGAGCGACAGCGGGCTGCGGGTCTGTTTTTCGTCGCCATTACACATATGCGGGTCGGGCGGGAGAAAGACTATCGGCTCTGTACTCATCATCACTCCATTTCCTGAATTATCAGAATCATGTCTCATCCGCAGAAAAGAAACCGCGAAGGGGGGCACAAAACCGGTCGCTATGAATGATAGTAGACCGATTATCAGGCCGGATACTCTGCTTTTTAGGTGATTTAATCCCAAAAACTCAGATCGTCACACGGCTGACAGAGGATCTGAGTTTTTGGGAATGCTCATGAGGGAAAACGGAGGTTTTCACCCGGGCGGCGTGCCACCATGACCGTGTTCACTACTGTTCTGGAGAGTCATGATGTCTGCACCCAAAATTACCTTTATCGGCGCCGGTTCGACGATTTTCGTCAAAAATATCCTCGGGGACGTTTTTCATCGCGATGCGTTGAAGTCGGCGCATATCGCCTTGATGGATGTCGATCCTACACGTCTGGAAGAGTCACACATTGTTGTGCGTAAACTGATGGATTCTGCGGGTGCATCCGGGCATATCACCTGTTATAGCGATCAAAAAGCGGCATTGCAGGATGCTGATTTTGTGGTTGTCGCTTTCCAGATTGGCGGCTATGAACCCTGTACCGTTACCGATTTTACGGTGTGTAAACGTCATGGTCTGGAGCAGACGATTGCCGACACTCTGGGGCCGGGCGGCATCATGCGTGCGCTGCGCACTATCCCGCATTTATGGCAGATTTGTGAGGACATGACGGAAGTCTGCCCGCAGGCCACCATGCTTAACTACGTTAACCCGATGGCGATGAACACCTGGGCAATGTATGCGCGCTATCCGCATATCAAGCAGGTTGGGTTGTGCCATTCAGTACAGGGCACGGCGGAAGAGCTGGCGCGGGATCTGGATATTGATCCTGCTTCGCTACGTTATCGTTGCGCCGGGATCAACCACATGGCGTTTTATCTGGAGCTGGAGCGTAAAACGGCTGATGGGGGCTATGTAGATCTCTACCCGGAACTGTTGGCGGCTTATGATTCCGGTCAGGCACCGAAACCGAATATTCATGGGAATACCCGTTGCCAGAACATTGTGCGTTATGAAATGTTCAAAAAACTGGGCTTTTTCGTCACCGAGTCATCGGAACACTTTGCGGAATATACGCCGTGGTTTATTAAACCGGGGCGTGAAGATCTGATTGAACGCTACAAGGTTCCACTGGATGAATATCCTAAACGCTGCGTGGAACAGGTGGCGAACTGGAATAAAGAGCTGGAAGAGTACAAAACGGCGGCGCGGATCGATATTAAGCCGTCGCGCGAATATGCCAGCACTATCATGAACGCTATCTGGACTGGTGAACCAAGCGTGGTGTATGGCAACGTTCGTAATGACCATCTGATCGATAACCTGCCGCAAGGCTGTTGCGTGGAGGTAGCTTGCCTGGTTGATGCGAATGGTATTCAGCCAACGAAGGTGGGGACGCTCCCGTCCCATTTGGCGGCCATGATGCAAACCAATATCAATGTTCAGACCCTGCTAACGGAAGCCATTCTGACGGAAAATCGCGATCGCGTTTATCACGCGGCGATGATGGATCCGCATACCGCCGCGGTATTGGGAATTGAGGAGATTTATGCGCTGGTGGACGATCTAATCGCCTCCCATGGCGACTGGCTGCCAGCCTGGTTACATCGTTAACACACAATCACGCCGGGCAGAGTATCCGGCGTTTAACGTCTGACGTTTCCTCTTACAGAAGGCGGGCGCTGGTAACAGCGACCCGATACCCTATGAGCATCTCTCTGACTACAAAACTCAGTTACGGATTTGGCGCGTTTGGTAAGGATTTCGCTATCGGTATCGTGTACATGTACCTGATGTATTACTACACCGACGTGGTGGGATTATCGGTGGGCGTCGTCGGAACTTTGTTCCTGGTGGCAAAAATATGGAACGCGTTTAACGATCCGGTGATGGGGTGGATAGTGAATGCCACCCGGTCGCGTTGGGGAAAATTTAAACCCTGGATCTTACTCGGTACGCTGGCGAACTCGTTGGTGCTGTTTTTGCTTTTTAGCGCACATCTGTTTGAGGGGACGGCGCAAATCGTTTTTGTTTGTGTGACGTACATATTGTGGGGGATGACCTACACCATTATGGATATTCCATTCTGGTCGCTGGTCCCCACGATTACGCTGGATAAACGCGAGCGTGAACAACTGGTGCCGTTCCCTCGTTTCTTCGCCAGCCTTGCAGGGTTTGTCACCGCGGGCGTGACGCTACCCTTTGTAAACTATGTTGGCGGCGCGGATCGCGGGTTCGGTTTTCAGATGTTTACGCTGGTGCTGATCGCATTTTTTATTGTTTCTACCCTCGTAACCTTGCGCAATGTGCACGAAGTGTATTCCTCTGACAGCGAAGCCACGGCAGACAGCACCCGGCTGACGCTGAAATCAATCCTTGCGCTTATCTACAAAAACGATCAGCTTTCCTGCCTGCTGGGTATGGCGCTGGCTTACAACGTGGCGTCCAATATCATTACTGGTTTTGCGATTTATTACTTCACCTACGTGGTGGGTGATGCTGACCTTTTCCCATACTACCTCTCCTATGCCGGAGCGGCTAACTTGCTGACATTGATTCTCTTTCCCCGTCTGTCAAAGGCGCTTTCTCGCCGGATACTGTGGGCTGGCGCTTCGGTTATGCCGGTTCTGAGCGCAGGCGTATTGCTGATTATGGCACTGGGGGCATTCCACAATACTTTCCTGATTGTTACCGCAGGGATCCTTCTGAACATTGGTACGGCACTGTTCTGGGTACTTCAGGTGATTATGGTGGCGGACACCGTAGATTACGGCGAGTATAAGTTTAACGTCCGCTGCGAGAGTATTGCCTATGCCGTGCAGACGATGGTGGTCAAAGGTGGCTCGGCGTTTTCTGCTTTCTTTATTGCGGTGGTGCTGGGATTGATTGGTTATGTTCCGAATGCAACGCAATCCGCTGAGACCATTCTTGGCATGCAGTTCATCATGATCGCGCTGCCGACGCTCTTCTTCATTGTGACACTGGTGCTCTATTTCCGTTACTACCGGTTAAATGGCGATATGCTGCGTAAGATTCAGATCCACCTGCTGGATAAATACCGAAAAGTGCCGTCGCCCGTCAAGCAGTCGAATACCCCGGAGATACCGGTGGTAGTGGCCAGCGATGCGAAGGCGTAGCTATGGAATGGCATTCCTGGATTGGCTATCTGGCGGCAACGCTGACGACGCTCTCTTTTTTGCCGCAGGCGATTAAGGTCATTACCACCCGCAACACCCAAGGTATCTCCGGTTTAATGTATGTGATGTTTGTGTGCGGGTTGGTTTTGTGGCTGGTTTATGGGTTATTGATTGACGATACCGCCGTCAGTATGGCGAACTTTCTGACGCTGCTGTTCGCCTTGCCGATTCTGGTTATCAAATCGCGTAATGGGTAGGGCAGATTGCCGGATAAGCGTTAGCGCTATCCGGCGATTTTTAACTGTCTGTTGTGCCAGCCCGCCAGCACGAGCACCGTCGTTAGCGCGCCGAGCAGGGCGCAGAACATATCCGACTGGGTATCCCACGGGTCGCCTTGCGTACCCAGAAAATCATCGGCTCCCTGGCCCATCGCCAGTGCCGCCCACCATTCGATCAGCTCATACATCGCGCTAATCGCCAGCGCTACGCAGCAGACCAAAAAAGCCAGCATTTTGCGGCCACGAACGCGATTACCGCGCACTAAAATCTCTCTTGCCGCTAGTGCAGGTACCAGCCCCTGGAAGAAGTGACCCAGCTTGTCATACGGGTTACGACTGAGATCCAGCCATTCCTGAACCTGAAAACCGACGGGAACTTTGGCGTAGGTATACATACCGCCGACCATCAGAATGATGGCGTGCAAAAAAATGAGCGTGTAGAGCAATGGCGTCAGCGGATACTGTTTTTTGGTCGCCAGCAATAATGGGACGACAATAATGACCGGCGTGACTTCCATCAGCCAGGTGATCTTCTCCGAGGCTGAGATACCGGTGTAGATAAGAATCAGCGTCAGCAGCAGCGCGCCAGTATGCAAGATTGTGACGTTCAGGGTACGAAGCATTGCGAATTCACAAGTAATGGAAAAGGTCACTATTCCCTGTGCGCAACAAAAATTCAAGGTCAGTAAATGGGGGGATAAAGGAGGCCCGGGGGGATCACTGGACTGACGCCAAAAAACGGGTGTCAGTCCAGTGCCGGGCCGAATGGGTTTACTTCGCGCAGTTAGCGCATTGTTTGCTGACGATTTGCTGGAAGAAATCGTTGCCTTTGTCATCGACCAGGATGAAAGCCGGGAAATCTTCTACTTCGATTTTCCAGATTGCTTCCATACCCAGCTCCGGGTATTCCACGCATTCCAGATGCTTAATGCTCTGCTGCGCCAGTACCGCTGCCGGACCACCGATGCTGCCTAAGTAGAAGCCGCCGTGTTTGTGGCAGGCGTCAGTTACCTGCTGGCTACGGTTACCTTTCGCCAACATGATCATGCTGCCGCCATGGGACTGCAGCAGGTCAACATAGGAGTCCATGCGACCCGCAGTGGTTGGGCCTAAAGAGCCAGACGGATAACCCGCAGGGGTTTTGGCCGGACCCGCATAGTAGATCGGGTGATCTTTCACGTACTGTGGCAGGCCTTCGCCGGACTCAATACGTTCTTTTAGCTTCGCGTGGGCGATATCGCGACCGACAATGATAGTGCCGCTCAGCGACAGACGAGTAGAAACCGGGTACTGAGAAAGCTGGGCAAGGATCTCTTTCATTGGGCGGTTGAGGTCAACTTTGACCACTTCACCTTCGCCTGCCTGGCGCAGGGATTCCGGAATGTATTGAGCTGGATTGTGTTCCAGTTTTTCAATCCAGATCCCTTCGCGGTTAATCTTGGCCTTAATGTTACGATCTGCGGAGCAAGAGACACCCATACCAACCGGGCAGGACGCGCCGTGGCGAGGCAGGCGGATCACGCGGATATCGTGCGCGAAGTATTTCCCGCCAAACTGGGCTCCGAGGCCGAGTTTCTGCGCTTCTTCCAGCAGTTCCTGTTCCAGTTGCAGATCGCGGAACGCCTGGCCGTGCGCATTACCTTCAGTTGGCAGTGCGTCATAGTAGTGTGTGCTGGCCAGCTTCACCGTTTTCAGGGTGCTTTCCGCTGACGTGCCGCCAATGACAAATGCAATATGATACGGCGGGCAAGCTGCAGTACCCAGCGTACGCATTTTCTCCACCAGGAAGTTTTTCAGTTTGCCGGGAGTCAGCAGCGCTTTGGTTTCCTGATACAGATAGGTTTTGTTCGCTGAACCGCCGCCTTTGGCTACGCACAGGAATTTGTATTCGTCGCCGTCCACGCTGTACAGATCGATTTGTGCGGGCAGGTTGGTGCCAGTATTCACTTCTTTGTACATATCCAGCGCCGCGTTTTGCGAGTAGCGCAGGTTATCTTCAATATAGGTATTAAATACGCCTTTAGAGAGTGCCGCTTCGTCGCCGCCACCGGTCCAGACACGCTGACCTTTTTTCCCCATGATAATGGCCGTACCGGTGTCCTGGCAGGTTGGCAACACGCCTTTGGCGGCGATTTCGGAGTTTCTCAGGAACTGCAGCGCGACATACTTATCGTTTTCGCTGGCTTCGGGATCATGGAGGATTGAGGCGACTTGCTGTTGGTGTTCAGGGCGGAGCATGAAGGAGGCGTCGTGGAAGGCTTGTTGGGCCAGTAGCGTAAGTGCTTCAGGAGCTACTTTCAGGATTGTTTCGCCTTCAAACTCGCCAACGCTGACGTGATCGGATGTCAGCAGGTAGTACTCAGTTTTGTCTTCCCCCAGTGGGAAAGCCGCCTGGTAAGTGAATTCAACTTTTGACATTTGCTTCCAGCCTTTTCATTTTTCTCAGGAATTTTAAAATTCTCTGCGTCTTAACGGTGGCGTGCCGTACCAAAACGGACGGCACGCGAACTGTAATTACAGGAAACCGTACATTGCGGCGAAGATCCAACCAAAGACACAGGATACGCTTACGCCGATCAAACCAGGCAGAATGAAACTGTGGTTGATAACGAAGCGGCCAATGTGGGTAGTGCCGGAACGGTCAAACTGAATTGCCGCCAGATCGCTTGGGTAAGTCGGCAGAATGTAGTAACCGTAACATGCCGGAGCGGAAGCCACGATGTATGCTGGATCGACCCCAATTGCCAGCGCGACCGGAACAATCGCCGCCAGCGCCGCTGCCTGAGAGTTTACAAATTTAGATACCAGCAGCAGAACAATTGCATAGGCCCACGGATACTCTTTCACCATGTTGCCCAGCACACCTTCGATTTCTGCCATGTGCGCGCCGAACATGGTTTCTGCCATCCAGGCAATACCGTACACCGCCACAATCGCGATCATACCGGAACGGAAGACTTCGTTTTTAGATATTGAAGCGGGATTAGTCTTCGTCAGGATAATAATCAGTGCACCGGTCAGTAGCATGAACATCTGGATGACCAGTACCATTGACAGCGGTTTGCCACTGAAGGTAGGACGCAGTTCAGAGAACGCGCCGAGCACGGCAACAACGGCGATAGCGGCAAGGAAGATCCACATGGCCAGCCAGTTGCTTTTCGGCAGCTTTTTGTCTAACAGCGTGGCGGTATCGCCATAAACGTAGTTGTGGTTTTCAGGTACGGAAATAAACTTCTGGAACTCTTCATCTTTATCCAGATCTTTACCACGAAACCAGCTGAAGATACCGATCGCCAGGATACCCAACAGGGTAGACGGGATGGTGATGCTGAGCAGGTCGAGGAATTCGAGATGCTTGCCTTCAAACGTTACGTTACCCAGCATGGCGACCAGTGAAACAACGGCTACGGAAACAGGGCTGGCGATAATCCCCATCTGCGCACCGATAGAGCTCGCCGCCATCGGACGTTCCGGGCGAATATTGTTCTTAATGGCAACGTCATAAATGATTGGCAGGATGGTGTATACCACGTGGCCTGTACCACAGAGAATCGTCAGGGTGCAGGTCACGAACGGGGCGACGATGGAAACGTATTTTGGGTTACGGCGCAGCAGCTTTTCAGCAATTTGCAGCATAACGTCAAGGCCACCGGAGGCTTGCAAGGTTGCCGATGCGGCGACCACGGCAATAATAACCAGCATGACATCTACAGGCGGTTTACCCGGCTGAAGATGGAAAACGAAAACCAGAATGACCAGGCCGATACCGCCTAATAAACCCAGCGCGATACCGCCCTTTCTGGCACCATAAAACAAACATATTAATATTATGAGAAGTTGTATACTAAATAACATTTTATTTACCCTCGCGAAAAACCCAGTCAATTTTTTGAAAAATGGATCTGTGCCACATTCTTTTTTGCCGGAATAGGCATCAAAAAATGGTCAGTATTCGATATGTCCGTATTTGCGATTAATGTTCAAATGTCTTGCTAGAATGTTTTCTTAAAATTATGGTGATATTTGGCTTTTTTCTGTGGTGTTGATCAGAGGAAAGTATCCTCAGGCGATGGGAAGCAGGGCTGGGTGTGGAGAGCTGCGGTTGACGCTGTAATTTATCTGTTTTGCGTTTTCCGCTATTACGTGAACCACCGACAAAATGGGTGAGTAGATTATTTATGTGATCACGCTCGCGCCATTTCATGATGTAATGAGGTTGGCGTGCGGATACTTTTACTTGCTCACAAATATGTACGGTGTCCATGGTACGTAGCATGGTCTCCATTGCTACCAGTCTAGATTTTGTATGTCTGGTTAATTTCAGACTAATCCTTTATGGGTAAAAATACACACTCTGCGAGTTAGATAATACTTAATTAACTTTTGTTAGCGATTTTGAAATTAAAAACAGTGTGACGTTAATCAATATTAAAATAATACATTTAACATGCTGGATACAAATACATTTGATCTAACGCAAATTTATAATTCTGCAGCATGAGTCAGCAAAATAGGGATTTTTCATTATTTTAATAATTGTTACTTTCAAATAACAAATAATCCCAATATGTTTTTATTGGCAATATTGTTTAAGCAATGAGTAGTGCTCAGCCTGAACGCGGTAACGATAAACCGGTCTACCGGTTACGCCATAATGGATGCTGGTAAATAATATGTGACAATTGACGAGCCAGATAAGATATTTACGGCATGAGACGCGCGAGATATTAACCTCGTTAGCCAGCTCATCGGTGGAGAACTCCTGATCCTGATGCTCATCAATCCACTGACACAGCGTGCGTAACGTTTGTGGCGTTAACCCTTTAGGTAAGCGCCGCGCTTCCTGCTCATTAGAGGAACTTCCATGAATCAACTGGTCAAGCTCAGACTGTTCATAGTACTGATGCTTTTCCATTTCGTTTTTCTTTTGTAACCACCCGGTAAGCGCTTCTTCAAAACGGGATGCCTGAAAAGGTTTGATCAGGTAGTCAACGACACCATAGTGAAGGGAGTCTTTGATAGTCGTTGCGTCAGCGGCGGAAGAGATGACAATAACATCACACTTGCAACCTTCGCTGTGCAGAACGGGCAACAGATCCAGACCGTTTTCTTTTTGCATATAAATATCAAGCAAAATCAGGTCGATATGATTACCGCTATGAAAGATTATCTCTTTCGCTTTCTCCAGCGTGGAGGCTGTGCCGCAGCAATGAAACCCGGAGAGTTGTGCAACATAACGACGGTTTAATTCCGCTACCATTGCATCGTCATCGACAATTAAGACATTGATCATCTGCTGGCCCTCTCACCATTCCACGGTAACTGTACAAAAAATTGGGTGAAGATCCCAGGTTCAGACTCGACGGAAATATTGCCGCCAACGTTTTCAACCTGTTGTTTAACAAGCGCTAAACCAACGCCCCGTTCGGTTCCTTTTGACGAAACGCCCTTCTCAAAGATGTGCTCAATGTGTTCGGGGGCGATCCCCGGACCATCGTCATTCACTTCGCAATGCAACCAGCCGTGTCGATAATGCAAGGATACGCTGATCTCGCCCCCAGGTTCTTGACCTAGCGCTTCCAGGGCGTTTTCAATTAAATTCCCCAGAACGGTAATCAGCACTGCCACCTGATCTTCGTTGCTGTTTTCCGGCAACTGGCTTTCATTGCTGATCACCAGGCTATGGCCTAAATCAGATGTGCGATTAATCTTACTGAGTAAAAATCCTGCGATCACCGGGGATTTAATTTTTCCTAACAGCGAGCCAATCTCTTCTTGATAATTGTTCGCGGTCTTCAGGATATAATTTTCAAGCTGCTTATAACTTTTCAGATGCAATAATCCCAGAATCACGTGCAATTTATTCATAAATTCGTGGGATCGTTCACGAAGTGCGTCGGCATAGTTAACCATACCGTCCAGACGCTGCATCAGTTTTCGGACTTCAGTTTTGTCTCTGAAGGTTGAAATGGCCCCGATGATTTTACCGTTGCTGAGCACCGGAACTGTGTTTATCAAGAGTAGTCGATCCTTCACCATGATCTCTTCATCGCGACGCGGCGTACCATCATGTAGTACCTGTGAAAAATCGACCACCTGTGACCACGCGTGGCTGAGCGTAGAGAGCTGAGCATCGTCTTGCGATTTGTGGTAATCCAGTAGCTCCTGCGCCGCCTGGTTTATCAGCGTTACCTCACCGCACTCGTCAACGGCAATGACGCCTTCCTTTATAGAATGCAACATCGCCTGGCGTTGTTCGAACAGATTGGATATTTCATAAGGTTCCAGGCCAAACAGAATGCGCTTGAGGACTTTAACGAATATCCATGTGCCGAGTAGCCCAACCAGTACACCAAATAAGATGGACCAGATGATGCTACCGCGACTGTTATTGATCTGTTCAGCAACTCTGCTTAGCTCAAGACCGATCGCCACGACGCCAATTTGTCGGTGATGCTCGTCATAGATTGGGGTGAAAACACGCAGGGCTTGTGCCAGGAACCCGCGATTAATAGCCACATTCTCTTTGCCTTGCAGGGCCAGCAAAATGTCATCACCTTTAAACGGCTGGCCAATTCGTTGCGCTTCGGGATGGGAGTAACGAATGCTCTGCATATCGGTGACTACAATGAACAAAAAGTCATTGCTCTTATTCACCGCCTGGGCAATCTCCTGAATGCCACTTTCTTCGGGCTTCTTCATTAGCCCCTGACGGATTTCTGGAGAATTCGCCAGCGTTCGTGCGACAGCAAGCGCTTTATCAGCTAGCGCATCGCGCGTCATATTACTTATTTGCGAGAAATAAATCAGATGAACGACAAGCAGCACAGAGAAGAGTACCGCACTGACCATGAGGATCACGGTGGTGCCGAGCTTCATCGGGCGTTTGCGTATAGCAGTACGTTGCAGAGAGTGTCTCATCACGGTCCTGGAATCACGGTTTGTACGGGTATTATCGCCTGATGGGGTATGTAATTCAAAGGTGGTAGGGCTATGGGGCATAGGCTACCTGTACTTTTCTTCTTTTATATAACGTAGCGCGAATTTCTTTCTATATAGAGAATAGAGATTTCCTTATCTGTTTTTCTACTTTTCAGCGATGGTGGCCGCTAATCTTCTTACGATTGTGGATAACTCTGTGTGTAAATGGGTATAAAGCGGGGTTTTGCTGTGGAATGCAGCACTCAGTCATTTTTCTGTCATTTAAGGGTTGCGGGCTGCAGGAAACTCCCTATAATGCGCCTCCATCGACACGGCGGATGTGAATCACTTCACACAAACAGCCGGTCCGGTTGAAGAGAAAAACCTGAAAATGAGGGTTGACTCTGAAAGAGGAAAGCGTAATATACGCCACCTCGCGACAGAGCGCTAAAGCGCGTCGCAACTGCTCTTTAACAATTTATCAGACAATCTGTGTGGGCACTCGAAGATACGGATTCTTAACGTCGCAAGACGAAAAATGAATACCAAGTCTCTGAGTGAACATACGTAATTCATTACGAAGTTTAAT